>CAWFAC010000008.1:0-607485 GCA_963813625.1 uncultured Solirubrobacteraceae bacterium
GTCGTCGTCGCCAATCAGATCTGCGACCGCCAGTGCCTCGAGGGCTCCTTGATGACCTTCATCAGCTTGCCTCCTGATACGTGCCACGACTGCCGCATCCTCAGTCGCGCGCTCGGCGATCCACATTGGCGAAATCCCGAGGTTGTAGGGGTCGCCGAGGAAGATCTCGAGGAGCTCCGCCGTAGCGTCCGTCAGCCCTGCGTTCGTTGCAAGGATCAGCGCCCGGGCGCTCGCCTGGATGACGTCGATCGAGTTGCCCTCAAGCTGCGTGCGGAGCTGAGCCACCGCCTCCTCTTGGATGGCATCTGGCAGCGCGAAGAGCACAGCCGCCAAAGCCTTTCTCGCTCCATACGCCGGCTCGGGAGCGAAGAGGTGACCCGGATCTTTCCGAGCCTCCTCGAGGATCGTGGCGCCGTTCTCCTCGACGTATGCCGCGGGAAGTGACGCCCCGTGCTGGGCAATGACGTGGTAGGCCGCCGCACGCTCCCAACGCGGCACATTGAGATTCAACGCGTGAGCGAGTTCGCCCGGCGGATACACCCGGTCCAACACGGCGGCGGCAGACTTGCCGTTCCCTGCGGACACGTACAGCAGCATCGCCTGTTGCGGCTGGCCGGCATGGGCGTAGAGCTCGGCCAGGACCGCGGCGCTGGAAAGCATCCCGACAAGACTGCCCGAGCGACGCTGGATCGCATAGGCGATCCAGTAGCTGTACATCGCCTCTGGCAAGCTCCCGGTTAGGCGATGGCTCATTCCTTCCGCGATGATCCGATCCGCCAGTGCCACCGGAGCGCTTGAGCTGCCCCGGAGGCTAACCGCGAGAGGACGCAACTCAGCGTCAGGTATTTCGAGCTTCCCATTGACCATATGGGCGCCGTGAAGGGATAGGAATGCGTCGGCCGCCTGCTCCTCGTACCCGGGCACCACTGCCCAAGCCTCGATCGCCCGCCGATACGCGTCCTCGGCATCTGCAACCCGCTCGCGGCGGGCCAGCGCGAGGCCTCGTCGCTGCCAGGCTAGGCCGCGTTCCTCGTGCCGCCCTTCGCGATCGACCCAGCGCAAAACGTCGAGCCAGCCCTCCGCCGCCCTCTCGTCCTCTCTCGCATCCAATGCGTCGAGTCGGTCGAGCTCGACAGCGATCCTCGCGCCCGGCATCCGGGGCGTCGAGCAGACCTCCTCCGTGGCATCGATCACCGGCTCCGTGTCGCCAAAGAGAATCAGCAGCGCCGTGTAGGCACTCAACCACCTCGGATGATCTGCTCTCCCTCGACTGGCCTGCACCGCAGCGCTCAACGGCTCAAGCGCAGCGACGCCGATCTCCGGCCAGGCAATCCGGGCCTGCAGCGCCGGAACGATCCATCCATCCTCTTCGACCAAGGGCTCGACGATGGCGAGCGTCGACTGCGCGGCCCATCTGGCGCCACGATCCGCACGAGCTTCCACTATCCCGACGAGCAGGTCGACCGCCGCCTCACGCTCCCCGCCCCCCGCGAGCAGCGCACCCGAACGTTCTGTGAGCGCCTCCGCAGCTATCTGTAGGCCCTCTGCGTTCAGGCGATCTACGACGGCGAGGAGCTTGTGCGCGGCCTCCACGACTGCGTCCGTCTGAGCCAAACGCTCGGCCTCCTGCACATCCGCCTCGGCATCGATCTGCCGGAGCGGCCCAACGACGAGCGCCGCCGCAAGACTGCGAGTACCGCCCGCCTCAGCCTTCCCGCCGATGGCTTCGATGACCATCCGCTGACCAGCCTCGAACCGATTGACCATCAGGCGCGCTGCCGCGCCGCCAACAGCGAGAGGCGCCGCCTGCACAGCCGCATGGGCCAGGCGAGCCGCCATCTCCGCCCTGCCCTCGTCTGGCGTCCTGACCAAGCGGGGTTCAATCAGGCGTGCCAACTCCTCCAGTTCGCCCGCCGCTCCGCCACGAGTACCCGCGAGAACATCGCCGAGCGCATCGGCCAGCTCATCCTGAGTTCGCCAAGAGAAGAACACGTCACGCCCGAGTTCTGTCTCCTCCCCGTAGTCCGCACACAGGAGCAGCAACAGTCGACCAAGATCGTCCTCCTTAAAGAACCCCTTCAACGCTCCCGCGACGCCATCGAAGGCGAAATCGACGGCCTTGCCAGCCAGCAGACTCTCGATCAGAAGCACGCACACCAGCCTATCCCGCACCCAGATGGCGAGCTATCCGTGACAGCCGCTACTGCTGCATCACGGACGCCGCGGCAAGACGACGGGCTACCGCCGACCATAAGTCTTGACTTCTACAAGCTAATCTTTATACTAGGCGCGTGTGGGAAGTCGAGTACACCGACACGTTTGGATCTTGGTGGGACGAGCTCAGCGCGGAGGAGCAGGACCGGGTCACGGCCGCTGTCGAGCTGCTGGAGACGGGCGGGCCCGCGCTTGGTCGTCCTCTCGTGGACACGCTTCAGGGCTCTCGCCATCCAAACATGAAGGAGCTGCGCCCACGCGGCGGACACATGCGCGTGCTGTTCGCCTTCGACCCGCGTCGAATGGCAATCCTGCTGTTGGGCGGCGACAAGAGCCAACGGTGGCGCAGCTGGTACGCCGAGGCGATCCCACAAGCTGACCAGCTCTATGACGAGCATCTTCAAACGCTTCGCGACGAAGGAGCAATCCCATGACGAGGGCCAAAACGACACGACGTCCCAAAAGATTTGGCGATCTGCGCAAGCAGATCGATGCTGACCCGACTCGTCGTGCTCGGGTCGAGGAGCACAAGCAGGAGATGCTTGGCGAGCTCCGTCGCAAGCTCGACCTGACGCAGGCTGTCGTCGCAGACCGACTCGACGTCACGCAAGAGAACGTCTCACAGATCGAGCGCGGCGAGGCCGACGTGCGGCTGTCGACACTCAGTCGCTACGTCGAGGCCTTGGGCGGCCAACTGGAGGTCCGAGCCGCATTTCCAGAGGAGACGGTCGCCCTCAAGGTGGGCGACGCAGCGACGATGCGGAGACAGCGCACGCGAGCAGTGGCCGCTAGTCGGAAAAAGCCTCGCGCCACCAAAGTGGCGCGAACCGGGAAAACCGCCGCCGCGAGCCGCCTCGCCCAGACTCCCAGCAAGAGCAAAACAAAACGCAGCTAACCGTCTTCAGGCGACCCGCATGAGCGCCGACAAGAGCTACCAGATGACACCGATCGGCAACGAGGTCGCCCGCTACCTGCGCACCAAGCGCATGCGGTTGACCGACAGCAGCTACCGCTCATACGAGTTCTGCCTCGAGAAGTTCGTCCGGCATTGCGAGGACCTGCAGCCAGGGGACTTCGAGCCCCCGGCCGGCATGCAACGACTCGAAGACTGCCTCGAGACGCTGTGGGGCGCGAGCGCACCACGCACCTACAACAAAAACCTCTCGATCATCAAGGACTTCTTCCGCTGGCAGGTCAAACACGGGCGCCTCACCGGTGACCCGACCGTGCTGATCGAGAGGGCACGCAGCGGAGATGTCTACCGACCGACCTACTCCGACGAGCAACGCCGAGCGATCCTGAACAGCAACCAGGACTCCCTGCGAGACAGCATCGCCCTGCGGTTGCTGCTCGACTACGGGCTACGCAAGGGTGCCCTCCAGACCATCCAGTTCACGCACTTCGACCATCAGCGCCAGCGCGTGACCATCTTCACGAAGGGCGAGAAGGTCCGGCAGATCCCAATCCCCCATGCGAAGTTCTGGACAGACCTCGAGCGCCATATCCAGAACGTCAAGGCCAGGCCCGAGCACTACCTCATGTGCGCCCGCCGACGGGCCGGCCGCGACCATGCGGCCGACCGTCCTGAGCTACCGATGAGCAACCACGCAGCACACGACTGGTGGTACCGCTGCCTCGCAAAGGCCGGCGTCGTGGCAGAGGGAACGACCAATGGCGAGCGGATGCACAAGGCCCGCTACACCGCCGGCCAGCGAGTGCTCGACACCACCGGCAACATCAAGGCAGTACAGAAGCTCCTCGGGCACGCCTCAATCCGAACCACCGGCGACCTCTACACAGACTGGGACATCAGCCAGCTAGAGGCCACATTGACCGAAGTGTTCGACGACGAGCACTAAGCCCACCGCCTCCCCAGCAACGTCGTGTGAGCGGCCTTTCGAGGGCCAGAACCATCCTCATGGGCGACATCCCCAATGTGGTGCAGATGGGGACGAACCCCGTGCCGCCAGATCCCTCCCTGCGAACCACGTGGATCGTACCCCCCGTCATCCTCGACGCCAGCGAAACATTGTAACCGTTCAGTCTTTGGTTTCCATAACAAGGAGCGCCTTCAACGGGGGCGAATCTTGGGGGTGTGGAGCGTAGTGAGGCGGAGGCGATCTATGAGGCTGGCAAAGAGCGCTGCGTGGATTTCATCCTCGAGCTGGCGCAGGCGCTTGGGCAGCTGACCGTTGCCAACGCGCGACTTGAGGAGCGGGTACGCAAGCTTGAGGAGCAGACCCGCGAGAGCTCGCGCAACAGCTCAAAGCCGCCATCGCAGGATCCACCGGCAACACGCCAGCAGCGCCGGGCGGAGGCTCGGGCCAAGGCCAAGGAGATGCTGCGCGAGGCGGGCGGGCAGCCTGGTCATCGGGGCTCGGGTCGAAAGCTCGCGCCGGAGGACCAGCTCGATGAGATCGTCGATCACTATCCAGACTCCTGCCACGGGTGCGGGCACGAGTTCGGCATGCAGGAGCGCGTCCCCTCGCATCGCTTCGGGCGCCACCAGGTGGCCGAGCTGCCGCCGACCAGCGTGATCTTGACCGAGCACCGCACGCACCGCCTGCGCTGCCTGCGCTGCGCCGCAAAGACGACTGCGGTGCTGCCCGATGAGATTGGCTGCTCGGCCTTCGGTCCCCGGCTTGCGGCCGCGATCGTGAGCATGACCGCGCGCAACCGCATCTCCCGCCGCGACATGACCGAGCTGGCAAGGGAGCTGTTTGGGATCGGGCTCTCGGTCGGTGCGGTCGACGCGATCTGTCAGCGCGCCGCAGCGGCGCTTCTCTCACCGCACGCGCAGCTCGTTCAGGCGGTGCTTTCATCGCCCGCGGTGAATCTGGACGAGACCGGCTGGCACACCGCCGGCGAGGGTCGCACGTTGTGGACCGCGACGACGCCTGAGGCGGCGATCTTCCGAGTCGCAGAGGACCGCCATCGCGACCGTCTGGAGGAGTTGATCGGCAAGGACTTCGAAGGGATCGCGTGCTCGGATCGTTGGTGGGCCTACGACCACCTTGACCCCTGCTGCCGTCAGGTCTGCTGGCAGCACGTCTATCGCGACTTTCGCCGCCACGCCGAGGGACTCGCGCTGCAGAAAGCCTTCGGTGAGGCCGGCCTTGCGCTCACCGAGCGGCTGTTTACGGCCTGGGGCGCCTTTGGCGAGCACCGGGACCGCGCGCGGCTTGCATGCGAGATGGAGCCGATCCAGGCCGAGCTGCTCGAGCTGCTCGAGCACGCCGCGCGCAAGAGCAAGCGCACTCGTCTTCACCGGCGCTTCGCGGCCAACCTGCTCAAGATCTGGCCGGCGCTCTTTACGTTCGTGACCGTCGAGGGCGTCGAGCCCACCAACAACGCCGCCGAGCGCTCACTCCGCGGCCCAGTCATCTATCGCAAGCTCTCCCACGGTACCCGCTCGGATGACGGCGAGCGCTTCATCGAGCGCATCCTCTCGGCCTCGGTCACCTGTCGTCTTCAGCGCCGCTCGCTATTTGCCTACCTGGTCGAGCTGTTCACAGCCCAGGCCCGCGGCGACCCGCGCCCGGCGCTCGCCTGAGGTGCCATCCACGGCCCACTGGAACCAAGGACTGAACGCTTACGAAACATTGTCGATTTGCAGGGCTTTCTTTGATTTTTAGTGGAGACGGTGGGAATTGAACCCACGTCCGTAATCGCGTGTGAGTGGCTTCTACGAGCGTAGCCGGCGCTCTGATCTCATCCCCTGCTCGCCTCGCCGGCGGGGTTGCGGGGGACCAGCCTCCTTGAGCTTCCCTGGCTTGGCGGAGGCGGACCGCACCGGGTGAGCCTGCTTTCTGATCCCGGCCTTCCCCGCCGCAGGCAAGCGGGGCCCGAGACCTCACGGCTTAGCTATTGACTAAGCGGCGAGGGGATACTCGTGAAAAGTATCCGCACTTATTTTTTCCCGGGTGTTTAGCGAGGCCTCCCGGGACCTCGACTCGCCACCACCCCCACGAGCCGACCACGTCGAAGCCTGTCGTCCCCGGGGATGAGTTGCTCGTACAGTGTACCGCCGCGGCAGCCGCGCGCGGAAAACCGGGTGAGGCGGGCGCGGACACAAAGTGACGCGGTTCCAAGCCGCCGGAGGAGCCCATTTGGTCTAGCCCGAAGGCCGTTCCTGTGGGCGGCGCGGCCTCACACCTCAGTGGCCTCGCTCTTTGCGGCTCGGTCCCGCGTCTGGATTGAACGTAGCTGGCACCCCCGCCGTTTGCAAGCCCGGTGGACGTGTGATTCCGCATGTTCCGAGAAAATACGTTTGGCGCCGGCGGAGCGTTGCCGCGAGCGCCGAGTTCTCGCGTACGCACGCCGTGCGGTGGCCGTTGAGGCAGGGCTTAGAAGTGCTGCCACAATGTGGTGATGGACAATCGAGAGCTCACCCTGTCCACGCCCACGCCTCTGCTGCCGGCAGCGTCGGTGGTGCCGGAAGCGAAGGTCGCGGCGGCGGCGACGCTCACGTCTGAGCCACACGCCGCCAACAACCCCTTCGGCGAGGAGTCGAGCGCAGCGCGCCCGGCCGTTCGAGGAGCGGCCAGCGGCCTGCGCAAGCGGATCAGCAGCATGCTGGCGGCGATTGTGGCGGCGATCGCGAAGTTCTTCGCGGCGATCAAGGGCTTCCTGCTGCTGCTTCCCAAGCTAAAGCTGCTGACGACGTCGGGCACGGCACTGGTGTCGGTGGCGGCATACAGCTTGTTCTGGGGCTGGGAGTTCGCGGCGGGGTTCGTGGCACTGCTGTTCCTGCACGAGATGGGCCACGTGATCGCGCTCCGACGCGAGGGGATCAAAGCGAGCACGCCGATGTTCATCCCCTTCCTGGGCGCGGCGATCTTCTCGAAGTCGCTCGGCGACAACGCTCTGGCGGAGGCGCGCGTGGGGCTTGCGGGTCCAATTCTTGGCAGCCTGGCGGCGGCTGCTGTGGCGGTGGTGGGCGCGCTCACCGGCAGCTCGTTCCTGCTGGCTCTGGCGTACGTGGGCTTCCTGATCAACCTGTTCAACCTGCTTCCGGTGGTGCCGTTGGACGGCGGTCGGGCGATGGCGGCGATGGCGCCGTGGATGTGGTTTCTGGGCTTTGGCGCGCTGGTGGCGCTGGAGTTCAAGTTCCCCAACCCGATCCTGCTGATCATCCTGCTGTTCGGCGGCATGGAGACGTGGCGCCGCTGGCAGCAGCGCAAAAGCCGCTCGCTCGAGCAGGCGGCGTACTACCGTGTGGCGCCGCGCCACCGGGTGCTGGTGGGAGCCGTTTACATCGGGCTGATTGTGGCGCTGGCGTTCGGGATGTACGAGACTCACATCCTCGTCTACGGCGGCCACAGCTTCGGCTCGATCTGAGCCACACCGCCCGCGCGCCACGAAACCCGGTATAGCCATTGCTATACAGCGTTCGCAAAAGGAAATGCGACCCACACCCGAGCGCCACCCAAGCCACACCCCGAGCCACGCCCTATCTGCGCGCTTCGCGTAGCCCCCGTTCGATATCGCGCTTGGTATCGCGCTCGCGCAGCGCTTGGCGCTTGTCGTACAGGTCCTTGCCGCGCGCGAGCGCGATCTCGACCTTGGCGTGAGCGCCTGAGAAGTACACGCGGGTCGGCACCAGCGTCAGCCCACGCTCCTGCGCGCGCGCGGCGATGCGGTCGAGCTCGCGCCTGTGCAGGAGCAGCTTGCGCGCACGCTCGGGCTCGTGGTTTTCACGGGAGGCGGGAGCGTAGGGAGGGATGTAAACGGAGTGCAGCCACAGCTCGCGGTCGCGGATCGCGGCGTAGCCGTCCTTCAGCTGCGCGCCGGAGGTGCGCAACGCCTTGACCTCGGTGCCCTCGAGCACGATGCCGCACTCCAGCCGCTCGATCAGCTCGTAACGGTAGGAGGCGTAGCGGTTGGACGCCACATCGCCTGCCCCCACCTTCCGCTTTGCCTTGCCCTTTGCCATCGGTCCGAGCCTAGCGACGATGATCGATGAGCTCCGCCCTTGCGGGCTCCGCTGCGGCGTTCGCGGCGACCGTCACGTGGCGGGCACGAGGTCCACGCGCCCGCGGATCGAGTCGACGCGAGCCACGCGCACCTCGACGCTGTCGCCGAGGCGCAGTACTGCGCCGGTCCGCTCGCCCCGCAGGATCGTGCCTTGCTCGTTCAGCTCCCACCACTCGCGCTCAGCGTCCCGGTCGCCGCCGGCGCGCGGGGCGCCGCCCCCCGGCGCGAGCGGCCACCGTCGCGTGCGCGTGCGCGCGCGCTGGCCGGGGCGGGCGCACGCAGCAGCCTCACTGGCAGCATGCCCTCGAACGGCGGCGCCACGCCCTCGCCCGCGCCCTTCCCCTCGCCCTCCCCCGCGCCCACGCCCTCGCCCTCGCCCTCGCCCTCGCCCGTGGCAGGCGTGGCGAACGCGACGAACGCACCGGCCGAGATCAGGCCGGTGACCTCGCCGGCGAACACTTGCTCTGAGCCGTGCTCGTAGAGCACACGCTGCAGCGCGAAGCAGCGCGCGATGTCGTCGGCGTCGCGCTCGATGACCGTCGCCTCGCGCTCGCGTTCGGAGGTCCACGCCCCGAGCTCGACGAGCTCGCCGGCACGGGGCGCGCGCTCGCTGGCGCCGAGCGCCGACAGCAGCGCGCGGTGGCAGACGATGTCGGGGTAGCGGCGAATGGGCGAGGTGAAGTGGCAGTAGCTGGGCGAGCGCAGGCCGGCGTGGCCGAGGTTCTTGGGCGAGTAGTACGCCTGCTTGAGCGAGCGCAGCACGAGCGAGCTCAACGCCTGGCGACCGCGGCCGGTGCGGCGCACGTGCTGCTCGACGCGCCTTGAGATCTCGCCCAGGAGCTCGGCCGCCTGCGAGGAGGACATCCGCTCGGGCAGCGGCGGCGTGGGCACCTCCAACGAGGCGAGCTGGTCTACGAGCCGCTCGATGCGCTCGGGCTCGGGGCGCTCGTGCACGCGATACAGGCACGGCACGCCGCGCCGCGCGAGCAGTCCGGCGACGGCCTCGTTGGCTGCGATCATCAGGTGCTCGATCAGGCGATGGGACTCCGTGTGCGCACGCGCGAGGATGTCGGTGACGTTGCCGTGCGCGTCGAACGCGAACTCGGGCTCGTCGGAGTCGAGCACGAGCGCGCCGCCCCGCTGGCGCTCCTGCGCCAGCGCCGCTGCTGCCTCGCGCGCGGCCCGCAGCGATGCCCGCCACGGCTCCACGGCGGACTCCCTGCCGGCGAAGATGCGGTCGACACGCTCGTAGTCCAGGCGCACGTCGGAGCGGATCAGCGATCGGTAGAAGGCGGCGCGCACGACGCTCGCGCCGTGCAGCTCCAGCTCGACGGTCACCGCCGCGCGGTCCTCGCCGGGCACCAGCGAGCAGGCGTCGCTGGAGAGGGCGTGCGGCAGCATCGGCTCGACCGCCCCGGGCGCGTACACGCTGGTGGCGCGCCTGCGGGCCTCGCGGTCCACGAGCGAGCCCTCGGGCACGTGCGCGGCGACATCGGCGATATGCACGCAGATCCGGATCGCGCCCGCCGCTCCGCTGCCGCCCGCGGCGCCCTTGCCGCCGATGTCGCCCTTGCCGCCCATGTCGCTCTTGCCGCCCATGTCGCCCGCGTCGATCGGCTCGGCGGAGATCGCGTCGTCGAAGTCACGGGCGCTGACGGGGTCGATCGTGAACGTGGGCAGCGCGCGTAGGTCGCGCCTGTCTGCCTGCGTGCGCCTGACGCGCTCGCCGGCGGCTTTCGCCTCGCTGTCGACGGCCGCGTCGAAGCCCCGCGCGAGCCCGCGATCGAGCAGCAGCCCCTCGATCACGTCGCGGGCGACGTTGGGGCGACCGAGCACGCGCACGACGCGCGCGCCGGACCCCCGCGCGGATGCCTGCACGAGCACCAGGTCGCCTGCGGCTGCGTGGACCCTGCCGCGGCCGCCGCCGCGGGCGCGGGCGGGCCCGAGCGTGACACGCGCCGCGGCGCCCCTGCGTGGCGGCGGTGCGCCGGCGAGATCGCGCTGCGGGAACAGCGGCTCGGCGGTCAGGAAGCGCCCGCGTCGCTCGAGCACCGCCACCACCGCGCCCGTGATCGAAGACCCGCGCGCGGGGGAGCTCACTTCACTTTTGCGGCGAGCGTGCTGAGCGCCACATCGACGCCGTGGGCGGTGTCGACGCCCGTTGGGACGGGCACTTCGGGGCTCACGCCGGCGCCCTGCTTGACGCCGCCGCCGCCGAGGTTGCGCCCGTTGGGCGTGAAGTACTCGCCGACGGTGATGTCGAGTGCGCCGCCGTTGGACAGCGGCTGCTCCTCCTGGTAGACGCCCTTGCCGAATGTGTGCGTGCCGATGACCGTCGCACGCTGGTGGTCCTGCAGCGCGGCGGTCACGATCTCAGCGGAGGAGGCGGTGTTCGAGTCGACCAGCACGACCATCGGGATCGATGTGGGGATCGCGCCTCCGGTCGCGACGAGCACCTGTGTCGCCTGCGTGCGCCCGCGCGTTGTGACGATCGTGCCGTTGGGGATGAAGATGCTGGCGATCAGCTGCGCCTCCTCGACCAGGCCGCCGCCGTTGCTGCGCAGGTCGAGCACGATGCCGCGAGCGCCCGCGTGCAGCTGGTGTTCGACGGCTTCGCGCACTTCCGCGTGTGCGCCCGGGCTGAACATGGCGAGCGCGACCACGCCGAGCTTGATCCCGTGAACGGTCCTGGTGGCGGATTCCACGACCGGCTCGGCGACGACCGCGCGCGTGATCTTGACGGTGCTGAGGGACCTGTGGTGGGGGCTGCGAGCGCGTGCTGGTTCGATCCCGAGCTGGACGTCGGTGCCCGGCAGCCCCTTGATCAGCTCGGTGGCGGTGTCGGCGGACAGACCTTCGAGCTTGCGTCCGTTGACCGCCACGATCAGATCACCCGGAATCAGCCCCGCGCGCGCGGCGGGCGAGGAGTTGAACACCCGTGCGATCGTCAGCCCACGGCGTTCGGGGCCGACGGACACGCCGATGCCGGTGAAGTGCGGCGGAGCGTTGAATTCGCGGTATTCGCTCGGGGTGAGGTAGTGGGAGAAGCGGTCGCTGAGGCTCGCGACGACACCGGCGATCGACGCGTTGGAAAGCTGACCGGTGGAGATCGGCCGGTAGTAGTCCGAAGCGATCCGCTTGATCGCTTCGTCGACCACCTGCGTCTGGTGATCGGCGACGAACGCGTTGCGCACGAATGTGGGCAGGTCTTCTGGATGCCCGCCCAGCCACAGGCCGACGACGAGCAGGACCGGGAGCAGCAGCGCGAGCGCGGTGGAGATCGGCTGTCGACGAGAGGGGGACATGGGCTCGGCGCAAGCGTAGTGCAGGCGCACCGCCCAGACGCCGCTGCGGGCGCCCTGTCGGGGACGCCCGCCCGCGGGAGCGGGGAGAACGCTCTAGGGTTGGGCCATGGCGAACGTGAGCGTGAGCACTGTCCCGGCGAACGGGCTGCCGGTGTACCGGATCGAGCTGCCGGGCACGCGCGCGCTGACGGTGCTGGTGGCGTTCGACGCGGGAGCGCGCAACGAGCGTGCGCAGGAGAACGGGATGGCTCACTTCCTCGAGCACCTGGTGTTCAAGGGCGGCGAGGCCTACCCGACGTACAAGGACGTCAACGAGACGGCGGAGCGGCTGGGTGGCGTGCTGAACGCGTACACCAGCCACGACCTGGTGGCGTTCCACATCACGGTGCGCGCCGAGAGCGCGCCGCAGGCGATCGACCTGCTAAGCGACTTCGTGGGCCGCCCGCGCCTTGACGCGGACGAGCTCGACCGCGAGCGCGGCGTGGTGATCCAGGAGATCAACCGCGCCTACGACCAGCCGTCGACGGTCGCCGAGTACCTGATCGACCGGGCCGCCTTCGGCGACCACCCGCTGGGGCGGACGGTGCTCGGCCCGGAGGAGAACCTCCGCAGCTTCACGCGCGAGGGGATCGTGGCGTTCCGCGAGCGACGCTGGGCGGGCGCGCGTGGCGGAGCGTTCCTGGCGGGAAACCTCGCGCACGTGCCCGACGAGGAGGAGCTGCAAGAGCGCTTCGCGCGCTTCCCCTCGCTGCCCGAGCCCGAGTCGTACGTGCCGGCGCCGGACTTCGCGCCGCAGACGCTGGTGGACGAGCGTGACACCAACCAGTCGCACCTGCGGATGATCTACCGTCCGGATGTGACCGTCTCGGACGTGCGCGAACGCGCGGCTCTGTCGATCTACTCGACGCTGCTCGGGGGTTCGATGGGCTCGCGCCTGTTCGAGGAGATCCGCGAGAAGCGCGGCCTGTGCTACTCGGTGTACGCGCTCGACCACGTGTTCGCGGACGTCCCTGTACTGCAGCTCGGATCGGGCCTGGAGTCGGCGAAGTGCGTGGAGGCGTACACGCGCATGCGTGAGATCGTGGACGAGCTGCGCACGGACGGCCCCACCGAGGAGGAGGTGGTGCGGGCGCGCGCGTACGCAGCCGGCCGGCTGGTGCTGGCGTTCGAGAACTCGGGCCCCGTCGCGCGCTACGCGGCCGGCCAGAAGATCGTGTTCGGCGAGGACATCGACCCCGACGCCGCGATCGCGGCGCTCGACGCGGTCACCTACGCCGAGGTGAGGGAGGTGGCCGCCGGCGTCGCGGACAAGCTCGCGGTGGCGTGTGTGGGTCCGCATGCCGCGGACGAGTTCTGAGCCTGCGCCGATCAGCGGTTATGCGCCGGTGCGGTTCGTTCTCACACGCGATATCGAGGACTTTGCGGCTCGCGCTGAACGATTTCTCGCCGCGCGGATCGAGCTGAACGTTCTCGCGACCGTGCTGGCAGGCGCGCGCCGCGGGCGCTTCGCTGCACTCCCGCCGCTGTTCGCCTGCGGTATCGACGGGCGCGGGCGGCTGTGCGCGGCGGCAATGCGGACACCGCCGTGGCCGCTGCTCGCGAGCGACCTCGACGACGCGGACGCCGACGCGCTGGTCGGCCAGTGGCTGTCGGAGGATCCGGAGGTACCCGGCGTCACCGGGCCCCCGGACACAGCGCGCGCGATCGCGGCTTCCTGGAGGGACCGCACGGGCGGGCGCTCCGACTGCCGCAGGCGCGACGCGATGCACTCGCTCACCGATGTCAGCGATCCACCTCGGCCTGCTCCGGGCCGGCTTCGGACGGCGACTGATCTCGAGCGAGAGCTGCTGATCGTCTGGGAGAACGCGTTCGCGATCGAGGCCCGCGTCAGCGTATCCAGCGAAGCTGAGTATCTGGTCACAGCGCGACTTGCCGACGGAGCGCAGTTCGTGTGGGACGATGACGGCCCCGTGTCGACGCTCGTGCTGTCCCCTGCGATCGCGGGGACCGTCCGTGTTGGACCGGTGTATACGCCACCCGAGCGCCGCTGCCGCGGCTACGCGAGCAGCGCCGTCGCGGCGGCCGCACGCCGCGCGCTCGCCGAGGGCGCGCGAACGTGCATGCTGTTCACCGATCTCGCCAACCCGACCTCGAACCGGATCTACGCGACGATCGGCTTCCGTCGATTCGCTGACTGGGAGGAGCACACGTTCCAGCCGCGATGAGCGAGCGGGCCGCGATCAGCCGGACGGGCCGCCGGTGGCCGGCGCCCCGCGCTGAAGCTCGCGCGGGGACGGCCCGGCGAGCGCTCTCATCCGTACCGTCGCGGGAGCCTCCGAGCCGAGAATCTGCGCCACCCACGCGAGCGCGTCGGCGAGGTTCATCTCGCCCGTCTCGACCATCTCCTCGATGTCCGCCCAATCCTTGGTTCGGCTCAGAAGCGCCTTGAACACGGCGAGAGCGGTGCAGCCGAGCACGGGAACGACGCGACCCGAGAACGGTACCTCTCGCACCCCCTTTGCGGCCTCGTCGTGGAACGGATGGACGTTGAGGAAGATGTCGATTGGCGTGTCCTCCCACCACAGGCGTACCTGACCCTCGGCTTCGGTGGTCTCGAGGTCGCCCGAGCTGCGCGCGACGTCGTCTGGAAGCGCTGCAAAGACATCCTTTGCAAGCTCCCGACGCACGAACACGTTCACGTCCAGATCGCGCGTTCCTCGCGGCTCTTCGGTGCAATAGGCAAGCGCGATCGCACCGCCGAACGCGTGAGCAAGACCGGCCGCTGAAAGCGCGTCGTGGATCGCGATCAGCCTGCTGGCGAGAACGCTCATGCCGCGAGGCGACCGAGCGCAGGATAGGCGAGCTCTCCGCGCGGCCGCTGCGGAAGCGTCTCAGCCAGATCGAGCACCTGCACCAGGATCTTCCCTGCGCGAGCAAGGTCCAGCCGCGCGCGGGCCGGCCCCACCGCGACCTCCAATCCAGCCGCAGCGGCGATACGGGCGAGGGCGGCGACCGCCGGCTGGCGATGACCATGCTCGTAGGCGCTCAGCACAGACCGGGGCATCCCCGCTCGACGGGCGAGCTCAGCCTGGCTCAGGCCACTCTCCTGGCGCACTCTGCGAATCAACTCGCCGGCGACCTTCTTGTTGGCGTTCATCACCGATCAATGTTAGCGAATCAGCGAACAATCGCGCTTATGTTCGCGTATTCGCTACGTCGATGACCTCAGCCGAGCGCGACCATGCGGTCGATCGGCACCCGCGCCAAGGCGGCGATCTCCTCGGGCACGCGCACCTCGAACTTCATGTCGCGCAGCGCGTCGCGGAGCTTGGGCAGCGTGATCATCTTCATGTAGACGCACGACGCCTCTGCGTTCGCTGCGATGAACTCGACGTCCGGAGCGGCCATCTGCAGGGGGTAGAGCATGCCGACCTCGGTGGCCACGACCGCCTGGCTTCCCTTGTGCTCGCGCTCGGCGTCCTTTGCATATTTGAGCATCCCTCCTGTGGACAGGATGTGCACGCCCTGCGCCGAGATGTCGCCCGCTGCCACGTACTCCATCACGCTGGTCGAGCAGCCGCACTCGGGGTGGATCAGGAAGTCCGCGCCGGGGTGGGCGGCGCGGGTGGCCTCGATATCCGCCGGGCGGATGCCCGCGTGCACGTGGCACTCCCCGTCCCACACGTGCATGCGCCGTCCGAGCTCCTTCTCAACGTAGGAGCCCAGCCACATGTCCGGGCCGAACAGGATCTCTGTGTCGGGCCCGTGCGTGTCGTAGATGTGGCGCACCACGTCCACCGCATTGGCCGACGTGCAGCAGTAGTCGGTCAGCGCCTTGACCTCGGCGGTGGTGTTGACGTACATCACGACCACGCCCCGCGGATACTCGGCCCGCCAGTCGGCCAGCTGCTGTGCGTCGATCGACGCCGCCAGCGAGCAGCCAGCGTCGAGGTCCGGGATCAGCACGGTCTTCTCAGGACACAGGATCGACGCGGTCTCGGCCATGAAGTGCACGCCGCAGAACACGATCGTCTCCACATCATCCGCCGCGGCGGCCCGGCGCGAGAGGCCGAGCGAGTCGCCGACGTAGTCGGCTACATCCTGCACCTCGGGCACCTGGTAGTTGTGGGCCAGGATCACCGCGCGCCGCGCGGCAGCCAGCTCGCGCACTTCCGCCTTGAGCTCGACGATCTCCTGCGGCGTTAGGACGGGCGCTCCGGCCTGTGAGGGAGCCATCGGCAGGGTTGGGGCCATGGGAAGGTTCATGGCTGTGCCTCCATGACGAGCGAGAGGTCGAGGGCGGGCGCTGAGTGCGTGAGAGCACCCATCGAGATCCATTCTACCCCCGTAGCCGCAAGCGGCCCGAGCGTCTGCAGGGTCACGCCACCGCTGGCCTCGAGCTGTGCGCGGCCGGCCACCTGGGCGACGGCAGCGCGCAGCTGCCACTCATCCATGTTGTCCAGTAGCAGGCGCGGCGCGCCCGCCCCGAGCGCCTCGTCGATATCACGCGGGTTGCGCACCTCCACCTGCAGCGTGCCCGCCAGCTCGGGGGCCGCCGCGCGAGCGCGCTCGATCGCCTGCGGGATGCCGCCGGCGGCTGCGACGTGGTTCTCCTTGATCAGGATCGCGTCGTATAGACCCGCGCGGTGGTTGCTCGCGCCACCCGCCGCCACCGCGGCCTTCTCCAGCGCGCGCAGGCCGGGGGTCGTCTTGCGCGTGTCCAGCACCCTCACCCCCGTGCCGCGCACCTCGCCAGCGGCACGCGCGGCGAACGTCGCCACGCCCGACAGGTGCGCGAGGAAGTTCAGCGCCGTCCGCTCGGCGCTCAGCAGCGCGCGTGCGCGGCCGTGCACCGACAGCACCGCCCCCCCGTCCTCGCGCCATACGCCCTCCGCCACCAGGCGCTCGAAGCGCGCGTCCGGGTCGAGCAGTGAGAACGCCGTCTCGGCCGCCGCCAGGCCGTAGATCACCCCGGGGGCCTTCTGGGTGATCAGGGCGCCGGCGGCCGCGTGAGCGTCAACCGTCGCCGTCGTCGTCACGTCGCCTGAGCCGATGTCCTCCTCGAGCGCCGCGCGCACGAGCGCAGCCGTGTCGGCGTCCAAAGTGGAGCTCACTACGCTTCAGCATAGGATCAGCGCCGATGGATGCACGCTCCGCCGCTGACTCGCACGCCACGCTCGCCCACTGGATGGGACCGCTGGACGCCAACGGCGCCGGCTTCGTACACGGTGGAACGGTCATGAAGCTGTGCGACGAGGCCGCCGGGCTCGCCGCCGTCAAACACTCGCGCTGCCGGGTGGTGACCGCGAGCATGGATCGCATGACGTTCATGGTCCCGATCCACGTCGCCGAGCTCGTCACCTTCCAGGCGCGCGTCAACGCCGTCTGGCACACCTCCATGGAGGTCGGAGTGCGCGTCGACACCGAGAACCCACGGACGGGCAAACGCCGGCACAGCAACAGCGCCTACCTGACCATGGTCGCCGTCGACGAGCACGGCAACCCGGTGGCGGTGCCGCCGCTGCAGGTCGGCAGCGACGAGGAGCTTCGCCGCGAGAGCGAGGCTCAGCTTCGCCGCCGCAATCGGCTGGCCGAGCGCGAGCAGATCCAGGCGGGACGCTGAGCGCTTATCCGTGCGACGCCGCGCTGGAGAGCAGATAGGAACGCACGAATCCATCGAGGTCCCCGTCGAGCACGCGCTGGACGTCGCCCATCTCGTGCCCCGTGCGGGTGTCCTTGACCAGCGTGTAGGGGTGCATTACATACGAGCGAATCTGCGAGCCGAAGTTCACGTCCTGCGCCTCGCCCTTCTCGCGTGCGATCTCCTCCTGGCGTTCGCGCTCAGAGCGCTCGAGCAGCTTCGCGCGCAGCATCGCCATCGCTGTCGCGCGGTTGGACGACTGCGAGCGCTCGTTCTGGCATTGCACCACGATCCCCGTGGGGCGGTGGGTGATGCGTACTGCTGAGTCGGTCTTGTTGACGTGCTGGCCGCCCGCGCCCGACGCGCGGTAGGTGTCCACCTGCAGGTCGTCCTCGTTGATCTCGACCTCGCCGGTGTCCTTGACCACCGGCGCGACCTCCACCCCGGCGAAGCTCGTGTGCCGGCGGTGGGCGGAGTCGAACGGGGACAGGCGCACCAGCCGGTGCACGCCGCGCTCGGCGCCGAACAGGCCGTAAGCGTTCTCGCCCGACACGCGGAACGTCGCCGACTTGATCCCCGCTTCCTCCCCAGCGCTGACCTCCAGCAGCTCCACCTGGAAGCCGCGGCGCTCGGCCCAGCGCATCAGCATCCGCAGCACCATCTCCGCCCAGTCCTGCGCGTCGGTCCCGCCAGCGCCCGCATTGACCGTCACGAGCGCGTCGCCCGAGTCGTAGCGACCGGAGAACAGCCGCTGCTCCTCCAGCGCGGCCAAGCGCTCCTCGACCGAAGCGATCTGCTCGTCGACCTCCCCCTGCAGCGACTCCTCCTCGGCCGCCATCTCCGCCAGCCCGTCGAGATCCTCGACGTCGGCCTGCAGCGTGCTGAACATCTCCAGACGTCTGGACGCGCGCGAATGCTCCGCGGAGACGCTCGCCGCCCGTTCGGAGTCATCCCAGAAGCCCTCCGCGCGCATCTCGCGCTCGAGCGCCGCCACGCGCGCCGCCAGCTCAGCCGGGTCAAAGATAGTCCGCGAGCAGCTGCATCTGCTCACGGATGGCGGCCAGGCGCTGGGGGGTCGACTCGCTGGGCGCGGCTGTAGCCATCGTCCCCACGCTATCAGCGCGCGCAGCGACGCAAGGCCTCAGTCAAGTAGCCTCCGCCGAGCGATGACCCAGAGCGACCGGCGGATAGACGAGAAGGATCGCTGCTCGACCTGCGGCGGATCGGGCTGGACATGGTGGTCGACCGGCGTGACGCCGCCTGAGAAGGGCAAGTGGATCGTCTGCCGCGAATGCATTGGCACGGGACGCACCGACCAAAAAGGCCGTAAGCGCCAGATCCCGGCCGAGACGCCCGGCTGATTGCCGGCTGATTGCTCGCACGGCGTCGGTCAGGCAGATCCGTCCGAACCGGGAGCGCCAGCGAGAGTCGTGTTCCTGCGTCGGCTGGCTTTGCCCTTGTGCCCTGCGATGTTCGCCGGAACGTACGTGAAGTCCACACGGGCTCGCTGCTTGATGACGCGTGCGGGGTTACCCGCCGCCACACCGTAGGCCGGAATCTCGCTCGCGACAACCGAGCCGGTACCGATGACCGCGCAGTTGCCGATGCGTACTCCGGGGAGCACGATGATTTTGCGGGGCATCCATACGTGGTCGCCGATCTCGATGAATAGGCGTTGCGCCCGGAACTTCGGGTCGTCGAGGTCGTGTTGGCTGCTGAACAGGTCGCTGTCGTTGACGATCGTGTTGCAGCCGATCGTGACGGTCCCGCCGCCCTCGATCCATACGTGGCCCCCGAGCTTGGAGCCGGCGCCGATAGACACCATGCGCGGTGTTCTCATCCACACGTTGTTGCCGAGGAAGACGTTCTCGCCGATCTGTGCTCCGATGCTTCGCCATGCGATGACGCGTCCACGGCGGCCGAGAACCCGTCGGAACCAGGCGCGTGTGAGGAGCTTGGGAAGGCGGCCGGTGGCCGCTGCTATCGCGATCAGGAGCCGAGCAAGGCCATATCTCGCGCGTTCGGTCGTGACTGGACTGGACATCCTTGTGCGGGGCAGCGTACCACGGCAAACCTAGGTAGGCAAACATGGGAGGGGTGACACTCTGGCGCTTGCCGTCCCTGGCATGTCAAGCTTGCCATACAATGCCAAAGGCGGAACAGCCCGTAGATCTCGCGCTGGCTGCCGTGCTGAAACGCGAACGCGAGCGGCGCGGCGAATCACAAGAGGCGCTCGCCTACCGAGCCGGTCTATCGTCGGGGTCGCTCGCGGCGATCGAGCTGGCGCGGGCAAGCCCGGCATGGCCAACCGTGCTCTCAATTGTCAGCGCGTTGGACATGACGCTCCCGGAGCTAGTCGAGGCACTCGAACAGCAGCGCTGAGCCGGACCGGCGCTTACGCGCCGTGGCACTTCTTGAACTTCTTGCCGCTCCCGCACCAGCAGGGGTCGTTGCGCCCCACCTGGTGCTCGTCGTCGAGCACGCGCTGCTCGACCACCGGCACCGCTTCCGCTTCCTCGCCACCATCGTCCGCATACGCCTGCCCGCCCGCGGCTCCCGCGGCCGCGGCGGCTGCGGCGAGCGCGCCTGCGCCGGCCGCGCTGTGGCCGCCGGAGTAGGACACGCGCCCCGCGCGCGTAGAGTTGCCGGCGGCGGCAAACGAGGGCACCTGGCCACCGCCGCCGTTCTGGCCCTCGACGTTCACCTGCACGTTGAAGATCATCCGGGCGTAGTCCGACCACACGCTGTTCATCAGATCGCCGAACAGCGCGAACGCTTCGTTCTTGTACGCCACCAGCGGGTCGATCTGGGCAAAGCCGCGCAGGTGGATGCCCTCGCGCAGGTAGTCCATGTCGAACAGATGCTCACGCCATCGTTCATCGATGATCTGCAGCAGCAGGAAGCGCTCGAGCGCACCCATCAGCTCCTCGCCCAGGGCCTGAGCGCGAGCCTCGTAGCGATCCATGGCCTCCGCGACGATGCGGTCGCTCAGAGCGGTGCGATCGATCGTGTCACGGTCGAGGTCCTCGCTACCGAGATCGAGGGGAAAGAACTGGCCGAGCGCGGTGAACAAGCCATCCAGATCCCAGTCGTCCATGAAGTCGCCCGGGGTGTACTGCTCGATCGCGCGGTCGATCACGTTGGCAACCTCGCGGCGCGCCTCCTCGCCGATGCTCTGGCCCTCGAGCACCTCGTCGCGGTAGGCATAGATCACGCGACGCTGCTCGTTCATCACGTCGTCGTACTCGAGCACCCGTTTGCGGATCAGGAAGTTCTGCTCCTCGACCTTCTTCTGCGCTTTCTCGATCTGTTTGGAGAGCATCCCCGCCTCGATCGGTTCCTCGTTGCCCTCGTCGTCGACGCCGCCGAGTTTGTCGAGGATCCGGTAGATGCGGTCACCGGCAAACAGCCGCACGAGGTCGTCCTCTGCCGACAGGAAGAAGCGCGACTCGCCGGGGTCGCCTTGGCGGCCGGAGCGCCCGCGCAGCTGGTTGTCGATCCGCCTGGACTCGTGGCGCTCGGTGCCACAGATGAATAGGCCGCCCGCTGCCACAACGTGCTCGCGGCTCTCCGCCAGCTTGCGCTCGATCTCCGGCAGGATCTCCTTCATGCGCCGCTCGTGCTCCTGCGCCTCTGCCGGATCCACACCCTCCCGGGCCAGCTGCTGAGCGGCCAGGTGCTCGGGGTTGCCGCCGAGCTTGATGTCGACCCCACGGCCGGCCATGTTCGTAGCGATCGTCACCGCGCCCGGCTGGCCGGCCTCAGCGACGGTCTCAGCCTCGAGGGCCGCGTGCTCGGGCTTGGCGTTCAGCACCGTGTGCTTGATCCCGCGCTTGGTCAGCCGTTCGGACAGGAGCTCTGAGACCTCGACCGAGATCGTCCCCACGAGCACCGGCTGACCGTTGTCGTTGCGGGCGGCGATCTCTTTGACGACGGCGTTCCACTTGCCCTCCTTGGTCTTGTAGACCTGATCGTTGTTGTCGTCGCGGACCATCTCCTTGTTCGTGGGGATCTGTACGACCGGCAGGTCGTAGATCTTCATGAACTCGGTCGCCTCGGTCAGCGCCGTGCCGGTCATGCCCGCGAGCTTGTCGTACAGGCGGAAGAAGTTCTGGTAGGTGATCGTCGCCAGCGTCTGGTTCTCCTCCTGGACGGACACCCCCTCCTTCGCCTCGACCGCCTGGTGCAGGCCCTCCGACCAGCGCCTGCCGTCGAGGATACGCCCGGTGAACTCGTCGATGATCTTCACCTCGCCGTCGATCACCGCGTAGTCGACGTCGCGCTTGTACAGCGCCTGCGCGCGCAGCGACTGGATCAGGTGGTTGACCAGATGGCCGTTCTCGGCGCGGTACAGGTGGTCGATGCGCAGGAAGCGCTCGGCCTTGGCCACGCCCTGCTCGCTGATCGCGACGGTCTTCTGCTTCTCGTCGATCTCGAAGTCGAAGTCCGCCATGAACTGCTTCTTGGAGCGGGGGTCCATGCCTTCGGGCGTCTTGCCCGCGACCATCTGCGGAGCCAGGCGCGCGAACTTCATGTATAGGTCGGCTGCCTGTTCGGGGGCGCCGGAGATGATCAGCGGCGTACGCGCCTCGTCGATCAGGATGTTGTCGACCTCGTCCACGATTGCGAACGAGTGCCCGCGCTGGACCTTTTCGCTGAGGTCCTTGGCCATGTTGTCGCGCAGGTAGTCGAAGCCGAACTCTGAGTTGGTGCCGTACACCACGTCGCACGCGTACGCGCCCTGCTTCTCCTCGTATTGCTGCATGTTCTGCAGCACCCCGACCGTCACGCCAAGCCCGTCGTAGATCGGGCTCATCCATTCCGCGTCACGACGCGCCAGGTAGTCGTTGACGGTCACCACGTGCACGCCCTTGCGCTCGGGCGGCTGCTCGACCTGGTCGGCGTCTGAGCGATCGGCGACCGGCTCGCGCACCGCGAGCGAGTTCAGCACGACGGCGAGCGTCGCGGTCAGCGTCTTGCCCTCGCCGGTCTTCATCTCGGCGATCTGGCCCTCGTGCAGGGCCATGCCGCCGATCATCTGCACATCGAAGTGGCGCATGCCCATCGTGCGCTTGCCGGTCTCGCGCACGATCGCAAAGCACTCCGGCAGCAGCGCATCGAGCTGCTCGCCTTCGCGCGCGCGCTCGCGCAACGCATCCATCCGCTGGCGCAGCTCCTCGTCGCTGTCGTGTTCGAGCTCGGCCTCGAACGCGTTGATCAACGCGACGCGCTTCTGATAGGACTTGAACTTCTTCGCCTCGCCGACGTTCAGCGCGCGATCAAGCAGAGAGGGCATGCGCCCAAGGATAGCTTCCGGCGCTCGCGCCGTCAGCAGCAGCCGATCACACGGTCAGGGCAGTCGATCACACGCGCGGAGTCTTGGCCGGCCCCTGATCCCGCTCCTGTTCGGCTGGTTTCTGATCGCTCAGATCGACGGCAGGGTCAACGCCGTGGCGGCGGCAGCGCGCGCGCTGCGGGCGGCGGCCGCGTGTGCCTCGCGCCGGTGGCGCCGCTTGTCGCGGTGGCGCTTGACCTGGCGAGCCAGCTCGTCGACCATCAGGTTCAGCGAGTGCAGCATCTCCGGCGAGGCGTCGCGCGCGCGCAGCGTCACGCCCTTCAGATGCAAGGTGCCCTCGGCGACCTGGCGGTCGGTGACCCGCGGGTTGGGCTCCTTGAAGATCTCGATCTCCAGGCGGGCAAGGTCTGAGACCTGCCGTGCGACCTTGCCAAGACGGCGCTCCGCGTGCGCGCGCAGCTCGTCGGTGACCGGGACGTTGCGACCCTTGATCTCGATCTGCATCACAGGCTCCTTGGTCGGCCTTTGTGGCTGTGCATCGATGTTACGCCCGTGTGCGGCGGATGTAAATGGCCCTCGACACAATGGCGTTAGACGCACGGTGCGACAATTGGCTCGGATGGCCCCCAACCTCTCCTGGACGTTCAGCCCGGGTGTCCTGATCGGCGCGGCGATCGTCGCGGGCACCTATATGCGGCGTTGGTGGCACGTGCGCCGGGGGAGCTCTCCACGGCGCACGGCCGAGGCGCCCGTGTGGAGGCTGTGCTGCTTCATGGCCGCGGTGCTGGCCGCCCTGACCGCGCTGATCTCGCCCGTGGACGCGCTCGCCGACCAGCTGTTCTTCGCGCACATGATCCAGCACATGCTGCTGTTGGATCTGGTGCCGATCCTCGCCATCCTCGGGCTGACCAAGGTGATCCTGCGACCGGTCACGCGCTCCGTGCACGAGCTCGAGCGCCGCGCGGGGGTGCTCGCGCATCCCGCTTTCGCGGTGTTCCTGTACGTGGGCGTGATCTGGGCGTGGCACATCCCAGCTGCGTATGACCTCGCGCTGACCCATCCTGTGATGCACGTGCTCGAGCACACCACGTTCGTGATCGCCGGGTCGATCTACTGGTGGCACCTGATGTCCCCGATTCGCGCGCGCAAGCGCCTGGACGGGATGGGCCCGGTGGTGTACATGGCCAGCACCAAGCTGTTCGTCGGCGCGCTCGGCATGGGGCTCGCGTTCGCCCCGTACGCGCTGTACCCCTACTACGCCCACCACGCGCGCGTATGGGGTATCTCGGCGACCGACGACCAGTCGATCGCGGGCCTGATCATGGCGGTCGAGCAGTCGCTGGTGATGGGCATCGCGCTCGTGGCGCTGTTCGTGCGTGCGCTCGCAGAGTCCGAGCGCACGCAGCAGCGGCGCGAACGCTACGAGCTCGCCTGAGCGTTCTAGCCGCGCCGGCGCAGGCTCTGCAGGATGCCGCTGTGGCCGGCGATCGCGCCGATCAGGATCGAATCAGCGGCGAGCTCGGTTCCAGGGAAGACGATGCTCTCGCGCATCTGCACGCGGTCGCCGATCGTGGCGCCGTCGCCGAGCACAACGGGACCCATCAGCCGGACACCTGCACCGATGCTCACCTCGCGCCCGATCCACGCCGGTCCTTCGATCTCCGTGTCCTCGCGCAGCGGCTGGCCGGTGTTCACTCGGTCCTGGGCGACCACAACCCCCGGGCTGACCTCCTCGCCTTCGACCTGGAGGCGCAGCTCGCCGCGCAACGCGTCGAAGGTCCCGTGCTTGAGCTCGCTCAGCGAGCCGACGTCGTTCCAGTACTCGCGCGTCTCGTGAATATAGAAGGGGACGTCGTGCTCGAGCAGGACCGGGAACACGTCCTTGGCCCAGTCCACGAACGGCTGCGGTGGAAAGTAGTCGAAGATCTGCGGGTCGAACACGTAGATCCCACAGTTGCCCAGGTTCGACAGCGCCTCCTCGGGCGCGGGCTTCTCCTGGAAACCGGTGATGCGCCCGTCGCGATCGTGCAGCACGACGCCGTACTCACGCGTGTCGGAGACCTGCTTGACCGCCAGCGTCGCGACGCCGCCGCTGTCGCGGTGCGTGGCCGCGAGCGCGCTCAGGTCGATGTCCGTGAGCGCGTCGCCGGAGATCACCAGGAACGGCTCCTCGCCGAAGAAGCTCGCGCACGCGCGCACGCCGCCTGCGGTCCCGAGCAGTTCCTCCTCGTAGCGATACTGCAAGCGCTCGCCGAAGTGCGCGCGGATCGTGTCGGGAAAGTAGTGCAGGTTGGCGATCACCTCGTCGAACCCGTGCCTGTGCAGCAGGTCGACGATGTGCTCCATCACGGGCCGATCGAGCACGGGCACCATCGGCTTGGTGATCTCATAGGTCAGCGGGCGTAGGCGCGTGCCGAGCCCCGCCGCGAGGACCATCGCCCTCATGCCGTGATTAGTAGCGGTAGTGGTCGGGCTTGTATGGCCCGTCGACCGGCACGCCGATGTAGGCGGCCTGCTCGCCGGTGAGCGTCGTCAGCTTCACTCCGAGCGCGTCGAGATGCAGGCGAGCGACCTTCTCGTCCAGGTGCTTGGGCAGGACGTAGACCCGCTTGTCGTACTCGTCGTTCTTGGTGAACAGCTCGATCTGGGCGATCGTCTGGTTGGAGAACGAGTTGCTCATCACGAAGCTCGGGTGTCCCGTGGCGTTGCCGAGGTTCAGCAGGCGCCCCTCCGAGAGCAGCAGGATCGCGTGGCTCGGGCGCTCCGCGGTGGCGGGAAAGATCCACTTGTCGACCTGCGGCTTGATGTTCACGCGCTCGATGCCCGGGATCGTGGCGAGGCGAGCGACGTCGATCTCATTGTCGAAGTGTCCGATGTTGCCGACGATCGCCTGGTGCTTCATGCGGGCCATGTCCTGCGCGCGGATGATGTCCTTGTTGCCGGTCGCGGTGATGAACACGTCCGCGCTCTCGATCACTTCCTCGAGCGTCCTGATCTCGTACCCCTGCATCGCAGCCTGCAGTGCGCAAATTGGGTCGATCTCGGTGATCACCACGCGTGCGCCCTGACCGCGCAGCGACTCCGCGCAGCCCTTGCCGACGTCGCCGAAGCCGCACACCACGGTGAGCTTGCCGCCGATCATCACGTCGGTGGCACGGTTGATGCCGTCGATCAGCGAGTGCCTGCAGCCGTACAGGTTGTCGAACTTGGACTTGGTGACCGAGTCGTTGACGTTGATTGCCGGGAACAGCAGCTCGCCCGTCTCGACCATCTGATAGAGACGGTGCACGCCGGTGGTGGTCTCCTCGGTGACGCCTTTGACGCCCTGACCGATGCGTGTCCAGCGCCGCGGGTCCTCTGCGAGCGAGCGCGTGAGCACGGACAGGATCACCTGGAACTCCTCCGAGTCGGGGATACCGTCCCCACCCGCCGTGGGCACCGCGCCGGCGCGCTCGTACTCGGTGCCCTTGTGGACGAGCAGCGTCGCGTCGCCGCCGTCGTCGAGGATCATGTTCGGACCAGACTCGGCCACCACGGTCGACCCGTTCGTTGCCGAAGTGTGCGTCTCGCCGCCCTCGCGCTCGGGCCAGCGCAGCGCCCGCTCGGTACACCACCAGTACTCCTCCAGCGTCTCGCCCTTCCACGCGTACACGGGCACCCCACGGGGGTCCTCCGGCGTGCCCTCACGCCCCACCGCGACCGCCGCAGCGGCGTGGTCCTGGGTCGAGAAGATGTTGCAGCTGCACCAGCGTACCTCCGCGCCCAGCGCTGTCAGCGTCTCGATCAGCACGGCAGTCTGGATGGTCATGTGCAGTGAGCCCGTGATCCGCGCGCCCAGCAGCGGCTGGGCGTCCGCGTACTCGCGGCGGATCGCCATCAGGCCGGGCATCTCGTGCTCGGCGAGCGTGATCTCCTTGCGGCCGAACTCGGCGAGCGAGAGGTCCGCGACCTTGAAGTCGGTGTGGGCGATCGTGGCGGTTGGGGTCATCGTGATCTCTCCATGGTAATCGTGATGGGCTCGGTCCTGCGGGCGATCGGCTCAGCGCTTGGCGAGCGCGGCCTTCAGCTCTTCGATCAGCTTCACCGGCCCGGGGTCCACGCCGCGCAGGGCTGCGAGGTAGATCGAGACGAGGTCGCCGAGCAGCACGAGCGAGATGACGCGCTCGACCGCCGTCTGCCCGCGGGTCTCCGGACGGAAGCTCGCCACGGCGTTGCCGGCGATCAGGCGCTCTGTAAGGTCCATCCGCTCCTTCACCCGCGGGTGGGCGTCGGAGTCGTCGAGGAACACCGCCGCGAAGCGCCCGACGTCGCGCGCGCCCTCCCAGCCAGCGATCTCGTTGTGGTCGAGCTCGGGGAGCTCGTGCCAGAAGCACGGCTGCTTGGCGTTCTCGTTGATCTGGGTCTTCCAGCGGTATGCGATCGGCGTGGTCAGCCCGGCGCCGGCCACAACCGGGATCGTGCCGTGCAGTCCGCGCGCGAGCTCCTTGGCGAGCGAGTCCTCCGGTGCGTCCGGACCCCACTCGGCCACCAGCTGCTCGGTGTGCGAGGCCGCCACGTCGATCTCCGAGGTCAGCCTCGGGCCGGCGCCGCACAGCGCGGCCACCTCGAGCGCCGCGACGATCATGTACGCAACCGCTGCCCGCGGCTGGAAGCCGCCGGGGAGCGGGATCACTGGAACGCCGTCCGCGCGCGCCATCTCGGCCAGGCGCCCGCCGGTGGTCACCACCGTGCGCTTGGCGCCGAGCGCGCCGGCCGACTCGTAGCACGCGAGTGTCTCCTCGGTCTCGCCCGAGTAGCTGGCGCACAGCACCATCGTGTCCGGCGTGGTCCACGTCGGTAGCCCGTATGCGCGCGTCACGAAGATCGGCCGCGAGGCGTGGTCGCCAAGCGCCGCCCGCGCCAGGGCGCCGCCGATCGCCGAACCGCCCATGCCCGCGACGACCAGTCCCGCGGCGGTGTCCCAGTCCTGCATGATCGCCGACTCGACCCGCCACAGCGCGTCGCGCAGATGCTCGGGCACTGCCAGCACGTCGCCCAACTGGTCGGATGGGTCGATCCGGGCGATCGTGGCGCGCGAGAGCTCCTCTGCGGTGGGTATCGCGGTAGCGCCGCCGTCGCTCATCTTCTGCTCACCTCGTGTTCTGCTGGGGGATCGTGGCCATGGACGCGGGAAACTTTTGCTTTTGCCGGTAGCCGTCGGGACGGGAGCTTAGAACTCGATCGCGCCGTCGGGCAACTCGACACCAGGGAAGATACGCGCCCCGCGCGTGATCACGTTGTGCGCCCCCACGCTGACTCGCTCGCCGAGCACCGCGCCGCCGGTGATCTTGGTGTGAGCGCCCACGCGGCAGCCGGCCGCCAGAATGCAGTCGCGCAGCTCGCAGCCCTGGCCAATCTGCGTCCCCTGCAAGACAACCGCGCGCTCGACGGTGGAGCCGCTCCCCACCGACACGTCCTCTGCCAGGACCACCAGGCTGCCGACGTGCGCTCCCTGCGCGACGCGCACACCCCGCTCGAGCACCGCCGGGGGAATCACCCTGCCGAGCGCCTGCGCATCCTCGTCGATCGCGAGCCAGTCGCTGCCCAGCCGCTCGCGCACGGCCGTCTCAACGTTGCCCTCGATGATGTCGAAGGTCCCCTGCAGGTAGCGCGCGGGCGTACCGATGTCCAGCCAGTAGCTATCGGAGGGAAACCCGTAGAGGCCGTCGTCGATCAGCAGCGGCCAGACCTCGCGCTCGATCGAGACGTTGCGCTCAGCCGTGACCAGCTCGAGGATCTCGCGCTGCAGCACGTAGGCGCCGGCGCTGATCAGGTTGCTCGCGACGCTGTCGGAGCTCGGCTTCTCCACGAAATCGCGGACTGAGCGGTCCTCGCGCAGGATCACCAGACCATAGGCGGTCGGATCGGGGACGGGGACGAGCGCCAGCGTGGCCCGCGCGCCGGTCGCATCGTGCTGGGCGATCTGGGCGGTGAGGTCGATGTCGGTGAGCACGTCGCCGTTGAGCATCAAGAAGCGCTCGTCGAGCATCGGCTCGGCGAGCTTCAGGGCACCGGCCGTGCCGCGCGGGTCGGGCTCCTCGACGAAGCGCAGGCGGACGCCCAGCTGCGAGCCGTCGCCGAGCACTCTGCGCACGCCGTCCGCGAGGAACCCACAGGACATGATCACGTCGTCGACGCCGTGCCCGCGCAGCCACTCGAGCATGAACGCGATGAATGGCCTGTCGACCAACTGCACCACCGGCTTGGGGACCGTAGAGGTGAGCGGGCGCAAGCGTGTGCCCTGTCCCCCGACGAGGATCACGGCCTGAATCGGTTCACCGCCTCCCGATTCCCTCATACAGCAAGCCCGCGGCGCGGATCGCCTCCGGATCCAGGGCATTGCGGCCGTCGACCACCAGCTCGCCGCTCATCGCGGCCGCGACGTGCGTCCAGTCGAGCTCCAGGAACTCGCTCCACTCGGTCACCAGCACCACGGCGTCGGCGCGCTCGACCGCGCCGAGCGGGGAGTCTGCGAAGGCGATTCCCGAGACGAGCGCACGGGCCTGCTCCTCGGCCACGGGGTCGTACGCCACGACCGTCGCGCCGTCGGCGTGCAGACGCGCGGAGAGCACCAGCGAGGAGGCCTCGCGCATGTCGTCGGTGTTCGGCTTGAAGGCCAGGCCGAGCAGCGCCACCCGCTTGCCGGCGAGACCGCCGAGATGCTTCTGAAGCTTGCCGATCACGCGGCGCTTCTGCAGGTCGTTGACCTCGATCACGGCCGTCAGCAGCTGGAAGTGATAGCCGGAGTTGCCGGCGAGCTGCTTGAGCGCATCGACGTCCTTGGGGAAGCAGCTGCCGCCGAAGCCGATCCCCGCCTGCAGGAACTTCGAGCCGATGCGCTCGTCAAGGCCCATTCCGCGTGCTACCTCGACCACGTCGGCGCCGGTCTCCTCGCACACGTTGGCAATCTCGTTGATGAACGAGATCTTGGTCGCGAGGAACGCGTTTGAGGCAAGCTTGACCATCTCCGCGCTGGCTATGTCGGTCCGCACGAGCGGGGCGTCCAGCGGCGCGTACAGCTCGACCACGGCGTCGCCCGCCCAGCCGCCGGCGTCGCCGACGACGACCCGATCGGGGTGCAGGAAGTCCTCGACGGCCGAGCCCTCCTTGAGGAACTCGGGGCAGGAGACGTAGCCGAGCGCCTGCTTTCCCTGCTCGCCGAACACGCGCAGCAGCGACGCTCCGGTGCCGCACGGCACCGTGGACTTCATCACCAGCGCATGGTCGCTCGAGGCGGGTAGCGCGTTCACGACGGCGTGCACGGCGGACAGGTCGGCGTCGCCCGAGTACGTTGGCGGAGTTCCCACGGCCACGAACAGCAGGCGAGCGTGGCCCAGGGCACCGGCGAGATCGGTAGAGAAGTGCAGCCGCCGAGCGTTGCGGGCCAGCAGCTCCTCCAGGCCGGGCTCGTAGATAGGCACCTCGCCGCGCTGCAGGCGCTCGATCTTGGCGGCGTCGATGTCCACGCACCACACCTCGCTGCCTAGCTCGGCGAAGCCGGCCGCGGTCACGAGGCCGACGTAGCCGGTCCCGATCACTCCGATTTGCTCGCGTGCTGCGCTCATGAGGCGGGGAAGGCTAGCCGGTGCGGGCGGCGATGACGAGTTTTGCGTTGCGGAGAGATCAGGAACCGCTGCTGTTCAGGCGGAACACCGGATGCTTGGGCGCCTCCCGAGCCAGCTCCTCCTCGGAGGAGTCCGGGCCGACCCCTTCGAAGAAGACACCGACCTCCGCCTTCCAGCGCTTCAGGTAGGCGCGCAGGATCGCCGGCTTCCCCGGCGCGTCGAGCTCCACTGCGGTGAACGTCTCCCTGTGGCGCCCGACGAGCAGCGCGCCCTCGCCGCTGGCCCGTAGGTTGCGCACCCATTGGGTGTTGCCGCGCGCTGCCACCAGGTAGCGCTCGCCCTCGTAGCTGAGCAGGTTGACCGGCGTGCGGCGCGGTTGCCCGGAGCTGCGGCCGCGGACCTCCAGGACACGCGCGCCCCACACGCTGATCCCGAGCCGCGTGAGGCCCGCGACGATCCGATTGAACACGTTCTTGGTGAACCACCCCGGGCGCCTGAAGTGATCGTCGATGGAGGCCTCCATCCAGGGGGCTCCTACTGCCCGACCGACAGGAACGCCTCGTAGCGACGGATGTCGCGCAGGGCGCGAGCATTCTCCTCGCTGTCTTCCTGAGCGCGCTCGGCGGCCGCTCGAGCTTCCGAGAGCTTGGTCTCGAACAGGCCACGATCGAGCGCCTCCGGGGCGATCGCTTCCTCGACCAGCACCAGCGCTCGGTTCTCGGCGAACTGCAGGTAGCCCTCAGCCTGCGCAAAGCGCACGATCTCGGTCTCTGAGCGATACAGACGCAGCTCGGTCGGCTCGAGCCTCGCCAGCAGCGGCTCATGGTTGGCCAGGATCCCGATCGAGCCCACGGTCGTGAACGTGGAGAGCATCTCCACCTCCTCGGAGAAGACCTCGCCCTCGGGCGTGAGCACTTCGACTGGGAACTTCGTGTGCGCCATTGTCTATTTCTTGGCCGCCTCGACGACCTCGTCGATCGTGCCCTTGAGGAAGAACGCGCTCTCGGGAACCTCATCGTGCTTGCCGTCGATGATCTCCTCAAAGCCCCTGATCGTCTCCGCGATCGGCACATAGGTGCCGGGGGTTCCCGTGAACTCTTCGGCAACGAAGAACGGCTGCGAGAGAAAGCGCTCGATCCTGCGCGCGCGCTGCACGGTCAGCTTGTCCTCGTCTGAGAGCTCGTCGATGCCGAGGATCGCGATGATGTCTTGGAGTTCCTTGTAGCGCTGGAGGATCTCCTTGACGCGGTTGGCAACGCGGAAGTGGTCGTCGCCGAGGATGTCTGCCTTGAGGATCGTCGAGGTGGAGTCGAGCGGATCCACGGCCGGGTAGATCCCTTTCTCGGAGATCGCCCGCGACAGCGTCGTCGTGGCGTTGAGGTGGGCGAACACCGATGCCGGCGCGGGGTCGGTGAGATCGTCGGCGGGGACGTAGATCGCCTGGATCGACGTCACCGAGCCCTCGCGAGTGGAGGTGATGCGCTCCTGCAGCTGACCCATCTCTGTCTCGAGCGTCGGCTGGTAGCCGACCTGGGAGGGCATGCGCCCCAAGAGCGCCGAGACCTCGGAGCCGGCCTGAACGAAGCGGAAGATGTTGTCGATAAACAGCAGCACGTCCTGGCCCTTGTCGCGGAAGTATTCGGCCATCGTCAGCCCCGACAGAGCCACCCTCATGCGGGCTCCAGGCGGCTCGTTCATCTGGCCGAACACGAGCATCGTCTTGTCGAGCACGCCGGACTCCTTCATCTCCAGCCACAGGTCGTTGCCCTCGCGCGAGCGCTCGCCCACGCCGCAGAACGCCGACAGGCCGCCGTGCTCCTTGGCGAGGTTGTGGATGAGCTCCTGGATCAGCACCGTCTTGCCCACTCCCGCTCCCCCGAACAGTCCGACCTTGCCGCCCTTGGCGTAGGGGGCGAGCAGGTCGACGACCTTGATCCCGGTCTCGAACATCTCGGTCGTCGGCGTGAGGTCCTCAACGCGCGGGGCATCCTGGTGGATGCCGCGGCGCTCGACGTCCTTGGGCAACTCCGCGCCGAGGTCGATCGGTTCGCCCAGCAGGTTGAAGATTCGCCCGAGCGTGACCTCCCCCACGGGAACCGTGATCGGCCCGCCGGTATCGAGCACCTCGACACCTCGCGCCAGGCCGTCGGTCGTATCCATCGCGACCGCCCTCACGCGGTCATCGCCGAGGTGCTGCTGAACCTCGCATACGAGCAGCCGACCACCGGCCTCCGAGCTGATCCCCGGTGCCTCCTCGTCGGCCGCGGCTGCGGGCCTGGCGATCGTGATCGCATGGTTGATTTCGGGCAGACGGTCGGGGAAGACGGCCTCGATCACGACGCCCTGGATCTCCTCGATGCGCCCAACGTTGCGCGCGGCTGGGGCTCCGTTGCCGGAACGCTCGGTGGAGCTGGTGGGCTCGGTGGTGGTGGCGTCCATTTTTTCTCGATTCTCCTCTTTATCTATTCAAAGTCTGGCTCGTCTTGGGAACGAGTCGTCTCAGCTCAGGCCCTCGGCGCCGGCGACTACCTCCATGATCTCCTGGGTGATCTCGGCCTGGCGGGCACGGTTCATTTGCAGCGTGTAGTCGGTGATGAGTTCGCCGGCGTTCTCCGATGCGCTGCGCATCGCCGTCATCTGAGCCCCGAAGAAGCCGGCAGCGGACTCCACCAGCGCCCGGTAGATCGAGATCTCGATGTAGTCGGGAACCAGGCGCCTGAGGATCTTCTCGGGGTCCGGCTCGTAGTCGACGGGGGTCCGTTTTCCAGACGCAGGTGCCTCCTGCGCGGTCCCGAGCGGGCCGTCCTGCTCGCCCGCGATCGCCCGGTGAGTGAGCGGAAGCAGTCGCTGACGCGTGACGTGCTGCGTGAGCGGCGAGACGTAAGAGTTGTAGACCATCTCCACGCGATCGATGCGGCCATCGACATACGCCTCGATCAGGTCATCGGCGATCGTGCGGGCGTCCGCGTAGGCGGGTCGATCGGCGAAGCCCGTGTAGCTGCCGCTCAGCTCGTAGCCGCGAAACACCAGCGAGGAGACGCCGCGGCGCCCGGTCGCATACCAGCTGCTGCGCAGCCCCCTCTCGGCCAGCTCGGCCGACAGGCGCAGGCCGTCGCGGATGATCTGTGAGTTGAAGCCACCCGCCAGGCCGCGGTCGCCCGTGACGAGCAACAGTCCCGTCTCGGTCTCGGACTCGTGGTCGCGCAGCAGCGGCACCCGCGCGGCCTCGGCACCGGCTGCTTGGGCTGCCTGACGCGTCATTCGCCCGATCGCATCGGCATAGGGGCGCAGCGCGGAGATCCGCTGCTCGGCGCGGCGCAGGCGGGCTGCGGCCACCATCTCCATCGCCCGCGTGATCTTCTGGATGTTCTTCACCGAAGCGATCTTGTTCCTGACGTCGCGCTGAGAAGCCATGGCTGTGCTCGGCGGCGGCGCTATGCCGCCGCGACCTCCTTCTCCTCGTCGGCGGACTCGGCCTGCTGGCGAGACTCGGTCTGCCGGCCAGGCTCGTCCTCGTCCAGCGGTTGCCCCTCCTCGTCGAGGTCAAAGCCAAAGTCCGCGGCGAAGCCATCGAGCGTCTCGCGCACATCCTTCTGGGTCTCGTCCGACCAGTCCCCGCCGTTGATCTTCTCGCGCAGCTCCGGGTGCTGGGAGTGCAGGCGTTCGGTGATGCCGAGTAGGAACTCCGGCACACGCTCGACGTTCAGCCTGTCCAGATAGCCGTTGGTGGCGGCGAAGATCTGGACCGTCTGATCCTCCACCGCGAGCGGCGCGCGCTCGTGCTGGTTGAGCGTTGCCACGAGGCGTTCTCCGCGAGCGAGCGTGCGCTGTGTGTCGGCATCGAGGTCTGAGCCGAACTGTGCGAACGCCTCCAAATCGCGGTACTGGGAGAGCTCGAGCTTGATTCTCCCGGCGACTTTCTTCATTGGGCCGATCTGTGCGTTGCCGCCCACGCGCGAGACCGAGATCCCGACGTTGATCGCCGGACGCACGCCCGAGTTGAAGAGCTTGGACTCGAGGAAGATCTGCCCGTCGGTGATCGAGATCACGTTCGTCGGGATGTACGCCGAGACATCGCCCGCCTGCGTCTCGATGATCGGCAGTGCCGTCAGCGAACCGCCGCCAAGGTCGTCGTTGAGCTTGACCGCGCGCTCGAGCAGGCGCGAGTGTAGGTAGAAGACGTCGCCGGGATAGGCCTCACGGCCCGGTGGGCGGCGCAACAGCAGCGACATCTGTCGGTATGCGTATGCGTGCTTGGTGAGGTCGTCGTAAACGCACAGTGCGTGCCGGCCGCTGTAGAGGAAGTGCTCACCCATCGCGCAGCCGGCATACGGGGCCATGAACTTGATCGGCGCTGCCTCATCGGCGGGAGCAGCCACGATGATCGTGTTGTCCAGAGCGCCGTATTCCTCGAGTGTCTGCGTGAGCGCCACCACGGTCGACATGCGCTGGCCGATCGCGACGTACACGGACACCACCCCGGTGTCCTTGTTGTTGATGATCGTGTCGATAGCGATCGCTGTCTTGCCGGTCTGGCGGTCGCCGATGATGAGCTCGCGCTGGCCGCGGCCGATCGGGATCATCGCGTCGATCGCCTTCAGGCCGGTCTGCATCGGCTGCTTGACGGGCTGGCGCTGGACGACGCCGGGCGCCTTGAACTCGGCCGGGCGCGTCTCTTCCACTTCGATCGCTCCCTTGCCGTCCAGCGCGCGCCCGAGCGGGTCGACGATGCGTCCGAGCATCTGCTCGCCGACGGGGATCTCCAGCAGCGAGCCGGTGCGCTTGACGGTGTCCCCCTCGGAGATGTGCTCCCACTCGCCGAACAGCACTGCGCCGACGTTGTCGGACTCGAGGTTCAGCGCCAGGCCGGTGACACCGTGGGGAAACTCGAGCATCTCGAAGGACATGCAGTTCTCCAGGCCGTGAAGGCGGGCGATGCCGTCAGCCACCGACAGCACCGTGCCCACCTCGGTCAGCTCGGCGGTACCGCTGTCGAGGCCCTCGATGCGGCTCTTCAGAATGCTCGTGATCTCGTCGGGATTGATCTGCATCAAGAAGCTCCTTGGGCAACGTGCCTGCGCAGCTGCTCCAGTCGGTTGCGAATAGAGGCGTCGAGGATCGAGTTTCCGACCCTGACGATGATGCCGCCGAGAATGTCCGGGTCCACGCGCGCCGCCAGCGTGACCTTGCGCCCGGCGCGCTCTCCGATCGTCCTGCCCAGGCTCTCGGTGGTCGCCTCGTCGAGCGCGATCGCGCTCGTGATCTCCACCGGCAACGTCTTGTTCTCCTCATCCCACAGGCGCTCGTACTCCTGACGGATGCGGAAGATGACCGGCATGCGGTGGTTTTCGATGAGCAGGCTGAGGAAGTTCAGAAAGATCGGGTCCGCTCCGTCGAGCAGATGCGCCAGCGCCTGCTGCTTCTCCGTGGTGGAGAAGTACGGCGAGAAGAAGAACACCGCCAGCTCGCGATGCTCGTTCAGCGCGTCGGCGAACTGGCCCAGCTGCTCGCGCAGCTCATCCAGCCGGCCCTGCTCGCGGGCCACCTGGAACAGTGAGCGGGCATATACCTGGGCGAGCTCCTCCATCAGTTGCTGGACGCGCCGGAGGACAGGTCGGAGAAGTCGAGTTCGCTCAGCGCCTCCTCGACAAGGCGCCTCTGATCAGCGTCGTCGAGCGTCTTGCGCGTGACCTTCTCGGTGGCCATGATCGTCAGGTCGGCGACCTCGCGGCGGATGTCGTCGAGCGCGCGCTTGGTGGCGGCGTCGATGTCGCGCTCCGCGCGCTTGGCCGCCTCGACGAGGATCTCCTTGCCACGGTCGCGGGCCTCGTGCTCGTGGGACTCGGCCGTCTGGCGCGCGCGCTGGAGGATCTCCTCTGACTGGGTCCTGGCCTCCTTCAGCCGCTCGCGGTACTCGGCGAGGATCTCGTCGGCCTCGGCGCGGGTGCGCTCGGCCGCATCGATCGACTCGTCGATCGTGCGGCGGCGCTCGTCGAGCGCGTCGCGGATGCGGGGGAACACGGCCTTGACGAGAATGTAGAGCGAGATCGCGAAGACGGCGAACGTCCAGATCATCAGCCCGACGTTGGGCGTGATCAACCAAGAGTCGCTCGAGGCGATCGGCGTGCTCAGGATGGCGGCGAAGGGGTGCATGGCCTAGAGGAAGAAGGCGATGAAGCCGCCGACCAGACCGTAGAAGAAGGTCGCCTCGGTGAGCGCGAAGCCGAGCCACTGGATCGAGGTGATCTCGTCGCGCATCTCGGGCTGGCGCGTGACGGACTCGATCACCTTGCCGAACAGCATCCCGATGCCCGCGCCGGCGCCCGCAGCACCGCCTCCGGCGCCCACGCCGAGCGCGATGGCTTTACCGGCGTTCGCGCCAATTTCCTTGGACGCTTCTGCGGCCGCCAGCAGTGGCGTGCCTATATGGATTGACATGAAAGGCAAGAGGTGAGTCAGCATCGTTCTCCTTGTCGAGTGCCTAGTGGCTTGCGGACGTTGCGCCGCCGAGGTAGATAGCGGTCAGAATGGCGAAGATGAAGGCCTGCAGGCCGGCGATCAGAACCGCCTCGAACAGAAAGATGACGACTCCGATAGGCAGCGTCAGCCAGCCGAGGAGCTGCAGTCCGAGGAGCACGGCGAGGTTGCCGGCCATGAAATCGATCAGCAGGTGCCCGGCGAGCAGGTTGGCCCACAGACGAATGGTGAGCGAGAGCGGGCGCAGGACGAAGTTCGAGAGCATCTCCAGCGGGAAGATCAGTATCAGCATCGGTCCACCCACGCCCTGGGGGATCAGGCTTTTTATGTACCCGCCGAGCCCGTGGGTACGCACTCCTTCGGCGTTGTATGCGAAGAACACGCCGAGCGCGAGCACCAGCGGCACCGCGACGTTGGTCACGGCCGCGTAGATCTGAAACGACGGGATGTTCACGCCGAACAGCCTGAACGTGTTCTGCGAGTCGACCGGCAGCGGGATGTAGCCGATCAGGTTGGAGACGAGGATGAACACGAACAGCGTGAACACCACCGGGAACCATTTCTTGGTTCTGGCCTCGTCCATGTTCTCGCGCGTCACCTGCGACATCAGGTTGTAGCCGAGCTCGACGGCGACCTGCAGCCGTCCGGGGCGACGCCGCATGTGCGCGGCGACGAACAGCATGATGCCAAGGGTGATCCCGGTGGCGAGCAGCAGGTAGAGAACGCCCTTGTTGAAATCGAGCGGTCCGACGATGTGAAACCAGGTTTCGAGATGAAAGGAGTCGATGACCTTGAAGTTTTCGTTTTTGTGACCCTTTATCCCGAAGGCCACGACGAAGCCGATCAGGCCGAGCACGTAGACGAGCAGGATGCCGTAGAGGATTTGCTTCGTCCTGCTCCATCCGCGCACGCGATTCATCGGACCGGCTTCCGCTGCGGGGGTCCGCTCAGCACCCTGATCGCGAACGCGACCGAGTACGCGCCGAAGACCACCAGCGCGGTCGTCAGACCGTCGGCGCGCCCGCCCACCACCCCGGAGAGGATGATCGCGCCCGCCAGCAGCCAGATCCGCCCGAATGCCTCGAACAGGTTAAGGCCGAGCTGCGTGCGCGGCTCGCTCGCGTTGCTGATCCAGCGCCGGTCGAGCTGAGCGAGGATGCGCTGCAGCACCCACGCGCCCGCCCCGATCGCGCATCCGAGCGCAGGCGCCCCCAGCGCGACTGCCACGGACGCCGCGATGACGACGAACACGACGTCGAGATAGCGCAGGATCGCCAGCGCGACCGCGGGCTCGAGCGAGCCTCCCGGTCTGGCGCCGGGCAGGCGAGCGAGGTCCTTGTTGGCATCGAAGTCTTGCATTTGCGTAGGGCCACCCTACAGGCGAGCACGTGCCCGCGCTGTTTTGCGGTGAAGCTGTCGCAGCGTCCCTCAACGGCTTGCGGCGGCGCCGTCAGTCTATCTGGTCTTGGACTTCGTAACAAGTTTGTGACATGCGGTACAGGGCGGCATCAGGCCGCGCGAACGGACGACCAACGCGCCCAACGCCGATCTCTCGCCACGGCGTCAGGCGCGACGCCAGCGCCACGATCAGCACCGATGCCGCGATCACAACCAGGCCGCCGAGAATGTCCAGCACGAAGTGATTGCCCGTGGCCAGCACCGCCAGCGCCGTCAGGCACGGGTAGATCACGGCGGCGGCGCGCACCCATCGCCGCGTGGAAATCCGCCACAACACGAGCGTGCACCAAACCGCCCAGGCGATGTGCAGCGACGGCATCGCCGCGAGCTCGTTGGCGTGGGAGGCCAGCGCACCGGTGTGCCACGAGCCGATTGCGTGGGTCGATGCGACCACGTCGACGAAGCCCGCGAGCAGGCGCGGCGGCGCCACCGGAAACAGCCAGAACACGATGAACGCGAGCGCGTTGGCCAGCACGAGCGCGTTGCGCAGTGGCCGGTAGATGTCTGCCCGCCGCCACCACAGCCACCCGAGCAGCCCCAGCGTCACGACGAAGTGAGCGTTGTCGTAGTAGTCGGACACCGCGAGCCCAAGCGTGTGGTGAGCGGCGAGCCAGCGATCGAGTGAGCGCTCGGGATCGATGTGCAGCGACTGCTCCAGGCTCATCACGCCTTGGGCGTTGGTGAGAGCCGCGTGCAGGCGCAGCGGCGCGAGGTTCGTGATCGCGTCATACACCCAGCACAGCCACACGATTGTCAGCGCCTCGATCCACCAGCGTGGGCGTGCTTGGCGCTGCGGCAGTGCTGCCGCGGCGGAGATCGCGGCGGCGGATCCGGTCGCGTCGATCTGTGCGGCGGTGGACAAGTGATCGATGTTATCCGCCGGCTCAGCGGCCGGGTGCGGGGCTCAGGCCGCCACGGCCTCCAGATCGCGCTCGGCGAGGGTCGCCAGGACGCGAGGCAGCGCCGCGGCGGTCCGCCTCCAAGAGCCGGGTGCGGAGTAGTCGTCGGCGTCGTGCAGCAGCAGCACCGCGCCGTCACCGACGCCGTCGGTCACGCGCGCCGCGATCGATGCGGGCGTAGCCCGAGCCTCCCAGTCGCGGCCCCAGTGGCTCCACAGCAGCGTGCGCCAACCGCGCGCCCGCGCCAGTCGCAGGGCGGAGGCGTTGAGCGCGCCATATGGAGGCCGATACAACCGCGGCGAGCGCCCGGTGCACGCCTCGATCGTCTCCTGTGCGCGGGCGATGTCCTCGCGCACCTGCCACGGGGTCAGGCGCAGCAGGTTGCGGTGGCGATCGCAGTGTAGGCCGATCCAGTGACCGGCATCTACGACCTCGCGGACGAGGCCGGGGTTGCGCCGCACCTGCTCACCGACGAGGAAGAAGGTCGCATGGACGTGCTCCCGCGCGAGGATCTGCAACACGGCGGGCGTGCCCTGGGCGTGGGGCCCGTCGTCGAAGGTCAGCGCATAGCCGCGCCCGCTCGGCGTGCGGTCGCAGACTCCCAGCAGCCCCCGCACGGTCGGAGAGTAGAAGGCGAGTCCGGGGAACAGATAGCCGGCCAGCGCCGCGCCCGCCAGCGCGCCCGCGATACGAGCGTCGTGAGTGCGATGATCGTGGGCAGACATGGTCGAACTAGTGCTGGGAATCGGGGCGGCGATAGGGGCGTCGGCGCTCTACAGCCTAGGGACCGCGCTGCAGGCGATGGACGCCAAGGAGACGCCCCATGAGGAGCACCTCCGCTTGGCTCTGGTCCGGGGACTGCTCAGGCGTGCCCGCTGGCTGCTCGGCACCGGGCTGTCGATCCTCGGCTGGCCGCTGCAGGTGGTGGCTCTGCTGCTGGCTCCGCTGGTGGTGGTGCAGCCGGCGCTCGCCGCGGGCCTGCTGGTGCTGCTGTTCCTCGGCGAGCGCATGCTCGGCGAGCACGCGGGCCGCAATGAGCACCTGGCGACGATCGCGATCGTCATCGGCGTGATCGGCGCGGGCCTATTCGCGCCGCCGCGGAGCACCAGCCAGACCGGGGGGCAGCTGACGATCACGCTGGTGCTCGTCGGCCTCGCGCTCGCGAGCCTGCTGCCATATCTGCTGCGCGCGCTCGGGCGCTCGTTCGCTGGGGTGACGATGATCTGCGCGGGCCTCGCGTTCGGTTGGAGCGGCGTTGCCACAAAGCTCGCTGCGGACGACCTCTCCGCGCACCACCTTGCGGCAGCTGCGCTGTGGGGTCTGTCGACGGCCGCGGCCTCGGCGGTCGGCATCCTCAGCGAGATGAGCGCGCTGCAGTCGCGCCCCGCGATCCAGGTGGCGCCTGTTGTGTTCGTGACTCAGACGGTCGTGCCGGTGGTGCTCGCGCCGGTGCTGTTCGGCGAGCGCTTCAGCGACACTCCCCTCGGCGGCGTGCCGCTGAGCTTGTCGCTGGCGGTGCTGGTTGCCGGAGCGGCGATGCTCGCGCGCTCGCCGCTGCTGCTGGCGCTGATGGAAGGCGAGCGGGTGAGCCACGCCAGCGGCTCAGCGCCCAAGCCCGACGATCCGAGCCACCCGACGATGCGCTCCAGCCCGAGCACCGAGGCCGGTGATCCGTCGAGCTCGACGACCAGGACGTCTCCGGCCCGCATCGGGCGCTGAGGCAGCGCGCTCGTCGCGCTCAATCGCAGCGCACCCTTCACAGGGGTGGCTCCGGCGGTGCGGGCGAGCACCATCTGGCCGACCGAGAGCCCGCCGCGAGGGCGCAGAAAGTAGAAGCGGCGCCCCAGGCCCAGCGCGCGCGCCTGTGAGCGCAGCACGCCGCGCGTGCGCACCCAGTGGAACAGCGCCGAGGCGGGTACTTCCGGCAGCAACTCGTCACCCAGTCCACGCAGCTTGGTGATCCGTTCGCGTGACGGCACGCGGGCGCCGTCCGCGAAGGTGACGTGGATCCCGCTGTCCGCGAGGTCGGAGGCCACCAGCGCGATGTCGCGCGAAGGCGCGTGCACGATCACCCCCACGTCCGGCTGGGTCGTCTGGACATGCACGAGTTCGTGGACGTGCAAGAACTTGGCCGCCACCGCGGCAACCTCGTCGGTTGACATCACCCACGCACCCACGCCGATCAGGAGCACCAGCTGCGTCGCGAACGCCACCAGGCGCAGCCGCCAGCGCGGAATCGGCTGCACCCGTCGCGGCGCCTGCAGCACCACGTCGACGGCCGCGGGGTGGACGGGACCCGGCAGCTGCGGCGATTCCCCGTCGGAGCGCTCCAGCGTGGGGCGCTCCGCGGCGAAGCTCGCCCGGACGTGCGTGCGCAGCTCGTCCGTGTCGTTGGCGAGGCGCAGGAGGTCGAGCGCGGCCATCGCCCGCGTGTTCAGGCGGGCGTGACCGACCGGCAGCCCGTATGACACCACCGGCGTCCCCGCCGCCCTCGCCTCCAGGCAGGTGACGCCGCCGGTCGAGTGCACGAGCACGTCGGCGGCCGCCAGGATCTCGGGCATCTTGTCGGTGAACCCGTACACGCGCACGCGGGGTTCATCCGCGAACGCGCCACGCAGCTTCGCGGCCAGCTGCTCGTTGCGCCCAGCCAGACAGACGATCGCGCTGACCTCCGGCACCCTGGTGAACTCGCGCACGGCGCCGGCTATGTCTCCAACCCCCCAGCCTCCGCCCGAGACCACCACGGTGCGGCCCTCCTCCGACAGACCGAGCGCGCGACGCGCCTCGACTGGGCAGCGGGGTTGCAGGAACTCAGCAGAGATCAGCGGACGCACCAGCTGCACGCTTCCCCGCCCGGCGATCCGCTCGACCGAGGGCATCGACTCGCCGTACATCACCAGGTGCACGTCGATACCCGGCTGTGCCCAGAAGAACAGGCCGGTCAGGTCGGTGATCGTGGCGACCGTTGGGCAGCGGACCTCACCGACACGCCGCAGGCGCGCCAGCACCACGGTGACGGCGGGATAAGTCGACACGACCACATCCGGGTCGTGCTCGGCGATCGCCCGGGCGAGCGGGCGCGACCCGACCAGGCACAGCAAGCGGCGGGCGATCACACGAACGGGCGCGACCTTCTCGAGCAGCCAGTAGACCATCGTGTATGTCCACGGAAAGAAGCGCAGCTGCACGCGGTAGCCATCCTCGACCACCGGGCGCACCAGCCGGCCCATGGCGGCGAGCCCGTCGATCACCGTGACCTCGGCGTCCTGCTGGGAGGCTTCGATCTGGTCGGCGAGCGCTCGCGCGGCCGCAGCGTGCCCCTCGCCGACGTCGGCCGACAGGATCAGGACACGACGTGGCCCGGGGACCCGGCGCCATTTGCGTGTGCTGTCGCGACGTCGCATAGGAGAATGTGCGCGCCCACGTTCGGGCTGTTCGGCGCAGGCGTGTGCCGGCGCGCGAACCCTCGAAGGGCGCGGCTGTGCTGACAGGTTATCGGCCGCGCGGGACGCTCGCATGTCCGACGAGACGTAACAATGGGCGCCGTGCAGGCCGCGACCCCGATACCACCTGCTCAGATCGCCACGAACAGGACCGAAGATGCGCGCCGAGGCGCTCGTGCGCGGGTCTCCACCCCACTCGTGCGCGCCCTCGGCGCACTCGGGCTGCTCGGCATCGTGACGAGCGTGTTCCTGCTGAGCGCGGGCGCTGCGTCGGCGCCCTCGCAATATGTGCCCGCGCGAGAAGGCGGCTGGCCCGCCTGGATGGCGGGCCCGCTGCGCGGTCTCGAGGTGGGTCTCACCAGCGGCGGCTTCCAGGCGCTGATGCTCGTCATGTGCGCGAGCTACCTGCTGGTGCTGGTGGCTGCGCGGCAACTGCCGCTCGCGGCGCTGGCGGGCGCGATCGCGCTGGCGCACGCGGTGCTGCTGCTGGCGCCACCACTGATCTCCCAAGACGTGTTCGGCTACCTGGCCTTCGCGCGCCTTGGCGCGCTGCACGGACTGGACCCCTACACGCATTTTGCCGCCGAAGCGCCAGCGGACCCCGTGTACGCGTTCGTGGGGTGGCCCTTCCAGAACTCCCCCTACGGGCCGCTGTTCACGCTGGCCAGCTACCTCACCGCCCCGCTCGGGCTTGCGACAGGGCTGTGGGCATTCAAGGCGATCGCCGTCGTCTCGAGCCTCGGTGCGGTGGCGCTGATCGCGCGCGCGGCCGGGCGTCTCGGCCACTCCCCCGGCTGGGCGGCCGCGTTCGTCGGCCTGAACCCGGTGCTGCTGGTGCTGGCCGTGGGCGGGGCGCACAACGACACGCTGCTGCTGCTGACGGTGGCGCTCGCGCTCGCGCTGACCGCGGGAGTCCGGGCCCGCCCGCGCGCCGCCGCAGCCACGCTGGCGGCCAGCGTGGGAATCAAGGTGACGGCCGGCCTGCTGCTGCCCTTCCTGGTGCTCGCCTCGCCGAGCCGGCGCGAGCGCGTGAGCGTTGCGCTCACTGCAGCCGCCGCCCTGTTGGCCGTCGCGGTGATCGGGCTGCTCGGCTTTGGCGTGCACGCGCTCGGCTTCCTCAACGCAATCGGCGAGCAGCAGCAACTGGTGGCCACGCACAGCGTGCCCGCCGAGACGGCACGCCTGGTCGGGCTGAGCGGCACGCCGAGCTGGTGGCGCCACCTCTATGTTGCCGGCTTCCTGACGGTTCTCGTATATGCCCTGTGGCGCACCGCGCGCGGCGCGGACTGGCGCGTGGCCGCCGGCTGGAGCACGATCGCCCTGGTGCTGTCGACGGCCTGGCTGCTGCCGTGGTACGCGATCTGGGTGTTGCCGCTAGCGGCCGTCAGCGGCGACCGGCGCCTGCGCGCCGCCACGCTCCTGCTTTGCGCCTACGCGGTCCTCATCCACCTGCCGCTTGCCAACCCGCTGCTCAGTCCGGCTGGGCACCGCGTCGTCGAGCACGTGCACATCGCGATCCCCGACCTGCGATACCGCCTGAAACTCGCCGGTTTCGAGATCCTTCACCACATCCAGCTCGATCTCCGCTGGTGAGGCGTCCGGGCGCAGCCGCCGTAGGCGTATCGAGTCCAGCCGCCTGAACTTGAGGATCTCGAGCACATACACCAAGTACACGCTGGCCGCCACAACGAACAGCCCGATGCCGAGCAGCACGAGCGTCCAGCCCGTGTACAGGTGCCCTTTGTGGTCGCTGTAGGGAATGAACCGCAGCGCCAGCGCCAGGCCCGCCAGCATCAGCGTCCACGCATATAGGTAGGCGATCGTGCGCCTGCTGCTGAAGCCGATGCGCGCCATGCGATGGTGGAAATGCTCGCTGTCGGGCTTGTATATCGGCTGCTTGTACTTCAACCGCTTGAGCACCACGAAGGTCGTGTCCAGGAACGGCACGGCCACCAGTATCAGCGGCAGCACGAACGACACAACCGCCGCGGTCTTGACTGCTGCCTCAACCGTGATCACGCCCATCAGCAGGCCCAGCAGCTGCGCCCCGCAGTCGCCCATGAAGCTCGACGCTGGCGGGAAGTTGTAGAACAGGAAACCAAGCGCCGCGCCAGCCGTCAGGGCCGCGAGCACCGCCGGCTGCTGGCGGCCCAGGTCGAACGCGATGATCGCCATCGTGGCCGCGATGATCGCGCACACGCCCGCCGCCAGGCCGTCCACGCCGTCGGAGAAGTTGACGACGTTCATCATCACCACCAGGCCGATCACCGTCAGCACGGGCCCGGCGTTGGTCACGCCGGCGTTGGGAAACGCGAGCTGGCCGATGAACGGCAGCGTGATCACCTTCACGGCCACCCCGAAGTGCACGACGATCACGGCCGCGAGCAGCTGGCCCAACAGCTTGACAGCCGGGGGCAGCTCGAAGCGGTCGTCCAGTGCACCCACCAGCGTGATCAGCGCGGCGGCGAGCAGCACGCCGTGCCACAGCTCGCCTTCCTTGTAGAAGCCGGCGGGCAGCCAGATCAAGCCGGCGACGAGCACGCCGCCGAAGATCGCCAGCCCGCCCAGCAGCGGCGTGGGGCGTTCGGACAGACCTCGCTCGCGCGGCTCGTCGATCGCCCCAACCGCCCTGGCGAAGCGCATCGTCAGGGGGGTCAGCAGCGCGGTGACGACCGCGGCAGCCAAAAAGGCATAAAGCGCGTCGAGCTCATTCGGATGCGCCATCGACTCAAGCACAGCATCGCAGGCCGGGAGGTCGCAAGCGCCGAGGGGCTACACGAGCGTCGTGGCGGCTAGCGGGGTGGGTGGGCTCTCATACAGCGGATGGCGCTCCACGATCGCGCGGACGCGCTCTGCCAGCTCGTCAGCCCGCGCCCCGAACGCGGGCGTCAGCGCGATCGCGAGGATCCGCCCGAGCTCGGTGAAGTCGTCGTGCTGCAGACCGCGCGTGGCCAGCGCGGGGGTGCCGATACGCAGACCGGAGGCTTCCATCGGCGGGCGCGGATCGAACGGAACGGCGTTGCGGTTGACCGTGATCTGGATCTCGTGCAGCCGATCCTCGGCCTGCTTGCCGGTGAGCGCGGGCTCGGCCTCGCGCAGGTCGACCAGGAGCAGGTGGACGTCGGTGCCGCCGGTGAGCACGTTGACGCCGTGCCCGGCCAACAGCAACTCCCGCGCGAGCGCGCGGGCGCCGTCCACGGTGCGCCGCTGGCGCTCGGCGAACAGCTCGCTGGACGCGATCTTGAACGCCACCGCCTTGGCGGCGATCACGTGCTCCAGCGGGCCGCCCTGCTGGCCGGGGAACACGGCCGAGTCGATCTTCTTGGCGTACTGCTCCTTGCAGAGGATCACGCCCGCGCGTGGACCGCCGAGCGTCTTGTGCGTCGTCGTCGTCACCACGTCGGCGCCGTGCTCGATCGGACTGGGATGAAGCCCCGCGGCGACGAGGCCGGCGAAGTGCGCCATGTCCACCATCAGCAGCGCGCCGACCTCGTCAGCGATCTCGCGAAAGCGCGCGAAGTCGAGCTGGCGTGAGTAGGCCGACCAACCCGCCAGCAGCAGCTTCGGCCGGCGCTCGCGGGCGATCCGCGCGACCTCGTCCATGTCGATCAGGCTGCTGTCGCGGTCGACCTCGTAGGCGACGATGTCGTACAGCCGACCCGACACGTTGATCCTCATGCCGTGGGACAGGTGGCCGCCGTGCGCCAGCGAGAGGCCCATGATCGTGTCGCCCGGCGCCAGCAACGCGTGATAGACGGCCGCGTTGGCCTGCGAGCCTGAGTGGGGCTGGACGTTCGCGTGCTCGGCGCCGAACAGCGTCTTGGCGCGGTCGATCGCCAGCTGCTCGGAGATGTCCACCCACTCGCAGCCTCCGTAGTAGCGACGTCCGGGATAGCCCTCGGCGTACTTGTTGGTCAGGACAGAGCCCTGGCACTCCAGCACGGCCCGGGGGACGAAGTTCTCCGATGCGATCATCTCCAGCGTGCGCTGCTCGCGCTCGAGCTCGCCGCGCAGCACCGCGGCGATCTCTGGATCGACCTCGGCGAGGGGACGGTTGAAGTAGTCGGGGCTCAGCTCGGACACGGCGCTCTCCTTGGCAGGTGAGGTCTTTGGTGCCCAGGCGCGCGGCGCGTTCGCTGACCGCTTCCCGGTGGTCGATTCCACCTCAGGCGCCAGTCGCGGCAGCTGTCACGAGGCTAGCACGAGCGTGGGATCTCCGCACCTCAGCTCAGCGAGCTGAGCATCTCCCCCACGACAGCTTGCGGCAACGCCCCCTCCCTCAGGACGTGCCAGCGTCGTTGTGCGTCGTAGTCGCGCAGGTCGATCACCGTCGAGGGCCTGCCGGGGAGCTCGCCGCCGTCGAGAACGAGGTCGGCGCCATCGAGCAGGCGCCTCGGCACCTCGGCCAGGGCGCGCGCGTCGGGCTGACCTGAAAGGTTGGCGCTGGACTGCATCACGGGCCCCGCCAGCGAGCACAGCGCGTGCAGGTTGGCGGGCAGCTGCGGGACGCGCAATCCGAGCGTCGAGGGATCGGTACGGCAGGCGGGCGCGAAGCGAAGCGCGCGATTGGAAAGCAGCAGCGTGACGGGACCCGGCAGCAGCGCCCTCAGCGCGGCGCGCTCGGAGTCGTGCAGCTGGACGAGCGTGTCCAGCGCCTGCTCGAGCGCGAAGAACATCACGGCCGCGGGACGAGCCGCCGGACGGCCCTTGAGCCGATACAGGCGTCTGGCCGCGGGCTCGTTGTCTGGGTCGCAGCAGACGCCATAGACGGTATCCGTGGGGAGCACGGCAATGCCCCCGCCGGCGACACACTCCTGTAGGCGTCGTGCGTCCTCCAGAGCGAGCGTCGCGGCCGTCATCGCGCGCGCCGCTCTCCCACCAGCACCCGCTCGATCCCCGCCAGGTCCCGCTCGGATCGCACGCGCTCAAAGCCCGCTGCGCGAATCAGGTCGGCGACCGCTCGCGCTTGGCCGGCGCCCACCTCGAGCGCCACGAGCCCTACCCGGCGTCGCTCGGCGAGCTGCGCGAGCAGGAGGCGGATCGTCGCGAGGCCGTCTGGTCCCGCGAACAGCGCCTCGGGCGGCTCGTGGCGAGCGATCTCCGGCGCCAGCAGGAAGCGCTCGGGCTCCGCCACGTACGGCGGGTTGGAGATGATCGCATCGAAGCGGTCGTCCAGACCCGTGAATAGGTCGGCGTGCAGCCAGCGCACCTCCAGCCCCAGGCGGCTCGCGTTGAGGCGGGCGAGCTCGAGCGCGGGCTCGCTCACGTCGCTGGCGCTGACATCGAGGTCGGGGCGCTCGTGCTTGAGGGCGAGCGCCACCGCGCCGCTGCCGGTGCCGAGGTCGAGCACGCACGCGCCAGGCTCGAGCGTGAGACCTACCTCCACCAGCAGCTCGGTCTCGGGGCGCGGCACCAGCGCGCGCCGGTCGACCGCGAGCTCCAGCCGGCGAAAGTGGCGTCGTCCGAGGATGTAGGCGACCGGCTCGCGCTCGACGGCGCGGCGGCGCACCGCGTCCTGGAGAACGCGCACGGCGGCGCCCCGCACGATCAGATCGTCGTCGAGGAACAGCCGCTCGCGATCCACGCCGAGCGCGTGCGCGAGCAGCAGTTCCGCGTCCAACCGCGGCGTCTCGCAGCCCGCGGCCGCGATCGCGGTGATTGCGCCGTCGAGCGCATCGCGTGCCGCGGTGCCGGAAGCGAGCGCCATCAGCGAGCGAGCGAGGGCACCGGCTCACGCCAGCGCCTGCGCCTCCAGGCGCCGGCGCTTCTCGTCCGACTGGAGAGCGCCCGTCAGCTCCTCCAGCTCGCCTTCGAGAATCTGGTCGAGGTTGTGAACGGTGAGCTTGATCCGATGGTCGGTCACGCGCCGCTCGCCGTAGTTGTAGGTACGGATCTTCTCCGCTCGATCACCGGTCCCAACCTGCGAGCGGCGGTCGGCTGCGAGCTCGGCCTGCTGTTCGGCGAGCGCGCGCTCGTACAGCCGCGCGCGCAGCACGCGCAGCGCCTTCTCGCGGTTCTGCAGCTGCGACTTCTCGTCCTGCATCGAGATCACGATGCCCGACGGCTTGTGTGTCACGCGCACGGCCGAGTCGGTCGTGTTGACGGACTGGCCACCCGGCCCAGAGGAGCGATAGACGTCGATCTGCAGATCGTTGGCATCGATCTGGACGTCGACGTCTTGGGCCTCCGGCAGCACGGCGACGGTCGCGGTCGAGGTGTGGATCCTGCCCTGGGACTCGGTCTGAGGGACGCGTTGGACGCGGTGGGTGCCGCCCTCATACTTGAACACGGAGTAGGCCCCGTCCCCCTTGACGGCAAAGGTGTACTTGCCGTCGCCGATGCCCATCGGCTCGGCCTGCCAGCCGCGACGCTCCGCGTAGCGCACCAGCATCCTGTACAGATCGCCGGCCCACAGGCCGGCCTCATCGCCGCCGGCGCCGCCCTGGATTTCGACGATCACGCTCTTCTCGTCGTTGGGATCGCGCTCCACCATCGCCAGCCGGATCTCCTCCTCGAGCTGCTCGATCCGCTCGCGTGCGTCCACCAGCTCCGCGCGCAGCTCGGGGTCCTCTCCCATCTCCGACAGCAGCTCTTCGGCGCCAGCCGCGTCGTCGTGGGCGTGGCGCCACCGCGTCGCGAGCTTGGCGGCGGGCTCGAGCTGGCTGTAGGCACGACCCACCTCGGCGTAGCGCTCCCTGTCGGAGATCACCTCCGGGTCGGTCATCTGCGCGCCCAGCTCGGCGAAGCGCGTCTCGATCTGCTTGACCAGCTCTTCGATCATTGGGTGAGTCTAGGTGGCCGCGGTACGCGGGCCGCGAACGCTTCAAGCGGCGAGCGACTCGGCCCGCGCCAGCTCGAGCAGCTCGTCGAGCGTCGCCGAGAGTGCCTCGAGCGCATCTCGCTCGAGCGGCAGCCCGTCGGCGGCGAGCGCTTCGTCGGCCTCGGGTATCGGCAGCTCGCGGTCGACGACGCGCGCGCCGATCGTGCTCAGCACCTTGCGCGCCTCGGCCTGCGCCCACACGGCGCCGAACAGGCCGGTGCTGGCGCCGATCACCGCAGCGGGCTTGCCGCGCAACGGGGTCTCGGCGACCGGCCGCGAGACCCAGTCGAGCGCATTCTTGAGCTGCCCGGGGAGCGAGCCGTTGTACTCGGGCGTCGCGACCAGCACGCCGTCCGCGCGGGCGATCGCCGCCTTGAGAGCGGCGACCGCCGGCGGGGTCGGGTACTCGCTGTCCTCGCTGTAGGGCGGGATCGCCGCGAGCGCCTCGAACACCACGAGCTGCACGCCGGCGGGCAGCAGCTCGCCGGCTCCTCTCAGCAGGCGCGTGTTGTATGAGCCGGCTCGCAGGCTGCCCGACAGTCCGAGGATCTCCATGACGCTAGGCCTCCCGCACGAGCTCCAACGAGACGTCGAGACGGACGTCGTTGTCGACGGCGTAGCCGCCCTTGGGGAGCTCCGCGTTGAACTCGAGCCCGTAGTCGCGTCGGTCCACGATCGCCTCGAGCTCCGCACCGATCTTGTCGTTGCCGGCCAGGTCGACGTGCGGCCCGCTGATAGCGCCGCGTGCGGTGATCCTGTGGGTGTGGTCCTTGATGGTGAGGTCGCCCTCGACCTCGAGCTCGCCCTGCTCGCCAACGTTGACGGAGCTCGACACGAAGCGGATCTCGGGGTAGCGGTCGGTGTCGAAGAAGTCCGGCGAGCGCAGGTGCGCCGCGAGGTTCTCGTCCTTGACGACGATCGAGTCCGCCCGCACCGAGCCCTCCAGGCGCGGCTCCCCGTTCTCGCCGACGGCGAGCGCCCCATCGTAGTCGTCGAAGTGCGCGCGGAACGTCGCCACGACCATGTGCTTGACGGCGAAGCCGACGTGCGAGTGCACCTTGTCGATCGTCCAGTTGCCGGTGGCGAGGGATTGCTGCGTCGCAGTGCTCATTGCAGTTCCTTTTGTTGAAGGGCCTATCGGACCGCAGTCCGCTTACTGCGATAAGCCTAGCATATAATCGGACCGAAGTCCGTTTAGTAAGATTGTGATGATGGACTCATCCTTCGATCTCCCCCTTCTGGAGCCGGACAGCTCCGAGCGCGCCGACGCTGCGCGCAATCGCGAGCGGATCCTGTGCACTGCCCGACGCCTGTTCGCCGAGCGGGGCGCGGGCTGCGTGTCGATGGACGAGGTGGCCGATGCCGCGGGCGTCGGCAAGGGGACGCTGTTCCGCCGATTCGGCTCGCGCGCGTCGCTGGCCGCCGCGGTGCTCTCGGAGCGTGAGCGGGACTTTCAGGAAGGAATCATCCGCGGCGAGCCCCCGCTCGGCCCCGGGGCGCCCGCGCGCGAGCGGCTGATCGCCTTCGGCGAGGCGATGCTCGAAACGCTGGAGGCACACTCCGAGCTGCTGCTCGCGGCCGAGACGGGCCCCGCGCGTTTCGCCCACCCCGCCCACGCCGTGCACCGCCTGCACGTCATGCTGCTGCTGGGCGAAGCGGACCCGGAGTGCGACACGGAGCTGCTCGCCGAGACCCTGTTGGCGGCGCTCAGCGCCGAGCTCTTCATCTACCTGCGCGAGGTGCGCGGCATGTCGCTCGCGCGCCTGAAGCAGGGCTGGCGCGAGTTGGTCCTGCGCAACGTCCCGGACCTCGGGCGCGTTTAGGCAACGACCTCCACGCCCACCAGGTCCGCGGCCGAGAGCTCGCCCGGCGTCTCCCGAGCCAGCACCGCCTGGAGCGCCGCGATCGCCACCTCGAGCTGGTCGAGGTCCGGCTCGCGCGTCGTCAGCAGCTGCAGCTTCAACCCTGGCCACATCAGCGCCCGTACCCAGCGCCTGCGGCGGTTGCGCCCGGCGAACTTGATCAGCTCGAATGAGATCCCGGCGATCAGCGGCACGCCCAGCAAGCGTGTGAGCATCAGCCAGTACCACGCCGGCAGACCGATCGGTGCGAACACAAAGATCGCGACGATCATCACGACCAGCAGGAAGCTCGTTCCGCAGCGCGGGTGCAGCCGCGAGAAGCGCTGGGCGTTTGCGGGCGTGAGCGGAAGCCCAGCCTCGAAGCACGAGATCGTCTTGTGCTCCGCGCCGTGGTACTCGAACACGCGCCGCAGATCGTGCACTCGCGAGAGCGCCAGCATGTAGGCGAGGAACAGGCTCGTGCGCACCACGCCCTCGACCACCCAGAACAGGACCGACGAGCCGAGCTGACCCTTTACGAGGCTCGTCAGCCCGACAGGGATCAGAAAGAACAACACGATCGCCAGGACCACCGCGATCGTGACCGTGCCAGCCCACACCCAACGGGGGATCTCCTGCTGCTCCTGCCCCTGCTCCTCCCCCTGCGCCGGCCCCTTGTCCTCCTCGGGCGGCAGCTGCGCGTTCGCGGAGACCTCCAGCGCGCGGAACCCGATGACCATCGATCCGCCCAGCGCGACGACCCCTCGCACGATCGGCAGGCGTAGCACGCGGTGGCGCTTCATCGCGGAGTCGAGCGGGAACGCGGTGACCTCGATCTCCCCCAACGCCGCCTCCTCCGGCGACAGCTCGCCCTCGAGCAGTTGCTCCGCGCTCGGCTTTCGCACCGCCACAGCCCAGTTGGACACGCCGCGCATCATCACGCCCTCGAGCACCGCTTGGCCTCCGACGGGCGCGTCGCGCTGGGCGTTGAGCTGTCCGTGATCGTCGCTGTCGACCGCGGCCGTGGCTGCGGTCGTCTCCAGACTGGCCTCTGCCTCGGGCGCGGTGGGAGCGTCCACGGGGCCGGCCGACGGGGCGCTCACCGCGGCTGAGGTCGTCGGCGAACCAGCGGCCACGTGCGCAGCCATCGGACTACTGGGCTGACCGGGCTTGCGCTGAGTGCAGACGACCCTTGGCGACCCTGCGCTGGAAGCGCTCGACGCGTCCACCAGTGTCCATCAGCTTCTGCCTACCGGTGTAGAACGGGTGGCAGTTGGAGCAGACCTCGACGTGCAGCTCATCGCGCGTGGCGCGCGTGAAGAACTCGTTTCCGCACGTGCAGCGCACGTGCGCACGAACGTAATTGGGGTGGATCTTCGCCTTCATCGTCACCCGATTCTAGCGGGCCACGAGCATCGCGCCGCGCCAGGCAATGCGCGGTGGGCTTGCGGGTGGCTATCCCGCGGGCTCAGCCGGTGATGGACTGCGCCGCGGACGTTTCCTTGGCGCTCGGCGTGGACGGTTCGACCGGCTGTTCGCACCTGGGCGTACGCAGTTCCTCGAGCTTGAGCACGTGGCCCTTGCCGTTCAGCCAGCGGAAGCGCACGGCCCCGCGGTAGAGCGCGGGCGCGGACAGGTTGGTCACCTGCTGGATGCGCGTGTAGACCTTTACGCCCGGCGCGGATCCCTGCCACCCGCCCAAGCCCGGGGCGGTTACCGTGTGGTACTGCTGTTCTTCCGGGGTCCTCTCAAGAAGGGCGATGCTGATCTGCATCCGCGCCGCGCCGGGGATCGTCTTCATTTCGCCTGTGAACGTGGCCGAGCGTTCCGACTGCGCAAACGCCGTGATGCACTGCTGGAGACTCGCGGAAGAGTCAGCCTTGGTCCCGGTGAGACTGTCCTGAGCCGCCGCGTCGGTGCCGATCGGCCCAACACTGTTGGTCGAGCTCGAGGACAACGTCGGCGTCGGGTCCGCGGCGGCGGTGGGTGACAGCGCGAGCGATGGCGCAGCCAGCGCGCACACCAGCGCCGCCACCAGCCGTCGCGAGGCGAGCATCGATGCGCGTCGCCTGAAGGACGTGGTGGTCATGACAGCCTTGTAACACGCAAGTTACGCGCAGGTTTCGCTCCGGCGCTCGTATTCAATGTGTATGTGAGCGCGCGCGGGCGCTCAGGTCAGCTGATACAGGGGTCCGTCGCCGCCCTCAGGGGTTGTCAGGCGCCCGCCCTTGGCGGTGATCGCGCCGCACTGCACGCAGTTGGTGTAGTTGACGATCACGTCCACCTCGCCGTGCTCGGGCGCGTCCTCGGGGATCTCGTACACTCCGGCCGGGCACATCCAGCGCCACGTCTCCGCGATCTCGCGGGGCACACGTTTGCGGATGCGAATGTGGTTGGGAGCGTCATCGCGGGTGGCGTTGCCGGTGATGAACACCGAGGAGAGCTTGTCGAAGGTGTATTTCCCGTCGGGCTTGGGATAGGAGTCCTTGGTGTCGCCCACGAACATCCTCTGCTCGTCGTTGCGGTGCCAGGACCAGCGTCCCCCCGGTATGCGTCCCTTGGTGACGATCATCGTCCCAACCAGCGGCGCGCCGATGAAGAACCCTTTCTGGAAGGGCTGGCGCGCGTTGCGCATCGCGTACAGCTCCTTGCCAACCCGCGAGTCTTCGATCGCCTGCTCGTAGGACTCGAACGAGCTCTCGCCGCGCACGAGCGCCGCGTAGATCGACTCGGCGGCGAGCTTGCCGGACATGATCGAGTGGTGCACGCCCTTCAGCGCGGCCGTGTCGACCATCCCGCCGGAGTCCCCGACGAGCACCCCGCCGGGCATCGAGAGCTTCGGCATCGACCAGTATCCGCCGCCGGGCAGCGCCTTGGCGCCCCACGCGATGCGCTCGCCGCCATCGAGGATGCCCTTCACGAGCGGGTGCAGCTTGAACTGCTGGAGCAGGTCGTGCGCCGAGGTCGTGGCGTCCGCGTACTCGAGATCGATTACGAGCCCGATGCTGACGAGGTCATCGCCGCTCTTCTCGTCCTTCATCGGGTACAGCCACGTGCCGCCCACGTGCCCATACTTCGTGGCGATCTTGAACGGCCAGGGGCCGAGCGTGTGAATCAGGCGGTTCAGCGGCTTGGGCACCCGCCAGACCTCCTTGACGCCGAGCTCCCACACCTGCGGGTCGCGCCCGTCGGCGAGATCGAACTCCTTGATGGCGGCGCCCGTGAGGTGTCCCCATGAGCCCTCGGCGAGCACCGTGGCCTGCGCCTTGATGTCGGTCCCCGGCTCGAAGTTGCCGAGCGGCTCACCGTCCTTACCGCGACCCTTGTCGCCGGAGCGCACGCCGACGACGCGCTGTTCCTCGACGATCAGCTGGGTCGCGGAGGTCTCGGTCAGGATGTACGCGCCGACCTCCTCGGCCTGGCGCTGCTGGAAGCGCGCCATCGCCGAGACGGAAACGACCTCGTTGCCGTGGTTCTTGAAGTTGGGCGGCACCGGCACCCGCAGCTTGGCCTTGGAGGTGGGCAGCATGTAGACGGCCTCCTTGTCGACCGCCCCGAAGGCGAAGCCCTCCTTGCGCCAGTCCTCGCGGGTCATCTCCGGGAACAGCTCCTGCAGCGGTCCGGGGCGCATCACCGCACCCGACAGGTTATGCCCGCCGCAGGTCTTGGCCTTCTCGATGACCGCCACCGGGACTTCGCCCAGGCGCTCCATCATCTCGGGGTCGTCGCCCAGCAGCTGCAGCAGCCGGTTGGCGCACGCCAGGCCCGCGGTCCCGCCGCCGACGATCACCACCCCCACCTCGATCAGCTCGTCCTCGGGATCGAGGCCGCGCTTGATGAACTCCTTGCGCGAGTCCACCGGGGGCGGAAAGGCCGCGGGCGCGACCCTGCCGTTGCTCGAGCCGCCGTGGCCGCTCATTTCAGCTGTCCTTCTTGGCCTTCACAGCCTCGGTGAGCTTGGGCAGGATCTTGTTGAGATCTCCAACCACGCCCAGGTCGGAGAATTCGAAGATGGGCGCGTTGGCGTCCTTGTTGATCGCGACGATGTTCTCCGAGCCCTGCATCCCGACCTTGTGCTGGATCGCGCCCGAGATCCCGGCCGCGAGATACAGCTTCGGCGCGACCGTCTTTCCGGTTTGGCCGATCTGCGCTGCGTAGGGGTACCAGCCGGCGTCGACCACCGCCCGCGTGGCAGCTACGGCGGCGTTGCCGCCGAACGCGGCGGCCAGCTCCTCAGCGAGCTGGAAGCCCTCGGCTTTGCCCAGGCCACGCCCGCCGGCGACAAGGATGTCGGCGCCCTCGATGTCCACGTCGGCGCCACGCTGTTCGCCGCGCGTGATCATCGTCGCCTGCTGCGCCTGAGCCGAGAGGTCGAAGTTCAGCGTCTCGACGGGCGCGTCTGCGCCGGGGTGGGCGGGATCCAATTCCTTGATCTCGAACGCGTTGAGGCGCCCGATGACAATGCCGACGTCGGAGCGGTATTTGACTTCGGAGATCGAGGAGTCGCCGAGGATCGGACGCTCGGCGATCAGCTCGCCGTTCTCGGCGCGTACGTTGGTGACCTCCATGACCACGCCGGCGCCGAGACGCGCCGCCAGGCCCGCGCCGATCTCGAAGCCGAGCAGACCCCCGCCGAAGAGCGCGTAGGAGTAGCCGCCGCCGCTGATGGCCGCGGCCATCGCGTCGACGAGCGGCTGAGCGAGGCCCTCTGGGCCCTCTGCGACGAGCACCTTCTTGGCTCCGTATTTGCCGAGCGAGGCTGCGAGATCCTGCGGGACGTTCTCGCCGAGCAGGATCGCGTGCGCCTCGCCGCCGAGCTCCGCGGCGAGCTTGGCGCCCTCGGAGACTGCGCCGAGCGAGTTCTTGTTGATCGCGCCGTCGTAGTGGAGCGCGTAAACGAGGATGTTCGCCATCTAGATCAGCTTCCTCTCGTCGAGCCAGGCCACAATCTTTTCGACGGTCTCCCCGGTGTCCTCGTCTTCGATGATCTCGCCGGCGGCCTTCGCCGGCGGCGCCTTCGCGGCGACCCACTGCGCAGCGGAGTTATCGCCCCCGACTTTCGAGGCGTCGATGTCCACCTCGCCGGCGGTCACCGTGTCCAGCGGCTTCTTCTTGGCGCCCATGATCGCCTTCAGGGAGGGGTAACGGGGCTCGTTGATCGCATCGCCGACGGAGATGACGGCCGGCAGCTCGACCTGAACGGTGTCGTAGCCGTACTCGGCCTGGCGCTCGCAGCGCAGGGTGTCTGGGTCGACGTCCATCTTGATCACCTGTGTCAGCGACGGCATGCCCAGGTGCTCGGCCACGACGGCGCCGATCGTGTAGCACTCGCCGTCGTCGGACTGTTGGCCCAGCAGCACGAGGTCCGGGCTCTCGCGCTGCAGCGTCTTGGCGAGCGCGTAGCCGGTCGCCGCCACATCGGAGCCCGCCACCGCCGGATCGCTGAGGTGGACCGAGCGGTCGGCTCCGAGCGAGACCGCCTTGTGCAGCGCGCGCACCGCGCTGTCGGGGCCCATCGTCACGGCGACGATCTCCTCGACCGGGACGGCACCGCCCTCCTTGATCTGCATCGCAGCCTCGATGGCGTGCGTGTCGTAGGGGTTGAGGTTCTTCTCCCCGCTACGGTCCATGCGCCCCGTCGAGGGGTCGATCCTCTTCTCGACGGCGGCGTCCGGGACCTCCTTCACCAGGACGCATATCTTCATTCAGGCAACTCCTTGAGTTCTGTTGACTGCGATCCTAGCTGGTTGAGCGGTTGACTGACGAGTCAATCAGCCGCGGTCAGCGACGGCGCTACGGATGAAATCCACGATCGCCTGGGTGGGAGCTCCCGGCGTGAACACCTCGGCGACGCCGAGGCTCTTCAACTCGGGGATGTCCTCCGCCGGGATCGTGCCACCGACCGTGATCAGCACGTCATCGACCCCCTGCTCGTGGAGCAGCTCGACGATGCGAGGCACGAGCGTCATGTGAGCCCCGGAGAGGATCGACAGGCCGACCGCGTCCGCGTCCTCCTGGATCACCGTCTCCACGATCTGCTCGGGTGTCTGGTGCAGGCCCGTATAGATGACCTCCATGCCCGCGTCGCGGAGCGCGCGCGCGATGATCTTGGCGCCGCGATCGTGGCCGTCCAAGCCGGGCTTGGCGACGACGACACGGATCTTGCTGTGGTTGGCTTGGGCGGCGGGAGGCATCGGCGGGGAACGCTCTGTTCGACGTTGCGGCTTTCTGTTCTAGCGGGCGCTGCGCCCACGCTCACGGCGCCGCTCGCGAGCGCGCGCCGGACGGAGCAGGCGGCGGGACGCGCCGGATTCTATGGGGCCCGGGTGCCCAGACCCTCCCCGCTCCAACATCGCCCGCCCGAGCGACGCCAGGGCGGTCCCGGCTCCCAGGGCGGCGAGCACCTTGAGCCGCCGGCCGAGACGATCCAGCTCGATCACCTCCCAGCCCTCCTCGAGCGCGATCCGCCTGAGCATCGCGTCGGGGTTGACGACGACGGCGTAGCGCACGGCGCGCAGCATCGGCAGATCCGACTCCGAGTCCGAGTAGGCGTAGGACGCGCCCAGGTCGATGCAGTCACGCTCGGCCACCTCACGCATCGACAGGACCTTGCCCTCGCGGTAGTTGAAGGGGCCGGCCGGCCGGCCCGTGTAACGGCCGTCCACGACCTCCGAGCGCGATCCGAGGCCACCGTCGAACGCGAGCACGCGCGCCAGCAGATCCGCCATCTCCTGCGAGGCAGCGGTGAGGATGTAGACGGGGACGCCCGCGTCCTGGTGGGCGTACGCACGCTCGAGCATCTGCGGGTACAGGCGCGGGAGCACGCCCGAGAGCACGCGCGGCGTCAGGCGCTGCAGATCGCGCACGCGCACGCCGGCGATCATCTCGCCGACCCGCCTGCGCACGTCGTCGGCGCGGTCATCGGTTGACCCGCGCAGGCGGAAGCGGAGGTTCTCGTACACATCTCGCACCAAGCGCCCGCGCGAGATCATCCCGGTCTCGTAAGCGGCCCGCGCGAAGAAGACGCCCGACGAACCCGCCATCAGGGTCTTGTCGAGGTCAAAGAACGCGGCGCCGCGCGCCTGACCGTTCGGCGATCCGCCGGCGCCGTTTCCGCGCTCGTCCACTAGACCTTGAGGATCACCGCGTCGCCTTGACCTCCGCCCGAGCAGATCGCGGCGCAGCCGAGCCCACCGCCGCGTCTGCGCAGCTCGAGCACGAGGCTGCCGAGGATGCGCGCCCCCGAAGCGCCGATCGGATGCCCGAGGGCGACCGCGCCGCCGTTGACGTTGACCCTGTCCTCGTCGATGCCGAGCATGCGGATCGAGTTCAGCGTGACCGACGCGAAGGCCTCGTTGATCTCCCACACGTCGATGTCGCTCGGCTGCAGCCCTGCCTTCTCGAGCGCCTTCTTGGCAGCGGTGGCTGGCGTGGTTGCCAGGTAGGCGAAGTCGTTGGCGCTCTGGGCGTGCGCGACGATCTCGGCGAGCGCCTCCTTGCCGTTGGCGAGCGCCCACTCCTCCGAGGAGAGCACGAGCGCGCCGGCGGCGTCGTTGACGCCGGGCGAGTTGCCGGCCGTGTGCGAGCTGTCCTTTCCGACGAGGCCGGGCAGCGCCGCGAGCTTCTCCAGCGAGGTGTCCCGGCGCGGGCCCTCGTCGACCTCGACGACCGTGCTCTGCTTGCGGGAGTTGACCGTCACGGGCACGATCTCCTCGGCCAAGCGCCCCTCGTCGGTGGCCTTCAGGGCCAGCTCGTGCGAGCGCAGCGCCCAGCGGTCCATGTCGGCGCGCGTCATCTTCGAGCTCGTCGCCGACCTCGGTGGCCTCGACAAACATCTGCTTGCCCGAGAACGGGTTCGTGAGGCCGTCGTGGACCATCGCGTCGAGCATCTTGGCGTCGCCCATGCGGTAGCCGAAGCGCGCCTGGGGCAGCAGATAGGGAGCCTTGGACATCGACTCCATGCCGCCGCCGACGCCGACCTGCAGGTCGCCCGCGCGGATCGCCTGGTCGAGTAGCACCGACGCGCGCAGACCCGACGCGCAGACCTTGTTGATCGTCTCTGAAGAGACCTCCTTGGGGATGCCGCCCTTGATCTGTGCCTGGCGCGAGGGGATCTGGCCCTGGCCGGCCTGGAGCACCTGGCCCATGACGACGTGTTCGACCTGCTCGGGCTCGACGCCCGCACGCTCGAGCGCGGCGCTGATCGCGACGCCGCCGAGCTCGGTGGCGTCGAGTGACGATAGGCCGCCGCCCATCTTGCCGATGGGGGTGCGCGCGCTGGAGAGGATCACGGTCTTGGGCATGGAGGTGGGGTCTTCTCCTGTGGGTCGCTGGGTTGGGACGCTGAGAGCGAGAATGGTAGTGGACCGCCCTGCGATTCCTGGAGGCGGATCGGGCGAAAGCTGGATATCGTGCGCGGCCGATGCAGGTAACCGCCATCGACGCGCACGCGAGAAGCAGCGACGCCGACACCATCGCGATCGGCGTGTTCGAGGGTGAGGAGCCTGCTGCCGACTCGCCGGCCGCGCTCGGCGAGCTGCTCGCCTCGCGCGAGGCCCGTCGGTCGTTCAAGTCGCTGGCGCTTGCCCACGCCGACGGCCGTCGCTGGCTGTTGGTGGGCCTGGGAGCACGCGCGGACTTCACGCCGGAGCGTGCCCGCGTCGTCGCTGCGACGGCCGGCGAGCGCGCCCGTGAGATCTCCACGCGCGCGCTGTGCTGGCAGACGCCCTCCGACGGCGAGCAGGCGATCGCGGCGGCGATCGTGCAGGGAACGATCCTCGGCGACTACAGGTTCGAGCGCCACAAGTCGAGCAACGCCGACGGCGGGGATCCGGCGGCGGACGAGCCGCCGAGGCATCTGCAGCGCCTGACCGTCGCGGGAGCCAGCGGATTGGGAGCGGCGATCGCCGAGGCAACGCTCGTCGGCGAGGCGGTCAACCGGGCCCGCGACCTACAGAACCGCCCGGGCAACGACCTCACCCCGTCCGCGCTCGCCGAGTACGCGCGGACGCTCGGCGAGGAGATCGAGAGCCTATCGGTCGATGTGCAGGGACGCGAGGGGATCCTCGCCCGCGGCATGGGCGCCTTCGCGGCCGTCGCCCAGGGATCCGAGGAGGAGCCGGCGCTGATCACGATCACGTATGAGGGCCCACCCACCCGAACGTCATCCGCCTCCGCACCGGGCGCGCCCACGCTCGGCTTCGTTGGCAAGGCAGTCACGTTCGACAGCGGCGGGATCTCGCTGAAGCCCGGGGCGAAGATGGCCGAGATGAAGTTCGATATGTCTGGCGGCGCCGCGGTGATCGAGGCGGCGTCGGCGATCGCGCGCCTGCAACTGCCGGTGAAGCTCGTGGCGGTCGTGGGCGCCACCGAGAACCTGCCGAGCGGACGGGCGGTCAAGCCTGGCGACATCGTGACGGCCGCCAACGGCAAGACGATCGAGATCAACAACACCGACGCCGAGGGCCGGCTCGTACTGGCCGACTGCCTCTGTCACGCCGTCGCCCTGGGCGCCGAGCGGATCGTCGATCTGGCGACGCTCACGGGAGCGGTGATTGTCGCGCTCGGATCGACCTACGCGGGGCTGATGAGCAACGACGAGGAGCTCGTCGGGCGCCTGTTCGCCGCCGGCGAGCGCACCGGCGAGATGGTGTGGCGCCTGCCCTTGCACGAGGAGTACAGCGAGCTGATCAAGGGCAGATACGGCGACCTGGACAACGCGCCCGAAGCGCGTAAGGCAGGCACGATCGTCGGCGGGGCGTTCCTGTCGAACTTCGTCGGCGAGGTTCCGTGGGCGCATCTCGATATCGCTGGCTCGGCGTGGGAGCTCGACCGCGCCTACGTGGGCAAGGGCGCCTCCGGCTACGGCGTGCGGCTGCTGGTCGAGCTCGCCAAGTCCTACTGCGCCTAGCCGCAATGCCGTTTACCTGTGGCTGGAATCGGGCTTCTGCTCTTGGCGGCGCGCAGCCTGTCAGCCCAATGACCAGCCCACTTCACAGTCTTTGACGTCCTCGGTGTCGGTGATGGCGCCCGAGCCAACCGAGTAGCAGCTCTGTTCCACCGATTTGCCAGCCTTGGTGACGCTCCCGAGCTGCGAGGCCAGCGACCCGACCCCAAGGCCCGCGAGCAGCATGGGCCCGGTCACGATCGCCGGTCCCGCTCGCCGCGCAGCACCGGGTTGCGGATGCGCGCCAAGTCGATGAGCGGCTCGCCGCCCGTGCTATGACCCGGTGCGCTGAGCAGCCCCGTGCGGCGGCCCATCAACAGCTCGACCGAGGCGAGGTAATCGACGAAGGTCGTCTGTGAGCAGGCGTCATCGAAGCGCAACGCGCGTAGCCACCCCAGGTGCTTGGCGCTCCAGCTCCCACCAGGCCCTGGATAGCGTTCCCCTCGCCGCAGAAGGAACTTACCCAGGCGATGGCGGGCACGCATCAGATCCCCGCGGACATCCTCGATCGCGCGTACCAGATCACGGGAATGTTCATCCTCGACGCTCGGCACGAACGCGAAGCTCAGCTCGCCGGCCGCGAACAGCCTGGCCAGGCGGATCGCGTCACGCCGGTCGGTCTTGACCCGGTCACCCGAGCCCTTCGCGATCAGCCCGGGTGCCACCACCGGCACATCGAGGCCGTGATCACGGGCCACCCTGGCGAGCCCAAACCCCGTCGGGCCGGCCTCATAGACAGCGCGCACCCCGGCCCCCAGGCCCTCCAGGAACCCCACCACCTCGACCGGCTCCATCCGCAGCCTGCTGACAGACAACTCGCCGGTATCCGGGACGAGCACCGCCGCGTGCGTTTGCCGCGCGTGCACATCGAGACCGACAAGGCTCATAGCCTTCACAGGCATGGTCGGCTCCTCCTATGCGATTGTGGGCGCCACGCGGCTCGTATCCGCGCGGCTATGAAACCCCCGACCGCGTCGGGGGACCGACCATGCCCACCAACCGCGGCGGACGACACCCTCCATAGGGTCTAACAGAGCGGCCGCGGTGAGATAGCAGGGAACTCGATGTCAATCTCCGTCCTACGGCGGAAGGTCGTCGTCGGCCCACGTGACAGGCAGGTTGAGCTCGCGGGCCGCTCTGACCGCCGCGCGCCCCATCGCGTTGGCGTACGTCGGGAATGAGAATGGCACGAGGGCGAGCTGCTGCACCTTCATCCCGGAGGCCATCGCAATCGCCGCGAGCTGTGCGAGCTCGACCGCGCGCTCTCCGACGATGTGGCAGCCGAGGATCGTATGGAGCCGTCGGTCGACGATCACCTTGCAAAAGCCGACGGGCCGGCCGTCGATTATCGGTCGCGGCAGCGAGTCGAAGCGCTCGGTGGCCACGATCACCTCACCCGTCGCCCGGGCCGCGGCCTCGGTGAGCCCGACGGACGCGTACTCGGGGTCGGTGAAGCTCCCGATTGGGCTGATCTCGGCGGCCAGCGCGGTGGCGCTGCCGAGCACGGCGTTGGACGCCGCCAGGTAGCCCTCACGCACCGCCTCGTGGACGACCATCAGGTGCCCGGTGATGTCGCCGGCGGCGAAGATATGCGGTGCGCTCGTGCGAAGCTCGGAGTCCACCCGCACGTAGCCGCGCTGCCCGATCTCCACGCCGGCGGCGGGGAGGTCGAGCCCGGCGGTGTTTGCGACCCAGCCGACCGCGACCACCGCGATCGTCGCTTCGATGAGCTGCTGCGCTTTGTAGGTCAACCGGACGCCGGTTGGGCAGGGCTCGAAGCGCTCGATCACTCCGGCATCGACGAGGACCCGGATCCCGGACGTCTCGAGGCCAGCGCTGATCGCCGCGGAGACCTCCTCGTCCTCGCTCACCAGGATCCGTGGCGCAGCGTCGAACAGAGTCACTCGTGACCCGAACGCGTTGAAGACCGACGCGACCTGCACTCCCGTCGCGCCCGCGCCGATCACGAGCATCGAGGGCGGAGTCGAGGAGAGCTCCCAAGCGTCGCTGTGGGTGCTCGTCAGGTCGAAGCCGGGGACGTCGAGTCGGCGTGATTCGCCACCGGTGCAGATGATGACCTTCTCCGAGCGCAGTGGCGGTGCATGCTCGCTCTCGATCACGTGCGGGTCGATGAATCGGGCGTCACCGGCGCGCTCATGGATGGCTACGCCGGATTCTTCGAGCTCTTTGCGCAGCAGCGAGTGAGCGCCTACGTCCGCGGTCACCTCGCGTACGCGATCAAGCAGCCGCGCGTAGTCGAGCGTGGGCTCACCGGCGCTGATCCCATAGCGCGAGAGCGCTCTGGCCTCCCGCATCAGCCGAGCCGCGTGAGCGAGCGTCCGGACCGGTACCGGCCCGTCGTGTGCCGCCATTCCGCCGAGCGCATCACGTGTGACGAGCGCCGTTCGGGCTCCGAGCCGCGCCGCGCGCAGCGCGGCGATCACGCCGGCCGGCCCCCCGCCGATGACGAGGACATCGAGGCTGTCCTTGCTCGCGGCGGCCACCGCCGCAATTATGCGGCAGGGGCGGCGCAATTGGTGCTGAGCCCGGTGCGTACCGCCCGGAGCGGTGTGGGAGACTCACGCGATGCTCGCGATGACGGCGGTGCCAGGACAGCGGGGAACCGCCGGTGTCGAGGAGGTGCCCGATCCACCCGAGGCGGACGGTGCGCTGTTGGTGCGCGGGCTTCTGGTCGGCGTGTGCGGCACCGACCGCGAGATCGCCCAGGGTCAGTACGGCGAGCCGCCGCCCGGCGAGACGAAGTTGATCATCGGCCACGAGGGTCTCGGTGAGGTGCTCGAGGCCCCGTCGGGATCGGGGTTCGAGCGGGGTGATCTCGTTGTCGGGATCGTCCGTCGCCCGGATCCGGTGCCCTGCCCCGCGTGCGCCGCCGGGGAATGGGACATGTGCCGCAACGACCAGTTCGCTGAGCGCGGGATCGTCCGGCGCCACGGATACGGGAGCGAGCGCTGGCGCCTGGAGCCCGAGTTCGCCGTGGCGCTCCCCGCCCAGCTCGGTGAGCTCGGCGTTCTGCTGGAGCCGGCGTCGGTGTTGGCCAAGGCCTGGGAGCAGGTCGACCGGATCTCGCAGCGCGCGTTCTTCCAGCATAGACGCGCGCTGATCACGGGCGCCGGCCCGATCGGGCTGATGGCGTGCCTGCTGGGCGTTCAGCGCGGCTACGAGGTGCACGTCGTCGACCTGCCGAGCGCCGGCCCAAAGCGCGATCTCGTCGAGGCCCTCGGCGCGCACTATCACTCCGGCGACGCCGCCGATCTCGACGCCGGGGTGGAAGTCGTGATCGAGTGCACCGGCCTCGGCGCGGTCGCACGCTCGGCGGCGCAGCGGGCGGTCAGCGGGGGGATCATGTGCCTGACGGGGATCATGAACGTCGACCCGCAGCTCGACCTCGATGCGACCGCGATGAATCGCGCGATGGTGCTGCACAACCAGCTGCTGTTCGGCACCGTAAACGCCGGCCGGCGCCACTGGGAGCAGGCCGTCGATGCGCTCGCGACCGCCGATCCGACATGGTTGCGCGGGATGATCACACGCCGAATCCCGTTTGATCGCTGGACGGACGCGCTCGAGCGCCAGGCCGAGGACATCAAGGTCGTCGTCGATCTCGCGACATGAGCGAGCCTCAGATCCTCGCACTCTCGGCGACGCCGGGACTGCTGAGCGAGGGCCCGCGATGGCACGATGAGCGCCAGGAGCTGCTGTGGGTCGACATCCTCGGGCGCCAGTTGCACCGCGGCACCCTGGCGGCCGACGGCAGCCTCGAGCGGGTGGCGACGATCGCGATCGACCGGCACGTCGGTGCTGTCGCGCCGGCCGTGAGCGGCGGATACGTGCTCGCTGCAGGCGCGGGCTTTCTCTTCGTCGACGAGGACGGCACGGTGCGGGAGCTCGCGCAGCCGGAGGCCGGCCGGACCGATGTCCGAATGAATGACGGGGCGTGCGACCCGCAGGGGCGTTTCTGGGCGGGGACGATGGCCTACGACGAGTCGCCCGGGGCGGGCACGCTCCACCGCCTCGAGCTGGACGGCAGCTACACGACCGTGCTCACCGGTCTCACGATCGCCAACGGCATCGGCTGGAGCCCCGACGGCGAGACGATGTACTTGAACGACAGCGGCACGGGTCGTGTCGAGGCGTTTCGCTTCGACGGTCCCACCGGCGAGATCGATGAACGTCGCACGCTCATTCAAAGCGACCAGCCGGGCGTCGTGCCCGACGGGCTCACCGTGGACGCCGACGGCGGGATCTGGGTCGCATGGTGGGGAGGGGGCGCCGTCAGTCGATACGCGCCCGACGGGTCGCTTCTCGCCAATTTGCCAGTCCCGGTCGAGCGACCGACGTCCTGCGCCTTCGGCGGACCCGACCTCGCGACCCTGTTCGTGACCAGCGCGAGGGCGGGGCTGAATGAGGACGCCCGCGCGCGGCAACCCGACTCGGGACGGGTGTTCTCGGTCGCCGGCCTTGGGGTTCATGGACTTCCATGCCAGCCCTATCGTGGTCGGGTCCCGTGAAGCGCTCGTGCATGACCAGAATGACGCGCCGGGTCATCTCGCCATACGGTGCCTGGCGCAAACCGGACACGTGTTGCACGGAGCCTAACGATGGAGCTAGCCGAACTCCAGCCGGCGACCTCCTGGGTGCGATTTCGCCGACGTGCTCGCGTCCATGCCAGAGCGGCGCCGCGGAGGTTTGCCGCCAGGCGACCTCGCGTGCAGCCGGGCGGGTGCAGGAGGAGGGCGCCTCGGTGCTGGCGAGTTCGGGCGGGTGAGCCCCTAGATGGTCGATGCTCCCGCTACCAGGAGCCAGCCGCCCACGCCGAAGGAGACAAGCAGGACGATGGCCCGTGCGTGGGCGCCGGCCCATTCCTCAATCTTGTACACAAGGCTGCGCGCTGCCGACGGGTTCACAATGCAGATCGCTAGGACGACGATCGGCAGGGCAAACCAGATCGCGTTGTAGATGCCGATCTCGAGCAGCCCACCGGGAACATTCGGTTCGTCGGAGACGATCAGATCGAGGGCCACAACGTAGAGGAGCCCGGGAACGTGCGTTGCAGGGCCCGCGAGCGCCGCCGTGCGGGTCGTGATCTTGCGGTGCTGAAGACGCTCTCCCCGATCACCCCTCGGGCGACCCTTGCTGACAGCCACCACGCGGACGCGCCCGGTGAGCACCGCGATACCCAAACTCAGTGCCAGGACGCCGGCCAGAATCTCGGCGATCGCCTTCGTCCGGGCTGTGCCCGCGTGAAGTTCAATTCCGCTGCACACGAAGATCACGGCCACCCCCACTGTGACCGTAAAGGCGAGCCCTGCGGCTACGTACGCGACCATCAAGCCGGTGGGTGGGTGCTCGCGGACCAGCGCGTAAAGCGCCACGAGACTCGTCGGCCGTACGGCGCTCGCCAGCGCCAGGAGGATGATCTGGATCGTCACGGAGGAGCGCGGACCCTATAGCGAGCGGAGAAGCCCCCCGGCTGCTAACGCGACAGTCCGCGGGCGAACGCCTTTCGATGCGCCGCAAACCACTCCCTCTCGCGCTTGTGCTCGACGCCGAGTCGCCGCGGTGCTCGACGGCATCGATCACCCGGTCTTGGTTGGCAACGACCGCGTCCAGAAGTGTCGCTGCGCCAATATCACCATAGGTACGGCACATCACAGCCCGCACTCGGCGCTACCTGCCCTCGACCGGAAGCTCGTCCGTCTCGGAGATGATGGCCACCGCCAGATCGCGTGTCCGAGGTCCAGAGCGCGGGCTCCCGGCGCCGCTCCGTCCAAGTCGATGAACGCGCGTGGCATCTCTTCTACGTGCACCGCGTTGCACGGTTCTGATCAGCGTCCGTGGCGTGCGCCGTTCGGCGCAGCGACGGCGACCTTCGGAGTCGGCGTCTGTGCCGTGACCGCGCCATCCCCCGCCGGGTGGGGGTCAGGCGCCGAGGCGGAGACCAGCAGGGTGACAAGGTAGGAGACGACGACGCCGACGATGATGAGCGGCTCGTCCCCGATTCCCGAGTTGGCGGCGAGCAGGGTGGCGAGCACGACCGCCGCGAACTGCAGCCGTAGGATCGCGACGATCGCGGCGCCCATCCCCACGGCGACCGCGGAGGTCAAGCTGAATCCCGGTAGGCGCGAGGCCATGATCCCGCCGGCTGCGGCGAGGAATAGCGCCGGGAACGTCGGGCCGCCGCGGAAGCTGCCGAGCGACAGTTTGGCGGCATCCATCGGACTGGGCTGCCTTCACCCGCGCACGAGAGCGTCATCGCGCTCTGGCTCTTACATGCATACGCACGGTGCGCGCACGAATAGCGCGACAACACGAAGGCAGGGCCCGGCTCTGGACCGGACGGCGCCCTGCAACTCGCCAGCCGAGGGTGCGGCTGTTTACGCTGCTCGGAGGTAGCGGCGGAGGGCTTCGCGGATCAGCTCAGAAGTGGTGGTTCCCTCGGCCTCGGCCCGCTCGAGTAGCTGGCGGCGGAGTTCGGGGTCGAGCCGGACTGACTCGACGCTGGCTGGTGCGTTGCCGATCGCGGGCCGTCCGCGCTTGTTGCGCCTAGAGATCAGCGCGTCTGTGGCGTAGCCGGCCTCCGCTTCTGCGGCGAGGCCTTCGATGTCCCGATCTGTGATCGGACGTCCAGACTTCGTATGACCGTGGACGGGTCGCTCGGTCATGGTTCGAGCAGCCTTGCGTACTTGTCGCGCATCGGCATCGCGTGGATCACGATCTGTGTGCCCTCGACCGTGATCAAGACGACCGTCTCAAGGAGGTTGCCCGCGGTGTCCGGGCCGATGAGCAGCCACCGGTCGGGGTCTTCTCCAGCGTCTTCGAGCGCGAGCGCATGGTCAAGTGCGTGGACGATGTCCTGGTCGGCGACGCCGTGCTTGCGCGCCGAACTGTGAATCTCCACACGCTTATTGTAATACGAAAAGACGTCGGTTGTTCCTGCTCCGGATGTTGGACGCGCCAATGGCGCGACGATCGGCAGCTCCGATCAAACAACCCAAGGAGGAGAGGACATGGAATCTGTGTTGCCGGATGCTGCTGGTCATCGCCGCTCGCCGGCCACGATGCCCGGCCACCACCCGGGCGAACTCCGAGGAACAAGGGACTTCGCTATTCGGCTGATCCGCCGACGATCGAGGAGATCGTCGCGGTCATGCGCGCGCCTGGCGAGGGGCCTGACGGTGCTCGCCTACGCGCGCTGATCGTGGTCCTGTGGCGCGCCGGTCTTCGGATCGGCGAGGCGCTTGACCTCGCCGAGACCGACCTCGACCGGTCCCGAGGCGCTGTCCTCGTCCGCCGCGGCAAGGGCGGCAGGCGCCGCGAGGTCGGAATGGATCACTGGGCTTGGGACCAACTACAGCCGTGGCTGGAGATTCGTGCGAGGCTTCCTGTCGGAGCTCTGCTATGCGCCATCCACGGCGGCACAGCCGGACGGCACTGGGAGCCCTCGGCCGCTCGGAAGCAACTCCGACGAACCGCAACGCTCGCAGGTGTGCGCCGCCGGTTCGCCCCGCACCAACTTCGGCACGCGCACGCAGTCGAGATGGCCCACGAGGGCGTTCCGCTGCTCATCATCCAACGGCAGCTCGGCCATACCAACCTCGGGATCACCTCGATCTACCTGCAAGGCATCGACAGCCCAGAGATCATCGACACCGTCCACTCTCGGCCGGCACCCGTGATCTCAGCTTCGGCTGGTCTCATCGGCAGATAGACACATCGAGCATCAGCGGGTCGCCCTCACCAACGCGGCCCGCTGCCTCGTGTCCGCGCTTAGCGGGTGCGGCTCGGTGGATGGGAAGATACTTGTGCTGGCAGCGAAGAAGGACTCCGGGAGAGAGTTCGGTCGATCTGACGCCGCCATTCGTAGACTGCAGGCCAGTGTCTGCCGGTTGAGGAGTACCTGCGGCGTCTCGATGAGCCAAAGGGCATCACGCTTCAGGCACTTTGCCGCACCATCCTTGAGATCGTCCCGGACGCTGAGGAGGTGATCCCGTACGTGTCCCCGCCTTCCGCGTGAGCGGAATGACCGTGGTGGCTCTGCCGCGTTCAAGGATCACTTGAGCTACTTGCCATACAGCGGCTCGGTGCTGGGGCAGCTCGCCGATGAGCTCACGAGTTACACCATGACCGAGAGCTCATCGGCGAGTTCCCACGTCCAATGAGCTCAGTCCGCGATCTCGACGGCAGGCTGAGTCTGACCCGGACCACGATCACCCGAGGTGCGAGCCCGCAGCCGCCGCAGCGGCGCCGGCGCCCACCAGTTCCACTCCCCGAGCAACTCCATGAGCGAAGGGACGAGCAGAGCGCGGATGACGAATGCGTCGATCAGTACCGCGAGCGCCGTCCCGAGGCCGAGCTCCTTGATGAACACCAGCTTCGAAGTCGTGAACGCGCCGATCGCCACTGCGAACAGCAGCGCCGCGGCGGTCACAATGCGCCCAGTTCGCTCAAGGCCGGTCGCGACAGCCTCGCTGTTGGCGAGGCCGGCATCGCGCGCCTCCTTGATCCGTGAGAGCAGGAACACGCCGTAGTCGGTGGCCAGGCCGAAGCCGATCGCAAAGAGCAGGATCGGCTGGGTGGCGTCGAGGGCGCCGTTGGAGCGGTAGGACAGAAGCCCTTCCAGGCTGCCGTGCTGGAAGATCAGAACGAGGATGCCGAACACGGCGCTCAGGCCGAGCACGTTCATCAGCACCGCCTTGACGGGCAGCACGACCGACCCGGTCATCAGGAACAGGGCGATCAGAGTCGAGGCGATCAGCACCGCGAGCACGAGCGGGAGATGATTTTCGAGGCTGGACTCGAGATCGATGAAGGCCGCTGTCTGGCCCGAGACGCCGACGTAGAACGGCGCTCGCAGGCCGCGCACCAGGTGGACGAGGCGCTGAGCGGCCGCGCTGTAGGTTGACGCCGACGGGGCAACGTCGAGCAGCGAGAGGTCGGCGCCGGCGGGCTGCGCGGGGGCGACCGCGGAGACGCCCGGCAGCGCGCGAACCCGTCGGGCGAAGGCGCTTAGCTGCGGCGATCCAGCTGGAGCACCGGCAACGACCTCGAGCGGTGAGGTGCGCCCGGGCGGGAACTCGGTCCGAAGCGCTTCATCGACCTGGCGCGCACTCGCGGTCGTGGGCAGCACGCTTGCGTTGACGGGAAGGAACTTGATCGATGCGAAGAAGGGGATTCCGAGCGCGATCAGCGCCACGGCGCTGACCGTTGCGATCCTGCCGGGGCGCAGCATCACGAACCGCGACAGCCGGTACCACAAGCCCGATTCGGCGGGTCGCGCGTCGCGCTCCGCGGCACGCTGGAGCCATCCGGGGGCAAGCGCGTTGACACGCGGGCCGAGCACGGCCAGCAGCGCCGGCAGCACGGACAGCGCGAGCGACGCCGCGATCAGAGCGACAAGCGCGCCCGCGATCCCCATCGAGTAGAGGAACCGCTGCGGGAAGATCGTGAGCGAGATCATCGCCGCGGCGACCGTCAGCGAACTGAAGACGATCGTCCGGCCCGATGTCTCGAGCGTGCGGCGCAGCGCGTCTACGCCGAAGCCCCGGATAACCGACTCCTCGCGGTAGCGAGAGACCATGAACAAGCTGTAGTCGATCGCGAGGCCGAGCCCGAGGCCTGTGGTCATGTTGAGCGCGAACACCGAGAGGTCGGTGAAGCTCGAGACGACACGCAGGGCGAAGAACGTGGCCAGGATCGCGAGGCCGCCGAGCAGTGGCGGAAGGAGCGACGCCACCAGCGAGCGGAAGAAGACGAGTGACAGCAGGAAGATGAGTGGGAACGCGAGCAGCTCCGCGCGCGCAAGGTCCCGACCCACTTGGGTATTTGCCTGAGCGCTTGCGATCTGTTCCCCACCGAGTCGTACGTCGTGCTGTCCGGCGAACTGGCTCTCCAGCTGCGACGCATCGTCCTTGAGCCTCGAGTCCGACTTGGGCTGGAAGTAGGCGACGACGTACGTCGAGCGCCCGTCACGCGAGACCACTGCCGGGTCGTGGCTGTCGTAGTAGCTCGACACGGCGGCGACGTCGCGACTGGAGTGCAGCTGCGTCTCGACCTCCCGGACGCGGCGCTCGGCGGTCGCGCTGTGGACGTTGCCAGTGTTCACGAGCGCGATGACCCCCGGGTCGATCTGGCGCCCGGCGGCGGCTTGGTAGCGATTCATCGCCTGGACCGACTGCGTCGACGGGTCGTTGGCGCCGTACGGGCTCAGCCGCTTCGCAACGCCGATCCCGAACATGCCGGCGACCGCCGTACCGATTACGGCGACGAACAGCACGCGGCGGCCATTGGCGTGTGTGAATTTCGCGAGTTTCCCGAACATGGCCTATGCCCCCGCGTTCTGCCCGGCGAGGCGACGCTCGCTCGACCTGCGACCGGCAGGGAGCACCGTCTCCACCAAGCCAGTCACCACGTCGTAGACATGCCCGGACGCGGTGACGCGCGGAGAGATCGCAGGTGCGGAGCGAAGGCGCTCGACGTCCCGCGTGACGGTCACCGCAGGGTCGAGGACGGCGTGCTCGCGCAGGGTCGACTCTTCGACGCCGATCCGCTCGGCGTAGCGACGCCGGAACTTGTCGCCCGCGAGCAAGCCGCTCCCGCACTCGGTGTGGTGGATCACGGCGACCTCGAACAGCGGGCCGTCAAGCACCATGCTCTCGGCGATCTGGCCGATCAAGGCGACGTCGTTGATCACCTCCCGGGTGACCCGTCCGCCCAGGTTGCGGACGACCATCGCGTCGCCGAGGCCGAGGCCGAGAAAGTGAGCGGGGTCGACGCGGGGATCGAGGCACGTGATCACGAACAGGCGCAGGTTGGGAAAGACGACGGCGCCGTCGTGGTCGCCCGCGGCCGCGAACGTGCGGTTGCGCTCAAGCGCGGGATCGATATTGGTCGTAGTCATGAGTTCAGCTCCTTCGTGGGTCGCTTGACGCTTGATCACGAGACTGCGGACGACCAGGGTGAGCTGTCATCACCCCGACTGAACTCACCCCAGGGGTGAGGAGCGGCACGCGGTTAGAGCAGTTCCAGCTCTCGCGCACGGCCGACGGCGTCGCGCCTGCTTGACGCACCCAGCTTCCGGTAGAGGCTCTTGGTGTGCGTCTTGATGGTGTCGCGCGAAATGCCAAGCTCACTTCCGATCTCCCTGGCCGAGAGGCCGGTGGGAAGGAGAAGCAGCACCGCCTGCTCCCGCGGGGTGAGCTCGTCGGTTACCACCGAGCGCGCACCCGACGCATGCAGTACCAGCCGGAGCCGGCCTTCCGCCTGTGCGACCAATCGCGGCACGAGCGTGCCGGGTTCGGGAGCGCTCGAAAGCAGCTCACGCGCCTCGAGCACAAGCTCCCGCCCGCCGCGACGATCGCCGAGCTCCCGGAGCAGCTCGCCGAGCGTGACAAGAACATAGGCAAGCTCGACCACCCCCTCGCCGCGCCGGGCGAGCGCGGCGGCTCTCTCGAGCTCCGAGCGGGCGTCGCTGAGACGCCTATCGTGGTGCAGCAGTCGCCCACGGGCGACGTGGGCCAAGCTGCACTGCCAGTACTCCTCGAGTCCATGTGTCCGGACCAGGTCGAAGCCGGCTTCGATGTAGACGGCACATGCGCGCCAGTCGCCGCCGTCCGCCGCGATCAGGGCGAGTTGACCGAGCGCGAACAGCGAGACCATCGCGATCCGGTCGCGGTTGAGCGCGAGCGCAGAGTCGAAGAGCTTCACAGCCGCGACGTTGTCGTCGAGCCAGTGTGCCGCCGCACCCAGGTTGCGTGCCGCGAGCGGGTGCCAGAAGGAGCTCCCGTCGAGCGGCGCGAGTCGAGCTGCCAGCTGCTTGCTCTTGCGCATGTCGCCGAGCTGCTCCCACGCCGTCGAGCGCAGGACGATCGCTTGCTCTGCGATCCATGTGTCTTCGGTTGGGTTGTACCTGGGCGCCCTCTCTGCGAGGTCCACCCACTCGAGCATCTCGTCTCGCCTCCCGACGACTGATGCCGTCCTCGCTCTTGCGAGGCACAAACGGCCATCGCCGAGAATGTGATCTCGGGGTAGGGCCTCGAGCCACCGCGCGACCGTTGCTCGCTGCCCCACGTTCGTGAACGGCAGCCAGTGGGTCGAGATCAGCTCGGATACCTCATCGAGTTCGCCGGCCGCTGTCAGGTGCCCGATTGCCTCGGGCACGAGCCCGGCGTCGAGGAACCAGCGACCGGCCCGGCGATGGAGCTCCGCCACGGACCCCGGCCGTCTGCGCTCGAGCTCGTGACGGAGCAGCTCGCCGAACAGATGGTGATACCGATACCAGTCATGACTCGGATCGAGCGGAATCAAGAAGTAGTTCGAGCGCTCGATCCGGTCGAGGATCATCCTGGCGTCCCGGACGCCTGTGACGGCCTCGCACAACGGCGCAGACAGCCTGTCGAGCACGCCCGTGTCAAGCAGGAAAGCAACCTCTTCATCAGGCTGCTCCGCGAGCACCTCGGCACCGAGATAGTCAACCACCCGCCGGTCACTACCCGCGAACGACTCGATGAAGCTGCTCACGTCCTCGCGCCCGCGCATCGACAGCACGGCCAGGTACAGGCCGGCTGCCCAGCCCTCCGTTCGCTCATGCAGACGCCCGACCATCTCGCCAGGCAGCCCGAGGCCGTGAACGTCGTTGAGAAGGGACTCGGCTTCGGAGCGTGAGAAGCGCAGCTGGGCAGCGTCGATCTCGTTGAGCTGGCCCCGCGCGCGCAAGGTCCCGATTCCAAGCGGGGGCTCCACTCGTGACGTGATCACGATGCGAAGCGCGTTGGGGAGACGTTCGAGCAGGGACGCCATGCCCTCATGGATCCGCTCGTCATCGATCGCGTGATAGTCGTCCAGCACCAGAGCCGACTGTCCCGCGACGTCGACGAGCTCGTTGATCAGCTCCAGAAGGGCGTCATCGACGATCGCGATACCCGGCGCGCGCAGCATCGCGAGCGCGCCCTCGCCGAATTCCGGCAGCACCGAGCGCAGGGCCTCGACGACATAGATCCAGAACCTCGCGGGATCGTTGTCGCCAGCGTCCAACGAGAGCCACGCCACCGGCAGCTCGTCCCGTGCAGACGCCCGCCACTGCGCTACGAGCATCGTCTTCCCGCTCCCGGCGGGGCCGTAGACCAGCGTGAGCGGGAGCGACCGGCCCTCTGACAGTGCCGCGACCAGGTTCTCGCGGACGACCAGCCGGGGACTGCCAGGGGCTTCCAGCTTCGTCTTGAGAAGCGGAGCGGCCAGATCGGTTGCAGCGACCTCAGCACTGGACTTCATGCAGACGAGCCTAGCCGCGCGCCAGGGCCAAGCGTGCTTCGGTGGGCAAGCACGAGTGCTAACGGGAGTGCTCCTCTCGGGACCGAGCAGCACGCCCGGACCGCCGAGCCACCCACGGTTGTGGAACGCGCACAGAGACCCGCTCGCCGCGCGTAGCGGGGCGGGCGAGGGGTGGGCCAGGCGGCCCGGTCCGACCCGAAAGCAGGTTCGGTCGTGCGGCCGATCGGGATCGTGGCGAGCCTGTTGTCCGGCGTCGGCAAGCGCCACGAACGACGCGTCCCCATTGCGCTCGTAGTCGGGAAGCGAGCGGCGCAGCGAAACCGATCGCCGGCTCTGACCGGCGCGGGCCCTGATCACGGCGGCGCGCGTTCGGCCGTCGAGTAGCTGGTTGCTCGCTGGGAGCGGGGTGTCACAGACGAGGGGGTCGCCTTGTCTTATGGGTTGTATGCCAGATCGCGAAGCGGATGATGAGACTGGAGCACAGCCGACATGACCGTTGAAGACCACGAGCTCGAGCAGATGCGGCCGGTGTCGTTCGCGATCGCCTACCGGATGCTCGGCAGCGTCTCCGAAGCCGAGGACGTCGTCCAGGAGGCGTTGCTGCGCGTCCATCGGGCGATCGAGGACGGCGAGCAGATCGCCTCCCCACGGGCCTACGTCGCCACCGTCACCACGCGCCTCGCGATCAACGAGCTGCGCTCGGCGCGCGCGCGGCGTGAGCAGTACGTCGGCGAGTGGCTGCCCGAGCCGATCCTCACCGACGGCGTCGACGATCCTGCCCAGCACGCCGAAATGGCCGACTCGCTATCGGTGGCCATGCTCGTGCTGCTCGAGAGCCTGTCTCCCGAGCAACGAGCCGCGCTGCTCCTACACGACGTGTTCGACTACGGCTATGCGGAGATCGCAGAGATCATCGGCAAGAGCGAGGACAACGTCCGTCAGCTGGCGAGCCGGGCCCGGCGTCACGTCGAGGAGCGCCGCCCCCGGTTCCAGACCTCGCGGGAGCAGCGCGAGGAGCTCACCCAGAGGTTTCTCGCCGCCGCCGAGCAGGGGGATCTGGCCGGGCTCGAGGGCCTGCTGGCACACGACGTGGTCCTGACCGGCGACGGCGGCGGGAAGGTCCCGGCGCTGGCGCGGTCGCTGCGCGGTCGCAACCGCGTCGCCCGCATGCTGCTCACCTGGATGCGGGTGGTCTCGCGGCTTCCCGATTTCACGCTGCGGGCGACCGAGGTAAACGGTGGTCCGGGAGTGATGGTCCTGGACGGCCAGCAGCGGCTGATCGGCGTGTGGTCGCTCGAGATCGCCGGCGGCGAGATCCGCAGCATCGGATCGGTGGTGAACCCCGAGAAGCTCGCGCACCTCGGGGTGGTCGGGGACTTCGCGTCGCTCGTCCGCGCGCACCGGTCGCCCCCTGACACGCCCATCGATCCACAACCCCACCCTCACAACTAAAGGAGGAACATCATGACCCAGGCGAGAATCCAGAACCCTGCGCTCACCGTGCCCGGCGCGCTCGACGCGTTCCAGCAGCTAGGCGCCTCGACGAAGCACGCCGGGATCCCGGAGGCCACGCTCGCGATGGTGACGCTACGCGCGAGCCAGATCAACGGCTGCAGTGTGTGCGTGGACATCCACACGCGCGAGCTCGAGCACATAGGCGAGAGCAGCGAGCGCATCCACCTCGTCGCCGCGTGGCGCGAGGCGCCGTACTTCAGCGACGCCGAGCGTGCAGCGCTCGCGCTCACCGAGGCCACCACGAGGCTGGCGGACCGGCCCAACCCGGTGCCGGACGAGGTCTGGAACGAAGCCGCGCGCCACTACACCGAGCCCCAGCTAGCGGCCCTGGTGGTGGCGATCGCGGTGATCAACGCGTTCAACCGCGTCAATGCCGCCACCCGACAGATCACCGGCGACTACGTGGCCCGCATCGTCGAAGCAGCCGCGGGAGCCGCCGCCTGAGCACCAATCCACGGCGCGAGGAGTGGGCGGTCGTGTCGTTCGCTCGTCGCACCGTGCCCATGCCGCGCCGGCGCACGACCGCAGCCGCTCAGGGTCGCTGGCCGGCTCGGCCAGCACCAGCGGCGCGCCCGGAACCTCGGACGGCGACGTGCGATTCGCCGGCGACGTGAGCACCGAGGGCAGCTGAAAGCAGGTCCGCACGCCGGCCCATCGCCAGTCCCGCAAATCGCCAGCCGAGGGTGTGACGGGGCGGCCGGCGTGTGCCGGCCGCCCCGTTGGCTCGAGCCGCCTTACCGTGTGATCTGTAGTCCAGCGGTTGCGGAGATCACCGGTGATGGGCGTCCGTGGACGGTGTCGATGATCTCGGCGCTGTCGATGCCTTGGAGGTAGATGCTGGTGATCCCGAGGTTGGCGTGTCCGAGCTGTCGCTGGATGACCACGAGCGGGACTCCCTCGTGTGCCATCTCGACTGCATGGGCGTGGCGTAGCTGGTGCGGGGCGAACCGCCGCCGGACCCTGCCGCGGCGGCGGCGTGATGCAGCTGCTTGCGGGCTGCGGAGGGCTCCCAGTGCCGGCCGGCGGTCCGGCCGTGGATCACGCACAGAAGCGCCCCGACCGGCAGCTCTCGCCGCGTCTGCAGCCATGGGTCGAGCTGGCCCCACGCCCACCGGTCCATGCCGACCTCGCGTCGCTTGCCGCCCTTGCCACGGCGGACGAGGATTGCGCCGCGGGCCGGGTCGAGGTCGCTCTCTTGTAGAGCGAGCGCCTCGCCGACCCGTAGCCCGGCCCGCCAGAGCAGGACGATCAGCGCGCGCAGCCGCTGCCCGTCGGCGCTATCTGCGACGGCGCGCATCACCGCCACGATCTCCTCGACTGTTGGCGGGTCGGCTGGATAGCGCTCGCCCTTGTTGCGTGCCGGGCGACCGCGGTGGTAGCAGATTGCATGAGTCTCTCCCTTTGGTTGGGTGCTTGACAAACCCATGCTGTACTGCCATCGTGAGTACATGTCAACGACCAAGGAAGAACGCCTGCAGATCCGCGTCGACCCGGCCGAGAAGGCCCTCCTCGAGCGAGCAGCGGCCGCCTCGCATCTGAACATGTCCGCGTTCGTGGTCCAGGCCGCGGCATCCAAGGCCGAGGAGGTCCTCGCGGAGCGCTCAAGCATCAGGCTCTCAGCTCACGCCTCGGCCGCGTTCACCGAGGCACTCGAACGGCCCGCACAGGTCAACGACCGCCTCGCCAAGGCGCTGCGCCGCAAGCGCAAGTTCAGCTGGCTTGACTGAGCTGCGCCGCCCCACGCTGCTCGATGCGCGCCGACACGACCGCGAGCAATTCGACAGCGGCGAGCCCGTGCTCGACGAATGGCTACGCCGCTACGCCGGCCAGAACCGCCGCCGCGACACCGCCGCTACCTGGGTCATCGCCGACGCCAACAACGTCGTGGTGGCATACGCGAGCATCGCGATGACCGGCATCGACCGCTCAGCCGCGCCCGAGACGCTCGTCAAAGGAGCCCCGGATCCTGTCCCGGCGCTGCTGCTCGGCCGGCTCGCGGTCGACCACCGATACTCGCGCCTGGGGATCGGGACGACGCTGGTCGCGCACGTGCTCGCCACCGCCCTGGACCTCAACGAGAAGGCGGCATGCCGAGCCGTTGTCGTCACCGCGCTCACCGACAAAGCGCGCACCGGGTGGGAACGACTCGGCTTCCACCCATTCGACCCCGACCACCCCAACCATCTCGACCTCTACCTCCTCACCGCCGACATCGACGCGACACTCCACCGCTTGCAATAACAGGAGGGCACCTGGTGTCCGCGCTTCCCGGGTCTCCGGGCGGGTTCGGCACAAATACCCCTCGCGGGGGCGAAAGCAGGGGGTTCGCCTCGCGCCCAACTGGGCGGCCTTGCAGCACCCTGGGAGTGGCGCCGCCGCTGACGCGGATGCGCTCGCAATTGGGCACAAAGCAGTAACGCTCGGGACTGAGGATCGGCACACGCCCGCTTGCGCCGGGCGAAGCAGGAGCGCTTGCTGCGCCGCTCGCTCGCACGAGTGACGCTGCGAGATTGCTATCGCTGTGCGGGAGCTGGTGGCTCGGGCCTGGCGAGTGCGGCAATCCGCTCGGCGATCGCAGGTGCTTGATCCTCCTGCAGGAAATGCTTGGCCGGGAGGGTATGGACCGTTTCCACAGCAGTGGCGCGGCGCGCCTGCTCGCCGTAGACCGATAGCTTCAGGCCAGGGTCGTCGGCGCCCCAAACCACCTGAACCGGGTACGGCACGTCGCGAACCACTCCCACATAGAGGCTTTGCTTTGCGGCGGTCCGCTCGAAGCCTCGCATGATCTTCAGGAACGCGTGACCCCCGTCCTCGCGCTTGAGTAACTCGACGTAGGCGCCGAGCTCGGCGGGGGGTGTCGCCGACCGGTCACGGATACCGGCGTAGTACATCAGCTGGCGAAAGACCGGCTTGATCATCGACGCGAGCCACAGCTCGCCGACGCCGCGACGCGCAAACGGCTCCATCATCCACGGACGATGGAACTGCTCCACCTCGATAACTGTGTTGAGGATCGTCAGCGACTTGATCCGCTCGGGCATCGCGGCGGCGACCTCGAAACCGATCGGACCGCCGATGTCGTGCACGACCAGGTGAAAGCGACCGAGCTTGAGTGAGTCGACGGCCGCGGCGCTGAACTTCCCGAGCCCGGTCCAGCTGTAGTCGAACTGCTGCGGCCGTGCCGCCAGTCCTAGACCGGGAAGGTCGAACGCAACACCTCGCAGGCCTCGCCCGGCCAGCTCGGCGATCACCTTCCGGTACAGGAAGCACGATGCCGGCACCCCGTGCATGCACAGGACGACCTCACCGTCTCCCTGCTCGAGGACGAAGCTACGGACGCCGGCCGCCTCAAACTCGCGCCCAGCGGCGCGATGCTGGGACACGACGTCGCCGCTCCTCACAAAGACCACCCTACCTGCTGATGGCTGGCCGGTTCATGCGGCGGCTTCGGCGACATCGGCCTGCGCGTGGTTTGGCGTCGTGCGTATCGGTCCTTGGCACCCGCGAGCGTGATGTCTCTCGATCCGTGGGTCTCCCAGGACGCCGCGAGAGGTTGACGGCTGGGGCTGGAGGTCGGCGACCTGGAGCACGATAGGTGGCGGCCCGCGACCGCTGGTTTGGTGCCGGCAGGCGCCCAGGGCGTCAAGCCGCGGCGACCCCCGGTAGGAACCGCTGGATCGCCTCGTATGCGCGGTCCTGGATCTCTGGGTCGCGAAAGTCGGGAACGATCTCGGCCTGGTCGATGACCGGTCCGGTGATCGTCTTGGCGGCGCTTGCGTAGAAGACCCCGCTCTGCAGTGACGCGTCCGTGACGGCTTTGACAAGTCGCTCGGCCCCAACGTCCAGCTTGTGCCCGATGCGAAGGGCAGGCGCGACGTATGGGATCAGGATCCGGCCGGCGATGATCCGCACGAGCGCGGGCTGGTCGCGCAGCACCTCGGTTCCCGCAGTGTTTCCTGGCGACATCGTGATGAACCTGAGCTCGGGGTGCATGCGGGCCATCGCGCCCATCCACAGCGCGCCGAGGTACTTGATCTGGCCGTAGGAGAGCAGCACGTCGAACTTGGCGCCCTGGAAGAACGAGCCGTCGATCACCGACGCGAACTCCTCTGAGCTGTGATCGGTGAACGTTGGTCGGGCGATCCGCACCTTCGGGACTCCGCGCGCCGCCTCGGCGCCTACGAGGACCGCGACATCCGTGAGCAGCCCGGCTGCCAGCAGATCTTCGAGTAGAACCACGTGACCGAGCAGGTTCTGGGCGAATAGCTCAGTCACCCCGTCTTGCGTCAACGATGCTGGCGTGGGACCGCCGATGCCGCCGGCGTTCATTGCAAGCGCGTTCAACGGAGCGCCGATCGCGGCCACCGCAGCTCGTACCGACGCAAGGTCTGCCAGGTCGATGATCACTACCTCGAAGATCGCGCGCCCGCTGACGGTCTCCAAGTCGTCCTTGGCGCGCTCCGCCTTCTCCGGATTGCGGCAGCCGAGATAGATCCGCTCGAAATCCCCGCGCAGCGCCAGCTGCCTCGCCAGCTCCTTGCCGAGACCGGTATTGGCACCCGTGATGAGGATCGTCTTTCCCTGGTTCAGTGTCATGCGTTCACGGCCTCTCGTTGGGGAGTAGGGGCATGCAGTCGATGCGCAGATCGCAAGACTCTCGTATGCGCACTAAGTCAGACAACTAACTTGAAGCTAGCACGATCGGCACGCTAGAGTCCTGCCCATGGCCGAGGTGCAGAGAGCTACGCGCGAACGCGGGAAGCGCGAGCGCTTGATCGACGGGGCTCAGCGTGTGATCTACGAGCAGGGCGTCGCGCGCACGACGCTTGCGGATGTCGCCGAGCACGCGAAGGTGCCCGTCGGCAACGTCTACTACTACTTCAAGACCAAGGATCAGCTCGTCGAAGCGGCGATCGAGGCGCGTGCTCGCGAGGTCCAGGAGATGCTCGAGCTCGCCGCTCGCCATCGAACGCCGCGCGCGCGCCTCCGGGCGCTGGTTCGCAGCCTCGCAGGGCAGCGCGACGACATCGCCCGGCGCGGCTGCCCGGTCGGGACGCTGTGCTCAGAGCTCGACAAACGCGACGACCGGCTCGCACGCCACGCCCGCGACGTGCTCGCGCTGCCGATCGACTGGGCCGAACGGCAGTTTCGCGACCTCGGGCGAAGCGACGCACGCGATCTCGCCGTCGCGCTGATCGCCTCATACCAGGGCATCGCGCTGATCGCGAACGCATTCCGCGATCCGGCGCTAATGCTGCGCGAGACCCGCCGGCTCGAACGCTGGATCGACTCGCTCGGCTGATATTCCGCCGCGACATACGACACGACAAACGCAGAGAGGAACGACATGCCCACCGGACTCGAAGACAGAACCGCCCTCGTCACGGGAGCCGGTCGCGGTATCGGGCGCGCGATCGCCATCGGGCGGGCGATCGCCATCGGCTTGGCCGGCCGCGGCGCGCGCGTCGGGCTACTCGCACGGACGCGCAGCGACCTCGACGAGGTTTTCACCGAGATCCGCGAGGCCGGCGGCGTCGCCACGGTGCTCGCCGCGGACGTGAGTGACGCCGAGCAGAGCAGTCGCGCGATCGAGCGGCTCCTCGGCGAGTTCGGTCCCGTCGAGGTGCTGGTGAACAACGCCGCGGTCGTATGGCCCGTCGGTCCCACCAAGGATGTCGATCCTGAGGCTATCGCCGCTGCGCTCGCGATCAACGTTGTCGGCCCGATGACGCTCACCCGCCGCGTACTCCCAGCGATGCTCACGGCGGGCTGGGGACGGATCGTCAACGTCTCCGCCGCGATCGCCGAGCACCCCGGCATGCTCGTCGGCATCAACACCTACGCCGCATCAAAGGGCGCTCTCGAGGCACACACCCTCAACCTCGCCGCCGAGCTCAACGGAACAGGCGTCACGGTGAACGTCTACCGACCCGGCCGAGTCGACACGTCTATGCAGGCCTACATTCGCGACCAGCCGCGCGAACGGATCGGAGCCTCGCTCCACGACGTCTTCACCGGCATGCTGAGCTCCGGGGCGCTCATCACCCCCGCGGCGTCAGCCGAGAGCCTGCTCGCCCGGCTCGCCGGTCCGGACACAGGACAGGTCTGGGACGTCGAGGACCAGGTCTCGGTGTCGCAAGACCCGCGGGACCGCGAACAGTGAACGCGCCGGCTCGCTGACAGTCAACGCTAGGCAGTGCTGGGCAACACAGCATCAGTGTGCCCGGACTTCGCCGACGGCCTCCCCGAGATGACCCCAACGTTTCTTATCGGCAGCGTGCAGCGCGACGGAGCAAGCCCCCCATCCCGCGCAAGGCGGGTGTGCCAGCCTGGCCACCGAGAGACCCGTCGTGATATGAAGGGCAGGTCCGGCTCTATGTGAGTGGCGCGAACAGGGCCGTCGCGCTACTGCTCTCGGAAAAGGGGCGATCTGTCAAGAGCGCCGGCGGCTCGGCTATGGTCCGGCCCGGTCCGGCCGCAGCCGATTGGCCCAGCCGCGTCAAGGAGCGGGACGACACTAGAGAGCGAGGAGATCACGATGGCGATCGTGCAACGCAATGTCCAGATCAACGCCTCGCCGCAGGAGACCATGGCGCTCTTGAGCGATGCCAGCCGCTGGCCGGACTGGTATCCGGGCATGACGGAGATCGACATCGCCGCTCCCTTCCCCGAAGAAGGGGGCAAGGTGGTTTTCAAGGTGAAGTCGGCCGGCATGTCCATGTCGATCACCGAGACGGTGCTCGACTACCAGCCGGGCAAGCTTCAGCTTCTCCAAATGGAGGGCATGTTGTCGGGGCGCGCTCGCTGGGAGCTCACCCCGGAAGGCGATGGAACACGCCTGACCACGACGTTCGACTATGCGCTGCCGGCCGGCGTGTTCGGCAAGGTCGCTGACGCGCTCATCGTTAAGCGCATGAATGGCAAGAGTCTCGGAGAAGCTCTCAACAACTTCAAAGCGCTCGCAGAACGGCAGTAGGTTGTTCCGTGGTGGGCACGCCGGGGTTTCGGACCTGCGACCTCTCGGATCGTTCTGCCTTCCGCGCTTCCCGGGTCTCAGGGTGGGTTGGGCATAGATACCCTCGCGGGGGCGAAACCAGGGGATTGGCCTCGCGCCCGCATGGGCCGGCCGTGCAGCACCCGGGAGCAGCGGTGCCGTTGCCGCGGACGCGCTCGCAATCGGGGACGAAGGTACGGCTAGGGCGGCCAGGGCGTCGAACCGGCCCCGTCAGAGCGACGATACTTTGTTGATGACCTCGGCAACGTGGATCGTCGCGCTTAACCTACGCGCCCGTGGAACGTGGCGACCTCAGCTCGGCCGAGGCTGACCAGCCGAGCCCGCAAACGACATGCGAGGACGGACGCCTGTACCGCAACGTGACCATCGGGGAGCTGGAGGACGGGCAGGCCGTGCGCGTCACCGACTACTGGGGAGAGCCCGTCGTTACGCCCGCATGGCGCCAGCCGCTGACCGATCGGCTCGACATGCCCGGCGACGGGATTTGGCCCGACAACGAGCATCTCGGCCACTACTAGTGCGCGAGTAGCGGTATCCGCGCGAAGCTGGTCGCTCGTTCCGTCGGGCGATGTTCGCGTCGCGGCGCGAAAGCAGGTCTCCGCATCGAGGACCCCAAGCCTGACCCTGCGCGCCGTCGCCGGCGTTCGGCCTCCGGGGTTCCCTCGGGAACACTGACGTCGAAGTCAACCAGGAACTCCATGGCCTCCTCCGCCGCGCTGTCAGCCCACGAACTGCTGGCCGCCGTCGATGTCGTATGTCGCGCCGGTGAGGGCAGTGTTGGTCATGATGTGAACCGCGAGCGCGGCGACGTCGGCTGGCCCAACCACGCGGCCGATCGGGAGCGTCGCGCGCAGCTCCTCACGCCGGGCCTCTAGCCCGTCTCCCAGCAGCGACGCCGACAACGGGGTGTCGACGAAGCCGGCGGCAATGAGATTGACGCGCAATGGTGCGAGCTCGAGCGCCAGCGCCGCCGTAAACGGAGGGAGCGCGGCCGTGGCCGCGGCCAGGATGCCGAGGCCAGGGCGGATGCGCCCGCCGCCGATGCCGCTCATGAAGAGCAGCGTGCCGCCGGCCCTCATCTTGCCGCGGGCGTAGCGCGCGACCTGGAGCTCGAGCATCAGGTGATCGGTGACCGCGTGGCGCACCTCATCGGCACCCATCTCGAGCAGGGGTCCGTAATGCGAACCGCCGGCTGTGACCAGGACATGGTCGATCGAGTCGGGCAGGCCGTCGAAGAACTGCTCCAGCGAAGCTGAATCGTACGCGTCGAAGGCGGCGGTCCTCAACGCACCGACCTCGCGCGCGGCTGCCGACAGTCGTGCCCGATTGCGGGCGGTCAGGATGACCTTAGCGCCGTCGGCTCGTGCGCGCCGGGCGGTCTCGAGGCCGATGCCGGCGCTGCCGCCGACGATGACGACGGTCTGGCCAAGCAACTGGGGCTCATTGACTGCCGGAGAGGCTGTGGTTGCGGTGGTCATGACGTGCTCTCCTGTCATTTGTGTGTGTATGGGCCCGCGGCGCCTCCCCCGAGCACCAGCAGCCGGCGCGGGACGGCCGCCATGCTCGTCGCCTCGCGCGTGCCCCAGACGCCATCCATCTCACGGAGCCCGGGGATCGGTGGAGCGATCGGATTCGATCCGGTGGCCAAGACCACGTGCTCCGCGGTGTCGCGGACGCCGTCTACTTCGACCACGCCGGTGCCGGCCAGCCGACCGGCGCCACGCAACAGGTCGATGTCACGGTCCGCCAGCCACCGCTGCTGGCCGGTGTCGGTGTAGTTGGAGACCATGAAGTCACGCCACGCGAGCGCCGCCTGCACGTCGACTTCGGCGGTTGCCCCGGCCTTGCGCGCGCCGTGGACCGCCTCGCCGGGGCGCAGCAGCGACTTCGACGGAATACACGCCCAGTACGAGCACTCACCGCCGACCCGCTCTCGCTCGACGACGGCGACGCGCAGCCCGCGGGCCGCGAGCGCCGCCGCGCAGTGCTCACCCGGGGCGCCGCCGCCCAGAACGATCACCTCATAGGCACTGTTCGCCCGCATCGTTACCTCCATCGGTTTGTGGTGAGATCACCGTGCTGCTCATGGGAATCTCCTTGGCGTGGCCGTTGTTGGCAGATGGACCGGGTGGGCGCGCGCCCGTCACGCCCGTAGGGTCAGTGGTACCGGCCTCGAAATCGGTCACGAGGGCAGGTCGGTCCCGGCCTGCTCGGCCGCCATGTACGCGGCGTACCAGGCGGGCCAGTTGTCGTCTTGGTCTGCCCGGTGGAAGAGGTGCGAGCGCCCGTTGCGCTTCTCGTGCTCGCGGTGGGCGGCCTCGGCACGCCGAAGCGCACTGTCCAGGTCCGCTGCGGACACGTAGCCGGTTTCGGCGGCGTTCATCCGCCCGGGGAGCCGCGTCGTGACCTCCTGGACCAACCACGTATTGCCGTCTGGATCGTTGAAGGAGCAGAACGACCCGTAGCTTGTGTGGTCGGGGTCGCGGCCGGGCTGCCGCGCCTCGACGGGGAACGGCGGGCCGTGCCAGATGTCACGCACGTCGATGCCACGGCCGACGAGTTCGTCTTGGGCTGCTTCGACGTCGGAGACGACCAGCCCGCCCTCGGCCGAGCCGGGCGCGGCGGCGGTGAGTCCTTCGCCGAACGTGACAGAGCACCCGGAGCCCGGGGGCGTGAACTGCACGCTACGAAGGCCCTCAAGCGGGGCATCGTCGGCGTCGAGCCTCCAGCCCAGGCGCTCGTAGAACTGCTTGGATCGGTCGACATCGGACACTGGGATGATGTCGACCTCGAGCTTCATCTCGACCTGCCCGACGGCCGTGTCGCTAATCGTGTCGTGTGCTTCGGTCGCGCTCATGGCTACCTCCTGGTTGTCTCAGGGAAGACCTCAACCGGTCTTCGTCGCGGTGACGCCATGAACGGTGCTCTCCGCGCCCGCCCGTCGCGCCCGGTAGAGACCCTGGTCAACCCCCGGGGGTGCACGATCTCGTGGTCACGGGGCAACGGCGCCGGGGTTGCCAACGGTGGGAGCCGTCCCTAGGCTGGCGGGTGGCGATGTCAACTACCGTTTCGGCCCGGCGGCTGCTTGGCCGGCGCAACGAGTGCGCCGCGCTGGATCAGCTCGTGGCGAGTGCGCGCGCGGGTCCGAGCCGGGCGCTGGTGCTGCGCGGGGAGGCCGGGATCGGCAAGAGTGCGCTGTTGGAGTATCTGACCCAGCACGCGTCCGGATGCGTCATCGCCCGGGCGGCCGGTGTCGAGTCGGAGATGGAGCTCGCGTACGCGGGGTTGCACCAGCTGTGCGCGCCGTTTCTGGATCGTGTCGAGCGCCTTCCCGGCCCGCAGCGCGATGCGCTTGGCACCGCGTTCGGTTTGCGCGACGGCGACGCGCCGGATCGGCTCCTCGTCGGCTTGGCGGTCCTGAGCTTGCTCTCCGACGTCGCGGAAGACCGGCCCCTGGTCTGCGTCGTGGACGACGCGCACTGGCTCGACGCGGCCTCGGCACAGGCGCTGGCGTTCGTCGCGCGCCGTATCGGAGCGGAGTCGCTCGGCCTGCTCTTCGCCGTACGCAAGCCGTTGGGCGACCGGTATTTTGAGGGGCTGCCGGAGCTCGCCGTCGACGGGCTGCACGACCCTGACGCACGGGAGCTGCTAGCGACCGTCGTCACCGGTCCACTCGACGAGCGCGTGCGTGATCGGATCGTGGCCGAGACGCACGGCAACCCGCTCGCATTGCTGGAGCTGCCACGCGGCCTGACGGCGACGCAGCTGGCGGGCGGGTTCGGATTGCTGAACGCGCAGGCGCTGCCAGGGCGCATAGAGGAGAGCTTCGAGCGGCGCCTGCGGGCCGTTTCGGAGAACGCGCGGCTGTTGCTGTTAGTCGCGGCGGCCGAGCCGGTCGGAGATCCGCTGCTGCTGTGGCGCGCCGTTGACCGCCTCGGCATAGCGACGGCGGCGGCGGCCGGCGGGGAGGCTGAGGGCTTGCTGTCGATCGGGGCGCGCGTGACGTTCCGTCATCCGCTGGTGCGATCAGCCGTCTACCAGTCAGCGCCCACGGAGACGCGCCGCGAAGTGCACACCGCGCTGGCGGAGGCGAGCGACCCTGAGAACGATCCGGACCGGCGCGCGTGGCACCGGGCCGCCGCTGCGGCGAGACCGGATGAGGCGGTCGCCGAGGAGCTCGAGCGCTCGGCCGGCCGCGCACAAGCGCGCGGCGGCGTCGCAGCTGCGGCAGCGTTCCTGGAGCAGGCGGTGGCGCTCTCGACGGACCCGGAGCGGCGCACCGACCGCGCACTTGCCGCTGCCGACGCCAGCTTGCGTGTCGGCGCGTTCGATACGGCGCTGGCCATGCTGGCAGCGGCCGAAGCAAGCTCGCTGGACGACCTACGGCGAGCGCGTCTGGATCTGCTGCGTGCGGAGGTCGCCTTCTCCCAGAGTCGCGGCAACGACGCTCCTCTGCTGCTGCTGCGAGCGGCGAAAACGCTTGAGCCCCTCGATCTCAAGCTCGCGCGCGAAACCTATCTTGACGCTTGGAGCGCCGCCATGTTCGCGGGTCGGCTCGCGAAGGCGGGCAACCTGCACGACGTTTCCCGTGAGGCTCGCCGCGCACCCGGGGCGGGAGAATCATCGCGTCCATCCGACCTGCTGCTCGATGGCTTCTCGCTGCTGTTCACAGACGGACGCCGCGTGGCAACGTCCGTGCTGCAGCAGGCCACGGTCGGCTTCGCCGGCGAGGCGGCTACCGCAGAGGAGATACTCCGCTGGGGATGGCTTGCGACGGCCGCTGCGGTCGAGGTATGGGACTTCGACAGCTGCCTCGCGATCGCGACCCGCGGCGTGCAGGTCGCCCGTGACTCCGGTGCGCTTGCCTTCCTGACCGTCGCAGTCAACGTGCTGACCCAGGCCGTCACGCTGGGTGGGGACTTCGAGCAAGGAGCGCTACTAATCGCCGAGGCCGACGCTGCGAGGGAGGCAACGGGCACCCAAGTCGCGCCGTACGGCGCGCTCGTGCTGGCTGGATTGCAGGGCCGCGAAGCGGCGTTCAGCTTGATCGAGGAGACGATCAGGGATGCCTCCGCCGGTGGTCAGGGCACCGCCGTCCAATACGCCCGGTGGGCACGTGCGATGGTTCTGAACGGCCTAGGCCGCTACGACGAGGCGCTGGAGCCGGCCCGTGATGCAAGCGAGGACACGCCCGAGCTTTTCGTGTCCGACTGGGCGCTGAGCGAGGTCGTCGAAGCCGCGGCGAGGACAGGAGACGCCAACGTGGCGCAGGCTGCGCTCGAGTTGCTGGTCGAGCACACACGCGCCAGTGGCACCGATTGGGGCCTCGGCGTCGCGGCGCGCGCGCGCGCGGTGCTGAGTGAAGCAGACACAGCCGAGCGCTTCTATCGCGAGGCCATCGAACGCCTTGGTCGGACGCGGCTGCGCCCCGAGCTCGCGCGCGCACACCTCCTCTACGGCGAATGGCTGCGACGGGCGCATCGCCGCGTCGACGCCCGTGAGCAGCTGCGACTCGCTCACACGATGCTCTCGGACATGGGCATGGAGGCGTTCGCCGAGCGCGCCCGCCGCGAGCTGCAGGCCACCGGGGAGACCGTCCGCAAGCGCACCGTCGAGACGCTCGACGAGCTGACGCCGCAAGAGGTGCAGGTCGCGCGCCTGGCCGCCGGCGGGAAGACGAACCCGGAGATCGGCGCCCAGCTGTTCCTGAGCCCGCGCACGGTGGAGTGGCACCTGCGCAAGGTGTTCGGAAAGCTCGGGATCAGCTCCCGCAAGGAGCTCCGCTCGGCACTCTCCGACGTCGGCGCCGCCGTCGCCCGCCTCTAGTCGCAGCCGGGGCAGGCCCAGGGGCCAGACCAGGGCATCTCACGGGCGCGATCGAGGCATGGTCGCGCGACGATGCGAGTGTTCCTGTCGAATCCGATCAAGCAAAAGGAGTTCAAGCTCATGGACTTGCAAGATTCAGTCGCCGTAGTCACGGGCTCCAACCGCGGGCTGGGCCGACAGTTCGCCGCGCAGCTGCTCGAGCGCGGCGCCACGAAGGTGTACGCCACCGCGCGCGACCCTGAGAGCGTTCAGGTTCCGGGCGTCACGCCGCTCGCCCTCGACGTCACCGACCCGGACTCCGTCGCCGGGGCGGCCGCGATTGCGGGTGACGCCACGCTGATCATCAACAACGCCGGCATATCGACCGGCACGAGTCTGATGGACGGCGAGCTGGCCCAGATCGAGCTGGAGATGCAGACGAACTTCTACGGTCCGCTCAGCGTCACGCGCGCCTTCGCTCCGATCCTGGAGTCCAACGGCGGCGGGGCGATCCTCAACGTCCTGTCGGTGCTGTCGTGGTTTCACCTCCCCACCGCCGGTGCCTACGGCGCCGCGAAGGCCGCCGCGTGGGCCATGACGGACGCCACCCGCCAGGAGCTCGCGCCCCGCGGCATCCGCGTCGCGGCGCTGCATGTTGCCTACATGGACACGGACATGGCAGCCCGTATCACCGCACCCAAGGCCGACCCGGCTGACGTCGCAGCGCTGGCGCTGGACGGCATCGAGACCGACCTCACCGAGATCCTGGCCGACGACGTGACCCGCAACGTCAAGCAGGGCCTCTCGGCCCCGCCGGAAGCGACAGCTCGCGACCCATACGCAGGTAGGAGATGAATGGATTGGGTAAGGCCGTTGTCGCGTGAACGAGAAGCGATTCGCGGAAAAGGAGGAATGCGCTAATGCGACAGGGTCCTTTGGCCGGCCGTTATCCGGCGGTGGCCGCGATGGTGGTGTTCGCCCTGGTTCCGTACCTGTGCCTGTCGGCTGCGTTGCAGCCGCTCAGCCCGATCATCGCGAGGCAGCTGCACATGAGCATACAGGCGATGAGCCTTACGTTGGGGATGGCCAACGCCGCCTACGCGATCGGGACGGTGTTTGCGGTTCAGTTCGCGTTGCGACTGCCGCAGAGGCGGATGCTGCTCGCCTACGGCTTGCTGCTGGTGGCCGGCTCGGTGCTCGCGGCCTCGGCGACCGCACCCGGCGTGTTCATCGCCGGTCACGTCCTCCAGGGGCTTTGCACCAGCCTTTTGCTGATCGCGGCGCTACCGCCCTTGATCATCGGCTATCCCGTAACCAAGGCGCGCTGGACGGCGATCATCTTGAACCTCTGCATCTTCGGCGCGGTGGCGCTGGGTCCGTTCGTCGGGGGCGTCCAGGCTTCCGCGCACGCCTGGCGCCCGCTGTTCTGGGTCATCGCGGGGATCGCACTCGCCGCGCTGGTGCTCTCGCTCTTGACCTTCGAGGACGTCCCGCCGGTCGACCGCAGTAGGCGTCTGGATCCGCTTGCCCTCGGGCTGGCCACCAGCGGTTGTGTGGCCGCGTTCTTCGGCGCCTCCGAGCTGCTCACCCACCGGTTCCTGGATCCCGTCACGTTCGCGCCGCTGATCGCTGGGCTGCTGTTGATCTTGGCGCTTCTGGCGGCCGAGTATCGCGGTAGGTGCGCGCTCTTGGACGTGCGGCCGCTGGTGAGCACGCTTCCGGCGACGGGAATCCTGGTCGCGATCTGCGCGGCGGCCGCGTCGGTATCGGCGATCGTGCTCAGTGGCGCGGTGCTGGCGCCCCACCACTCGCCGCTGCACCTGGCGTTGCTCTACCTGCCGGCGTTTGGCGGCGCTGCCGTCAGTGCGCTCCTGTTCGGCGTCGTGTTCCGCACGCGTGCGTTGCACTACTTCGCCCTTGCGGGGCTGATCCTGATCAGTGCCGGGGTTATCGTGATCGGGCGGACCAGCCCGCCGAGTACGGCGGCTGCGCTGGTCGGCTCAGGACTGATTGGCCTCGGCGTGGGATCATCGGTGACGCCCGCGATATTCATCGTGGGCTTCTCGCTGCGGAACACCAACCTGCAGCGCGTGTTCGCAATCGTCGAGCTTCTGCGCGCGGTTGCGGCCTTCATGATCGCGCCGGTGATGCTGCACTTCGCGTTCACGGTCGGGGGAAGTCTGAGCTCGGGCACGACCACCGCCCTATGGGTCTGCTTCGGGGTCTCTGCCGGCGGCGCGCTTCTCGGGATCAGCCTCTACGCACTCGGCCGCGTGCGCCCGGCAACCCCCGCGTTCGAAAGCTGGCTTGCGGGAAAGGGACCAGCCTGGGACTCGCCACCACTCCTGGCGGCGATCCGCGACGCTACGCCCGAGGCGGGAGCCCCGGGGCGGCTGACCTTAGCGCCGCCGGCGCACCATGGCGCCGCGCCGGTGAGTGGTCGGCCGTCGCGGGTATCGACCGCGCCGGTTGACGACACGGCCCAGATGCCGGCTGAGGCCACGGCACGGCTAGCACGATGACGAGCGCAGCAAGGGCACCGGCACGATCCACGTTCATGGAGACCGGCGTATCGTGAGCGATCGCGATGGGCGTGGACGAGACGTTCCCTGACTTCGAGCTGATCGATCACGCAGGCAACCCGCGAAGACTGTCAGAGCTCGTCGGTGGCGACCCAACAATGCTGCAGTTCTTCCGCGGCTGGTGGTGTCCGAAGGAGCAGGCGTTTTTCCGTCGGCTGGTGCACCTGCAGGACGAGGCGGAGGTCGCCTACTCGCGCTTTGTCTCGGCCAGCCACGAACCGCCGGCTGTCAACGCGGCCTTCCGGGCCGGATTGGGGGCGCGTTGGACGTTTCTGTCTGATGAGAGTCGCGAGGTCCAACAGCAACTCGGCCTGCGGGAAACGACGGACACGCTCCACAACCCTTACGTTCCGCGCGTAGTCGTCTTGTATCCGGACCTGAGGATCCACAGCACATATGACGGCTACTGGTTCTGGGGGAGGCCAACCGAGCATGAGCTCGTCGCAGACCTGCGTGCGGTCAGCCGCGACGTGCGCCGCGATTGGACCGCGCCCACGCCGTGAGCCGCTGTTGGCTGGCGCTCGTCGGACAGGCACCCAAGGGCGCGCTGATCAGCGCGGACGCCTTCGCTGAGGACGGTACGCCATCCGGCGTAATAGCCGTCTGGAATCAGCGCGCCAAGCCGGAGCGTAGCGCCCTGCGGGTCGACGAGCGCATCATCGATCGCGATGGCGGCGAGGCGTGGGTGTCACTTGTGCTGGCGCCGCCGGGCATACGGGTGCCCTTCGACGATCGCGCCGTCCAGCAGGCGCGTCGTGACGTGCTGGCGCGCATACCGGCTGACGCCGTGTCCACCCTGCTGCGCGATGACTCCCACTTCGAGGGCGCGATCACCGTGGCACGCGGCCCGCGAGCGCTCGGCCATCTCGCAGACGACCCGTTCGCCCGCGTGTTCCCGGCACGGCTGCTTCGGATCGAGGCGGGTGTGCTTGGGCGTGTCCTTCCCCCGGTGGGGCCAACCATCGAGCGTTACGGGAGCGCCAACCCGTGGCCGTGGGACCGCTTTGTATGAGCCGTCAAACAGCGAGGCCGGGCTCGAGCGGTCACGACCTACCTCCGACAGCACCACGGCGGGAGCGTCCTCGGCGACTCCGCAATCGTACGGGCCCTCTCCACGCCTGTCCTGGTGCTTTCCGGGCGAATGCGGGCATGTCGTCGCACGTCGGTCTGGCTTGCACTTGAGAGACGAGCTGCGAAAGCCCGGGTCGCATCTTGGTTGGCCGCCCCTTTCCACCAAGAGCAGAAGCCGGTTCCAGCCCGAAGCTAAGTAAACGGCGTTGCCCCTAGCCCAGACGTCCTGTAAAGCAGCGCGCGTGGGAGAATCGGCGCTGTGGACTTCGATCTGTCGCCCGACCACGAGCTGATCAGGCGCACCGTGAGGGAGTTCGCCGAGGGAGAGGTCGCTCCGGTCGCCGAGGAGCTCGACCGGACGAAGTCGTTCCCGTATGAGATCGTGGCGAAGCTGGGCAGGCTGAACCTGATGGGGATCCCGTTTCCGGAGGAGTATGGGGGCGGCGGCGGCGACACGCTGGCGTATGCGCTGGCGGTCGAGGAGCTGACGCGCGTGGACTCCTCGGTGGCGATCACGCTGTGCGCGCACACCTCGCTCGGAACCCAGCCGATCTATCTGTTCGGCAGCGAGCCCCAGAAGCGCGAGTGGATGCCGCGGCTGTGCGCGGGCGAGCGACTGGGCGCGTTCGGGCTAACGGAGCCCGAGGCGGGATCCGATGCGGGCAACACACGCACACGCGCGCGCCTGGCGGACGGAGAATGGGTGATCGACGGCGCCAAGCAGTTCATCACGAACGCCGGCACCCACATTTCCGGGATCGTGTGCATCACGGCGGTCACCGGCGAGGAAGGCGACGGATCCAAGCAGATCTCCAACATCATCGTCGCGAACGGCACCGCCGGTTACGAGCAGGGCGAGCCATACCGGAAGATGGGCTGGAACGCGTCGGACACGCGCCCGCTGAGCTTCAGCGACTGCCACGTACCAGAGGCCAACCTGCTGGGCCCGCGGGGCGCGGGCTTCAAGCAATTCCTGCACATCCTCGACATTGGACGCATCGGCGTCGCGGCAATGGGCGTGGGGCTGGCCCAAGGCGCGCTCGACGAGGCGCTGAGCTACGCCAAACAACGAAAGGCGTTCGGCAAGCCGATCTCGAAGTTCCAGGCGATCCAGGGCAAGCTTGCCGACATGTCGAGCGAGATCGCCGCGTCGCGCCTACTCGTGTACAAGGCCGCGCGCGAGAAGGACGCGGGGCGCAACTTCACGCTGACCGCTGCCCAGGCGAAGCTCAAGACCGGTCGGCTGGCGGTGCGCTGTGCAGAGGAGGCGGTGCAGATCCACGGCGGATACGGCTTCATCGAGGAGTACCCCGTGTGCCGCTTCTATCGCGACGCCAAGATCCTCACGATCGGCGAGGGCACCGACGAGGTCCAGCAGATGGTGATCGCCAGGGCGCTCGGCGCTTAGCGCGGAGAGAGGATGACCAACGGGATCTCGCGCTCGGTGCGCGCCTGGTAACCCTCGTAGCCGCCATAGAGCTTCACCATCTTCGGCCATAGGCGCGTGCGCTCCGCCGCGTTGGCCACGTGCGCGTGGACCTGCAGCCGCCGCGAGCCAACCTGCACGCTCGTGTCCGGGTGCGCGCGCAGGTTGTGGAACCAGGCCGGGTTCTTGGGATAGCCGCCCTTGGACGCCACGAGGATCAGATCCTCGCCGTCCTGTCCGTATGCGAGCGGGCTCGTACGCCGCTTCCCGCTCTTGGCGCCGACGTGGTCGAGCAGCAGCGTCGGCGGCGCGCCCGGCACACGGTGGCCGATGAGGCCGTTGGTGGCGCGGTAGATCGCGGCGTGGCCGCCCATCAGGCGCCTGAGCAGCGGCCAGCTGCGGTCCGCCAAGTCGAGATAATTCATACGCGAGACACCCTACATCGTCACATCCAATGGGCAGGAACAGGAGCGTTTGATGCAGCGATGACGAGCCGCGGGTGATCAGCCGCTACGCGTGAGTACCACGAGAGCAAAGCTGGTCATCAGCGGATGCGGGTGGTCGAGCTCCCACTCGACGAACCGGCGATGCACTGCGTGCAGGGGCTTGATACGGCGGTAGTAGTTGTGGCCGAAGAACCCGACATAGCGCTCAACCGAGTAGCCGAGTGCCTCCAACCGCTGCAGCTGACTCCTCGTGGGGCCCCGACACCAGGAGTAATAGGCCGGGAACTTCGACTTGCGCTTGGGCTGCACCCGCGCGAGAACGGATGCCGAAAGCCCGTTATCCACGAGGCGGTTAAACACGAAGGGCGCCGCGTACAGGGTCGGGAAGATGTGCACTGCGGTGCCTCCGGGACGCAGCATGTCGCGGACCATTTCGTGGAAGAGCATTCCGTCTGACATGTGCTCAGCGGTCCACCGGCTTACGACCACGTCAAACGGCCCCGCCTGACTCAGCAGCGCGGAGACTCGCTCACGGTCCAGCACGCTGCCCTCGAACAGCCGGTAGCCGTCGGGCGTCATGTCGAGCTGGTCCTGTGAGACGTCGAAGACGACGTACTGGAGGCCGAGCTCGCGGATGCGGGTGAGCTGAACCGCCGGCCGGGCACCGCCGCCGACGTCGCAGAAGCGCTTCACCCCTTCCCCCATCAGGCGATGCAGCTCGGCCCAAAACTGGCGATCGGCGGCGCTCAGCGGCCCATAGGCCACGGCTGCCGGGCCGGCGCCGGAGCGCAGTTCGGGCTGGTCGCTGACGTTTAGCTGCACGCCGCCCCGCTCTCCGAGTGCGGCGCCTCGCGCGCGAGCAGCGCCGAGGCGGCGCTCGCCGGATCCAGCCGGCGCTGGACGACCTCCGCGAGCAGGCGTTGGAACTCAGGGTCGTCCTGCAGATCCTCCTCGAGCCGCCGGCGCATGCGCGCGGTGGCGATCGCCAGCACCTCGCTACGCAGGTTGCGCATGCGCCGCTCGGCCAGCTCGCCCGCGGCGAGGATGTGGGCGCGGTGCTCCTGCAGGCTGCGCACCAGCTCATCGATGCCCTCGCCGCGGGTGGCCTCGGTCCTGACGATCGGCACCCGCCAGCTCGCGCGCGCCTGCTCGGGCGTGCGATCGAGGTTGGCGAGCGAGAGCACACCGCGGATCTCGCGGATCATCGTGTCCGTCAGAGGGTGATCGGACTTGTTGATCACGATCACGTCCGGAATCTCCATCACGCCGGCCTTGAGCGCCTGAACCGAGTCGCCCGAGCCTGGCATCAGCACGAGCACGATCGTGTCGGCGTGGTCGATGATGTCGATCTCCGCCTGGCCGACGCCGACGGTCTCCACGAACACGTCCTGGCGTCCGGCCGCGTCCAGCAGCAGCGCCGCCTGCAGCGCGGCCTCGGAGAGACCGCCCAGGGCGCCGCGGTTGGCCATCGAGCGGATGAACACGCCGGGGTCGAGGAAGTGCTCGGATAGGCGGATGCGATCGCCCAGCAGCGCGCCGTGGGTGAAGGGCGAGGACGGATCGATCGACAGCACGCCCACGGTTCGTCCGGCGTGGCGCCGAGCCTTGGTAAGCGCGCCGATGAGCGTCGACTTGCCCACCCCAGGAGGCCCGGTAAAGCCGACGACCTCGGCATGACCGGTGTGCGGGTACACATCCCGCACAAGCTCCCAGCCCTCGGGACGGTTGTCCTCGACGAGCGTGATCGCGCGCGCGAGCGCACGGCGGTCGCCGTCGAGCAGGCGCTGGGCAAGCGTTGGCTCGGTCATCGAGCGCGCAATCATCGCAGGGGCGGTTACTGCCGGGCGGTCCCTTAGCTTACGATTGCGCTGCAATGGAGCTGCTTGCCGACCTCGCCGCCGAGCCTCGCGCCGAGCAGGAGGGCGATCTGGTGCGCCGGGCGCCCGCGCCTCTGCGCGGTGGGCCGTTGCACCTGCTGCGGTTCATGCGCGCCAACCGCATGCTGAGCCCACAATACGGGCTGCTGCTGGCTCGCTACGCGCTGTTGAAGCTCCGCTACCGCGGACGCCTGCAGACCGACGGGATCTGCTTCGTGTGCCCGCGCGTGAAGCTCGAGATCGGTGATCACGCGACGCTGCGCATCGGGCGCTGGGCCTGGATCGGACACGGCAGCAAGATCCGCGCGCACGAGGGCGAGGTGAGCATCGGCGCGAAGACGGTGATCGGCCAGGACTGCACGATCTCGGCCTTCCAGCACGTGTCGATCGGGCGCGAGTGCATCATCGCGGACCGGGTCATGCTGATCGACTTCGACCACGGCGTAACCGAGGTGGAGCGACCGATCCGAGTGCAGGGCATCTACAAGCGCGACGTGCGCATCGGGCACAACGTCTGGATCGGCTACGGCGCATGTGTCCTGCGCGGCGTGGCGGTCGGCGACAACAGCATCATCGGCACCGGATCGGTCGTCACCAAGCAGGTTCCGGAGAACGCCGTGGTCGCGGGCGTGCCAGCGCAGGTGGTGCGCATGCGCGAGGCGCCCGCGCAGATGCGCTGGGAGTGAGCGTCAAGCCCTGGGAGTCAGCGTCACGCCTGGGAGTGAGCGTCAAGCCCGAGACGCCCCACCGCTGCAGGTGGCTTCATGGACCTCCTGGGTGAGGTTGCTCATCCTTTCGCTCAACGTGTGGATCTGTTCGGTGAGGTTGGTGTTCTTCGTGAGCAGATCGGTCTGAAACTGTGCCAGCTCGTCCCTGTGCTTCGCGGCAGCTTCCTCGTTCGCCTTGTCGGTCCTGGTCTGTGCCTTCTGGGCGATGATGACCAGCGCACCGGTATAGAACGCGACGCCCGAGAAGATCAGGTTCAGCAGGATCCACGGCTCGGGGTCGAATTCGCCGCCTTTGGCGAGGGCCTTACCGGTGCTTTCGAGGTACTTGACGGCGCCGTTGATGGCCACCCAGGCGAGGATGATGAGCGAGCCGATCAAGACGAACTGCACCGTGCCCATGCCCGAAGCGACGTTCTCGGCCACGCGCTCCATGAAGCTGCTTCCACCGGCGTAGGGTGATGGGTTCTTGCCACCCTGTTCGTAGTGCTTGTGGTGGCGAAGAGGATCGCGCTTGAGCGGATTCTCCTGCCGGGCCTCCGTTGCTGCCATCTTGGCTCCTCTCGTCAGAATGGGTGTCGCGGGATCACGGAATCATCGCGGAGCCCTACGACGGGTCCAGCAGGCAGGCGCGATCGGCGTCGACGGCGAGGTTGCGCAGGCCCGCCGCGTCGGCCTGCTCGCCGGCGGCGAGCGCCCGTCCGAGCGCCTGTCGGTGGCCCTCGAAGCGCTCGCGCGCATACGGCGCGGCGATCTCGCGGGAGACCATGAACGGCCAGTCGCTGGCCTGCAGCGCCAGCAGCTCCCGTGCGGCCGCAGTGCTCGCTCGCTCGCCGGCGGCCACCACGGCCAGTTCGGCGGCACGTGTGGCGAAGGCCATCTCGGCGACCGCCGGCCCGGACCAGGTCGACAGATCGCCGCCCTTGCCCCACGTGCTCGCCTGCCATGCCACCCCGCCCCCGACCGCGGAGACCGCGTCGCTGGAGCCGCTGCTGCGGCGCGCCTCGCTCGGCGCCTCGGCCAGCCCGGCCGGCTCGCGGCGCTCCAGCGCATCGTCCAGGCGCACCAGCTCGAGCCCTTGGCGCGAGCACTCCTCCACTACGGCCCGTAGCCAGGCGATGCCCTCGTACCACCAGTGCCCGAGCAGCTCGGTGTCCAGCGCACATACGACCAGTCCACCGCCCGGCAGCGGCGTAGCGGGCGCCGCTGACTCGTTGGCGTCACGCAGGCGGGCGAGCGTTCGCGCCACGAAGTCGACGGCGTGCTCACGTGCGAGGGCCAGCGCGCGAGCGTGGTCGTACGCGCGACCGTCGTTGCTCCACGGGTTGTGATGGTGGATGGTGTGATGGTGATAGTCGCGATATGGCCCGCTCGCCGGATAGCCCTGCTCGCTCCAGACCAGCGAGATCGTGCTGCGGTCGATCGGTACGAGCAGCACCCCCGACTCGCTGACAATCGGTCGCAGGTGCTCAGCGGCGCCCAGCCCGAAGCGGCTGGTCAGCTCCACGCACACGGCCGCGACGCCGGCGTCCTCCAGCGCTCGCGCCAGTGACGGCGCATACGCGCACTCCGGCAGCCAGAAGCCGCCGCGCCAGCCGTCGCCGAAGCGCCGGCGGTGAGCTGCGACGCCGCTGCGCAGCTGCAGCCGCACGCCCGCGTCGGTGGCGAGCAGCGGCAAGACCGCGTGGGTGGCAGCAGAGGTCCACTGCGAGTGTCGGGCGAGCGATCCCAGCAGGTCGCCGCCGCGCCCGCGCAGGCTCTCCAGGGCGCGCACGTAGTCGCGCCACGAACGCTCGAGCTCGCGCGCGAGCGTCTCATAGCCGCCGGCGCGCAGGCCGGCGACGTCCTCCTCGTGGGTTTCGCGGCGGACGCCTTCCGCGAACTCGCCAAAGCGCTGGTCCAGCCCAGCGACCTCCAGCTGATCGCACAGGACCGGCGTGAGCGACAGCGTCAGCGGGGCGCCTTCGTCGAGCAGGTCGAGCAGCGGCAGGTAGCAGCCGGCGATGGCCTCCCACAGCCACTCCTCGCCGAAGGGCCACGTCCCGAAGCCCTCGACGTAGGGCATGTGCGTGTGCAGGACGATCGCCAGCGCGCCGCGGCCGCGGCTCACGGCCGACAAACCGCGAGGAAGTCCAAGGCGATGTCCATGTTGGCGTCGCCGGCGGCGCGCAACGCGAAGTCCGAGACCGCGATCGCCGGCGTGAACCGGTCGTAGAAGCGTCGTGTGAGGCCAAGACGAGCGTGCACGCGATCCCATCCGAGCCGCAGGGCGAGCTCGTGCGCGCGCAGCTTGCGTGCGTGGAACAGCCCATGCAGCTCGACGTTCGCAAAATGCGCGCGGCACAGCTGCTCGAACTCCTGGTAGCGGTACTCGTGGACGTGCCACGGATTGTCCGATCGCGACGCGCCGCTCGGCGCCAGCGTGAGCACGTTGGGGGTGGAGACGAACACCGCTCCCGTACCTCCGACGAGCGAGCGGAAATGCTCGAGCACCGCGCCTGGCTGCTCCAGGTGCTCGATCGTCTGCAGGAACACCACCGCGTCGGCGTGCTCGCGGAAGCCGCCGATCAGGTCGCACACGAAGCGCAGGTTGGGGCGTACATAGCGCAGGCGGGCGTGCTCGTAAGCGTCGGGGTTGGCGTCGACGCCCACGACACCGGCGGCCGCGCGGGCCAGCACCTCGGAGCCGTAACCCTCACCGCAGGCCATGTCGATCGTGCGCAGCCCCCGCACCCGCGCGGCGATCCACTCATAGACCACCAGATGGCGGCGAAACCAGTAGTTCTCCTGGGGCACGTCCGGGAGCGTGCGCTCACCGGTGAGTGCCAGCGGCGGCACACCGTCGGGCTGGTCGCGCTGCTGATAGAGGATCGGTGAAGGGGTTCTGGTCACGGGATACTTTGGTCGATACGGTCAGGCCCTGAGAGCAACGCGCGGGCACGGCGCGCGAGTATATGGTCCGCTCCGTGCCGCCCGTCCTGAGCGCCGAAGAGATCCGCGACGCCAACACCCGCTACCACGACGTGGCAGCCGACCACTACGACTCCAAGTGGGGGATCGACTTTGGCGAGCTCGGAAACACCCAGGTGCACGCGAAGGTGCGAAAGGCACTCGGGCGCGAGCCCGGCCACTACCCGCGTTCGCTGGAGATCGGCTCCGGAACGGGCTACTTCACCCTGAACCTGCTTCGCGCCGGGCTGATCGGACAGGCTACCTGCAGCGATATCTCCCCGGGCATGCTCGTGACGCTGAAGGCCAATGCTGAGCGTCTGGGGCTCGAGGTCCTCACAGAGCCGGCGGACGCCGAGCACCTGCCGTTTGCGGACGAGAGCTTCGACCTGGTGCTCGGCCACGCGGTGCTGCACCACATCCCCGACCTCCCGCGCGCGTTCGCGGAGTTCGAGCGGGTGCTCGCTCCGGGCGGTACGGTGCTGTTCGCGGGAGAGCCGTCTCGCTATGGCGACCGCCTTGCGAACGTACCCAAGCGCTTCGCGACCGCGCTCGCGCCGCTGTGGCGGCGTGCCGTAGGCGCCGCGCGCGCGCCGGGGGTGGGGCCCGGAGCGCCGGACGCAGCGCTCGAGGGTGTCGTCGACGTGCACGCGTTCGCCCCGGCCGAGCTCGCGCGAGTTGCCCGCGCGGCAGGCCTTCGCGACGTGCGCGTCAGCGGCGAGGAGCTGCTGGCGAACTGGTTCGGCTGGACCAACCGCACGCTGGAGGCAACCGCGAACCCCGAGGACGTGCCGTGGGCGTGGCGACTGTACGCCTACCGCGGTTATCTGCTGCTGCAGGAGCTCGACCGCGTGCTGCTGGAGTCACGGCTGCCGGCCGCACTCTTCTACAACCTGATGCTCGCAGCACGCAAGCGCCCAGCGCCCTAGAGGCGGCGCGCTCGGTCGGAGCGAGCTTCCGCTACACCTAAACTCAAGGCAATGCCCGAGCAACTCTCCCGGGGCTTTCCGCTGTTCCCGCTGGGGATCGTGGCGCTGCCGACCGAGAGCGTTCCGCTGCATATCTTCGAGGATCGCTACCGCAGGATGATCGAGCGCTGCCTGCAGGCCGAGCTCGGATCACAGGAGCGGGAGTTCGGGATCCTGTGGCTGTCCGACGACGAGCTCAAGCCGGTCGGCTGCGCGTGCGAGATCGAGCGGGTGCTCGAGCGCATGGAGGACGGTCGTTTGAACATCCTCGCGCGCGGCACACGGCCCTTTCGCCTGGTGGAGCGTCAGGACGATCTCCCCTACCCGGCAGGGGCGGTCGAGTTCCTCGGCGAGACCGAGGAGGAGCTCGACCCGGAGGCGGCCGAGGCTGCGCGTGAGCTATACCGGGAGCTGGTTATGCAGGCGACCGACCGCGAGATCGAGGAGACCGAGCTCAACGAGATGGACGCCTATCGGATGGCTGCGACCGTGGAGTTCGGCACGGACGCGAAGCAGGAGCTGCTCGAGCTGCGTTCGGAGAACGCTCGCCTGCGCCTGCTCGCTCTGCTGATCCGCACAGCAATACAACGCCTGGAGCTGGTCGAGCGCGCCCAAGCGCGCGCGCTGTCCAACGGCAAGGTCAGGTTCGGGTAGCGGCGGGCGCGGACCGCGCGTGGGGCGTACGATCGCTACCGCCTGTTCTTGCGGTAGGCCGTGTTGTTGGCTTTCCGGGCTGCCTTCTTGGCGGCGTAGCGTTTGTGCGCCTGCTTTTCGCACGCGGCGCGTTTGCTTTGGGATTTCTTGTACTTGCGCTTGCACGCCTTCAGGGCCTTGGCGAGCAGCTGCGCCCTGGTGAGCTTGACGGTCTTTGAGTCCTTGACGCCCTGACAGCCCGTGACCGCAATGTTCGTTGATTGGTTGAGGATGGCGCCGTTTTGACCCGTGATTTCGGTCGGCATCTGCAGGCCGGCTTTGCAGAGGCTGTACTGTTCGCGTTCGGGGACATTCGCCGTCAACACCCCGTGCGGGCCGGCAGGCAACACGGTTTCGAAGACCGTGAACGGTGCATCCGGGGCGGATTCGAAGCGCGAGTAGGTGACGCCGGCTTTGATGTCGGTCTTGCCATCCAGCAGCAGCGTGATGCCTTCGCCCTGCAGCACGAACTCCACATCCGGGAACGCCGCACCACCGTGGGAGACCAGGTACGCGGGGCCCGACAGCGGGTTGGACAGCACCGGCGTGTGGATCGTCGCGTTACCGATCACCGAGTCTTCGTTGCAGGACGCGGGGTTGGCGTTGAAGATCGCTTCGGTGCACGCTTTCTGCAGCGTCGACAGGCGCGAGGAGAGCGCCACTGGCAGCTGCAGATCGACTTTCGCGATACCAGCCTGCGCCACGCCACTCGACCCGACCCCGCCGGAGGTGACCGTCACCGCGAGACTCGTCCCGTTGGCTTTGCTGCCGTGCCCGCCCGCGACGGCTGTCAGCTTCGGCGCGAACGGCAGGCCCGCGCAGCCGGTCACCTGGAACGGCGAGGACACACCCGCCGAAGCGCCTTCGGCGCCATCCACGGTCCCTTCGATGCTCGTCGGGCTGCAGTTCGTCGGGTTGAACTCGAAGTCCGGCCGGTTGACGCTCACGAGCACCCGTTTGAGCTGCAACGGGATCCCCCGCAGCTGCGTCGGCAGCGGATCGCTCACGATCGTGACCGACGCGTTGTTCGGATCAACTTCGAGCTTTGAGCGGACCGTCACATATCCCAGGTTGAACGGGCCCGCATCAGCGGGGGTGACGATCTCAAGGCCGAACGGAGCACCACCATAAGGACCGGTGATATAGACCCGGCCGCCTTCCTGCACGTAGGGTTGCGGTCCCAGGCCCGCGATCGCTGTGGCCTGGCCCACTTCGCTGCCTGGCGGGCACGCATCCGCAGCAGCCTGCGCTTCACCGCACAGTTCGACGGAGGACAGCAGCGCCGCGATGCCTGGCGGCAGATGCATCGAGAGGGAGCTGAGCGCCTGGTCACCATCCGGACGCGACAGTTCCAGCACGAAGCTTGTGAACGCCCCAGCCGCGACATTCGTGCTCTGGGCGTGAAAGCCAGGTGAAAATGCAAGCGGGCTGCTTGCGCACCCTGCGCCATCTGCACCCGAGGTGATGTTGAATTCTTCCGCGGGCGAAGTGACGTCGACGGTCCCGGTGCCTGACCATGGCGTGAACGCCGCTTCGGTTCCGTAGTTCCCGCACAATGCGGGCGTCGTGACGGATCCGCGTTGACCACCGAACAGGTCCAACTTGAGATCTTCGAACGGCACCTGCGGCGCGTCCCTGAATGTCGTGCTCACCCGCAAGGTGTGTTCGTCGAGGTGTCCTTCCCCAGCGAGCTTCACGAGCACCCCCGACACTGGGTCTTCAGCCACGATGTACAGCGCCACCAAGCTATTGAACGGGTTGCGGCCACCTTCCCCATTCGGCGCAGGCGAGGCAAGATACACCGAGCCTTCCAGTTCATGGCCCAGAAGCGGCGTCTTGATACGCACGGTACCGACCTTCGAACCATTAGGACACGAAGCTTGCGAACCGGTGAATTCATCGGTCTGCGAAGCCTCGTTGAAGCCCGTAAAGCCGATTTGTGACTCCGTGCAGCCTTCTAGGCCGTTCGCCGCGGAGGGGCTCAGCTGCACGCCCTCGGGCAGCGTGACCGTCGTGTCACGCACATCCGCCTCGGCCAGCGCGTTCGCTTCGAGAGTCGTCTTCTGAGGCACCTTTACGTTCACCGAGAGGCCTGTGGGCGTGGCCGCAGCGTGCTGTTCGGGCGTCACGTCGATCGTCGGACTGAACGGCAATTCGCCACAACCTTCAAAACCAAGCAGCTGGCCTTCTTCGTTCATCCACGCGTATTCCGCGCCCAAGAAGCTCCCCGGATGCGCCCAGGAGTCCGTTTCCATCGAGTACAGCACGGGTTCTGAAGCTGGGTTGGTCGCGCACGAGGTTGGCAGCGTCAGGAACGGTTCTTGGGACAGTTCGCTGCTCGCAGGACAGAGTTTGCCGACCTGTTTGGCGAACGCTCCGCCAGCGACGCATTCCCACCCCCGCGCGTTATCGTGCCGCGGATCGCCGGGAACGCCCCAGAACGTCACCTGGCTCGAGAGCAATCCCGCCGTCTGGGTCGTGTCCTTCACGCTCACGTTCACGCCGTAATCCTGGCCTGTGCGCACCGAGGTATCGAGCACGACCGGGATCTTGCCCGCGACCTCCAAACCGAAACGGGCGGGCTCACCCTCCGAGGGCACCAGATTGAACACTGGGACGGCCTTGGTGAACACTTTCAGCGTTTTCGGTTCATCCGTGGTCACGATCGCTACACCCGCCACCGCGCTGGGCGAGCAGAGGTTCGTTTCGAGCACGAGCGCGAAGAAGTTCGCCATCGTGCACTGCGTCGCCGCGTTGGGGTTCCCGACCAGACCGGGCGGCAGACCGAAGCTCAAATCCTTCGGCAACTCTACCGGCTGGCGGCCAACACCTCCCGGCAGGATTGCTTGGTCGAGCGTGAGGGTGGTGGTGAGCTGAAAGGGGTGTGCGCCCGCCTGCGTAGCCGGGGTGCCGTTCTCGTTCAGTGGGTCCACTTCATATCCAGCCACACCATATCCGGCCATTTCACCGCTGACCGGCGCCCGCAAGGCTCTCGTTCGCTTCGCCGCGCCCCCACCTTCTACGCTTGCCCTTATGGGCAGCGAGGCGATAGTCCCCGCTGGCTCTTCGACCTTCACGTTGATCGTGACCACGATGACTTCGTACGGGTTGACGATGCCGGCGTACGTACACTGCAGTAGCGCGAGCGAGCAACTCACGGCCGCCCGACCGGGTTCTCTCGTTGCGGTCATCGAACTGGCCACAAGTCCCGCTGGAAGCTCATCGGAGACGATCACCGGTTCTGCAGCGCCGTTGATCGGCTCATCTCCAAGATTGCTGAACACCATCACCACCTGCCCCGTCCCGCCGGGTGGCAGGTTCGTAGGCGCCGTTTCGGCGCTTATATGCCACCACGGTGCCTGCGCAAGCGCGGACGACGCGCCCCCCAGCACGAGCAGAAGGCCGATCGCGAGCGCGGTGAGCAGAAGCCTTCTCACTCCCACGATCATCATCGCCCGCTCCCTCGCTTGTGCCCGTTGGCGGCGCTTCGCTTCGCCCTGTGCCGTTTCGCATTGTGCTGGCTGGCGTAGCGCTTCCTGGCGCTTCGTTCGCACGTCTCGCGCTGCTTTCTTGCGTGTCTGTGGCGCTCGCGGCACAATCGCAGGGCCCCGGCAAGCAGTTGGGCGCGTGTGAGCGGTTTCTTGGCTTTCGTTGCTTCGACTTCGTGCTTGGCCCGTGGCGGGCCAGACACCACGTTCCCGCTACCGGTGAAGATCGCCGTACCCGACGGTCCGCCCGGGATCTGGGGGGATTCTTGCGCGGGGCGGCAGGTTGGAATTTCTTCGCATGCCGCCGCAGCTGGCACGGGCGGGGTCAGGCAGGGTGAGAGTCCGGTGCATTCCCGCGCGTCATAGATGTCAAACGCGGTGTCGGTGTCCTGCGGCAAGAGCTGCGCGTCGGTCAGGAAGAACACGTTGCTTCCATCCGGGGTGGCTTCCATGAACGCGGATTCGTGATCAGAGCTGCCACCGGAGAGCAGTGAGATGCACCCGCCGGAAAGGCTCTGGCAGCTGCCGACTCCCGTGGGCTCGAACTCGTACACGTCCTCCTTGCCATTGGTCGCAGCCGGCACGAGATTCACGGGACTGTTGAAATACAAGCGTCCTTCATCACTGAGGTAACGCGACTGAAACGACGCGCTGGTCAAGCTCTGCGAGGTCCAGCCCGGGATGTTCCCGGCGAGCCAGTGTTCGTGCCCTTCCCGGCCCCATATCAGGCGGCGATCCACGAGCAGGCCGAGGCCTTCCCCGCTCTTTTCGGTGTCAAGCGCTCCTTCCGGCGGGGCGCCGTCGGGATCGCACGAAACGCAACGCAAACCAGCGGTGAGCGAGTCGTAAAGATAAACCTCCTCGTCGCGTGCGCCTTCTGCCAGCGGGCTCGTGTCAACGTTGTCGTACCCGGTGATCGGCGCGGCGGACATAAACGCCAGATACCGGCCGTTCGGGGATACGCGCGCCGTCACGTAAGCGGGATTGCCGTTCTGGTTGCCTTCCCACTCCGGACTGTCCTGCGCTGAGAGCGTCGCGATGAACGTCCTGACCCACTCTGCTCCTTCGTGGTGAAGCTCGTAAAGGTTGTCCTGTTCCGCAAGTGCATGTTCATGATTGGCGTTTTCGTTGTTCGCCAGCACCCCCTGCGCGACCAGGAACACGCTCGAGCCGTCTTCGCTGGCCCCGAGCAGCAAGCCCTGCACGTTGGCGTGCTCCCCTTCGTTCGCATCCACCGTCAGATCCTCGAGACCGCACGCAAGCTTTCCGCCCACTTCGGTGACCTGGCACTCATACAGGTCGGGCTTGCCGACGCCCTGGCCCGGTTCCGCCGTCGAGTTCGCCGTCAGGCGCTCCCTGTCGGTGAAGAGTATCCGCGATCCGTCGCTGCTCGCGGCCTGGAACACGGCCGAGCCTTTCTTCGGTTCGCTCACCCCCTGTGCCGTGTCGAGCTGAAGCGTTTCACCACGACTCGTGTCGCGCAGATACAGGTGCCCGCCGCGCGTGTTCGGGTCTTCTTTGTTCGTCCAGATGATCCGCGAACCATCGTTCGAGACCGCGTGAGCGACCACCGCGCCGTAGAAGCCTAGTTCCGCGCTTTGCGCAGGGGTCACCCCGTCGGAAAGCACGCTCACGAGCTGCAGCTGTCCACCTGACCACTCATACAACCCCTTCGCCGAGCTCGCTCCGGTCAACGCGACACCCGACGCGATCACCACGTGGCTCAGGTCCGGCGACGCGCCGACGAAATGGATGCGACCGCCGAATTCCGTGCCGGGCGCCGTGTCCTGTTCGGTCACCACCGGCAAATAGGTGGCGGTCGAGTCATTTCGCACATACATCGTCGCCTGCGTCACGCCCGCAGCCAGCGGCGGTTCCGCTCCCGGTTCGGACGGTTCCACGAGCGATGTAGACAGATCCGGGCTGAAGAACTGGTACTCCGGCGCATTACCCGGAGCTATACCCTTAGCAACGCTGCTCGGCGTAGCGATGTCTTGCGAGACCCAACCATCAGCGGTGCGGACCGCGAGAACCTGCTCCATTTCCGGACTGCGATTACCTTCCACATCTTCGCCGAGCGCGCCATCGACCACATATGCAAGACCGTCTCCCTCTTCGGAGGCGAGGATCAGCCCGCCTTCACGCGTCAGCGCTTCCACTGGCGCACCACCCTTAGCCGGCGGAGAGACCATCTCCCACGCCCGCCCATCAACGAGCGTACCCCCCCACGCCTCGCCCGCGCAAAGCAAAGAGCCCAAAAGCACCAGGCACAACAGCTGCGCCACGGCACCCCGGCACGACCATACCAGCGCGCGACCCTCCCGGCCACTGCCCTTCACGGTCCTCGACCCCACCCTTCTCACGATTCCTCTCTGGAAAATCCTCGACTTCACATGACACTCACATCCAGTGCGTGGGATCACCGCAGCGATCCCACGCACTACCATCACATGCAGGCGCCAACCTACGCCTTGATCTCCCCCGCTTCTTCCGAAGTGTTCACATTCGTGATTTCCTCACCGGCCGGCGACCAGTCTACTTCGGATACGCCAATGTCTTGACCGACTTCGAGAACGTCTACGTGCTTTTTTTCGAAGCTGTTCGGTATGTTCCTCCACGGATATTCGGATTCCTGCGTATACACTTGGGTGTATTTGCTCGTCATTTCATTGACGGGCGTGATCGGCGAGATAATCCCGTCATATCCGCCGTTCTTTTCTTCTTCAGGCGTGGTGCCGGGACATGTCCCATAGCAGCCTGCCGATGTGTATTCGGCGCCTTCTTTGTTGTTGCCGGCGCCTACGTCAACGCCGATCCCAGAGCATTCGAAGCTCGCGAAGAGACCATGTTTTTTAGCCGGTTCGAGCAGCACACCGACTTCCTTCGCTGATTTGTTGATGTAGCCCAGCTCGCCCTTCAACGTGCTGGTTTCGATTTCTCCTTCTTCCTTGCCTTCCGATTTACACGGGAGCGCGCCGAAAAGCGCACAGCCTTTGAACACCACGTGGATGTTCGCCACCTTGTTCTTGGCCACCGTTTCCCCGGTGGCGTGCTCTATCGCGCATTCGACCTTGTTTGGTTCCGCTGCGTGTTCTGTTTCTACTCCGCCTGCTTCTTCACAGGACTGGCGTGTTCGCCGTACCTGCGGTTCAGCTCCCACTTCGCACTGTCTCGCACCTGCCGTCAGAACGCCACCGCCACCAGCGCTTTCGCCCGAGAAGGGCACGTTCGCCGACTTGCCTTCCGATACCCTTTTTGACGCGACTTGGCTAGCTTTAAGCCATTCGTAGCTGCCGGAGCCGCTCGGATGAGCTTTTACTGTGCAGTTGGCGTCGCTGTATTTGCCGCCCGCTTTTGCTGCGCACTTACCCCATTCCGGTAGCGCCATCGCGCTCGTAGTTGCGACCGCCGCGACCGCCAACACGGCGACCAGGCAGATCCCTAGCATCCGTACATGTCTCATTCTGTCCATCACTCCTTTTTACCCCTCGAGTTATGATCGACCCACGCCCGAACCAATCCTTCACGGAAGGTCCGGAACACTGGTCACTTGCAACAGCACACTCGGGCGGGGCCCGCGGCCCCTGCACCGATGCGCGCTCGTCATCGGCGCGGACACCAGCGGTGTCCATGCCGACGCACGTCTTGTCAGCAGCGAACTCACGCGGTACGTGCGGCGCGCCAACATGGCCGGCCGGGCCGCTGCGCTTTGCGTGCCCCTCGCGCAGATCGCCTGCATCCGGTGCATCACGCGGCCTGCCTGACTCGTGCGGCTGCCGAGGCAGGCACGTCGGAAGCGTCAGTGATGCCGAGCAGCTCGACCACGCGCCGCCCGCAAGAGGTCAACAGCCACGCGTTCTCTCGCCGCGAGCCGCTGCGCGGCGCGACCTTCTCGATCAGGCCGCGCTGCGCAAGCCGGCGCAGCAGATGAGAGGTCTGCCCCTCATCGCTCAGCCCCGCAGCCGAGGCGATCTCGCGGTTACTCGAACGCGGCGCCGACGCGATCGCGATCAGCACCAACGTCGTCCTACGCGAGACCCGAATCGGCGAGGCCACGGGAAACTCGGCCCCTCGTGAGAGTGCCTGCGCGCCAGCCGCGCTGCTGCCGGCGAGCTCGGCGCTCGCGGCGGCCTGCCCGAGATACGGCGTGGCTATGAAGGACATCAGCGACGGCGCCAGCTCCACCAGCGACTCGCCATCGGACTCCGACACGCGCGAGCGGATCACCGAGAAGACACCACCAACCACGAATTCGCCCGTCAGCTCCGGCTCCCAGCTGACCTCGCCGACCGCTTGCGGGCTACCGTCATCCATGAGCACCGTGAGGACGCCCATCACGCGCTGCTCGCACCGGAACGCCACCGCACTGTCGACCGGCGCCTTGCAGAACAGCACCCGCGCCCAACCGCGCTCGTCATCTAGAAACCCAAGCAACTCCACGAGACCCGCACGCACCCGATCCGCCCAGCGCTGCTCGCGCGCAGCCGCCAGCTCGACTAACCCGGACAGCCGCGCGAGACCGTGCTCGAACGCCGCCAGGAAACACTCCTCGACGCTCTCGAAGACCTCACCGAACGCGCGCTGCGACACACCTGCGCGAGCCGTGACCAGCGTCCTACCGAGACGGGGGTGACCGCCCTCTCAGGGCACTTGACAATGACGCTCAAGTAAACACTGGCAGTACCCCAGCTAGACCTCTACGCCCCGTGGCTGGGGCCTTGATCGTAGAAGTCAAACCCCCTGATCTGGCGCTGTTGAACGCCGATGGCCTCTTGACAAACTCGTGCCCGTATGTTTCCATACTTCCCACAAAGCAGTCGGTTGGTGCGTATTGATGTGGGAGAGGAGAAGGGATTATGAGGGGACGCGGACAGCTCACCATGGACGCCAAACCCCGAGTCACGTGGGTGCTCGGGCCCTCGCGGGATGCCTCCCAGACACGGCCACAGCGCCTAACGACGGGCGTTGACCACCGACACGACGCCCTGCGCGCGAAGCTCATCGCGGCGGCCGTGGAGGGCGTTGCAGACGGCAGTCACCCCCGTCTCGGTAGGACGCTGCACGTGCGCACAGCCGCATAGATACTAGGCTTTCTGGTTCGCCCCCACACTCTCCCCGCGCACGTCCTCAGGCGACGCCCGCACTGGGCCGCACAAGCCCACCGCAAGACTGGTCGGGCAACGCGACCGCACGCGCTCGCGGAGCTCGCGACGCGATCCGTTGCACGTGCCGGCTAGGGCCGGACCACGCGGGCTCGAGCCCAACTGCCGACGTGCCCGCAGACGTGGCGGCGGCGAGCCAGCTCAGGTCATCGACCGGCGAGCGAGTCGACTCATCCGGATCAATTCTGAACGTGTGCGGCATCTAGAACTGAGGCCGGTAGCTCCGGATGCGTGGTGTTTCATTGTGAATCGCCAACCGAATGAGGAGCCCCGATCGCGACGGCGTTCGCGGGAGGGGTCACCGAGACGGGCTGGTTCCAGTCGGAGAAGGTGGTCTGGCCGGTTTCGCGACCGTGCTTGATCAGCTGCACCGGGTAGGGCTTGCCGGTGGTTGCGATGAGCAGGTCGCCGGTGAAGAGCTTGCCGGTCTGCTTGAGTTCGATCGCTGGCTGTCCGTTCACTGCCGTGCCGGCACCCTTGCTGACCGGGACGCCACCGCCAACCAGACGACGCAGCTCGCCACGCAGATCGACGAACGCCGCGAGCGGAGCGAGCTCGGCGCCATTGACGGGCCCCTTCAGCCACGTGCCCGCAGGCACCTTCGCGGCGGCGCCGCCCAGATTCTTGTAGAACGCCGGGTTGCCTTTGGCGTAAAGCATGTCGCCGACACGCAGTGCTTCGAAGCTGAGCCCCAGCAGCGAGACCTCCGCACGGCCGCCGCCATTCGCCAGTTCCAGGTCAGATGTCATCACCAGCGGGCCCTGGGACGCCCTGCTGAGGACGTGCACCGAGGTCGCGCTGGCGGCGGCCACCTCGCTCGCCGCGAGGATTTCCGTCGCGGACTTGGACGCGACACCATTGCCGGAGGAGCCGCCACATCCAGCGAGCGCCAACGCAAGCGAGAGCGTGACGAGCAGACCCGAACGAGCGGTCTCAACGGGTGTGAGCATGGCGGGCGGTCTTGGTGGCTTTGGGGGCCGTGGTCTTGTGGGCTGCTGCCTTTTTGGCGCCATAGCGCTTGCGGGCCTGTCTTTCGCAGGCGGCGCGCTTGCTGCGGGCGTGCTTGAACCTCTTCTTACACCCGGCGAGTGCTTTGGCGAGCATCTGTGCGCGGGTGAGCTTGGCGTCCTTGCTCGGCAGCACCCCACCGCAGCCGCTCGCAGCGATGGTCGTGTTCTGGCTGATCACCGCGCCGTTCTGGCCGGTGATCTCGGTCGGCATCTGTAGGCTCGCTTTGCAGAGGTTGTATTCCTCGCGTTCGGGGACATTCGGCGTCAGCACCCCGTGCGGGCCCGCGGGGAGCACCGTTTCAAAGACCGTGAACGGCGCGTCCGGCGCGGATTCAAAGCGCGAGTAGGTAACGCCGGCTTTGATGTCGGTCTTGCCATCCAGCAGCAGCGTGATCCCTTCGCCCTGCAGCACGAACTCCACATCCGGGAACGCCGCGCCACCGTGGGAGACCAGATACGCGGGGCCCGACAGTGGGTTTGAGAGCACGGGGGTGTGGATCGTCGCGTTGCCGATCACCGAGTCTTCGTTGCAGGACGCGGGGTCGGCGTTGAAGGTCGCTTCCGTGCACGCTTTCTGCAGCGTCGATAGACGCGAGGACAGCGCCACCGGCAGCGCCAGATCGACTTTCGCGATCCCCGCCTGCGCCACACCACTCGGCCCGACCCCGCCCGAGGTGACCGTCACCGCGAGGCTCGTCCCGTTGGCTTTGCTACCGCGGCCACCCGCCACAGCGGTGAGCTTCGGCGCGAACGGCAGGCTCGGACAGCCTGTGACCCCGAACGGCGAGGAGACTTCGGCGCTGGCGCCTTCGGCGCCCGAGACCGTGCCTTTGATGCTCATCGGGCTGCAGTTGGTCGGGTTGAACTGGAAGCCCTGGCGATTGACGTCCACCAGCACGCGTTTGAGCTGCAGCGGGATGCCCCGCAGCTGCGTCGGCAACGCGTCTGAGACGATCGTCACCGACGCGTTTTCCGGGTCGATGTAAAGCTTCGAGCGGACCGTAACCGTCCCCAGGTTGAATGGTCCCGCGACCGCCGGCGTGACGATCTCAAGGCCAAACGGCGCACCACCATAGGGGCCCGTTATATAGACCTTGCCGCCGCCCTCCACGTACGGTTCGGGGCCGAGGCCCGCGATCGCGGTCGCTTCCCCGACCTGGCTTTCCGCCGAGCATTCATCCCTCGCGGCCTGCGGTTCCTCACACAGCCTCACCGAGGACAGCAGCGCAGCGACTCCCGGCGGCAGATGCATCGAAACCGAGCTCAACGCCTGATCACCATCCGGACGCGCCAATTCCAGCTGGAAGCCCGTGAACGCGCCCGCCTGCGTGCTCGTGCTCTGCGCGTCAAAACCCGGCGAGAACGCAAGAGGACTGCCCGCACACACGCCACCACCGGGACCGGCCTTGATTTCGAATTCTTGCGGCGGGGAGGACAGGTCGACCGTTCCGGTCCCCGACCACGGCGTGAACGCCGCTTCGGTCCCGTAGTCGCCGCAGTGCGCCGGCGTGCTCACCGACCCTTTCGGACCACCGAACAGATCGAGTTTCAGGTCTTCGAACGGGACCTGAGGCGTGTTCGTGAACGTCGTCGCGACCCGCAGCGTGCTTTCGTTCAATTCCCCCCTACCGGCGAGCTTTACGAGCACCCCTGAGACGGGGTCTTCCGCGACGATGTACAGCGCCACGAGCGAGCCGAAGGGGTTCTTGCCTGCTTCCCGGTTAGGCGCCGGTGTCGCCAGGTACACCGCGCCTTCCAGTTCATGCGAGAGCAGCGGTGTCTTGATGTGGACGAGCCCGACCTTCGACGCCTCCGGACACGACGGCTTCGCCGTACTGAATTCCTGCGTCTGCGTCGCCGGGTTCAGGCCCGTGTAGCCGATCTGTCCCTCGGAGCACGCTTCCAGCCCGTTCGCCGCCGCCGGGCTGAGCTCGACCCCTTCGGGCAGCGTCACCGTCGCGTCGCGCACATCGGCCTCCGCGAGCCCGTTCGCTTCAAGCGTGGTCCTCTGCGGCACTTCCACGTTCACGCTCAGCCCAGTCGGTGTGCTTGCCGCATGTACTTCCGGCGTCACCTTGATCGACGGGGTGAACGGCAACTCGTTGCAGCCATCGATGCCCAGACCCTGGCCCGCACCGCTCAGCCACGCGTACTTGGCCGAGAAGAAGCTCCCTGGTGCGGCCCACGAATCCGCTTCCATCGACGATGTCAACGGTTCGTTGGCCGGATTCGCGGGACACGATGTGGGCAGAGTGAGGAAAGGCTGTTCCCGGACTTCGCTCGTGGCAGGACAGGGCTTACCGGCCTGCTTGGCGAACTCCCCTCCGGCCACGCATTCCCAACCCCGCGCATCGTTGTGGCGCGGATCGCCGGGCACGCCCCATAGGCTCACCTGGCTGCTCAGCAATCCAGCGGTCTCGGTGGCGTTGTTGACGCTCGCGACCACGCCGTAGTCCTTGCCGGTGCGCACGGAGGTATCAATCACAACCGGGATCTTGCCGATCACCTCGAATCCGAACCGTGCAGGCTCGCCTTGCGCCGGTACGAGGTTGAAGACCGGCACCACGGCTGTGATCACCTTGTCGATCGGTTCGTGCGCGATGACGGTCGCCACCCCGACGACCGAGCTTGCCGGACAGAGGTTGGTTTCTTCCACCAGCGAGGTGAAGTCAGTCATCGTGCACTGCGCCGCAGCGTTCGGGTTGCCGACCAGGCCCTGCGGCAGGTTGAAACGCACATCCTTGAGCAGTTCGGCAGGGTAGCGTTCTGGGGTCTGATTCATGACGAGCGTCGTCGTCAGCTGGAACGGGTGCGCGCCCGCCTGCGTGGCCGGCGTGCCGTCCTCGTTGAGCGGCGTCAATTCGTATGACGACACCCCGAACTGCGCGGGTCTGCCGCTGATAGCGAGCGGCATGACTCTCGCGGCTCTCGCCCCTCCCCCACCTTCGACGGTCGCTTCCTCAAGGAGCGTGGCCGCCGTGCCTTGTGGCTCTTCGACTTTGACCGTGATCGGAACCGCGATCCGTTCATACGGGTTGAGGATCCCGGAGAACTTGCAGGTAACAACAGCGGTGATCGCGCATTCCACCGGAACGCCACCCACGATGATCGCTCCAGTCGCCGTCGCGGTCAGTCCTGCGGGTAGCCTGTCGGTGATGATCACGGGGTTTTTGCTCCCGTTGATCGGGGCGTCCCCGAGGTTGCTCGCCACCACGAACACCTGTCCCTGTCCTTCGGGTGGTAGGTTCGTCGGCGCCGCTTCGGAGTTGAGCTGCCACGCTGGCGCCGCGGCGGCCGCAGGGGCCACAACCGCCGCCATGGAGACGACGACGCTAGCGATCAGGATCGCCGCGAGTCGCAGCGAGCTTCGCACCGGCGCGGCGCGTTGTGCCAGCAGCGACAGCGCGCTCATCGTCCGCGCCTCCCATCGGAGTGCACGGTGGAAGCGCGCTTGGCCTTGGCCTTGGTTGCGGTCGCCTCGCCGTAGAGCTTCCTGGCGTGTTTTTCGCACGCCGCGCGTTTCTTCCTGGCGTGTTGTCGCTTGCAGGCTTGGAGTGCTTTGGCGAGCTTCTGTGCGCGCGATGGCGCTTTCGAGTCCGCCTTGACGGTTCGGCTGTCGTGCCCGTCCGGCGGCGCTTGCAGGACGTTCCCCGAAGCCGTGACGCTTGCGCTCCCCGATGGCCCGATCGGCGCCTGCTGCGCGGGAGGAGCCGGACGACACGCCTCGGCCGTGCCGCACGCCGGGGGTGCAGGCGAAGGCGGGGTGAGGCACGACGATTCCTGCGTGCAGATGCGGGCGTCATAGATGTCAAACGCCGTGTCGGCGTCCTGCGGCAGCAGCTGCGCCGCGGTCACGAAGAACACGTTGCTGCCGTCCGGTGTCGCTTCCACGAATGCCGATTCTTTGCCGGAGCTCCCGGATGAGATCAGCGACACGCAAGCGCCCGTCGGGCTTTCACAACTGCCGAGGCCGGAGGGCTCGTACTCGTAGACGTCCTCCTTGTGGTTGCTGGCCTGCGGCACCAGGTCCGCGGGACTGTCGAAGAACAGCCGCCCGCTGTCGGAGAGGTAGCGCGATTGCACGAGTGCGCTGACGAGGTTCTCCGCGGTCCAGCCGGGTATGTTCCCCGCCAGCCGGTGCCCGAACCAGACCTTGCGCCTGTCCACGACCAGGCCAAGGCCTTCCCCGACCCCTTCGGTGTCCAACACCCCGACCGGTCGCGCACCTGTCGGGTTGCACGACACGCACCTCAAGCTCGCAGTCGCGGAGTCATAGAGATACACCTCCTCGTCGGGCTTGCCGCTGTTCTGGTCGGTGTTGTCATACCCCGTCAGGCTCGACTCGGACATGAACGCCAGATATCTTCCGTCGGGCGACACACGCGCCGTCAGGAACGCCGTGTTCGCGATGTCAAAGCCTTCCCACTCCGGATCATCTTCGCTCGACAGGACGGCGATGAACGTTCGCATCCATTGCGTGCCGTCATAGTGCAGCTCGTACAGGTTGTCCCTGCCTTGCTGCGCTGTTTCGCGATTGCCGTTTTCGTTGGAGGCGAGCACGCCCTGCGCGACAAGATAGGCGCTCGCTCCGTCTTCGCTCGCGCCGAACAGCAGCCCCTGGACGTTGGCGTGCTCCCCGGCGTTTGGATCGACAGTCAGGTCGGTCAGCTTGCACGCGAGGCTCCCGTTTTCTGTCACCATTTCGCACTCGTACAGGTCTGGCTTGTTTGAAGTCGGTTCGGCGGTGGATTCAGCGGTCAGCCGTTGCCTGTCGGTGAAGAACACCCTCGAGCCGTCGCCGCTGGCCGTCTGAAAGCGCGCCGTGCCGGCTCCGCTCGGTTCGGTGAGCCCCTGCGCCGCGTCGAGCTGGACCGTTTCGCCCGTCGCGGTATCGCGCATGTACAGATGGCCCAGCTTCGGTTCCGCTTCGTCGGTCGTCCAGATGATGCGCGAGCCGTCCTTGGAGACCGCGTTCGCCTCGTCGTGGGAGTAGCCAAGTTCTATGAGCCCTTTGGCGGGCGACCCGCTGGGCAGAACGCTTACGAGCTGCAGCGCACCACCCGTCCACTCGTACAGGCCGGGGCCGGAGGACGGCCCTGTCAACGCGACTCCGGAGGCGATCACGACGTGGCTGAGGTCCGGCGTCGCGCTGACAAAGTGGATTTTGTCGCCGAATTCGGTGCCGGGGGCGACGTTCGCTTCGGTGACGAGCGCGAGATATGTGCCGGTCGTGTTGTCGCGCAGATACATCGTCGCCTGCTTGACACCGGGGGCCAGCGGAGGTTCGGCGAGGAGCCCCACCGCATCTGGCTCGACCAGTGCGGCGGAGAGGTCGGAGGTGAAGTACTGGTACTCGGGTGTCTGGCCGGGCGTGACGCCCTCTGCCTTGCTGCTGGGGGTGGCGATGTCCCGTGAGCGCCAGCCGTCTAGGCCGCGTTTGGCGATGACCTGCTGCCATTCGGGGCTGCGGTTGCCCTGCACCTCTTCGCCGAGCGCGCCATCGACGACGTAGGTAAAGGTGTTTCCGTCTTCGGAGGCGAGGATCAGGCCGCCTTCGCGGGTGAGCGCTTCAACGGGGGCGCCCTGCTTGTTCGGGGGGGAGACCATCTCCCACGCGCGGTTGTCCGGCAGCGCAAACGGTGTGGCCGCGGGCTCGGTTGTGAAGGTGTGTTCGGTGCCTTCGCTGGTGCCCAGGGTGTTGATCGCGAGCACCCGGTAGTGGTAGGCGGTTCCGGGTTTGAGTCCCTGGATGCGTTCGCTGCCGGGCTCGTCCGTTTCACCGGACCCGACGTCGGTACCCGGCGGTGTCGGGACGCTGGTGCAGGCTGCCGTGTCGGCCTTGCAGCTTTCGCTGCCGTACTGGAAGTAGTAGGTGGTGTCGTGCCCGAGCGGGTTGACGTCCGTCTGCAGCGTCGCCGCGGTGGCGGTGACTTCCGCCACCGACTCGCTGTCGATCAGCGCCGGCGGGACGGTCGTGAAGACCTGGTCCGGTCCCGCCGTCGTGCCGGCTTCGTTGTGGGCGATCAGCCGGTAGTGGTAGCTCACGCCGAGCTTCAGCCCGCTCAGCGCAGCGGACACCGCTACCGGTGCTTCGCCCGCCGCTATGCTCCCCCCGCCGATCGGGACTTCGGTGCCGTAGCCGGTGGTTTCGCCGTATTCGAAGTGGTAGCTGGTTGGGAGCTTGCCAGGGTCGACCTTGGCTTTGATCGTCGCCGTTTCATGCCCGATGCCGCTCGCCGGTTCGCTCGTGATGCGTGGCGGTCCCGAGGTCGTGAACGTCGCGTCTTCTCCGGCCGTCATGCCGAAGCTGTTGGTCGCGATCAGCCGGTAGTGGTAGGTCGTGTTCGCGGTCAGGCCCCGGAGTTCGGCTTTCGCCGTGAGCGTTTCGGTGCCCGACCCAGCGTCCGCGGGGGGTTCGGGGCTCTTGCTGGTGTATTTGCTCGTCAGGCCCCATTCGAAGTAGTAGTGCGCATCGGTCCCGTTCGGCGCGAGCGACCCGGTCACCGTCGCGCTACCCGAAGTGACGTTCGAGGCCGGACCCGTGCTAAGCCCTTCGACCGCCGGTGGGGTCGTGAATTGCTGTGTCGCGCCGGGGTTCGTGCCGTTTTCGTTTTCCCCGACGATTCGGAAGAAGTACGTCGTCCCGGCGTGCAGTTCGCTCAGCGCCGCGCTCGCCTTTTCTTCCCCGCCCCCGGCGTTCGTCACCGGCGTGCTCGACCCCAGCGCCTCGCTCGTACCCCATTCGAAATGGTAATGGGCCGTTTTCCCGTCGCCGTCGATCGAACCGTTCAGAACGCCGCTCGTGCGTGCGAGCTTCGACGCCGGCTTCGTCACAGCGTCAGGCACGACCACAGCTGCTCCGAACACGTCCACCACGTGCTCGCTCGGGTCGCCCACGTACACATCACCCGCGGGTCCGCCGGCCACGCCGCGCGGTTCACCCAACGCCCCCGTCGGGGTGCTCGTGATCCACCCCACCCATTCGCCAGCGGCGTTGAACTCGCTCACCACGCGCCGCTGCCCCTCCGCCACCAGCAGATCCCCGCTCCCACCAGCAACCGCGACAGCGGACACGTTGCCTTCTTCTTCTTCGCTGCCACGGAAGGACCCCTGCGGCGAGCCCACGCCCGTAAGCTTCCCTTCCAAGCTCCCGCTCGCCGCGAACTCATACACCGTGCCCTTCGCGCTGTCCGCCACGAACACCTCGCCCGAGGCGCCGCTCACGGCGACACCGTTCGGCAGTTCCATCTTCCCGCTCGTCAGCGACCGCACGAAGGTCCCTTCGTGAGCTTCTTCGGGCCCCGCCGGCTGCGGCTTGAAGACGTCGACCACACCCTCCCCGAGTTCGCTGCTTTCGCCATCCACCACATACACATCCCCAGCCGAGGCGCTTTTCGAGTTATCCACCGCGACCCCGGCGACTTCCCCGAATTCCCCGCCGGGCACGCTTTCTCCACGCCATTCCGACAAGACTGCATACCCGCCCGACCCGTTTGGCTTGAACACCAGCACAGCGTTCTGAAACGAGTCCGCGACATACACCACGCCGCTAGCTTCATCGACAGCCACACCACGTGCCTGCAAGGTCCCTGCACCGAACTGCGTCACGAACACACCGGACGCGTTATACACGTCCACGACTCCGCGCCCAGGATCAGCCACAAACATGCCTCCCGTCGCCTGATCGACGGCCAAGGCGCCCGGTTCCTTCAACGACGTGCCCCCGGGCGCTTCGCTCAAACTCGATAGAAACTCATGACCGGTCGCCGCCCACGCCGGCGCACAACCCAACCAGAGCCCGCAGATAACCGCGACGAGCGAACACGCCGTGAGCATCCCCAACCGCCCAGACCGAGCGCGATGACACGATCCCGGGGATCGAAGCACTCGTGGACTGATCTGTTCGCAACCGCCTGTCCGCGCCCGGCTCATCCAACCCTCTCTCTGTGCTTAGCCGCAGGTCCGATCAACAGCGAGGCGCGCGTGGGGTTCACTCTCACCCCACGCGCCACCTCCACGACTTACTTCACCAGGCGTCCGAAAGCTACGCCTTGATCTCACCTTCTTCTGCTGGAGTATTCACGTTCGTGATTTCCTCACCCGCCGACGTCCACAGCGATTCGACCGTCGGTTCCGTGGTGATGTAATTGTACGTTTCGAGCAACTCGAGGTGTTTACCTTCGAAGTGGCTCGGAATGTTTTCGTTCGTTTCCGGATTGACCGTGTACGTCTGCGTATAGCTGCTCGTCATCGCGTTGACCGGCGTGATCGGCGAGATGATCCCGTCGTACCCGCCAGTTTTTTCTGGTTTGTAGAAGGCGCCTTCCGCCGCGCTTCCCACACCAACAGCCACACCGAGGTGGTAGCAGCGGAAATTGGCGAATAGACCATGTTTTGTCGTGGGTTCGAGCACCAGGCCCACCTTCTTTTCGGCTTTGTTGATGTAGCCCAGCGCGCCCTTCAGAGGATTGACCTGGATTTCCCCTTCAACGTTTCCGTTCTCGCACGGTGTGCTTCCAAAGAGCTTGCAACCCCGGAACGTCACCAAGACGTTTCTCACCTCGTTTGTACCGAAGGTTTCGCCGCTATTGGTCTCGCTTTCACATTCGATCGCGGCCTTGAGCGTTTGAATTTCTCCTACACATTCCGAGCGCGGGACTCTGTGGTATTCGCCGTTTTTGTTTTCGCATTGTTCGAGCGTCGAGGTCAGAACACCACCGCTGCCCACGTTTGCGCCCGAGAACTTCACAGAGCCGAGTTCTTTGCCCTTCCTCCATTCGAACGAGCCCGCGCCTTTTTTAGCTTTGACCGTACAGTTGGCGTCTGAGTATTTACCGCCAGCCTTTGCTTCACACTTGCCCCATTCGGGCAGCGCCATCGCGCTCGTAGCGGCGACCGCCGCGATCGCGAGCACGGCGACCAGGCAGAGCCCTAGCATCCTTACATGTCTCATTCTTTCCATCACTCCTTTTTACCCCTCGAGTTATGATCGACCGACGCCCTGGCCCGTCCTTACGGAGGACCGCCGACACCGGTCATTCCAAACAGCGCGCCCGACCGGGGCCAGCGGCCCCCGCACCGATGCACGCTCGTCATCGGCGCGGACACCAGCGGTGCCCGGACCGACGCACGGTTGTAAACGGCGAGCTCACGTAGAGCACACAGCGCGCCACCAGCGCCGGCCTGGCGATCGCGCTTTGGCTGCCGGTCGCACAGATCTTTCGGCTTCCGGCCCATCACGCGGCCTGCCTGACCCTGGCGCTCGCCCGAGCGTCCGGCCTCGCAGCGCCACCGAAGCCGAGCAGCTCGACCACACGCCGCCCGCACGACGTCAGCAGCCACGCGTTCTCGCGCCGCGAGCCGCTGCGCGGCGTGACCTTCTCGATCAGACCGCGCTGCGCCAGCCGGCGCAGCAGATGCGAGGTCTGCCCCTCATCGCTGAGCCCCGCGGCCGCGGCGATCTCACGATTGCTCGAACGCGGCGACGACGCAATCGCGCTCAGCACCAGCGTCGTTCGGCGCGTGACCGGAATCGGGGAGGCGAGCGGAAGCTCAGGCTCGCGCGAGAGCGCCTGGTCTGCAACCGAGCTACTCCCCGAGAGCTCGGCGCTCGCCACGGCCGCGCCGAGATAGGGCCTCGCGATGAAGGACATCAGCGACGGCGCCATCTCCACCAGCGACTCGCCATCGGCCTTGAGCATGCGCGAGCGGATCACCGAGAAGACACCACCAACGACGAATTCGGAGGTCAGCTGCGGTTCGGACATGACCTCGGCGATCGCCTGCGGGCTACCGTCGTCCATGAGCGCCGTCAGAACGCCCATCACACGCTGCTCGCACCGGAACGCCACCGCACTGTCGACGGGCGCCTTACAGAACAGCACGCGCGCCCACCCGCGCTCGTCATCCAAAAACCCGAGCAACTCCACAAGACCCGCACGCACCCGATCCGACCAGCGCGCCTCGCGCGCAGCCGCCCGCTCGACTACCCCCGACAGCCCCGCAAGACCCTCCTCGAACGCCGCCAAGAAGCACTCCTCGACGCCCTCGAAGACCTCATAGAACGCGCGCTCCGACACACCCGCGTGAGCCGTGACCACGGTCGTATCCAGACGGGGGTGACTGCCGTCTAAGCCACTTGACCACGACGGTCAAGTAAACGAGTGGGTACCTCGCACGAACGTCGATCCCGGACGTCTGGAGCCTTGATCCCAAGGGTCTGGACCCCTGATTTGGGACCATTGAACGCCGATGGCCTCTTGACAAACTCGTGGCTATATGTTTCCATACTTCCCACAGAGAGGTCGTTCGTTTCGTCTGGGTGTGGGAGAGGAGAAGGGATTATGAGGGGACGCGAAGAGGTCACCATGGACGGCAAACCCCGAATCACGTGGGTGCTCGGACCCTCTCAGGATGCCCCGCGGACACGCCCACAACGCCTAACGACGGGCATCGGCGCGCGGCGCGAGACGCTGCGCGCGAAGCTGATCGCGGCGACCGTCGAGGTCGCCACCGACGCCAGTCACCCCCGTCTGGATACGACGCGGCACGTGCGTATAGCCCCATAGATACTGGGCTTTCTGGGCTGCTCCCGCGCCCTCCCCGCGTACGTCGGCGGGCGACGCCCGCGCGGGGCCGGTCCAGGCTACCGGACGACTGTCGGCACGGAAGCGCAATCGCTCGCGGACCTAAAGACGCGATCCGTTTCACGCGGCGACAAGCGCAAGACCCCGCGCATTCAAGCCAACCGGCGACATGGCCACAGACACAGTCTCGGCGAGCCCGGCCAGATCGTTGACCATACAGAGACTTGACCCATCTCCGCTCCGTTTTGAACGGAGATGGTAGCTAGAATCACCGACCCAACGGGAGCGGTCACTCCGGCCCCCACGCCCCAACCACCCTGACTCGTCGTCACTGCGCGAGCCCACAGCTCTCCTGAGCCGTCTGCAACACGAACAGCTGAAGCTTTTGCAGGACAGCCGGCTGGCCGGCTGAGTTGTCGCTGAAGCGGACGGTGCCGCTTTCGTCGCGCACGTAGTAGCTGAGCACGGACCCGGCCCGCGGCGGCAGCGACAGGTGGCTGGCGGCCGGCTTCTGCAGGTCTTCCTGGATTTCCCTCGCCTTGACGATCTGCTGGTCGTCGAGCTTGTGCGCCGCCGCGCGGCCGTTGCAGGTGACGCCACCTTCTTCGTCGACGAGCAGCGTCAACCGCGCGTTCGGCGTCGAGCCGGTACGGCTGACGATGAACAGGTCGGCCGCGCTCACGCCTCCCCCTCCGCATCCGGCGACGACCACGGCCAGCCCGAGCACGCACAGCGACGCGCCAGTCCTCACGCGCTCACCGCGACCCCGCCGCGCCGAGGATCGCCGGCCCCGCTGAGTGCCGAGCCCTGCCGCAGCGCCGCCTGGACGCCGCCGAAGAACAGGTTGAGCGCGCCGAAGCGCACGACCCGCACGATCTGCGCGTCGCCGGCCAGCTCCTCGAGATCGATCCCGGGCTCGGTGAAGAGCACGCCGTCCTCGAAGTGCACCCGCGGCGCCGCCACCGCCTCGCTCACCTGCATCCCGTGGTCCACCACGCTGACGATCGTCTGCAGCAGCGCCGAGCGGATGCGGTTGGAGCCGGCGCTGCCCAGGACCAGCTCGACCTCGCCGTCGCGCATCACCACCGAGGGAGCCATCATGCTCGGCATCCGGCGCCCCGCGGGGTGCTGGTGGAAACCGCGCGGGTTGAGGTCCTCCTCGCCCATCACGTTGTTGATGTGCATGCCGGTGCCCGGGACCACCACGCCCGAGCCCTCGCCGTTTGTGCAGGTAGCGCTGCACGCGCATCCCTGCGCGTCGATCACCGAGATGTGCGTGGTGGAGCCCAGGCGGGAGCTCAGAAAGCCCTCGAGGAATCCCTCCTGTTCGAGCCCCTCGACGAACTCGGGCGTGCGCTCGGACTGGGCGGCGGCCATCGCGTCGACCACGGAGCGCAATGTCGGCGGCGCGGGGCCGCGATCGAGCAGCGCCAGCGCGTACGCGAGCAGCGTCCCGCCGGCGGACGGCGGCGGGTTGGTGAGGATCTCGCGATCGCGGTAGGCCATCCTCACCGGTGCTCGCTCGATCGCGCGATAGCCGGCGAGGTCGTCCCCGCACAGCGAGCCGCCGCGCGCGCCCAGCCAGTCGCACACTGCCGTCGCTATGTCGCCCGTGTAGAAGGGCTCGGCACCGTCCCGCGCCAGACGCATCAGCGCGTCGCCGAGCTCCGGATTGCGCAGCAGCTCGCCCTCGCGCAGGATGCGACCGCCGGGCGCCCACAGCGCGGCGCACTCAGGCGTGGAGGTCAAGAGGTCGGCGAGGATCTCCGCCACGTACGCCTGGCCGGCGTTCAGCACGACCCCTTCGCGCGCCAGCAGCGCAGCCGGAGCGGCGAGGTGCTCGAGCGGAACCGTGCCCCACCTGCGCAGCGCCTCGCACACGCCCGCCGGCGTGCCGTACACGCCGCATGAGGCGGGACCGATGTAGAAGACCTGCTCGGCGTCCCCGAAGGACACATCGATCCCGCGCAGCTCGACCTCCGAGCCGTCGCCCTTGCGCGTGGGCGCCTGGACGAAGAAGTCGAGCAGCGTGGGTGCAACCCCGCCGCCGGCCACGAGCATGTATCCGCCGGCACCGAGCCCGGTGAGCAGCGGCTCGGTGGCGAACGACGCCAGCATCGCCCCCACCGCCGCGTCGACGGCGTTGCCGCCTTCGCGCAATACCCTCGCGCCGGCCTGCGCGGTCAGCGGATGCCCAGCCGCGACAACCCCAGCCTCAGATTCGCCCATCGCAGAGCGATACCACAGGCGCCGGCATCAATGCGGAGCGCATAGAACGAACGGTGAGCTCTTCTGACGTGCGTCAGTCGAGCCAGGCAAGGACGCAGTGAGCGACGTGTGCTTCGCACACGAGCGATCGCGAAGTGCCCCGAACGGGGTAAGGACGCAGCATGGCGAAGTGCTGACGCACGTCAGAAGTTGGGGAGGAACTCGGGTACGTCTAGTTCGTCCACTGCCAGGCCGCGGCGCGGCGCTCCGCTCGGGCGCGCGGGTGCGGCGCGCTGGACTCTCACCTCGCCACTGGCGGGCTCTTTCAGGCGGCTGACGCTCTTGCGCCGGCCCTCGTCGCCGTAGCCGGTGGCCACCACGGTCACCCACACCTGATCGTCGAGCTTGTCGTCCACCATCGCCCCAAAGATGATGTTGGCATCGGGGTGCGCTGCTGCGGAGACGGACTTGGCGGCCTCGTTGACCTCCCACAGGGAGAGGTTATTTCCGCCGGTGATCGACAGCAGGATCGAGCGTGCGCCATCCATGGAGGTTTCCAGCAGCGGCGAGGAGACGGCCTGGAGCGCGGCCTCGGTGGCGCGGTTCTCACCGACGCCCATGCCGATCCCGAGCAGCGCGTTGCCGGCCTCGCTCATGATCGTGCGCACGTCTGCGAAATCGAGGTTGATCAGGCCGGGGAGCGTCACGAGATCGGAGATGCCCTGCACGCCCTGGCGCAGCACGTCGTCGGCCACACGGAACGCCTCGACCATCGCGGTCTGCTTGTCCAACACGGCCAGCAGGCGGTTGTTGGGGACGACGATCAGGGTGTCGACCTCGGCGGCCAGCGCGCGGACGCCGAGCTCTGCTTGCTCGCTACGACGCGTGCCCTCGAAGCCGAACGGCTTGGTGACGATCGCCACGGTGAGCGCGCCGACCTCACGTGAGATGCGCGCGACGATCGGCGCGGCACCGGTGCCGGTGCCGCCGCCTGCGCCGGCCGTGATGAAGACCATGTCCGAGCCCTTCAGCAGCGCCTTCACGCGGTCGTAATCCTCCATCGCCGCCTGGCGGCCGACGTTCGCATCCGAGCCTGAGCCGAGGCCACGCGTGAGCTCGGCTCCGATATGCAGCGTGATGTCGGCGGTCGAGATCTGCAGCGACTGCAGATCGGTGTTCACGGCGAGGAACTCGATGCCCTCGACCTCCGCCTCGACCATGCGGTTGACCGCGTTGACGCCGGCGCCACCGACACCGACCACACGGATCACGGGCTGGCCGACGGTCGTCGTGGCGCCACCGGGCGCCGAGTGCTCGGAGGCGTAGTCGTCGATCGCCGCGTGGTGGATGACCGGCCGGTCCATCACGTTCTCGGGGATCTCCGAAGAGAACGCGTGGCGCAGGCGCTCGCGTGGGGAGGGAATGTGCGCCTCCACCTGCGGCTCCTGCTGCGACGCGTTCAGGGCTGGGTGCGGCAGCCCGCTCTCGCGGGGATGCGTCAGGGGTGTGTCGCCGCGGGACTCGCTTGCCGGGGGCGAGGGATCGGAGGCTGTCGGAGGCTCGGAGCCGGCGGGCAGCCCGTCGTCGTCTTCGGTCTTGCGAAAGAGCGCTGCGAGCGGTCCTTCGCGCATGCTCGCGCGTTTAGCGTTGGCCATTGGCGAGTACCTCCTGCGCGAGTTGCCGGTAGGACTGAGCAGCGACGCCGTCCGGCTCGTACTTGAGCACCGACATGCCCTTCACGGGGGCCTCCGCGAAGCGGACGGTCTTGCGGATGCGCGAGGCGAACACGCGGTCGCCAAAGTTTTCCTCGAGGATCTCGATCGCCTCCTTCGCGTGGATCGTGCGCGAATCCACCAACGTCGGGAGGATACCCTCGATGTCAACGCCCGGATTGAGGTTCTCGCGGATCATGGCGAGCGTGTTCTGCAGCTGAATGAGCCCACGCATCGACAGATACTCGCACTGCACGGGGACGATCACCTTGTCGGAGGCGGTGAGCGCGTTGATCGTCAGCAGTCCGAGGCTCGGCGGCGTGTCGATGCAGATGAAGTCGTAGTCCTCCATGATCGGCGCGAACGCCTTCTGCAGCGATCGCTCGCGACCGATCATGGTCGACATCGCGATCTCGGCTCCGGCCAGATCGATCGACGCGCATGCGATGTCGATCTCGCGCTTGCGGATCACCTCGCGGATCGACAGCTTGTGCACGAGCACGTCGTACATCGACTGCTCGAGCGTGTCCGGGTCGATCCCCTGGGACATCGTGAGGTTGCCCTGGGGATCCATGTCCACGCACAGCACCCGGTGTCCCTCCTCCGCGAAAGCGGCAGCCAGGTTGAGCGTCGTCGTCGTCTTGGCCACGCCGCCCTTCTGGTTGGCGAACGCGATGACCTTGGCCCTTCCTTCCACGGTGGCTCCGATGACTCGGTTAAATGGAAAGCCGTCCGGTGGGTATTCGCATAGCGGGGGGTGATTCCTGCACGGGAACTACGATCCCGAGATGGCCGCGATCGACAGCCCTGCCACCGGCAAGAGCGCCTCATCGCTGGATGCGCGCCTGAGCGACAAGCGGGTCCTCGTGTGTGTGGGGGCCGGCGGGGTGGGCAAGACGACCACATCGGCGGCGCTGGCGCTCGGGCTCGCGCTTCGCGGTCAGAAGGTGGCCGTGGTCACGATCGACCCGGCCAGGCGCCTGGCGTCGGCGCTCGGGCTGGCGGAGCTGCCGTCCGAGCCGCGACGGATCGAGCCTGAGCTGTTGGCCGAGCAGGGCATCGCGATGGAGGGTGAGCTGTGGGCGATGATGCTCGACGCCAAGCGCACGTTCGACGAGCTCATAGCGCGCCTGGCACCCGACGATCGCACGCGCGAGGAGATCCTCGCGAACCCGGTCTACAGCGAGCTCTCGACGGCGGTTGCGGGCTCGCACGAGCTGAGCGCGATCGCCAAGCTGTACGAGCTGTACGACGAGCACGACTTCGACGTGATCGTCCTCGACACGCCCCCGTCGCGCAACGCGCTGGACTTCCTGGACGCGCCCGGCCGTTTGCTGGGCTTCCTGGAAGGGCGTGCGCTGCAGGTGTTCCTGGGGCCCGGGGGCGTCGCGGCGCGCGTGTTCGGGCGGGGCACGGCGCTGGTGTTCTCGATCTTCGCGCGGGTCACCGGCGTGGACATGCTCGGCGACCTGTCTCGCTTCTTCCGCTCGCTGTCGGTAGTGATCGACGGCTTCAGCGAACGCACCCGGGACGTGGCGGCGCTGCTGCGCGCTCCGCACACGAGCTTCCTGATCGTCACCTCGCCCGAGGTGGAGCCCGCCCGGGAGGCGACGTTCCTGGCGGACCGGCTCGCGGCCGCGGGGATGCCGCTCGGCGCGCTGGTCGTGAACCGCGTGCACGCCCACGGCCTCGGCGGCTTTTCCACGCAGGAGGTCGCGTCACTGCTCGCGCCCGCGCTGGGCGAGGACCTCGCGGGCCGGGTCGCGGGCAACCTCGGAGACTTCGACGTGCTCGTGCGGCGTGACCGGGAGACGATCGCGCGTCTGTCGGACGCGCTGGGCGAGCAGCGACCAATCGTGGTGCCGCAACTAGATGAAGACGTCCAGGATCTCCTGGGCTTGGCCCGGATCGCTGAGCATCTCTTCGAGTGAGCCCTCGGCGGGAGGGGTCGCTTCTTGCTCCTGCGCGCCCTCCAACAGGAGCTGATCGGCGAGCGCGACGAGGTCGCGGTCGAGATGGCCGCAGATGACGTCCCTGAGCAGCGCACGCAGATGGTCGGAGATGTCCCTGGCGAGCTCCTGTTGGCCGCCCTCCGATCGGTGCTCGGCGTGCGCGGCGGCCGTGCCCATCACGACGTCACGCTCGAGCGCCAGCGCCTGGACGGTCCGCTCGGTCAGCTCGACCCGGCGCTCCGGCGTGGCGCACAGGGCCGCCAGGCGCCCGGGCAACAGTCCGCTGGAGGGTCCCTCGGGCTCGAGCATCGCGCGTAGCGCGAGCAGGTGGTCGGTCAGACCCTGCAGCGAGCTCTCGCGCTCGCAGCCGAGCTCGAAGCGTCTGAGCGCCCAAGCCAGCTCATCCCCCCGCGGCGAGCGGCGCGAGACGAGGCTGCAGAAGGCGCGCAGCTCGTCCTCCTGCGCGGCGCTCACGACGAGCATCCCATGCGGGCGGCCGCCGGCGCCAAGCACGAGCGCGTTCCATTTGCCGGTGCCGACCCGAGCCCATGCGAGCGCGCCGAGCGTCACGCGGCCGTCGCCGAACAGGCGCAGCGCGCGCAGCAGGACTTTCAGGATCTCGCGGCCCCTGGCGACGGCCTCGCGGGGATCGCCCTCCCCGGCGTCGAGCGCGACGATCAGGTGATCGCTGCCCCCGGCCTCGCGCGCGGCGAGCGCTCCGTCGGGCAGTCCTTCGAGGATCTCGGGTTGGGCGATCATGAGGCTCTTCGTCAGCTGCAGCTCCGCCGAGCTGATCGTGAGCCCGTGCAGCGTGGCCAGGAGCGTCGTCGCGCCACCGCCTGCGAGCGTGGACTGCTCCAGGCGCTCGAGCGCCGCGGATAGCCGCTCGGGCCGCAGCTCGAAGTTGGTCTGCTCCTCGAACACGTCCCCTAGCAGCGCCCCGATCGACGCCCGCACGCGCGTGCGGGCGTCGGTGCGCGCGGCGTCCGCGCCCACGCTCGCCAGATACCGGTCGAGCCCGTCGAAGCCGTCCAGCAACCTCGCGGCCTCCCCGTAGCTCGGCAGGCGCTCCAGCGCCGCCTGGCGCTGGGCGATGAACTCGCCGGTGAGCGCGCGGTAGCAGTAGAGCGCGGGGCCGCGTGATCCCGTGCGCGTGCTCTGCTGCTCGAGCTCGAACTTGACCTCGGCGCCCGCGTCGACGTCGGCGCGCAGGTGGCTGGCGGCCGCTTCGACGAACTCGCTCAGCGCCGAGTGGAGCTGGACTGAATGCATGGTGCGCTGACTTCGCGCTCGCCAACCGCGCTCCTGCCCACGCACCGTGTCTTGCAGCGCCGGCCGTGCGGCCGAGCGGACGGGCTACACAGCCGCGAGGAGCTGCTGGGCGACCTCTGATTGGCCGACGCGCTCGGCGCACTCGGCGCCCAGCCAGTGTTCGCCGTACGCGCGCATGTCGTCGATGATCGGCAGCAGCGCACGCCCCTTTTCGGTAAGCGCATACTCGACCCGCGGCGGCACCTCGGGGAAGGTGTGGCGCTCCACGATCCCCTCCTCCTCCAACGCGCGCAGCCGCAGCGACAGCGTGCGGGGGCTGATCCCGGCGAGCGAGCGTTCGAGCTCACAGAAGCGCGAACGACCCTCAGCCAGGTCGCGCACGAGCAGCAGCGTCCACTTCGCACACACGATGTCAGCGGTCATGCACACCGGACAGGTCTCATCTACGGCCATTTCAACCGTTACTTTACCAACTGAAGTAACGGAGCTCGCTAGCCGACCGCGACGGGCGGCGGTGAGGCGGCCTCGCCGCGCTTGGCCTCCGCGACGGCGACGTCCTCCATGGTGGTGCCTTGGCGTCCGTCGGCCTGCATCAGCAGCTTGAAGTCGTGCGGGCTCGACGCCACGCGCATGGCGTCCTCGAAGGTCACGCGTCCGGCCTTGACGTGGCCAAACAGGGCCTGGTCGAAGGTCTGCATGCCGTAGAACCCGCCGGAGCTGATCACCTCTACGAGCTTGCCGGTCTGGGCTGGGTCGATGATCATGTCGCGCACCCGTCCGGTCATGCGCAGGATCTCGCAGACCGCCACGCGTCCGCCGTCGGCGCCCGGCACCAGTCGTTGCGAGATCACGCCCTTGATCGTGCCCGCGATCATGCTGCGGGCCTGCGCGTGCTGGTGCGGGGGGAAGAAGTCGAGCATGCGGTTGATCGACTCGGTGGCGTCAACGGTGTGGATCGTCGACAGCACCAGGTGTCCGGTCTCGGCCGCCGACAGGGCAGTCTGGACGGTCTCCTCGTCGCGCATCTCGCCGACGAGGATCACATCGGGATCCTGGCGCAGCACGCGCCTGAGCGCTCGCTTGAAGGAGGCGGTGTCCATGCCGACCTCGCGCTGGTTGATGACCGAGCGTTTGTCCGTGTGGACGAACTCGATCGGGTCCTCGATCGTGACGATGTGCTTGCTCATGGTGTGGTTGATGTGGTCGATCATGGCGGCGAGCGTGGTCGACTTACCCGAGCCCGTGGTCCCGGTGAGCAGCACGATCCCGCGCTCCTCCTCGGCCAGTTCGCGCACGACCGTCGGCAGCGCGAGCTCCTCGATCGTGCTGATGCGGTGAGGGATCGCGCGACACGCCATCGAGGTCACCCCGCGCTGCTGGAACGCGTTGATCCTGAACCGCGCCACGCCGGGGATTTCGAAGGAGAAGTCGACCTCGTGCTCGTGCGCGAACTCGGCCAGCTTGGCCTCGTCGCCCAGCAGCGCCTTGAGCGCGCCGTCGGTGTCCTCGGCGTTCAGCGGCTGCACGCGCTCGTCGGCTGAGAGCTCGCCGTGCACGCGGTACAGCGGTGCGGAGCCGACCTTCAGGTGCAGATCGGAGCCCTCTTTCTCTACGAGCTCGCGCAGGGCAGCGGTGACGTCGAACACGCCCTCCTGATCGGCAGCGCTTCCGTCGGAGTTGAACACGCCCTCCTGATCGGCACCGTTGTCCTGGGGCTTGAACTCGCCCTCCTGATCGGGACGGCTTTCCTCGGAGTTGAGCTCGCCCTCCGGCTCGCCCTCGCGGCTCGGCACCGCTTCCGTCGGAGTGGAACATGCCCTCGCGATCGGCAGCGCTTCCCTCGGCGTTGAGCTCTCCCTCCCGATCGGCCGCGCTCTCCTGCGGCTCCGCCTCGAGGAGATCGGGGACGATCGGCGGCGGCGCGGGCTTGTTGATCGTGCTGACGTGATGAGTGGTGAGCCGACACGCGACGGAGATCCCGTCAGGCTGCTGGAAGGCGTCGATTCTGAAACGCGCGAGCTCGGGGATTTCGAAGGAGAAATCGACCGCGTGCTCCTGTGCGAACTCCGCCTGCTTGGCGCCGCTGGTGAGCAGCGCCCTGAGCGCGTCCTCGGTGTCGTCGGCGCTCAACGGCTCCACGCGCTCGTCGCTCGCGATCTCGCCGTGAACGCGGTACAGCGGCGCCGAGCCGACCTTGAGGTACAGATCGGAGCCCTCTTTCTGCACGAGCTCACGCAGCGCACCGACGACATCGAACATACCCACGTGATCGGCACCCGTTTGGTGGGCCTTGAATGCGGCCAGGGGCCGTGGACGAACTAGGCTACGTCTCTCAGCTTCTGGGCCTCAGCCAGCGACTGCAGCTTCTTCAGCGACTGGTTCTCGATCTGGCGGATCCGCTCGCGCGTGACGTTGAACGTGCGTCCTACCTCGTCGAGCGTGCGCGGGTGCTCGCCGCCGAGCCCGTAGCGCAGCTCGAGCACGCGCCGTTCACGGTATGAGAGGTTCTCGAGCGCCTCCCGCAGCGCCTCCTTGGTGAGGATCTCGGCGGCGCGCTCGTACGGAGACTCGGCGCGCTCGTCGGCGATGAACTGACCGAACTCCGACTCCTCCTCGTCGCCGACGGGCTTCTCCAGCGACACGGGCGCCTGCGCTGAGCGCTTGATCGAGTCGACCTCCTCGGGGTCGATGCCGGTGACGTCTGCGATCTCGTCGGCGGTGGGCTCGCGCCCGAGCTCGGTCACCAGCTTGCGCTCGGCGCGCCCGATCTTGTTGAGCTTCTCGACCACGTGCACCGGGATGCGGATCGTCCGCGCCTTGTCGGCCAGCGCCCGCGCGATCGCCTGGCGGATCCACCACGTGGCGTAGGTGGAGAACTTGAAGCCCTTGCGGTAGTCGAACTTCTCGGCGGCCCTGACGAGGCCGAGGGTGCCCTCCTGGATCAGGTCGAGGAACGGCAGCCCCTGGTTGCGGTAGTTCTTGGCGATCGACACCACCAGCCGCAGGTTGGACTCGACCATCTTCTGCTTGGCGTCGAGGTCGCCGCGCTCGATCCGCTTGGCGAGGTCGACCTCCTCCTGGGCCGTGAGCAATCGGACCTTGCCGATGTCCTTCAGGAACAACTGCAGCGAGTCGGTGGTCATGTCCGGCTTGAGGTCGAGCGCGGCTTTGGCTTTGCGCCGGCCGCGCTTGTCGGGTGCGCGCTCGAGCTGCGCGGAGGCGGCGATCGCGGGGTCGATGTCCTCGACGAGCTCGATCTCCGAGCGCTCGAAGAACCCGTGCAGCTCTTCTACGTCGGACTCGTCCAGGTCGAGCTCGGACATCGCCTTGGTTATCTCGGCGTAGGAAAGAACGCCCACCTGCTGCCCCTTGGCGAGCAGCCCCTTGACCTCATCCAGCTCCTGCAGCTCGACTACTGACATTCGTGTTTTCCATTTCTTCCGTCGATCGACAACTCCGAAGGCGCGAGGGGCCCGCGCAATATTGTGGCTCCGAACAACTACCCCGTCGGACATACGGTGGCAACCCTGCCGACGTTACAGATCCACTCGGTTCTCCTGGCCCCCATGCTAACGCGTCGCGCTTGATCTTGGACCGGTTGCCGATCCATTCGCAAGTCCCGTTGCTGATCCACTTGCAGGCTCGCGTTAAGCAATGATGTGCGTATGAGCGCCTCCAACGAGAGCGAGCGGCAGCCGAACGGTCCTCCGGAGAGCCAGGGAGTGTTCTCCAACCTCCCCCACACACGCCCACAACGCTCCAGCCCGCGTCGGGCCGCGGCGCGCAATGCGAGGGCGGCTGCGGGAGCGGCAAGCGCCCCATCGTCGCACTCAAATGGACGCCCGGCGGGAGGGCGATCGCAGACGCGCGCGCAGGATGCCAAAGCCGCCCGCGGTGCGCGGCGGCCGGCGAAAGCGCGCGGCGCTGCCGGCAGGCAGCGCACGCGGAGTGGGTCCGGACGCGCGGCCGGCGCGACGGGCGCCGGCGAGCAGGTGCCCCGGCAGGGGTTCGAGTCCGGCAGAGACCGTGCGCGCGGATCGGTGCAGCCGCCGGGAGGCGCGGAGCTGGTGGCGTCGGCGGCGGAGATCATCGGCGAGCTGGCGAAGGCAGGGCTGTCGACGGGCGAGCGTGTGCTCAGGGACGTGCTGTCGCGCCTGCCGCTGTCCTGAGCGCGCTTGGCGCTCTGTATACTGCGGCGCAACGCCGAGCTGCCGCGACCCAGGTCGGGGCAGGCGGGGGACCCAAATGCGGATCAGCGGATCCGTTGGGGCGAATCGGTCCGACAGGGCCGTAGCGCTGCATGCGAATGCTGCGCGAGCCCGTCAGCTCACCCCGTAGGCGTCGGAAGACGATGCGAATCGACCTCAGGACATCCATGACGCTGTTGGCCGTGCTCGTAGGGACGGCGTGCGCTGCTAACCCGGCGGTGAGCGCGTTGGCGGACACCGGCGGCGCGCCGGCGGGCTCGACCCACGCGACGACGAGCATCCGCCCGAGCGCCATCGCCACATGGTTCGGCCCCGGCTTCTACGGCAAGCAGACGGCGTGCGGCCAGACGCTGACACCGGGGGTTGTTGGCGTCGCCAACCGAACGCTTCCGTGCGGCACGCTCGTGAGCGTGACGTACAAGGGACACAGCGTGACCGTGCCGGTGCTGGACCGCGGCCCATACAGCCACGGCGCGGACTGGGATCTGACCGCGGGCGCGGCCGAAGCGTTGGGCATCACCGAGACGGTTCGGATCGGGACCCACGTGGTCGGCAAGGCTCCCAACACCCCCACGCTCGGCCTGCCGCCGGGCGCCGCGAGCGCCACCGGGGCGGGCGGCGCGCTCGCGAGCTGACGGCTCGCTGAGCGGCTGTCAGGCGGACTCGTCGACCGGAGCAGCCGGGCGGCGGGCCGGCGCACGGACCGCCGCGCGCGCGGCGTAGAGCCCGACATCGGCGTGCGCAGCGAGCGCGGCCGCGTCCTGTCCGTCCCCGGGACACACGGCCGTGCCGATCGCCACCTCGATGCGCGCCTGGCGATCGCTGCCGCGGGAGGCAACGGTATGCGCAATGCGCTCGGCCAGCTCGCGGGCTCCGGCCCGGTCGGCCTCGGGCGCGAGCAGCCACCACCTGCCTGGCCGCTCGCGCGTGAGCGACGCGGACCACGCTCCCGGCTCGAGCGCGAGCACCTGCTCGACGCGCGCGGTCCGACGGGACAGCTCCTCGGGATGCTCGTGCAGGCGCAGGCGCTCGATGTCCAAGAGCTCGATCAGCAGCACGGCAAACGGCAGCCTGTCGCGCTTGAAGCGCTCCAGTTGAGCGCCGACCGACCTGATCCACGCGCCGGGCCCCTCTTCGCTTCGTTCGTCGCGGATCTTGATCGCCACAGGTGCGCGCTCGTCGACGATGACCGCGGGCCCACGGAACGGCGCGGCGCTCCCGAGGTCGCGCGCGGTCGCATCCGGGCCACTGATCGCGATCTCGGCGTGGGGGGCGGGCGTGCGGATCCCGGGTGCGTCGGCGGCGTCGACGGCGGCGGCGAGCGCGGCGGCGCAGACGTGTGCCAGCCGGTCGCTGACATCGGCGAGGAGTCGCGCGGGCGGCTCGTTCAAGTGGTCGAGCAGCGCCTCCCACAGCACTCCTCGCAGCGCCTCGACGGCCTCCACGACCGCGGCGGGGTCGCGTGCGCCGCAGATCGCCGCGAGGCGCAACGTTGCAGTGGAGTCCTCGCGAGAACTCGCGGCTGCCTGTCCGGTCAGGCGCTCGAGCTCGGCATCCGACTGTATGGCCCGGACCGCCTGCGCGCACAGCGCAGGTGCCTCGCGCGCGAGCTCCTCGAGCGGCACGTCGCTGATGCCGTCGAGCGGGCGGGCGAGGATCAGCGCGATCGCCCAGCGCCTGGCCAGCTCGTCGGCGCGCCCAAGCAGGGCATCGATCGGCGCATCGGCGACCGGTCGCGCGCGGGGAGACGGGCGCGTGTGGAGCTGGTCGACCACACAGGTTGAATATCAGCAACCGGGGACGCGACGGCTCGACCCCTCGCACGCCCGGGATAGCCTGCAGTGCCCGTGCGCAGCCTGAAGCGGACCGGAGCTCGCCGCGAGCGGGCGGTGATCGCCGATCTCGGGGACTCGACGTCGCTCGACGAGGACACCCGCGCGGTCCGCTCGGTGCAGACGGCCGACCTCCTGATCGACGAGGCGGCCGTCAGCGAGATCTGGACGCTGATGCACCTGGAGCGTCTGGCACGTACGTACTGGCGCTTTCTGACCCGCGTGACGCTGGGCCTGGTTCGGGTTCGCTACTCCGAGCACGAGCGCTCGGTGGTGCTGCTGGCGCGGCCGCTGCGGCTGCTCAGCTTCCAAGCGCCCGAATACGAGATGGACCCCAGGCGCGGCGTGGTGCGCTGGCGCATCGCTCGCGGCCTCCTGGTGGCCAAACGCGGGCGCGGGCGCGGGTACCTGCAGATCGAAGTCGCGAGGCATCCGACCGCGGATCCCGCGCGCGTGCGGCTGCACGTCGAGGTCGAGGTGGCCAACTTCTATCCATCGATCGCGTCGGGGCTCAGCCGCTGGCTGTACAGGGCGACGCAGTCGCGCATCCACGTGATCGTCACGCGCGGTTTTCTGCGCTCACTCGCCCGCCTGGATCTGGCTGAGTCCCGCGTGGGCCGCTTTAGAGATTCCGTCTAATGACTCCGCAATACCATCGCTATACAGCCGTTGCAAACGGAGAACAACAACACCCGCTGCGCGGAGAACGACAACACCCGCCGCGGTCAACACACTCAACACGTCAGAAGCGCTCGCCGCCGACGGCGCGCAGCTTGGCGCGATCGTGCGTGGCGGCGATGCGCCGGATGGTGCCGGTTCGCGCGCGCGTGACGAGCGATTCGGTGGTGGCACCGCCGGCGCTCGGGTAGCGCACGCCCTGCAGCACGTCGCCGTCGGTGACGCCGGTGGCGGAGAAGAACACGTCGTCACCGGCGACGAGATCGTCGCGGTCCAGCACCCGCTCCAACTCGTAGCCGGCCTCCAGCGCGGCGGCGCGCTCGGCGTCGTCGCGAGGCCACAGCCGCCCGAGCAGCTGCCCGCCGACGCACTTGACGGCGGCGGCGGAGATGACCCCCTCGGGCGTGCCGCCGATCCCCCACAGCAGATCGACGGGCGAGCGCTCGGTGACGGCGAGCAGCGCAGCGGAGACGTCGCCGTGGGGGATCAGGCGCACGCGCGCGCCGGCGGCGCGGATCGCGGCGATGCCGCGCTCGTGCCGGGGCCGGTCGAGCACGACGACGGTGACGTCGCCGACGGGGCAGCCCCTGCGCTGGGCGACGAGCGTGACGGTCTCACCGAGCGGGCGGTCGAGATCGAGCAGGTCGGCGATCTCTGGAGCGCCCGCCATCTTCTCCATGTAAACGCACGGCCCTGGGTCGAACATGGCGCCGCGGGCCGACAGGGCGATCACGGCGAGCGCGCTGGGCATGCCGTGCGCGGCGAGGGTGGTGCCCTCGAGCGGGTCGACGGCGATGTCGACCTGCGGCGGCGAGCCGTCGCCGATGCGCTCGCCGTTGTAGAGCATCGGCGCCTCGTCCTTCTCGCCCTCGCCGATGACGACGATGCCGTCCATCTGGACCGATTGGAGCATGTAGCGCATGCCGTCGACGGCGGCCTGGTCGGCGGCCTCCTTGTCGCCCCTGCCGACGAGCAACGCGGCGGCCAGGGCGGCGGCCTCGGTGACGCGGACGAGCTCCAGCGCGAGGTTGCGGTCGGGCAGCTGCTGCGTTGAGGGGTCCGAGTTCAAGATGTTTTGGGGAGGCGATCTCGCCGGTCGCCCGCGCGCGGGTCGCTGTTTCCGGCCTCGACGCGCGCGCGCCGAGCCGCGGGAAGGGCGTCGGAAACCTATACCAGTGCCGCGGCCATTACGATCGTGGCGTGCGCGAGGAGAACCTGACTGTCGAGGCCCGCATCCCGGAGGCGCTGAGAGAGCAGGTGCAGGACATGCTGGCGCGTGCGACCGAGGCTCGGGTGGCGGGGCGGCTGCGGCAGGGAGATCCGACGCTGTGGGCCCCCCTGGGCACGCCGGAGGTGGCGAACCGGCTGGGGTGGCTGACGATCGCCGAGCGGATGCTGGCGGAGCTCGGCCCGCTCGAGCTGTTCGCGGCCGAGGCGCGCGACGGGGGCCTGCGAGACGTGGTGCTGCTGGGCATGGGCGGCTCCTCGCTGGCGCCGGAGGTGCTGCGCCGCTCGTTCGCGCGTGGTGATGGGCCGCGCCTGCACGTGCTGGACTCGACCGACGCGGCGAGGATCACGGCGATCGGAGACGGGGTGGATCTCGCGAACGCGCTGTTCATCGTCTCCTCGAAGTCCGGCGGCACGATCGAGCCGCTGTCGCTGTTCGCGCACTTCTTCTCGCTGGTTCCCAACGGCAACCGCTTCATCGCGATCACCGATCCCGGCTCGGGCCTCGAGCAGCTGGCGAGCGAGCACGGCTTCCTACGCACGTTTCACGGCGATCCGGACATCGGCGGCCGCTACAGCGCGCTGTCGGCGTTTGGCATCGTGCCGGCAACGCTGGTGGGGATCGACGCGCACGCGCTGCTGGAGGGCGCGGCGGGCGCGTGGGAGACGAGCGTGAGCGGCGGCAGCGCGGAGGCGTCCTCGGCGCAGGAGACGAGCGTGAGCGGCGGCAGCGCGGAGGCGTCCTCGACGCAGGAGACGAGCGTGAGCGGCGGCAGCGCGGAGGCGTCCTCGGCGCAGGAGCTGGCCGGTGTGTGGCTGGGAGTCGCCCTGAGCGCGCTCGCTCGGAGCGGGCGCGACAAGCTCACGTTCATCATCTCGGGGTCGCTGCCGGGCCTCGGCCTGTGGCTCGAGCAGCTGGTGGCGGAGTCGACGGGCAAGCACGGCACGGGCATCCTGCCAGTAGCTGAGGAGCCGCTGGGCGAGCCGGGCGTGTATGGCGAGGACCGCGTGTTCGTGTACCTGCCCGACCTCAACGACGCTGACCCGGAGCTCGAGGCCCGCGTGCGCGGGCTGGCGCAGGCGGGGCATCCTCTGATCACCGTGCCGACGCGCGGGCCGCGCGATCTGGGGCGCGTGTTCCTGCTGTGGGAGCTCGCCGTCGCAGTGGCTGGCTGGGGCCTTCAGATCAACCCGTTCGACCAGCCCAACGTGCAGCAGGCGAAGGATGCGACCAAGCGGGTGCTGGCCGGCTATGAAGCCGACCACGAGCTGCCTTCGCTGGCCGATGCGGACGAGGCGGCGCTGCGCTCGCTGCTGCTCGACTGCGCGCCGCCCGCGTACGTGGCGATCATGGCCTACACCGAGCCGTCGGCCGAGTTCGATCAAGCGGTGGCCGGGCTTCGCGCGGCGATCCGGAAGGCGACGAAGGCGACCACGACGTTCGGCTATGGCCCGCGCTTCCTACACTCGACCGGTCAGTTCCACAAGGGCGGACCCAAGGTCGGGCGCTTCTTGCAGCTGCTCCATGACGGCCCTTCCGACGTGGAGATCCCGGGAGCGCCGTACTCGTTCACGACGCTCAAGCGGGCGCAGGCGATCGGCGACCTGCAGACGCTGCGCGAGCTCGAGCTGCGGGCCGAGCGACTGACGCTCGCCGGCGAGGACCCCGTGGGCGCTGTGCGCGCCCTCACCGCGAGGATCGAGAGGTGAGCAACACATGACTCAGATCGGTTTCGTCGGGCTGGGCAAGATGGGCGGCAACATGGTGCGCCGCATCCGCCGCGATTCACAGCACGAGGTGGTGGCGTTCGACTTCGAGGAGAAGGCGGTCAAGCAGGCGGTCAAGAACGGGGCGGCCGGCGCGAGCTCGCTGAAGGACCTGGTCGGGCAGCTGGCGGCTCCACGAATGGTGTGGATCATGGTGCCGGCGGGCGCACCGACGCAGGAGACCGTGGACAAGCTCGCGAAGCTGCTCGAGCGCGGCGACACGATCGTTGACGGCGGCAACTCGAAGTGGACCGACGACAAGCGTCGCTCCAAGCAGCTGAAGGGCAGCGGCATCGAGTACGTCGACGTGGGCGTGTCCGGGGGGGTGTGGGGGCTGGACGTGGGCTACTGCATGATGGTCGGCGGACCGCCGGGCGCGGTCAAAAGGCTGACGCCGATCCTGGACGTGCTCGCCCCCGAGACCAACGAGCAGAGCCGCGCGGCGCTCGGCCCACGCGGCTGGCTGCGCTTCGGCGCCTCCGGCGCCGGTCACTACGTGAAGATGGTCCACAACGGCGTCGAGTACGGGCTGATGCAGGCGTACGCGGAGGGCTTCGAAGTGTTCGACAAGTGTGAGTACGAGCTCGACAACGCCAAGATCGCGCATCTGTGGGGACAGGGCTCGGTGGTGCGCTCGTGGCTGTGCGAACTGGCGGCGCGCGCGTTCGAGGCTGACGGCAACAAGCTCGAAGCGATCGAGGGCTACACGGAGGACTCGGGCGAGGGTCGCTGGACGATCGCGGATGCGACCGCCCACGACGTGCCCACGCCGGTGATCACCGCGTCGCTGTATGCGCGTATGCAATCGCGCGGCAGCGGCGACTTCGCCGACCGGGTGCTGGCTGCCCTGCGCAACCAGTTCGGCGGCCACGCGGTGAAGCCCGCGCCGCGCAACGAGGTCGGCGGCCGCCCTGCGAAGGCCGCGTCGAAAAAGTGATGGCGGTCACCACCGCCACCACCGAGAACCCGCTGACGGCCGGCCTGGAGCGCCTGCCGGTGGCGCCGACGTCGCTTGTGATCTTCGGCGCGACCGGAGACCTGGCGAAGCGCAAACTGCTGCCGGCGCTGTACAACCTCGCCCACGAGGGCGCGCTGCCGGAGCGCTTCCGCCTGGTGGGCGTCTCGCGCAGAGAGAAAGCGCACGAGGACTACCGCGCGGAGTGCGAAGAGGCGATCCGCCGCTTCTCCAGGCGGACCCCCGACGAGGACGTCCTCAAAGGCCTGCTGGAGAGCGTCAAGTACGTCCCCGGCACGTTCGACCAGGACTCGGTGTACCCCGCGCTCAAAAAGGTGCTCGACGCCTTCGAGCAGGACGCGGGCGAGCAGCTGAACCGCGCGTTCTACCTGTCCACCGCTCCGAGCTTCTTCCCGGTGATCGTGCAGCAGCTGGGCACCTCCAAGCTCGCCCACCACGAGGGCGCGGAGGTGCGGGTGATCATCGAGAAGCCGTTCGGGACGACGCTCGAGGAGGCGCGCGAGCTCAACCGCCGCGTGCTGGCGATCTTCGACGAGACGCAGGTCTTCCGGATCGACCACTACCTCGGCAAGGAGACGGTCCAGAACATGATGGCGTTCCGGTTCGCCAACGGCATGTTCGAGCCGCTTTGGAACCGCAACTACATCGACAGCATCCAGATCACGGCCGCTGAGGATCTCGGCATCGGCTCCCGCGCGGACTACTACGACAGCGCGGGCGCGCTGCGCGACCTGATCCAGAACCACATGCTGCAGCTGCTGTGCCATGTGGCGATGGAGCCGCCGGTGAACTTCGCCGCGGAAGAGGTCCGCAACGAGAAGGTCAAGGTCCTGCAGGCGATCCCGCAGCTGAGCGCGGCGGACATCCCCGGGATGGCGGTGCGCGCGCAGTACGGGCCCGGCCACTCCGGCGGCGAGGACGTGCCCGGCTACCTCGAAGAGGAGGGTGTGCCGGAGGGCTCGATCACCGAGACCTACGCGGCGCTGCGCCTGGAAGTCGACAACTGGCGCTGGGCGGGCGTGCCCTTCTACCTGCGCACGGGCAAGCGCCTGGCGCGCAAGGTGACCGAGATCGCGGTGACGCTCAAGCCCGTCCCCCATCTCGCGTTCAGCCAGGACGGCTCGCTGGGCGTGCAGCCCAACCAGCTGGTGCTGACGCTGCAGCCCAACGAGGGCGTGTCGCTGCGACTCGGCGCCAAGATCCCGGGCACGCGCATGATCATCCGCCCAGTGAACATGGAGTTCCTGTACGGGACCGCGTTCCTGTCGCAGTCGCCGGAGGCGTACGAGCGCTTGATCACCGACGCGATGCGCGGCGACGCGACGCTGTTCACCCGCAACGACGAGGTGGAGGCGCAGTGGCGGATCTGCGACCCGATCGTGAGCTATTGGGAGTCGCACGCGGGCGGGCAGGCAGGTGGAAAAGGCGGGCTGCCTCAATACGAGGCCGGCTCGCAAGGTCCCGCGGAGGCCGACGGCCTGCTGCGCGAGGGCGATCGCTGGCGCGCGATCTGATGAGCGCCACCAGCGACGCTGTCTGGAGCGAGCGGAGCACCACGCCGGATGCGATCGAAGCGGCGCTGCGTGAGCTGCTGATCCAGCGCCACGCCGAAAACGGCGACTTCGTGCCGGCGCGGGTCCTCAACATGATCGCGTTCGTGGATCGCGAGTGGAGCGGGGAGATCGCCAACCGCCTGCGTGGCGTGGGGCGCTACCACGCGTCGCGGCTGCTCGTCCTCTCCTACGAGCCGCGCCGCGAGCGCCTGGACGCGCGCGTGATGATCGCCTCCGAAGGTGAGCCCGCGCCGGGCGAGCTGGGGCTGTTGCGCGAGACGGTGGTGGTGGAGATCGGCGACCGCCACCTCGACGACCTGTTGACGATCGCTGACCCGCTGGTGGTCACCGACCTGCCGACGCTGCTGTGGTCTCCGCACGGCCACCACGACATGGTCGAGGTCCTGCTGGAGATGTGCCAAGCGGTGCTCGTGGACTCGGTCGAGGAGCCGGACGCGGCGGAGGCGCTCGAGCGTGCGCACGCGCTGAGCGCGCAGGCCTACGTCGTCGACCTCGCGTGGCTGCGATCGACCCCCTGGCGCGAGCGCGTCGCGGCTCTGTTCGACCCGGCGCAGCTGCGCGGCGAGCTGCGCCTGATCACAGACCTCACCGTGCGCCACCACCCGGCCTCGACGGCGGCGGCGATGCTGCTCGTCGGCTGGCTCTCCTCGCGTCTTGGCTGGCAGACCGCGCCGCTGGCGGCCCACGACGGCGCGCTCGTCGGCGTCTCCCACGCCGGCGCCCAGGATGTGTCCCACGCCGGCACCCAGGATGTCACGCTGCGCCTGCAGGCGGCTCCCGAGCTGCGGGTGCCGGGGCTCGAGGACGTGGCGATCGAGACGGCGTCGGGGCTGGCGCTGCGGCTGCGCCGCGGCCCCGGCGGCCTGCGCGCCCGCCGTCGCCTGCCGACCTCCGACGATCGGCACAGCGGCGCGGTGCACGAATGGACGATCCCCGGCGCCTCCCGGGGCGAGACGGGGGTGCTCGGCGAGGGCATCCGCCAGGCGTTGCTGCGCGACCCCACGTACGTGCCCGCGCTGAGCGCCGCGCGGGCGATGCTGCGGTGACGCGCGTGACCACCTGCCCGGACGCCGAGACGGTCGCGCAGCGGGCGGCGGCGTACGTGGCGCGCCAGCTGCAGCGCGCTCGGGAGGAGCGCGGCGAGGCGCATCTGGCGCTCAGCGGCGGGACGACCCCGCGCCGCAGCTACGAGCTGCTGGCCGCCGAGCCCGAGCAGATGGGCGGTGTGGAGGTGTGGTTCGCGGACGAGCGCTGCGTGGCGCCCGAGGATGAGCAGAGCAACTACCGGCTGGCCGCCGAAACGCTGCTCGAGCCGGCGGGCATCCCGCCGCAGCGGGTGCGCCGCATGGAGGGCGAGCTCGGTCCCGACGAGGGCGCGCGCCGCTACGCGCGGGCGCTCGCCGAGCACCTCCCCTCGGCGGTGCTGGACGTCGTCGTGCTGGGGATCGGGCCGGATGGGCACGTCGCGTCGCTGTTCCCGGGCGCGGGCACGCTGGAGGCGGGCGAGCGCGAGCTGTGCCTGGGGGTGCGCGACTCGCCCAAGCCGCCGCCGGAGCGCATCACGCTGAGCATGGCGATGCTGCGCGCGGCGCGCAGCTGCGTGCTGCTGGCCACGGGCACGAGCAAGGCCGACGCGGTCGGCGCGATGCTCGCGCGGCCAAGCCGCCACGTGCCCGCGAGCCTGCTCAGGCGCGAGCGGCTGACGGTGGTGGTCGACGACGACGCGGCGCCCAACCGTCCGCGGCCGTGAGCGCGCAGGCGGATCTGAGCGCGGAGGGCCGGTTGGGGGAGCGCGAGACCGTGCTGGTGCGCCACGCCGAGACCGAGTGGAGCATCGAGGGCCGGCACACCGGCCGCAGCGACATCCCGCTGACCGATCGCGGACGGGCAGTAGCGAGCGCGCTCGCGGGCGGGCTGCGCGCGTGGCACTTTCGCGCGGTGCTGGTTAGCCCGCTGCGGCGCGCGCGCGAAACATGCGAGCTGTGCGGCCTGGGTGCGACGGCGAGCGTGCGCGAGGACCTGCACGAGTGGGACTACGGCGACTACGAGGGGCTGACCACCATCCAGATCCATGAAGCGCGCCCCGACTGGAGCCTGTGGCGTGACGGGTGCCCGGGAGGCGAGAGCCCAGCCGACGTGGGCGCGCGCGCGGACCGTGTGATCGCGGAGCTGCACGCGAGCGACAGTCCCGTGGCCGTCTTCTCGCACGGGCACATGCTGCGTGTGCTGGGGGCTCGCTGGATCGCGCTCGAGCCCGCACAGGGCGCCCGGCTGGGCCTCTCCACGGGCGCGATCTGCGTGCTGGGCTACGAGCACAGCACGCAGATCCTGTCCCGCTGGAACGACCTACTAGAGTGACCCACCACAGCCTGACGCAGCACAGCCAGCCATGGCAGCCCGCGCTGTAAAGACCACTCCCTCCTCCCCCGCCGCCGAGCAGGTGCTGCTCGCGATGGCGAGCGCGCGCGCGCGGACACTGGCGCTGGTGGCCGAGCTGGACGACGGCCAGCTCGAGCGCTCCTACTCGCCGATCATGAGCCCGCTGGTGTGGGACCTCGGGCACATCGCCGCCTACGAGGACCTGTGGCTGGCCCATCGCCACGGCGGGCTGGCGCTGCTGCGCCCCGAGCTGGCGAGCCTGTACGACGCGTTCGAGACACCCAGGGCGATCCGTGGCGAGATCGAGGCGCTCGACCCCGCCGGCGCTCGCGCGTACATGCAGGACGTACGTGAGCGCACGGCCCAGGTGATCGCCGAGCGCGGGATCGGCGATGGCGTGATCTGCGAGATGGTGCTGCGGCACGAGCTCCAGCACTCCGAGACGATGCGACAGACGCTGGCGATCGCCGGGCTGCTGCCCGCGGGCGAGCCCGCGCTTGGACCGCTGCGCGCACGCGAGGGCTGGGTGCGGATCCCGGCGGGTCCTTTCGCGATGGGCGCCGGCGAGGAGGGCTTCGCCTACGACAACGAGCGTCCCCGCCACACCGTCGAGCTGCCGGCGTTCGCGATCGCGCGGCGCCCCGTCGTGAACGCGAGCTGGATGCGCTTCAGCGAGGGCGGCGGCTACGAGCGCCGCGAGTGGTGGTCGGACGAGGGCTGGGCGTGGAAGCAGGAGCACGACATCACCCACCATCCCACAGCCGCGACGGGCCACCCCGAGGCGCCCGTCTGTCACGTGTCGTGGTTCGAGGCCGACGCCTTCGCCAGAGCGCAAGATGCGCGCCTGCCGAGCGAGGCCGAGTGGGAGAAGGCGGCGAGCGGGCACGACGGCTCGAACGCGGACGCTCCCGCGCTGGCGGCCGTGGGGCAGGTGTGGGAGTGGACGCAGTCGCCGTTCAGCGGGTACCCAGGGTTCGTTGCGTACCCCTACAGGGAGTACTCGGAGGTGTTCTTCGGCGATCGCTATCGGGTGCTGCGCGGCGGCTCGTGGGCCACCGCGGCACGCGTGGGCACCACGACGTTCCGCAACTGGGATCTGCCGCAGCGACGCCAGATCTTCGCCGGCGTGCGGCTTGCGAGGAGCGCGTGATGGAGCCTTCTGGCCCGTCTGAGTCGCTCGTCGAGCAGGCGATCCGCATCGACTCACACCTCGACGGCACGCACGAACGCTCGCTCGCGGACGATGTTCTCGACGGGCTCACGCGGCCGTTCAAGGAGCTGCCTCCCAAGCACTTCTACGACGCCCGCGGCGCCGAGCTGTTCGACCGTATCTGCGATCTGCCCGAGTACTACCCCACTCGCGCCGAGCGCGCGATCCTGGAGGACAGCGCCGGCGAGCTGGCGCAGCTGACGGGCGCGGTCGAGCTCGTCGAGCTCGGCTCCGGCACCGCGGCCAAGACGCGCGTGCTGCTGGACGCCCTGTACGAGGCGGGCACGCTGCAGCGCTACATACCCGTGGACGTCACCGAGAGCATGGTCCGCGACTGCGCACAGGCGCTCACGCACGAGTATCCGGGGCTGCGGGTGCACGGTGTGATCGGCGACTTCGAGCGTCACCTCGACCGCGTGCCGCCCGCCGACGGTCCGCGGATCGTGGCGTTCCTCGGCGGCACCATCGGCAACTTCCCACCCGGCAGCCGCCGCCGTGTGCTGCGCCAGATCGCCCGCCTGCTCGGCGAGGCCGACCACCTGCTGATGGGCACCGACCTGGTGAAGGATCCGCGTGTGCTCGAGGCCGCGTACGACGACTCGCAGGGGGTCACGGCCGAGTTCAACCGCAACGTCCTGCGCGTGGTCAACCGCGAGCTGCAGGCCGACTTCGACCCGAACGACTTCGAGCACGTGGCGCTGTTCGACCGCCAGCACGAGTGGATCGAGATGCGCCTGCGCGCGCGGCGCGAGCACACGACGCTCGTGCGCGATCTCGACCTGCCGGTGCACTTCGACGCGGGCGAGGAGCTGCGCACGGAGATCAGCGCCAAGTTCACGCCCGAACGCCTGCAGGGCGATCTGTCGGCAGCCGGGCTGCAGCTCGTGCGCTGGCTGACGGACCCCGACGAGCTGTTCGCGCTGTCGCTGTCGCGCCTCACGGCCGGGTGACGGCGCCGATCAAGATAGGCTCCGCGCGGTGAAGCTCGAGGGCAGCTCAGCGATCGTCTCCGGCGGCGCCTCCGGCCTCGGCGAGGCGACCGTTCGCGCGCTGCACGCACGCGGAGCGCTCGTGACGATCGCGGACGTCAACGCCGAGAAGGGCCTGGCGCTGGCCTCTGAGCTCGGGCTGGAGTTCGTCGCGTGCGACGTGCGCGAGGAGGAGCAGGTGCAGGCGGCGGTCGAGCAGGCGGCGACCAACGGCCACGGCGGGCTGCGCATCGCGGTCTCCTGCGCCGGCACCGGCTGGGCGCAGAAGGTGGCCGGATCGAAGGGGCCGCACCCGCTGATGCCGTTCGAGGTGATCATCTCGATCAACCTGATCGGGACGTTCAACCTGCTGCGCTTCGCCGCCAGCTCCATGATCCCCAACGAGCCCTTGGACGACGGCGAACGCGGCGTGTGCGTGCACACAGCGTCGATCGCAGCGTTCGACGGCCAGGTCGGCCAGATCGCCTACTCGGCGTCCAAGGGCGGCGTCGTGGGGATGACGCTCCCGGCCGCGCGCGACCTCGCCCAGTACGGGATCCGCGTGAACACGATCGCGCCCGGCCTGTTCGACACGCCGCTGCTCGCCGCGCTGCCCGAGGAGGCGCGCCAGAAGCTCGGCGCCGGCGTCCCCTACCCACAACGCCTCGGCCAGCCCGCCGAGTACGCGCAGCTGGCCTGCCACATCGTGGAGAACCGCATGCTCAACGGCGAGACCATCCGTCTCGACGGCGCGCTGCGGATGCCACCGCGCTGACGGCCGGCAGCGCGCACGCACGCGCGGGCCGCCCCCAGGCGGCCCTCCTCAAAAGACGTTCCCGCTACAGGCGCTGCACCAGCATCGCCATGCCCATGCCCCCGGCGACGCACATCGACTCGATCCCGTAGGTGCCGTCGAGCGTGTCGAGGTCGTTGAGCAGGGTGGTCATGATGCGCGCGCCGGTCATGCCGAACGGGTGCCCGAGCGCGATCGCGCCGCCGAACGGGTTGAGCTTCTCGTCGTCGATTCCAAGCTCCTCTTTGCACGGCACGATCTGCGCGGCGAACGCCTCGTTGATCTCGACCACGTCGATGTCGCTCATCGCCATGCCGGTGTTCTTCAGCAGCTGCTGGATCGCCGGGATCGGGCCGAGGCCCATGATCTCCGGGCGGATCGCGACGACGGTCGAGGCGACGATGCGGGCGCGCGGCTGGCAGCCGAGCGAGGAGGCCTTCTCCTCGGACATGATCAGCAGCGCCGCCGCGCCGTCGTTGAGCGGGCACGCGTTGCCGGCCGTGACCGTGCCACCCTCTTTGAACGCCGGCTTCAGCGCCGCGAGCTTCTCCATCGTCGTCCCCGGTCGCGGGCCGTCGTCCTTGCTGACGATCGTCTCCGGCACGTCGATCTCGTTGCCCTCCTTGTCCACGTCCTTGTGCGCGGGCACGGTCACCGGGACGATCTCGCTGTCGAAGTGGCCGCTGGCTACCGCCTCCACCGCGCGGGTCTGGGACACCACCGCCCACTCGTCCTGGGCCTCGCGGCTGACGTTGCAGCGCTCGGCCACGTTCTCGGCGGTCATGCCCATCGGGATGTACACGTTGTAGGCGGCGCCCTCCGAGCCGTCGACCGCGTGGTTGAACTCGAACGGCGCGCCGCCGCCAGCGCGCGAGACCGCCTCGACGCCGGCTGCGATGTACGTGTCGCCCTCACCCATCTTCACCGCGTGGAACGCCATGCGCGTGGTCTGCAGCGAAGACGCGCAGAAGCGGTTGACCGTGCACGCCGGCACGTGGTGGTCGATGCCCGCCAGCAGGCCCGCGACGCGGCCGACGTTGTAGCCCTGCTCGCCCTCGCAAAAGCCGCAGCCCATCATGATGTCGCCGATCGAGCCCTGATCGAGCTCTGGGTTGCGCTCGATCAGCGCCTTCAGCGGGATCGCCGCCAGGTCGTCCGCGCGCACGCTCTTGAGCGACCCCTTGCCCGCGCGCCCAATCGGGGTGCGGATGGCGTCGACGATCACAGCTTCAGGCATGTGGGACTCTCTCCTTGGTCGTTTGATCCCCGTCGGCGGGTCCGCCGCGAGGAGCGAGGCCGGAAATCCTACGGGATCTCGCGTGGCTCAGCCGAAGCCGTCGTAGCCCCACTCGCTCACCAGGTCACGACCGAGGTAGTCGCTCAACGCAACCACCTCGGGCTTGAAGCGCCGACGCAAGTCCAACATGAAGCCCTCATCCGGCGGGCGCACGTTGCCGTAGAGGGCACGGCTCCAGAAGGTCCAAAACGCATCCCCTCGCAGTCGCCTGGGGGTGAGCGTGCTGACGGCTCGCGCGAGCGGGCCCACCGCGTCCGGATTGCGATCCGCGACCCGCACCGCGTGCGTGAGCTGGTGCAGCCGCTGTGAGCGCACCGCCTTCACCGGTCCCGTCTGCACGGCGTCGATCGGGAGCGTGTCGTCCACGTCCAGGAAGCGCAGCACCCTGCGCACGGTCGCCTCGTTGTCGCGACGAAAGTCGTCGTAGATCAGCACCAGCACGTTCTCGGCGGGAAACGCCCCGTGGAAGCGGCGCAGCTGCTCGGCGTAGCGCACGTGCTGCGAGTACATCAGCGACTCCGGGCGATGGCACAGGCGCGGGATGCGCTTGCCCTCGCGCCTCAGCTCCTCAAGCGCGAGCGCCTTGCGGAAGTCCTTCTGCGTCTCCACGCCGCTCGAGACCATCTGCAGATGGAACGAGCGCAGGAAGCTCGCGGGCTCCCGCAGAACCGCGACGATGCGAGCGTCCGGCCGAACCTCTGCGATCGCGCCTGCGGCAGCGTGGGAGCGCAGGTACTGCGGCGATGCGTCGCCCACGCGCTGCTGCGGCCCGGCCGCCGCGAACAGCGACAGGTAGCCGTCGAGCGTGTGCGGACGTTGAGCGGACGGCCTTCCGAAGCTGGAGCGCAGGTCGGACGCGAAGAACTGCGGCTCCTTCACCTCGGACATGAAGATCTGCGGGTGACTTCTCAGCATCACGTACAGCGCGGTCGTGCCGCACTTCTGATGGCCGACGATGAAGAAGTCGGGCACCCTCTCACGCGGGGCGCCCGCGGCGGCAGCGCTCGGCGTCGATCGCTCAGCCGACGCTGTCATGCCCGCACCCTACCAACGCCTCATCTCACAGGTCCAGGCGGCTGACCCCGAGCTCGTCGAAGCCGACGTGGTGCGCGAGCTCGTGGCGCACCGTGCGGGTGACCTGGTCGCGCAGCAGCTCCGGGTCGTGTCCGAAGTCGCGACGGAGCGTGTCGCGGAAGATCACGATCCGGTCGTGCACGTTGTCCCGCGTGGCCCCATCGCCCTGGTAGATGCCGTACGCACCCCGGCGGCGCCCGCCGTCGGAGATCACAACCGCGACATGACCCAACGCGTTGCGCAGCAGGTCGGGTAGATCGTCGAGCGCGTCGCGCACGAGCTCTTCGAAGTCACCGTCGTTCAGCGGATCGAGCTCCATGAACTCGCCTTCTTCGGGCGCCACCGCCAGACCTTCGCGCGCGAGCGCCTCCGAATGGCGGACGATCTCTTCGAACTCCCGCTCGGATTCGGGGTCGCGCCAGTCGGCCAAGCGGACCGCCACGAACGCCACGCTGCCCATCAGCACCGCCGCCACGATCACGCCGAGCGCCACGTCCTCGAGCGCGTGCACCGCGCCGATCGAGCTGAAGCCCTGTCCGACGACCAACACCACCAGCCCCAGCGACAACGCGATAATCGCCGCCACGCCGACGCGCCGAAGCGGGTTGGAGGCGCCTGGCGAGGACGACCGGCGCACCGAATCCCCTACTTGAGCGTGCGGGCGATCACGAGACGCTGGATCTCGTTGGTGCCCTCGTAGATCTGGGTGATCTTGGCGTCTCGCATCATGCGCTCGACCGGATACTCCTTGACATAACCGTAGCCGCCCAAGACCTGGATCGCCTCGATCGTCACCGCCATCGCGGTGTCCGAGCAGAAGACCTTTGCCATCGACGAGTACTTCGCGCGCTGCGGATGGCCCTGATCGGCCATCGCGCACGCCTTGTACAGCAGCTCGCGGCCTGCGGCAGTGCTGATTTCCATGTCCGCGAGCTTGAACTGGATCGCCTGGAACTCGTTGATCGCCTTTCCGAACTGCCGGCGCTCGCGCGCGTATGACACCGCGTAGTCCGTGGCGCCCTGGGCGATGCCCACGGCCTGCGCGGCCGCCCCCAGGCGCGTGCGCTCGAGCGTCGCCAGCGCCACCGACAGACCCTTGCCGACCTCGCCGATCACGTTCTCGTGCGGAACCCGGACATCCTCGAAGATCGGCTGGCCGGTGGGCGAGGCGCGGATGCCGAGCTTGTGCTCGAGTTTGCCCACGCTGAACCCAGGGCGGTCGGCCTCGACCACGAACGCCGTCAGCCGGCGGTTCTCGCGATCGCTCACCGCGAAGCACACATAGAAGTCGGCCACCCCGAGGTTCGTGATCCAGTTCTTGGTGCCGTTGATCACCCACTCCTCGCCATCCCTGACGGCGGTCGTCTTCATCGCCGCGGGGTCCGAGCCCGCCTCGGGCTCGGACAGGGCGAACGCCGGCGAGAGCTCGCCGGTGGCGCACCTCGGCAGGATCCGCTCCTTCAGCTCGTCCGTGCCGAACAGCTGGATCGGCAGCGTGCCCAGCTCCTGCACCATCAGGATCAGCGCGCACGCCGCGTCCACCTTGGCGATCTCCTCGACCGCCATGTTCAGCATCAGCGTGCCGGTTCCGGTGCCTCCGTACTCGGTCGGGAACGGCAGTCCCAGGATGTCCTGCTCGGCCAGGAGGTGGCGCACGTCCCAGGGGTATTCTGCGCGCTCGTCGATCTCGGCCGACCGGGGCGCGATCTTCTCGCGGGCGATCTGCCCGATCGTCGCACAGAAGTCCAGGTGCTCCTGTGGGATCGTGTAGACGTCGCTCACCGCCTCCATGGGGACTGATGCTAGTCGCTAGGCTCAATCAATGAGCACCCAAGACGACGGTGCCGGCATCGACGTCGAGCCCGAGCGGGTGTCCGGCTGGCTGGCGGAGGATCCGGCCCTACAGCTGGTCGACGTGCGCGAGCCATACGAGCGCGAAGCCGGGCATATCGAGGGCACACGCCACGTCGAGCTGGCCCAGCTCTCATCCCACGCGGACAGCTTCGACCGCGCCCGGCCGGTGATCTTCTACTGCCGGGTCGGCTCGCGCTCCCACATGGCAGCACAGGCATTCCGCACCGCCGGCTTGGAGGCGTACTCGATGGCAGGAGGCCTGGTGCGGTGGGCAGGCGAGGGCCGCCCTCTGTCCCCCACAGGCGGTCACGTCGCCGATCACTAGTCAGTCAGTTGTAGTCAGCTGTGAGGCGTCACACGTCATCACACGCGGCGAGGTCTGTATAACCATAGTATTCCAGCCTTTGTTGTGACGAGCAACAAGTCATCACACGCGGCGAGGCCCGTATAGCCATAGTTACACAGACTTTGTGAGGCGCAACATCACACCCACGAGACAGGAGATCACCACATGGAGGCTTCGACTGATTACCCGAGGGTCACAACCGGCGAGGGCTACGCCGTCGCCCACATCGACGACCTCGGCGATGGCCCGGGCTTTCGCAAGGTCAGAAAGGGCCTCGGCGTGACGGCGTTCGGCGTCAACGCGATCGTCCTTCCGCCTGGCATCGAGACCGGCTTTCACTACCACGACCGCCAGGAGGAGCTCTACTTCGTCCACCGCGGCACGATCGACATGGAGTTCGGGGACGGCTCGGTGCAGCGTCTAGGTGAGGGCGGCCTCGCGCGCGTGGACGCCACGACCGTGCGAAAGATCAGCAACGTGGGAGACGTGGACGCTGTGTACCTGTGCGCCGGGGGCAAGGACGGCTACGTAGGCCGCGACGGACGCGTCCGTCCCGGCGAGGAGCAGCGCGTCAAAGCTCTCCACGACCTATCCGGAGGGCAGCCGCAGTGAGCTGCGCTGCCAGCTTGCCTTGAGCGAGGCCGAGGGCCCGCAGCCGCCGTCGCGCGCTGGACACGAGCTGGCCGTCCCGCTCGTCGAGATCACGTTCCGTACGAGCCGCTCGTCGGGTCCGGGCGGGCAGCACGCAAACGTGACCGCCTCCCGCGTGGAAGCCATCTTCGACGTGCTTGCCTCGCCGTCGCTGAGCGAGGCCCAGCGCGCCCGCGTGCTGGCCCGCGCAGGGCCGCGGATCGTCGCCGTGGCCCAGGACGAGCGCTCCCAGGCGCGTAATCGCGAGCTCGCCGTGGCTAGGCTCGGCGAACGCCTCGAACGAGCGCTGGCGGTACCCCGCAACCGGCGTGCCACCCGCCCCAGCGCCGCCTCGCGCGCTCGCCGGCTGACCGCCAAGCGCCGGGCGGGCCGGCGCAAGCTGGAACGCAGGCCACCGCCAGCAGACGAGGACTAGTGCCAAGTGCTAGTTCAACAGCTCCTTCACGTAGCGCTGGTGCAAACGGCCGAGCGTCGTTTTTTCCGGGTGGAAGCCGATCGCGCCCCATAGCGATCCCGACGCCGGCGCCCACGCGACGATCAGGTACGCGCCCACCACCAGCGCCGCCGTTCGCAGCCGGCGCGAGCTCGACAGCGCGGCCAGCGGCAGCACCCACAGCACATACCACGGCAGCACCCAGCTGAGGGTCACAAGCAGGGCAACGCTCGCCCACCCGGATGCTGTGATCGAGTCCCGCCGCCGCCACGCAAGCCAGCAGCACGCGAGCACCGACGCGACCAGCACGCCGCTCAGCCCCTCGCGCAGGCCCGTGCTCTCGCCGCCCATGCCGACCGCCAGGCCGATCAGGTTGGGCACGCTCTCGTTCGTGACGAGACTGCCCTGCGTGCTGAGATCGGGGATGTGCAGGCCAAACGCCAGCAGGCTGACAGCGCCGAGCACCGCGCCCGCCGCGACCATCCCCAGCACCGCCTGGATCAGAGCTCGCGGCGTGCGCACCAGGCCCGCCAGCACGACCGGGATCAGGACTCCCGCCGAGGCCTTGATCGCAGTCGCGGTCACAAACGCGGCACCGGCCCCAAGATCGAGCGCCGACAGCGGCAGCAGCGCTCCGCGCAGGCGGGTCAAACGCATCCCGCGTACCCGGTCTACCAGGCCCGGGCGAGAGTCCCCACCCTGGCCGTCCTCGCCGCGATGCTGCTGCTGCTCGCGCGCCCGCGCGAGCAGCAGCAGGTAGAAGCCGAGCACTATGAAGAAGAGCATCAGGAAGTCGTTGTGGCCGCCACCGAGGCCCCACACCAGGACGATCGGGTTGAGACCGACGAGCGCGATCGCGGGTAGCGGATCGCGGCCCAGCAGACGCGCACACTTCCACACGAGCAGGATCGTCGCCAGGCTCGCCACGACGAGGATGCCCTTCAGCGCCCAGAACGAGCCGGCCACGCCGAGCGGCACCACGGCGAAGGTCAGCAGCGTGAACATCGGACCGTACGGGCTGAGCAGCTCGTGCCAGTTGCTCAGCAGGAAGCTCGGATCGTCGTGGGGCTCGAGCATCGGGATCGACGTGTAGGGGTTGAGGTGGTGCACGACCTCCATGCGCCCGTAGTTGATGTAGTTGAAGACGTCCGTCAGCGCCAGCGGCGGGGCGAGCAGGAAGATTGCGTGCGCGGCCACGATCGCGGCGATGACCCAGCGCGCCGGCAGCCGCGGCGCGTGCGCGAGCACGACGAGATAGCCCGCGTACATCACCACGATTGCGCCCGTGAACAGGTCCTTGAGCGTCGTGCCGTTGTCCGTGAAGCCGGGCAGCCGCCCGCCGAGCGGCCCGGCCATCCAGCGCGGGAAGTAGCTGGTGTGCGTCGTCGGCGTGAGCAGGCTCGGGCGGTTGGCCGCGATCAACACCACGAACAGGCTGAGCGCCACGATCGTCAGCAGCGCCAGCGCCCCCGCCAGCACGCCGGTGTCCGCCCCAACGAGCTCGCCGGCGCGCCTGCGCGAGCGCCAGCCGCCGGGTTCGACCCGCGGCTCGCCGGCGGGAGTGGTGCGTAAGGGGAAGGTTGTGGCGTCGCCCGGCATGCTCAGCGTCGCCACGATATCCGTCCAGAACCGAAGAAGGCCCGCCGAAGCGGGCCCTCGTGGCATGGTTCAGTGTCCCGGACTAGATCGCCTGGACGTTTACCGCCTTTGGACCCTTCTCGCCCTGCTCGGGGTCGTAGGAGACCTTGGCCCCCTCCTGTAACGAGCGATAACCCTCGCCGTTGATGCCGGTGTGATGGACGAACAGGTCCTTGTCACCGTCATCCGGGGTGATGAAACCGAACCCCTTGTCGTCGCTGAACCACTTTACTGTGCCAGTTGGCATGGTGTGAATTCCTCCACGGTATGTGCGTGCTGCACGCGGAGGATGCTTCTCGAAGCTTCGACCTGCGAGCGCTTGCACTACTTTCGCCGGTCTTTTGCGCCGGCCATACACGACGACCGTAGCACGTCGCATTGATCGCGTGTTGTCGAATTGTTGCGCGCCGAGGGACCCACGTCGGCGTGTCCATCCCCGCCCGACGCGGCTAGGGTGAGGCAATGGACCCACAGGCGGACCCGGATCCCCGTCCGGCGCGGGTGCAGCCGGTGCGGCTGAAACGCCTGCTGCCGCCCGGCGATCCCGCCACCGTCGCGGAGATCGTTGAGGAGTTGGGGCTCTGGCGCAGACCGATTACGGCGCGCGGCCGGCCGCGCGTGATGATCAACATGATCAGCACGGTCGATGGGCGCGCGAGCGTCGGCGGGCGCTCGGGGCCGATCAGCGACCGCGCCGACAGGGAGCTGTTCCACGGCCTGCGCAGCGCCGTAGACGCCGTGCTGGTCGGCGCTGGGACGGTTCGCACAGAGCGCTATGGGCGCATCGTCCCGGACGCCGCGCGCAGGCGGGAGCGACTCGAGCGCGGGCTGAGCGAGGAGCCGCTCGCGTGCATCGTCTCCGGACGACTGGCGCTCGGGGGCGACATCCCGCTGCTCGCCGAGCCTTCCGCGCGGGTGGTGATCCTCACCGCCTCGGGCACGAGCCTGCCGGCGTTCGCCGCACAGGTCGACTACGTGCGCAGCGAGCGTGGAGGGCAGCTGGACCTGCCGGCGGCCCTGATCGAGCTGCGCGAGCGTTTCTCCGTGCACAGCGTCCTGTGCGAGGGGGGACCCCATCTGGCTTCTGAGCTGCTCGTCGCGGGACTGGCCGACGAGCTGTTTCTATCGCTGTCGCCGTATCTGGCGGGAGACGAGCCGTCGGGCGGCGAGGCGCTGCGGATCCTCGTCGGCAGCGTGCTCGAGCCTCCGGTCGAGCTGGAGCTCGTGGGAGCGCAGCAGAGCGGCTCCCACCTGTTCCTGCGCTACGGCGTCTCCGCGCGCGAGCGCGTCTCGCGCGAGACGATGCTCAGCAGCTCACTCGCCAGATGACGGCCCTGTGCGGCTACGCGCGGCGTGGCGGCGATCCGCACCACCACGTCGTCGCCGTCGAGCTCCTCGAGCGTGATGCGCGGAGCGTCGCGCAGCGGCGTCTGCAATGACTTCTCGAGGATCTCCTGCAGGTCGCCGGGCGTCATGCCGGCGCGTAGGCGCGCGCGCAGGTTCACCGCCTCGGGCTCGCGCAACGGCAGCACCGCCACATTGAGGACGACGCTGTTGGGCACCATGATCGAGTCATCGCCCGTGGCGAACGTCGTGTACAGCAGCCCCAGCGAGCTGACCGTCCCCTCGATCTGGCCAGCCAGCGGCCCGCCTTGCAGTCGCACGCGCTCGCCCACGCGGAAGGGACGGGCGCTCAGCAGGACCGTGCCCGCGATCAGGTTCCCGAGCGTCTGCTGCGCGGCCAGCCCGAAGATCACGGCCGTGAACGCGCCACCCAGCGCCAGCGTCTGCGCCTTGACGCCGGCCACGCCGAGCGCCACGAACAGCGCCACGATCACGGTCGTCAGACGGATCAGGAACCCGACCGTGCCCGCCGTCGCAGGGTCCAGGCGCCGGAACAGCGCCGGACCGAGGCCGCGGCCCACGTCCCGCGCGATCGCCCAGCCGAGGATCATCAGCGCGATCACCGCGACCACGGTCACCGGCGTTTCCAGCCCTTCCAGCGACGTCGTCGCCGGATGGCCATGGCGCCCGGGCGTGGTCGTGCCGAATACGCTGAGGCGGTTGTCGTACAGGACCACGATCGCCACGAACAGCGGCACCAGCAGGAGCGCCTCCAGGCGCGCGCGCTTGACCACGCGCGGGCTTATCTGACGTAGCAGGCCGACCTCCTGCCAGGCCTGACTGCGCGTCTCGAACATCTTCGGCGGGGTCCTGGGAACGGGCATCGGCCTCAATCATGGCGACTGGCGCCCGCAAGATGCGCCGTGAGCGGGTTTTGCGCTCGCAAGATGCGCTGTGGGCGCGTCGTTGTTCTAGTATCCGCCCGCGATGAGCTCCAACCTGCGCAAACTGGCAGTTCCCGCAGTGATCCTCGGCGTCCTGCTGCTGGTCATCGCCGTTATCTACTTCGTGACACCCGAGCACTCCCTGCCCTCGTTCTTCCCCGGCCACAGCTCAGCGACGAGCGCCGAAGCAAACCACCACCACACCAAGCACGGCATCGCCGCGATCGTAGTCGCGCTGGCGTGCTTCGCGTTCGCCTGGTTTCAGACGGGGCCCAAGACCGGCGCAGCGGCCGCAGGCTAACCGCCGAGCGCGAACACCAGCGTGCAGGTCGTGCCCATCGCGATGCAGTAGACGCCGAAGGGCGTCAGGCGGTTGGTCTGGAAGAAGCGCAGCAGGAACTTCACGGCCAGAAATGTCGTGGCCGCCGCGCACAGCCCCGCGACGAGCGCCGGTCCGCGCACGCCGTTGCCTGCCGTGCCGAGCAGTTCGGGGAGCTTGAGCGCCGCCGCGGCGAGGATCACGGGCGTCGCGAGCAGGAACCCGAAGCGGGCGGCGTCATCGTTGGAGAGACCCGCGATCAGCCCGCCGCCCATCGTGACCCCAGAGCGGGAGATGCCGGGGATCAGCGCGAACGCCTGGGAGCTGCCGACGCCGATCGCCTGGCGCCAGCTGAGCTTCGCGATGCGCCCGTCGACGTCGCCCAGATAATCGCCTGGGCGCGGCGGGCGCCGCCGCAACCGCTCGAAGGCGAGCAGCGCCAGGCCGTTCACGATCAGGAACGCTGCGGCGATCTGCGCCGAGGCGAACAGCTTGCGCAGAGGTTCCTGCGCCAGAAGGCCGATGATCCCCACTGGGATCGTCGCGGCCACGAGCAGCCAGCCGAGCCGCGCATAGGTGTCGTCGACGCGGATCTCGCGCATCTGCAGCGAGCGCCACAACCCCTTCACGATCAGCACCCAGTCCTGGAGGAAGATCAACAGCAGCACGATCGCTGTGGCCAGGTGGGTGGCGACCAGGAAGGTGAGGAAGTACTTGTCGTTCTGGTGGAGGTTCCAGCCGAACAGGCGCGGCAGGACGACCGCATGGCCGAGGCTCGAGACCGGAAATGGCTCGGCGATGCCCTGGGTGAGACCCAGGATCACCGCCTGTAAGTAGGAGATCGGATGCACGGGCGCCGAAGCTTATGGAGTGCAACGGACCGCTGTTGAACCGGAGGACTCCGCGCCGCAGGGCCGCTCCCTGTAGCGGGCAAGACGCGTGCGGGCCGCATACCCTGCGCACGAATGCAATCGGGGGACGCCCAGGCCGAGCCGTCGCTCGCGGAGATCGTGCGGGAGTGGGGGCGGATCGGCTGCATCGGCTTCGGCGGGCCGCCCGCGCACGTGGCGCTGCTGCGCGAGCTGTGCGTGCAGCGGCGCCGGTGGCTCACGGGCGCCCAGTTCGAGCGGGCGCTGGCCGCCACCAACCTGCTCCCGGGCCCCGCATCGACGCAGCTTGCGATCTACTGCGCGTGGCGGCTGCGCGGCGGCGCGGGCGCGCTGCTCGGCGGGCTCTGCTTCATCCTTCCCGGGCTGATCGCGATCCTCGCGCTGTCGACGCTGTTCCTGTCGGGGTCGCCGCCCACGTGGCTGCGCGGAGCCGGCATGGGAGCGGGCGCAGCGGTCGCCGCGGTGGCGGTGCGCGCCGGGTTGGGGGTCGCCGGCCCGATCTGGGCGTCCGCGACCGGCCGTCGTCTGCGCGTAATCGCCTACGGTCTCGCCGGCGGGCTCGCCGCTGCGCTGGCGGGACCGGGCCTGGTGCTCGTGCTGGTCGCGTGCGGCGGCGCCGAGCTCGCGCGCCAGGGGCTGGATCGCCGCGGGCCTGGCGCGCCGGCGTGGTTGCTGCTGGCCGGCTGGCGGCTGAATGGGCGCGCAGCCGCCGATCCCCTCAGCCGGCCCCTGCCTGCCTGGCCCCCGCTCGCCGCCGTCGCGGACCCCGGCGGGACGCTGGCGCTCGTGTGGACCGCGCTGAAGGTCGGGGCGCTGGCCTTTGGCGGCGGCTTCGTGATCGTGCCGCTGATGCAGTCAGACGCGGTGAACACCTACCACTGGATGACGCACGCGCAGTTCCTGAACGCGGTCGCGCTGGGCCAGGTCACGCCCGGACCGGTCACGCAGACGGTCGCGGCCGTCGGCTACGCGGCCGGCGGGCTGGCCGGCGGACTGCTGGCCGCCGCTGTCGCATTCGCGCCGTCGTTCTCGTTCATCCTGATCGGAGCCGCCCGCTTCGAGCGCTTGCTGGCCAACGAACGCGTGCTCGCGTTCCTCGCCGGCGCCGCTCCCGGCGCCGCCGGAGCGATCATTGGAGCGGCCGTGCCCTTGACGAGCGCGCTGGGCGAGAGCTGGCAGTACGCGGTGCTCGCCGGCGCCGCCGTCGCGCTGCTGGTGCTGCGCCGCGGCGTCGTGCCGACGCTGCTGCTGGCGGGCTGCGTGGGCGTCGTGGCGAGCCTCCTCGGCGCGCCGATCCCGCGCTGAGTTCACCATCGGTTCACACGATCGTTGCCGCTTGGTCACAAAAGAACGCTATTTGCGGAGAAATCTATGTGCTATGAGCGGTCACGGAACGACATCGCAGCTCCGGCAGGCGACGAGCAGGGTCGACATGCACTGCCACTCGACCGCGTCCGAGGAATCCCGGCTCGGCGTTCAGCGGGCGGTCGGGCTGCCGGAGTGCGCGACACCGCCACAGGAGGTCTACGAGCTGGCCAAGCGGCGGGGGATGGACTTCGTCACGATCACCGACCACGACACGATCGCGGGCGTGCTGCAGATCGCCGATCGTGCGGACGTCTTCATCTCGGAGGAGCTCACGACGCACTTTCGCGGCGAGCCGCAGGCGGTGCACGTCCTCTGTTACGGCATCAGCACCGAGGACCACGAGTGGCTGCAGGCCAACAGCGGCGACGTGGAGCTGTGCGCGGCGTACATGTACGAGCGCGAGATCGCGTGCGCCCTCGCGCACCCCTACTACACGGTCGCCGCGCCGCTGAGCGCCCGCCACCGCCGGCGGCTGGCCGAGCTGTTCGCCGTGTGGGAGATCCGCAACGGGGCGCGCGCGCCCGAGCTCAACCGGCCGGCCGCCACATACGTCGCCACGCGCGACGGCATCGGCATCGGCGGCAGCGACGACCACGCTGGCGTAGACATCGGTCGGACCTATACCGAAGCGCCGCTCGCGCGAACCCCCGCGGAGTTCCTCGCGCACGTGCGAGCCGGCACGGTGCTCGCACGCGGCACCCAGGGAAGCGCCGCCAAGTGGGCCCACGCAGCGATCGCCCTCGCCGCCCGCTCGCTCGGGCGAGGGCAACCCGGCGGACAGGCGCAGCGGCCCGACCCCAGACGGGTGATGACGATGGCGCAGCGGCTGCTGCGCGAGGCCGACGCCCGCCACGGGAGCGTGGGCAGCGAAAGGCTGGTATCCCCCGATGACGCCCGCTGCCTGCTGCGCGCGTGGCTGCGCGCGGTCGAGCTCGACCACCTCGACGAGCGCGGTCTGATCGCCTACATGCAGGAGGACGGCTTCAGCCACGCCGACCTGTACCGGCGGGCGTGCCGCCTGCACGAGCGCAAGCTGCGCCGCGCGGTCGACGTGGCCGTCGCTGCCGCGACCGGCGAGGCCGACGTGCAGGCGGCCGCAGCGGGGCTGTTCGAGGCGTGCATCGCCGCCATCCCATACGCGCCCGCGACCGCGTTCCTGGCCGGCGAGCAGGCGAAGCTCGCGCGGATCCCATGCTCTGCTCCGCGCGGACTGGGCCAGCGCGCGGGCGAGTCGGGGCGCGAGGACGGCGAGCTCCCGCGGGTGGCGATCCTCGCCGACGGCATCGGCTCGACGCACGGGGTCACGCGCACGATCGAAGAGATCCGCCAGCGCGGCGTGCCCGGCTTCGAGATAGAGGTCCTCGGCACCGACCCGGAGGTCGACCGGCGCCTGCCCGCGGTGACCGAGATCGACGTGCCCTTCTACCCCGGCCTGCGAATCGGCGTCCCCGGCCTGCCGGTCGCAGTGCAGACGCTCGCGGGGGTGAGCGGCCAAGGCTACGATGCGATCCATGTGTGCTCGCCGGGTCCGGCCGGCGTCGTCGGCGCGCTTGTCTCGCGCGCGCTGAACCTGCCGCTCGTGGGCAGCTACCACACCGAGTTGACCGCCTACGCGGGACTGCGCTCGGGCGAGCAGCGGGTCGCCGACGCGATGGCGATGGCGGTCAGCGCCTTCTACGGCGCCTGCGACGTGGTCCTCTCCCCCAGCCCCGCCGCCGACGACGCGCTCGCGGCGATCGGGATGGGGCGCGAGCGCGTGCTGCGCTGGGACCGCGGCGTGGACACCTCGCGCTTTGACCCGGCGCTGCGCGAGCCAGCGCTGCTGCCCGGCGCGGTCAACGTGCTGTATTCGGGGCGCATCACGCGCGAGAAGGGAGCGGAGCTGCTGGCGGACACCTTCCTGCTGGCTCGCGCACGCGAGCCCCGCCTGCACCTGGTGCTCGCCGGAGGCGGCCCCGAGCAGGAGCACCTGCGCGAGCGCCTCGGCGAGCATGCGACCTTCCTCGGCTGGCTCGAGGGCGAGGAGCTCGCGCGCGCATACGCGAGCGCCGACATCTTCCTGTTCCCAAGTGCGACCGACACGTTCGGTCAGGTCATCCTCGAGGCGCAGGCGAGTGGCCTGCCGGTGATCGCCGTGGCCAGAGGCGGGCCGCTGTCGCTGATCGAGGATCGCGTGAGCGGGCTGCTGTGTGATGGCGAGGCCGAGCCGCTCGCGAACGCCGTACTCGAGCTGACGGGCTCGCCGCTGCTGCGCCAGCACCTCGCGCGCGCGGCGCTTCGCTCGGTGCGCCTTCGCACCTGGGAGCGCACGCTGGAGCGGCTGGCGGACGGCTACCGCCACGCTCTGCTCGGCCACGACGCGCACGTTCTGCCGACGGGAGCGAGCGACCGCGCCGCCTGAGGCGCCGTCTTGGTGATCCATGTCCGGCGTGCCATCCAAACACCGACAGACGATCGCCGTCGCCCTGCACGGAATCGAGCCGGCGACGTTCGAGCGCTGCGCCGTGATTCGGGACTGGCTCGAGGACCACGGCGTCGACCGCGTCACCCTGCTGGTGATCCCCGCACGCGATCTGCACCCGGTCGGCGAGCGCTCGCCGGAGATGGTCGGCTGGCTCACCGAGCGCCGCCGCGCCGGCGATTCGATCGCCCAGCACGGCTTCCACCACGTCCGTACGCGGGCGGGCGGCAGCTCGCGACGGCGCGGCGAGTTCGTGGGGCTCGACGGCGAGGAGACGCGCCGCGCGGTTCACGCCGGCTGGCGCGTGCTCAAGCTCGCCGGGATCGAGCCCGACGGCTTTGTGGCTCCCGCCTATGCGTACACCGCCGCGCTGCGCGAGACGCTGAGCCCCAGGTTCCGCTGGTGGGCGGGCCTGCTGCGCGTGCACCGCGCGCAACCGGCGTCCGATCCGAGCGCGCGCGAGCGATCCGAGGTGGGTCAGCTGGCCCCCGCCTGGAGCCTCGCTGCCGCCGGGCCACTGAGCCGAATGCTGTCGCCGTCGCTGCTGCGCGCCGGATCGCTGCTGCCCACCAGCACCCTGCGCCTGGATCTGCATCCGAACGATCTCCGCTACACGCGCCACATGATGGCGCTCGAGTGGGTCCTCGCGCGCTCGGGCTCGCGCCGCACCGCCATCACCTACAGGGAGCTCGCCGGCGTGTGAGCCCGGCTCAGCCCTTGCCCGCGGTGAACATCGCGGGTTCGAACGATTTGACCGCGGGCAGCGCCGCGTAGCCGAGGTGCTTCAGGCCGAACATGTCCTCGATCGTGCGCAGCAGCGAGAAGTGGTTGAAGGGTTCCTGGTTGGTCGTCGCAGCTTTGACGAACGGGGAGAGCAGCAGCGCCCCCACCGTGCCGCCGCCCCGGGGTGCGCCGGCGAGCGTCTTGGACGGCGCGTTTGGGAACAGCGGTTGACCGCAGCAGGAGCTCGAGTCGGCAAACTCGCCGCTCGAGGGCGCCTGGTCGACCGTGATCACGAGCAGGCCGCTTTCCTTGTAGGCCTTCGAGCCTGTGATCTCGGGAACGACCTGCTTCAGGAACGCGTCGGCCTGCGCGCCACCGGCCGGAACGCCGGCGGTGCACGGCGTGGGGTTGGCGTCGTGGCAGCGGTCGGGCACGATGTAGGCGAAGCTCGGCGTGCGCTTGGCTTCGGACAGGTCGCCCTTCAGCCGGTTCAGGCCAACGTCGTTGGCGGCGCACTGGGGCGAGCCGACGACGGAGTCGAAGTACACGAACGGATTGCGGAACGTCGCGTAGGCGCCGCTGCTCGAGGTCTGAGCGGCCGTCGGATCAGCGCCGCCGAGGACGGGATGCGCGCACGCGCCCACCTGCGCGCCGGCTTCGTCCATACCCTGCACGTACGCCCGCCAGGTGAGGCGCTTGGCGAGGAGCTGGCCGGCGAGCGTCAGCGTCGTATGCGGGTAGACGCAGCCGCTGCCCAGCACCTGTTCGTCGGCGCCCACGTTGGCTGGCGCTATATCGCTGTAGTTGGGGCAGTTGGCGGCGGTTTCCGCGGTCGGGCCCTGACCGCTGATCAGCGCCGCCGCGTTGGCCAGCTCCTCGTGGGCGACCGCGTCGTAGCGCACGAGCAGCTCGCCCTGGCGCTCCAGCGTCCCAGACAGGTACGGGGCCGCGGAGGACGGTCCGAACACCGACGCGTATGGCTGGTCGGAGAGCATGATCACGAACACGTGCTTGACCGGTGGGAGCTTCTTGGCCGGTACGCTGGCCGCGGATTCCGAAGAGCCACCCTGCGAGCCGGAGGCGGCTTCGGAGCCGGCGGCGCCTTCGGAGCCGCTGGAGGTGTCCTTCGAGCTGGAGGGCGCCTTCGCCGGCGCCTTGCTGCTGGCGGGCGCCGGGGCCGGCGTAGCTTCGGATTCGGAGGACGGCGGTTCGCTGGCGGACGCCGATTCCGAGGAGGAGGAGAGGGAGGAGGAGGAGGAGGAGGGCGAGGAGGTCGAACCGGGCCTGGAGGCCGGCAGCACGACCTTCACGTGCGAGCGCGAGGAGGCGAGCGTGTCGGTCACGGAGGAGCGCGCGGCGTTGCCGATGAGCACGCCGAAGCCGAGAAACACCAACACCAGCAACGCCGAGACGCGCGGCGCAGGCAGTCGCAGGCCGGCGGTGCTCAGCAGCGGGCGCTTGGTCTCCGCGACGGGTGCGCGGGGGCTCTCCGGCGCAGCGGACGCGCCGTGTGAGTTGCTGGCGGAGCGTCGCAGGAGCTCTTCCAGCTGTGGGTCGCGCGACCCCACGCGCGCGCCGCAGCCCAGGCAGTAGCGCTGGTCGGGGGCGAGCAGCGAGCCGCAGTCCTCGCACACCTGGGGGCGCTCGACGCTGATCGCGGGTGCCTCCTACTCGTCCAGGCTCGCGACGCTGCTCGGCAGGCGCTCCATCAGCGTCGCCCCACACTGCCAGCAGTAGAGCGCGCCGCGGCTGTGAGGCGCCGCGCAGGCTGGACAGCTGCCGGCAACGCCGTCGTGCTCCATGCGCAACAGGCGCTCCACCTCCGCCAGCTCGGCGTCGCGTTCCTGAAGCACCGCAGCGCGGCGCACCAGCACGTCCAGGCGGAAGTGGTCGCGAATCGCCATCTCATAAGCCAGTCCCCCCAGATCCCAGTGCAACTCGGTCACCTGCGCGGCCAGCGCGTCGCGCCTGCGCTCCAGATCCGAGCGCCCGGCCGGGCGCGGCGCCGGCTCCGACGGCGGCGTGTGGTCGGGGGCGCCCAGCGCTGTGGCGGCAGATCCGATCGGCATCGTGGCCGCCGGTCCGGCCGGCATCGTGGGTGACGGCGTCGGCGGGGGTCCAAGTCCGTCGCTGCCGATCGTGTCGCGGAGGATGCCCATGGGTCTGAAGCTAGCCGGTTTCGACCACGTCGGGGAGGTTCTTGGATCTTTCCTCGTAGCTCTTGCCTTTGACCCCTTTGAGGTTGTTGAGCACGGACGGCGGCGCCGGTTTGCTCTCGCTGCTGCCGACTCCGCCCGCCGAGGAGGACGATTCCGAGCCTTCCGCGGAGGAGCCCGAGCCGCCGTTTGAGACCTTGACCACCTTCGCGCTCGGGAACGTCTTTTTCAGGCTCGCGATCGCCTTCTCGGCTTCGGGCCGCTTGTGGTACACGCCCGAGTAGATCACATAGCTGCCGGCGGTGAGGCTGCTGAATTCTTCGGACTTGAGCGCACCCACCGCCTTGCCGCCCTTGGCGGTGGCGGCTGCCTTGGCGGCTTCCACCGCGCTCACAGACGTTCCCGACTGCGGCAAGGTCTGCAATTGCACCGTGTAGCCCGTCGTCGTCGACGGCCAGTTGCCGGTGAACGAGGCTTCGCTGGAGGCGGTCGTGCCCGTGCCCGCGGACGAGGGGGAGGCCACGCTGATCACCTGCGCGGGCGCCGCGCTCTGCTTGGGGGCGCCCGCGCGCCCGATCAGCACGCCGACGCCCATCGCCAGCAGCAGCACACCGACCCCGGCGACGACCGTCAGCGTGTTGTTGGGCTGACCATCGCTGTGGGGCGGGGCGGCGCCGGGCGGCACCGGAGGCGTGGCGTCGGGCGCCACCGCTGGCGCGGCCTGGGAGTCGCCAGGCAGCGACGGCCCCCCGAGCAGGACGCTGCTCATCGGCATGCGTCGCTCGCCACACTCGAGGCAGTAGCGCTGGTCTTGGGCCAGCGGCGCACCGCAGCTCGCGCACTGCGCTGCTGCACTTGCCTCGGGCGGCGATGAGCTTGCGATCGATTCCGTGGACAGAATGGCTACCTTGGTGTCGCGCCGCGGGCAACGGCGGAATGACACCGTACGCGCTCGCGTGAGTCTCTTCCGTGCTGCTGAGGTATCGTCGCCCTACGCGCTCGCCCTGGCGTGACGATTTTGTGAAGGTCATGCGCGCACCGCATCGAACCTCGGCCAAGCGGGTTATCAGGAGTGGACCCACAGGGCGTTGGGCACGAGCGTGCGGCCGAAGCGGCGCACGAACGCGTAGAGGAACAACCACAGCAGCAGAGAACAGGGAAGGACTCCGATATGACCACGATCAAGATCGGCCGACGGATTCTCCTGAGCGCGCCGCTCCTGGCGAGCGTCGCGTTGACGTTCGCGCCGCCAGCGGGCTCGCTCGCGGCCTCCGCCGCCACCAACTCCCCGAAGCAGGCGAAGCCGCGTGTGGTGACAGCGGGCGCCCTCCACGTGCACGGCTCGACCGCTCTGCTCTCAGGCGTTGTCTATCCCAACGGCACGGAAACCAACTATTACTTCCAATACGGCACCACCACCACGTACGGCTCGCAGACCCCGACGCTGGCGGCGGGCGGCGGCAGCGCCAAGGTGTCAGTCGGCCAACCGATCGCCGGCCTGACCTCGGGAGTCACCTACCACTTCCGGCTGGTGGGGATCGCCGCCGGCAAGACGGTCGATGGACACGACAAGACGTTCCTCGCTGGCACCAGGTCCACAACGCGGCTCGCGTTCAGGCTCGACAAGACAAAGGTCGCAGACGTGTTCGGCACGCCGTTCGTGATCAGCGGCGTGCTTTCAGGGGTCGGCAACGCGAACCAGGCGATCGCCCTCCAGGCCAGCCCCTACCCGTACCTCGAACCGTTCGTGACGGTCGGTGCGCCGGGCGCCACCAACGCGGCCGGTGCCTTCTCCTTCCGCGTGAGCAACCTCGCGCTCAGCACTCAGTTCCGCGTGATCACGTTCGGCAAACTGCCGCTGTACAGCCCGGTCCTGACAGAGGCCGTGGCGGTGCATGTGATCCTCCACGTGCGGGCGACCCGTGCGGGGCTGGTGCGCTTGTACGGCACGGTCACGCCCGCGAAGGTCGGCGCGCGCGTCTACTTCCAGCTGGAAAAGGCAGTCAGGCCGCACGGGAACTCCGAACGCTCGGTCAGGCTGCTGACGATGGCCACCACGGTGCTCAAGCGCAGCTCGAGCACGTTCTCGCGCTTCAGCGCCGTCGTGAAGATCGCCCGCAGCGGCCGCTACGTCGCGACCGTCAAGCTCCCCAAAGGGGCGCTGGTGACCGGCACCAGCAACGGCGTCGTGCTTCACGCCGTCAAGCACAAGGGCAAAGGCTAGGAGCCGCGCCGAGCCGCGGGCGTGCTCGGCGTGAGCGCGCTCGCGGGTAGCTCAGCGGGAGATGAGCCCCCGCGCGGCGAGCAGTTCCATCACGCGCTCGACCTCCTGCTCGACGGTTTCCTCGAAGCTGCCGAGCACGAGGTCGGGTTCGGAGGGCTCCTCATACGGCGCACCCACCCCGGTGAGGCCGGCGAGCTCGCCCGAACGCGCCCGCGCATACAGACCCTTAGGGTCGCGCCGCTCGCACAGCTCGAGCGGGGCGTTCACGAAGATCTCAAGGAAGCCGAGGTCGTCGGCCGCGTGCAGGGCTGCCGCCGCCTTGCGGTCGGCCGCGTAGGGGCTCACAAGGCTGACCAGGGCGATCGTCCCGGACTCGGCGAGCAGCCGCGCAACGTGGGCAGTGCGTCGCACGTTCTCGCTACGCGCGCCTTCGTCGAAGCCGAGGTCGCCGTTGAGACCGTGGCGCAGATTGTCGCCGTCGAGCAGGAACGCGGGCAGCCCCACCCCGAGCAGGCGCTCCTCCACGGCCGCCGCGACGGTCGACTTGCCGGCTCCCGGAAGCCCCGTGAACCACAGCGTCGCGCCGCCGTGTCCCAGCGAGTGCCAGCGCCGCTCGCGCGTCATCCGGGTTCCCTGCCAGCGCACGTTCGGGCTGCGCTCGCTCTTCGGCTCGGACCCTCCAGCAGGGTGGGCGGGATCCTCTACCTCGGTGTCGAGGATCACCCCGGCCGCGACGGTGTCGTTGGTCGCCTCGTCGATCACGATCAAGCTTCCGGTCACGCGATTGCGCCTGTAGGAGTCGAACACCAGCGGCGAGCTCAGCTCCAGGTGCACGCGCGCGAGGTCGTTGAGCTCGAGCGTATCGGCGCTCTCGTCGCGGCGCAGGCTCTCCACATCGATCCGATAGCGGACGTCGACGGCGCCGACCATCGCCGTGCGCGTCGTGTGCTTGACCAGATAGCGCCGGCGCGGGCTCAGCGGCTGCTCGGACATCCAGCAGAGCAGGCACTCGAAGCGCCCGGAGACCGTCGGCTGGTTCTGCGTGCGCACGATCGTGCTGCCGCGTCCGACGTCGATGTCGTCGCTCAGCCTCAGCGCTACCGACATCGGCGGGAACGCCTCCTCGACCGGCCCCTCGAACGTGTCGATCCCCGCCACCGTGGTGTGCTGCCCGCTCGGCAGCACCACCACCTCGTCACCCGGGCGGATGATCCCGCCCGCGACCTGACCAGCGTATGCGCGGTAGTCGGCGACGCTCGTGGCCGGCGGACGGATCACCCACTGCACCGGAAAGCGCACATCGATCAGGTTGCGATCGGACGCGATGTGGACGTGCTCGAGGTGGTACAGCAGCGGCGGGCCCTGATACCAGGGCATCGCCTCCGATCGATCCACGACGTTGTCCCCGAGCAACGCCGAGATCGGGATGAAGGTCACATCGGGCAGCTCCAGACGCGCGGCAAACGCGTCGAACTCCTCGACGATCGCATCGAATATCGCCTCGTCGTAGCTCACGAGGTCCATCTTGTTGACGCACACCACCACGTGCGGGATGCCGAGCAGCGAGCTGATGAACGCGTGGCGCTTGGACTGCGCGAGGACGCCCTTGCGGGCATCGACGAGCACGATCGCCAGGTCGGCGGTGGAGGCACCGGTGACCATGTTTCGCGTGTACTGCTCGTGCCCGGGGGTGTCGGCGATGATGAACCGGCGCTGCGCGGTCGCGAAGTAGCGATAGGCGACGTCGATCGTGATGCCCTGCTCGCGCTCGGCGCGTAGACCGTCGGTCAGCAGCGAGAGGTCGACGAACTCGTGGCCCATCTGCCGGCTGGTCTGCTCGACGTGCGCCAGCTGGTCGGCGAGCACCTGCTTGGAGTCGTACAGAAGCCTGCCGATCAGCGTGCTCTTGCCGTCGTCGACCGAGCCGGCGGTAGCGAAGCGCAGCAGGTCGGTAGGGCGCTCGGTCAGGCGCCTGAAGACCTCCGCGGCGCTGTCATCGGGTGGCGCAGCCGCGTTCGCGCCGTTCGAGCGGAGCTTGCCGTTTCCATTCACCACCGCTCCGCGCGTTGAGCCGGGCCCACCCACACCGCTCATCAGAAATACCCCTTCCGCTTGCGATCCTCCATCGCCGCCTCGGTGACCCGATCGTCGGCACGCGTCTGACCACGCTCGGTCACATCCGTGGCGGCGATCTCCGCCACCACCTCCGCGAGCGTGCCCGCGTCGGACTCGACGGCGCCGGTGCAGCTCATGTCCCCGACGGTGCGGTAACGCACGCGCGCCGAGAACGGCTCCTCCCCGTCCATCAGCTGCACGAATGGGCTGACCGCATACAGCAGGCCATCACGGGAGAACACGTCACGCTCGTGGGCGAAATAGATCGATGGCACCTCCAACGACTCCTCGGCTATGTACTGCCACACGTCGAGCTCCGTCCAGTTGGAGATCGGAAATACCCGAGCATGCTCCCCCTTGCGGATGCGCCCATTGTAGAGGCTCCACACCTCCGGACGCTGCCTGTGGGGCTCCCACTGACCGAACCGGTCGCGGAAGGAGAGAATGCGCTCCTTGGCACGGGCGCGCTCCTCATCACGGCGGGCGCCGCCGAACGCCGCGTCGAAGCCGTGCTCGGCGATCGCGTCCAGCAGCGTCACCGTCTGCAGCGTGTTGCGCGACGCGCGCGGTCCCGTCTCCTCGACCACGCGCCCGCGGCGGATCGACTCCTCGACCGACGCGATCAGCAGCCTCTCATCCAGTTCGGCGACCCGCCGGTCGCGGAACTCGATCGCCTCGGGGAAGTTGTGGCCGGTGTCCACGTGCATGACCGGAAACGGGAACGCGGCCGGGCGAAAGGCCTTCTCGGCCAGGCGCAGCAGCACGATCGAGTCCTTGCCACCGCTGAACAGCAGCACCGGGCGCTCGAATTCGGCGGCCACCTCACGCATCACCTGCACGGCCTCGGCCTCGAGCGTGCGCAGGTGGGGAAGATGATAGGTCGCGGGCATCCGTGCTGGTGACTTGAAGCTAACCCTAGTCGCGCGAGGCAGTTGTGAACTTTAGGGTGCGTCCGCTCGTTGTCAAGCTCTGATACGAGCGATCGCGCGCTCGTACACGCCCAGCATCGCCGCAGCGTGATGCTCGGCCGTGAACGCCAGCTGCACCCTGCGACGACCGGCCAGCCCGATCGCCAAACCGCGGTCGGGGCTCTCGGCGATCGAGCGGATCGCCCGCGCCCACGCGGCGGGTGCGTCGGGCGAGAGCAGATGGCCCTCGCGCCCATCCTCGATGATCTCGGGTGGTCCCCCGACATTGGTGGCGATCACCGGCACGCCCAGGGCCATCGCCTCGATCAGCGCGCGTCCGAACGGCTCCTCGCGCGAGGGAAGCAACAGGACGTCCAGCGCCCGCACGAGCTGGGGAACGTCCTGGCGCTCTCCCATCCACGACACACGATCCTCCAGGCCCGCGTCGAGGACCCGCGCTCGCAGGCTCGCCACGTAGGCTTCGTTGTCAAAGCGCGTCGAGCGCGCCACGAACTTGGCCGAGCCGATCAGCAGCAGGTGCGCGTCGACTCCTTCCGCGCACAGCAGCTCGAGCGCCTCGATCGCGATGTCCTGCCCCTTCCACGGGCTGAGCTGGGCGACCACCCCCAGCAACACTCGGCGCCCGCCTGCCGCACCGAGACGCGCGCGCGCCTGCACACGATCGATGCGGGCGGGATCCCAGCGCTCGAGATCGACCGGGTTGTGCACGACCTCCAGGCGCGCCGCCGGGGCCAGTGCGCGCACCGAGCGAGCCGTGTAGTGGGAGTTGGCCACCACGGTGGTCGCGGTGGCCGCGATCAGGCGCAACGTCGCACCGCTCACGAGGCCAGGCGGCAGGCAGTCGCGGACGTGAACTACGGTGGCGGCAGGGGACAGCCGCCCGAGGCCGAGCACGATTCCCGCCCGGATCGAGTTCGCGTGCACCACATCCGCACGCTGCCGGCGCGCGGCGCGCCGCACCTGCAGTGCGGCAACGCTCAGCTCGGCGACGGTACGCGGAGTGTGCAGCGGGTGCAGCCTGAGACTGCCAGCGGTACCGGTGATGGCGGTCGTGGGGATCGCGAGCTCCTTCACCGCCGTCGTGAGGTCGCCGAGCGGCACGGCGACCCGCCGATCGACCGTGTCGGGCAGCGCAGCCAGCAGGCTCAGCAGCGAGCGCTCGGCGCCGCTGACCTCAGCCGTGTGGTTCACGTACAGGACGTTCATGCGGCCTGCGCGTCGAGGCCGGCGCGCGCCTGGAGCTGCTCGAGCAGCACGGCTTCGACCCTCGCGGCGATCAGCGGCCACGCGAAGCTCCTAGCGCGCTCGGCCGCCGTCCTGCCCAGCCGCCCCGCGAGCTCGCGGTCGAGCAGCAGGCCTGTGATCGCACCAGCCACCGCGTGCGGATTGGTCGGGTCGACCAGCAGCCCGGTCTCGCCGTCGGCCACCGCGTCGAGCGCACCGGCGACGTTGCCGGCAACGACCGGCGTCCCGTAGGCAGCGGCTTCGAGGTAAACGATCCCGAACCCCTCTCCGGCGAGGCCCCCGTCGGGCAGGCGGCTGGGCATCGCGAACACGTCGGCGCGACGCAGCCAATCGTCACGCGCCGCATCGGATACTGCCCCGAGGAAGCGGACCGAGTCTGCGACCCCGAGCGAGCGCGCGAGCCGCTCCAGATCGGGACGCAGCGGTCCGTCTCCGATCACGATCCACTCCACGCCCGGCACCTGCGCGCGCACGAGCGCGAGCGCGCGCATCAGCACGTCGTGTCCCTTGTAACTGTCCTTCAGGCGCGCGATCGTCAGGAGCGTCGGCCGCCTCAGGGGCTTCGGTGGGAGATCGCCCCGCAGGTCGACCCCAGGCGGGATCTGCGTCGGACGCGCGAGCGGCTTCGGCGCGAGATCGCTTGGCAGGTCGACCCCCGGCGGGATCACCCTGATGTCGGCGGACGCGGCGCCGGTCGCCCTGACCAGGGCGGCGGCGTAGGAGCTCGGCACGATGACGACGTCGGCGCGACGCGCGGCAAATGCCGCCAGACGGGGTTTGCCGATGATCTCGTTGGCGTGGAAGTACTGCGCGGTGCGCCCGCCGAGTGCTCCCCGGATCGCCGCTGCGGCGGGGCTTGTGACGAGGTGCGCGCTCAGCGTCAGGTCGGGGCGGAATCTCAGCGCGTCCACGAGCGCGGCCGCGTTCAGCGACGCGACGCGCCCCGGTCGCAGCCGCGTGCCGACGCCCACGCGGCGGGTGCTGAGATCGCCAGCAGCGTCGAAGCTCGCCGCGCCGGGGCCGTCAAAGGTGACGACCAGCGTCTCGAAGCCTTCCATACCGACGGCGAGACGGTGCATGAGCACCTGGATTCCCCCCGGCGCCGGCGGGAAATCGGGCGTAAGGAGGAGCAGCCGTGGCTTGGCCATGCACCCGGGAGCATCGCACGCACGAACGCCGCGACGCATACGAACGTCCGGCCTGCTGCTGGCGATTCAAGCGGCCCCCGGCTCTCGTCGATCGCACAGAGGACGCCTCCCCTCAGCGCGACCAACCCCCTGGAGACCATGCCCGACGCCCTCGCCTACCTTCGCTCACATCTACACGCAGCCCGGCTCCTCGGCGCCGTTGCGCTCGCGTCCCTCGTCAGCCTGATCGTGCCCATCGCTGCACGGGCGAGTGGCGTTCGCGCCACACATGCGAGGTCCCACACCCGTATCGCCAACAGCCGCTGCACGCTCAAGCGCGGCAAGAAATCCTCCAGCCATCGCGGCAAGCTTCGAGCGTGCACCCAGAAGAGCAAGCATCGCGCCAAGGGCGCGGCGAAACGCACACGCAACGTTGCACCGAACAACGGCGGCCTGATCGTCGAAGCGCTCGGCGCCCCGCCCAACCCACCGACGCCACCCAACGAAGCTTCCACGAGCGTCCGCGAAAATGGCGGCGGCGGCTTTCCGTCGGAACCCGGCGAAATCCTCACTGCCCCGATCGACTCACGATACCTGACCGACGTCGGGTTCGGGACCCGCTCGTTCTGGCTGCAGCCGTGGCGGGCCTACCTGGACACCTGGCCGGCATCGACGCTGCGGGAAGCGGTCGGGATCAACTTCAACGTCCGCCCGGCCGACGCCGAAGACACGGCCCAGCTCCTCCAGGACAGCGGCTTCAAGCTCGCGCGCATCCAGATCAACTGGTCCTCGCTCTCCTACAGCGAACCGACGGTGTTCGAACCCGCGCACCTGGCGAGCATCACCACCCGCTTGACCGCCTTGCACAAGCACGGTCTGCGACCGCTGATCCTGCTCGACGCCGGCAGCGGCGCTCCCACGCCCGAGCAGAGCGTCAACCTGGAAACGACCGCGGCGGCGTCCGCCGGCGCCCAGACGGTGAGGCTGACCGCCGCCAGCGCGGCGGAAGTCGTGCCGGGCAAGACCGGCTTCAACGAACTCTCGTTTCCCGGCGATCCCGACATCCTCATCAGCTCCGTCAACTCCCGTCACGTGGCGACACTCTCCAGGCAGCTGCTGAGCCCGCTCGCTGCCGGCGCCCACGCGGGCACGACGCTGCTGTACGCGCCGTTCGCGGCTCCCAAGCTCGCGAACGGCGAAGCCAATCCCGCGTTCCAGGCCACCCTTGACGGATGGCTCGCGTACGTCGACGCAGTCTGCAAAGAGGCGGCCAGCATCGTCGGGCCCGGCGGCTTTGACCTCGAGGTGTGGAACGAGCTCAGCTTCGCCTCGCAGTTCCTCAACGCCGAAAACTACTACCCGCCAGCGGGTGAAGAACAGGCTGAAGCGACGCATCAGGCGATCGCACAGACCAAGCCTGGCGTGGAAGAAGAAGGCGAACGGGAAGCCGAAGGCGAAGAAAAAGGCGAAAAACCTGAAGAAGAAACCAAAAGAGAAGAAGAAGAAGAAGCCGAAAAAGCCGAAGAAGAAGCCGAAAAACCGCTTAACCACAAACGGGAAGTGAACAAGGAAATCAGGCAGGCGCTGCTCGCCGAAACCGTCGCCTACGTACGCAACCCCGCGAACGGAATCTCCTCGGGCGTGGGGATCAGCGATGGCTTCGCTAGCCAGACTCCATTCCCCTCGGGAGCGACCGCGCCGTTGGGCCTCACCGCGCTCAGCAAGCACCCCTACGTCGGTCCCAAGCGCTTTCCCGCGGAATACGGCACGCGCCACCTCGTACCGATCAACGCCCTGGGCGAACGCGACACGACCAAAGGGAGCATCGCGCCGCTGTTCACCCCCACCTATCAGTCGCTGCTGCCCGAGTCCGCACTGACGGCCATCTCGACGGAGAACCTGATCCGCGACGTCTCTCCGTTCACCACCTACATCTATCACGAGCCGCACGGTCGCAACGTCGGGCCTGCGGGCGGCGAACCACCGAAGAAGTGGGTCACCGAGTACAACCTCAGCCCCAACAAAGCGACGGTCATCGGTCCCGACGAGGTGACGCCGGCGACGGGCCCCTCGGCGACGCTCACGCCCGCCGACAAGGCTCACTTCCAGGCCAAGGTGGCGCTGCGCAGCCTCGTCTCGATGGTGGGCAAGGGCATCAATCGTGAGTACTTCTACGCAGCCGCGCCGGGCTTCCTCAGCCTGATCAGCACGGGATTCTTCTCGGCGGTGCAAGCCGATCCGGACAGCTATCCCGGCGACGCGCTCGGCGGGGAAACGATGGACGGCCTGCGCAACATGCTCGCCCAGTTCCAGGGTCCAGGCCCCGGCGGCGCCGCCCGCCAGCTGCAGCTGCTCTCGATCGCACAGGCCGGCAACCACGCGCAGTTCGCGGGCGACGGCACGACCGCGCACCCCAGCCTCTACGACCGCGATGTGCTCGCCGTCTTCCCCTTCCAATCGTCCCCCACCAGCTTCGTGATCCCCGTCTACGTGATGACACGCGACCTGGTCACCCTGTATGAACCCGAAGCTCCTACGAGCGACATCAACCGCTTCGACCTGCCCAACGAGTCCTTTCAGATCACCCTGGGCAACCTCCCCGAAACCGGCGCCGCGCCTTCGGTCAGCGCATATGACCCACTCCGCAACGACTCGACGCCCGCACGCCTCGTCTCGCGCCAAGGCGGCCAGGCCGTGTTCGAATTCGCCGCCACCGACTACCCCCGCATCCTCACCATCGACTATCCCGGTACGTGAGCGTGCGCCCGCGCGGGCGCACGCGTTACCGCGACCAGGCGAGAACGGTCCCTTCTAAGATGCGACCGCGATGGAGTCCAATCCCTCAGGCGATCCTGGACCGGGGTCCCAACCCCCGCGGGGAGCCGGCGCGCGGACACGACTGCGCTACGCACTAGCCGCAGCCGCGGCCCTGCTGATCGTGGCGGGCGTCATCGTCGCGATCCTCAACCGCTCGCCCGGGCGCGCCACGCCCGCATCGACCGCCGGCGTCTCGACGACGCTCGAAAGACCCTCCCTGCCGACGTGCGGCGCGGCTTGCGATCCGATCGATCCCAGATATCTCACGGACCTGAAATTTGGTGAGACTTCGTTCTGGATCCAACCGTGGCGGGCCTACATGGACACCTGGCCGGTCTCCCGCCTGCTCGATGCCGTGGGGATCAACTTCAACGTCGACGCGTCCCAGGCACCAGACGTGGCGCGGCTGCTGCACGACAGCGGCTTCAAGCTCGCTCGCATCGAGATCAACTGGAGCGCCCTCTCTTACAGCGACCCGAGCAGGTTCGTGCACGAAGCTGCTGTCCGCGCGCGGCTGCTCGCGCTGCACGAAAACGGGCTGCGCCCGCTGATCCTGCTGAACGCCAACAGCGGCGCCCCCTGCCCGAGCGAGAAGATCGTGCTCGAAACCGTCGCGCCGGCCTCCGCCGGCGCGCGCACCGTCACGCTCAGCCGCGCGAGCGCCGCGGCGGTCGCGCCCGGCAAGACCGGCTTTGACTCCGTCGTGTTCAATCCCTTCGCCAAGCTGCGCAAGAAACGTCGCGGCGCCCGCGCCAAAGCCGGAGCAGGGGCCGGGCTCACGCCGGCACAGCGGCGCGCGCGCCATCAAGCGCGCAAGGCGGAATCCAAGGCTCATGGGCTGACCCCCCTGGTCCTGAGCGGCAACCCCGCGATCCTGATCACGAAGGTGAGCTCCAACGGCGTGGCCACCCTGTCTCGGCCACTGCCGCTGGCGTTGGCATCCGGCCCCCACAAGGGCGTGACGCTGCTGTACGCGCCGTTCGCCTCACCGACGCTGCCCGATGGCACTGCCAACCCGACCTTTCGGGCGACGCTGCACGGTTGGCTCGACTACGTCGCAACCGTGTCAAAGACGGCCGCAGCCATCTTCGGCCGCGGCGAATACGACCTCGAGATCTGGAACGAGCTCAGCTTCGGCTCGCAGTTCCTCGACGCCAACAAATACTACTCACCGCCGCCTGAAGCGGGCGGCAAGAGCGTAACCAAAGAAGTCGCCAAGGCGCTGCTCGACGAAACGGTCGCCTACGTGCGCAACCCTGCCAACGGAATCTCCTCGAGCGTGGGCATCAGCAATGGCTTTGCCAGCCAGAGTCCGTTCCCATCCGGCGCGTTCGCGCCCGCGGGGCTGACCGCCCTCAGCAAGCACCCCTACGAGGGCGTGAGGAGCTTCCCCGCCCAATACAAGGCCAAACCCGGACGCGTGCCCTACAACGCGCTCGGCGCGCGCGACACCGTCGGTCCACACGGATCAGCAGGGGCGTTCACGCCGCTGTTCGTGCCCGAATATCAGTCGCTGCTTCCCGAGTACTTCCTGACTGCGAGCTCGGGGGTGACCCTGATCCGGGATATCGCTCCGATCACGACGAGGATCTACGCGGCGCCTCATGGACGCTACGTCTCGCGCCCGCACCAGCGGCCGCTGCAATTATGGGTGACCGAGTACAACCTCGCCCCCGGCCACGCCAGCGTGATCGGTCCCGACGGCGTCACGCCGCAGACGGGCAGCGCGGCGACGCTCAGGCCGGCCGACAACGCCCACTTCCAGGCCAAGGCGCTGCTGCGCAGCCTGGTGGCGATGGTCGGCAAGGGAGTCGCGCGCGAGTACTTCTACGCTGCGGCGCTCGCCCACAACCTCAGCATGATCAGCGAAAGCTTCATGTCGGCCGTAGACGCCCACCCGACGGTCTACCCGGGCGAGGGGCTCGGCGGGGAAACGATGCAGGGTTTTCGCAACCTCCTGTCGCGGTTCCAGGGCCCCGGCCCCGGCCCCGGCGGCGCCCGACAGCTCAAGCTGATCTCGATCACACAGGAGGGTGACCACGCTCAATTCAAAGGGGACGGCAGCGCCGCACACCCAGACCTCAACGACAGCGACGTGCTGGCCGTGCTCCCCTTTCAAGCCTCCCCCACGAGCTTCGTCGTCCCCGTATACGTGATGACACGCGACCTGCTCACACTGTACGAACCGAACGCGCCCGCAACCGACGTGCGGCGCTTCGACCTGCCCGACGAGACGTTCCGGATAACCCTCGGAAATCTGCCAACAACCTCCACCACCCCGACCATCAGCGCGTACGACCCGCTGCGCAACACCTCCACACCCGCGCGAGTCATAGTCCAGCATGGCGCCACCGCAACGTTCGAAGTCGCCGCCACCGACTACCCCCGCGTCCTCACGATCGACTACCCTCATACCTGAGTGGCACGCAAACCCAGTCGAATCGGTCATCTAGCGCAGGTTGCGCTCACGCTCCTGCTCGCCGTCGCCTGCGCGGTCGCGGTCGCCGGCTGCGGATCCAGTAGCGGCTCCAGTGCGAACGCGGAAGCAGGTGAAAGCCCGAAAGCCGGCGCTGAAACCCACTACGGTGCGGGCGCCGCCGAACCGGCGACCAACGAAGCAGAAGCCAAGAAACGCGAAGAAGCCTACGAACGGGAACTCAAACAAGCGCAGGGGACCAACAACAACGCCAGCGGTGAAGTCCGAAAACACGGAAAGGGCGCCAAGCACTCCGGCAAGGGTGGCGGGCATGCGCACAAGGGCGGCGGATCTGGAAAGGGGGGTCGTCGGTCCAGCAAGGGTACGGGCGGCGGCGGCTCGCATGCAACGCACGCCGGGAAAGTCCAGCCAGCCGGTGAAACTGGCGAAGAACGCGCAGCGCGAGCGCGTTTCGCACACGAAGAAGCCTCCGAAGCAGCCGCTGCCAAGAAATTGCAGCGCGAAGAAGCTGCCGGAACCCCATAACCGGCTACCAACCATCTGAGTATTATCTCTCCTCAGATGGCTGCCGGCGTACCGCGAGCGTGACCCGAACGGTGGTCTCTGCGATCCCGGACTCCGCGCTCCTGGTGACGCCACGATGGACGAGGGACGGAGGAGTGGGCGCACATGTGCAGGCGAGCGCCGCCGCGCTCGCAGAGCACGGCCTACGCGTGATGGTGCTGGCGGCCAGGATCGACGACGGCGAGCAAACAGGTGGGGTGACCGTCATTCACGGCCCCGAGCTGTTCAACAGGCGCGCCGCGATCGCAACGCGGGTCGGTGAGGCGCTGTCGAGCATGCCGTCGATTGTCCATATTCACCAGGTCGACCATCCCGAGCTCGTTGACTTTATGCGGGCACACGCGCCGGTGGTGATCAGCGCCCACGGATATACCGCATGCCCGTCCGGCGTCTATTACTTTCGGCCGGGGCAGGAGTGCACCAGGGCTCACGGCTTGGGGTGCATCCCCAACATGCTCGTACGAGGCTGTGCCCATACGCCCAATCCGACGGGGCTGCCGTCGAAATACGCGGGAGCCGGTCGAGGGCTGCAGGCGCTCTTGCGCGCTGACCTGGCGGTCGCCTATTCGAGCTCCGTCGAGCGGCACCTCGCCGCGAACGGAGTGGCCGCCCGAGCGAGGATCCCCCTGTTTACCTCGATGTCGGCGAGGATCGGCTCTGGACACGCATCCAGGCGCCGCGTGGTCTTCGCCGGGCGGGTAGTGCAGCCGAAGGGAGTCGACATCCTGATTCGCGCTGCGCGCGAGGTGGACGGTGAGTTTGTGATCTGCGGCGATGGCTGGACGTTGAACCGGATGCGAGAGCTGGCGCGGAGCCTCGGCGTCGCCGACCGCGTCAGCTTCACGGGCTGGCTGGGCGCCGATGAGCTCGCGGAGCAGCTGGCGCAGGCGTCGGTGGTGGCGATGCCCTCGCTCTGGCCGGAGCCGTTTGGGTTGATCGGAATCGAGGCGTTCGCAGCCGGTCGGCCGGTCGTGGCGAGCGCCACCGGAGGTGTGTCCGACTGGCTCGACGACGGCGTCAGCGGCATCCTCGTGCGTCCGGGCGATGCGGCAGCCCTGGCACGAGCGCTGAATGAGCTGCTGTCGGACCCGGAGAGACAGCGAGCCATGGGGTCAGCCGGACGGGCGACGGTCCAGTCGCGGTTCTCGCGCTCGCGTCATGTGGCGGAGCTGGTGAAGGCCTACGGGGCAGCGTTGACCTCGTGGCGGTCTCGGCCACGCGACGGTTTATGACCGACGCTCGCCGAGCATGTCATCGACGAGAACGCGCACGACCTCGGCAGTCCGCGCTACGCCGATCGCGTGCTCGGCAAACGCGCCGCCGCGCGCGCCCAGAGCGTCCCGGGCCGATCGATCGACGAGCAGCGTCTCAACCGCCGCGACCAGAGCGTCGGGCGTTCGCGGCACCACCAGGGCCGCTTCGGAATCGAGCAGCTGCTGCCATCCTCGACGACCCTCCAGCGCGATCACGGGCCGTCCGGAGGCGAGCGACGCGGCGAGGGTTCCCTTGCGCGACGCGGGTCCCGATCTATCGGCGTACAGAAGGAGATCGGCGCTCGCCAGCGCGTCGGAGAGCTCCTGCGCCGAAAGCGTGCCGGAGAAGGACAGCTGCTGCGCGACGGCACGGCTCTCGGCGACCTTCGTCCACATTCGCGCTACCGGGGAGGAGCGACCGGGCGCCCCCAGCAGCATCAGCTGTAACCGTACGCCGCGCTGATTGAGCCGGCACACCGCGTCGATCACGAGCGAGACCGTGGCCGGATCAAGCGTGTAGCCGAACAGGCCGAGCACGGGCACGAGGCGATCGGGAGGCGGTTCTGCGGCAGACGGTGGCAGGTTCGAGAATACGGGAGCGACCGCGACCGGTCTCGAGGGCAGCCACGGCCTGCTGCTGAGCCACTCGGCTCGGAAGTCGGCCGTGACGATCACGGCGGAGGAGGTGCGCATCACCTCCACCAGAGCGGCCCGCTGCGTCGCCGCCCACATATTGCCTTTCAGCCCTCCACGCCGCCACGGGAAAGCGATCTCGTGCATGATCGCGATCACGGGCGCCCCCGTCGCGCGCAACGCCGCGACGGTGGGGTGGACGAACAGAGGCACGCCGCGATAGGAGTACGCGAAGATCGAGTAGTGCAGCAGGATTGCGTCGAGGTGAGCACCGTCGAGCTCTGTGGCGAGGGCGCGCGTCCAGGTACGGATCTCCGCGCGGCTCCGTGCCAGCGACCGCTCATCGCTCGACAGCCAGTGCATCGAGCAAGCTACGTTCTCGCGCGCGAGCGCCTCGGCGAGCAGCAGAGCGTGATCGCGCACGCCGCAGATCGGCCTGGTGGACACGCCCACGACGGCGGTCCGGGCGCTGTCAGCCACCCAGGAGCTCCCCGCGGTATGCAGCGTCGATCGCAGCGCTGAGCGCCGAGAGATCGCCCGTCGGCAGGATCACGCCGTTGTGGCCGGGATCGATCAGGTGCTTCATGCCCGTGTCCTCGCTGACGAGCACGGGAACGCCACACGCAAGCGCCTCCGCCGGGGCGTACGCGAAGCCGTCCTCATACGTCGGGTGAGCACACAGCCCCGCCCCACGCAAATGCGGCAGCGGATCGCCCGGCCTGACCTCGAGGCGGTCGTCTTCGGCGCTGGCCTGCGCGATGAAACGTCGCATGCCCCGCGTTTTCCAGCCTCCGACGAGGATCAGCCGCAGGTCCCGGTGCGGAAGGCGGCGGACGGCATCGACCAGGAGCGGAACTCCCTTGGCAACGGACAGGCTGCCGATGTAGACGACGTTGAATGTCGAGGATGATCGTGGGCGATCCTCGGGCTGGTAGCGGGGGTCGGGCGTGAGGGGAAAGAGTGACAGCCGCTCCTCGGATATGCCCTGCTCGGTGAACGACTCCCAGGTGTACGGTGAAGCGACGTAGATGCGCTCCGCCTCAGCGTATTCGGCCAGGTAACGCTCGACGATGTACGTTCCGAACGAGCGCTCGATCGGATACTGGCGATACGCACGAGCGTGCTGGCGCGCGACCCGCCGGACGTGAGGACTGCCCGTAACGAGCGATACCGACTGATAGCCGGCTCGCTCGGCCGCGCGAAACTGGCTCAAGGCCTGGCGGTTGAATGCCATCAGGTGGTCGGCCTGCGGCAGCTGTCGGGCGGCGTAGGCGTCGAACTCGACCCTCGCCCTGCGCAGGCGCCGACCGGGCGAGACGCTCGCGAGCGGGGCGAGCAGCCTGGCGGGTGCAGGCACGCGCAGCTTCCTGCGCTCGGAAGCGACGCGATCGCTACTGCAGATGTAGAGCCTCTGCTGCCCGCGGCGGTCGAGCGCCTCCACGATCTCCTGCAGGTGACGTCCGAGTCCGCCCCCACCGAACGGCACGCCGCAACTCACCACCACGCGCCCCTCGGGCAGGACCTCCTGCTGGACGGCTTGCGTGTGAGCGCGCCAGCGTGGACCAAGCGAGGGATCGTCTGGTCGGTCTTCGGCTGCGGAGGGCTCAGCCGGTTCAGCTGACACTGTCGTAGCCCCACAGCGCGAGCAGATCGCGCCCAAGGTACTCGCTCAGGGCCACCACCTCCGGCTTGAAACGGCGGCGCAACTCGCCCGTCAGCGCGCCATCGGGTGGGTCAGGCTCCCCATAGATCAAGCTGTTCTGAGCGACGCGAAGAGCTCCGCGGCGAAGCCGGCGCGGAGCGAGCGCCTTGACGGTCGCCTTCACGCGTCGCGAGACCGGACCGGTGCCCATCGCGACCGCGTGGATCACGCGCTCGCTGCGGTGAGAGCGCACCCGGACCGTCGGGTTGGACTCGAGCAGCTCGATCGGCGCGGTGTCATCGACGTCGAGGAAGCGCAGCACAGTGCGCACCGTCGCCTCGTTGTCGCGGCGGAAGTCGTCGTAGATCAGCACGAGCACCTGCTCTGAGGGAAACACGGCGTGGTAGCGGCGCAGCTGCTCGACATAGCGCACATGGTCTGAATATCTACGCACCTGCTGGCCTTGACGGTCGATCTGCTCGTCGGCGATCGCCTTGCGCAGGTCCCTCTCGGTCTCTACATGAGACTGCACCATCTGGAGGTGAAGCGAGCGCACGAAGCTTGCGGGCTCTCGCAGAATCGCGATGATGCGCGCCGCCGGCTGCACCTCCGCGATCAGGCCGGCGGCGAGATGAGACCTCAGATACGACGGCGAGGCCTCTCCCGCGCGCTGCTCGGGTCTGGCGTCGCCGAACAGGGCCAGGTACTCCTCGATCGTGGCAGGCAGCACGCGTAACGTGGGAGGTTCAAGGCGCGCGGGCAGATCGGCTGCGAAGAACTTCGGCTCCTTCAGCTCGGGCATATAGATCTGCGGATGGCGTCTGAGCATCTCATACAGCGCAGTCGTGCCGCTCTTGTGGTGGCCGACGATGAAGAAGTCCGGGACTCTCCCCTGCGGCGTGCCCATGGCGGCTGACGACGCGGCGCTACGCGGGCGCTGTGTCAGTTCTGCAGGGCCAGTCGGCGCGTCCGGGTTGCCCACCGAGATCGGTGGCTCAGACGACCGTGTCATAATTCCAAAGGGTAACGAGGTCGCGGCCCAGATACTCGCTCAGCGCCACCACCTCGGGCTTGAAGCGGCTACGCAATTCATCGACCAGCCGCTCGTCCGGCGGCGGAGGCGTGGCGTAGACGACACGGTGCTGCGTCGCCTTGAGCGCGCGGCGGCGCAGTCCGCGCGGGGTGAGCGCCTTGGCGGTTACCTTCACGGCCCGCGACAGCGGCCCGAGCCCCACCGACACCGAGCGCACGAGATGGTCGAGTCGCGGCGAGCGCACGCGAACGGTTGGGTTGGCCTCCAACGCGACGACCGGCATCTCGGCGTCGACCTCGAGAAAGCGCAGCACCCTACGCACCGTTTGCTCGTTGTCGCGGCGCAGGTCATCGTAGATCAGCACCAGCACCTGCTCCGGCGGAAACGCCGCGTGGTAGCGGCTCAGCTGCTCGACATACCTCACGTGCTCTGAATACAGGAGAACCCCCGGCCGCAGCTCTGAGGCGCGAGGAATGCGCCTGCCGTTGCGCCTGCTCTGCTCGAGCGCGAGCGCCTTGCGGAAGTCGTTCTTGGTCTCTACATGTGACTGCACGTATTGGAGGTGAAGCGAGCGCAGGAAGCTCGCCGGCTCGCGCAGGATCGCGATAATCCGCGCGTCGGGTTGCAGGCCCGCGATTTGAGCTGCAGCGGTGCGGGAGGCGAGGTAAAACGGCGAAGCCTCGCCGGCGCGCTGCTCGGGCGTGGCGGCCTCGAACAGCGAGAGGTACTGCTCGAGCGACCTCGGTAACTCGCCCGACCTCGGCCGATGATCCGGCGCATACATGTCCTCGGCGAAGTAGCGCGGCTCCTTCAGATCCGGCATGTAGACCTGCGGGTGGCGGCGCAACATCTCATACAGCGCCGTGGTCCCGCACTTGGGGTGACCAACTACGAAGAAGTCGGGGACCCGCTCGCCGGTGGCCGAGTAGCCAGCACTCCGCTCAGTCGATTGTCTCATAGCCCCATAGTCGCACGAGATCACGCCCCATGTACTCGCTGAGCGCGACCACCTCCGGCTTGAAGCGGCGACGCAGCTCCAGCATGAAGGTCGGATCGGGCGGCTTCGGCTCGCCCACCACGAGGCGGTGGCGCATCACACGAAGCCCGTCGCGTCGCAGCCGCTGCGGCGCGATCGCCTTGACCGTCGCCTTCGCTGCCCGCCCGAGCGGGCCCCTCCCCACCGACACGGCGTTCATCATCTGCTCGAGCTGTTGGGAGCGCACCAGAATCGAGGGGTTGACGTCCTGCACCGCGATCGGCGCGGTGTCGTCCACCTCGAGGAAGCGTAGGACCTTGCGCACGGTCGCCTCATTGTCGTCGCGGAAGTCGTCGTAGATCAGCACCAGCAACTGCGCCGGCGGGAACACCGCGCGATAGCGACGCAGCTGCTCGACGTAACGCGCGTGGTCTGAGTACTGCAGCGCCTGCGGTCGGTGCGAGCGACGGGGAATGCGCCTGCCTTGGCGTCTTTCCTGCTCCAGCGACATCGCCTTCTCGAGATCCTTCACCGTCTCGATGTGAGAGCGCACATGCTGAAGATGCAGCGATCGCAGGAACTCCGCCGGCTCGCGCAGGATCGCGATTATTCGCGCGGAGGCTTGAACCTCCGCGATCAGCCCGGCGGCGGTGTGGGAGACGAGGTAGGAGGGTGAGGCCTCGCCGACGATCTGCTCGGGCCGGGCCCCGTCGAACAGCGGCAGGTACTGCTCGAGCGTGGTCGGAAGCGGACCCGAGCGCGACGGCTGGAAGCGCTGGCGCATATCGCTCGCGAAGTACCGCGGCTCCTTCAGATCCGGCATGTAGATCTGGGGATGGCTGCGCAGCATCTCATACAGGGCCGTCGTGCCACACTTTTGATGACCGACGATGAAGAAGTCGGGAACCCGCCCCGCGACGGCCTCACCGAGGCGGCTCGAGTCGCGGCCTGAGGACGATCGATCAGCCGATACGGTCATAGCCCCAGAGGGTGACGAGGTCGCGAGCGAGGTACTCGCTGAGCGCCACCACCTCCGGCTTGAAGCGGCGACGTATGTCCGTCATCAGGGCTTCATCCGGTGGGTGCGGCTCGGTGTAAACCACGCTGCGCTGTGCCGCGTGCAGCGCCCGCCGCCGCAGGGTTCGCGGCGTGAGGGCCTTGATCGCCCCCTTCGCCTTCAACGAGATCGGCCCTCGTCCCACGGAGATCGCGTGCAGCGCCTCATTCAGGCGCTGCGAGCGTGGCCGGACCGTGGGGTTGGCCTCGCTGGACTGCACCGGCAGCGTCGCGTCGACGTCGAGGAAGCGCAAGACCTTACGCACGGTCTCGGCGTTGTCACTGCGAAAATCGTCGTAGATCAGGACCAGCACCTGCTCGCGCGGAAGCACCGCGTGATAGCGACGCAGCTGCGCCACGTAGCGAACGTGATCTGAGTAGAGCAGCCGCTGCGGCCAATATGTGTAACGGGGAACATCTCGGCCGTGACGTCTTGCGTCCTCGAGTGCGAGCGCCTTGCCCAGGTCGCTCTCGGTCTCGACATACCCCTGCACGAATTGGAGATGCTGTGAGCGCAGGAAGCTCGCGGGCTCCCGCAGGATGGCGATGATCCGCGCGGCGGGCTGGATCTCCGCGATGCGCGCTGCGGCAGTTGCGGACCACAGGTATTGCGCCGAGGCCTCGCCGACGCGCTGGTCGGCCTTCGCGGCGGCGAACAGGCTCAGATACTGATCGAGCGTCTGCGCGATCCCTCCGGGCCGCGGCGGCGTACGCGTGCGCAGCTCGTCAGCGAAGAACCACGGCTCCTTGCCGTCGGGCATGTAGACCTGTGGGTGGCTCTTGAGCATCTCATACAGAGCCGTGGTGCCGCTCTTGGGGTGCCCGACGATGAAGAAGTCGGGGATCCGGCTCCCGCGCACACCAGCGTCCGCGTGCGCTCCGACGTCATCGATGACCTGTCCCGCGCGCGATGCGACGATCGCGTGCTCACGCTCGACGCTCATGGCAGCGCGCCGCCGGCGAGCGTCGTGGCCATGCGATAGTAGGAGCTCTCCCTTTCCAGCACTCCGATCAGGTCGAAGGCCACCAACCGCCCGTCGACTATGACCATCACCCGATCGCAGACGTCCAGCGTGGACATGCGATGCGCGATGATGAACAGGGTCAGCTCGCTCCTGAGCGCCAGCAGCGATTCCTGGATGAGCGCCTCCGACTGCGGGTCGAGCGCGCTCGTGGGCTCGTCGAGCACCAGCACCTCCGGCCCGGCGGCGAGCGCCCGGGCCAGGCAGATCCGCTGCTGCTGGCCGCCTGATACGGCGTCCGCGCGGGGCCCGACGACGGTGTCGTAGCCCTGCGGCCACGCCTCGATGTCGTCGTGGATGCGCGCGTGCCGGGCGGCTCGTTCCATCGCCTCGTCGTCGATTCCCGCGCGGAAGTAGCGGATGTTCTCGGCGACCGATGCGTGCACGAGGCGTGGTTCCTGCGGCACATACGCGACCCGCCGGTGCCAGTCCGCGCCCCGGAACTCATCGGCGGGGACGCCGTCGATCAGATAGCGGCCGTGGTCGGGGACGCGCAGCTGCAGCAGTATCTGCACGATCGTCGACTTACCCGCGCCTGACGGTCCGATGATCCCGATCGCTTCGCCGCCGTCGACCGCGAAGCTGATGTCAGATAGGACCGGATGGCCTGGCCGATAGGAGAAGGCGACGTTTTCGAACGCGAGGTGGCTGACGCTGTCCAGCGGCCGATCCCCGGACACGGGCGTACTCTCCGAGTAGCGGGCGGTCGCCTCCTGGACGCGTTCGATGAACGGCAGCGACTGGCGCAGGCCCTGGTAGGCGCCCTGGATCTGCTGACCGTAGCTGCCTGCGCGGATGAGCAGCAGGATCACGCCGCCAAGCTCCGCCACGTCACGCGCGTTGACGGCGTACAGGGCAGCGAGACCCCCGACGATCAGAAGGTACATGAGGCTCTGATACAGGTTCGGCGTCAGGCGGCTGACCAACTGCGTGCGGAAGTAGAAATTGCGGGCGGTGGCGATGTACCCGTCGATCCGCTCGCGCTGCGCAGCTCCCACACCGAACACGTGCGTCTCTTCGGCGAGGCGCACTTTCTCGCTGATCGCGCCCGCGTAGTCGAGCTGGGCGCGCGAGAGCTGGCGCGCGCGGCGAACCCCGAGCCTGTTCAGCGGACGCATCGCCGCGAACAGCGCCAGCGCGGCGCCCAGCACGATCCCGGCGGCCTTGGCGTTGAGCTCGATCGCTGTGACCATCAGGATCAGGAAGGTGAAGCTCGCGGTCAGCAGCGTCGTCGCCTGCTGGGCTCCTTGGGTCGCTTGCAGCACCTGAGTGGTCATTATCTCCTGCAGGTGTCCCTCGCGGTCGCGCGACTGCACGTCCCACGAAGCGCGTGTGAACGAGTGAAACAGGTTGATTCGCAGTTTCGCCTGCACGTCGGCGCCGATGCGCGCCGGCAGGATCGACAGCGGTCCGACCTGAAGGACGAGGCGCACGGCCGCAAACATGAGCGCGAACAGGAACAGCCTCGAGACCGACTCGTGGATCTGAAAGCCCGCGATGCTGAACGGCACGTGCTTCTTCTTGTTTACGACAATTGCAGCGATCTGCGCGAGCACCACGATCATCGCCGATTCGGCCAGGCCCGAGATCACCGAGCTGATCGCCAGTCCAACGACCATCCTGCGCCGATCCCCCAGCAGCGCGTTCAACCGCGCCCGCGCGGCGAACGGCGACCCGGACTGGGATGGCTGGGGGGCTGCGGTCATGTGGCGCTCGTTTGCACCGCCGCGCCCTCGCCCCGACCAACCGCCAGCTCACCTCGCCCGGGACCGGCAAACCAGTAGGCCGCGATCCCGACCGAGAACCAGATGAACGCCCCGGCCGCGGAGTCCGTGAACGCACCGTCGAAACCCATCGCGATATGCGCGAGGAACACCGAGAACACGCCGGCGAGGCAGATGCGGACATCGACGTTCTCGATGCGCGGCAGCCGCCGCACGAGCAACATCACCACCTCGATCATCAGCGCGAGCCACAAGACCAGCCCGGGCGCTCCGAGTTCATCGACGATCAGGTTGTACTCGGTCTCCGCGCTGACGCCGTTACCTTCGGGTCCCCCCACGACAGCTTTGCTTTTACCGGCAAAGCCGACGGCCGGCCCAGCGCTCGCCAGCCCGACCCCGAAGGGGTGCTGACCCAGCAGATTGGGGATCTCCGTCAGCGATTTTTCCTTGTAGCTGGTCGATGTCCCGGCGACCTTCGCCGGTTCGATGCTTGCGTAGCGGGAGAAGGTGCCGGAGCCCTCCGCAGAGACGAACAGCGCACCGAGCGGAAGCGCGAGCACGCCGACCGCGAGGAGCGCTCCGAGCGGACGGGTCACGCGTTTGCCGGCGCTCAGCGAAAGCAGCGCGAAGCTGAAGATCGCGATCACCGTTCCCACGACCTGCAGGCGCCCCAGGCAGGTCACGACCGCGAGCAGACCGCCGAGGCACAGCAGGATCGCATACCACTGTCGACGCCGTCCCCCCGTCGCCAGCAGCGCCAGGGCTCCGGGCACTGCGATCACCCCCACCGCGCCGCCGGAGCCGCTATCCGATCCGAGCGCCGGCGGGCGCACCCGCGCCACCCCTCCGCCTTTGTACGTTCGCCCCGTGATGCCTTTGCCTTCTTCACTGGTTTCGCCGTGCACGATTTCGGCATAGCCCGGGCCCCAGCTCGCGATTTGCCCGGGTGACAGCCGCGTCTGGTAGGTGCTGACGACCCCGTTGGCCAGCGCAATCACACCGATCACGATGAACATCTTGCGGAGGCCCTCCTTCGAGCGCATGAGCGCGTATCCGAAGAAGAAGAAGGGAACCCACTCGAGGTTCTGCCTGAAGCCACCGAGGATCTTGAGGGGGGAGTTGGTGTGTGGATTGAACGCCTCGATCACGACCAACGCGACGAACGCGGCGACCCAACCTGTGAGCGGTGGGAAGGTGATCGGTTCGCGTTTGACGACCAGGCGCGCGATCGCGCCGATGCTGACCGCCGCGATCAAGATGTCGCGTACGCTCGACGCCCCCTGGTTCGCGGCGAGCAGCTTGACCGGGCCATCCAGCATCCCGAGGTACAGCGCGAGGACGGTGACGCTCACCTCAAGCCGACTGACGGTCGCGAGCGCGACGACGCCGAGCACTCCGATCAGCAGCCCGAAGTCGAGAGCGAAGTTTGGCTTGGGCGTCGCGACGCTGATCCCAAGCGCGACCGCGAACGCGACGACTGCTGCGAGTCCGATCGGGACCGTGTGATCGACCCGTCGCCGCAAGGCAGACGGATACGCCAGTCCGATCCGACCGGACGGCAACGCGTGGGGAGTGCTCATCGCCGGGTCGGCGAGCGGGGCCAGCGTCGCTGGCTGTACCCCGTCGAGAAGCCGCTGCGCGTCAGTTCCCGGTTCGAGACGTCGTTCGCCACGATCCCCAGCACGGGGGCGGTCGAAGGCAGCACGAGCAGCTCGGCGAGCCGTTGTGCTGACACGTCGCGCGTGTGCCGCAGCCTCGCAACGAGGATTATCCCGCCGACGGCACCGAGCAGCGGGATCGCGTCGCTGGCCTCGAGCGGCGAGGGGGCATCGATGAGCACGCAGTCAAAGTCCTCGGACATCGAGCTGAGGAGCTCGGCGAACGCGCGGCCGCCGAGCGGCGGAGGATTACCGTCGGACGCGCGTCCGACGAGCACGGACACCGACCCCGCGGTGCGCGTCTGGAGCATCGTCGTACCGCCGGCGGCGTTCGCGTCCGTGCCAGCGCCGGCGGCGGTGCCCAGGAGCGGCACCGTCTGGATGACATCCGCGACCGTGCACGTGCCCGCGAGCACGTCCGCGAGCCCGGCCTCCCCGCTCAGATCGAGCAGCTTCGCGAGAACTGGCCGACGAAAATCGGCCTCGATCACGGCCACCCTCTCACCCGCGTCGCGCTTGACGAGGGCCAAGGCGGCGACCAGCGTCGACTTGCCATCGCCGGCGCCTGGGCTCGTGCACAGGATCACGCGCGGCTCCCCACCGTTGTATGCGGGCGACTCGCGCAGCCCCAGGGTCGTGTGAACGCGCCGCACCGGCTCGATCAGCGATCTGGCGGGCGCCGGCCGTCCATCGCCCTTGATGATCGGGGTCCGCACCGTCGGCAGCGCCGTGAGGATTGGTGCCTTCAAGAGGGGCTCGATCTCGGAGAGGCGACGCAGACTGTGATCGAATCGCTCGGCGACGAACGCGGCGAACGCCGCCAGCACCACGCCGATCGCGAAACCGAAGATCGCGTTCGTTTTGGGCAAGGGTTCGATCAGTTCCGCGTTCGTCGCCTTCGCGGGGCTGATCTGCTGGATGCCCTGGACCGTGAGATCCGATTCGAGCTGGTTGAGCTTGCTGCTGAGGCTCGCCGCCTGGATCACCGTCGTGCCGCCGCTGCCGCTCGCACCCTTCCCTTTGCTCCGCGACGCCGCCAGTTCGATCCGGCGCAGTTGCCTGTGCGTGCTTACGATCGCCGTCTTGACCGCGCGCACGTAGGCCGCGCGCTCGCGCTTGATGTATGCCAGGGCGTATGCGTTGGCAAGGCGCGCGGCGTGCTTCGCGCCGGGCGCTTCAGCGGTGATCGTGACGATGTCGCTGCCGGTAGCGCTCGTTTTCGTTCGTACCTTGCCCTTGCCGCCGGCGTTGGCGTGCTCCGCGCGCAGCAGCCGGTGCGCTTCTTCGGCCACGGAGCTCGAGGTGATGATTGTCGCTGCATTGCTGATCGCGGATTTGGCGACCGTTCCCTTCTGGTTGCCGACCAGCCCCTGTTCTTCGGAGCCGCTTGCGAGGTTGATTTGGGTCGACGCCGAATAGATACTCGGCTGATGCTTGTAGTAGAGGTAGCTCGCCGCGGCGACGAGCACTCCTACGATCAGGATCACCCACTTGCGCTTCCACAGCGGAGCGAGAATTGCGGCTGCGTCGGTCGTGTCGTTCATCGGTCTAAGGATCCATCCATGGCCGCTGACCAGCCATCTTCGGGACGCGTCGTCGCCAAAGAGTAGCGCGCCTGGGTCGGCGTCGAGCAAACTCGCGTGCAAGGATATCCGAGTGCGCGCCTCGCTTCTCGCTGCCACACCTCGCAGGCACGAGCGATGCCTGGACGGTCGCGATCGCCTCCACGTCGGTGTCGATGAAGTCAAGCCTGACCGAGGTCGAGCTGCGCCTCGGCGACGGCTGCTGGTGATCAGCCACCCGGCTGTGGTCAGCGTCAATCAGGTGGTCTATCGGGAGCTCAGCAGGCGTGGATGGGACCTCACCATCGTCGTGCCGAGCCGCTGGCGCCACGCGTACTCGCAGGCCGACGTGACGCCGCAGGCTCTCCCTGGATTGGAGGGCTCGCTGCGCCCCACCCGCGTTGCCTTCGCCGGATACCCACAACGCCATCTCTATCTGACGAACCCCCGTTCACTGTGCGCTCGCTCGCGCCCAGATGTGATGTTCGTCGAGGCCGAGCCGTACTCCCTGGTCGCGACGCAATGGAGCCTCGCGTGCTTGGGGCTGGGCGTGCCGTTCGGTGTCCAGTGTTATGAGAACATCGACCGTCACCTACCGCTGCCGATCCGGTGGCTGCGCTCGGGAGTGTTGCGCAACGCCGCCTTCGTAGCCGCCCGTTCGGACAGCGCGGCGCGACTGGCGCGCGCGTGGGGGGCACGCGGGGAGGTCGAGCTTGCTCCACCCGCGGTGCCCGACTGGGACAGCGTGCCGGCCGTGTCTGAGCATCCGTTCACGATCGGCTTCGCGGGCAGGCTCGTGCAGAGCAAGGGACTGATGGACCTGCTCGGCGCGACTCGCGCACTGGACGCTCCCGTGGAGCTGCTGTTGATCGGCGATGGTGAACTGAGAGCGCAGCTCGAGGGTCAGCAGATCCCAGGTTCGACGGTGCGCGTCCTGCGCGGACTGGCTCACGATCAGATGGCATCCGCTTACGCCCAGCTCGACGTGCTGGTGCTGCCGTCGCGCACGACGAGCACCTGGAAGGAGCAGTTCGGTCGAGTCCTGATCGAGGCGCTGTGGTGCGGGGTGCCTGTGCTGGGCTCGGACTCGGGTGAGATCCCGTGGTTGATCGGCCTGACGGAAGGAGGCCTGGTCTTCAGCGAGGGCGATCGGGAGATGCTCGCCGCCCAGCTGAGGAGGCTGCGAGAGTCGCCCACGCTTCGCCAGAGCCTGGCGAGCGCGGGCAGGAGCGCCGTCGAGCGGCTGTTCTCGGTGGCGGCTGCTGCAGATCGGCTCGAGCACCTGCTGGCGCGCGCAGCGGATTCCAGCTCACGTCGCTGAGTGGCTCACATATTCCGCGAGCTGACGCTGGAAGGAGGCCACCGAGAAGCGCTCCGCGTTCGCCTGCGCACGGGCGGAGTCGAAGTCAAGTCGGTCGAGCTGGCGCATGGCCTGAGCGAAGGAGTCGACGTCGTCGAGGGTCACCAGACACCCGGTCTGTCCGTCGAGGACCGTCTCGAGCGCTCCGCCCGCGGCGGCCGCGATCACCGGCCGCCCCGCCGCTTGGGCCTCCACTGCGGTGATCCCGAACTCCTCCACCCCCGGCACGATCACCGCGCGCGCGGTCGCGTAATACTCGACGAGCTCCTGGTCGGTTGCCCGCCCGATGAACTCGGCCTTCGGGTAGGCCTCGCTCAGAGCGGCGTGGTCGGGTCCGCTGCCCACCACGCGGATCGGCACGCCCGCCCGTCGCGCCGCCTCGAGCGCCACGTGCAGGCGCTTGTGGCGCACGATCTCAGAGACCACCAGCAGCGCATCGCCCGGGGTGCCGGCTTGAAAGCGGTGGGTCTCCACGGGTGGATGGATGACGATCGACTCGCGCCCGTAACACTCGTTGATGCGCTCGCGCGTGAGCTCTGAGTTGGCGATATAGGCGTCGACGCGCCGGCTCGCGGCCAGATCCCATCGTCGTATGCGGCGCAACTGTTGGCGCAGGAGCGGGCGCAAGGGGCGTGGCATCTCGCTGAGCGCGCGCTCCTCCTCAAACCACGCGTAGCGAAAGGGCGTGTGGCAGTAGCAGACGTGGACGGCGCCCGCTGGGACCCGCACCCCGTGGGCGAACGCGCTGCTGCTGCTGAGCACGACGTCAGATTCGTGCGGGCACAGCCGCCCCGCGGCCCACGGATAGAGGGGCAGCAGGCGCCTGAAGGATCGCTGTCGAGCACCCACGCGCTGCAGCGGCGATGTGGTGATCGATCGTCCGGCGAAGCGTCCGTTCGTGGCGAGCTCGTCGTACAGCAGTGTGTAGATCGGCGCCTGCGGGTAGAGATCGGCGATCGCCGCAAACGTTCGCTCGGCACCACGCATGACGAGCAGGTAGTCGTGTGCGAGCGAGACGCGCAGCGGCGGCTGGTGCCCGGGAGGCGTGGAGCTCATTCCACCCCCTACCGTATAGCTCACGGTCTCCATGCGCATAGCCATGTATCACTGCGACCTGCCAAGTCCCGAGCGTAAGCCCGGAGGCGCGGCGGTACACGTGCATCGCCTGTCTGAAGCACTCGTCCGTCGAGGGCACGAGGTGACAGCTATGACCTTCTCGGCGCCCCGCGCAGCCGGATACGATGTCCGCCGTCTGCGACCCCACTGCACTGAGGACCGCCGGGTCGTGCGCCAGTACCTGGCGCCCTGGCTGTTCAACATCAGGTCGTTCTCCGGATTCGACGTGGCGCACTTCCATGGCGATGACTGGTTCTTCTTCCGCCGCACGCTGCCGACCGTGCGCACGTTCCACGGATCTGCGCTGCTGGAGGCGCGGCACGCGGCCTCCCTGCGGCGCCGTATCGATAAGCGCGCGCTGTTTCCGCTCGAGAAGCTCGCGGGCAAGCTCGCCACCGGTTGCTACGCGGTCGGACCTGACGCAGAGACCATCTATAACACCCAGGGCCTGCTTTCAATTGGCGTCGACCCCGTCCCGGAAACCGGTTCGCGATCCGCTCATCCCAGCATCCTGTTCATCGGCGCCTGGGAGGGGCGTAAGCGAGGGCGTCTCTTACACGAGGTCTTCCGGCGAGATGTGCTGACGGTGATTCCAGACGCGCAGCTGTGGATGGTCTCAGATCGATGTGAGCCGGCGGACGGGGTCACGTGGATTCAGTTGCCATCTGATGAGCAGATCAGCAGCTTGCTCTCGAGCGCCTGGGTGTTCTGCCTGCCAAGCAGCTATGAGGGGTTCGGGATCCCGTATCTGGAAGCAATGGCTCACGGCACGCCGGTCATAGCCTCGCCGAACCCCGGCTCGCGGACCGTTCTGGGTGCAGGCAGCTTTGGGATCCTCGTCGAGGATGAGAACCTGGGCGAGCAGCTCCTAACCGTCCTGAAGAGCCGCGCGCTGCGCGACTCGCTGGCAGCCAAGGGACGAGTGCGAGCCGACGAATACTCGTGGGAGCGTTCCTGTGAAAGCCATGAGGCCGCCTATAAGCAGGCCATCGAACGCTGGAGCTCTCGGCGCAAACGTGCGACCTGAGCGAGGCGCGAGCCGGTCACGCGCGTTTCTCGCGCGGCTCAGCCACACCTGCTGCCAGCGCCTCGAAATGCGCGAAGAACCGCTCGCGCAGCGCGACATCGGTGAATTCGCGCATGAAGCGCTCGCGGCCCGCCTGGCCAACGGCGCGGCGCATGGCGGGCGAATCCAGCAGCGGTTCGAGGGCATCCGCCAGTGCGGCGGGCTCGTCTGAGCGGGCGAGCACACCCGTCGCGCCATCCTCTATGAACTCGGCCGGGCCCCCTGATCTGACCGCGACGACGGCGACCCCCCTCGCCATGCCCTCGAGCAGGACGATGCCGAAGGGCTCGGGATCGGAGGCGTTGACGAGTATGTCCATCTGGTCGATGTAGGGACCTGCATCGGGAACCTGGCCGGTCATCGTGACCGCGCCGCAGAGACCCAGCCGGCTGACCAGCGCGGGCAGCGCGGCGGCGTACTCGGCCGACAGGCCGTACGCGTCGCCGCCGACGATCACCAGATGGAGCTCGTGTCCCCGCTCGCGCAGGATCGCCTGGGCGCGCAGGAGCCGATCCTGACCCTTCCAGGGCTGCAGGCGTCCGACCAGGCCGACCACAGGAAGCTCGGCCGGGAGCGTCAACGGCGCCTGCTCGCGGCGCCCGTTCGGGACCGGCGCGCCGGCGGCGATGGTAAGGATGGGGCGCAGCGGAGGTATGGCTTCCTGCGCGCGCGCGGCCGCCTGTGAGTAGCAGGCGATCGCCTTCGCGGGGAGCCTGGTGGCGCAGCGATCGAGCCAGAATCCGTCTGGAATCCCGTGCTGCCACCACACGACCCGGTCGCTCATACCCGCGAGGACCGCGGCAGGCGAGCCGTACATCTGTGTTTTCGCAGCCCAGTTGAGGATCAGATCGGGTCGGCGACGACGGAACAGCCTCGCCAGCCGCACTACTGTCGCCATCCAACGGTGAACTTCACGCAGGTGCCCGGCGGGAATCACCGCGACGCGAAAGCCCGCGGCGGCCAGCTCCGCCGGCCACGGCCCCGGCTCGAAGAACACGAGCTCCAGCTCGTGTCCCGCCTCGGGCGCACCGTCGAGAACCGTCTGCAGCATCGCCTCGGCGCCGCCCAGACGCTGACCCCACGGCAGTGTGATGACGATTCGCACTTTCGCTCAGCTCGGCTTCGTCACGTTGACGACTTGGTGATAGCTCAGGAAGCCGAGGCGTGAGCGGAGCATGAGGTCGTCGAGCGCGCCCAGCACGGCGGACGCGCGGGCACGCCGGTAGCGGAGCACGTTGCGATCGAAGATACGTAGAAACCGCATCTCGCCGACGGTGAGGTCCACCGGGCCGACGTTCATCTCGAGCACACGTAGGTCGGCGCGATCGAGGGGGCGCTCGTCCTCCGAGCCGTAGCTGGCGACGACGGTCCGCCCGGCGAGCATTCGCCGCGAGAGGTTGAGCAGCGGGTTGAGCGCCATCGTCTCGACGAAAGCTCCTCGCCCCCCCGGGACGAGCAGGTTGCCCAGAATCGGTGCCACCACGCTCAAATTGACGTGGTGCAGCGCATAGTGACCCACGACAGCATCGAAGCTCTCCGGCGCGAACGTGGCAGGTGTCAACTCGCCGGCGATGAAGTCGATCGACAGCCCGGCCCGCTGCGCCAACCTGCGAGCCTGCTCGATCGACGTCGGGCTGATGTCGATGCCGGTGACGATCGCGCCCCGCGCCGCCAGAAAGCCCGCTGTAACGCCCGCGCCGCAGGCGAAGTCGAGGACACGCCGGCCGCGAACGGGCTCGACGGCGTCGAGCATCGCCTCGGTGTTGGGGTCCGGCCCGGCCTCGTACTCGCGCACGCAGTACTCGAGATTGGGCACGTGCTCATCCCAGAACACCTGCTCGCGTGAGCCGACCTCGTTCATGTCACCTCCCCGAGAGCAACGCTACGGCCGGTGTCGGAGGCCGCCAGCTGCTGCTCCATCGCATCGCCGGCACCGGCACGCTCGACGATGCCCATAACGGGGCAAGTATCTCAGCTCTCCCCACAGTGTCAAGACCGGGCGATGTCCACGCCGGGGGTGCGCCTCCAACGTCGCCTACACGTGGCCGCTAGACGCCCGTTGGAGGCAGGCAAGCGGCGCTAAAGGCCTTCACGCGATCGCCCGACAAGAGAAGATGAGATGCTCCTCCTGCTGATACCCATCGCCTGGTTCACCGTCGCAGCGTTCTTTGTGATCCTCTGCCGCGTGGCGGCGAGCGGCGACGCCGCACCTGCCCGTACCGCTGAGCGCAGCCCTCGCCACGCGATCGTCGGCGATCTGGTCGTGCGTGAGCTCGGCAGCGAGCGCTTGACGACGTTCGGGTAGTCGAGCGCGCCCGACTCAGGTGCTTAGCGTGGCCCGCGCGGTGTATAATGCCGGCTTTGTGAGATCCGGTCCTGGCGGCCGGTCTCGGCCGCTCAATAAGGCCTCAGAAATTGCTTCCTGAGGAACGGATGGATCCACCTTGGACGAACGAGACAATGGCCGGGTTCCCGACGTCTTTATCGCCGGCCAGCCCAAGAGCGGGACGACTGCGCTGTATGAGATGCTCAAACGGCATCCGCAGATCTACATACCCGACCGCAAGGAGCCGCGGTTCTTCGCCAGCGAGTTGTACTTCCGGGATCCGCCACGGCCCGGTGGAACCCCGGCGACGCTCTCGGAGTACAGCTCGTGGTTTGACGCCGCGAGGCCGGATCAGCGGGTTGCAGACACTTCACCGTGGTATCTGTGGTCTCGCGCTGCCGCAGGCCGCATCGCCGACGTTCAACCCACTGCACGCATCATCGCGATCGTGCGCGAGCCTGCGAGCCTGCTGCGCTCACTTCATCTGGAGTTCGTACAGCTTTACGTCGAGACCGAGACCGACCTGCGCAAGGCGATCGCGCTCGAGCAGTCCAGGCGTCAAGGGCAACATGTACCCCGTCATACCTATTGGCCGCAGATGCTCCTATATTCCGACCACGTGCGGGTTGTCGACCAGTTGCGCCGCTACCACGCCGTGTTTCCGCCAGAGCAGGTGCTGGTGTTGATCTACGATGATTTTCGACGTGACAACGAGGCGACTTTGCGCACTGTGTTGCGTTTCCTGGAAGTCGATGACACCTTTCCGATCGAGGTGATGGAAGCCAACCCAACGGTGCGCGTGCGCTCGCAGCGCATGCACGAGCTGGTGCACGCGGTGTCAGTGGGGCACGGCCCGGTTTCGCGAGCGATGAAGGCGTCGGTGAAGGCGGTCACGCCGCGAGGACTGCGGCGCAGTGCGCTCTACGCGACCCAGAAACACGTCATATTCGGTGACCCAGGACCACCCGACGAGGAGCTCATGAGCGACTTACGCCGTCGCTTCAAGCCGGAGGTCGTGGCGCTGAGCGAATACCTCGGTCGTGATCTCGTCACGCTCTGGGGTTACGACCGCGTCGACTGAGCCGCCGTCGGCGAGGGACGCGCGCCGGCTCTAACCTTACGCGTATGGCTGTCGACTCGGACACCGACGGGGTCAGACTGAGCGCTCGGCGCCGGGCATTTTGGCGGCGACCTGCTGGCGCAGTGCGCGTTTCTCGGCTCGTGGTGGGCAAACGGCCTCCCGAGACGCACGCGATCGGGTCTGCGCTGCGATTCTGGGCGTGGCAGCTTTGGAGACGCACAATCCGCCGTCCAGTGGCCATCCGGTGCGTCGAGGGGTCGATTGTCTTCGGTCCGGCATGGAGCGCTATGGCGGGCATACTGGTAGCCAACGGCATCGCGGAGCGTGACGATGCCTTGTTCGTGCTGGACATGCTCAGGCCCGGTGACCTGTTCATCGACGTCGGCGCGAACATTGGCTTCTATGCAGCGGTCGCTTCGGGCCGAGGCGCGCGCGTGCACGCGTACGAGCCTGCGCCTGCGGCAGCACGTGCAGTACGCCGAGGTGCCGAGCTCAACGGACGCGAGGCGCTGGTGACGGTCAGCGAGGCCGCCTGCGGGGAGGTCGCCGGCAGGGCCCGCTTCACCACTGGAAGGGATCTAACGAACCACCTCGCTGCGGATAGCGAGTCAGGAGTCGACGTAGACGTCGTCACGCTCGACGCGGAGCTCATGGATGAGCAGAGCCTGACGATGATAAAGATCGACGCGGAGGGCCATGACCTAGACGTTCTACGGGGTGGCATCAACGCGATCCGCAGGCTCCAGCCCGTGGTCCTCGTCGAGATCTGGACGGGCGGATCGGGTCCAGCAGCATTGCTTGAACCTCTTGGCTATCGACCGTACAGCTACAGTCCGGGAGACCGCCGCCTCACCGGTATGCGGACCAAGCGGCAAGGCAATATGCTCCTCGTGCCAGAGGACCGGCGCGCGGCGATCGAAGAGCGTCTGCGATCAGCCGACCGTCCCGCTCTCACACCGCCGTCGGTACGACCGGCGCAACGCTAGCTCGGGCTAGATGTCGGCCCCGATTGTGCTCGGGGCACCACGGTGACCGCCGCGCCTTATAGTCCGCGGCGTCCGAGGACGTGGGGGACGGTGCGTAGGAGGATCTTGATGTCTGTCCATAGTGACCAGTTGGCGATGTAGAGGTAGTCGATCGCGACCATCTCCCGCAGCGGCACGCGGGCGGGGCCGAGGATCTGCCACGGGCCGGTCATGCCCGGCATCAGCTCCAGCCGTCGACGGTGCCAGCCCTCGACCCGCTGGTCCTCATCGACGACCAACGGGCGCGGCCCCACCAGGCTCATCTCCCCCCGCACGATGTTCCACAACTGCGGCAGCTCATCCAGCGCGCTACTACGCAACAGCCGACCCACACGCGTCACACGCGGATCCTCAGCGATCTTGAACAACCCCTCCTGCGCCTCATTGCGATGGCGCAACGACTCCTTCAACGCCTCCGCCTCCGGCACCATCGTACGGAACTTCAACATCTGGAAACGCTGCCCATGCCTACCCACCCGCAACTGGCGAAAGAACACCGGGCCACGACTATCAAGCTTGATCGCGACAGCGATCACCCCCAGCAACGGCGAGACCGCCAACAACCCCAACGACGCACCAAACAGATCGAACGCGCGCTTGAACGCCGCCGAAGAACGCGTCAGATCAAAACGCCTGACCCCCATCACCGTCACGCCATGCAGATCATCGAACTCAACCGACGAACCCACCACCTCCAACAACCGCGGCAACACGCTCACCCGCACCCCCACCGCCTTCAACGTGCGCACCAAATTGAGCATCTCCCCCCCATCCACACTACGCGGCGCGATGATCGCACGATGCACATCAAGCGTCTGCGCCAAATCACGAATCTCCGCCAAACGAGCCTCAGAAAAGCTATCCGTCGACCACGACGCGACCTTATCCAGATCCAAATGCGCGACGACCTCGGCCTTGACCCCACCATGCCCACACAGCTTCGAACGGATCGTCTCAGCCGACACATCATCCCCGATGAACAAACACCGCTCCGCCGGCGCCACCCGCAACGCCACCGCCCGCGAGACCGCACGCGCCAAGATCAACCCCCCCGCCAACGCCAACCACAAAAACAACGCCTCATGACGATCCAACGCACCATGCACCAACAACCCCCCCGTAAGCCACGCCACCAACGCACACAACGTCGCCAACTGAAACAGCTTCGGAGCCTCATCCAACGTCGTCTTACGCAACAACGCCTCATCCCGATCATAAAGACCCGTCAACTTCGCACACACCAACAAGATCGGCACCGCAGCCACAGCAGCCCACGTCAACTGCAACGAACGCCGCGCCAACTCAACCGTCAACACAAACGCACCAACAATCGCCACCACATCCGCCACCAACAACAACCGCCGAAACAACGAATCCCGCCGCATACAAGCAGCCGGCCCACGAACCTCCGCAATCCCCGACACCGCCAACCGACGCCGAACCCCCCAACCCAAAAACCCACGCGAACCAGACACCGACCGCGAACCGGCCAGCGAGCCCGAGCCGGTCAGCGAGCTCGACCCGGTCAGCGATGAGGGGCCCCAAGGCACCCCGGCCTCGGCCCCACTCCCCGTATCGACACTCATAGCGTCTCCCGCCTCCTTGCTTCGCCACGAACGGACCCCGCACGGGGAGCCCGACAACACCAACAGATGTCCAGATCCACAGACCCCCGCTAACGCCGCGACGCATCATAAACAGCCACGGGACCTAACGCAAGGCCCCGGCCCGAAACCTCAGCTCGGGATCCTGCCCAATCGCATCCAAACCGTGAGAAACTCGTCTATGATGCGCGGGCGAGCACAGCGGATGACCGAGGCACGAAGCCCCGACCGGCCGCACTGCGCCGAGTAGCGACTGCGATGCACGTAGACCCCTACATCGTCCTCGGGAGCGCCATCATCGGATTCCTGGTCGGCTTGACCGGCGCCGGCGGCGGCGCGCTGATGACGCCGATGCTGATCCTGCTGTTCGGGGTGACGCCGTCGGCGGCGATCTCGAGCGATCTGGTGGCGGCGGTCGTGATGCGCCCGTTCGGAGCGGCCGTGCACTGGCGCAAAGGGACCGTCAACCGGCGCCTGGTCGGCTGGATGGTCCTCGGCTCGGTGCCGATGGCGTTTCTCGGGGCATACCTGCTGCATCTGATTGGCAACGGCAAAGCGGCACAGGAAAAAATCGAGATCGTGCTGGGCGCGGCGCTGCTGGTGGGCGCGGGCGCGATGGTGCTGCGCTACGTCCTCGACCGCCGCGGCGGGCAGACGCGCATGGGGATCGTCCACGACATCGACGTGAAACCGCTGCGCACGGTCGCGATCGGGATGATCGGCGGCCTGATCGTCGGCATGACCTCAGTCGGATCGGGCTCGCTGATGATCGTGATGCTGCTGTTCCTCTACCCGATGTTGGGCGCCAACCAGCTCGTCGGCACCGACCTGACCCAGGCGGTGCCGCTGACGCTCGCGGCGGCACTCGGCGCGCTCGCGTTCGGACACGTGGACTTCGGCGTGACAGCCTCCCTGATCATCGGCAGCGTGCCGGCGGTGCTGATCGGCTCGCTGCTGTCCTCGAGCGCTCCCGACCGCTACATCAGGCCGGCGATCACGTTCGTGGTCGCGGCCTCGGGCCTGAAGTACATCGGCGTCGGCGTGACCGCGCTGGGATGGATCCTATGCGGGATCCTGCTCGTAGCCGCCGTGACGTGGCTTGTGGTCAGCCGCCCATGGGAACGGCCGATCGGGCTCGAGGAGCCCGTGGCAACGGATGGGGATGGGCATCCGGAGGTCGCAGCGGTGGGCGAGCAGCTCGCGCAGAGCGGCATGGCCGGGCGCCTACTCGAGGATCGCTCGCGCGAGCCGCTTTGATCGTCTGGACATGCCGTGCTCGGTCGAGGACGTGCGCGACGATCGAGCGTGGCGCACCGCGCGATATCCTTTACATATGGCGGTAGATGTAAAGAAATCGAAGGGCGAGGTCACGCGCGCGGCGGGCCGCTCGCGGGTTTCCGGCAAGCATCAGATCACGATCCCGATAGGGGCGTTCAGCGACGCTGGGTTGCGCGAGGGCGATGTCGTGCAGGTCAAGGCCCAGGGCCGTGGGCGTGTCTTGATCGCGCGGATGGATGACCTGGTCGACGAGTATGCGGGCTGTCTGAGCACAGGGGGCGAGCTCGGCCGCACCGTCCGGGGACTGCGCCAGGAGTGGGACTGATCCTGCTTGATTCGACGGTCATCGTCGGCTTCCTGGACGCCGACGACGCACTCCACGACGTGACTGTTGCCAAGTTCAAGGAGATCGTAGGCAGTCATTCGCTGGTGGCCTCGGTCATCAGCTACGCGGAGGTCATGACCGGCGTTTCGCTTGGGCACCACTCCGAGGAGAACGTGGACGGCTTCTTTGACGCGTTCGTCAAGGATCTCTTGCCTGTCGATAGACCAGTCGCGGCCCGCGCTGCGACACTGCGCGCCAAGCACAAGTCACTGCCGATGCCCGATGCACTGATCCTCGCCACCGCGGACCTACGCGCAGATATCGAAATGGCTCTGTGCGCCGACGGCGACTGGCCGAAGGTCAAGGGGCTCAACTGCAAGGTGGAGCTGTTGAAGGTCGATCCGCCGGGAGACGACGACACGAACGAGCCTGGCGGCTAGGCTGCGTCTATCCGAGCGCCCACAGGAGCGTGTGGGCGGGTAGCAGCGAGTAACGCTCGGCGACACGTGACACGCTCTTCGTTGCCATCACAACCGGGCGACCGGGATGCGCTCGCGCAGCTGCTGCGGCCGCTGACAGTCCGGGGTTCTCGCGGTACTTGACCTCCACCGCGTCGAGCTCGCGACGCGGACCGCAGACGAAGTCGATCTCTCCGCCGCGCGCCGTCTGCCAGATGTGAAGGCGCTCGGGGAGGATGAACGTCTCGATCAGGCGATCAGCGGGCTCGTAGCGACGCAGCAGGGCTATTCCGACGGCGTTCTCGACGAGCGCGGGCATATTGAACGCGAGTCCGGGCGCGCCGTCGAGCGCGATCGTGTGCAGCAGGGGGTCAGCGAGGAACACCTTCTTGTCCCGGGACTGCTCGTTGGTCTGTGAGCCGCTTCGCCAGAAGTAAGTTACGAACAGGAAGTAGCCGCCGGCCAGCAGCTCGATGTAGTCGCGCAGCGTCTGGTGACTTGGTCGTCCCGTGCCTCGCCCAAGCGGAACGTCCATCTCGCGCGCCATGGAGCTCCAGCTGATCTTGGATCCAAGCGAGCGCACCACGCGCTCGAGTAGGGCGTGGCCGGCGGGGACGCTCGCGCCCTTGCGCTGCAGCTCTCTGACGAGCGAGTCGTACAGCACCCGCTTGACGTCTTGCGAGGGCTCGCGCGCGCCGGATGCCGCCTCGACCACCGCGGCGGGCAGCCCGCCGAAACGCACGTATTGCTCTAGAGCGGCGTCGAGCGCCGGGGCGTATGCGCGCATGTCGCGCGTCAACGCCTCGCCTTCGCTGCTGCAAAGGTCGGCAACGGTCAGCTGCGGAGAGACGGGGATATTGCTGTTCACCGCGCGGGCGAACGCGGCGAAGCTCTGCGGGAGGGCGAGGTGGTCGGCGCCCGCCTGGCGGCGTCCCGGCAGCCGCTCGACGGCGCCGTGCTGGAGATCGATCGCAGAGGATCCCGTGCAGACGACGACCTCGCCGCGGAGCGTCCCGTCATCCCACAGCGACTTGACGGCGGTCTGCCAGCCATCCACGGCGGTCACCTCGTCGAACAGCAGCAGGCCGGAGACGTCGCAGCCGGCGAGATCGAGCGCCCGCTGCACAGTCGCCGCCAGCTCTGAGAGATGCTGGCCCTCCAGCAGGTCGAGCGCGAGGTAGACGACAGCCCTCGCCTGGAAACCGCTCGCGAGCGCGCGTTCGACGAGCAGCTTCAGGTCGGTGCTCTTGCCAACCTGGCGTGGTCCGCGCAGGATGTGGATGCCAGGCTTGTCGAGAGCCAAACCGGCGACGAAGTCCGCCGCCAAACGCACCGGCTGCGCCTGAAGCAGCACCAGATGCGGGTCTGATTCACGCCAGGACGGGCTCGTCCACCACGGATTCTGGGCAAGGATCTGCCCATCTGAGATCGCCATCGAGCATTCAGAATAGCAGAAATGCCGAACGATGCTACAGATATTGAAGTCTACCTTGCATTAGATGCAGCTTATATCGAAGGCAATTCATCAATATGGGCAGCCTATATTGCGAGCAGAGATCATCACCATGATGACCAGATCCCATGCAACGCGTTTGGCGCATTTGACTTACATCTCCGCATTCGACGTACATCTCAGTAGCGTGCGGTCATGTCTTCCCAGGCTCCTGCGCTAGTGGGCATCCAGAGCGCCGAAAGCGCTCGATCCACCCTGATCCGTCGTGCCAAGACGCTCTCCCTGCTGAGCATCGGCTGGATGACCGTCGAGGCCGGGGTCGCAATCCTCGCCGCCTTGCTGGCGGGGTCCCCCGATCAGCGCGAGGGCGTAGTGGGCCACTCTGCCTTCGTTTACGGCATCACCGGAAGCGGGTCGGTACTGGTGCTCTATCCACCGAACCTCGAACCAGCGTGGATCGTCCACGACGTGCCGCTACTGGCCGCCCATTGAGCTGCGTTCTTTGGCCAGATAGCTCTCGGGGCGTCCCTTGAAAGTCTTAAGACAAGCGGTCGGCTTATGCGCTGCGGCTAACTGGTTACGGGCGCCGGGCTGTCCCGAGAATGTGCGGATCGGGCGGGAGGAACGGCGCGGGGCTGAATGGGAAGCGCTCGCACGTCTCGATTACGAACCCAGCTTGCTCGATCCCAGCGGTCGTGTCGCGCGCAAGGTGGCAACCGCCCGCGACGTGAGGCCAGAAGGTAGCGTCGGCAAGCCGCTGAAAACGCGACTCCCACTTGGTGTGCGCGACGACGTGCTCATAGAAGCGCAACTCACCACCGGGTCGAATGACGCGGAACAGCTCCGCGAGCGCCGATTGCTGGTCGGGCACGGTACAGAGCACAAGCGCCGCAACCCCAGCATCAAACGATGCCGCCTCGGCAGGTAGACGATCACCGACTCCATCGACTACGGACACCGCAACCGGCGCGTGTGCCGCCGCTTGCTGCGCGCGTTCACGTAGATACCGCTCGGGCTCAACGGCAACCACCTCGTCAATGGTTGTCGGGTAGTGGGAGAAGTTCGCGCCGCTGCCGGCGCCTATCTCGATCACCCGGCCGCCCAAGCCCGCGAGCAGCCTTTGGCGGTGCTCGACGCCACCACGACGCTCGCTCATCTCTGCGACCTTCGTATAGACCCGCGCGAAGGCCGGATGACGGACAGGTTCAGTCACAGAGCGATCTCGCAACACGGCATGACCGTACCAGCCAGCGGCCGGCGAGCGCCAACAGCGCTCCGTGGCGCCCCGGATGTAGTTGCCGGGCCGTGTCGCACATCACGAGGCGCGACGCCAGGCGTCTAGGCTGCTTGTGAAAGTTGGGTACGTCGTGTGCCTCTCGCATCCTCGGTCGGGAGCAGGAGTGACAGCAGTCCCGCTGCGACTAGGAACACGCTTGATGTCCACAGGCATGCGGTGAGCCCGTGCCATTGGTAGAGCAGTCCTGAGAGGATGGTGCCCGCGAGGCGCCCGATGGCGTTGGCCATGTAGTAGAAGCCAACGTTCATGGCAACCTTGTCGTTGTCGGCATAGGCGAGGATGAGGTAGGAGTGGACAGCTGAGTTCATCGCGAACCCGACCCCGAAGGGAATAAGCCCGCCGACGATCGCGATCGTCGGGTTGACACCGGCGCCCAGGGCCAGCGCCATCGCGGCAGGGCACACGGCGACGCCGAGCGCCAGCCACACAGCGGTCCTTCCGTCGGGCTCGCCGTCCGGGCCGTGGCCGCGGCGACGGACGAAGCGTGGTGCGGCTGCCTGGACCGCGCCGTAGCCGATAACCCACACGGCAAGGAGGGTTCCGACCGCCCAGAAGCTCCAGCCGAGCTCGGAGTAGAGGAAGAACGGCAGGCCAACGACGAACCACACGTCGCGGGCAGCGAACAGGAGGATGCGCGCCGCCGCGAGCATGTTGACGGCGCGGTTGTTGGAGAACATCTGCTTGAACTTCGCGGTCTTGTCCGGGCGGCCGAGGTGGCCGCGGATCGAGGTCGAGGTCACGATCAGGGCGCTCAGCACGAGTACCGCGAGCGCCAGCACGGCACTCTGGAATCCGAACAGCGTGAGCAGCAGGCCGCCGAGGAAGAAGCCGACTCCCTTCAGCGCGTTCTTCGACCCGGTCAGGACCGCGACCCAGCGGTACAGCGTGGACTGGTCATCCTCGGGCACGACGAGCTTGACCGCGCTCTTGGAGCTCATCTTGTTCAAATCCTTCGCCACGCCCGAGAGCGCCTGGGAGGCCATGACGTAGGGAACGACTAGCAGCGATGGCGGTGCAAAGCCGAGCATGCAGAGCGCGAGGACCTGGATGGCCAGACCCATGAAGAGCGTGATCTTCAGACCAAGCCGGGCCGCGAGCCACCCGCCGACGAGGTTCGTGACGATGCCGGCGATCTCGTAGAACACGAACAGCGACGCGACCTGAAGCGGCGTGTAGCCCAGCTGATCGAAGTAGAACAGCACGAGTGTCCGGATCGCACCGTCAACGAGGGTGTCCGTCCAATACGCACCCGTCACCAGCACGTAGTTGCGCATGTCTCCGCGCCGCTGCGGTGCGGTGCTTCCCGCGGGCGCTGCCGTATCGCTAGCCATCAACTGCGTTGAAGGAGCCCGCGGTGAGCTCGTCCGCCGGGAGACTGCCCGCGACCTTGCGCGCAAGCTCGACCATGCGGTTGGCATAACCCCACTCATTGTCGTACCACGCGAGGATCTTCACCTGGGTCCCGTCGGTGACCGTGGTGGACGGTGCGTCGACGATGCCCGAGCGGGGATCGTCCTTGAAGTCGACCGATACGAGCGGCCGCCGCTCGTATCCGAGGATCCCCGCCAAGGGCCCGTCGGCGGCGGCTTGCAGCAGACCGTTGACCTCCTCCGCGGTGGTGGGACGAGCCACCTCGAACACGCAGTCCGTCAGCGACGCGTTGAGCAGCGGCACCCGCACCGCGAGACCGTTCAGCTTGCCCTCCAGCTCGGGGAAGATGAGCCCGATCGCGCTGGCCGATCCGGTCGTCGTGGGGATCAGCGACACGCTCGCGGCGCGCGCCCGACGCAGGTCCTTGTGGGGAGCATCGATGACCGACTGCGTGTTGGTCATGTCGTGCAGGGTCGTGATCTGCCCGTGCCGGATCCCGATCCCCTCGTGGATCACCTTGACGACGGGCGCGAGGCAGTTGGTGGTGCACGAGGCAGCCGTCACCAAGTGGTGGCGCTCAGGTTCGTAGAGGTGGTCGTTAACCCCAACGACGACGTTCAGCGCCGGCTCCGCGACCGGCGCCGCAACGATCACCTTGCGCACGCCCCGCTGGAAGTATGCGTCGAGCAGCTCGGTCGTGCGAAACCTGCCGGAGCAGTCGAGCACGATCTCCACGCCGAGCTCGCCCCAGGGCACGTCGCCGGGCGCGGCAGCGTTGCTGTAGCCGAGTGGCGTCCCGTTGACGCTGAGGACATCATCGTCGCCGTCTACATCCTCGGACCAGCGACCGTGAATCGAGTCGAACGTCAGCAGATGAGCAGCGACGCTCGCGTCACCCTTGGGCTCGTTGACGTGCGTGAACGTGAGCTCCGGCCAGCCCCATGCGGCGCGCAGCGCCAAGCGCCCCATGCGACCGAAGCCGTTGATGCCAACCCGTGCGCTCATCGAGCCACCGGCGTGAGCAGCTCACAGGTCTCCTGGCGCAGGCAATCGCGTGTCTGTCGGTACGCGAGGGTCATGATGTGAGAGCGCACCCGCGCTCCCTCAAAGCCCTCAAGCACCGCATCGGCGCACGCCCGGATTTCCGCGGCAGGCTTCGTCGCGGCGAACTCCTCGGCGAGCATCGGCAGCAGCCGAACCAGTCGTAGCTGGTGCGCGGTGCGGTCGGTACGGATCGCGTCGAGCCGCTCCTCGATCAGCTCGCGGACGCGGGCGTCGATTCCGTCGCGAATCGCTCGCACGTCCTCGATCGGTCTCCCGACCGGATCAGGTATATCCCATGCTTCAACCATGCTCGGCACATATGGGCATGCGTCGCCGCAGCCCATCGTGATCGCCCAGTCGGCGTGCAGCTGCATCTCCAGCGTTAGGCGCTTCGGTCTGCGCCCCTCAAGGTCGATGCCGATCTCGCGCATGGCTTCAACGACGGGCGGCCAGATCGTGGGCGATGGTTCGGTGCCCGCTGACTCGGCGCGCACGTCATCGGGGCCGTAACGTTCGAAGAACGCCTGGGCCATCTGCGAGCGCCCGGCGTTGTGGCTGCAGACGAACAACACGTACCGGATGGCTCGCTCGCCTGACTGCCGCTCGACCGGGGGCGCATCGTCGCTGTCCATGACGACATCGTATTACATTGATGGTCGTGAGTGTTAGTGATATACGTGTATAGATGCTCATCGATTTGGAGCTGGCGCCGAAGCAGAAGCGAGCAGCGGGCGAGCGCTGTTGCGAGCCCGTGGTCTATCCCGAGGTGGCGCGTGATCACGCCCGACGGATGGCCGAGGTCGCAAAGGCCCTCGGCGACCCGATCCGCCTGCAGCTCGTGGACGTGCTGCGCAAGCACGCTGGCAAGGTCTGCGTCTGCGAGCTGGTGCCGCTGTTCGACATCTCCCAGCCCACGCTCTCCCACCACCTGAAGAAGCTCCGCGACGCCGGGATCGTGGACTCCGAGCGCCAAGGCTTGTGGGCCTACTACTACGTGATCCCCGACGCACTAAAGGAGCTATCCGCATGGCTGACGTGACCGCTGATCCCTGCTGCGCCCCCGAGCAACAAACAACAAAGACCGGCGATGTGCGCGAGCAGGTGCGTGCGCGCTACGCAGCCGCCGCGACACGGGTCACGACGGCCGACCCCGGCGCCGGCTGCTGCGGACCGAGCGAGACGTTCGACGGGGGCAGCGAGGTGTTCGGGGCCGCGCTCTACGCGCTCAGCGACCACGAGCAGCTACCCGACACCGCGACACTCGCCTCCCTCGGCTGCGGCAACCCCAGCGCCGTCGCCGAACTGCACGAGGGCGAGACGGTGCTCGACCTCGGCTCCGGCGGCGGGATCGACGTCCTGCTCTCTGCCCGGCGTGTCGGCCCGACGGGCAAAGCGCACGGTCTGGATATGACCGACGAGATGCTCGCCCTCGCCCGCGAGAACGCCCGCAAGGCCGGGGTCGAGAACGTGCGCTTCCACAAGGGCTACATCGAGGAGATCCCGCTCCCTGATGCGAGCATCGACGTTGTTATCTCAAACTGTGTGCTGAACCTGTCGGCCGACAAGCCGAAGGTCCTACGCGAGGTCGCGCGGGTCCTTCGCCCCGGCGGGCGCTTCGCCATCTCCGACGTGATCGCAGACGAGCACATGGACGACGCTACGCGCGCTGACATGCAGAAGTGGACCGGCTGCATCGCCGGAGCACTGACCGGGCGCGAGTTTGAGCACGCCCTCACCAACGCCGGCCTAGTTGGCGTCGAGATCCACGAGACGCATCGCGTCCACGAGCAGGCGGCCTCCGCGATCGTGCGTGCGCGCAAGCCGATCGGCGGCTCCACATGAGCGCCGCCACGCACGAGCTCCATCTGCATGACCCGCAGACGCTCTACCGTCATTGGGAGGAGAGCCAGTGGAGTCCATGGGATGTCGATCTGACCATCGACCGCGAGCAGTGGGCGGCGATGGAGGACCACACGCTCGTGTCGTTCGTGCTCGGCTCGCTGATGGTGGCCGAGGAGCGGATCACGACGAAGTTCTCCGGCCTGGTGGGTGCGGACGGCAGCGAGGAGGAAGTCACGTTCCTGGCCACGCAGCAGGTCGACGAGGCGCGGCACATGCAGTTCTACGCCCGCTTTCAGGACGAGGTCGTCTCAGAGCCCGCGCTCATCGCCGCCCACGTTCAGCGTGCGCGCGAGCACGTCTCGCCCGCGTTTCGCACGATCTTCGACGACAAGCTCGTCGCGGCTCACCAGCACCTCCTGGCCAACCCCGGCGATGTGGAAGCGAAGGTCGCGTTCGTGACCATCTACCACCTGGTCCTCGAGGCAACTCTCGGCCTGACCACGTTTGAGTTCTCGACACGTTTCATGGAGCGAGAAGGCCTGCTGCCGGGGTTTGTCGCGGGCTACACCAAGATCCACCACGACGAGCACCGCCACATCGGCTACGGCGTCTGGTTCCTGCGCAACGCCGTCGCGCAGGACGACGGGATGGGCGATGTCGTCCGCGGGACCCTGCGCGAGCTTCTCCCCGCCATCGCTGAGGCGCTGACGCCACCCCCGGGAGCCGACGCGTCCGTCTTGGGGGCATCAGCCGATGAGCTGCGCGCTTTCGCTCTCGACGGCTTGACACGTCGGCTGAACGTGATCGGCGTGCCTCTCGACACGCTGTGATAGCTCTACGCGGCTTGGCTCTGGTCGGGCCACAGACCGCCGCGCCTTATAGTCCGCGGCGTCCGAGGACGTGGGGGACGGTGCGTAGGAGGATCTTGATGTCGGTCCATAGTGACCAGTTGGCGATGTAGAGGTAGTCGATCGCGACCATCTCCCGCAGCGGGACGCGGGCGGGGCCGAGGATCTGCCACGGGCCGGTCATGCCCGGCATCAGCTCCAGCCGTCGACGATGCCAGCCCTCGACCCGCTGGTCCTCATCGACGACCAACGGGCGCGGCCCCACCAGGCTCATCTCCCCCCGCACGATGTTCCACAACTGCGGCAGCTCATCCAGCGCGCTACTACGCAACAGCCGACCCACACGCGTCACACGCGGATCCTCAGCGATCTTGAACAACCCCTCCTGCGCCTCATTGCGATGGCGCAACGACTCCTTCAACGCCTCCGCCTCCGGCACCATCGTACGGAACTTCAACATCTGGAAACGCTGCCCATGCCTACCCACCCGCAACTGGCGAAAGAACACCGGGCCACGACTATCAAGCTTGATCGCGACAGCGATCACCCCCAGCAACGGCGAGACCGCCAACAACCCCAACGACGCACCAAACAGATCGAACGCGCGCTTGAACGCCGCCGAAGAACGCGTCAGATCAAAACGCCTGACCCCCATCACCGTCACGCCATGCAGATCATCGAACTCAACCGACGAACCCACCACCTCCAACAACCGCGGCAACACGCTCACCCGCACCCCCACCGCCTTCAACGTGCGCACCAAATTGAGCATCTCCCCCCCATCCACACTACGCGGCGCGATGATCGCACGATGCACATCAAGCGTCTGCGCCAAATCACGAATCTCCGCCAAACGAGCCTCAGAAAAGCTATCCGTCGACCACGACGCGACCTTATCCAGATCCAAATGCGCGACGACCTCGGCCTTGACCCCACCATGCCCACACAGCTTCGAACGGATCGTCTCAGCCGACACATCATCCCCGATGAACAAACACCGCTCCGCCGGCGCCACCCGCAACGCCACCGCCCGCGAGACCGCACGCGCCAAGATCAACCCCCCCGCCAACGCCAACCACAAAAACAACGCCTCATGACGATCCAACGCACCATGCACCAACAACCCCCCCGTAAGCCACGCCACCAACGCACACAACGTCGCCAACTGAAACAGCTTCGGAGCCTCATCCAACGTCGTCTTACGCAACAACGCCTCATCCCGATCATAAAGACCCGTCAACTTCGCACACACCAACAAGATCGGCACCGCAGCCACAGCAGCCCACGTCAACTGCAACGAACGCCGCGCCAACTCAACCGTCAACACAAACGCACCAACAATCGCCACCACATCCGCCACCAACAACAACCGCCGAAACAACGAATCCCGCCGCATACAAGCAGCCGGCCCACGAACCTCCGCAATCCCCGACACCGCCAACCGACGCCGAACCCCCCAACCCAAAAACCCACGCGAACCAGACACCGACTCGGGCTCCCACGGAGCCCTGGCCTCGAGTCCGCCCTCGGTCTCGACACTCATCGCGTCCACCGCCTCCTTGCTCGCCACCATCGGCCCAGCATGTTGGTCTGGATGACCTCGACAGATGTCGAGATTTCGTGACCAGCCGACGCATCATAGACAATCACGAGCGCTCGCCGCGCTCACCACGACATCGCAGCAGCAGTGCGCGACCACTCGCGATGTACGGCTGCACCCGCCGCCTTTGGCGTCCGTCGAGATTACCGTGGGTTCGTTCCACCGACTGGCCTGGATAGCGGCATCTCGAGCGAGAAGGGCTTCCCGCGCGCTCAGACCGGACCCACCCCTGCTCGTCCAGGGCACACCCCCCGACCCTACCGCGCTCCCTAACGCGGCCGGGCCGCCCCATCCCTGGGGCTGCCCGGCCGCTCTGCGACATCGTGTCGCGCTCGTCTCACCACCGTCGCCGATGGTTCGACAAGAGCTTACTCGCTGATTTTCGCCGCGCCTTCCTGGGCGATCAGCAGCACGTTCGACTTCGCCTTTTTGTTGGTCGGAAGACCAAGGTAGTCGGAGTTTTTGGCCGTGATCGTGGCCTGACCTTCGGAGCTCGTCATGAATTTGAAGTAGTTCTTGACAAGCGTCACCTGTTCTTCGGTCGGACGGATCGGTTCGGCGATCAGGTTGAACCCGACCAGCGACAGGTCATAGGTGAAGCCGCACAGCGTGTAGTGTTTCTGTTTCGGCAACGACGTCACTTCGTTCCAAGCGTCTTCTGAGGATGCAGGCGGGAACTTCGCGCCGGCTCCGTTGACGTACTTGTTTTCTTCACAGTTGGAGTGACCCTCTGTCGCTCCATCCCCGCTGGTCGAAGGGTCGGCGTATTTGGCTTTTACGCCGACGCCGTTGTCCTGCAGCGGCGCCCAGAAGCCTTCGCCTTTTTCACCGCCCTTGACAGTCACTTCGGGGGCGTTTTCGATTTCTTCTTTGGTCGCTTCCGGTTCGTGCGCTTTGACTTTACATTCAGTCGTGAAGCACCCGTTCCCGTAGGCGTTCGCGAGGTTCACATAAGCGATGACGCCGTAGTTGGCTGCGGCCGCCTTGATCACGCCACCGTTCCCGTTGCCCCTGATCAGGTGGACCGTTTCTTCCGGCCATAGGGTGTTTTTGTTTTCTTCAGCCAGATCGTTCCAGGTTTTTTCTCCATCGACCTTGCCTTCACCTGTGGGGTTGATCTCGTGGTTGACGTTGTTGAGGTACTTCATGAAGATGGCTGTCGTGCCGGAGCCGTCTTCACGAACATCGCGGGTGATCGGCGTGGATCCTTCGCACCCAGCTGGCAGCAGTTCGTCACCATCGTCTTTCAGTTCGCTCCACTTTGTGATCGACCTTTTGAAGATGCCTTCGAGGGTCGCGTTGTTCAGGACGAGGCGGCCTTTCGAGGTGCTGTATTTGCTCTTGGCCGAGGTGCAGCCTTTGGGCAGGTGCACGACGATCGCCTCGGCAGCCTGCACCGTGGGAATCGACAGCAGTTTGGCGCCCCCAGCTGCGGCTTCAATTGTCGCTTTCTGGGTGGGGTTCGGCGGCTGGTCGGTGCCGGCGTACTCATATGTGCTGAATTCTGCCGCGTGACCGTTGTTGCCCCACGATTCGAGGCCCGCCCCGCTCCCGTTCGGATGGTATTCCGTGACTTCGCCGCCTTCGCATTTGGCGTTGAAGGCCGGGATGAAATCTTCGTGCTGTGCGACTTCCTGCAAGGTAGAGCCATCGCCCTTGATCTGTGCTCCCGGACATGCCGCACTCGCCGTAGCGGCGCCCGGAAGCATGAATGCGAGGGCCGAGACCGCGGTGACAGCGCACGCTGACCCGAGGCGGCGGGCTGAGAATCCCGTCATGTTGAAAAGACCTCCATGATTTAGCAGGTTCCGTTGCTGTGGAAGGAAGCATCCGCTCCCGACTGGAACACTGCCATGCCGCGCAGTTGCTGAGGTTATCAAGCTGTGATAGGGATGCAACACCCGTATCAAGCTGTGATACAGGCGTTTGCGCCAGCGTAACGCCTGATGTTACCAGCGTGTGAACACGACTCAGCTCAGCGTTTGCGCTTAGCCGCGCGCAGGCTGACGATCTTCTCAGTGCTGCTCTGTTCACCGGTCGGATCATGAGCGGAGACGGTCGCACGTGCTTTCAACACGCCGTGAGAACGCGCAAGGAGCGCGCGCGCCTTCCCGGACAGGTGCAGGGTGAGCGTCTTGGCCGCTCCGCCCGCGATCGTGAACGAGCCTGCGGCGAGGATGAGGATCGCCCTCTTGCTCTTGGCCTCGCCGGCGCGCGCGCTGATCGCCGTGAGCGTGCGCAGCGTCACGGTGCCGATGCATGTCGTCGCGCCGGTCGGGCAGCTCACCTTGACGGACACGGCGCCTGCTGAGCTGACGGTTAGAGAAGCACTCGCGATCGCCGCGCTCGGGGCCGCGGGCTTCACCACGGTATTGCTGAGGACTTCCGTGTTGCCGCCACCGCCGCCGCCTCCACCGCCGCCGCCTCCACCCCCGCCTTCACCACCGCCGCCGACGGCGTTAACGGTGAGGGTCGCTGGGTTGCTTGTGGCAGATGGCGGTTCTTCGTTTCTGAACACCGCCCGGTACTGATGACCGCTCTCGCTGGTGGTCGTACCGGCGACCGTCAGCGTGCCGGAGGTCGCGCCCGAGATGGGACTCCAGCCCGCTCCGCCGTTGGTCGAGACTTCCCACTGGACAGTCGGCGTCGGCGCACCCGTGGCCGCCGCCGTGAACGTCGCGCTTTCGTGTTCGGTCACCGTTTTGCCGGACGGCTGTATGGTGACTTTGGGCGCCGTCGCCACGACGGTCAATTTCACCTTGTTTGTCGTCGCCGGACTGCCGACTCCGTTGCTGAATTCTGCGTAGTATTCATAACCGTTCTCTGCCTTCGTCGTCGCTTTCACCGTCAGCGTGTCGGTTACGGCCCCCGCGTCCTTCTCGAATTCTTTACCTTCATCGATTGACACCCACCACTGGACGCCCGGTTTTGGCTTCCCGGACGCGGCTGCCGTGAAGGTGGCGGTTTCGCCTGCAGCGACTTTCCTGTTTTCCGGTTGCGTGGTGACTTTTGGTTGTTCGGTGCTTTCCGCGACGGTGACGCTCCTCGCGAGGGGAGGAAGTTCCGGCGTGGTGAGGTCGTCCGTCTTGATCTTCTCGATGACCTTGTACTTGCCGAGCTTTTCGAATGTGTACTTGAGGCTCGGTTCCTGGTATTCCTCGGTCGCTACTTCTTTGGTGAATTTTTCTTTTGTCGTTTCGTTTTCGATGTCCCAGGTCACCATCACGGCGTCGGCCTGCTTGACGAACGAGGACAACGTCGCCTGTGTGCCGGGCGCGAGCGGTTCGTTTTCCGGCAGCTTCGTCCCGTTTGCCGTGAGCGTGATTTCTTTGCTCGACGCTTCCGGGCAGCCCGAGCCTCCCGGTCCGAGCTCGATCAGGGCGTCTTTGGTCGGGAAGCTGCCGACTCCAGGTTCGTTGAGGAATTCGGGGGCGAGCACGAAGATCAGGCCTTTGGATCCGGCCGCGACCTGGATGTGTTCTTCCCTGATGCCCGGTTCGAGCACGCATTTGTCGCCGTTGCCCTTGGTCGGGGTCTGGCCCCCGGTCCACCCGATCACCGAGCCGTTGACGTCCGAGCGCAGGAAGACACCGTCAAGTTCGGCGGACTGGGCGCCTTCTTCGTTGAGGATCGCTGCCTGGCCGTAGATCGTGCTCCCATCCGGAGAGACCGACAGGACGCCGCCGAATTCGTCTTCGCCGTCTGGGCCCAGGGTTTCCTTGCCGTGGCGTTCGGCGTAGATCTGGGTCGGTGGTTCTTTTTTGGTGGTCGCTTCGGCGAAGTGGTAGGGGATCTGGGCGATTCCTTCGAAGTTGACGTCGACGTGCTCGGACGAGCCGGATCCCGTCACGATCGGCGAGTCGGGCAATGTCCCTTCAAACTTGACATTTTTGAGGAAGCTCGTGGTGTCGACGTAGCGCTCGCCCAGGGCTCCCGCGGATGTGATCCGCTGCAGGACGAAGTGGTCCCCCGGATTCTTGAGGTTGTCTTCCCCCGATTCGCCCTTTTCGTCGATGTGGGCGAGCACTATCACTTCGTGCGTGGCGGGGTCGACGGTGATTCCCGCGGGCTGGAGCAGCGGCTTGCTCGCTGTGTTGGACTGCGGTTCGAGCACTCCCGGGCCCGCGAGCACGCCTTCTTTGGCTCCGACGGCTGGTTCCAGATTTTTTCCGTTCGCTTTGGTCGAGAAGGCATACAGGCTTGCCGCCACGGACTCTTCTTCGTCGGGGACGAGTTCGTTTCGAGCCTCGTCAACGAGGAAATAGACACGTTCCGCCACGGGGTCGACGGCGATACCCTCGACCGTGTCTGTTTCTTCTTCGTTGTCGGAGGACGGAGGCGAGGTGTACTTCAACACGCTCGACTGCGCGAGCAGTTTACCCGCCGAGCTGAACTCCTTCAGCCTGAAGGACCGCGTCTCTTCTGCTGTTTTTTCATTTTCTTTTGGTTCGGCCGTTTCTTCGAGCACGAACGCGCTGTTTTCGGTCGAGTCGACTCCCAGGATGTGCTGTCGTTCACGTTCAGGGTTGAGTTCGCTGGGTCCACCGAAGCGGGTTATCTCTCCAAACGTTTCAGCCCGAGCGACGCGCGCGCTCGCAAGGCTCAAGGCCAGCAGGAAGCCCACGATGAGCAGAGACCTCGTGCGACGGCTGTGCGAGTGATACATCGGGCTCCGATCCTGGATTGGCTTGCTTGCAGAGGTCGCGAGACTCGGACAGCAGAGCTGGCCTCGCCCGTCCAACGCCCTCGCTCGGGCGGCGATGCACGCATGATCGCCGGTCTCGGCCCCCGTCGTTGTTGCCGACTTGTGAAGCGCGCTCAGCGGGGTCACGGCCGCCACCGGCGCCCGTCACCCACTCGCCGCTGAGCGCGGATGGTCGAGATCGTGGCCGGCGCCACGCGCAGCTCGCGCCGGCCGCGTCGTGGGCGCCGGCGCGCCCCCGCGGCGCCTGCGAACGCCGCCAGGAGCACGATCCCGACAACGTAGCCGGGCGAGGGCTCGTGTTCGGGTGCACGGTAGGCCAGCGCCTGGTTGCTCACCGACTCGGTCGCTTCCTCCTGCTCCTCTTCTTTCTGCGCCGCCTCGACCGGGGAGGTGACGGCCGAGGTGCCGCTCGGCGGCGTCGGGTTGGCCGGCGCCGGCAGCGGTGGCGGCACGATCGCCGGCACAAGCACCGGCACGAGCGGCTGGACGAAGAACGGCGGCGGCACGACGCGCGCAGGTCCCGGAACCGGCGGGGCGACCGCCAGCGGCGGCGGTGGCGGCGGCGGCGCAGGGAGCACAGGTGGCGCACTTGCCGGCGAGGTCGCCGGCGTCGGGCTCGGCGGGGGCGCCTGTACCGGTGCGCCGACCTGTTGTTCGTGCGTGGGAAGTCCGTTGAGAGGCGCGGTGCCACAGGGCCGCCGCACGCTTCCGGCCTGTACTGTCACGGGCAGCGAGGCGGAGAGGCCGCCGGCGCTGATCGTGACGTCCGTAGTGCCGGCGTTATAGGCGCAGAACAGGCCCGATTTGGCGTCGTGGATCGGTTTTCCGTTGGACCCCAGGAGCACCGCGTTGGGTTCGGCCGACGCTTCGTTCGGCGTCACGAATTCGCCGATTTCCCCTTCGCGTGAGGAGCTGAACGTGTATTCGGGCCGGATACCCCTCACGCAGGCTTCACCGACGCAGTTGTCGGGAATCGGAGTGTAGATGTAGGATTCGTTTTGGACTCCCAGTTCCGTCGCCTCGCCACCTGCCCGCGGACGGCGCGCGAGGGCGTCAAAGAGCGCGACCTGGCTGCGGCGCAGCAGGGTTCCTTCCTTGGCTTCCATCGCAAGTTCGCCGATGTCGGGGATCAGCGCAGCGGTCACCGGTGCACGTCCTTCCTTGGGGTTGTAGGCGCCGACCTGGGCCAGAAGGAACCCGCTCGCGCCGAGGAAGTCCTTTTTTTCGGCTGCGACCGCGTTGACATAGCCGAGCGTGCCCGAGCCATACGCCGGTATGTGGGATCCGGGAAGCTGCAGCGCGAGGTTCTGTTCGGGCGCGTCGAAGAAATAGGCGGAGGCGTGTCCTTCCTCGAGGACGCCGACGACCGCTCTGGCGCCTTCTTCCCCGCTTTCGCTCTGTGCGTTGAGGTTGGCGCTGCCGACGACGATCGCCGGCTCCTCGTTGTTGGTCGCGTTGGCGAGTTCCGCTTTGAGCCACGCCAGCTGTGTTGCTTCGACAGGCGTGCTCTCGTCGAGGACGATCACCTGCACAGGGCCACCGGCGCCACTGGACGTGAACGCGTAGTAGGCAGACTGCCCGGACGCGCACCCCGATGCAGCGCCAGCGTTATCGAGCAACTGGGAGAGCTGTTCCTCGAACACGCACTCGCTTCCGTTGGGCCGGTCGGTCGGAGAGGCGGCTACGTGGGCCGGATGTTCGCTGCCGAGCAGCAGCGCGGCGTAGCGCGCGAGCTCGCGTTCGTAGTCTATTTCGACGGTCGCCGTCCCCGAGGTCGCTCCCGTCGTCACCCGCGGACCGGTGTAGAGAAAGTCCCGCACGCCGGGGATCGAACCGGCGCGGTCGAGCGCCGAGGAGAGCCAGACGTCGGGGCCGATGCCGGCGTCTGCGCGATCGGCGCAGGGGGCAGCGCACTGCGCACCGCCTCCGATCGCGAACGCGGCCTCGCCCGGGCTGACCGGCACCGGCGAAGCGCCCACGCCCGGCGGTGTGCTGCCGTCAGCCGGGTAGCGCGCGATGTCGGCTGTGTCGGCCCGCCTACCCGAGCTGCCCCCGACGACCCCGCCCACGGCCCATCCGGACGCGCCTGCTGGATCGATCAGGACTGCCCAGATCGGATCGGGCTGATTGACCATGTCGTAGACGCGGTAGCGTCCTGGCGGAGCTTGGATGTCGCTGTGGTCGTGTTCCTGATCGCTCCATCCGGTCGCCGTCTGGCGCAGCACGTAACCGCCCCCCCCGGCGAGCGGATAGGGCAGGATCAGGGCAGGGGGAGAGCCCGCCGGCGGCGGAGCGACGTCATCGGAGCCTTGCGTGTTGGGCACGCCGCCGGAGCCGATGACGCGCAGCGCGCCGCCTTCGCGGAAGAGCGCGAGCGAGCCGGGCGCTTGAAAGCCGGGGTAGCGTTGCGCGGTCGCTTCCCACGGCGCTTCGGCGGAGTTGCGCTCGAGGACGCGAGGGACTCCGGCGCTGCTGTCCGCGGACAACGCCGCGCCGCCATCGGGCAGCGCGGCGACAGCCCACGGTATGTCTTCGTTTTCGCTGGCCAGGGCGGCTGCCGCGGCCGAGTCCACGCGCCACCCCGAGCCGCTGTTGAGGAGCACCCCGCCGGTGTAGTGAAGGACGCTGCCTTCCCCGCTGAGGATCAGGTGGGGCACCCGGTAGGCGACGATCGCTTCCGAGCCCGCGAAGGCCACCGACGTGAAGCTCGCCTGCGCGACTTCCGCCGGCAGGCAGGGCTCGGGCACGCCGGGTTCGCATGTGCGTTCCTGAGTCCAGGTCTTGCCGAAACGGAGCAGCACACCGGACTGGCCGACCACGTAGCCGCGGCTTGCGTCTTCAGGGTCGAACGCGATGCCCAGCAGGTCCGCCCGGAGATTCAAGGGCGTGGCGGGGTCTCGTTCCCACAGGCCGGTTTCACCGCGCCACAGCCACATTTCGCCGCGGCCGCCTTCGCCGTCGCCGACGGCGTATGCGCGACTCGGGCTGGGCCAGGCGACGGCGCGCAACTGGGGCGTTTCGCGTCGTCCCCCGATGTTCAGGAGGCTTTCCGGCTCCCAGCCTGCACCGGGCATGTAGCGCGCAACCTCGCCTTCTTCCCCGACCGCGAGCGCCTGGCTGGAGAGCGCGCCCACGGGCGCACCGGGCTGTGGGGCGACCGCCAGCAGCGGCAGCCGAAACGGCACCGGATAGGGCGCCAGGCGGTTGGGTTCCGGGTTGAGCGTCAGGTGGACCGGCAGTTCCTCGTTGCCGAGCCATCCCTCGGTGGCAGTCGAGAAGGCAGCGCCGAGGGTGCCGCCAACGTCGTTCGCGGGTTCCGAGCCACCGAGCGCCAGCACGCGCTTGAATTCTTCTCCTTCCAGGCGCAGCGTCACCCCTTCGGGCAAGCCCGTGATGACGCGTTCGCCGAAGGGCGCAGATGGGTTGGACCACGCGAAGCTGCGCGAGGGGCCCGCGGGCAGCGACTCGGGCAGGGCGTGTGTGCAGGCGCCTGGAACAGCGCACCAGCTCGCGAGCACTTCGCCGCTGTCGGCGCCTTCGCCTGCGGGCTCGAAGAACATCGTGACGTGTGCCGAGATGTCCGGTCGCACACCGTCGATCCACAGGCCCTGGTCGGTCACGGTGAGCAGCTGCTGTTTGTTGGTCGGCGGCTCGCCCGTTCCTTCGACTTCGAACGCCTTGCCGTTGACCTCCAGGGCCGCGCCGGCCGGTTCGCCCGGCGCGGGCGACACCGGCTGCCAGGTCACGCTCCCGCCGCTGTCGTCGCGGCGGAAGAGCGCGACCGACGCGGAGGAGGAGGAGAGCTGCGCGAGCAGCCAGGCATTCGAGGGAGAGCCGGCCGCAATCGCGAGCACCCTGAAGCCCCCCGCTTCTTTGCTCGCTTTGGGCACTTCGATCGGCTCCGATGCCCACGTCTTGCCGTTCCAGTGCAGCACTCTCGTCTCGGCGCTCGAGCTTTCGGTCACGACCGGAACGACCAGCGCACCAGCGACGCCGCCGCCTTCTTCGAGGGCGGCGACCATCGGTGAGCGCCGGGGGCTGAAGAGGAGTTCGGATTTTTCCAGGGGAGGCGCGGCCGGGGTCTCCTGAAACGGCTGCCCGGGGTTGCGCACGAGCAAGATCTCGCGTCGTTCCGGGGTGGCCGGGACACTGCCTAGGAGGGCGCCGCCGCCGTCCGCGGTCATCGCGCCCGCGAGCACGTTTTCGTCCGGAGCGAAGCCCCCCAGTGGCTGGCCGGAACCGTCGAGGATGGCGGCAGTCAGCGACCATCCGTCGTTGGCGTCGTAGTGGACGATCGTCCACGTGAACTGCGCGTCGGAGCCGATCTTGCCAATACCCCACGTCTCGGCGGGCGCCTCCCCCGCAGATGAGCCCAGCATGACCACGTCGTGCGCAGGCACCGCTGCATCTGTCTGGGGCGTGACTTCTGAGGCCCGCGACTGCCCAGCGGCCCGAGGCGCGCCCGGCGGGCCGGACACGGCCGCGGCGAGTGCCAGCACGAGCGCCAGGATGGCGAGCACGATCGCGCGGCGAGCGCGCCGAGGAGTGGTGCGCCGAGGGTTCAAGGCAGAAGTCCGGAATCCGCATTCGCAATGGCCTTTGGGAAGACCAGCGAGGTCGAGACCGTGTCGATGCCCACGCCCTTGGTCGAAGCTGTGGGCAGGGCAGCGAGCGCCTGCGTCTGCAGCGAGATCTTGGTCGGCCAGCGCTTCCGGTTCAGGCGCAGCTGGAGGCTGCGGTTGCCCGCCGAAAATGTGCGCATGGCCGTCGCAGCGACGACCTGCTTGCCGCGCTTGGCCAGCATCCGTATGCGGGCCCTCGCCGCGAGGTGGAAGCGCAGTTCAAGCGTGCTCCCGTGTACCAGCCGGGAGTGAACGTTGGAGAGCAGCGGGAGCGTGACGCGATATTCGGGGGGCTTCGAGGATTCCACGAACGAGCTGGCGGGGGGCTTGTTCAGTTCACCGAGCAGCCCGGAGTCGTCTTCGGGCAGAGTGTCGGGCGGGTTCTGGGGGAGCCCCTGATCGGGCGGGCGTTCCGTGATCAGGGTTTCGAAAGCCGGATCGGCGTCCTCGGGGAGCGTCTGTTCGCCTTCGGACGCCAGATGGAACAGCCAGCCCTGGGTCGTGGCCAGCCAACAGTCGTGGACAGCGGGGCAGGTGAGCTTGTAGGCAGCGCCCTTCGGGCCGACCCCCGGTTCGGCCGAGGTCGGGAGCGCCTGCTCGTCTTCGGGCGAGACGGTGCCATCGGGAGATACCCGTGCAACCTGAGCAGCGGCCGTCGCGGAAGGTTTCTTGGCGTCTTGGAGAGTGTCGAGTGCGATCCAGGCGCTGTTCGTTTCGGGCTCGGCGGCGATCGCGTTGACGGTCTCGCCCGGGAACAGTTCCTCGCCGGGCGATTTGGAGGTCTCAGGCCCCAGCACCTGGGTCCAGGCTCCACCGGAGTCGCGAAGAATCGTCACCTGCCCGGGCTTGGAGCCTTCGGGCGTGCTCTGCGGCCCGGCCGCTGCCCACAAGATTTCTTCGCCGGCGGACAGGTGCAGGAAGTCGAGCGCGGTCGGGAACTCTTCCGATTCGTAGAGTGGCAGTTCGGTGAGCGCTTCGAACACGGGCACGCCGCCTTCCGGGTTGATGACGTGGAGCACGGGCGGTTCCCGCTTCGGGTTTTCGACCTTGTCTTCCGCGCGGAGTCTCACGCTCTCGTAGAGATGACCTTCAAACGCCCGCACCTCCTCGACGGCGTGTCCTTCCCCGGGGTAGGGTTCCTCGCTTAGCGAATGCCCGTTCCAGTGCAGGTGGAACGATCCCGCTTCCAGGCTTTCCCGCGGGAGCGAATCCCCGGCGAACCAGCAGTCCGTGGCGCTGAGACAGGCAGCGGCGTGCATCGCCTGGTAGGAGTCGACCTGGAACGCAGGGAAGGCGAACGATTCCATCACGCGAAGCGGTTCCCCTTCATGTTTTGGGTTGGAGAAGCGGCACAGCGTGTCGTCCGCCAGCGGCGGGGTTTTGTTTTCGACGATCGCCTGGCCGGAGCGCCCGTCAGAGATGGTCCAGAATTCTTCGGGACCAGCCCACGCGATGCGCCCGTCGGTGGCGCCGCACACGGTCGAGAGCTCGTGCCAGGCGAGGCCGTTGTACTCCCACAAGCCGGCCGCGATCGTCGGAGGGTTGCCGGCGGTTATGAGCGCGCCGCGATTGGCAGCCCAGAACTCGATGTCGCCGACTTTCCCGAGGCCGATCGGCGCCGGCGCTTCGGGGACGCCCGGCGGCGGCTTCGGCGGTTCGGGCTGTTCCAGGCGCCACGAGGCTCCACCATCGTCTTCCAGACCTTGGGCGGCAGCGGCCGTGCACAGCGTGCCCGTGCCGAGCAGCAGCGTCACCGCGGCGAGCAGCGGCGTGAGCACGCGCCGAGATCTCACCGCGACCGGCTCCCGTTGGCGCGGGCGCCGTGGACGGAAGCGCGCCCGTTCGATCGTCTCGACGCGGTCACGCGCACGCTGCGCGCGAACGTGACGGGAACGCTCACGCGCAGGGCTGGGCGCCCTGGAGCGGTGAACGCGACGCTCACCGTCGCCGACAGCCCGCCGCTGGCGCTCGCTAGCGCGCGGTAGGCCGGGGCGAGGGTGAGCTTCAGCGGCACCAAGCCTTCTGAGCTGCCGGCCACGCTGGCTCTGGCCGAGGCGACCACACGCGCGGCGACGGTCGTCACGGTGGCCGAACGTCGGCGCGAGCCGTGAGCGGCGCGTCGCGCGGGTCGCACGCGAACCCGCACCGGCACCCGGGTCCCGGCGCTGGCCCGCAGCGTTCCCGAGCCCGGGACCTCCACGTACAGCAGCACGCTGCCATCAGCACGCGATATGGCCCTGACCCCTATGCGCCACGCCGGGTCGAGCGAGGGGTTGGCCGGCGGGCTGGAGACGTACTGCGTGACGACCGCGGGAGCGAAGGTCTCACGGTGCACGACGAAGGCGTCAGGCGCGCCGTTTCCATCCCCGTAGACGAGGTTGTCAGCGGTCGAGGAGAAGCTCAGCGTGCTGCCATCTTCGGAGAACGAGGGCGAGTAGGCGCCCTGGCCGTTGTTGTACGGATCGATGCCAGGCTCCTCGATCGGGTGCCCTTGTTCGCTGCGTTCGTCTTCGCCTCCGAAGCCGTGGGTGACGCGAGTGATCGTGTCCTGGTTGAGGTCGATGTCGAACAGTTCGAGCATCCCCGGTTCCGCGGCGGGCAGGCTCACGTAGGAGGCGGAGCCAAGCTGGAAGAGCGTGCGCTGAGTGACGAACGCGATCTCGCTGCCGTCCGGAGAGACGCTGAAGTCGACGATCGGCGCGGCCTTGGCCAGTTCTTCATCTCCGCCTTCGCCTCCTCCGGAGATCTCGGTCAGTCGCCGCAGCGCCTGCACCCGGGTGAGGTCGCTCGCCATGTCGACCATGTACAGATCGACGTTGGATTCGGCGTTTGGGAACTGCCGTTCGCCGCTTGCCAGTTCGCGCGCGCCGGTCAGAAACGCGACGGTCGTGCCATTCCCGCTCAGTTGGGGCACGAAGTTCTGTCGGATTGTGTCCCAGAGCCCAAATTCCGGGTGTTCTTTGTAGTATTCGAACGGTCCGGCGCACGGATCGAGCAGCGACGGTGTTTGGCCGAGTTCCTGCTCGCCGCTCTTTTCGCACAGTTCGTCGGTGGGGTCGGAGCCTCCGGTGACGCGGCGGATCGGCGCGCTTGGTCCATCCGCGATCCGCCGCCAAAGCGGCTCAGCGAGCGCCGGGGCTCTCTGCGGCTGCCGGGCCTGTTCGCCGGGCAGCAGCTCGGCCTGCCTGCCGATCTCCTGACCCATCCACGCCACTGTCGATCCGTCCGCGCTGATCGACGCGCCTGCCCACGGCGTTGGAAACGTCGGCGTTTCCGCCCCCCCCGGGTAGACGGCGCCGTACGGTTCTTCCCCGGTCGTGCTGGGCGACACCGGCACGTCTTCGCCGTTGGCGGGGCGGCCCGCCTTCGGTTCGTATTCGGCGCTTACGAGCTTCGTTTCTTTCGTTTGCACGTCGCGTACGAACAGCTCGAGCGGGGGCGTCGGCTGGTTCAGGATGTTAGAGGCCGCGGTCGTCTCGAACACCACGTAGCGTCCATTCGCACTCATCGCCGAGCGCCCGCTCGCGAGCGATCCGTAGTCTCGTTCTTCCTGTTCGCGCGTGTACTTGCTCGAATGAGCGCCCGTGTAGGTGTAGACGGCGCCCTGGGCCGATCCGTTGACCGCCGAGACGATCGTAAAAGGACAGGGAGAGGGTTCGTTCAATTCTTCGGCTCGCGCTTCTTCCTGTTCGGTGCAGGGTTGGCACGAGCGCTGTTCCACTGTGCAGGGGACTTCCATGTCGCGTAGGTAGACCTCCGGACTCCTATTCGGGTCCTCTTTTGGCGCGAGCGGTTCGTTGGCGGTGAAGCTCACGTACTGCCCGTCGGCGCTTATCGACGGCATCGTTGCGTCGCCGCCGGCGACCTGTTGCACCGCGCCGCTGGTCAGGTCGCGCCGCCAGATACCTTCGACACCGCCGAAGGAGCCCACGAACACGACATAGCGACCATCGCCCGAGATAGCCGGGTACTGCGCCCTGTCGGCCTGCTCGTGCAGGCTTTCCGGCGGCGCGCTCGCCGAGCCGAGTTCGATCGGCCCGAACACGTCGGCGCTCACCGGTGCCGACACCGCCAGCAGGGACGCGATGAGCGCGCAGGAGAACAGGGTCGCGAGGCGCCTCATCGCACGCTCACCAACTCTCGCGCCACGCCTTCGTTGCCGATCTTGTCGCGAACGTGGACCACGACCCGGTAGATCCCCCCGTGGGCGTAGCGGTGGCTGAAACGGGCGCGGCCGTGGGCGTTTGCGCCGTCGCCAAAGCTGACGCCGATCGCGTGCACGTCGACGCCGGAGTAGGAGTCGCGAACGCGCACGCTGACCCCGTAGCCGCCCTGCGCGCGCGTTATCTTCACGGCAGGAGGGCTTCCGTCGATCGACAGGGTATACGGCGGGCTGAGCGTGGCCTGGCCGTCGATGTCGGTGGCGAGCAGTTGCAACCTGTGGGCGCCGTCGCCCAGCCTATCGGGGTCGATAGTGGAGGCGAACGCGCCTGCGGGCGTGGGCAGCGGACGACCGTCGAGCACGACCGTGTAGCGCAGGGGCCCATTGGCGCTAATTGCCGGTGCCCAGGCGAGTTGGGCTTGGGAGGGTTTGATCCAGCCCTTGGGCGCGGTCAGGATCAGCTGCGCGGGCGGCGTCGTCGCCTCGGCGACGACGATCGCCGCGTCCCCAAGCGCCCCCTGCTGGAATGCGATCAGGCCATCACCGAGCCCTGATCGGCCTACGGCCAGTTCGCCGATCGGACCGCCCGCGCCGCCACCGACAAGCGCCGTCTGCACAGCGCCGTCGGGAAAGTCCTCCCGGACCGCCACCGCGGGGGTTCCGCCGGGGGCGGTGCTCACCCACGCCGACACGCCTCCCCCCGCCGGGTTCATCACGCTCACCGACGGTGCTTCCGGCCCGGCGAACGGCGGTCCGAGCGACAGCGTCCCCGCCAGGCCGAGGTCGGTGCCCTCCACCACGCGGGGAGCTCCGTTGCTGTCGTAGATCAGTCGCAGGTCGCGCTGTTCGTCGATGTCGATGCTGGGGGCCCCGATCCTGGCCGCCGCTCCGCCCTGGACCGAGGAGTCCGCGACGCGAGCGCCGAGGAACACCGAGCCGGATTCCTTTAGCGATTCGCCATCGGGCAGCGTGTTGATGAAGATGCGCGGTCCAGATAGAGGGGAACCCGGTCCCGCTGGCTGCCGGTAGGCGACCTCGGCCTGGCCGAGCGCCGAGATCGCCACGCTCGGGGCGTCCGCGTCACTGCCGATCGGCGCGCCGGCGAGGCTCGTGGCACTGACCGGCAGTACGTAGTCAAGGCTGCTGCCGAATATGCGTCTGGCCCAAATACGCGCCGCGCCCGTGATTTCCGGCTCCTGCCAGACGACGACGCCGTTGCCTATCACGTTGATCGCGATCTGCGGGGCGTTGGCCTGCGTCGGCGGGCGCATCGAGATGCCCGGGTTTCGGTTGATCTCCCCGAGTTGCGTCCAGCGCTGGCCGTCGTAGTGGGCCACCCGCACCTGCTCGGCTACATCTCCCGGCCGAAGCGCCGGCACCCCGCCCGCCGAGTCGTGGATGACCCGGTAGACGACGTCGGCCTGTCCGGTCGAGCTGACCGCAAGGTCGGGGCTGGTTCCGGTCGCGTCCCCGATGTCCGGATCGGCGATCACCGCCGATCCGAATTCCGATGATCCGGGCCCAAGCGTCGAGCCGAGCAGCTCGTCCACGGGGCGTTCCCTGCCTCCTTCTTTTTCTGTCGCAAAGGGCGTGGCCCACACGACCACGAGCTCTCCGCCGTCGGCGGCGCCGATGCGGGGCCAGGTGGCCGCGAAGCGCTGACCGCGATCGACCTGTATCGGCGCCAGCCAGTGGCCTTCGACGAAGCGGGCGACGAAGAGGTGGGCGACGCCGTCAACCTTCCTGAGATAGGCGAGCCCGCCGGTCCCGTCTTCGGCCATCGCGACCCCACCGAAGCCGACGATTTCCTGGCTGGGGCCATCGATCGTCACGGCCGGGAGGATCACCGCTGCGGCCGTCCGCACGTGTGCGACGAGAAGCAGCGCCGCGAGCCCCACGATCAGCACCGAACAGCGTCGTGAGGCCCTCACGATTCCGATTTGTTCAGGGCGCCGGGCGTCGGGTTGAATGCACAGCGGAAGTTCTCGGCGTCGTTGACCGGCTCGGAGCCGGCGAACCCACCCTTGGTGCCGTTGCTGTACACGGTTACATACTGGAGCGATTCGGGCAACGGGTTCGCGGGCAGCGGAATCGGGTTGGCCTGGCCTTGGCGGGGGTTCCCGGTCGCCCCTTCGCTCGCCCCCTCAGATCCGGCAGCGGCCGACCCGGCTTCGGTCGTGACCAGCGTCGCGCTCATCTCGCGTTCGTCTTTCAGGCCGCGACTCGGGTCCTGGTCGATGCTGGCGGTGAGCGGGGAGTCGTTGATGGTCGACTCGAGCTTGACGCGCGCGGCGGCGCCGAGAAGTTCCGCCGCCGTCGGCAGCCAGCCGCCTTCGGCCTCGCACGCTTTGCTCGCCCAGATGAAGTTGTTCTTCCCCGCATCGGCCTTGGTGAGCGGGTACGGCGCCGAGTCGAGGCACCAGGTGCCGAGATCGACGGTGGCGGGGGGACAGGTACCGGCGAGTTCTTCGGCGGTCTTGCCGTCCACGCGTGCGGCGTCTTTGACCGTGGGGATCGCCGACGCGGGGAACTTCCTGTTCTTGCCGAGCAGCAGCACGCCGCCCGCGTGCGGCGTGGCGCTGATCGGGTGGCCGTCGACCGCGCTTATCACCGCGCGTCGTGCGGCGTCGGCGAGCCCCGTGGTGGAGAGCACGAGCGCCACCAGCGCGACGATCATCGCGGGTGAGGGTAGGCGCCGCCGCGGGCGCACGGTCATTGCGCTTGCTTGGGGTCGCGTGTGGTGAAGCGGGGGGGCGCCGCGCGGCGCACCTGGCTCAGCTCCTCCACGGAGACGTCCTGGACCGTGGAGAGCACCGCGTCGAGCGCAACGCCGGAGAGCGTCTCGTGCTCGAGCAGCGCAGCGGCCGTCTCCTCGACCGTGCTCCAGTTGCGATCGAGGACCACCGCTGCCCGCGCCTCGGCGTCGCCGACCAGCCGCTCGACCTCGTTGTCGATCAGGTTGAGCGTCTCCGGGCCCACCGAGCCGAGGTCCTGGAGCGAGGCGCCGAGGAACACCTCGCCGCTCTTCTCGCCGATCGTCACGAGGCCGAGCGCCTCGGACATGCCGAAGGAGGTGACCATGCTGCGCGCCAGCGCCGTCGCGGCGTGGAGGTCGTCGTTGACGCTCGTGGAGGTGTGCCCGAACGCGATGCGCTCTCCCGCCAGACCGGCCGTGATCACGATCAGCTGGCTCTGCAGCTCGGGCTTGCTCATGATCACCTGATCGCGGTCGGAGAGCATGTGCGCGGCGGTCCCCAGCTGGCGCCCGCGCGCCACGATCGAGAGCTTGCGTGTCGAGGTCGTGTGCCCCAGCGCCTCGGTCACGACCGCATGCGAGGACTCGTGGATGGCGATCAGCCAGCGCTCCTGCTCGGTGAGAATGTGATGCTTCGCAGGTCCGGCGACGACGCGGTCGATCGCCTCGTCCAGGGTCGCCGCGTCGATCTGCCCACGCCCATCGCGCACGCTCAGCAGCGCCGCCTCGTTGATCACGTTGGCGAGCTCGGCGCCGCTGAAGCCCGGCGTCTGACGCGCGACCTCCTCGAGCGAGGCGTCCGGCGCCAGCGGGCGCTTGCCTCCATGCAGGCGCAGGATCTCCAGGCGCCCGTGCACGTCGGGCACGTCGATCACCACCTGGCGGTCGAAGCGCCCCGGCCGCAGCAGCGCCGGGTCGAGGATGTCCGGCCGGTTGGTGGCCCCCATCACCACGAGGCCGCCGTCGCCCGCGAAGCCGTCCATCTCGACCAGGATCTGGTTGAGCGTCTGCTCGCGCTCGTCGTTGCCCTGGCCGATGCCGGCGCCACGCTTGCGCCCCGCGGCGTCGAGCTCGTCGATGAAGATGATCGCGGGCGAAGCCTTGCGCGCCTTGCGGAACAGGTCGCGCACGCGCGCCGCGCCGACCCCGACCAGCGACTCTACGAAGTCCGAGCCCGAGACGGAGAAGAACGCTGCGTCGGCTTCGCCGGCGACGGCCTTAGCGAGCAGCGTCTTGCCGGTTCCCGGTGGACCGACGAGCAGCACGCCCTTGGGAGCGGCCGCGCCGACCTCCAGATACTTGCTCGGATCCGCCAGGTAGTCGCGGATCTCGCGCAGCTCCGCCAGCGCTTCGCCGGCGCCGGCGACATCCGCGAACGTGATCCTTTCGCTCCTTCCCTTGCCCTTCTTGCGGCCCTTGCCGGTGAACTGCGAGAAGCCGGCGATCCCTCCCGCGGCGCCCTCGGCGCCCTGGCGCATGAACAGCGAGAACAGGCATACGAGCAGCAGGATCGGGATCAGGAACTGGACGACGATCGTCTTTGTCTCCTTGCCCGACTGCTGATCGACCGCGACGACCGCGCCGCCGACATACAGTTCGCGCAGCAGCTGCTGCGTCTGGGCGCCCGAGGCCGGGTAGGAGGACCACAACCGCTGCTCGACGCCGGTCGCGGCCGCGGCCGCGGTGGCAGCTGCGGCCGCCGCCGCGCCCTTGGCTCCCTTGGCGCCTTTGGCTGTTGTCGTGTTCGTCCTGCTCGCAGCGATCGTGCCGGTCGCCGAGAGCTGGGGCGCCTTCGCGGTGGTGGTGAGCTCGACGCGGTCGTCGTGGTCGAGCAGGAGTGCCGCCGCGATCTCGTGACGCGTGGCCAGCGTCTGCACCGTGCTGAGCGGCACCTGCAGGCCGGAGCTGCTCGGGGCGATCGAGCCGAGCAGGCTCGCGAACGCGATCGCCAGCCCGATCGACGCGAGCAGCAGGAAGGTCGAGAGCGGGTCGCGCAGGATCAAGCGTCGCACGCCCGAGGCGAAGTCGCCGAGCGCCACGAGCACCGGGTTGCGGCGGTGCGCGAAGCCCGAGCGCACAGCGGCCTGGCCGGTGCGCGCGTCGCCCGCGCCGTTGCTGGATGAGGACTCGGGTGGGGTTGGGTCGTCTGTCATGTCGACGCTGGCGGGCTTCCGTCGAGGACGGGCTGGACGATCGAAGCCACGAGCGACACGCGCTACGGCGCGGCGTGCGAGGCCAGACGAAAGGGCCGTCGAACCTCGATCGCCGCAGCGGACAACGCAGCCGTCGAACGCAGCCCCGATCGGACTGCCGCCAGCGTCACACGAGACGAACGGAAAAGCAATGGCGTTCACAAAAACGACACATCACGTCCCCCGTCGTTCACAAGAAATACACAACTCGCCGTCGCGAGGCGTTCACAAAAACGAAACACCGGCCGAATCCGCGATCGACAGTCTTCCCACCGGGTGAGGTTCGTCGCGCATACCGCATCGATTCACGCCTCCACCTGTTTCCGCCCCGAGCGTCGACGACGCCGAAGCTGAACCCAACTCGCAAAGGAGCAATCACCGTGCGCGCGCATCGCACCCTCATCCTCTCGCTGGTCCTGGTCCTCGTTCTCGCGCTGCCGGCGGGCGCGACGGCCAGGCGCCTGATCATCGGCGGCTCGACCTCCGTGCTTCCACTCGCCCAGAAACTGGCGACCGCCTATCACAAGGCCTACTCGAAGATCCAGGCCCCCGCAGTCCAGGGCGGCCAGTCGGACATCGGCATCAGCGGCGCGGCGACGGGGCGCTTCGACATCGGCGACTCCTCGCGCGACCCGCTCAAAACCGACCCGCATGGCCTCGTGTTCACGAAGATCGCGCGCGACGGCGTGTGCGTGATCACCAACACAGCCAACCCGCTCTCCAGCCTCTCCGAAGAAACGGTCCAAGGCATCTTCACCGGCGCGATCCGCGACTGGAGCGAAGTGCCGGGCGCCGGCATCAAGGGCCCGATCGACCTGTTCGACCGCGACGGCGCCTCGGGTACGCAGGACGCCTTCCAGCACATCTTCCTCGGCGAAGAAAAAAAAGTCTCGCCGAGCGCGACCGCTGAGACCTCCAACGGCCTCGAGCAGAACGCGGTGTCGAGCGACAAGCAGGCGATCGGCTTCGTCTCCTTCGCCTACACCGCGGGCGTGAACCCCGTGAGCTACGAGGGCGTCGCCTGCAACCTTCGCAACGCCAGGTCGGGGCAGTACGCGGGCGTGCGTAACTTCTGGATGGTCACGAAAGGCGTGCCGAAAGGCGAATCGCTCAAGTTCATCACCTGGGTCACCAGCGGCAAGAAGAGCGTCGACAGCATCATCAACTCCAGCTGGATCGCAGTGCACTGAGAGCGGTGCCCGCCGGCGCACCCCACCGCACCGCCACACGGGCCGCCGTCAAGACCGACCGGCGCGCCGAGCACATGCTCGGCGCGCTCGGAGTCGGCGTGGTGGCGCTGATAGCGCTGATGGTCGTGACGGTCGCGATCAACGCCTGGCCATCCTTCTCGGCCAACGGCCTCAGCTGGTTCGGATCCGGCGGCAACGTCGTCACGCAGTTCAGGGCGATGCACGCCGACACACCACTGCCCGGGCACTCGATCCTCTACTTCCGCGCGTGGCCGTTGATCTGGGGGACGATCCTGGTCACGGTCTTCTCGGTCGCGATCGCGCTCGTGGTCTCGACGCTGGCGGCGATCTTCCTGACCGAGTTCGCGCCGCCGCCGATGCGGCGCGTGATGGAGCCGGTCGTGCGGCTGCTCGCGGGCGTGCCCTCGGTCGTGTACGGGCTGGTCGGCATCCTCGCGATCGCGCCATGGGTGAACGAACACCTGATCAGCAACGCGCGGAAGCAGTCGGTCACCTACGTGGTCCAGCTCAACGGCGCCGACCTCGCGACCGCGACGCTGATCCTCACGATCATGATCCTGCCGATCATGATCGCGCTCACCGGCAATGCACTCGCCTCCGTGCCGGCCTCCTGGCAGGAAGGCTCGGCGGCATTGGGGGTCAACCGCTGGCGCACGATCTGGCGAGTGTCGCTGCGCACCGCGCGACCCGCGATCGCGGCCGCGATCGTGCTCGCCACCGCCCGCGCTCTCGGCGAGGCGATCATGCTCGCGATGGTCTCCGGCGGCAGCCCCTTCGCCGCCAACCCACTCGACGGGATCACGTTCCTGTTCGAGCCCGTTCAGCCGCTCGGGGCGACGATCGTTCAGGAGTTCGGGGGCCAGACGACCGGCCCGGTGGCCCACACGATCTACGCGATCGCGGCGGTGCTGCTCGTCTCGGCCGCGCTGCTGTCGTTCGCCGGCTGGGCCGTCAAGCAGCCATTGAAGCGCTACGGGATCGGCGTGTGATGGCGACCGCCGAGCTCGCCGGCCACGCCGCGCCGCCGACGATCGTCCAGCCGCCACGCAACACGACCGCCTCGTGGCCGCTCGCGGACCGGATGGGCTACTGGCTGTGCTGGGCGACCGGGATCGGGCTTTGCCTGATCGCGGCCGCGATCGTGCTGTTCATGCTCGTCAAGGGCATCTCCTCCCTGCGCCTTGGCCTGTTCGTGGAATCCCCCGCCCCCTCCCTGCACCAGGCCCAGGCCGGTGGCTTCAAGGACCCGCTGATCGGGACGTTCATCGTCACCGCGATCGGGACGTTGATCGCCGGCCCCACCGGCGTCGCGCTCGCGGTCTGGCTGTCGGAGTACGGGCGTCCGAGTTGGCTGGCGCGAACGGTCGAGTCCGCGATCGAGATGATCGCCGGCGTACCGAGCATCGTCCTCGCGATCTTCGGGCTGCTGATCTTCTCGCAGGGCTTCCTCGGCTTCCTCTCCCAGCAGGCCAACGACGGGACCGTGACCGGGGAGTCCTTCCTGGTGGCGGGCATCGTCATGGGGATCCTGGCGCTGCCGCTGGTGTTCGCCACCACGCGAGAGGCGCTGTATCAGCTCCCGGGGCGCCTGCGCGAGGCCTCCTACGCGCTCGGAAAGACACACGCCACGACGATCCGGCGCGTGCTGCTCCCCTCGATCCGGCCCGGCATCGCCAGCGGCGTGGTGCTTGGCATGGGCCGCATCATCGGCGACACGGCGATCATCGTGATCCTGTTGGGCGCCTCGCTGAAGAACGAAGCCGTCGGCAACGTACCGCTGATCGGCACGCTGCGCGGCACCGGCTCGACGCTGACCAGCTACGTCTACAGCAACTCCCCAGCCGGGGAAGGCAACGCGCCGCAGAAGGCCTACGCCGCGGCGTTCGTGCTGCTGATGATCGTGCTCGCGCTCAACGCGCTCGTCACGCGACTCGCGCGCGGCAGCGGCGAACGAGCCACCAACGGCGGACGTGGGTTGCGGGCGCTCCTCCTCTCCCGACCGTCGTGATGGACCCGCCGATGCCACCCCCGGTCCGGCGGATCGCGCTCGATCGCGACCCGCACGTGGCCGCGCCGAAGCCCGCACCCGCGCTCAACGGCGCCCCCGGGGCGTCCGCCACCGTCGCCGCGCGTGCGCAGGTAGAGCGCCCCCGGGTCGCGAGCGTCGCCGAGCGCATGCGGATCGAATCGGTGTGGCTGGCGTATGGCCAGAACTGGGTGGTACGCGACGTCAGCCTGCACGTACGCCAGGGAGAGGTGCTGGCGATGATCGGCGCCTCGGGCTCGGGCAAGACGACGCTGCTGCGCGCGCTCAACCGCCTGACCGAGATCACCGCCGGCGCCGCCCGCAGCGGTCGGATCTCGCTCGACGGCAGGGACATCCACGAGCTCGAGGTCAACGACCTGCGCCGGCGCGTCTCGATGGTCTTCCAGCAGCCCAACCCGTTTCCGATGAGCATCTTCGACAACGTCGCCTACGCGCTGAGCGAGCAGCGCCCTGCGCTCGGCCTGCGGCGGCGGCGGCGAAACGCAGAGCTCGAGCACGCCGTCGAGGACGCGCTGCGCAGAGCCGGCCTGTACGACGAGGTGGCCGGCGACCTGGACCGCCCGGCGCTGAAACTGTCAGGTGGCCAGCAACAGCGGCTGTGCATCGCGCGGGCGCTCGCCGCCGATCCAGAGGTGCTGCTGCTCGACGAGCCCTGCTCGGCGCTGGACCCGATCTCCACCGCGACGATCGAGGAGCTGATCGTCGGGCTGCGGGAGAGCGTGGCGATCGTGATCGTGACCCATAACCTGCAGCAGGCGTTTCGCGTGGCAGACCACGTCGCGTTCATGCACCTCGGCGAGCTCGTCGAGTACGGACCGAGCGAGCAGGTGTTCGACCGCCCGCGACAGCCGCGCACGCGCGACTACATCAGCGGGGCCTTCGGGTGAGGCGCGCGGCGCTCGTCCTCGTGGCGTTGGCGCTGAGCGGTTGCGAGACGACTGCGGAAAAGAGCGCGAAGCTCGAAAAGGAAGCCCTGAAACACCCCGGCCATCGCCTGGTCGCCCAGACGGGACTGTCGATCAAGCGTGAAAGCACCGACGTGAAGGTCGTGGAGACGACGGCCCTGCACAGCTCCGAAGGCAGCGCCGCGGTGGTCACGCTCCTCAACACCTCCGCCAGAGCGCTGCGTGACGTGCCGATCGCGATCACGGTCAAGAGCGCCAGCGGCTCCACCCTGTATGCGAACAGCGCCCCCGGCCTCGCGCGCAGCCTCGTCTCGATCCCGGTCCTCGCCGGGCACGGGTCGGCGATCTGGATCGACGATCAGGTCCAGGCCGCGGGCGCGCCGGCGAGCGTCAACGCGAAGGTCGGCCAGGCTCCCGTCGCCACCGTACCGATCCCGGCCATCGCCGTCGAAGGCGCGCACTTGGGCGAAGCCGAAGGCGCTGAAGGAACCGTCGTCAACCACTCGCGCGTGAGCCAGACCGAACTCGTCGTCTACGCCATCGCCCGCAGGGCCGGAACGATTGTCGCGGCCGGCCGCGCCGTGCTGCCCCAGCTCGCCCCCAACACCCCCACACGCTTTCAGGTGTTCTTCATCGGCAGCCCCCGCGGTGCGCAGCTCAGCTTCAGTGCACCGCCGAGCACGCTCGGCTGAGCCCTCAACGCGGTCGCCGGCGCTGCTTGAGCGTGATGCCCTCCAGCACGTGCGCGACGGTCTCGCACGCGTCCACCGCCGCCTCGAGCGACTCGAAGATGTCCTTCCAGCGGATCACCACCATCGGGTCTATGCCCCCCGCGAACAGCGAGGCGACACCATCGCGCTGCAGGCGATCGCCCTCGTTCTCCAGGCGATGTATCTCGACCAGATGCGGGCCCAGCTCGGTGCCCGTTCGCAGGCAGCGCAGCGCCTGCGCGATCTGCTCGCCCGCGCCCACCAGAACCTCGGTGAACTCGACAGCCTGCTCCATCGGCGCCTCTACGCCGTAGAGCCCGAGCTGGGCGGCGACCTGCTCGGAATGGTCGACGATGTCATCGAGGGCTGTAGCCAGCGCATAGCCGTCTCCCGCGTCGAACGGCGCCCGCACCCGCCCGCGCCCCGCGAGCCGGTGGATGATGTCGTGGGTGATGCGATCGCCTTCCTGCTCGCACACCTTCAGATCCTGGGCCAGGGTCGCGCGCTCGGGATACTCCATCAGCAGGTCGCGCAACAGCAGCCCACATCGCTGCACGTTGCGCCCGGACTCCTCGACGAGCGCCATCAGGGTGCCGTCGAAGCCGGGGCGCAGGAAGCTCATGCGGCGAGGATATTGTCCAGCGCGATCAGCCGCGCAGCTGCGGCTCGCCGTTTTCACGGATTTTTCACGACTAGATCACGAGTTTGCAACTCCTTCAGCGGCGACGCCTGAGAGGCTCCACATCGTGGCGGTCTTCCCGGAGAGTGCGGAGAGCACGGACACACCGGACATTCTCTATGCCGGTGAGCTCGAGATCCGGCTGGCAGAAGGGCTCGTGCTCGCCACGGGGCGGGCGCTGATGCTGTCGGTGCGCGAGTTTGAACTGCTCGTGGCGATGGCCAGACGGCTCGGCGCGATCATCACGCGCGCTGAGCTCTACACGACCGTGTGGGGCGGCGAGCTGCGGGCGGGGGACCGCTCGGTGGACGTCTACGTGAGCAAGCTTCGCGGCAAGCTCGAGGCGGCGCTGCCCGACCGCCGCTTCATCCACACGCACGCCGGCTTTGGCTACCGATTCCAACCTGAACCTTCACGAAATGTTCACATGGAGGCCACGGGCGGTTGAAAAGACTACCCCTGGCAAGCCGGTTTCGGCGGACGGCACGCGCTGTGCGTCCCGTCAATTGACAATCCAGCCAGAGGAGACGTAGTGATCAAGAACAAGATGGGCGCGTTCGCAGGCTGCGCGCTGCTCGCGTTGGGGCTCGCCGCGTGCGGAAGCTCCAGTTCCTCCAGCAGCACGAGCAGCACGAGCAGCACCAGCACGAGCGCCGCAGCGACGATCTCCGGGGCCGGCTCGACCTTTGCCGCCCCCGTATACGAACAGTGGGCCTCAGCGCAGTCCGGCCTCACGGTCAACTACCAATCCATCGGCTCAGGCGCCGGAATCACCGCGATCGAGAGCAAGACCGTTGACTTCGGCGCGAGCGACCCGCCGCTGAAGCCCGCCGACGAAGAAGCGATCGCCAAGAACGGCAGCCCCGCGGTACAGATCCCGATGTTTTTGGGCGCAATCACCGTCTCCTACAACGTCCCCGGCGTGGCGACGGGTCTCAAGCTAGAAGGCAAGACGGTCGCCAACATCTTCCTCGGCAAGATCAAAGTTTGGAACGCACCTGAAATCAAGGCGCTGAACCCGGGGGTCAACCTGCCGAGCACGGCGATCACCGTGATCCACCGCTCGGACTCCTCGGGCACGACCTCCGGATTCACGAGCTTCCTCGCCGAGGTCGACCCCGAATGGAAGAGCAAGGTCGGCGAAGGCAAGACGGTGCAGTGGCAGACGGGCACGGGGGGCAAGGGCAACGCGGGCGTGGCCGGCGCGGTGCAGCAGACGGCGGGGGCCGTCGGGTATGTCGAGCAGGCGTACGCGCTTACGCACAGCTTTACGGTCGCGGCGGTAAAGAACAAGGCCGGGAACTTCGTCGCGCCGACGCTGGCCTCGACGAGCGCCGCCGGCGAAGGTGTGACGGTGCCTGCGAACCTCGGCATCAAAGTCATCAACTCCCCGGCGCCCAGTGCCTATCCGATCACCTCGCAGACGTTCATCATCGTCAACAAGGACCTCTGCAAGGCGGGCACCCCGGGTGGCGAAGCGGCCGCCAAGGGCGTCGTGAAGTTCCTCGACTACGGCCTCGGGGAAGGGCAGGCGATCCTCTCCAAGGCCGACTACGCGGCGCTACCCGCCGCGATCCTGCCCAAGTCCAAGGAAGCGGTCGCGGGCCTGCAGTGCAACGGCGCCTCGCTCGGAGGCTGATGAGCGTGACGCCGCCGCCACGGATTCGCTAGCGGACGGCCGTGGAGGCAACCTCGATACCAGGCGGTGACCGCGCAACGCTCGCGCGGTCACCGCTCGCGCGCCTACCCGACCGCGCGCTCAAGTACGGGCTAACCGTCCTGGCGGCGCTGATCCTGGCGCTGATCGTCTACTTCTTCATTCGCCTGTTCGGCGAATCCAGACCAGCCTTCGCCAAGGAAGGCGTGCTGGGCTTCGTGTTCGGCAACGACTGGAACGTGAGCGCGGAACACTTCGGCGCCCTGCCGCTGCTGATCGGAACGCTCATCACCTCCGCGCTGGCGCTGCTGATCGGCGTGCCGGTGGCCGTCGCCACCGCCGTCTACGCGACCGAGCTGTGCCCGCCGCGCCTGCGCGCTCCGCTGACGGTCCTGGTCGAGCTGCTGGCCGCCGTGCCCTCGGTCGTGTACGGCCTGTGGGGCATCTTCTTCCTTGCTCCCAAACTGCAGCCGGCCGAGCAGTGGGTGGCCGACCGCCTGTCGTTCATCCCGTTCATCGGCGGCGGCCTTGTGACGATCCCCAACATCTTCATCGCGGGACTCGTCCTGGCGATCATGATCCTGCCGATCGTGAGCGCGATCAGCCGCGAGGTGATGAGCACCGTGCCTGCCGACCACAAGGAGGCGGCGCTGGGGTTGGGCGCAACGCGGTGGGAGATGATCCGCATCGCCGTCCTGCCCTACTGCCGCTCGGGCATCGTCGGCGGGGCGATGCTCGGCCTCGGCCGGGCGATCGGCGAGACGATCGCCGTCACGATTCTGATCGGCGACGCTCCCCAGATGCCAAGCCACCTGTTCGACCAGGGCTACAGCCTCGCGGCGGTGATCGCCAACGAGTTCGGCGAGGCCCAGGGTCTGCACCGCTCGGCGCTGTTCGCGGCCGGCCTGGTCCTGTTCGTGCTGACCCTGCTGGTCAACGCGGTCGCGCGCCTGCTGGTCATCAGGGCCGCCCGCGCGGGGAAGTCCGAGGCGCGACCGGTCGAGCAGGGAGGCGCGGGCGGCATGTTGGCCGACGCCGCGGCCGGCGCATGAGCACAAACGCGCCATCCGCCGATCCGCTCGCCCGCTTCGCGGTTAGTCCGACGCGCAGGCGCCGGGACACGATCGCACGTCGAGCGATCCTGATCGCGACGCTGATCGCGCTCCTACCCCTCGCCTTGATCATGTACTACCTCCTGCGCGAGGGCCTTAGCTCCTGGAGCTGGAGCTTCTTCACGACCGACCCGACCGGCAACACATTCTTCAAAAGCTCGAGCATCGGCGGCATCCAGAGCGCGATCCTGGGAACGATCGAGATGGTCGCGCTCGCCTCCGCGATCTCGATCCCGATCGGGATCGGCGTCGCGATCTGGCTGGTCGAGTACGGCCGGAGCAGCTGGTTCGCGCAGGTGGTCCGGTTCTTCGTCGACGTGCTCACCGGCGTCCCGTCGATCATCTTCGGGCTGTTCGTCTACATCGTGCTGATCGTCGGCACCGGCAGCTCCTACGCCGGCTACAAGGGCTCGATCGCGCTCTCGCTGCTGATGCTCCCGGTCGTCATCCGCTCGGCCGAGGTGATCCTGCTGCTGGTCCCCTCGATGCTGCGCGAGTCGGCGCTGGCACTCGGCGCGCCGCGCTGGCGGATGATCTTCAGCATCGTCCTACCCACCGCGCTGCCCGGGCTGCTCACCGGCATGCTGCTGGCGGTTGCCCGCGCTGCCGGGGAGACCGCGCCCCTGCTGTTCACCGCGGCCTACACGCACAACACCAACTTCAACCTGGGCCAGTTCATGAACTCGCTGCCTGTGCAAATCTACAACGACGTCACCTCACCAACCACAGCTGTGGTCGAACGAGCCTGGGGAGCGGCGCTCGCGCTGGTCACGATGATCCTGATACTCAACCTCGTCGCCCGTCTGATCGCGCGAAGGAGTCGCCTTGCATGACATCCGTCCGACCGAGGAGTCGGCGCTCGACCTGATCGAGGCCGCGCCGTCCGTCACCGTCGCCGCCGAGACGACGCCGATCGTGTCCAAGGTGGCGCTGAGCGTCAGGCTGGAGCAGCTGCGCGCCTTCTATGGGGAGGCTGAACAGGTCAAGGGCATCGACCTCGAGTTCCGCGCCAACGAGGTGACGGCGATCATCGGGCCATCGGGGTGCGGCAAGTCGACGATGGTCCGCTGCATAAACCGCATGCACGAGGAGATCGCCGGCGCGCGGGCCGAGGGCAGAGTGATGCTCGAGGGGCTCGACGTGTACGACCCCTCGGTCGATGTCGTCGCGGTGCGGCGGGCGGTGGGCATGGTCTTCCAGAAGCCCAACCCGTTCCCGACGATGTCGATCTTCGACAACGTCGCGGCCGGGCCGCGGCTGAGCTCGCGCCGCGGAGGCGACCTTCGCGCGAAGGTCGAGGCGGCGCTGCGCAGCGCCGGGCTGTGGAGCGAGGTCGCCGACCGACTCGATCAGCCGGGAGCCGGGCTGTCCGGAGGCCAGCAGCAGCGGCTGTGCATCGCGCGCTCGCTGGCGGTCGAGCCGGAGGTGATCCTGATGGACGAGCCGTGCTCGGCGCTGGATCCGGTGGCGACCCTGAAGATCGAGGAGCTGATCGACCAGCTCAAGACACGCGTGACGATCGTGATCGTCACGCACAACATGCAGCAGGCCGCCCGCGTGGCCGACCGCACGGCGTTTATGCTCGACGGCAGGCTCGTCGAGGTCGGGCCGACGCAGGAGATCTTCACCAAACCCACCGATCCGCGAACCGAGGAATATGTCACGGGCAAGTTCGGCTGACAGCGAGGGCCCGCCCGCGATCTCGCACGCGGGCACGGCAACCGAGAGGTCTGGGGCCGTCGCGGCGACCGACGAGGCGCACGCGCAGGGGCGCGCGCACTTCCAGGCGCAGCTGCGCGAGCTGGAGGCCAACGCGCTCGGCGGACTGGACCTGATCGTCGAGCAGCTCGACCGCGTGCTCGAGGCGCTGCACCACCAAGACGTGGAGCTCGCGCAGATGGTGATCGCCGACGACGACCGCGTCGACGGGCGCTACCTCGAGGTGCACCAGGGAATCCTGTCACTGCTGGCGCTGCAGGCGCCCGTCGCCGGCGACCTGCGCCTGGTGGCAGCGCTGCTGCACATGATCAAGCACATCGAGCGCATGGGCGACCAGTGCGTCAACATCGCCAAGCTGATCCCGCTCTCCGGCTACGAGCCACCCGTCCACCGCGAGATGCTCGAAGCGCTGGCCAAGATGGGCGCGTTCGCGCGCTCAGAGGTGGTCCAATCGAAGGCCGCGTTCGCGGGGCGCGACGTCGGCCTGGCCGAAGACCTCGTGCGCCAGGATCGCGAGATCAACCGCCTCAATCGCGAGATCTTCCGCCTGGCGATCGAGATCGGAGACGACCCGGACAGGCGCGAGTGGGCGATGCACATGACGCTCGTGGCGCGCGCACTGGAGCGGATCGGCGACAACGCGGTCGACATCGGTGAGCAGGTGGCGTTCGTCGTCACGGGCCTGTTCCGCGAGTTCCCTGCGCCGTCGCGCCCGCCGGGCTAGCGCCAAGCGCTTCTGTGAAGATCCTGTGACGTTCGCTTGCAGGGTTGTCGCACGCCGATCCGATCGCTTAGACTGCGCCCCGATGAGCGTAAGCGTGAGCGCCGGAGATCGGGAGGGCGCATCGGCTGCGGCACCCGACGGCGTCTCCTCGCCCTCGGCCTCGCTTCGCATCGCGGTCCTCGATCGGGACAGCGGCTTCATCCAGGTCCTCAGCAAGCGCCTGGATCGCCTCGGCTGGGAGCATCGGGTGCTTGCGAGCCCCGTACCGTCCGACGCGATCGTGTCGATGCGCCTGAGCGCACTCGTCGTCGACCTGGCGGTGCTCGGTCCGCAGGCATGGGGATGGCTGGAGCGGCTGTGCGAGGCGCTGCCCGAGCTGGGCATCGTCGTGTGCACCGGTCCCTCGACCGTGGCCCAGCGGGTGCGGGGACTGCGGTTGGGGGCCGACGACTGGATCACCAAGCCGTGCCATCCCGAGGAAGTGATCGCGCGCGTGCAGAGCGTCGTGCGCCGCCGCCGGCGCAGCGCCAGCCGCACGGAGGCCGAGCCGATCAGCGCCGGTGAGGTCGAGATCCGCTCCGATCGCTTCCAGGCCTTCGTCGGCGAGCACAGCATCGACCTGACCAGGCGCGAGTTCGAGCTGATCGAGCTGCTCGCGTCGGCCGAGGGCCGGGTGCTCGAGCGCGAGGAGATCTACTCCCGCCTGTGGGGCTACACGATGGTACGCGGCGACCGTTCGGTGGACGTGTTCGTGCGCAAGCTTCGCCAGAAGCTCGAGAAGGCCTCGCCGAGCTGGCGCTACATTCACACGCACTTCGGCATCGGCTACCGCTTCGCCGCACAGTCGGTGGAGGTCGTCGACCCCAGCGTGGTGCCCTCGTCACTCCCCGCCGAGTGGGATACCCGCGATCAGGGCAAGCTCGCGGGGTCGCATGAGGGCGACGAGCTCGCCGCCGGTGCCCTCTAGGCGTACCACCGCGAGACCCCCCTTCTTGAGATCAGCACGCGCGCCTGTGAGCTCCGCGACGACGCGCGAGAGATCGGGCTCGTGCCCGACCAGCAGCACGCGGCCGTCGGCTGGCGCGGCGGTCACCGCATCGAGAGCCTGCGCAGCGTCGAAGCCGCCCGCGAGCGGCGCGTGGACCGCCAACCGGGCCCGCTGCTCCTCGCTCCACCCGTCCGCCGCCAGCTCCGCCGTCTGGCGCGCGCGCACGCGCGGGCTGAAAAGCACGGCGTCGAACACCGTCTGCAGCCGCTGAAGGGCGACGCCGGCGGCGCGCGCTTGCTGCTCGCCTCGCTCGGTCAGGCGGCGCTCGGCGTCGACGCGCGCGCCGTGCGGCTCGGCGTCTGCGTGACGAAGTAGCCAGAGCTGACGAGCCATTCCCCTCGGGCTCACCCTAGCGTGTGCAAGGCGCTGAGCGGCACCGGCGATTCCCAACCAGCGCTCAGGGTGTAGCGTGAAAGACCTATGGACGGAGCTCGCGAGCACGACCCAGACGACCACTCAACGGTCGCGAGCGCCACGAGCGACGGCGGCGTTGACCCGTCGCTGTACCTAAATCGCGAGCTCTCGTGGCTCGACTTCAACGACCGCGTGCTCCAGTTGGCTGAGGACGAGCGCGTACCGCTGCTCGAGCGAGTGAAGTTCTGCGCCATCTACACGACCAACCTCGACGAGTTCTACATGGTGCGAGTGGCCGGTCTGCGCGACCAGATCGACGCCGGCGTCGAGAACCCCAGCCAGGACGGTCTCACGCCCTCCGAGGCGATCGCGCTGATCCGCGAGCGCGTGCTCGGGCACAGCCGCCGCCTAACCGACTGCTTCGAAGGGAGGCTGCGCCCGGCGCTGGCCGAGCACGACATCCGCGTGGTGGGCGTGGAGGACCTCGACGAGGACCGGCGCGCGGAGCTGGCCAGACACTTCCAGAAGGCGATCTTCCCAGCCCTCACGCCGCTGGCCGTCGCGCCGGGGCGCCCTTTCCCCTACATCTCCAACCTCTCCCTCAGCCTTGCGGTGCTCGTACGCGACCCGATCAGCGACCAGACGGTGTTCGCGCGCGTGAAGGTCCCGACGGAGATCCTGCCCCGCTTCGTCACGCTCAAGCAGCCCTCGCCCGAGCCCGCCCTGCTCGTGCCGCTGGAGGATGTCATCGCCCACCACCTCGACGCGCTGTTCCCGGGGATGGAGATCGCCGATTACGACGTCTTCCGGGTGACCCGCGACGCTGATCTGGAGGTCTCCGACGACGCCGCTGACCTGCTGCAGGCGGTCGAGGACGAGCTGCGCCGCAGGCGCTTCGGCGAGATCGTTCGCGTCGAGGTCGGCGCCCGCGGCTCCGAGCAGCTGCGCGAGGAGCTCGCGGCCCTGCTGGGTGTGCAGGACGACGAGGTCTATCCGGTCGCGGGTCTACTCGACATGGGCGCGCTGTGGCAGATCGTGAAACTTCCCGGCCACGCCGAGCTGCGTGAAGAGCCGATCGCGGGGATCACCCATCCGCGGCTGCTGCGCCGGGAGGGCGAGCGGCCGGACGTGCTGGGGGCGATGCGCGAAGGCAACTTGCTCGTCCACCACCCGTACGTGTCCTTCGCGACCTCGGTCGAGCGCTTCGTCGAGCAGGCCGTCGCGGACCCGAACGTGCTGGCGATCAAGCAGACCGTCTACCGCACGAGCGACGACTCGCCGCTGGTTCCGGCGCTGATCGACGCCACCGAGCGCGGCAAGCAGGCGGTGGCGTTGGTGGAGCTGCAGGCGCGTTTCGACGAGCGCATGAACATCCACTGGGCCAAGGCGCTCGAGGAGGCAGGCGTCCACGTCGTCTACGGCCAGCCGGCGCTGAAGACCCACGCCAAGTGCGTGCTGGTCGTACGCCGCGAGGGCGACGGCGTGCGCAACTACGTCCACATCGGCACCGGCAACTACCACTCGGCCACGGCGCGGCTGTACACGGACTTCGGCCTGTTCACGACCGATGAACAGATCGGGGCGGACGTGGCCGACATGTTCAACTACCTGACCGGATACGGACGCCCCCTGCACTACCGCAAGGTGCTGATGGCCCCCGACCACCTACGCGAGGGCATCATCGAGCAGATCGAGCTCACGATCGCCGCCCACTCCGAGGGCCGTCCGGCGCGGATCGCCATGAAGATGAACTCGCTCGTGGACGGACGCTGCATCCGCGCTCTGTACGCGGCCTCGCAGGCGGGCGTGCGCGTGGACCTCAACGTCCGCGGCATCTGCTGCCTGCGGCCGGGTCTGCCGGGCGTATCCGAGAACATCAGGGTCGTCTCGATCGTCGGGCGCCTGCTCGAGCACTCGCGCATCTACGACTTCGAGCGCGACGGACAGCACACGATCTATATCGCCTCGGCCGACCTGATGCCGCGCAACCTCGACCATCGCGTGGAGCTGGCGGTGCCGATCGAGTCCGAGGAGCTGCGTGCCGAGCTGCTCGACACGCTCGAGCGCGCCTTCGCCGATAACCTCAGCTCCTGGGACCTCGACGCCGACGGCGCCTGGCGCCGGCGCTCACCCAAGCCCGGGGAACAGCCGCGCAGCCTTCAGCTCGAGCTCGCGGAGCTGTACGCCGCGCGCGCGAGCGCCGAGCGGCCCTCCGGTGAGCCCGAGGCCACAGCGGTGGGCGCCGTCATCTGAGCAAATCTGCCTTGCTAGCTGGCCGCGGGCGCGGGAAGCTCGTCCAGCGCCGCTTTGAGGTCGTCTACCGACTGATAGTCCAGCCCGAGTAGATGGTCGTGGCGGTGGCGCACCACGCCCTGCTCATCGATCACGATGACGGCACGCTTGCCGCTGGCACTGTACGCCTTCCCCACGGCTTTATCGACGTCGGCCAGCAGCGGGACCGTAAGGCTGTTCTTCTCGATGAAGCCCTGGTGGGAGTCTAGATCCTGCGCGGAGATGCCGACCGCCGTCGCATCAAGCGCCGCGAAGTCATCCGCGCGATCGCGGTAGGAGCAGAATTGCCTTCTACACACGGGCGTGTTGTCCCCCGGGTAGAACAGCAGCACGACGCGCTCGCCGCGGTGCTCGGAGAGCCGGAACGGGCCGTCGGTGCCCGCGAGCTCGAAGTCGGGGGCCTGCTCGCCGACCTGCGGGGTCTTCGCCATCGCCGCCACCCTAGCGGATGCGCCCAGCGCTCACGCGCGGCAGGGTCAGCTGACGGCGAGGCTGTGGAAGCCGCCGGCGGAGATGCCGACGATTTCGCCGAGGCCGACCACCGGCTGAGGCGTCAGGGCGGTTTCGGCGTTGCCGACCCCGAGCTGGCCGAATTCGTTGCCGCCCCACGCCATCACCGTGCCGTTCCTCAGCAGCGCCATGCTGTGCTCGCTCGTGCGAGCTCGGTTCTGGCTGCCCACTGACGCCGAGATCGCGACGACTTCGCTGAGACCGCTCACCGGGCCGGGCACGCCGTTGACGCCCGTGTTGGCGGTCCCGTTTCCGAGCTGACCCGAATGGTTATAGCCCCAGGCCATGACGGTCCCGTTTTTGAGCAGCGCGAGGTTGAAGAAAGCTCCGGCGGAGATCGCGACGACTTCGCTGAGACCCTCGACCGGCTGGGGCGTGTCGGTTCTCTTGTTGCCCTTGCCGAGCCCCAGCTGGCCGTATTCGTTGCCGCCGAATGAGACGACCGTTCCGTTGCTGAGCAGCGCGATGCTGTCGATCTCCCCGGCGCCGATCGCCACGACGTTTGTGAGCCCGGTGACGGGTACCGGTTCGTCGCTGCTGTTGGTCGTGCCGTTTCCGAAGTTGCCGTACAGGCCGTTGCCCCAGGCCATGACCGTGCCGTTCTTTAGCAGAGCGAGCGCGTAGTAGAACCCAGCGGAGATCGCCGTGGCTTCGGTGATGCCCTTGACTTGGAGCGGCACATCGCTGCTTTCGTTGCTGTTCGGCCGGCCAACCCCGAGCTTGCCGTATTCGTTGCCCCCCCATGACCAGACGGTGCCGTTCTTCATGAGGGCGAGGCTGGATTTGTGTCCGGCGGAGATCGCGCTCACTTCGGTGAGGCCACTGACCGCCACGGGCGTCGCGGTCTTTTTCTCGTGTTTGCCGTTGCCGAGCTCGCCATTGCCGCCGTCGCCCCACGCCTCGACCGTGCCACCGCTGAGCAGCGCAAGGCTCTGGCGTCCACCGGCCGATACAGCCGTCACCTTGGTGAGACCGTTGACGGTCAGCGGCGTGTCGGACTGTCCGATTGCGCTCGTGCCGAGCTGATCGAGTTTGTTTTCCCCCCACGCGAATGTGGTCGAGGCATCGGCAGGCGCGGCCGCGAGCATCGCCAACACGACGACAAGCGCCGCGAACACGCTTGCAAACACGACTCGATCGCTGCGGCGGCCACCATAGGCCGCCGTAGCAGGGGCTGCGTCGATCATCTGCGCGCTTCTCCCGCTACTCCGTTAGGGGGCACAAACACATAATCCGGCACCGGAGCGCAATAGGATACAGCGCTTCGCGCCGTTCGTGGACGTTTCTGGACAGGACGCCCGTGCAAGACAGCTGATCGCGTTGGAGCTCGCCGTAGTGGACACCAGAACCTGACGCATGGGTACCGCCCACCTCACGCGGCTGGGTCTCGGCGCGGCAGCCTGCGTGCTGATCGGCGCCTGCGGAAGCGCCGCTCCCGCGGACGTTTCCACCCCGACCGCGAGCGCCACCGCGATTCCGCCCGCGGCGCGCGCGTCCGCGACACAGCTGCTCGATTGGACCGAGTTCGGGCTCGATCCGCAGCGCAGCGACGTCAGCGAAGACGCGACCGGCATCACGAGCGCGAACGTCGCGCATTTGCGCCGCCTCACGGTGGCGCTGGCGGGGACCGTCGACTCCTCGCCGATCTATCTGCACGGCGTGTCCGTCGACGGCGCCGCTCACAACGTGATCGTGGTCACGACCACCTACGGCAGGACGATGGCGATCGACGCCGGCAGCGGCAAGATCCTGTGGACGTTCACGCCATCCGGCTTCGGCCTGTGGGCGGGCAGCTCGCAGATCACGACGGCCAGCCCCCTGGCCGACCCGGATCGGCTGTCGGTGTACGCGACCTCCCCAAACGGGCTGATCCACAAGCTCTCGCTGGCCGACGGCAGCGAGGCCCGCGCAGGCGCCTGGCCGGTGAAGATCACGCGCGACGCCACGCATGAGAAGCTCGGCGCGGCGCTCAACATCGACGGTCCGGACATCGTGGCGGCAACCAGCGGCTACTTCGGCGACACCCCTCCATACCAGGGGCACGTGGTCCTGATCGACCGCGCCAGCGGCCGCCTGGTGAGGGTCTTCAACACGCTCTGCGCTAACCGCCGCGAACTGCAGGTCCCAAGCACCTGCCAGGCCAGCGACTCGGCGATCCTCTCGCGCGGCGGACCCGTGGTCGAGCCGGGGGGCGGACGCCTCCTGATCGACACGGGCAACGGCCCGTGGAACGGCAGCACGGACTTCGGGGACAGCGTGCTCGAGCTCACCTTCCCCGGCCTGGGCGTGCGCCAATCCTTCACGCCGACCGACCAGGAACAGCTCAACACGAGCGACACCGACCTCGGCTCGAGCGCCCCAGCGCTGCTGGGCGAGGACCGCATCGTGCTGGCGGGCAAGGACGGGATCATGCGGCTGCTGGCGCTCTCGCGCATGGATGGGCACCCGCCTTCCGGCGCGCGCGCGCAACCGCATCCGCTCGGCGGGGAACTCCAGCGGCTCTCGATCCCCGGCGGCGGCGAGCTGTTCACGGCGCCGGCCGTCTGGCGGCGAGGTGGGCGCACGACCGCGTTCGTGGCCGACGAAAACGGAACCGCGGCCTACGTCCTGCGCGGCGGGCGGCTGTACCGGGCGTGGGAGAACGCCACCCCTGGCACCAGCCCGGTGATGGCGGGAGGCCTGTTGTATGTCTACGACCCGTCCGCCGGCGGGATCAACGTCTACCGGCCCGGCTCGCCGCAGGCGATCGTGACGCTGGGTGGCGAGCCCGGCCACTGGAACAGCCCGATCGTGGTCGACGGACACGTCGTCGAGCCCGAGGGCAACGCCAACGACCATCAGCTCAGCGGCTCGCTCGAGATCTTCTCAGCGCGGTAGCCTCGGTCAGGTGATCGCGGACTCGCTCGCAGGCCAGCTGCTGCTTGCCTCCCCGTCGCTGCTGGACCCCAACTTCGCGCGGGCGGTGGTGCTGATCGGCGCGCACAGCGAGGATGGAGCGATCGGCGTGGTGCTCAACCGACCGTCGACCGTAACGGTGGGCGAGGCGGTGCCGCAGCTCCAGGACGCGGTGGGCGCGCTCGAGCCGGTCTACGTCGGCGGCCCGGTGCAGCCGACCTCGATCGTATTCGTGGCCGAGTTCCTCGACCCCACCCCGGCCGGCCTGCTGATCTTCGGCCGCATCGGCTTCCCCGCGCCAGATGCCGATATCGGGGAGCTGGCCGAGGCCACGGCGCGCCGGCGCGTGTTCGCGGGACACGCCGGCTGGGGACAGGGACAGCTCGACGCGGAGATCGCGGGCGGTGACTGGATCGCGCACGCCGCCGAACCCGAGGACGTCTTCACCGACCTGCCCGAGCAGCTGTGGAGCGCGGTGCTCACCCGCAAGGGTGGCAGCTACGCGCTGATCGCCCGCATGCCGCTGGATCCGAGCGTCAACTGAGCGGGCGGCTACCATGCTCTGAGCCCGTCCATCGAGGGCTACCCTTCAGCTGAGCCCCCGCCACTGAAGCCCCGTCCCACCGACCGTCTGGAGTCCGCCGTGCTCAAGCTCGCTCGCTGGTCGACCACGCATCGCAAGTACGTCGTGCTCGGGTGGCTGGTCCTGCTGCTCGGGGTCAACGCGCTGGCGCAGTCGGCCGGTACGAGCTACTCCAACAACTTCACGCTGCCGAACTCCGACGCGCAGCGGGCGGCGGACCTGCTGCAGCGGAGCTTCCCCGCCCAGGCGGGCGACCGCGACACGATCGTCTACAAGGTCAGCTCCGGCAGCGTGCTCGACCCCGCCACGCGCGCCCGCATGAGCGCCATGTTCGCGCAGGTCGCGCGGCTCCCGCACGTCACGAGCGTGATCAGCCCCTACGCGCCCGCGTCGGCCGGCAAGGCGATATCGGCCGACGGCAAGATCGCATTTGCGACGGTGGTATTCGACGAGAAAGCCAACCTGCTGCCCACGAGCGCGCCCGAACGCGTCGTGCAGGTGGCGCGCGCAGCCGCGCGGGGCGGGCGGGATCCGCTCCAGGTGGAGCTCGGCGGACAGGCGATCGAGGCCACCGAGCAGGCCGGCTTTGGCATCTCCACGGTGGTTGGGCTGCTGGCGGCGATCGTGATCCTCTTGCTGACGTTCGGCTCGCTGCTCGCGATGGGGCTCCCGATCGTGACCGCGCTGTTCGGCCTCGGCACCGGCCTCGGGGTGATCGCGCTGTTCACACACGTCGTCGATACCCCCAACTTCTCGTCCGAGCTCGCGGCCATGATCGGGCTCGGCGTCGGGATCGACTACGCGCTGTTCATCCTCACGCGCTTCCGCGAGGCCTACGCGACCCCCGGGCCGACCTTCGAAGACGCGCGCGCAGCGGTCGTGCAGGCGATCGACACGGCCGGACGCGCGGTCCTGTTCGCCGGCTCGACCGTCGTGATCGCGTTGCTGGGCATGATGCTGCTGGGCGTCGACTTCCTCTACGGCGTGGCGATCTCTGCGTCGATCGGCGTGCTGCTGGTGATGCTCGCCTCGTTGACGCTGCTGCCCGCGCTGCTGACGATGGCGGGAGCCCGCGTCGCGGTCGGCGGACGTCGCGCCCGCGCCCGTGCCCGTGCCCGCGTCGCCGGGCTCGCGCAGGAGACGGTGGTCTCGAGCGCATCCGCGCTCCCGGCTGGTCCGCCGCCGGCCAGCCCCGCATGGCTTCGCTGGAGCGCCTTCGTGCAGCGCCGCCCGCGGACGATCGCGGCCGTATCGACGTTGACGATGCTGCTGATCGCCGCCCCCGCGATGGCGCTGCGACTCGGCTCCAGCGACGCGTCCAACGACCCGGCGAGCCAGACCACGCACCGCGCCTACGAGCTGCTCGCGCAGGGCTTCGGGGAAGGCTTCAACGGACCGCTGCTGGTCGTCGCGAAGGTACCCAACCGCAAGCGCGAAGCCGCCGAACAACTGCGCGCGGCGATCGCAGCGACGCCCGGCGTGGTCGCCGCTGCACCGGCGAAAGTCAACCCGGCGGGCGACGTCGCGACCATCACCGTCTACCCGCGCTCCTCGCCACAGGCCTACGCGACCACGCAACTGGTCTCGCGCCTGCGCCACAGCGTGATCCCGCCCGTCGCGGCGCACACGGGCATGGCCGTGTACGTCGGCGGCGTGACCGCCGGTGCGGTCGACTTCGCGACCACGCTCGGGCACAAGCTGCCGCTGTTCATCGGCGTCGTCGTGCTGCTGTCGGCGCTGCTGCTGCTGATCGTCTTCCGCTCGCTCGTGATCCCGCTGCAGGCCGCCGTCATGAACCTGCTGAGCATCGGCGCATCGCTGGGCGTGATCGTGGTGATCTTCCAGTGGGGGTGGTTGGGAGGTCTGTTCGGCGTGCAGCCGGGTCCGATCGAGTCGTTCATCCCAGTGATGCTGTTCGCGATCGTGTTCGGGCTCTCGATGGACTACGAGGTGTTCCTGATCTCGCGCATGCACGAGCGCTGGACGCAGACGCGCGAACACTCGCGCGCGGTCGCCGAGGGCCTGGCGCTGACGGGGCGCGTGGTCACCGCGGCCGCGGCGATCATGGTGTGCGTGTTCCTGTCGTTCATGCTCGGTGAAGAGCGCATCATCAAGGAGTTCGGCTTGAGCCTCGCCAGCGCAGTGTTCCTCGACGCGCTGGTCGTGCGCTGCCTGCTGCTTCCGGCGACGCTGCACATCATCGGCAAGGCCACCTGGCAGATCCCGGCATCGCTCGGAAGAGTGCTGCCGCGGCTGAACATCGAGGGCACATCGCTGCCGGCTCAGCCCGCCGTAGGGGATGGGCACGCGGGAGCCACGCCTCCCGTGGGCGCCGGCCGCGCGCGCCCGGGAGTCGCGACAGAGGGAGCTGACGTCTGAGCTGGCTCCGACGGGGGGCCGCTCTGACCCTGCTATGCGCTCCGGCGCTCGGCGCCTGGCCGCCGGGCGCCGGAGCGGCCGGTCCGGTGTCGGGCGCCACCGACGCGCGGGGCTCCGCGCTGCTCGTGTTCGTGCCGGCCGGCGAGTCGACGCTCGCCGGCGTCAGCGGCCTGTCCGTCGGGATCATGTCGGCCACGCAGGGCCGGTACTCGACCGCGCAGCTCCTGCTCGACATCACCCAGGGCGCGCGCGTGGCATCCTCGGCCTATTCCACGGCCAGCGCGCCGGAGCTCTCGCTCATACCGTCCGGCACCGGAGCCGTCGTCGGCGGCTGGCGGGCGGCGCGCAGACGCGCCGAAGCGGCGCCCCAGCTCCTGCAGCCAGGGCTGCTGGCCGGCGAGATCCCGGGCGGGGCCGGCTACGTCGGGATCGCCGCGAGCGAGGACGTGGACGGCGTCGCCGCGGCCGACCCGAGCGGGCGCATCGCGACGCTGTCGCTGGGACCGGCGACCACGCTGCTGCGGCGCGTGGACGGGGCGGCGCGCAGCAGGCGGCTGGTCGTGGTCGATCTGCCGGGGGGCGCCGAAGGCCGCAGCGACCTGCTTGCACTGAGCGCCGGCCGCACAGCGGCAGAGCTCCTGATCGTCGTGCAGCGCGTCCCGGACGCGCGCGGTGGCGAGTTGCTGTGGACGGCCGTGGGCGGGCTTGCGGGCGGCGGCGGCACGGAGCTCACCTCGCCGACGACCAATCAGCGCGGGTTGATCGCCGCGGTCGACCTCGCGCCCACGATCCTCAGACAGATCGGCGCCGCGATCCCGGCCGATGTCCGCGGCAAGCCGATCGAGACCGACGGTCCGCTGCGCTCCGCTGGATTGCGTGGCCTGATGGCGCGGCTGCGCGTCATCGGCGGGCGGCGGCTGACCGCGCTCGGATGCCTGCTGAGCGCGTGGGCGCTGCTGCTGGCGGCGACGGCGCCGTGGGGACGCTCGCGCGCATGGGCGATGCGCACGGGCGCACTCGGCGTGCTGTGGGCGCCCGTCGCTGTGCTGGCCCCGGCGGCGCTCGAGCCGAGCGCGCCCGTCGAGTACGCCACGATCACGCTCGTCTGTCTCGGGCTCGGCGCGCTCACCGACGCGCTCGTGGCTTGGCCTCGCGCCGTGCTGGCCCCCGCGATCGTGGCGATCATCGCGCTAACCGTGGACGCGCTGGCGGGCACGCAGCTGCTGGTGCGCTCGCTGCTCGGGCCGAACCCGATTCTCGGCGCGCGCTTCTACGGCATCGGCAACGAGCTGAAGTCCGGACTGGCCGTGCTCGTGCTCGCGGCCGTCGCCGCCGCGCTGTACCCCGCCGTGCGCAGCCGTCGAGCGGCAGCGGCGATGGCGGGCGCCGGCTTGGTGCTCGCGGCGGTGGAGGGCTCCGCCAGGATCGGCGCCGGTGTCGGCGGCGTGATCCTCGTGAGCTTCGGATTCGCGGTTGCGGGCGTGATGCTGCTACCGGGCGCCGTCACGCGCGAGCGCGCGCTGATCGTGCTGATCAGCCCCGTCGTGGCCCTCGTGGCGCTCGCAGCGCTCGACCTCGCCAGCGCCCACGGCACAGGCCACTTCACCGCCAGCGTGCTGCACGCGCGCTCAGCGGGCGAGTTGCGCGACCTGATCGTCCGCCGCTACGGCGCCGCGTGGGATGAGCTGCACGACCACGTCATGCCCGTGGCGACGGCGCTCGCGCTCGTGTACGCCGCGTTCGCGGTGCGCCGGCGCGAGCGCCTGCTCGCTCCGGTCGACGGAGACCCGGCGTGGCTCGCGGCGCTCTCCGGTGGTCTCGCGGCGGGCGTCGTGGGCGCCCTCGTCGAGGACTCCGGCCCGGTCCTGCTTGTCGTGGCGGTGTTCGCGCTGGGCTGCGTCGTCACCTACCTCGAGGGCCGCCCGCGCCCGAGGTCGGTCGCACGAGCCGGTCGTGCCGGGCGCGCCGGCCTCACGCGGCGCAGTCTCTACACGACCCATGCAACACGATCTCGTGCTCGGACACCGCCAGCGGGACCCGCTCGCTGAGCCTGTCGATCGCGCGCTCGAGGCCTTCGTCGGAGAACGGCATCACGATGCCGCACCTGTCGCACACGAGATGGTGGTGGTGCTGTTCGTGCTCGCACACGCGCTCGTAGCGAACCATCGCCTGGCCGGTCTCGACGCGCTGGACGAGCCTCAGCGCCTCCAGCTCGTCGAGGATCCTGTACACGCTCGCCCTGCTCACACGCCGGCGCGCCCCGCGCGCGCACAGCGCGTCCTCGATCTCGAGCGCGGTCAAGGCGCACTCCTGCCCGGCGAGCAGCTCCAGCAGCGCGCGCCTGGCGCCGCCGCGCTTGCGCCCCGCGGTGGCGAGCGCGAGCTCGGCGCGCTCGACCCACTCGCCAGCTCCGTCCGCGGCGTGTACGGCGTCAGCGCTCATCTCACGATGGTAGAGGCGTCGCGCGGCCGGCCTGCGGCTGCGGTCCACGCCGCGGCCTCGCGCGGCTCCCACGCAGCGCTGCCCAGCCGCGCCCGAGCGCGTACGCGGCTGCGCTGACGGTGCCGACGAAGAATCCGACGGGGTAGTTGGTCACGTAGGAGGCGGCGACCGCGCTCCACACCGTGATCAGCGCGATCACCACCGACAGGGCCATCGCCGCCAGCGGTCTGTCCGTGAACGACCGCGCGGCGGCCGGAGCGCCGATCATCAGGCTGAAGATCAGCAGCGTGCCGACGACGGGCACGGTCATCGTGCTCGCCAGCGCGAGCACCGTCAGAAAGCACAGCTCCATCCTGAAGCTGCTCACGCCGCGCGCCTCGCCGAGCTCCGCCAGCACCGAGGACAGCAGAAGCGGGCGGTACAGAAGCGCGATCGCCACCACGCATATGGCCGCCAGCGCCGCCGTCGGCGCTACCTGGTTGCTCGAGATGCCGAGCACCTCGCCGAACAGCAGCGAGTAGGTCTCTGGCGCGTACTCGACGCTGAAGCTCAGGAACAACGAGCCGAGCGCGAGCATCACTACCAGCGCGAGCGCCGTGACCACGTCGTGGCGCCCACGCCTGCCGAGCAAGCCGATGCCGAGCGCCCCGCACAGGGAGAACACGCCCAGGCCGACGAGCACGTTGACCCCGATCAGACTCGCCCCGGCGGCGCCTGCGAACGAGCCGTTGGGCACCGCGTGCGCGACGAACGCCGAGCCGCGCAGGACGGTGAAGAAGCCGACCAGACCGGCGACGACGGCGACGATGCTCGCCACGGTCCAGGCGTTGATCATGAAGCCCGAGAACATCCGTCACGCCCGCGCGCGTCGCCGCCGCTCGGGCACGCCCGCGAGCAGATAGGCCAGGAAGATCAACGTCACGACGAAGAAGCTCACCGGCCAGCCCGTTTCCTTCGGCGGCCAGTAGAAGCTGTCGTAGGCCAGGACTATGCCCAGCCACATCGCGCCAACGCCGATCACGCCCGCCACGGCGATCGCGATGCCCGGTCGCCTGGTCAGGCGCAGAGCGGTGGCGGCGGGACCGACGAGCAGCGCGGTGCTGAGGATCGTGCCGATCGTCATCGCCGCCAGCGCCACCGCAAGGGCCAGCGCCAGCAGGTAGAGCGCGCCGACCAGGCGTACCTGAATCCCCCGCGCCGCGGCCATCTCGGCGCTGACGGAGCTGAGCAACAGCGGCCGGTAGAGCATCGCCACGATCGCCAGCGCGGCCACGCTCAGCGCCACGATCGCGGGAATCTGCGAGCGGGCGACCGTGAACACCGAGCCGAACAGGATCGTGTTGGCCGCGCCGGTGGTGTTGTGGAAGGTGGTGTCGAGGTACAGCAGCAGCGCCGCCAGCCCGAGAAAGGCCCCGAGCACGATGCCCGTCGCCAGGTCGCGCCCACGCGGGCGCTGGATGCCGATCAGCTCCATCACAGCGGCGGCGAGGACGTCGATCGCCACGAAGCCCCACAAAGGGCTCGCTTGGGCGCCGACCAGGAACGCCGCCGAGCCGCCGGTCGCACCGATGTCGCCGAGCGCCTCGCCCGCGAAGGACTGCCCGCGCATCACCGTGAACACCCCGACAGTCCCCGACACGATCGCTACGACCATGCCCACCACGAGCGCCACACGCACGTCTTCACTGGCGAAGAACCCCGGCTCGATTGCCGACGCCAGCACCGCGCTCACGAGACGATCTCCAGGCCAGGGAGCGACGCCTCGTGCCCATGCAGATCGGCGTCATCGCCTGCTCCCGCCACGACCAGCACGCGGCCATGCACGTTCAGGACGTCGACGTGACTGCCGTACAGCTCGCTCAGCACATCAGCGCGCACGACCTGCTCGGTGGTGCCGCTCGCCGCGCGTCCGCCGGCGATGTAGACGATGCGATCTATCACCGGCAGCAGCGGGTTCATCTCGTGTGCGCTGATCAGCACCGCGATCTCGTGCTCCTTGGCGATCCGCGCGAGCAACGCGACGACCTCTTGGCCGGCGCGCAGGTCGAGGTTGGCCAGCGGCTCGTCGAGCAGCAGCAGCTTCGGGCGGCCGATCAGCGCGTGGGCGATCAACACCCGCTGTTGCTCGCCGCCCGAGAGCAGCCCGACGCGCGCGTCGGCGAAGCGCGTGGCGTCGACCGCCTCCAGCATTTGATTGATGAGCGCCCTGCGGGCGCGGGATGGCAGCGGGATGCCCAGACGGTGCGCGTCGAGGCCGAGGCCCACGAGGTCGCGCGCGCGCAGCGGCATGTCCGGGTCGAGCAGGAACTTCTGCGGGACGTAGCCGATCAGCGGGTTGCGATGCGAGCGTGGGCGACCGTCGAGCAGCACCCGCCCGGCGCTCGCGGACTGCAGGCCGAGGATCACCCTGAACAGCGTCGTCTTGCCGGCGCCGTTCGATCCGATCAGTCCCGTGAACTCGCCCGGACGGATGCCGAAGCTGACCTCCCTCAGCACATCTCGCCCGGACAGCCGCACGCTGATCCCCTGTACCGAGAGGATCTCCTCAGCGCCGCCGATCTCCTCGCCGCGGCCCATCACAGCTCCTGCGTGGAGACCTTTTCGGCGAGCGCCCTGCGCAGCGCGTGCACCTCAGCGAGCATCCACGATTGATAGTCGTAGCCGGGCGTGGGCATCGTCTCGTACACGCCCACCACGGGCACGCCGGCCCGTCTGGCTGCTTCCAGGAACGACTGCGTGAGCGAGTCGGTCACCTGCTGGTTGTAGAGGAGCACCTTCACGCTGCCGTTGGCGAGCAGGCCGTTCTGCAACGTCACGTCCTGGGGCGCCGGATCGACGCCGTTCATGATGTCCGCCTGCAGCCCGAACGGGGTCAGATTTCGCGTCCCGGCCGCTTCCAGCATGTAGTCGCCGACCGGCTCCGTGGTCGCCACCGGCGTGTGCGGATATTCGGCGGCGAACTGCTTCAGCGCCTCATACCACGGCGTCAACGACGCCTCGAAGGAGGCCGCCCGCGCGTGGAAGTAGACCGCGTGCGCCGGCTGCAACGCCGACAGCTCGGTGGCGATCGCGTTCGCCACCGCGGGCATCGTCTGCGGCTTGTACCAGAGGTGCGGGTTGGGCGTGGAGTCCGGCAGCCCGAGCAGCTTCTGCACGTCGATGACCCTGCGCGAGGAGCTCGGCGAGGCCGACTCGATCCGTTCCATATACGTGTCGTAGCCGACGCCGTTCTGCACGACCAGCCGCGCCGCAGCCACGACCTCGGCCACGCTCGGGCTGGCCTCGAAGCTGTGCGGATCGGTGTTGGGGTTGCTCTCGATCGCGGTCACCTTCACGTAGGAGCCGCCGACCTGTTCGATCACGTTGGCGTACTGGTTCTCAGCGCCAACCGCCACGATCGCCCCGCCCGCGGTGATGCCTGTGCCGCCGCCGCCACAACCCGCGGCGAGCGCGCCCAGGATCGCCGCCGCAGCGGCGGGCGCGCGCCTGCTCAGACGAGGGTGCTTCATCGGTCGCGGACTCCTCTCGTGGCGCGGTTGGTCGCAGCTTGCGATCCAAACCTATCATAAGACTGAGTCTCGTTCTCAGTCAGTGGTTGGCGCCGCGAGCGCCTCGTGCAGCTCCTCGGGATCGATCGCCAGCACCCGAACGACCTTCTCGCGAGCGCCCGCCCCCCGCACGACCGAGACCCGCTGCACTCCGACCCGCGCGCGCTTGGCGATCAGTCGGCAGAGGGCGTCGTTGGCGCGTCCGTCCACCGGCGGCGCGGTCACCCGCACGACCAGCACACCGTCGCGCTCGCCCACGATCTCGTTTGCCCGCGCCCGCGCCTGTACCCGTACGGCTATCTCGCAGGCGTCCACGGCGGGGATGATGCCCCCCGGGCCCGTCTATTCCATCGCGCGTTTGCGTTTGCGATCGATGTAGAGGACGACCCCCACGACAACGACCACGACCACCAGGATCCCGCCGGCGATGTAACGGAGTTTGTGATGGACGGGTTTGGCGCTGGCTTCTTTCGCGACTTCCGCGGGTTGCAGAACCGTTACCGACACGCCCTTCGCCTGCAGTGCCGCCGCGATCTTGGGCTCCTCGTGAGGGGCATATTTGGCGAGCACGTAGCGACCGTCCTTGAGGGTGATGCGCAGCGATCGCACCCGCTTGTTGATCGTCACGGACTGGATCTGGGCGCCGGCGAGCTGCTGTTCGTATTCCTTGAGGCTCTCCTTCTGATACGTAATGGTGCTTTCGGCGGCCGCGGCAACGGCGGCCGGGAGCAGGAACGCGCAGGCCAGGGACGCGACACATAGGGCGATCTTGGTGGTGAGCGAGGCTCTCGTCGGTTGGATCATCGGCGGTACCCTACAGTCACGGGCAGCCGGGGGCGGCGCCGGCGGCCGCGTGCCGGCGGGGGGCAATACCCGTCCCGCATCCAGCAGGGAGTGCTCATTTGCGTGCCATTCGCACGGCCTTCAGTCGCTCCACCTTCGGCAGCACCACCTTGCGCATGCGCACCGAGGCGGGCGTCACCTCGACTGCCTCGTCCTCGCGCACGAACTCCAGCGCCTCGTCGAGGGTCAGCTTGCGGTGGGCGTCCAGGCGCACGAGCACGTCGGAGGTCGATGAGCGCATGTTGGTGAGGTGCTTCTCCTTGACCGGATTGACGTCGAGGTCCTCCGAGCGGGAGTTCTCGCCGATGATCATCCCCTCGTAGACCTCCTCGCCGGGTCCCACGAACAACCCGCCCCGGTCCTGCAGCGTCATCAGCGAGTAGCTCACGGTCGAGCCGCTGCGGTCGGCGACCAGCGCTCCTGTGGTTCGCGTCAGCAGCTCGCCCGCCCACGGCTCCCAGCGGTCGAAGACGTGATGCATGATCCCAGTGCCGCGCGTCTCCGTGAGGAACTCCGTGCGGAAGCCGATCAGCCCCCGCGCCGGCACGAGGTACTCCATCCGTACCCAGCCGGTGCCGTGGTTGGTCATGTGTTCCATGCGGCCCTTGCGCGCCGCCAACAGCTGGGTCACGGTGCCCACGTGCGGCTCCGGCACGTCCACCGACAGGCGCTCGACGGGCTCATGGCGCTTGCCGTCGATCTCCCGCTCGACGACGTGGGGCTGCCCGACCGTCAGCTCGAACCCCTCGCGGCGCATCATCTCCACCAGCACGGCCAGTTGCAGCTCGCCCCTGCCCTGCACCTCGTGGGTGTCCGGACGCTCGGTGTCCTGCACCCGCAGCGACACGTTGCCGACGAGCTCTTGCTCGAGGCGCCCCTCGATCTGCCTGGCGGTGATCTTGTCGCCGTCTTTGCCCGCCAGCGGCGAGGTGTTCACACCGAGCGTAATCGACATCGCGGGCTCGTCGACCGTGATCACGGGCAGCGGGCGCGGGTCCGCGAGATCGGCGAGGGTCTCGCCGATCGTCACCTCCGCGATCCCGGCCACGGCGATGATCTCCCCGGGCCCAGCCTCCGGGGCGTCGACGCGTTCGAGCGCGTCGGTGACATACAGCTCGGCCACCTGCGCGCGCTGGATCGACCCGTCGGCGCGGCACCACGCGATCTGCTGGCCCTTGCGGATGGTGCCGTGGCGCACGCGGCAGATCGCCAGACGGCCGACGTAGGGGGATGCGTCGAGATTGGTCACGAGCGCCTGCAGCGGGTGCTCGGGGTCGTAGGTCGGCGCGGGGATGTGCTCGAGCAGCAGATCCAGCAGCGGCGCGAGGTTCTGCTCCGCGATCGCATGCCCGGGGTCGTAGTGCAGCGAGGCAACGCCCGCCTTGGCGTTGCAGTACACAATCGGAAACTCGATCTGGTGCTCGTCGGCGTCGAGGTCGAGGAACAGCTCGTACACCTCGTCGACCACCTCCGCCACGCGCGCATCCGGGCGATCTACCTTGTTGACGACCAGGATCACCGGCAGCCTCGCCTCTAGCGCCTTGCGCAGCACGAACCGCGTCTGCGGCAGTGGGCCCTCGGAGGCGTCCACGAGCAGGAGCACGCCGTCGACCATCGTCAGCCCACGCTCCACCTCGCCGCCGAAGTCCGCGTGCCCTGGCGTGTCGATGATGTTCAGCTTGACGTCCCTGTAGCGAAGCGAGGTGTTCTTGGCGAGGATCGTGATGCCCTTCTCACGCTCGAGGTCCATCGAGTCGAGCACCCGCGTAGCCACGTCCTGGCCCACGCGGAACGCGCCCGACTGCCACAGCATGGCGTCGACCAACGTGGTCTTGCCGTGGTCGACGTGGGCGACGATGGCGACGTTGCGGATGTCATCTCTAGGTGTGAGCACGAACCGGAGAGGCTAGCGACGAACGCGCGCGGTCCTGAGACCGGCGCGCAAACCAAAGCGCGCCAGCGCCGACGGGTAGCGCTCGGCGGCCGCGATCGTCTGCTCGAGCGCCGCCGCAAAGCGCCTCAGCTCCGCCTCTTCGATCATGAGCGCGGGCAGCGCCTTGATCACATTCATGTGATGCCCCGCCACCTGGCAGAGGATCCTGTGCTCGTGGAACAGCGGCACCGCAACCAGCTGCGAGAACAGGCCCGGCTGGCGGCGCTCGACCGCCTCCCACAGCTTGCGCGCGCTCGCACCAGCGGGCGGTCCGAATTCGATCGCCCACATCAACCCCAGCCCCCGCACCTGCCTGACGACCTCGAAGCGCTCCACCAGCGGCTCGGTCAGCTCGAGCAGCAGCGCGCCCATGCGCTCGGCGCGCTCGACCAGGCTCTCTCGCTCGAGCACTCCCAGCGTGGCCAGCGCAGCGGCCGCCGCGAGGTCGTTGCCACCGAACGTCGACCCGTGGCGGACCGCCCGCTCCATTCCGTCGAACACGCGGTCGAACGCCGCGCGCGAGACGAGTAGCGCACCGATCGGGACGAGCCCGCCGGAGAGGGCCTTGGCGAGGCAGACCATGTCGGGTGCCAGCTCCCAGTGCTCGAGCGCCAAAAAGCGCCCGGTGCGCCCGATGCCGGTCTGGACCTCATCGCACACGAACAGTGTGCCCGCCTGGCGGCACAGACGTTGCACCTGCGGCAGGTAGTCGGCGGCAGGGAGGTTGACGCCCTTGCCCTGAATCGGCTCGACCACGAATGCCGCTACGTCGCCGCGCGCGAGCTCGCGCTCGAGCGCGTCGAGATCGCCGAAGTCCACCGGCTCGCAACCGGGCAGCAGCGGTCCGAAGCCCGTCCTGAACTCGACGCTCCCGTTGATCGACAGCGAGCCCAGCGTGAGCCCATGAAAAGCGTGGTCGGTGTACAGCACGCGCGGCCTGCCGGTGGCCGCGCGGGCGATCTTGATCGCCGCCTCGACCGCCTCGGTGCCGGTGTTGGCCGGGACCATCGCAGCAACGCTGGCCGGAGCGCGCCCAAGCAGCTGCTCGGCGAGGACCCCGCTCAGCAGCGTCACCCCCAGCTGCGGCAAGTTGCCGGTCTGCGCCGCGAGCACCTGCTCGATCGCCGCCACAGCGTCTGGGTGGTTGCGCCCGATCGCGAACACGCCGTAGCCCCCGAACAGATCAAGATAACGCTCCCCGTCTGAGTCGATCAGATGTGCCCCCTCGCCGCCCGTCCACACCCTGTCGAACCCGAGCGTGCGCAGGACCCGCCCCATCTGCGGGTTCAGGTAACGCTCGTTGAGCGCCATCTCCTCGCCGGTGCGCGCGCTCAAGATCTCCCGCACGCTGCCAAGGGGCACGCGCTCGTCGCCGCGGTGAGGCATCGGTTGAGCGTAGCTGTGACACGATAGCTATACAGACTTTTTTTGGAGAGAGAACGGTGCTTTGGAGGCCACGCTGAGAAACGGGGTACAATTTGGGAACGTTGAATGGCGGCTAGATGCGGGAGCCGCGAGCGCCCTCTGAGATCGGGAAGGAGTCGCGAAATGCCGTCAATAGCCGCGAAGCCTTATTCGACATCGCGCGCTGCTTCGGGCGCGGCCGATGAGTCGCGGGAGCTGTTCGTGCGCTGGCAGCGAGACGGCGAGCCCGCCGCGCGTGAAGCTCTGATACGGCTGTACATGCCGCTCGCACGCAGCCTGGCACGCCGCTATGGACGTTCGTCGGAGCCGTTCGAGGATCTGCTCCAGGTCGCGTCGCTGGGGCTGGTGAAGGCCGTGGATCGATACGACGCGGATCGCGGTCATCCGTTCGCGTCGTTCGCGGTGCCGACGATCCTTGGCGAGATGCGCCGCTACTTCCGCGATTCGGGCTGGGCCGTTCACGTTCCGCGCGGAGCTCAGGAGCGCGCTTTGAAGGTGCGCGACGCCCAAGAGCGTCTCGCCAGCGAGCACGGTCGCGCCCCGACGGTCAATCAGCTGGCCGAGTACCTTGAGTTCGACGTCGAGCACGTGATCGACGCGCTGCAGGCAATCCAGGCGTACGAAGCGGTTTCGCTGGACGCGCCGCGACCTGGCGCCAACGGCGAGGATGTCGCCTACGTGGACACGGTCGGGCAGGACGACGAGCGCTACGAGCTGGTCGAGCTCGACCTCACGGTCACGGCGGTGCTTGGGCATATCCCCTCACGCGAGCGGACCATCCTGCGTATGCGCTTCGTCGACGATCTCACGCAGACGGAGATCGCGGAGCGGATGGGCATCTCTCAGATGCAGGTCTCGCGCCTACTGCGCCGGTCGCTCGAGCAGCTGCGGACCCTGACGCATGCGGGCTAAGAGCAGCACTACGGCTGCTGCTCGATGGCCGAGATTCCGAACGTCCGCCTAACGCTCCCGAACAGGCCCGAGAACGTCCTGCTCGTGCGCCAGGCGCTGACGGGCGTCTCCGACAGCCTCGCGCTCGACGCGATCGAGACCAACGACATCAACACGGCCGTCTCCGAGGCGTGCAACAACGTCGTAATGCACGCGTACGGGGGCGAGGAAGGACCGCTCGAGGTCGACGTGTGCGCGCTCGCGGACGTGATCGCGATCGTCGTGCGCGATCGAGGCGGCGGCTTGCGCGCACGCGAGAGGGACGCCGCGGAGGCTCACGCCGGGATGGGCCTGGCTGTGATCGATGCGCTCTGTCGTCGGGTGCAGTTCACCGAGCCGGCGGGCGGTGGCACCGAGGTGCGCATGGAGTTCGCCGCACCGAAGGGCGTGGCGCTCGAGCCGATCGACGCGGAGGGATGGGAGTTTGCCACCGCGACACAGGGCGAGCCGCGTAGCACCGTTGAGCTGAAGCTGGCGCCGAACGTCCTCGCGCGAGCGATCCTTCCCCGGGTGCTGAGCACGCTGGCGGCACGGGCGCACTTCTCCACCGATCGCATCTCCGATGTGCAGCTCGTCGCCGACGTGCTCGCAGCGAACGCCGGCGACTCGATCAACGGCAGCCATCTGGGCGTCGGCGTCACGATTGCGCCGCGCAACCTCGAGCTGCGCATCGGACCACTTCACGCCGGTCGGGGCAAGAGCCTCGTCACCGCGGCCGCCGATGGCATGGCGCCGGTGATCGAACGGCTGACCGACGCTATGCGGGTGGCGTGCGCGGACACCGCCGAGACACTTGAGCTGCACCTGGTCGATCAGCGCTAGCGTGACCGCGGCGGCGGGGCGGCATGCCGGCAGGCACCGTCGGGAGACAAAACCATGCCGGCACACCGCCGTGTCGCCCCCAACGGTTCAGCGCGAGCCGCGGGGGGTGAGCGACTCGGCTTGCTTGGGGGGACACTGCACCATGGGTATGCCCCCTTCTCGCGGCCCTAAACGTGCTCGCCCAACCCCCAAACAACCCCGCCGGCGCGCGCCGGGCAGCGCGCGCTGGTTTCGCGCGGCGCGTTCCGGGGAATAGATGGCAGAACGACCAGGAGGAAGGCGATGGCGACGGCATACATGGGACGTGCACGACGAATCGAGGTAGTGGCATGCCGGTGAGCTCGGTCGTGCGGGGATCGCGCCGAGCTCCCGCGCCGCGCGCGGTGCTCGCGCGCGCCTTGTTCCGCCACGAGCTGCTGTTCTACGAGGACGGCGATCACGGATTCCTGGAGGGGACGCTCGAGCTCGTCGAGCGCGCCGTCGCGCACGAGGCACGAGTGCTCGTGGCGGTGGGCGCGGAGCGAGCTGCGGCGCTGACGGAGGCTCTCGGCGATTACGCCAAGCGCGTGTGCTTCGCCCCCATGCGCCAGCTCGGGCGCAACCCCGCGCGGATAATCCCCGTGTGGCAGGAGTTTGTGCGCGAGTACCCGGGCACCGATGGCAACGCTCTGGGGATCGGCGAACCAGTCTGGCCGGGACGCAGCCCGGCTGAGCTGACCGAGTGCGAGCGCCACGAGGCGCTGTTGAACTTCGCCTTCGATGACGGCCCCGGCTGGCATCTGCTGTGTCCGTATGACCTCGACGGGCTCGACGATCACGTGATCGAGGCCGCGAAGCACACCCACCCGCTGCTCGTGCGCGACGGCACGAGCGGTGACAATGACGACTACGTATGCGCGCGCGAGCCTCCGCGCCCCTTCGCTGGCGCGCTCCCGGCCCCGCGGGGCCCGGTCAACGAGCTAGCGTTCGCGAGCGGGGGTCTGGCAGAGCTGCGCCATGCGGTGTTGGAGTGGGCCACGGCGCAGACGCTCGGAATCGAGCGTGCCGAAGAGCTCGTGCTGGCCGTCGACGAGCTGGCCACCAACAGCGTCCGCCACGGGGGCGGCGCTGGCACGCTGCGCTGTTGGCGTGAGGGAGCCACCCTGCTCTGCGAGGTGCGCGACTCGGGCTGGATCGAGGCGCCGCTCGTGGGGCGCAGCCGCCCAGCGCCCGACGCGCTGGGCGGTCGCGGCGTGTGGCTCGTCAATCAGCTCTGCGATCTGGTCCAGATTCGCTCCGCGCCAACCGGCAGCGTGGTGCGCGTGCATAAGTGCCTGCCGTAGTCTCGGCTGAGGCTCGCCCCTATCGCCCCTACAACTCGGCGAGCCGACGCTCCAGAAACCGCCGCTCGGGCGTGGAGAGCACAAGCTCGAGCGCCCGCGCGTAGGCTTCGCGCGCGTCGGCGCGCCGGCCGAGGCGGCGCAGGAAGTCAGCGCGTGTTGCGTGCAGATAGTGGTAGCCGTCGAGCTCGAGTCGATCGACGGCTCGCAACCCAGCCTCGGGCCCCTCGGCTTCGGCGAGCGCCACGGCACGGTTCAGCTCGACCACGGGCGAGCGCGTCAGCTCGGCGAGCTGGCCGTAGAGCGCCGCGATTCGCCGCCAGTCGCGTCGATCCTCCGCGTGCAGGGAGGCGATCGTGGCCTGCAGGGTGTAGAAACCGCCCACTCCGCCAGCGCACAACGCGACCGCGCGGCCGAGCGCGGCGCGTCCGGCGTCGATCTGTGCCGAGTCCCACAGCGCCCTGTTCTGATCTGTCAGCAGCACGATCTCACCGTGGCGCACGCGCGCGTCGCGGCGTGAGTCGTGCAGCAGCATCAGGGCCAGCAGACCGAGCACCTCGGGCTCGTCTGGCATCAGCTCCGCCAGTGAGGCGCCCAGACGGATCGCCTGCGCCGCGAGCTCGCCGCGGCCGTCGTAGCCCTCGTTGAAGATCAGGTAGACCACCGCGAGCACCGCGGCCAGGCGGTCGGGCAGCATGTGCGCGGGCGGGATCCGGAAGGGAATCCCGGCGGCTCTGATCTTGCGCTTGGCCCGCACCAGCCGCTGTGCCATGGTCGCCTCGGGCACGAGGAACGCCCGTGCGATCTCGTCCGTGGTGAGACCGCCGAGCGCGCGCAGCGTGAGCGCGACCTGCGCGTCGGTCGCGAGCGCAGGATCGCAGCACGTGAAGATCAGCTCGAGCCGCTCGTCGCGGAACGTGGTCTCGGTGATGTCGTCTTCCACGGCTTCACGCACGTCGAGCAGCTTCGTCTTCGCCGCGAGCGTCTGCTGGCGGCGAATGCGATCGATGGCGCGGTTGCGCGCGGTCGTCATCAGCCATCCGCCCGGATTGACCGGCGTGCCATCTCGCGGCCAACGCTCGGCGGCGAGCGCAAACGCCTCCTGGACGACGTCCTCGGCGAGATCGAAGTCCCCCAGGTAGCCGACCAGCGCGGCCAGGACGCGCCCCCACTGCTCGCGAAAGATCTGCTCGATCAGCGCTCCACCACCTTTGCCGATTATGGTCGTCTCTGTGACGAACCGAGCAGCGAGGCAGCGCTAAGCGACCATTTCGTCGGCCGAAGCGATGGTGGGGAGGTGCTCGGCGACGCCGGTTACGGTCAGCAGGCGCTGGACCTGTTGCGAGCCTGGGGTGATGGCGAACTCCTGCCGGCGCTCGCGGCAGCGCTCGAGCGCGGCGAGGATGATCCGCAGGCCGGTGGAGTCGACGAACTGGAGCTGCTGGAGGTCGAGGACGACCATCGCCGCGCCTTGCAGATCCTCGGCCTCCATCGCCTGCTGAAGGAGCTCCGCGCTGGCCATGTCCAGTTCGCCTGCTAGCGAGAGGATCACGCGATCGGGCTCGTGTCGCACCCCGATCCGGAGCTGATCTCCTACCCCCATGACTGGCACCTTATCGGAGACGTGCTCGTGCCGACGCAGACGCGCCCCCGCCGCGATTGCCTAGCTGAGGGTGAACGCGATCTCATCCACGAAGCACCAGGTCCAGTCCTCGCCTGGCTCGATCGAGCTCGTGATCGGATGGGAGTCCTCGCGGGCGTGGCGGGAGGCATGCTGATTGGGCGAGGAGTCGCAGCAGCCGACCTTGCCGCAGGTGCGACAGGCGCGTAGATGCACCCAGCGTCCGCCGATCTTCAGACACTCCTCGCAGCCGGGCACATCCGCCCGAGCGGGCACCTCGAGCACGCGCACCTGGTCGAGGTGCGAGCAGATCTCATCTGCGCTCATGTCGTCGACCCGCGATCGTTCACCGTGGATATATGGTAGTCGGCGGTAGTCGGCTCTATCGGCAGCCACACGTGAAAGACCGTCTGCCCGGGCTCGCTGTCCACATCGATGGTTCCGCGATGGCGCTCGGCGACGATGCGCCGAGCGGTGTCCAGCCCGAGCCCGGTGCCCTCACCGACATCCTTCGTGGTGAAGAACGGGTCGAAGATGCGCTCTTGCACCCCCGGCGCGATCCCGGGGCCATCGTCGGCGATGTCTACGCGCACACACGGTCCCTCGCGGGCAGTGCGGATCGTGATCGTGCCGGCGTCACCGAGCGCCTGGATGGCGTTGTCGAGCAGGTTGGTCCACACCTGGTTGAGCTCGCCGCCATTGACGGTCAGCTTTGGCAGCGAGCGGTCGTACTGACGAACGACCTCGATGTCGGTGTGCTTGAGCTTGTGGCCGAGCACCGCGAGTGTGGTCTCCAGCCCCTCGTGGATATCCGCCTCGACCAGCTCGCCGCGGTCCATATAGGCGTAGGACTTGACGGCGCCGACGAGCGCGCTCATCCGCTCGGTGGACTCGGCGAGCTCTCCAGCGAGGCTCTGCGCGGTGAGCGACGCGGCCACCCACTGCAGCGCCGCGTGCGTGGCGGCGCCGGCGAGCCCGGCCACACGGGCGAGCCACGCGGCGTCGATGCCGGCCGAGGCCAGCGGCTCGGACAGCTTCCACGCTTCCTCCACGCCGAGGTCCTCCAACGCCTGCAGTAGCTCGTCCTCAGCGTCGGCCGCGTCGAGCGCGTCCAGCGGGGTACGGGCGGCGCGCTGGGAGAGCGCCTGTCTTTGAAGCTCCACGAGCTCCTGCGCCTGAGCACGCTCGATCCCCGACTCGACGAAGTGCCCGACGGTCGAGCCGAGCACGTCGAGCGCCTCCGCCAGGTCCGCCGCGGCCCGCTTCGCGGCGGCGGCAGGATTGTTGAGCTCATGCGTGAGGCCGGCGGCCATCGTGCCGAGAGACGCCAGGCGTTCCCGATTGGCTTCGATCGTGGTGATGCGCGTGACGACAGGGCGCACCTGTGCCATCACGCGATCAAACACCGTCCTCTGCGTTCGCACGAGCTCGATGAAGTCCTCGGACTCGACCTCAGCGAGCGTGACCTCTGTGGCAGCCAGCATGCGCACGCGGGACACACTGCTCGTGAGCACCGAGATCGCGCCAACCCACGTCGGCGCGGCGTGCTCGCCGACCGGCTCGGCCCTGCCCTGCGCGTCGACGGCGTAGGCCTCGAGCGAACCGGCGAGGATCAGATGGAAGGCCGGCGAGCGCCTACCCTGCTCGGTGGCGGTATCGCCGGCTGCAAGCTGTCGTAACCGCGCGGCGCCAGCCCACTGCTCGAGCTCGGCATCGGTGAGGCCGTCGAACAGATCGATCGGCCGCAGCTGCTCGACGGTGGGCCGGTTCATGCGGCTGCGAGGTACTCGTGGATCAGCGAGACGGCCATCGACCCCTCCCCTACCGCGCTCGCCACACGCTTGATCGAGCGGGCGCGCACGTCGCCGGCGACGAACACTCCGGGCACGCTCGTCTCCAGCACGTAGGGGTCGCGTCGCAGCGGCCAGCCGTGTTCGCGCACGTCGGCGCCGGCGAGGATGAAGCCCCGCTCGTCGCGCGCCACGACCCCGTCCAGCCAGTCGGTGCGGGGAACGGCGCCGACGAACACGAAGCAGGCGTCGACCTGCTCGACCTGCTCGCCGCCATCGCCGTCACGAATGCGCAGCGCGCGCAGGCGCCCATCGGCGCCCTCGGCGGCTGCGGCCTGCGCGCCGGTGCGGACGTCGATGTTCGGGAGCGAGGCGATCTGCTCGATCAGATAGTGCGACATCGACTTAGCGAGCGAGTCCGCGCGCACGAGCATCGTCACGCGCGAGGCGTAGCCGGAGAAGTAGACGGCCGCCTGCCCGGCCGAGTTGGCGCCGCCGATCACCACCACGTGCTGGTCGGCGCACGAGCGGGCCTCGGTGAGCGCCGCGCCGTAGTAGATGCCCGCTCCGGTGTAGTCGGCGAACCCCGGCGCGTCGAGCTGGCGGTAGGAGACACCGGAGGCGACGAGCACGCAGTTCGCGCTGAGCGTGCCGCCGCCGGAGAGCTCGAGGATCCGTCCTGCACCTTCGGCGCGCAGCGCGACGGCGTCGCGGACGGTGAGCAGCTCGGCGCCCAGCCGCCGCGCCTGGTCGGTCGCCCGTCGGGCGAGATCCGAGCCGGACAGGCCGGCGGGAAACCCCAGATAGTTCTCGATCCGGCTCGACTGGCCGGCCTGCCCGCCGGGGGCCTCACGCTCGACCATCACCGTCCGCAGGCCCTCCGAGGCACCGTATACGGCTGCTGCCAGCCCGGCGGGCCCGCCGCCCACGATCACCAGGTCGTAGTGATCGGCCGCGGGCGCGGCGGCAATCCCGAGCCGCTCGGCGAGCTCCAGGACGCTGGGGCGCTCGAGCACGGAGCCATCCTCCAGCAGCGCCACCGGCAGCCCGCCGGCGTCCACCCCCGCGACGGTCAGCAGCTCGCGCGCTTCGCCGTCGCGCTCGACGTCCAGCCAGCGCGCGGGCACCCGGTTGCGCGCGAGGAAGTCGCGCAGGTCGTGGGACTCTCTGGAGAAGCGGTGACCGATCACCCTCACGCCGCCGGATTCGAGCGCCGCTCCCGACTCCCACGTGGTCAGCAGGTCCTCCACGACCGGGAACAGCTGCTCCTCGGGCGGATCCCAGGGCTTGAGCAGGTAGTAGTCGAGCGCGACGTCGTTGATGGCGGCGATCGCCGCCTCGGTGTCGGCGTAGGCGGTCAGCAGCACCCGCTTTGCCTCCGGCACCAGGCGGCGGGCCTGGACCAGGTAGTCGGTGCCTGCCATCCCGGGCATGCGCTGGTCGGCCACGAGCAGCGCAACCTGCTCGCCACGCGTGCGGATCTGCGCGAGCAGCTCGAGCGCCTCGGCGCCCGAGGCGGCGCGCATGATGCGGTAGCGCTCGCCGAATCCGCGGCGCAGGTCGCGGGCGACGGCGGCGAGCACGGCCGGCTCGTCGTCGACTGCGAGGATCACCGGGCGGCGCGGACGGTCGGGGGCGGTTGCGGCCACGGGAGAACGCTAGCGAGCCTGTAAAGGCGCCGCGGTCGACGGGGCACGCGAAACCTAGCTCGGAAGGTGGAACGGGACGGTCGTGACGACGATCTTGGGCAGCGGCCGCAGGGCGCGCCGCAGTCGCGGCGCCGTGCCGTTGTGCAGGATGCGCTGCCACCAATGTGGCACGACGATCTCCGGGAGGATCACGGTTAGCGTCAGGTCGTGGCTCAGGCGATGCAGTGACTCGATGTAGTTGATCATCGGCGCGACGGTCGCGCGGTACGGCGACACGACGAGCTCGAGCGGCAGATGATCTCCCCACGTGCGCCAGTAGTCGCCAAACCGCTCAGCCTCCGCCTCGGTGGGGCTGACGTGCAGCGCGAGCACGGGCTGTCGCAGCGAGGCCGCGTAGGCGAGCGCGCGCATGCTGGCGAGATCCAGCGAGGCGATCGGCACGAGGATCAGGTTGTGGATCTCCTCGGGACTCTCCTCGGTCTCGGCCTGACCGACCCGCGCCAGCTCCGCGGCGTCGCGCCTCCTCGCATCTGGGGCGGCCGTCGCGGCGTGGTCGCCGACGCTCGGCGCGATCGCGTGGTCGGGCACCTCGATCGCGTGGGGATGGAGCGCTATCGCCTCGGCCACAGTCTCGTAGTGGCGGCGGATGCTCGTCGCGAGCAGGATGACCAGTCCGACCGCCACCAGGGAGACCCAGGCGCCGGCCGTGAACTTAGTTATCCCTGCGGTGATGAACACGATCGCCGAGAGGAACGCGCCGGTGGCGTTGAAGGCCAGACTCCGCCGCCAGTGCGGGTCGCGCAGGCGCCACCAGTGCACGACCATCCCGCTCTGAGAGAGGGTGAAGGCCAGGAACACGCCGACGGCGTAGAGGGGGATCAGGGGAGCGGTCGCACCGCCGAACGCTACGAAGATGACAGTCGCCGTGAGCGAGAGCAGGATGATGCCGTTGCTGAAGGCGAGGCGGTCGCCCATCCGCAGGAACAGCCGGGGCGCCTGGAAGTCGCGTGCCAGCAGGAACAGCACGCGCGGGAAGTCGTTGTAGGCGGTGTTCGCCGCGAGCAGCAGGATCGCCGCGGTCGCTGCCTGTGTGACGGGGTACATGAAGCCCGAGCCGAAGCTGCTATGGGCGAGCTGGGAGAGCACGGTTTCGTGGGCGTTGGGCACGACCCCGTCGAGCTGGACCATCGCGATCGTGCCGGCGAACAGCGCGATCAGCAGGCCGACCATCCAGGTGAGCGTGGTGCGGGCGTTGCGCCACTCGACGGGCTTGAAGACCGGCACCGCGTTGGAGATCGCCTCGATCCCGGTCATCGCCGTCGAACCCGAGGCGAACGCGCGCAAGACCAGCAGCGCACCGACGGCCTCGGTCGCGGTGAGCGGCGGCCTCGGTGTGGCGTGGAAGCCGCGACCGGCGGCGTCGATCAGGCCGACCGCGACGAGTATGAACATCGCGAAGATGAAGGCGTATGTCGGCGCGGCGAACGTCGCCCCGGCCTGGCGCACGCCGCGCATGTTGCCGGCGAGCAATACCGCGATCACGCCCACCCCGATCACGACGGTATCGGGGTGCAGTGACGGGATCGCCGAGGTGATCGCTTCGAGCCCGGAGGCGACCGATACGGCGACCGTGAGGATGTAGTCGGTCATCAGGCCGGCGGCGGCGATCAGCCCGGGAATCCGCCCGAGGTTGTCGCTCGCGACGATGTAGGAACCGCCGCCGTGGGGATACGCGCGGATCGTCTGGCGATAGGACACTCCGACGGCGAGCATCAAAAAGGCGATCGTGGCGGCGATCGGAAGCGAGTAGCTCAGTCCGGCGGTACCTCCGAGGACGAGGATCGCGAGCATCGCTTCGGGGCCGTAGGCGACCGAGGAGAGCGCGTCTGCCGAGAGTACCGGCAGCGCCACCAGCTTGCGCATCCGCTCGCGCGCGATCGCGGTGCTCTTGAGAGGGGGTCCGAGCAGCACCCGGCGCACCTCGTGGCCGAGACGGCCCTCTCGAGAAGGCGACACCTCGGCCTCGCCAGTCGCCTCCACCTCCGGTAGCGGCCCGCTCTGGACGCGCACGAAGCGCCCGAAGCGCGTCGGTCGGATGTCCGTGGGATCGGGGAAGCTGCCGAGGCTGGGGTCCAGGGGCAGCGCGCGCCGCCACACCTCGGGAGCCTCACAGACGCGGCCCCACTCGCGCCCCACGCGACGCAGGACGTCGAGTTGGCGGTCGTCGAGCGTCGCCAACGTTGCGTCGGGGCTTGGTGCGCCGGGACCGTGCTGGCCATCGCCTGCGTCCCGCTCGCCGCCCGCGACGGCCTCCCCAACGTGCGCCTTGGTGCGCTTGCGTGTCTGATGGCGGCGACGGCGAACATCCATCAGCGACTCGCTCGCCTCATGAGGTCAGGGAAGCCACTCGACGACGCCGCGAGCGCCGACGAGCAGAGTGTTGCCCCACTGGATTCGCCGAGCGTTCGATTGTTACCAAGATGTTGTCAATCAGTTCCCGAACGCCTAACGCCGTTGCGCGATGCTTGCGAACATGATAAACACGGCCGGCCAGATGCGGGAGGCGTCTTCAACAGTCAGGGCTGACAAGGGCACGATTGCGACTGCTTTGCGTTTGCCTGCCGCGCGCGCAGTCGTTGCTGGCGGGACGGTACCCGCCGTTGCCGCTGTTGTGTTGGTGTTCTCGGCGAGCGCTCTTGCTGGGGTCAAGCAATGGGGTTCGAACGCTGGCGCACATACGGTGCCGCTCCCCACGGTCGTCGAAAACGTTGAAAACGTCATCGCGGTAGACGCGAGCAATCTCTCAGATTACGTGCTGGAGTCGAACGGAACGATGTGGGCGTTCGGTGAAAACGGCGACGGCGAGTTAGGGGACGGCCTATCCACGCCCAGCTTGGAGAACGCCGTCCAGGTGAGCTTTCCGGGCGGTGTGCGCATCGTCGCGATCGGCGAGGCGCAGAACTCGGGGTTTGCGATCGACTCCACCGGCCAGGGATGGTCGTGGGGTCAGGGCAACGTTACGCTATGCCTCGGCGAGGACGCCGGGAAGACCAGGACGCCTCAGAAGGTGCCGGGGATGACCAACGCACTCGCCGTTCAGGGCGGCGAGCACCATGTGCTGTGGCTTTTGAAGACTGGCACGATCGAGGCCTGCGGGACCAACCTCAACGGCCAACTTGGACTGGGCAGCAAGGTCAGAAAAACCGGCTCGCCCGTCGCGGTTCCCGGCCTCTCGGGCGTTGTGGAAATCTCCGCGGGCGAGAAAACCTCGTGCGCGCGCACCTCCTCGGGGGCCGTGTACGACTGGGGCGCGGACTACAACGGACAGATCGGCAACGCTGTTGAGGAGGCGAGCGTGTACGAACCGTTCAAGGTCCCCCTTCCGGGCCCGGCCAGCCAGATCTCCTGCGGCGGCAATCTCCCCGAAAACGGGCACGCGTTCGCGCTGGTCAAGAACGTTGTGTACGGCTGGGGCGCCGACGGGTTCGGCCAGGTCGGCGATGGACAGACGACGAACAAACTCGCCCCGGTCGTCGCAACCGCGGTCCGGACCTTGGGGCTGAAGCATGTCGTGGCTTCAGGTGCTTACTCACTCGGCCTGAACGCCGCTGGCAATGTATACGCATGGGGCTCCGATGCCGGCGAAGCTCTCGGCACCGGCAAAGGAGAATCATTGATGGCTCCGGTGCTCGTGGACACTGGGGTTGCGGAAATCTCCGGGACAGCACAACACTCGCTCGATCGCTGACGCATTCCGGGCGAGCACGCCCGACGGGCGACGGCAATCCACGACACATGCTCGAGATGCCTATTGCAGGTTGCTCATCGCAATTTCGGCGCATCTATCAGTTTGCTGCAGGGGCGCTACCGGATTTCCGCAGACGCCTGGCCACGAGGATCGTGAGCCAGAGCACGCCGAGGTCAAATAGGACCACGAGCGCCCACGTTCCCCAGTAGAAGACTCCGCCGCCAGTTAGCTGTTCGATGACGGCGTATCGAGGATGAACGTAGAACCGCTCCCACAGTTCGATCACGCCGCGTGCGTCCAGTGACAGCAGGAGCACAAACGCCACAATTAGCCAGGCCCGGCGCATGCCGTTAGCGTAAAGCCGCCTGCCGGGCCGATCAAGATTGCGCCTGCTCCTCGGTGACGGCTACCTGCCCGGTCGTCAGGTGGGCTTGTGCGCCAGGAAGAGGTAGCGGTTGAGACTGAGGAAGTAGTTGGGGCCGAGTTCGGTTAGGTCTTGTGCCCATGCTGTGGCTTCGGCCTCGCTCACGCCGTTACGATCGGGTACGAACGTGGCGATCAGCTCAAGCATTCCGGCGCTGTAGGTGTTGGGGTCATAGCCGGCGTTGAACAACGGCACGATTTGGCGGTCGGTGACTTCCAGTCCAGCATCGCGCAGCAGCCGTGTGAGCGTACGCGGCAGGTGAGGGTGAACGAGGTGCTCCTCCCACGCGGCGAGCACCCGGTCCATGCGCTCGTTGTTGCTCGAAGCCCATACGATCGAGTCCCAGTCGGTGTCAAGCACGAGCGCCCGGCCTCCCGGGCGCAGCACCCGCCCTAGCTCCAGCAGCGCGGCGGGAACATCATCGACGTACTCGTAGACCTGTGTGCAGACTGCGACGTCGAAGCTCGCGTCCGCATAGGGGAGCATGTGCGCGCCAGCTTCCTGGTACTCGATCGGGCCGCTGCCGGCTGGTGGTCTGCGCGCCCTGGCGAGGGCAAGCATGTTCTCGCTGACGTCCACCCCGCAGATCCGCCCGCCGGTCCCGACAGCAACGGCCATTTCGCACGCGAGTAGACCAGGACCCGAGCCGATGTCGATCGCGCGCTCGCCGGGCTGGAGCGCGAGTGCCCGCAGGATCGTTTGGCGCTGTTCGATGACATCGGGCGTCGTGTAGATCCTCTCTACGCGCCGGGAGGCGTCCTCGTCGAATTGCAGTGTGGCGCTCATAGTTCGCCTTCGGTTGGTGAATGGCTCACTCTTACGGACCGCCAGGGTACACCTGATGCTCGATACGGTGTTTTGATCGGTCGCTGAGCAGCCGATAGTACCTGCGGGCGAGGTGGCGCTTGAGGCAGCGCATGGCCTCCATCCGTGTCTTGCCCTCGGCTTCCTTGCGCTGCAAGTAGGCGCGGGTCTCAGGGTCCAGGCGTCCGCGGGTGATCGCGATGACATGCAGAGCCCGATTGATCTGGCGGTTGCCCCCGCGGTCCAAGCGATGGCGGTCGTGTCGGCCCGAGGAGACGGGGACCGGTGCGACGCCGGCGAGTCTTGCGAAGTGGCCGTCGCTCTTGAAGCGCTCGCCACCGGCTGTCTGGCCGATCAAGATCGCAGCGGTCAAGGGGCCACAGCCAGAGCTTTGGCCGACAGACAGACTACGAGTCAGTCCGTCACCAGCCCAGGACCAACCCGGCTGACCGGACAACATCGAACGGCAAAGGCCTTCCTGCCAGCGACGCGCCCGGCAAGCCGGCCGCTGCGACCAGAAACCCGCACCCGGTTCCCGGAGCAAGCTCCCGGTCCCCCTGCACGCTGGCAGAACGTGGACGGACTAGTCGAGCAGCGCCGCAATCTCGGTGATCGTCCAGGCGTGATCCGCCGGCCGTGACTTCAACACACTGCTATCGATCTGATGCTATTCGCAGATTATTTTGACGTGGTGGTCGAAGCTACCCGACACCCCGTTTGTCTTCCACTTCGCATGGACATCGATCGAGTGCGTCCCAGGCGGTGCCGAGATCGTGACAACGTCCGAGCCGGACGGTCCGTTGAAGGTAAATACCGTGGTGGAAACCAATACACCATTTATCTTGATGTATTGCGTCACCGTGTTGTTTTCGGCGTTGGGGAAGCCTGAGTAGAAGAACGTGATTTGCGTGCACGTGATTTCCGTGCTGCCTTTACCTTTACCATGCCCCGGGAAGTTCGTCACGACGGTGTTTGAAGTGTGCCTAATCGGCGAACCGTCACCTTCCGGTGGTGTCCCTGTAACTTCGGCAGTGTTACTGTAGGACCCCGCGGTTTTGTTATGTGTAGTCAGGAGGTGATCACAGAGGTACGTGCTCGACGCACCCGGTGCCACCGGGCTGCTGCCAGGACCACCCGAGATGGTGCCCTTGTCGCAGTGTGGATCGGTGAACTTCGAGAACGTCAACGGAACGTTGCCCGTGTTGGTGACGACGATCTCATAATCGACCGTCTGTCCCACTTCACCGTCCAGCGGGAGTTTCGTAAACCCGGCCCCGCTGCCCTTGATTTCCTGCAGCTTTTCAATCGAGAACGCCGGTTCCGCAGGAACATTAACGACCACCTCGTTCGACGTGTTGGTGATCGAAGCACCTTCTGATGTGGTGCCGGTGTCGCTCGCTTCATTGCCAAAGGAGCCAAGCCCGCTGAGGACGTGTTCGCAGGTGTAGGTGGTCGAGCCGCCCGGAGCAACCGGGCTTCCGCCCGGGCCACCGGCGATCGTGCCTTCATCGCAATGCACGTCGGTGAAGTTCGAGAACGTCAACGGCACGTTGCCCGTGTTGGTGACGACGATCTCGTAATCAACCGTCTGGCCAGTTTTGCCACTCAACGGACTCGTGGTGAAGCCAGCTCCGCTGCCCTTGATTTCCTGCAGCTTTTCAATCGAGAACGCAGGTTCGGCAGGGACGTTCACGACCACCTCGTTCGACGTGTTGGTGATCGAAGCACCTTCTGATGTGGTGCCGGTGTCGCTCGCTTCATTGCCAAAGGAGCCAAGCCCGCTGAGCACGTGATCGCAGGTGTAGATGCTCGAGGCGCCCGGAGCAACCGGGCTTCCGCCCGGGCCATCGGCGATCGTGCCTTCATCGCAATGCACATCCGTGAAATTCGAGAACGTCAACGCCACATTGCCCGTGTTGCTGACAACGATCTCATAATCAACGGTCTGGCCCAGCTTGCCACTCAACGGACCCGTCGTAAAGCCGGCGCCGCTGCCCTTGATTTCCTGCAGCTTTTCAATCGAAAACGCCGGTTCCGCAGGCACCGTCGCGACCACTTCGTTGGAGGTCTTGGTGACCGACACACCTTGCGGCGAGGTGCCGGTGTCGCTTGCTTCATTGCCATAGGAGCCAACCGCGGTGAGCACGTGTTCGCAGGTGTAGGTGGTCGAGCCGCCCGGAGCAACCGGGCTTTCGCCTGGCCCACCGGCGATCGTGCCTTCATCGCAATGCACGTCGGTGAAGTTCGAGAACGTCAACGGCACTTCGCCTGTGTTGGTGACGACGATCTCGTAGTCGACCGTGTCGCCCAGCTTGCCGGTCACTGGACCAGTGGTAAAGCCGGCTCCGCTGCCCTTGATTTCCTGCAGCTTTTCAATCGAGAACGCAGGTAGCGCAGGCACGTTGACGAGCACTTCGTTGGAGGTGTGCGTGATCGACGTACCTTCCGGCGAGGTGCCGGTGTCGCTCGCTTCATTACCGTAGGAGCCAACCGCGCTGAGCACGTGTTCGCACGTGTAGGTGGTCGATCCGCCCGGAGCAACCGGGCTTCCGCCCGGCCCACCGGCGATCGTGCCTTCATCGCAGTGCACGTCCGTGAAGTTCGAGAACGTCAACGCCACATTGCCCGTGTTGCTGACGACGATCTCATAATCAACGGTCTGGCCCAGCTTGCCAGTCAACGGACCCGTCGTAAAGCCGGCGCCGCTGCCCTTGATTTCCTGCAGCTTTTCAATCGAAAACGCCGGTTCCGCGGGGACGTCCACGAGCACTTCGTTGGAGGTGTGCGTGATCGACGTACCTTCCGGCGAGGTGCCGGTGTCGCTCGCTTCATTGCCATAGGAGCCAACCGCGCTGAGCACATGTTCGCACGTGTAGGTGGTCGATCCGCCTGGGGCAACCGGGCTTCCGCCCGGCCCACCAGAAATCGTGCCTTCATCGCAATGCGCGTCCGTGAAGTTCGAGAACGTCAACGCCACGTTGCCCGTGTTCGTGACGACGATCTCGTAGTCGACGGTCTGGCCGACGGCACCGATCAGCGGAAAGGCGGTAAAGCCGGCGCCGCTGCCCTTGATTTCCTGCAGCTTTTCGATCGCAAACGCAGGTTTAGCAAGAACGTTCACGACCACTTTGTTTGAGGTTTTCGTGATCGGCGGACCTTTCGGCGGCGTGCCGGTGTCGGTGGCTTCGTTGGTGTAGGAGCCAGCGCTACTGAGCACGTGTTCGCACGTATAGGTGGTCGACGCGCCTGGTGCTACTGAGCCACCGCCGGGACCACCCGAGATCGTGCCTTCGTCGCAGTGCGGGTCGGTGAAGCTGGAGAAGGTCAGCGCGAGGTTGCCGGTGTTGGTGACGACGATCTGATAGTCGACGGTCTGGCCCAGTTCGCCGGTCAAGGGTGCGTTCGTGAAGCCGGTGCCGCTGCCCTTGATTTCCTGCTGCTTTTCGATCGAGAAGTTGGGCTGGCAGTTCACCTTTGCCAGGTGGTCGAAGTTGCCTTTCGCGCCATTGGTCTTCCATGTCGCGTGGGCGTCGACTTTGGATTCCCCGTCGGGTGCGGCGAACGTCACCGTGTCCAAGCCGGATGGCCCGTTGAAGGAGAAGCTGGTAGTGGAGACCAGTTCGCCGTCCACGTGGATGACCTGCGTGACCGTGTTGTTTTCGGCGTTGGGGAATTCGCTGTAGGACCACGTCACGTGCGAGCACGTGATTTCCGTGGTTCCGGCCCCCGTCCCATGCCCGCCTTCAGCATGCGCGCTGGACGCGCCGGCGGCCGCAACCGCGAGCACCAACACCAGCGCCGCGAGGAGGGACCTGATCCTTCCCGCCCTGCCGTTGCCCAACACAAGCTCCTCGGCGCGACAGGCGACCGCGTGTCGCTGCCCGCCAGAACGCAAAAGTAGACCGACCGCCATGTCGTCCCCCCTAGCCAATGCTTCGAACCCGCCACCATCTCCGTGCTGCCTAAGCGGCGGCACTGTAGCATAGGTTTGCGGTCAAATGCAACCGTCCCGAGCCGGATACTCGAATCGCGGCGACAGCGGAAGTCTGCTCGAGGGACGTGGATGCGCGGAGCTAAGGTGGGGGTGGAAGATCACCATCCACTCTGCCCAAAGGAGGCCACCCTGTGTCCCGCTTTGCCGTCGTGAACTTGTTGGACGTCGAGGACTCCGTCGGCGATCGGGCTCCCGGCATCGAGGGCCGGTTCTCTCGCAAGCACCTGGACTCGCGCGACCTTGGAGTCAGCTTCTTCCGCTATGCCGCGAACCTGCGCAGTCCGATGGCCCACAGCCACCGCGAGCAGGAGGAGGCCTACGTGGTAGTCGCCGGGTCTGGGCGGGTGCTTCTCGATGACGAGGCCCACGAGCTTCGCCAGTGGGATGTCGTGCGCGTGGCGCCCGAGGTCGTGCGTGCCTTCGAGGCCGGCCCCGAGGGCCTGGACCTCATCGCGGTGGGCGGTCCCAAGCCCGAGGATGGCGACGGCGTCATGGGCACCGCCGCGTGGCCCGACGCGGAATAGCCAATGCTGAACTCAAGTCGTGACCCTGCGCTGAAGACACGCTACTTCGTGATACGATATATCATGTGACGAAGTAGCTGAGTTCACCGGACGACGGGCGACACGACACCAGCAACGAGGGTGCGTGAGGCGCGGAGACGTCAGAGACAAGGAGAACCGATGGGCACAAAACTCGGGGATCTCGGTCGGTGGTCTGACCCGGCTGTGCTCGTGCTGTCGAGCCTCGCAGGCGGCGAGAAGCACGGCTACGCGATGGTCGCCGACATCCTTGAGATGGCCAGCGTCCATCTTGGCCCAGGGACTCTATATGGCGCACTTGCACGTCTGGAGGAGCAGGGCCTGATCGCGCCGCTTCCCGCGCAGGGCCGTAGGCGCCCCTATCGAATCACCGCGGCCGGCGCTCGTGCGCTCGAGCAGCAGCTGACCACGATCGAGGCCGTGGCCCGCACCGGACTCTCACGCCTGCGCGCAGCCGGGAGCGCAGCATGAGCGACCTGCGGCGAGCGACGGGACACCTGCTCGTTGCGCTCTATCCGGAGGCGTGGCGCAAGCGCTATCGAACGGAGATCCTCGCGCTGATCGAGGACGATCCGCCCCGCGCGCGCGGCTTGGTTTCGCTTGTGCTCGGCGCGGCCGATGCCCATCTTCGCCCTCAGCCCGCCTGGAACGCGACGGCATCGCCGCTCGCGCGCATGCGCCTGTCCGTGGGCGCGGTTTTCTGCTGCTGGATTGCACTGTCGGTTGCCGGCTTCGGGTTTCAGAAGGAGACCGAGGAAGCGGCGTTCGCCGCCGCCGGCCACCAGCATCCCGTGCTCGCCGTCGCTCACGGCGCGGTGATCGTGGGGGCGATGCTCGGCGCCGTGATGATCGCGCTTGGAGGCCTACCGCTCGTGTGGGAGGCCGTACGCGGGGCCCACGCCGAACGCAACAGCCGGCTGTTCGTCCTGCTCTCGCTGCCCGCTGTGGCGATCGCGTGCTTCGGCGGGCTGACCTGGCTCTTGGTCGCTGTCGCGCCGTCGGGAGACGGCCATCCGTCCACCGTGGCCACCCTCACGATCCTGGGCCCGTGGTGGCTGGCGGGACTTGCCTGCGCGACGACGTGCGCGATCTCGCCGCGTCTGGTGCTTCGGCGCGCCGCCGTCTCTCCCCGCTCGCTGCGATGGGCGTCCCGCGCGAGCCTCCCGCTGGCGCTGGCGATGAGCTTGATCACGATTGCCCTCGCGTCCTACGCTGTGTCCCTCGCGCTGCTAGCGCCCCGCCTCTCCGGCCAGAGCGGCGGAGCGCTTTGGCCGAGCACCGGCGCCACGCTCGCCGCCGGCTTCGTTCTCGCAGCGATCAGCACTGCCCTGGCGTTGATCAGCTCCAGCCGCGGCCTCCGAGCTCGGGCACGATACGAGCAATAGAAGACTCAGTCGTTGGCCGTGACAGCATCGAGGATCGCCGCGAACCGCGTGCGCGCGGCCGCGCGTCGTGTCGGCACGTGCTCGCTCGGTACTTCGTCGGGCGGCGGCACGTAGCCGCGCAGGATCTGGCGCGCGACCGACTGTCGATGGACCTCGTCTGGCCCGTCGTAGAGTCGCCATCCGCGCGCATACCGGTACATCGCCTCGAGCGGCAGGTCGGTCGAGTAGCCGAGCGAGCCATGCGCCTGGACGGCCCGATCGATCACGTCGTGCAATACGCCCGCACCGTAGAACTTGATCAGCGAGATCGGCTGGCGCGCGGCGGCCGTGCCTTGGGTGTCCATCACCCAGGCGGCGTGCAGCGTCATCAGTCGCGCGGCCTGCATCTGCGCGGCGGAGTCGGCGATCCAGTTCTGGACCGTCTGGTGCTCGCCGAGAAGCTTTCCGTGGGTGAAGCGGTAGGTCGAGCGCTCGCAGAGCATGTCGAATGCGCGCCCAGCTACCCCCAGCCAGCGCATGCAGTGGTGGATGCGTCCCGGATACAGCCTTTGCTGGGAGATCAGGAAGCCCTCTCCCTCGGCTCCCAAACGGTTGGCTGTGGGGACGCGGACCTCGTCGTAGACGATTTCTGCGTGGCCGCCGAGCCTGCCGAACTCCTGCTGCGGGTGCTCCATCGTCGACACGTCGCGAATGATGTTCACTCCGGGCGTATCGGTCGGGACGATGAACATCGTCGCGCGCTGGTGCGGGCGCGCGTCCGGGTCGGTGACCGCCATCACGATCAAGAAGTCGGCGATCGAGCCGTTGGAGGAGAACCACTTGCGCCCCGTGATCACATATTCCTCGCCATCCCGCACCGCGCGCGTGCGTAGCTGCGTGGGATCACTGCCGGCGGTATCGGGCTCGGTCATCGAGAATGCCGACTTCAGGTCGCCCGCCAGCAGCGGATGCAGGAAGCGGTCCTTCTGCTCGAGCGTGCCGGCGAGCGCGAGGATCTCCGAGTTGCCCGAGTCGGGCGCCTGGCAGCCGAACGCGTTGGGCGCGAACGGCGAGGTCCCGAGTATTTCGTGCATCAGCCCGAGCTTGAGCTGTCCAAAACCCTGACCCCCCAGCTCGGGGCCGAGGTGCGCCGCCCACAGGCCGCGCTCCTTCACCCGTTCCTGCAGAGGCGCGTAGATACGGTCGAGCGCTGCCTGGTCGAGCTCGCCGATCACCGTCTCCAAGGGCCAGATCTCCTCGCGTACGAAGGTGTCCATCCAGTCGAGCTTCTCCTGGAACTCCGGCTCAGTTGAGAAATCCCACGCCATCACGGGCCTCCATCCAGTCTCCGATTGCGGAGTCATGGAGTAGTATCACTTCGGCAACCGTGCGGGGCTCGTGCCCTTTGCTTGGCGTACGATTTGAGCGTGAACGCGGGTGTCCTGCTCTACCTGTTCAGCAGCGGAACGCTTGAGGTCGGCGGGATCGAGGTGCCGGTGCCCTTCTTCCTGGTCCGTCACCCAGAGGGCGACATCGTCGTCGACGGCGGCAATCCACTCGCCGTTGCCCGAGATGCTCGCGCGCACTGGGGCGCGCTCGCGGACCAATTCCGGGCCCATATGACCGAAGAGCAGCACTGCGCGGCCCAGCTACGCAAGCTTGGCGTCGCGCCGGACGCGGTCCGCCACGTCGTGCAGACCCACTTGCACATCGACCACACCGGCGCACTCGGACACTTTCCCGACGCGACCGTGATCGTGCAGGCTCGAGAGCTCGACGCTGCACGCGCCGCAGAACCGCCTCACACGCACGGATACGTCCGCGCGGACTTCGAGCAGGCCGGACTCGATTGGCGAGGAGTCGAAGGCCAGCTGGATCTCTTCGGCGACGGCGCGATCCGTCTGCTTCAGACGCCAGGCCACTCGGCGGGCCACATGTCGCTTCTGCTTCAGCTGGACGAGACGGGCCCTGTGCTTCTCACCGCGGACGCGGTGGACAATCTCGCTCAATGGGACGGACGCCGACCTCCCCGCGCGCTCTGTTCACGCGAGCATGCCCAGCGCTCGCTTGAGCGTCTCCGGGGACTCGTCAGTGAAACCGCCGCTCTGATCGTCTTCGGGCACGACCCGCATAACTGGGCGCAGCTCAGGCACGCGCCGGACCACTACAACTGACACGAGCTGGACGGCGCGACACGCAGGCCGGGTGCAGCAAGCCACAGGAGCAGTGCCTACGCCGAGGCGACGGATCAGGTGATCACCAGGCTGGTGTGTAGTTGCTCAGCGAGCACATCTGCTGTTGCGCAGGCGGTCGGTGCTCCGGCGTCGATCACATGACTCTCGAGCGGACCAAGATCGGCGAACTCGTGCCACAGGCGCTCGACGACGGCGGTATCTGAGAGCCGGTCTGATGCGCGATGCCCAACTCTTGACAGACAGACGGCCAGTGGCGCCCGCAGCACCGCGTAGGCGACCGTATGGCCGGCGGCGTGCAGGGAATCCCGCAGCGGCGTGAGGAACCATCGAGGGCTGATGATTCCGTCAATGATTGTGAAATAGCTGGCTTTGGCGTAACCGGCTGCAGCCTCGGCGATGATGCCCATCACGGTGGTGTTCTGCGTGTGGGACTCGGGCTTCCACGGCTCGATGTAGCCGGCGCGGATGAAATGAAAGAATTGATCTGACTCAAGATGGACAGCGCGCTGTGATTTGGTGGCGAGGAGGTGGGCCACAGTCGTCTTGCCCGAGCCTGGAGCTCCGGTAAGAATCAGAATGGGGTTCTCGTCGGACCCGCCCGACTGACGAGCGAAGCTAGATCGGGCCACCGCCTGATCATTTCATGAGCGCCATACCCCCGACCTCGGGGCCCGTTCAATGCGTCAGGCGTAGGATCCGCTCATGCTGATCCGCCTGGGAACCCGCGTCGGAATGTCGCTTGTCGGGATCGCGGTCGGACTTCTCCTCTCAAGCGCTCTGCTCAGCAAGTTCTCGATCGACGCGACGGCCGTCATCGAGGCTAGCCTGATCTTCTGGATCGTCCACCTCGGGGTTCAGTTCCTGGCTCTTCGAGTGCTCGTGCGCGAGCCTTCGATAGCGCTCGCCGGACTGCTAGCGCTTGCGTCAACGATCGTCTCGTTATTCATCGTCAACGCCGTCGTCAGCGGGCTGAGCATTAGCGGAGTCCAAACGTATGTGCTCGCGACGGCAATCATTTGGCTCGCGACCGCCATCAGCGACACGATCGGACGACGAATGATTCGAGCGCGGCGACAGGAGCGCAGGGCGGCGTAGGCCGTTGAGCTCGCTGCTCGACCCCGGGGACGGGGACTACCGCTGTGCTACTACGGTGTGATGATCCTTCGCGCCCCAGTCGGGCCCATACGGTGAGCACGTCTTCCGATCTGGCGACCGTCGCCGTCGACGAGGCGCTCCTCAGGCTCGTCAGAGGCGGAGAGCGCGTTTCACCCGTGGCGGGATCACCTGGGGCTGGTGGCGCCTCGACCCGGACCGACGCCGACGCCGAAGCCGAAGCCGAAGCCGAGGCGCTCGACGCTTACTCGCGGACGGTCGCCGGGGTGGCTGAACGGGTTGCGCCGAGCGTGGCCAATCTGCGCGTCTTGCGGGCCTCGCGCGGCGGACGCGTACCGGCTGGCGCTGGGAGCGCGGTCGTCCTCACGCCTGACGGGTTCCTCCTGACCTCCGCGCACGTGGTCGCCGGCCGTGACCGTCGCGGTCGGGCGACGTTGGTGGACGGGCGCGAGATCGACTGCCGCGTGATCGGCGCGGACGCGTTGTCGGACCTTGCGGTCTTGCGCGCCGACGCAGATGACCTTACGCCCGCGACGCTCGGCGACGCCACGCGTCTGCGCGTAGGGCAATTGGTCGTGGCAATCGGCAACCCACACGGCTTTGAAGGCTCGGTGACGGCGGGGGTTGTCTCCGCCCTCGGGCGATCGCTGCCGGCGCGCTCCGGCAGCACGGTCCGCATGATCGACAGCGTGATCCAGACCGATGCTGCACTGAACCCGGGCAACTCAGGCGGTGCGCTGGTTGACGCGCGCGGCCAAGTCGTAGGCATCAACACCGCCGTCGCGGGCGTCGGGCTGGGGCTTGCGGTGCCGATCAACGACGCTACGCGCAAGGTGATCAGCGCGCTAATGACCCATGGCCGCGTGCGACGGGCCTATCTCGGCGTGGCGGGTGGCTCGAGACCGTTGCCGTCACGGGCGCGGCGCGAACGCGAGCAGGCGACGGGCGTGGAGATTATCGAGGTCACGCCCGACAGCCCCGCCGATCGCGCCGGCCTGCGAGCCGAGGATCTGATCCTCGAGCTCGCGGGCGCGTGCGTTAGGGGCGTCGACGATATCCAACGCTTGATGGTGGGAGATCTGATCGGGGCGGCGGTCGAGGTGCTGGTGTTGCGTGGAGGCGAGCCGCTTCGGCTTCGACTGACACCACGCGAGCTCCGCGATTGATTACCTTCACGTTCGCGCCATTCGGGCGTAGCAAAGCGCACAGGGTCCAGGCCGTTCTTGTAGCCCACGAGCGAGCGATCTCAACCGAGGTACTCGACGATCGCTTCCGCGATCGCCTTGGCCGCTCGGCGCTGCAGCGAGCTCCGCACGAGGAGCGAGGCGTCGGTCGCGTTGCGCATGTTGCCGCACTCGATCAGAACCTTCGGAACCGTGGTTAGGTTGAGGCCGGCGAGGTTGTTCCGGAACGAGACGCCATTGGTGCCGTCGTATGTGCTCTGAGGCATGCCGGTCAACCGACGATAACGCTCGAGCACGTCGTGCCCGAAGCGCTCCGAGGCAGCGATCACATGGTCGTTAGGGCCATCGGCGACCGGCTCGAGGATCGTGAACCCCCTCCCGCCCGGGGGCCCGCCGTCAGCGTGTATGTCGATAGCGACGTCGGCGTTAGCGCGGTCGAGAATCTTCGCGCGTTGGGTGACGCACGGCCCGACACCGGTGTTGGTCGTCCTCGTGAGAACGACGGCGGCGCCCTCGTCGTGGAGATCGCCGGCCAGATACCAAGCGACATTCATGTTGAACCTCGCCTCGGTATAGCCGCTCTGCGTTTCAGTTCCGGTCGTGTCACACGTCTCCCGTTCGCGACCATTCCACACGAGACGGTTGATATAGGCCGGGTTGGCGTAGTTATCCCCGTTGTGACCGGGGTCGATCCCGACGACCTTCCCCACGAGCGGACGCGAGCTGGCGAGCGTGGTCAACCGAGCCCCCGTCGGCGCGGCCGAGGTGCGGCGGTGAGAGGGCGTCGGCCTTGCGATTGCTCTCCGCGGTGTCGCGGCCCCCGAGCGCGAGCTTGCACAGCCCGCTAGAAGCGCGGCCAAGACGGCGACGAGCACCCTCACCACGGCGTGCCAGCCGAGGCTAGCCGAACAGCGCCCGCGCGCGGGCGGCAACGACATCGGGGAGCTCCTCTGCGATGAAGTGCCCGGAATCGTGGCGCAACTCGACCTCCATCTGATCTGCGTGAGAGCGCCATTGGCCGAGGGCGCGGTGATCGATCGCGAGGTCTCGCGTGCCGTGGAGCAGCAGCGTCGGCACCGTCAGCCGGCAGTCGTCGAACTGCCCGCGCAGGAACGGCCACAGCTCGTGCAGCAGAAAGGTGCGATATAGACGGACGGATGCCTGCGCTCGCGCTGGGGTCTTGAGCGGGGCAGTGAACGCGCGCAGCTCGTCGGGGCTCCATGCCGGATTCACGGCGCCCGCTGTTATCAGCTTGCGCAAGAAGGGTGTGTGCCGGATCAGTCCCTTGCCGAGGCCAGGCGTCGCGATCGCGACTTGGTACCAGAGTCGGCCGATGACCCCGATCGCCCGCGCGGAAGGGGGATCCGGCCACGGCGTGTACATGTTGAGTGCGAGGAAATGGTCGAAGCGCTCGGGGTGCGTGAGGCAGAGGATGAAGCCGATCCACGCACCCCAATCATGTGCCACCAGATCGACGCGCTCGAGCTCCAGCGCGTCGAGCAGTCCGATGATGTCTTGCGCCAGCGTCGCCTTGTCGTAGGCTCCTGGTGGGGCGTCGCTCCAGCCAAAGCCCCGCAGGTCCGGGCAGATTACGCGATGATCGAGTGCCAGGATGGGCGCGACCCGGCGCCACGCGTACCAGTGTTGGGGCCAGCCGTGCAGCAGCAGAACGGGGGGTCCCGAACCGGTCTCGGCGACGTGGATTGACAATCCGTCGACGTCGACGTTGCGATGTGTCATCCCGTCAACAGCCGGCAGCTCGATCTGAGTCGTGATCACCTTCGGCCTCCTGAGCGATGGTTCACTGGATGGCACCTTTGACTGGACGTGCGCGAATCGCCCGGCGGTAGTACAGCTCACGTCGAGCAAGCCCGCCAAGATCGCTGAAAGCTTGGGTCGCCGAGAACCGGCCGCGGGCTACACCGCGAACCGCGGCCCGCAGCATCGTCGCCGGACCCAGCGTGCGCCGCGGCGAGAGCTGTTGCAACGATGGCCCCCAAAAACGCTCGGGAGCGTCGGAGCGCGAGAGGATGTCGCGCTGGGCCTGGATGAGCACGTGCGGCGGCGGCCCGGCCGAGCCGAAGGTGTGGGCCCAGGTGTGGCGGGGCGCGGCGTCCCGATCGCGCCAGTCCCACCACGCAGCCAGTCGGCGCTCGAGCGAGCCCTCATGCAGCCCAGCTGTGATCGTTCCGGCGAGCCGCTCCGCTTGGCGCAGCGCGTCTGCGATCCCTTGGCCAGGCGCCGGATCCTTGAAGTGCCCGGCGTCTCCCACAAGCACCCATCCAGGTCCCGATGCCTCACGCAGGAAGGTGTCGACCGCGCGTAGGCCTCGTGGACGTCCCACGAGCGTCGCTCCCGCCACTATCGCGTCGATGTGGGGGAGCCTGTTGACCTCTCGTCGCCAGGCCGCGTCGATGTTGGCGACGAACGCCTCATGCTCAGCGGCCGGTGCCATCAGGCACGCGAGGTACAGCCCGCTGTCGGCGGGCATGCCGAACCCGTAGAGCCGATCCTCGCGCACTATGTCAATCACGGGTGGATCGGCGGTCTCGACGCCTTCGTAGTAGGCGAAGTAGCCGAACCGCTCGGTCGGGAGCACGCCGTATTCGCCCGATCCCACCCGGCGGGCGACGGTCGATTGGCGACCGTCCGCACCTACGACCAGATCGGCCGTCACGACCCGCTCCTCGCCGCTGCGCGCTTTCAGCCGCGCGCCGGCGACGACGCCATCGCGGCGCACGAGCTCCTCCAGTCCCCAGCCATCAAGCGTCAGAGCGCCGGCGTCGCGGGCTGCACTGTGAAGAATCTCGTCGAGCGCCACGCGACGCACGCACAGCATCGACGGCAGGCCAGGGCCAGGCTCGGGGATCGGCACCTCGGCTTCAAGACGGTCACCGCCGTTGATGAAGAGGATGCGACCGCGTCTGACGGGAGGCGCGCCGGTGGCGAGCACGGCGTCGAGTACCCCCAGGCGATCGAGGCAGGCGATCGCGCCGCCCTGGAAGACGTGCGTCGAGAGCGTGTCACTCGGAAACCGGGCGCGATCAGCCACCAGCACAGAGACTCCCGCGCGCGCGAGGTGGGCAGCCAGGGACGCTCCGGCGCAGCGACCGCCGATGACCAGCACTTGGACATGGTGCGCTTCGGGGCGGGGCCGGTCGCGAGGAGCCACCGCTTGCTTGACCACAGTGCTCACTTGTTATAGTCAAGCACATTCATGGCGCGCTCGTATGAGCAGTACTGCGGACTCGCTCAAGCGCTCGATCTGGTCGGAGAGCGCTGGACTCTGATGATCGTCCGCGAGCTGATGGCGGGGCCGCGGCGGTACACGGATCTCGCCGACGGCCTGGTGACCGTGCCAACGAATGTGCTCGCCTCCCGCTTGCGTGAGATGGAAGCCAATGGTCTCGTGCGCCGTCGTCGCCTGCCCGTGCCCGCAGCGTCGGTCGTGTACGAGCTCACCGAGGACGGTGAGAGCCTGCTGGACGCCGTGACGGAGCTCGCACGATGGGGGATGCGGAGACTCCCCGCGACCAGCGAGAAGAGGCCGTTCCGCGCTCACTGGCTGGTGCTGGCTCTGCGGGCGCGGTTCGACTCGGACGCCGCCGCCGGCGTGAGCGAGACCTACGAGTTCGACATCGAGGGCGATGTAGCGATCAGTTTCGAGCTCGCTGACGGCCAAGCAATGGCGAGTTTGGGGTCCGCACTCAACCCGGCTGTGCGCATCGCGGCCGACGCCGAGACGTTGATCGCATTGACCGGCGGGGTGATCGATGGCCCGGAGGCTCTCGCGAGGGGTGCGCTGATCGAAGGCGAGCCTGCCGCAATCGAACGGATGCGGAAGATCCTGCCCGCGCGCGCGTTCGGATCGGCACCGGCCGCCGCGTCGCCGTCAGGCCGCTGATGATCGCTAGTCGGCGAAGTTGGCCGGACGCTTCTCCAGGAACGCGCCGGCGGCCTCCGGCACAGCATTGCTGAATGTCGCCATTATCTGCTGACGATCCTCGTACTCGACCGCGGCCTGCTCGGAGGGGATCTCAAGGGCACTCCAGATTCCGCGCTTGGTCAGGCGCACGCCCCAAGGCGCGAGCGCTGCGATCTGCTCGGCGGCTCCCAGCGCGCGCTCGAGCAGCTGCTGCTCTTCGACGACCTCGGCGACCAGGCCGATCCGCAGCGCCTCCTCGGCGTCAAACCTGCGCCCGGTGAGCATCAGCTCGTGCGAGCGCGAGGCGCCGATCAGGCGCGGAAGCAGCCAGCTCGTGCCCATGTCGCAGTTGGACAACCCGATGTTGATGAAGGCCGCCCGAAACACCGCCTTGCTACTGGCATAGCGGATATCGCAACCGAGGCTGAGCGTGAGGCCAAGACCCGCCGCGGGGCCGTTGACGGCCGCGATCACCGGCTGCGGCAGGGCTCGGAGTCCAAGCACGAGCGTCGACATGTGCTCCTGGTTAGCGAGACGGTCTCGCGGCTCATCGGTGCCATCGTTACCCGGCGCCGCGCCGTAGCCACGAAGGTCCACACCGGCGCAGAAGCCGCGCCCGGTGCCGGTCAGGATCACCGCACGACAGGCGCGTTCCGTGACGATTCTGCGCAGCTCGACGTGCAGCGCCTCGCACAGCTCCGCGGTCATCGCGTTGAGCTGCTCGGGTCGGTTGAGCGCGAGCTGCACGACGTGCGCGGCCGGTTCCTCAACGAGCACTAGCGGGGTCATCGCCGAGGAATCCTATGTCTTGGCACCGCGGGTTGCCAACGATCGATCATCGCCGAGCGTCGCGTGGCCGCCTCTGGTGGGCTCATTGAAAATAATGTTTGGCTTCCTTGACAATAATTTCTTGGCATGCCATAATCCGCAGGTGGCGTGGTTCTGTCTTCTGAGCGAGTGTCTTTTTGTCCTGCTAGCGGTCGGCGCTCGTATGTGGTTGCAGTGGCGATGGACCGGAGCGAGCGGCTTTGCCGGCATCGACCGCGGACCGACCAGCACGAACTCCACAGTCACCCTGGTGCTCTGCGTCGGGATCGCGGGAGCCGCTTGCGTCGTTTGCGCCCCGATCCTCGCGATAAGGCCAACGTTAGAGGTCGCCCAGATCATCACCCCCGTCTCCGTGCAAGTCCTCGGCGTGCTGCTGGTGCTCGCCGGCATGACCGGAACGCTTTGGGCACAGTTCGCGATGGGCCGCGCTTGGCGCATTGGACAGAACCCCGCAGAACGAACCGAGCTGGTGACCGGAGGCCCGTTTCGTTGGATCCGCAACCCCATCTTCACCGCGGTGATCATCTTCGCCGCGGGCATCGGCCTCCTCCTCCCCAACATGATCTCGCTGATTGGGGTGTTGTTGGTAGCGGCCGCGATCGAGTTACAAGTCCGGACGATCGAGGAGCCCCATCTCCGGCGACTCCACGCCGAGGCATATGCGACCTGGGCCGCTCACACCGGCCGGTTCCTCCCCTACGTTGGACGCTGCGCGCCCCGCTGAGGCTGGTCGCGCGTGCGAACGCCGCCGAAAGACGGCCCTACCTGACCGCTATACTGACCACATGGCCAGACAAGTGACCGCTACCGATGCGAAGGCGCGGATTCTGCGGCTTCTCGACGATGCCGCCGCAGGCGAGGAGATCGAGATCACCAAGCACGGGCGCCCGGTAGCGCGCCTCGTGCCGGCGCGTGGCGCTCGCACGCTGAAGGGCTCATTTGCGGGACTCGCGATGACGGCTGGCGACGAGCAGCAGCTGTTCTCCATCGACGCGCCGTGGAACGCTTCGTGAGACGTGGGAACGGTTCTACTCGACACTCACGTGGTCCATTGGTGGTCAGCCGAGCCGCAGCGAGTCAGCGCCCGCGCGCGCACGGTACTCGATCAGGCCGACGAGCTCGCCGTGGCCGCCATCTCGTGGTTCGAGCTCGCCTGGCTGGCCAGGCATGAGCGGATCCTCGTCAACATCCCGATCCGATCTTGGCTGGAGGGCCTGTCCGCGCAGCTACAAACGATCGGCACAACCCCCGCGATCGCCGATACCGCGACCGCCCTGCCTTCCTCGTTCCCAGGAGATCCCGCCGATCGACTGATCTACGCGACCGCGATCGAGCATGATCTGCCACTCGTGACCAAGGATCGCGCGATCCGCAACAACGCTCGCCCGCGGTCGGTAGCTGTTTGGTAGTCCGCCTCCTGGTGCGCGCGGCGGCTGGGCCCCCGGTCGACCTAGCGAGGAACCAGCTGAAAGATCGGGATGACCCGTCCAGCCTTCCCAGCCTGCTCACGGTAGTCGACGTACTGCGGGAAGACGCGGTCAGCAAGATCCCACAGTCGTTGCCGCTCGGCTTCGTCTTCGACGATTTCGGCGCGGAACGGCAGGCTGCCGAAAACGATGTCGGGATGCTCGCGGAGGTTGTAGTACCAGGCTGGGTTCTTCGGCCACCCACGCTTCGACGCGATGATCGTCACCCGGTCGCCGTCGTGGAAGTAGAGCGTGGCATTCCGGCGCGGCTGTCCCGTCCGCGCGCCCCGCGACTCGAGCAGCGCCGCGGCAAGCGGCCCCGTGGTGCTGAACCGGCCCCTCGTGAGTTTCAGCAAACGCGGGTCAACCTTCCACGCGATGTTGACGGAGAACCAAGCGCCTGCCTTGGTGGATGAGAGTCGCGCCACCACGAGATACAGGCGACCTCGTCGCTTGTACGGATCCACGTGGCGCAACTTGGGAGTGCGGGCCATCGCGAGATCAGCGGTCCTTTCGTTCAGCAGCACGGCTCCGTTGTCGCTTGCCTACCATGTGTAGGGTGGGTCCGGGAACTGTACTCAGATCCAGGCGATATCCCGCATGCGTGCTCGGCTCAGAGCGTCTGAGATTCGCTGAGGTTGGAACCTGAACAGAGCCCTCGGCGGATGCCCGTTCGGCGACGGTGCGTGGGGCGACGTGTGCGCTCGGTCCTCGCCACGAGGGCTTGAGAGTGGTACCGTCAATTGAACTGGCCCTGCGGCCAGAACGCCGGCCGATGCCCGTAAAGCCGCCGAAAGCGCCTCTGGCGCGGACGAGGAGTGGAGCAGAGGCAAACAGTGTTCGTCTGCGGGGCCAGCGCGTCGACGAGGACACCAACGGGCGCCGACTGCTGCGCCCGTCCCCAATGGCTGCGCCGGACCGCGGTCCGCTCAATCCCGAGGAGCGTGTGCAAAGCTCCTCGGCAACGCAGAGTCGCTGCGAGTGCCTCGCGGGGATAGCTCAACCGTCCTTTTGGTTTGTCAGCGCACCTATCGTCCAGCGGGCGGCGCGCCCCCGCGAGAGCGTCGCCGGCCGCTGGTAGGATGAACCGGTCCGCCGCCGCCCCCGTGTGGGTCGGCGATTGTGCGCTCGCCCGGTCCTTCTGACCTCTCTGCCCGCGACCGCAGCCCCTGAGAGGCTTGTGAGGAGCGCTCGTGCACGTCGTGGCTTCAGGTCGTTTGTCGCGTCGCTCGTCTTCGGGCCGCCCGCCTGAGCGCCACGCGGGCGCGACGCCTTCCCGGCCGGCCGACGCGCCGCTGCGTGTCGCGATGCTCGCTCCGCCCTGGATCTCCGTTCCACCACCGGGGTACGGGGGCGTGGAGTCGGTGGTCGGCGTGCTCACGGAGGCCCTCGTCCGGCGAGGGCACTCAGTGACGCTCTTCTGTGCCCCAGGCTCTCGGTCGAGCGCGCGCGTGGTGTCCCTGCTCGGGGAGTCCCATCCCGATGAGATCGAGCGTTCGCTCTACGAGGCCGACCACGTCGCGCGCGCGTTCGAGGAGATCGACCTGGCCGCCAACGAGCTGCGCTTTGACGTGGTTCACGACCACTGCGGTTTCACGGCGCTCGCCATGGCCGACCGGCTAGCCGCGCCGTTGGTGCATACCCTGCACGGACAGTTCACCGAGAGCACCGCGGCCTTTTACACTCGCCATGGCCACAAGGCGGCGCTCGTGGGCATCAGCCGGGCGCAGCTCGCGTCCGCTCCGGCGGGGCTGGCCGCGGTGGGCGCGATCCCGAACCCCATCGACGTGCGGGTCTGGCCGCTGCGCGAGCACAAGGATGACTACCTGTTGTGGATCGGGAGGATGACGGCTGAGAAGGGACCTCACCGCGCGATCGCAGTAGCGCGCGCCGCGGGTGTGCCGCTCGTGTTGGCGGGGGTCATCCAGCCCGGTCAGCAGGCGTTCTTCGACCGCGAGGTCGCCCCACACGTCGACGGCGAGCGCGTCCGCTTCCTCGGCGAGGTCGGTGGGTCACTCAAGCGCTCGATCTTCGCCGGCGCCCGCGCGCTGCTCATGCCGATCCGCTGGGAGGAGCCGTTTGGGATGGTGATGGTCGAGGCGCTGGCCTGCGGGACCCCGGTGATCGCTTTCCCTGAGGGCGCCGCCTGTGAGCTCGTACAGGACGGGCACACCGGTTTCCTCGTCAGGGACGAGCGAGCGATGGCCGCTGCTGTCGACCGGCTGGCCCGCATCGCCGGGCGGGACTGCCGGGCCTGGGTCGCCGAGCACTGCGACGTCGACGTGGTCGCCGCCGCCTACGAGCGGACCTACCGGTCAGTGGTGCACCAGCGCGCGGAGATCGTGGCGCTTGTCTGAGCGTACCCTGAGCGTGTTGGACGGCAGCACCTTCGTCGTCGGGGACCGCCTCGGCGATGTACGGGCCGACGAGGGTCGCGAGCACGGCTTCTTCAGCGACGACACCCGTTTCCTCTCGCGCTGGGTACTGCACGTCGGCGGGGCGCCGCTGGAGCTGCTCGGCCTCGACCAGAGCGCGCACTTCGCCGCTCAGTTCTTCCTGACCCCCCGAGTGGGGCCCGACGAGGCGGCGCCGTGCTCGATCTTGCGCCGCCGGCTCATCGACCATGTGTGGATGGAGGAGGTGACGGTGATCAACCACCGCCACGAGAGCAGCGACGTGCGGTTGGTGCTGGAGGTCGACACCGACTTTGCCGACCTCTTTGAGGTCAAGGATGGAACGGTTGCCAAGCGGGAGGTGAGCTGCCATCACGACGATCGCGCCCTCACACTCGCATACGAGTGCATGGACTTCGAGCGCTCGGTCACAATCTCCGCCAGCACCCCAACAACGGTCACCCGCCAGGGCTTCGCCTCCTTGCTGGCGCTCGCACCCGGCGAGCAGTGGTCTACAACCTTCACCATCACGCCCCACGCCGCGCAGCCGGGAATTGCATTCGCCCGACGCCTGCCGCGAGGCGCGCTGACGCAGCTGAGCGCCACAAAGTCCGCCGAGCACGAGGAGTGGCTCGCCCGGGCGCCGGCGTTGGAGGCGCAGGACGCGGCGCTTATGCGCACCTACCGCGCCAGCCTCAGCGACCTCGGCGCGCTGCGGCTGCACCCCGATCTCAGCGAGGGTGAGACACTCCCCGCAGCGGGGCTGCCCTGGTTCATGGCACTGTTCGGACGCGACAGCCTGATCACGAGCTTCCAGGCGCTGCCCTACCTGCCCCGGCTGGCTGCCACCACCCTGCGCGTGCTCGCGGCCCGCCAGGCTGAGGAGCGCGACGACTTCCACGAGCAGGAGCCGGGCAAGATCCTGCACGAGCTGCGCTTCGGGGAGCTCACCGAGCGCGGTGAGCGCCCGCACTCCCCGTACTTCGGGACCGCCGATGCCACGCCCCTGTTCCTCATCCTCCTGGACGAGTACCACCGTTGGTCGGGCGACGAGGAGCTCGTCCGCACTCTGGAGACCAACGCACGTGCTGCCCTGGCATGGATCGAGGACAGCGGGGACGCCGATGGCGATGGGTACGTCGAGTACGCCTGCCGCAACCGGACCACCGGATTGGCCAACCAGTGCTGGAAGGACAGCTGGGACGCGATCCAGTTCGCCGACGGAACGCTGTCCCGCGGGCCGATCGCGACCTGCGAGATCCAGGGATACGTGTACGACGCGCAACGCCGGGCGGCCCGCCTCGCCCGGGAGGTGTGGGGCGATAACGAGCTCGCCCAGCGTCTGGAGCGCCAAGCCGCCGATCTACGCGAGCGCTTTCGCCGCGACTTCTGGATGCCGGAGCGCGGCTGCCACGCCCTGGCACTGGACGGCGAGAAGCGACAGGTCGACAGCCTGACCTCCAACATCGGTCATCTGCTGTGGTCCGGCCTGTTGGACGAGAGTGAGGCAGCCGCGACCGCCGAGCGGCTGCTCGACGAGCAGCTCTACTCCGGCTGGGGAGTGCGGACCCTCGGCACTCGCGAGGCGGGCTACAACCCACTCGGCTACCACACAGGGACCGTCTGGCCCCACGAGAACTCGCTGATCGTCGCTGGTCTCGTGCGCTACGGCCACCTCGAGGCGGCGAGCACCATCGCCTCCGCGATCCTCCGCGCGGCCCCATACTTCGAGCACCGCCTGCCCGAGGTCTTCGCCGGCTATCCCACGTCGGTTGCGTCGGTCCCCGTTGCGTTCCCGACGGCCTCGCGTCCTCAGGCGTGGGCAGCGGGGACCCCGCTGCTCCTGTTGACGACGCTGCTCGACCTCAATCCCGGCTGCACCGACGCGGACGTCGAGATCCCACACGGCATTGGGCATGTAGCGCTACGCTCGCGCAAAGACTAGTGCGAGCGCGGCGGACGATGATTCGATTCGAGCTCTGGTGACCCGGCTGGCGCGTCCGCACCCCTCTGGAGGTGACGTCATCGAACGCTCGGTGATCACGCCGAGCCCTCCTTCATTCGGCTATCGCCTGGGGCCGAAAGCCTCAACCATCCTGGCGTCCAATAGCTTCTTCACGAGCTTCTTCGGCAGCGGCCTGTCGATGGGGAAGTGCAGTGAACCCTTGGTCGTCGTGTATCCGTGGGTCTCCTCGGCGAGCTGTGGGATCACAGAGCCGCTGTGCGGCAGGTAGCTCAGATGGCTCTTGAAAGCCGCGAAACCAGCAATGGTTTTACCCCGGAGCTTGAACGCCGGCATGCCGTACGAGATGTACTGCTCTGCGTCAGGGACGATCGCTACGATCGTGTCTCGCAGCTGGGCAAGCGCTGCTCTCTTGGGCTCATCAAGAGTGCTGAGGTATTGGTCGATCTCTCTCTTGGACACAGCGGCATTCTCAAGGTCGGCGCCGAGTAGGTCAAGGTAGCCCAAGCTGTCCTTGCGACTGGCTCTAGGCGATCCTCGCCAGTGCGGGGCTGGCGGCGGGGCGGTCCGGCGGCACGCAGACCATTCCCTCGCTGAACCCGGCCGAGCCGATCCCGAAGGCGGCGTTGAACCGGTCGAGGTTGACGACCGTCAGCAGTGCGGTGATCTCGACGAGCTGCTCGTCGCTGAAGTGCTCCTTCATTCGGGCGAATAGCTCGTCCGTGACCTCGACTGCGCGAACGGATAGCGCTGGTGCGACCCTTCCTAACCGAGCTGGTCGAACAGCGGGCAATCTTCGAGGGTAGGGCAGCGGCAGTCGGCCGCTGCCTCGAGCCAGCCCCGGACGAGGCGGGCGCGCTCGATCAGCGCGTCGATCTCCGGCAGCTTGCGCCCGGCGATGGTTCGTAGCCGCTCGGAGACGCCGTCGTTGGCGTCGGAGGCAGCGAGCAGCTCGCGGACGTCGTCGAGGGTGAGACCGGCTCGCTGCGCGGCACCGATGATTGACAGGGTGCGAACGATCTCCGCCGGGTAGCGGCGGCGGCCCGAGACCCTCTCGGGTTCGGGCAGCAGCCCGATCGACTCGTAGTAGCGGATCGCCGAAGGACGAATGCCCGCGCGGCGAGCCACCTCGCCGATGAACAGTTCCTGGGTCACTTGACTTAAACCTGACTTGAAGATGCACAGTAGCCGAACATCCCCGAGAGGAGCGACCCATGTCCCACGCCCCGACTAGCAGCGACGCCTTCGACGAGGTCGTCGCAGAGATCCCCAGCTGCGCGCTTGACGAGATCGGCAAGCGTGAGCAGCGCGCCCGCTACGCCCTTCTGGCCAGCAGCGTCACGCGTGTCGAGCGCCAGCCCGAGACAGTGTTGATCTACTTCGATCGCGACCTCGATCGCCAGGCGCTCCAGCAGGCGTTGAGCATCGAGCGCGAGTGCTGTCCGTTTTTCACGTTCGCCTTTGATGAGCAAAGCCGAAGGTTGCAGGCGACGGTAACGAGTATCGATCACGTTCCGGCACTTGATGCCGTGGCGCACGCGTTCGAAGCTACTCGTCAGCCCGCCTCTAAGAGTTAGGTGCGCGCAGGAGGCGCGAGGGAGACAGAACCAAGCACATGCTTACCGCCTTCGGCGCCATCGCCGTCACGTTCATGATGCTGATGTACGCACTCGAGCACCGAAGTTCGGGCTTCATACTTGCGTTTGCCGGCGGCTGCCTGCTTTCCAGCACCTACGGCTTTCTCGCGGGGACTTGGCCGTTCGGCATCGTCGAGGCGATCTGGGCTGCCATCGCCGTAGCGCGCTACCGCAAACTTCGACCCGGGCGTTAGCACACGACACTGCCGCTTCGAGCCATTTGCGAGCGTCAGCTGAGCTTCGCATGCGACGCGCGGTCCGGACGAATGCAGGAGCTTGCCTGATGGACTTTGGGTCATGCCGCATCTTCGGCCAGCAAGTCGTGCAACACCTTCACACGGGCTCCGACATATTCGCGAAGGTGGTCGCAGTCGTCGGTCGTCGGATCGGTACCGGCGAAGGGCGGACTGAGGGCAAACACCGCGGCAGTGTCGGCATGGCACACCTTGCTGAGTCCATCGTGGAGTCCGTTTCCCCATCTCGCCACGGAGCCAGTCAGATTGACGAGAGCCATGCGTATCGTGAATCGCTCGAGCCCGTGGGCGTCAGCGAGCAGAAGCCGGCGTTGCCGTGCAATTGCGTGGACCGCGTGTCTGCCCCACTCATGTTCGTGTTCGAGCCACGCCCGGAACTGTGGTGTGAGTGGGGGAGTGGGCGGCGTGGCCACGAAATCGCAGGCCGGAGCCAGGTCAGAACCGGCGGGGCACCGACGGAACAATCTCCGAACAACAACGTAACCGCATCTCGGAGCATCCTAGTAGACGTACGTTGAAGCCGAGATCGGGCGTGGCTAGCGTTCCTGATCGGACGCAGGTGACACTTTGGTCGGCCATCGACACGAGTTTGCAGACCGCGCTAATGTCAGGCTGATGGGACCGACCGGGGCCCCGACACGCAGCGGGAGACGGGCACTGGCGCTCGCCGTGCTGGTGGCGGCCGGCGCGCTGACCGTGTCTGTGACCGCCGCGTCGGGCAAGGTCCCGAAGCTCCCGACTACGCCCACGTGCGCGAGGTTCTCGACGCGCAAGGTCAGTACGCTGCTCGGGGTCGGCCGGATGTACCTGGTCCATGCGCTCGTGAACGGCACCTCGTGCTCCTATTACGGCGTGAATGCCGCGCAGGCGAACGCACTCGCAACGCGCGACGTGCCGTACAACCAGATCAAATACGTTCCTTCGCTGATGATCGCCGTCCAGACAACTACGAAGACGCTCTTCGACTTCCAGTTGGGATTGCTCCGCAAGGGGAGCTTCGTCGTCGACGCGGTACATCCGAAGCTGCGGCTCGGCAGCGAGGAGTACTTCTCTTCCGGCAAGGTCACCTCGACCAACCTGATGCCCTGCGAATCGGAAATCCTCTACAACAACTGGCTGGGACCGCCAAGCTGCATCGGGCAGCCGTTGCTGCAAGAGGTCGCGGTGCTCGCGTGGATCCCTCTGAGCCACGGGCCGGGACGGATGGTGTACCTGTCGGCTGCCGCGCAGACTCCTCCCGGCGGTCTGACGATCTCGCACATGCTGGAGCTCACCAGCGAGAGCGTCACCGGCGCGCTCTACTGAGCGCGCACCCGCAAGCTCGCGCAACCCGAGCATTCACCCCTCTTGACGGGTTGAGGGCCGCCGGGTCGGTGACCAATCCAGCCTTTGTGCGCCTGCTCTCTTCAGCGTAGAGCGCGCGACGAGCAGCGTGCACTTTGTTGAGATCCCTGCCGGCGCGCAGGTACGCGGCTGTCTCGCTAATCGCTCTGTCTAGACCTGCGAGGCGAGCCTGAATAGTCCTGATCTGTTGCTGGGAGCGGCGAGAGACAGGCGGCACTGTGCTCACGTGCCGACAGAACGCGTTCGGCTTCCAAGACCATCCGGGTCGCCGTGAAGTGTCAGGCCGCGCGCTCAACGTACTCACGCAGCGCCGTGCGGGCTATATCGCTGACCGAGCGATGCTCCGCCTTGGCACGGGCCTTGAGCGCCTTCGCCAGCTCCGCGTCGACCCGGACCTGAACGCGCGGGGAGACGCCGCCTGGACCAAGCGACGGGCGACCGAGCGTCACCCGCTTGGCCTTCGTGAGGTCATAGCCGCGCTCGGCTTCGGCGGCGAGCGCCTCGATGTCCTCCTCGGAGAGTTCGTCGCCACCTGCCGTCCTAAACCTCTTCGTCATCTTCCGAGCTCCTCAAATTGCCGTCTGTACTTGGCGCGTAGCGGCATGGCATGGATCACGAGCACGTCTCCGTGGTCGCCTTCGACCGCCATGACCTCCAGCGCTTGGCCGTGGGTGTCCTCGCCGAGATAGACGACGCGGTTCGACCGCGACGCTCGGCTACCCGCCGGTGGGGGCTCCTCGAACCGGACGCTGTAGTGGTCCATGACATACCGGATGCTGCCCTTGGAGACGCGATGCCTCGTCGCGGAGCGTGCGAACCGCACGCCCCGTCGCCGACACTTTAGCGCTTTTGTCTGACATAAGTCACTGGCTAGAACAGCCCCTCCTGGGCAGAGGCGGAAGCCGATGATCCGTGTGGCTTGGGATGGCTCTCCCCGGCGTGCGTCACAGGTGCGCGGGTTCGCTGCCGTTTACCGGTAGGGTGCGGTCACCTTGAGCTTGGCCGCGACGATCCAGGGATCCTTTCTCAGGCTTCATCAGATTCTGTATGAGCGCACCGATGGGCGGATGGGCCACCGGATGATCGGCGTGCCCACGCTCCTGCTACGAACGACTGGTCGCCGAACTGGGGCACAGCGCACGAACGCGCTCGTCTATGCCAAGGATGGCGATGAGTACGTCGTTGTTGCCTCGAACGGCGGCCAGGACAATTCGCCGGGGTGGTTCTTCAACGTCAGCGCCAAGCCTGAGGTCGAGATCCAGGTCGCCCGAGCCAAGACGGCAGGGACGGCGCGGGTGCTGGAATCGGGAGATCCGGACTACGAGCGCCTCTGGCGGCTCGTGAACGACAACAACCACGATCGCTACGACGCCTACCAGTCGGAAACGACCCGGCCGATCCCATTGATCGTTGTTAGCCCCGGGTGAGCCCCTACCGCCAGGGCTAGCCGGACTGCAGCGGGTCTGCAACGGATTTCCGGCCCCGCTGCAACGCGCAGCAATGCGCGTAGGTCAGGCGGTGCGCTCGCGGTCGGCGCTTATCAGCCCGCGATCAAGGGCATAACCCACGAGCTGCGCGCGGCTTGAAAGCCGGAGCTTCTGCTGGATGTGCGAGCGATGCGTCTCCACCGTTCGCACCGACAGGTAGAGCTGCTCGCCGATCTCCGTGTTGGTGTGTCCGAGCGCGATCAGCCGCAGCACGTCGACCTCGCGCGGCGAGAGATCGTCGGGCGGTCCGGGCGGCGGCTCGGAGGCCATGCGGGCACCCAGCTTGGGGTTCAGGTAGCTCTCTCCGACGGCAGCGCGCCTGACGGCCTCGACGAGCTCATCATCGGCGGCCTCCTTCAAGACGTACCCGAGCGCTCCCGCGCTGAGGGCCTCGCGCGCGAAGGCGGGCTCCTTCTGCATCGTCAGCACAACGATCTGCGTATCGGGCGACTCCTCACGGATCGTGGGGATCGCCTCAAGGCTCGAGCCGCCTGGCATGTTTAGGTCGAGCACGAGCACCCTGGCGTGGTGGCCGCGCACATAGCGCCGGGCGCCGTCGATGTCGCTGGCCTCGGCTACGACCTCGAAGTCGCTCTCGTTGTCCAGCAACATCCGCAGCCCGCTGCGCACCACGGCGTGATCGTCCGCGAGAACGATTCGGATCGGCTCCGCGGAGGCGGTCTCCTCGTCGCTTGAGCCGTCGATCGGCGTTGGGTCCTGGTCGGGCATCGGCATGAAGATAGCGGCTGGGCGCAGGCACATGCCCGAGACTATTGATCGCTCGCGCGGTGCCTCGACCGCCCGCTGGAGTCTCCGCCACCGCGTGCGAGCTATGCGGGCCTCGCCACGGCGGGAGATAGGTAGAAAGGCGCAGTCGGGATCGAACAAAGCACCGATGATGGGCGCCCGCGCCGAATCTATCCTCCTGGACATCAGGCACTTTCGACAGGAGGAACCAATGGCAACTGCCGCATCGACACACTCAGTTCCGGTCCGCTCTCGCGAGGCCACGACGACCCGCATCGCTGACGTCGCGAGCTACTGGCTGATCATCGCGGCGACGTACATGACGTTCGGATTCCTGTTCTATTACGCCGCCAAGGAGAAGCTGTTTGACGACAGCGGCACGATGCCGGCGGGATTGGCAAAGGGCTTCCACGGCTCGTTCATCGCGTCCTTCCCCGGCGTCAACGCCTCCTCGTCGCTGCTCGGCCTGCTGGAGGGGCTCGTGTTCCTCGTGATCGCCGCGAGCGTACTCACGGGCGAGTTCCTGCCGGCCCGCCGCAAGCCGATCCTGCTGAGCGGGCTCGGGCTGGCGATCCCGGGGCGAGCGTAGAGTCCTGCTCGTGACCAAAGATGCGCAGACGGATGCGCCTTCGCTCTCGCCGGAGGCGCTGGGATCGCTGGATGCCTACTGGCGGGCCGCGAACTATCTGTCGGTCGGCCAGATCTACCTACTCGACAATCCGCTGCTGCGCGAGCCGCTGCGGATCGAGCACGTCAAGCCACGTCTGCTCGGGCATTGGGGCACGACCCCTGGCCTGAACTTCCTCTACGCGCACATGAACCGCGTGATCCGCGAGCGTGACCTGAACGCCCTCTACGTGGCGGGGCCTGGCCACGGTGGTCCGGGGGTTCTCGCAAACGTGTATCTCGAGGGCACCTACAGCGAGGTCTACCCCCACATCGGTCGTGACGAGGAGGGCCTACGCAGGCTGTTTCGCCAGTTCTCCTTTCCTGGCGGCATCCCGAGTCATGTGGCGCCGGAGACGCCGGGGTCGATCCACGAGGGCGGCGAGCTTGGCTACTCCCTCGCGCACGCCTACGGGGCCGCGTTCGATAGCCCCGACCTAGTCGTCTGCTGCGTGGTCGGCGACGGCGAGGCAGAGACGGGACCGCTGGCGACGAGCTGGCACTCCAACAAGTTCCTGAACCCCGCCCGCGACGGCGCGGTGCTCCCGGTGCTGCATCTGAACGGCTACAAGATCGCCAACCCGACGGTCCTGGCGCGTATCTCACCGCAGGAGCTGCAGTCTCTGATGGAGGGCTACGGATATGCGCCGCGCTTCGTCGAGGGCTCGGACCCGCAGACGATGCACCAGCTGATGGCCGCGACTTTGGATGAGGTCACGGGCGAGATCGCGGAGATCCAGCGTTGCGCCCGAAATGAAGACCCCACCCACCCGTCCGAGCGTCCGCGCTGGCCGATGATCGTGCTGCGTACCCCCAAGGGATGGACCGGCCCGAAGATGGTCGACGGGCTGCCGGCGGAGGGGTCGTTTCGCTCCCATCAGGTTCCGCTCACCGATCTGGCTGGGAATCCCGAGCATCTGCGTCAGCTCGATGAGTGGCTTCGCTCCTACCGTCCCGAGGAGTTGTTTGACGAGAATGGCGCGCTCCGAGCGGAGCTGGCGGCGCTCGCGCCCGAGGGTGAGCGGCGCATGGGCGCGAACCCGCACGCCAATGGCGGTGCGCTGCTGCGTGATCTTGAGCTGCCCGACTTCCGTGACTACGCCGTCGGGGTGTCTGCGCCGACGGCGAGCATCAGTGAGCCCACGCGGGTGCTCGGCGCGTTCCTGCGCGATGCGTTTAGCGCCAACTCGGCGAACCTCCGCATCATGGGTCCTGACGAGACGGCATCCAACCGCTTGGGCGCGGTGTTCGAGGTCACGAACCGCGCGTGGGACGCTGAGCGCCTCGACAGCGACGATCACCTCGCGCCCGACGGGCGGGTGATGGAGGTCTTGAGCGAGCATCTCTGCCAAGGCTGGCTGGAGGGTTACTTGCTGACGGGTCGGCATGGTCTGCTGAACAGCTACGAGGCGTTCATTCACATCGTGGACTCGATGTTCAACCAGCACGCCAAGTGGTTGAAGGTGACTCGCGGCATCCCGTGGCGCGCGCCGGTGGCATCGCTGAACTATCTGCTCTCCTCGCACGTGTGGCGTCAGGACCACAACGGCTTCTCCCACCAGGACCCAGGGTTCATCGACCATGTGATCAACAAGAAGGCGGAGGTCGTGCGCGTCTACCTGCCGCCGGATGCGAACTGTCTGCTGTCCGTTGCCGATCATTGCCTGCGCAGCCGCGATTATGTGAATGTGATTGTCGCTGGCAAGCAGCCGGCGCTCAACTACCTGACGATGGACGAGGCGGTTGCGCATTGCACGCGCGGGGTCGGCATGTGGGATTGGGCCTGCAGCGACGGCGAGGCGGAGCCGGATGTGGTGCTCGGCTGCGCCGGGGACATCCCGACACTGGAGTGCGTCGCGGCGGTGGCGATTCTGCGCGAGCGGCTCCCCAAGTTGAAGGTGAGGCTCGTGAACGTCGTTGACCTGATGCGCCTGGAGCCCGACACCGAGCATCCCCACGGGCTGCCCGATGCGGAGTTCGACGCGCTGTTCACAACGAGCCGGCCGGTGATCTTCGCCTACCACGGCTATCCGTGGCTGATTCACCGTCTCACTTATAAGCGCACCAACCACACCAACTTCCATGTCCGCGGCTACAAGGAGGAGGGCACCACGACGACGCCGTTCGACATGGTGATGCTCAATGATCTGGACCGCTTTCATCTCGTGATGGATGTGATCGACCGGGTTCCCGGTCTGGCTGAGCACGCGGCGCACATCCGTCAGGAGATGGTCGACGAGCGGCTGCGCCACCGGGCTTACACACGCGCGCACGGGCAGGACCCGCCCGATGTCACAGACTGGTGCTGGCCCGGCGCAAACGAGGCTCGATCAACATAGGCTCGGCGATGCGGGTCCTGGTAGTCAACGCGGGCTCCAGCAGCCTGAAGCTGACGCTGCTCGACGGCGATGACACGGTGATCGCCGGGCGGGATCTCGACGCCCCTCGCGCGCAGGTGGACCCGGATCAGCTCCGAGCCGCGCTGGACACGGTGCTGTGCGAAGCCGATGCAGTTGGGCACCGCATTGTTCACGGAGGTGAGCGCTTCCGCACGGCGGTGAGGATCGACGCCGATGTGCAGGCGGGGATGCGCGAGTTGAGCGGCCTCGCTCCGCTTCATCAGCCGAAGTCGCTCGCTGCGCTCGATGCGGTCATGGCGGCGCTGCCGGAGCTGCCCGCGGTGGCTTGCTTTGACACGGCTTTCCATGCAACGCTGCCGCCGGCCGCGTCGACCTACGCCTTGCCCGCAGAGTGGCGGGAGCGCTGGGGGCTGCACCGCTACGGCTTTCACGGCCTCTCGCACTCGTGGGTCGCGCGGCGCACACCTGAGCTGCTCGAACGGGACGCCTCGGGGCTGCGGATCGTCAGCTGTCACCTCGGCGCGGGAGCTTCGCTGTGCGCGATCGAGGACGGCCGCTCGCTCGACACGACGATGGGTTTCACCCCGCTCGAGGGCCTGGTGATGGCGACTCGCTCGGGCAGCGTCGATCCGGGGATCCTGTTGTGGCTGGCAGAGCATGAGCGTCTGTCTGCGGCGGAGTTGGCGGACGCGCTGGAGCACCACTCCGGGATGCTCGGCCTGACAGGCAGCGCGGACATGCGCGAGATCGTCGCTGGTGCTTGTGCTGGTGTGCCCGCGCCGCGGCTGGCTTTGGATGTGTATGTCCATCGGCTGCGCGCCGAGATCGCGGCGATGGTCGCGGCACTCGGCGGCCTTGATGCGCTCGTGTTCACTGGCGGCGTCGGCGAGCACTCAAGTGAGGTCCGCGCCCAAGCTGCGGCGGGGCTCGGGTTCCTCGGTGTGGCAGTCGATGGTGCCCGCAACGATGAGACGCGAGCCGACCAGGAGATTGGAGCCCAGGGCGCGGTTGTACGCACGCTGGTTCTCATTGCCCGCGAGGACATCGAGATCGCCCGGCAGGTCAGGTCTGTGCTGAAAGGCCAGTCTCCGGTACAGGCGTGACCTTCTGGAGCCCGGGCTCATTCTCATCAGGCTCCGGTCAGGTCGCGCCGCTGGAAGATCCACGTCGCCGCGAGCGCGCTGGCCACCGCGATCGCGAACATGACGAGCGCGGCGCCGGTGCGAAAGGGTTGCGCGGGCACGAGCCCGACGTGCGCGAACGGCGTTGCCTGCACGAGCCAGTGCGGCACGCTGAGCAGCGAGCCGAATAGATCCCACAGAAACGCGACCGTCACCAGGCCGTAGGAGAGCCCGGTGCTTGCTCGGGGAACGATCGCGTAGGCGAGCACCGCGATGCCGAGGAACATGACCGCTACCGGCAGGCAGTTAGCGCCGGCTTCGAGCATCCCTGCCAGGGAGATGCTGACGCCGCCGGACTCGGCGCCGGCCCAGGCGAGCAGACCAGCGGTGAGGGAGATCGCGGCGGCACCAGCGGCGGCAAGCGCGAGCCTCCCTCCCAGCCACCGGCTACGGCTGACGGGCAGGGATAGCAGCGTCTCCAGTCGCTGATCGGCTTCCTCGTGGCGTGCGGCACCGATCTGCGCGCACATGAACAGGCTGACCGCCAGGACGAAGAAGATGAACACGAACGCGAGGTATCCGGTGGGCGTGACGATCGAGCCGGTCCCGAGCTTTGAGACCTCTTGTTGCAGGCTCTTTGAGATGCCCGCGGTTGATGTGCTCTTGGCGAGCACGCCAGTGATGTAGGCGAATGCGCCAATGCTGGAGAGCCACACGATCAAGCTGGTGCGCTCTGAGCGCAACGCCTGTGCGGTCGGCGAGGAGAGCAGACCTAGACGTGGCTTGGCGCTCTCGCGGCTAGGGAGGACACCGGTGCCGATGTCGCGGCTGGCGGCGATCCGTGCGGCCACCACGAGCAGCAGCACGGTTGCCGCGGCCGGCAGCAACAGCACTATCGGATGGGCGCCGGTGAAGGGACGCACTTCCTCTGCCCAGCCGAGCGGAGTCGCCCAGCGAAGCCAGCCCGCGCTGGTGGAGGTGTCGGCGATGACTCGTAGCGCGAGGAACAGTCCGACTGCGGCGCCGCCGAGCTCGAGCGCCATCCTACGTGTCGAGGCGAGCTGGCTTGTCAAGGCGCCCACGCCTACGAACACGGGCACGATCGAGGTCGTTGCGAGGGCGAGATCGGCTGAGCCGCCCGCCGGCAGACCAGATAGGACCAGGCCGGCAAACTCGGCGAGGCCCAGGATCAGGACCCCTGCGGCGATCGCGGCCAGCGCGGAGAGATATGCGGTCCCGCGCCCGACTGAGCCCGCGAGCACAAGCTCCATGCGGCCTGTGTCCTCCTCAGTTCGCAGCGCGCGCACTGCGGCGAGCAGCCCGAAGACAGAAGCGAAGATCGCGAGCGTCCCGCCGACGCGCCAAGCCGTGTAGCCGGAGACGGTGAGCAGGTCGTGAGGGACGCCGTAGAACAGACGGATCGCCTTGTTATCGGCGAAGCTGTGGGCGAAAGCGAGCCGGCTCGATAGCGTCGGGTAGGCGTCGCGGTAGCCGACCGGCTGGATGTAGGCGATCGCCGCGAACAGGTATGCGAACGAGATCGTGCGGACCCGAGCGTCCCGGAACGCGCGCCGAGCCAACGCCCGCGGCGCAGCGAGACTCCCTCCCCCCGTGCTCGAGGCGGGCGCGCTGGGCGCCGCGACCGTCCCGCTAGCCGCCGACATGACCGTCGGAGCCGTCGTAGTGGTGCAGGAATATCTCCTCGAGCGAGGGCTCGCGGCTCGTCAATGTCTTGATTGAGTTCCCACCCACCCCGGCTAGCGCGGCGATCAGCGGACCGACGCTGCCCGAGACCTCGAAGCGCAGGGCGTTCGGGCCCGCGCTCTGCGCGCGGACTCCCGCAAGCGTCGGCAGCTCTGGCGCGTTGCCCGCGAACGTCACCTCGACGGTCTGCACCGCCAGGTGGCGCAGCTCCGCGAGCGTTCCCTCGTCAACGAGCTTGCCGTCTCGGAGAATTCCAACGCGGTCACATAGCGCCTCGACCTCGCTGAGGATGTGGGAGGAGAGAAAAACGGTCTGCCCGCGTCCCTTGGCCTCCTTTACACAGTCTCGGAAGGCGACCTCCATCAACGGGTCGAGGCCGCTCGTCGGCTCATCGAGCAGTAGCAACTCTGCGCGCGTGGCGAGCGCCGCGATCAGCTGAACCTTCTGGCGGTTGCCCTTTGACAGCGTTCGGATCTTCTTGCGCGTATCGAGCTGGAAGCGCTCAACGAGCACGTCGCGATAGGCGACGTCGGTGCCGTGGTGCAGACGGGCGAGGAACTCGAACGTCTCGGCGCTCGTCAATGATGGCCAGAGGAATGGCTCCCCCGCGACGTATGCGACTCGCTTGTGGGCGCGCACCGGATCATTCCAGGCATCCAGACCGAACAGCTCCGCTCGCCCACTACTCGCGCAGTGCAGCCCGAGCAGCAGCCGGATCGTGGTGGTCTTGCCCGAACCGTTGGGTCCGAGATACCCGTAGACCTCGCCTTTGCGCACTGTGAGGTTGAGCCCGTCGAGCGCGAGCGTGGTCCCGTAGCGCTTGGAGAGCCCGTCGGTGTGGATGGCGGAGTCAGAGCGATTGGCGATGGCGCGTACCTCCGGGGTGTCAGGTCGTAGCTGTGTCTGTTGCATAGGAGCAGGATCTGAGGATCTCAAGCCTGGGGCATCCGGGTTTTTCGCGCACATGACCGCGGAATCACCCTACGGAATAGCCGATCGGGCGCCAGCAGCCGGGCGTGTCTCGGAAAAGATCGGGGCTTTGCCACAGCAGCGGCGGGGATGTTTACCGATGGGTGACATGCCGGCTCTGGTTAGCGTGCGGCTATGGCATCACATTTGCAACTGGCACCCATCCCCACCTCGGGGTCCACGACGGCGGCTCCCGTGGCGCTGACTGTCCGTGTTGTTCTTGCCGATGACCATGACCTGATGCGCAGCAGTCTGCGCCAGCTGCTCGACCACGAGCAGGACGTGGAGGTGATCGCCGAAGCCGACGATCTTGAGTCTGTCCTGCGCCAGGTCCGCGCTTACCGGCCACACGTGCTCGTGCTCGACCTGAGCCTCTCAGGCGGGTCCAGGAGCGAAGCAATCGGGGAACTGCGCGACCGGGCGCCAGCGACCGAGATCGTCGTGCTCACGATGGAGGACAACCCTGTGTTCGTCCAGCGCGCTTTCGCCGCCGGTGCGCTCGGGTTCGTCCTGAAGGATCTGGCCGACATCGAGCTGCCACAGGCAATTCGTGCTGCGGCGCGTGGCGAGGAGTACATCAGCCCACGGGTGGCGACGCGCCTAGACGCCTTGCACCGCACGCCTACCGAGGACAAGTTGACCCCGCGTGAGGTCGAGGTTTTGCGGCTGATCGCGCTTGGCTACACCAGCGTCGAAATCGCGAGCAAGCTGCAGCTCTCTCCGCGCACGGTGGAGACCCACCGTGCCCACATCTTCACGAAGCTCGCTTGCTCGACGCGCGCCGGGCTGGTCCGCTACGCGCTACGACGCGGCCTGCTCAGAACCTGACTGGAACTGCGGTCCGCGCGCCGGGTGGCGGCGGCGAGCCGGCAGAGACGCCTTGATGAGCGTGCCGTGCTCGTCGGAATCGATGTTGAGCGTGCCGCCCGCCAAGCTCGCCCGCTCGCGCATCCCCGCCAACCCGAAGCCTGCGCTCGCGATGTGTGGGTCAAAGCCGCGGCCGTCGTCCTGCACCTCGAGGACAAGCTCGCCATCGGACTCGCTCACTGCCACACGAACCCGTTTTGCGTGCGCGTGCTTTGAGACGTTCGTCAGCGCCTCCTGAACAAGTCGGTAGACGGCGGTTTCCAGATCGTCGTCCAGGCGCTCCGCTCGCTCGGAGGGGCCTGGCAATGCAAGCTCGCTGTCGACGTGCAGCCCGTTCTCTTGACGGTGGTGGTCGAGCAGCGACTCGATCGCGGTGCGCAAACCGAGCTCATCCAGCGCGGCGGGGCGAAGCTCGGTGATGATCGCCCGCAGGTTTTCGATCTCCCGCTCGATGTGCTCCACGGCTTCGCGCATCGTCTCGGGTGCCTGTTGCGGGTCGTTCAGGCGCAGCGCAGACGCAAGCAGCAGACGCAAGCCTCCGAGACCCTGCAGGGTCTCGTCGTGCAGCTCACGCGCCCAACGGTGGCGCTCGGCGTCCGCGGCGGCCAGCGAGCTGCGCAGCCGGTCGGCCTGCACGCTCTGCGCGAGTGCGACGGCAGTCGCGGCGCTCGCGGCGAACGTTCGCATCATCTGCTCGTCGTCCTCAGCGAAGACGTTGCCGTCCTCGCGATCGAATGCCGCGAGCACTCCGAGCGCCTCTCCGCGATAGACCATCGGGACGAGCAGGGCTGTCTGCGCGTCGGCGACGCCGAACTCGCTGGGGGCGATCCGCAGCCTCGCACTGACGTCGGTGATCCGCTCCGGCTGGCGGCGCTCCAACACCTGCCCGGAGGTCGAGTCGGCGATCAGCAGGCGCACACCCCGCATCCCGCGAACGTGACCGGCGCTCGACTGCACGACCAGCTCGTGCCCGTCGCGCAACATGATCACAAGGCTCCTCGCGCCCACCAGGGCACGTCCGCGCTTGACGATCAGCTCCAGCACGTGGTCAAGAGCGATCTCGCCGCCGATCGCGATCGCCACATCGCGGGTCGCCTCGAGTCCCCGATACGCCTTCTCTGCCTCCTCGCGGCGGCGCTCGCTGGCCTCATACAGTCGGGCGTTGTCGATCGCGATCGCCGCCCAATCGCCGAGTATCACTCCGGCCTCCTCATCTGCCTCGGTGAACTCGCCTCGATCCTTCTCGCTCAGGTACAGGTTGCCCCACGCCTGCCCGCGAATCACGATCGGCACGCCGAGGAAGCTCCGCATCGGCGGGTGCCCAGCCGGGAAGCCGTAGCTTGAAGGGTGCTGGCCCACGTCTGACAGGCGCAGCGGCTCGGGATGCTCGATCAGCTCGCCAAGCACGCCCCGCCCGCGTGGCAGGTCGCCGATTGCCCGGTGGGTAGCGTCATCGACACCGAGCGTCAGGAACTGCTCAAGCCCGCTGTGTTGGTCGTTCAAGATGCCCAACGCGGCGTAGCGCGCGCCGGTGATCTCCCTAGCCGTCTCGAGGACCCGATCGAGCAGCGCCCGCTGGTCGAGTTCTTTCGTGAGCGCCCGCCCGACATCCAGCAGGCGGCGCATCGACAACTCCTCGTACTCCTGTCTCATTCTCGGCAAGCTTAATCACGCCCGTCAGGTGGATGTGTCCCGTCGGTGTAGCGTGCCCGGTGTTCTCCGGCGCCAGGTGCTCTCGGAGCCAACATTTGATCCGTAGTTAGCCCTCGTTGATCCGCGGAGCATCCCCGATAACGGCCCCTCACAGCCGCGTATGTTGGCCGCAAGCATCTATCAACAGCGCTCGAACCGAGGCGGACAGTCGCTCTGTCGCAGCGGTACTCGTGCGAGCCCACGCGGAAGAAGCCGATGACCGAGCTATTGCGTTGCCACCACTGCGGAGACGTGATCGGAGTGTACGAGCCGCTGATCGCGCTCATCGACGGGCAGACGCATGAGACCTCCCGCGCCTGCGTGCAGGACAGCGCGGCCGTGATCGAGGCGTGCTACCACCGCGACTGCTACACAGGTTCGCAGCGGGATGATCCGGCTTGACGTGAGCCGGCTTGTCGGTCCGATTGCAGGGCTCGCAGCTGCGTAGTTTTCCCTCGCGGCTTGGCGGCTTTCCTCGGCTGGCGATGCTTCCGCCGGGGCCTATCCTCCTTAACATGACTACCGCCACAGACACCAACAAGCTCCGCGTGGTGATCGCCGGCGGCGGAGTGGCCGCCCTCGAGACCGCGCTTGCTCTCGCGCATCTTGCGCCTGAGCTCACCGACGTGACCGTGATCGCGCCCAATCCCGAGTTCGTCTACCGCCCGATGACCGTCCGTGAGCCGTTCGCCTATGGCGCGGCACGCCGCTACCCCCTCGCGCCGATCGTCAAGGACGCAGGCGCGGAGCTGCTGGTCGGTGAGCTTGCCTGGATTGACTCCGCCCGGCAGATCGCCCACACCGAGGCTCGCGAGGAGATCGCATACGACGCGCTCGTGCTAGCGCTCGGGGCCAAGGCTCACCCTCGCTACGACCACGCCGTGACGATCGACGACCGCCGCCTTGACGAGACGCTGCACGGATTGATCCAGGACGTCGAGGGCGGCTACATCCACAGCCTCGCGTTCGTGTCGCCCGGCCGGATGCCCTGGCAGCTCCCTCTGTATGAGATCGCGCTGATGACGGCAGGACGGGCATATGACATGGGGATCGAGCTCTCAACGACGATCATCACCCCCGAGGACAGCCCGCTGGCGATCTTCGGCGCGAACGCGAGCAGTGCCGTGACGGCGGCGCTCGACCGGGCGAAGATCCAGCAGATCAACTCGGCCTACGCCGAGGTTCCCCGCCAGGGAGAGGTCGTTATCAACCCCGGCGACCGTCACCTTCACGTCGACCGCGTGATCGCGCTGCCCGAGCTCTATGGCCCCTCTGTGCGAGGTATCCCGCTGGGCGAGCACGGCTTCATTCGCGTGGACCCCTATGGGCGGGTGGTCAGCGTGGAGCACGTTTACGCGGCGGGCGACGCGATCGACTTCCCAGTCAAGCATGGTGGTCTTGGCGCCCAGCAGGCCGATGTCGCCGCGCAGTCGATCGCCGCACTGGCTGGCGCGGATGTGACTGCCGAGCCGTTTCAGCCGGTGATCCACGGAATGCTGCTGACCGACGGCAAGCCTCTGTACCTGACTGCTCGCATCACCGGCGGGCGCGGATTCAGCTCGGAGGTCACCGACACGGCCACGTGGTCGCCGCCGAACAAGATCGCCGCACGCTACCTGGCTCCGTATCTGGATGAGCACGACAAGCGGCACGCCGCGAGCGAAGTGCCAGGCAGCGATACCCCAGCCAGTGGAACGGCCGAGACCGCTGGGGCGAGCACGTGAGCGCCCCTTCTCTGGATAGGGGCGGCTCGTGTTTGATCGTCGGCTATGACCGAACCGAGAGCGCACGATTGGCTGCAGCGTGGGCTGCACGCCAGCTTCAACCGGAGGGCAAGCTGGTCATCGTCCATGCGTGCCGGCCACTGCACGCCCAGCCCTCGCCCCTGTCGAGCGCCTCGGAGCGCCGCGAGCTCGGACGAGCGCTAATCGACGAGCTGCTGATGGACACGAACTCGATGCTTGAGATCGACATCGAAGCGGAGGTCTCGGACCGCGATCCCGTCAGCGCACTGATAGAAGCCGCGCGCAACCATGCGGCGCAGGGAATCGTGGTTGGCCACGAGCGGCACTCCGCGCTGCATCGCGCGATGGGCACCGTCACCAGCGAGCTGCTGAGCACCTCTCCGGTGCCTGTCATCACGGTGCCGTGGAGCGCCGCCGAGGCTTCCGGGCAGGCGCTCACCCGCTCCGGCGGCGCAACGTAAGCGCCCCGAGTGTGAGCGCGATCTTGCCCGTGTTCGCAGGACTTCGCAGAACATGAACCAATCGGGGCGCCAGCTCAGGTGCTATACCTGTACGTACATTGATACGCACATCTAGGAGATCGCTGTGAGCACGATCGGCGTCCGTGAGCTTGCGAGGCACGCAAGCTCCATCATCAACGACATCGAGCAGAACAAGGAGCCAGCGCTGATCACGCGTCGTGGTCGGCCTGTCGTCTACATGCTCCCCGTCGACTCAGTCGAGTTCGAGGACTTCGAGCTCGCCCACGCTCCTCAGTTCGTGGAGGGCATGGCCGCCGCTGACGGCGAGCTCGCAGCCGGCGAAACAGTGTCGCTCGCCGACGTGCGCGCGGAACTCGAAGCAGACGAGCCGCCAAGCGATCGGTAGAGCCAGCAGGGCTCCCTCTGGATGTATCGCGTCGAGCTGTCCAAGCGTGCGCTGCGTGACCTGCGGCGCATCGACCACAAGAGCCGCAACCGCCTACTCGACCTACTCGAAGACGGTCTTGCCGCCGAGCCCGAGCCACCGAACCTCGACATCAAGGCGCTGACCGGCCGCGTACCGTGGTTGCGCCTTCGTCGCGGCGAGCACCGCGTCCTCTACAGACCACTCACGCAGGCCGAGCGACGATCCCTGAACGCGAACGAGCAAGCCGGCTACCTTATAGAGCGCATCATCGACCGCCGCGACCTTGAGCGCGCCGCCTCGACCTTGCCGAGCTAGCCGTTGGTGATCACGAACCGCAGTGTTCTGGCGGTTGAGCATTTGCCTGACGCCGTGGCCGTGACCAGCAGCGTGTAGCTGCCGGGGTTGAGCTTCTTGTGCTTGGAGATGAGACCCTCGAAGCGCACCTTGCTCGTTCCGGCGTGCGCGGAGAACGTGAGCGTGCCGGCGGTAACGGTGCGCGTGCAGCGTGGCTCGCGCTTCGCACTGGAAGCAGCCACCAACCGACGAGCGGCCTCGGCTCTCGCAGCTCGTCGTGGGTGTCGCGACACCCACCGTCCATTGCAATCATGTAGGTGACTTGGAGCGGGACGCCTCTTCTCGCCGCGAGAGCAAGCGCGCGCCAAGGTCGCCATGCTTCTGGCGAGGAGGGGGTGTGCGGGGTTGGAGTGTGATGCGTCCGCCGCGTGCGGGTACGACGAATACGTTGCGGTGGGCGACTCGCTCTGGGCGCTGGCGCGAGGGTTCGAGGCGGGCGTGGCGCAGGATGGTCTTGAGTACGATTCGGGCCTCGGTGAGGGAGAACGCGGCGCCGATGCATCGTCTGGGTCCGCCGCCGAAGGGGATCCAGGTGTAGGTGCCGGCGCGGATGTCCAGGAAACGCTCGGGGCGGAAGGCGAGCGGGTCGGGGTAGAGCTCGGGACGGCGGTGCACGAGCGTTATATAAGGGACGATCATGGTGCCACTCGGGATGGTTAGCCCCGGTAGCTCGAACGCCTCGGTTGCGAGTCGTGCGGTGAGCGGGAAGGCTGGGCGCAATCGCATCGCCTCCTTGACGACCGCGTCGAGATATTCGTCGTCTCCGTCGAGCGCGGCGGTTTCGAGGCGCGAAAGCGCGTCGGGGAAGCGACTAACGCGCTCGAGCACCCACGTCAGGGTGGAAGCCGTGGTGTCGTGGCCGCCCAACAGCAGGGTGCGCATTGCGTCGCAGATCTCGTTATCGCTCATCAGGCGACCTTGGTCATCGGGTGTGCGCAGGAACATTCCGAGCACGTCCTGGCCGTCGAGTTGACCGGTGCTGCGGCGTTGGGCGACCTCTTCCATCACGATCGCGTCGACGTGGGCGATTGCACGCCGGATTCGCGGGAACGGTCTGTCCCATCCGCTCTCGCGGCTGGTCGCGATCATCGTCTGGAGGAAGAACCGTCGCGAGTGGCCCTCGCGAAGCAGCGCGAGCGTCGCCGAGCGCAAGCGGTCGACGCGCGGGGGGTCGGTGACCCCGAACACCGTGGCCATGATCACCTCGAGGCTGATCATCTCCATGTGCGGCTGGGAGGGAGTGGGATGCCCGTAGGGCCAGCGTGTGAGAGCCTCCTCGGTCTTGCGCTCCATGGTCTCGTGGTAGCCGGTCAGCGCGTGCCCCTGGAACGGGGGGAGCTGCATTCGCCGCTTGCGCATGTGCTCGGCTCCGTCGAGGTTCGTGAGTCCCGTCGGGCCGAGGAAGAGATGGTGCGCAGAGGCCTTGGCCAGCGCCGCTCCGAGGCGAAGCACGTCGGTGTCGGCTGTGAAGACGCGCTTGATGTCCTCGGGATCGGTCAGGCACAGCCACGGCCCGGTCGCCGGCATCGGCACCAAGAAACGGTCGCCGAGGCGTTCACAGCGGCGCGCGAACTGCTCCGGGGCCAGCCAGTACTGGGCGGCATTGACGACCGCGGGGCGCCGCAGTCGGGGCACGTTGGTGAGCGTTTGGTCCATGAGCCACATCCCTCTAGTTACTCTGTATGAAATAGAGTAACATAGTACCTAATGGTGCCAATAGCCGAATTCCTTGAGGTGGCTCCCGTGGTGGGCGAGGACGCGCTCTTTGACCGGGTTGCCGCGGCGGCGCTCGACGAGTTCGCCGAGCACGGCATCCGCCGCACCTCGATGGAAGACGTCGCCCGCCGCGCCGGCGTCTCACGAATGACCGTTTTCCGCCGGTTCGCGAGCAAGCAACGCCTCGTCGAGGTCGTCATCGCACGCGAGGTCCACCGCGGAATGCAAGAGCTCGACCTCCTGTGGGCAGGCGCAGAAACGCTCGAGGACCGCCTCGTCGCAGGGTTCGAGTTCGCCGGGCGCTACGTGCGCGGCCACCCACTATTCGACCGGCTCCTGCGCAGCGAACCCGAGGTCCTCCTACCGCCCCTCACCCTCGACGGCGGACCCGTGCTCGAGCTCTACCGATCACTCATCGCCAATCGACTCCAAGCCGAAGTCACCGCGGGTCGCGCCGCAACATCAGACATTGATGGCGTCGCCGAAGTGATCGCGCGCCTCGCGATCTCGCTGCTACTCACACGCGACGGGACAATCACACTCGAGGACCCACACTCCGTCCGCCGCCTAGTCAACCTCACACTACTCCCCATGCTCCAACCACAGCCTGACTAGCTGCCGATTCGCCTAACCTGCGGCGCGATTGGCACTCAGGCGGAGCGCACCTTTCGCTTTGCGTGTGATCCGCGCGTCTCGAGGAGATCGGTTCCGCTTCGCCCCGACGTAAGCGGGTGTGTCGAGCGGCAGTTGGCGCGCTCGCAGGTCGTCCCGAGCGCGGTCTGACCTCTAGGTCGGCGAGCGCCTGCGTGCTGTCGGCTGCTTCGGCCGCTTGCGGCCTGGCCCAGCTCGAAGGGCGCCACTCGCAGGCGTGTAGATGCTCTCGTGTCCGTCGTCCCATCGGATCCGATAGCGAGCTGAGGGATCGCCCCGGAGTACCTCCTCAACGACACCCGAGCGAGGTCGGCGATCCGTTGACTCGGACTCCGCTACGACGCGCTTGCCGACCTCAAAGGCCATCATCACCCCTCATTGCTCACGCTCATCGGGTACCAGCCCGCGGCGCACACAAGGTAGCACCGGCCGCCACCCTGCATGGCGCATGCACCGGGCGGCGGCGCTTGCGTCACCCACCGTCGCGGTGGCGAGCCTCGTTCGCGTCCGCTTGGCGGCGGGCTTCGCTATCCGAGGCCTGGCGGCGCGCTTCGTTCTCGCCGGCTTGGCGGCGGGCTTCGCTGTCCGACGCGTGGCGGCGCGCTTCGTTCACGGCCGCCCGGCTGTGCGCCTCGCCCTCCGAAACCCGACGACGCGCCTCATTCTCAGCCGCCTGGCCCAACGAGCTAACAGGCCGAGCTCCCGCCTCCCCGCTGTCGGCGGGTATCGTTGATCCGCGCCTGAGCAGTCTGAAGATATTCGGCATAGCCCACCCAGTCTAGAGCTGACCGTGAGCAGTGAGTCGAGTGAGCTCAGCGGAGACCCGGGTCCGCTTGTAGGATCCCAGGCGCCTGCGTCCCTCGTTCATGTCCGACTCCGTCGCCGCCGAGCCCGAGCTCATCGACCTGCTGCACCTGGGGCGCCCGAAGGTCATCGGCGCCTGGCGGGTGGGCGACGTGATCGTCGATCCTGGACCGAGCAGCTGTCTGGGCGAGCTGCTGTCCACGCTCGAGCAGCACCCGCCGCGGGTGTTGGCCCTGACCCACATCCATCTCGATCACGCCGGTGCCACCGGCTCACTACTGCGGCGCTTCCCGGATGCCGAGGTGTGGGTACACGAGCGCGGTGCTCCGCATCTGCTCGACCCCGGCCGGCTGGTCAACAGCGCCACCCGCCTGTACGGCGAGGACATGGAGCGCCTCTGGGGCGAGGTGCTCCCCGTGCCGGCCGATCGGCTCAGGGTGCTCCGCGGCGGGGAGGCTCTCGGACCCTTCCGGGTGGCCTATACGCCCGGCCACGCCTCCCATCACGTCTCCTACCTGCACGAGCCGACCGGACGCGCGTTCACCGGCGACGTCGCGGGAGTGCGCATCGACGATGGGTGCGTGCTGGCTCCCACACCACCGCCCGATATCGATCTCGAGGCGTGGCGTGCATCGCTCGAGCTGATCGAGGCCTGGCGTCCCCGCAGCCTTGCCGTCACCCATTTTGGGTCTTTCGACGATGTCGAGAACCACCTGGCCGCCCTGCGCGACCAGCTCGACCAGGCAAGCGCTATGGCCGGCGACCTCGATCAGGCGACCTTTGCCGCCACGATCCGGACGACGGTGGCCAACTCGACCGCCCCCGAGACGGCTGCTGCCTATGAGCAGGCAATGCCTCCAGCGCAAAGCTTTCATGGTCTCGCGCGCTATTTGCGAGAGCAGGTTGGCTGACGTCGCCTTGAGCGGGTCTTGCGGCGCTGGAGCGCTCGCCTTCCTGAGGGTGCGAAGATGCGCCTTTGTCCAACGTCACGGCTTGAAGGAGCCAGCCTGTGCCCCACCAGCCGGATCACCCCTCCTATGAGCTCGCGGTCGCTGAACATCGTTGGGTGGTGCCGGAGCGCTTCAATATCGCGGCGGATGTGTGCGACCGACACCCGCGGGAGAAGCTGGCGATGATTCACGAGCATTTCTCGGGCGCGCTGCGCGAGGTGAACTGGGGGGAGCTGCAGGACCTCTCCAATCAGTTCGCAAACGTACTCACGTCGATCGGTGTGAGGCGCGGCGATCGTGTCGCGGTGGTGCTTCCGCCCACCCCCGAGGCGGCGGCTGTGTTCTTCGCGACGTGGAAGCTCGGAGCGCTACTTCTGTCGATGTCGGTGCTCTACGGCGATGAGGGCATCCGCCACCGCCTTGGCGACGCCACGCCGCGCGTGCTTGTCACCGACGCCGCGAACGCAGGACGCTTCGGCAAGGACGTCACTCCAGAGCTTCTCGTGATCGATGAAAGCACCCTGGCAGGTGTCTCAACCGCCTTTGAGCCCGTCGACACACTCGCGGACGATCCGGCGCAGCTCTACTACACCTCCGGCACGACGGGACTCGCGAAGGGGATAGTTCACGCCCACCGCTACATCCTCGCGCACGAGGAGTTCCGCTATTGCCACGACGTCCAAGACAACGAGCGCTTCCACGGGATGGGCGAGTGGGCATGGGCCGCCGGGATCTGCCCACTCCTCGGCCCATGGCGACTCGGCTCGGTGCAATACGTCTACCAACGAGAGGGCGGTTTCGACCCCCACAAGCAGCTCGCCTTCCTCTCCCGCCACGCAGTCACCAATGTCTTCGCGACACCCACGGCGATCCGCTCGATGATGTCGATACCCGACGCCCGCACACGCTATCCACAACGCTTCCGGATCGTGTGCTCGGCCGGTGAGCCGCTCAACCCCGAGGCGATCCGCTGGTTCCGCGATCAATACGACATCACCGTCCTCGACTTCTACGGGCTTACCGAGTCCTACCCCCTATGCGGAAACTTCCCCTTCATGGAGGTCCGCGAGGGCTCGATGGGCAAGCCGCTCCCAGGCTGGGAGGTCGCGATCCTCGACGAGGAGGAGCGACCAGTGCCTCAGGGCGAGCGCGGAGAGATTTGCCTACGCGCTCGCACGAACCCTCATTACCCGCTCGGCTATTGGCGCCTGCCTGACGAGAGCGAGCAGGCATTCGGCGGCGAATGGTTCCATACCAAAGACGCCGCCAGCACGGACCAAGACGGATACATCTGGTACGAGGGCCGCGCGGATGACGTCATCATCGCCGCCGGCTACCGGATCGGCCCCTTCGAAGTCGAGTCGGTGTGCCTTGAGCACCGCGCCGTCGCGGAGGCCGCCGCCGTCGCCGCACCCGATGAGCGTCGCGGCAACGTGGTCAAGGCGTTCATCGTCCTCGCCGCCGGACATGAGCCCTCAGATGTGCTCGCCGACGAGATCAAGGAGTTCGTTCGCGATCGCCTCTCAGCCTATGCCTACCCCCGGCGCATCGAGTTCGTCGCCGAGCTGCCAAAGACCCTCACCGGCAAGATCAGACGCATCGAGCTACGCGAGAAAGCGCAACGCTGAACAGCGGGATTCAGTCGTCCACGGATTCGAGCACGCGCGGCGGATCACATCACCGCCCGCCGCCTGGTTTTGCTCACCGAACCCTGTCGGCAGGCCCTCAGAACGGCTAAAACCCCCGGCCCCCCTTTCGGGGACCTGGGCGGTTCGTCCTTCTTCAAGATAGTCGGGGCGATCGGTTCGGTCGGGGCGCAAATCGCGCCTCAACGCTGACGATCTCGCGCCGCTTGCTACCCCGCTGCTACCCGCCGCAAGCCTCTAGCGACGCCCTCGCTACCCCGCTCCGGCTGCGACCGCTCCGCCGACCGCGTTCGGCTTGCCCACCGCCAGCATCTCGCCTCTCTCTGGCGGAAGGCGCGAGGCAAGGAGCCCGGACAGCGCACCCTCCACGGCAGACCCGGCGCGCGCGTCTGCACGAATCCGACGAGCCTGATCCAAAGCTCGTCATTCCTACACAACACAAAAGAGAGTTGCCGACTCCGCCAGCACGAACAGATACCCCGCGATACTCCTTCTCTTGCACCTTCCGTGACCTACCCGCATCGTTTTCCAAAACATTTTTCCAATCTACGTGCACGCGCGAAATTACGCGATACCTTAGCCCCATGGACGCAAGAAACGCCATTTTTAGTGACAGCACGAGTGCTGTATGTGTCACCTACAACCTGGAGCCGTGGATGACAAAGCAGCAACTCGCGCGTCACCTAAGCATGTCGGTGCGCTGGATTGAGCTGCGCGTCAAAGACGGAATGCCGATGATGCGCTTCGGCAGCCGCGCCCGTTTCCGCGCGTCCGAGGTTGAAAACTGGATAAGCAAGCAAGCGAAAGGAACAAGACAATGAGTGTCATCAAGAGAAGCGGCCCGAAAGGTGTTCGTTGGGCCGTTAAGATCAAGTTCAAGGGAAAGCAACGCTGGGTCGGCACCTACGACACCAAGGCCGAGGCAAAGCGCGTTGAGCGCGAAGAGATGCTAAAGACGGTGCAGCCGTCGCCCCACGATGCAACCTGCGACAACTTCCCGGCCAAGTGGCTTGCCCTGCGGCCCCGCCCGCGGGCCGTCACGAACGACCACAACCGACTAGCGTTGACGCGGTTCGCTGACGACTTCAACGGTGTCCGTCTCTCCGACGTGACGCCGATGCAGGCAGCGGAATGGGCGCTAGAGAACAAATGGCGCGTCCAAACCGTGCGGGCGATGTTTGCCGACGCCGTGCGCATGGGTTGCTGCGAGCGCAATCCCTTCGCAAATCTCGGGCACCCCAAGAGTCGGGGCCGCCGTGATATAGACGTGCTTTCAGCCGATGAGGTGCAGCGACTGGCCGATTGCGCCGTGACCGCATGGGGCGACGGACTAGGCCACGAACTGAAGGCGATGATTCTTTTCGCCGCCTACACGGGCCTTCGGATCGGCGAGTGCTCCGCGCTTGAATGGCAGGACATTGATTTTGCGGCGAAAGAGGTCACGGTCAACAAGACCGTCTCCAACGATAAGGAAATCGTCCCGCCCAAGAACAGCAAGCCCCGCACGGTCGTGCTCTCTCCGATAGCGGAGCGGGCACTGAAGGACATGCCCCGACAGCTTCACCGCGCGCTGGTGTTCGCGCCGCCGTCGGGCAAGTTCTTTACTAAGAGCACCTTCTATTACTACTGGCATCCGGTACGGGTTCAGTTTGGCAATCCGAAGTTTACGTTTCACGAGTTGCGCCACTACTGCGCGTCTTGGCTTGCGAATGACATGCGCCTTGCCATGCGGCACACCGCGCGACAGCTAGGCCATGCAGACACGAGGCTTGTGGAGACGCTCTACGTTCACCCCGACGAGCAGAAAGAGTTGGACGAGATGAAGGATGCGTTGCGCGAGCGCCCGACGAGCGATGATGTGGCCTCGCTGAACGAGCACCGAAAGCGGCAAGGTGAAGCACAAGCCGGTGAGAGTTAGACCGTTGGACGGGTTGACTTTAAGTGAAATGGTGGTAAAATCAAAACCGTTCCCGGAGAGAACAGCAAATTAACGCGCTGGTACGACACGAAGGAAAATCGCCAAACTGTACGTGAAAGCTTGACAACGTTACGCCGAGAAGCGTATAACTGGTAGTGAAATGATTAAGTTACACCTACCGGATGTGGAAGTGTTAAACGTTGTTGAGTTGCCAGCGCGTGACCCATATCCAATAACCCAAATAGCAACTCTGCATCAGCGGGAGACGGGAGATGTGTTTAGACTCGTCTGCACGGCTGAGTGCGCCGCCGCGTTGAGGATGGCACAAGCCCCGGTGACCGTAGAGGTCATTACCCGGCAAGTTCAACTTGCCGGAAGCCGGGCCTTCAAGCTCAAAGTGGTCGGCGTCAGGTCGGGGGAGGCCTCTTGAACACTCGCCCCGACCTCGGCGATGTGGAGCGTCGCCTACAAGCCACCTTCACCGAAAAGGCGGTGGACAAAAGGGGCGACGCTCTACTACGCCGCGAGTGCGGCAATGTCGCGCTGTTGCCCGAGGCCAGCAGGATCATCGCGCAAATGGTCGCCGTGGGGCTCATGCGAGACCTGGCGAAGGTCTTAGGCGAGCTGCGCAGCGCCTATCACCCGGCACCGGGCGAGCCCGAGCCCGACTGGGAGCATGTTGCGCACGCGGTCGCCTACATCGCGCTACGCAGGTGCTGGAAAGCGACTCACGCCGCCTTCAAGGCGGCGGAGGAGGAGGCATAAGAGCGTGGCCCCGGCGCTCGCATCCTCCACGGGCGGACACGCAGGGCAGCGCCTCCGCCCACCCCGACACGCCGCGACAGCAGACCGCGAAGGGCGAAAGCGCGGCAGCGCGAGCCCGAGCGGGCTGCTCGCGGTGGGTCGGTCGCATCGTCCGCGCGATACGCGCTGTTGGCCTTGACGGCAAATCTGGTAGCGTGACTGCCGTCAATGATGGTATCATACGCTCATGCCTAATATCACGTTCCGCCCCGATGACGACAGCGTGCACGAGCGGCTCGCTGCGTTGGCCTCTGCACACAACCGCTCAATCGCAGTAGAGATGCGCCATGCGGTCAACGTCTACCTAGACCTTCACGAGCTTGTCCGGCTACGGGAAGACGCCGCAGCAGGGAGGCTCACGGCGTCTCAGCAAGCCGACATTGAACGTCGTATCAAGGACAGCCTCGGGCGCGTGCTGTTCGCGGCGATCTCTAGGGAGGCTGGATCGCTGTTTGAGGATTGGACGGGAACCGTCTATCCCGGTGCTGAGGCCGGGATGCGTCTGGCTAACATCCCCACGCCGTTTGAGAAAGTGATTGATTGGATCGTCGCTGAGCCAGCGTGAGGCTGTTTCCGCCCACGACCGGCACACCGAGACAGCAGACCGCGAAGCGCGAACGCGTAGCAGCGCGAGCCTCGCCTCCGCCTACGAGAGGAGGTTCGCCTTGGCTGTTTCGAACTCCGCGTCGGTGAGCACGCCGCGCTCGCGCAGCGCGGCCAATCGCTCGATCTCGCTCGCCACCGACGCCGCCGCGGCACCGTCAGGCGCTGACATGGGTGCCACGTTGTCCTGCGCGGCACTCTCCAGGGTGACGCGGAACGAATCCATGGTGCGGCGGAGCACGCCGCGTTGGTGGGGGCCTATGCCCCCGATCTTCCCAGCGACCGTGAGTGCCGTGGCACCAGAGCCGTCGTCGCTGAACTCTATGCGCAGGATTTGGGCGTACTGGAAGCCAACGCCGGCCCCGTGCCAGGGGTAGCGCACGACGAGGTGGGCGGCACCGGCCTCGTCGATTGGCCAGTTGCGCTCGCTGGCGACCCGGCGGCAGAAAGCGATCGCGTCGCCGCGCGCAACGGGCAGAGTGAAGCGATCGTTGACGCGGGACACGCGGATATTATTGCGCGGCGTTGCTAAGGACCTATCCCGGTTGGGTGGCGGTGAGGGTCGCGAGGTGGGCCTTCTTGAAGGCGATCAGGCCGCTGGCGAGCTGGAGTAGGGCGAGGTGGTTCTCGTCCTTCTTGGACCAGCGGATGAGGATGGCGCGGTTGCGGTTCAGCCAGGAGTGTGTTGCCTCGACGACCCACCGGCGGGCTCGCCAGCCGGGCGTGCGGGCTTTGAGCTTGATCTCCTCACCGCGGGTGCGGATGTGCGGCGTGTAACCGTGCTTGACCGCCAGATCTCGCATCGGCGGGGAGTCAAAGCCGCGATCGAGGCACAGGCCCTGTGGATGCTCCGCGGTCGGTTCGGGGCGTTCGATCGGGATGCTGGTCAGGGTCGGCTCTAGCAGCTTCTGGTCGTGGCGGTTGGCGCCGTCGTGCGCCAGCCCGATCGGGACCCCCGCTCCCTCGCTGAGAACCTCACGCTTCGCCCCCCCTTGGCCCGGTCAGTGGGATTCGGGCCGGTCTTCGGGCCGCCGAGTGGCGCCTTGCTCATCGCGCCGTCGGCTGCCAGCCACGCCCAGTCGATGCCGACGACCTTGTCGTACTCCAAGAGCCCCTGGCGCCAGATCTCGGCGAACACGCCGGCCTGCTCCCATTCCTGAAAGCGCCGGTGCGCAGAGCTCAAGGAGCAGACCCCTGTCGCGTTCAGCGCGTTCCACTGCATCCCGGTCCGGAGCACCAGCAGGATCGCGTCCATCGCGTCACGATCGGGTACCCGCGAGCGATGAGTGCCCAACGGGTGAAACGGTGGTGGCGGCAGCAACGGCTCGATCCGCTCCCACAACCAGTCCGGCATCCGCCAACCATCATCCTTACTGACCATGTAGCCCATCACAGACCTCCTGATCGAGTGGCACGAACGCCGGCCGATCAGAAGTTCAACGCAGCTCTACATAATCCTTCCGGGATGGGTCCTAAGACGGCGAGCCGGGGCTTCATGGCCCGATCTAGGCGCTCTGGCGCGCCGCCCGAAGTCGCGGCGCACCGGGTCGCATTTGCTACCCGAGTGCCCGCGCTTGCTACCACCCTGCTACACGGTGGCTCATTTGGGTCGTTCGCAACCGTGCGCGCTCTTGCGCGTTGGTGCGCTCGAAAATCCCTGCTAATCGAGCTATTCTGGTAAGCGTTCAGTCCTTGGTTCCAGTGGGCCGTGGATGGCACCTCAGGCGAGCGCCGGGCGCGGGTCGCCGCGGGCCTGGGCTGTGAACAGCTCGACCAGGTAGGCAAATAGCGAGCGGCGCTGAAGACGACAGGTGACCGAGGCCGAGAGGATGCGCTCGATGAAGCGCTCGCCGTCATCCGAGCGGGTACCGTGGGAGAGCTTGCGATAGATGACTGGGCCGCGGAGTGAGCGCTCGGCGGCGTTGTTGGTGGGCTCGACGCCCTCGACGGTCACGAACGTAAAGAGCGCCGGCCAGATCTTGAGCAGGTTGGCCGCGAAGCGCCGGTGAAGACGAGTGCGCTTGCTCTTGCGCGCGGCGTGCTCGAGCAGCTCGAGCAGCTCGGCCTGGATCGGCTCCATCTCGCCTGCAAGCCGCGCGCGGTCCCGGTGCTCGCCAAAGGCGCCCCAGGCCGTAAACAGCCGCTCGGTGAGCGCAAGGCCGGCCTCACCGAAGGCTTTCTGCAGCGCGAGTCCCTCGGCGTGGCGGCGAAAGTCGCGATAGACGTGCTGCCAGCAGACCTGACGGCAGCAGGGGTCAAGGTGGTCGTAGGCCCACCAACGATCCGAGCACGCGATCCCTTCGAAGTCCTTGCCGATCAACTCCTCCAGACGGTCGCGATGGCGGTCCTCTGCGACTCGGAAGATCGCCGCCTCAGGCGTCGTCGCGGTCCACAACGTGCGACCCTCGCCGGCGGTGTGCCAGCCGGTCTCGTCCAGATTCACCGCGGGCGATGAAAGCACCGCCTGAACGAGCTGCGCGTGCGGTGAGAGAAGCGCCGCTGCGGCGCGCTGACAGATCGCGTCGACCGCACCGACCGAGAGCCCGATCCCAAACAGCTCCCTTGCCAGCTCGGTCATGTCGCGGCGGGAGATGCGGTTGCGCGCGGTCATGCTCACGATCGCGGCCGCAAGCCGGGGACCGAAGGCCGAGCAGCCAATCTCATCGGGCAGCACCGCAGTCGTCTTTGCGGCGCAGCGCAGGCAGCGCAGGCGGTGCGTGCGGTGCTCGGTCAAGATCACGCTGGTCGGCGGCAGCTCGGCCACCTGGTGGCGCCCGAAGCGATGCGAGGGGACGCGCTCCTGCATGCCGAACTCGTGCCCGCACCCGTGGCAGGAGTCTGGATAGTGATCGACGATCTCATCGAGCTGGTCCTCCGGCGCGAGCTTTCGACCCGAGCCCCGATGACCAGGCTGCCCGCCCGCCTCGCGCAGCATCTCCTTGGCCTTGGCCCGAGCCTCCGCCCGGCGCTGCTGGCGTGTTGCCGGTGGATCCTGCGATGGCGGCTTTGAGCTGTTGCGCGAGCTCTCGCGGGTCTGCTCCTCAAGCTTGCGTACCCGCTCCTCAAGTCGCGCGTTGGCAACGGTCAGCTGCCCAAGCGCCTGCGCCAGCTCGAGGATGAAATCCACGCAGCGCTCTTTGCCAGCCTCATAGATCGCCTCCGCCTCACTACGCTCCACACCCCCAAGATTCGCCCCCGTTGAAGGCGCTCCTTGTTATGGAAACCAAAGACTGAACGGTTACCTATTCTGCGCTCTTGTGCGAGATGCTGCGTACTAAGCTAACCAATCGGGGCGCCCGGATTCGAACCGGGGACCTCACCGACCCGAACGGTGCGCGCTACCAGGCTGCGCCACGCCCCGACGCATCGGCAGTATCCCACACCTGCGCGGCCGCTATCTTCGCTCGATGTCCGTCGCCACATCGGAGCTCCTAGCGGAGATCGACCGCCTGCTCGAGCCGGCGCGCTTCGATGACTACTGCACGAACGGCCTGCAGGTGCCCGGACAGGAGCGCGTGCAGACGATCGCTTCGGGCGTGTCAGCGCACGCTCAGCTGTTCGAGCTCGCCGCGCATGAGCGCGCCGAGTTGCTGCTCGTCCACCACGGACTCTTCTGGAAGCCGGGCTTGACGGCGATCGACGCCACACTCAAGCGCCGCCTGCGGGTCCTGTTCGACGCCGAGATCGCGCTGGCCGCGTACCACCTGCCGCTTGACGCTCATCCGGAGCTCGGCAACAACGCCCTGCTCGCGCGTGCGCTCGGCGCGGGGGAGCTCACCCCGTTCGCGTTCCACCACGGCGAGCCGATCGGCTTCCTCACCACCCTGATCGGCGACGGCGTGGCCGCGGACGAGCTGTTCGCGCGGGTGCAGGCGATCACCGCGCGCGAGCCGCTCGTGTTCGACGCTGGACCCCCGTTGGTGCGCCGTCTGGCGGTCGTCTCCGGCGCCGGTGCCGACTACACCGCCGCTGCCGCCGCCGCGGGCGCGGACGCGCTTCTCACCGGTGAGCCAGCCGAGCGCTCGATGGCGCAGGCGCGCGAGGCGGGCGTGCACCTGATCGCCGCGGGCCACTACGCGACCGAGACGTTCGGCATCAGGCGTCTGGGCGAGCACCTGGCGGAGCGCTTCGCGCTCCGTCACGTGTTCCTGGACGTGCCCAACCCCGTGTGATCGTGCTCGCCCAGCCTCTGCTCCGAACGAGGAATCGCCTCCCAGGCCATCTATTCAAGCGGTCCGCGAGCGTCTAACATCACAGGTTCATTCGCCTGATCACAAGGAGGGAGTCCTTTATGGAGGTCACGGCCACGGCGTCGACCACGGGGTTAAAGACGATCGCCGATCTGGTCCCGCGCTCTGCCGCCGAGCACGCCGAGCACGTCGCCGCCCGCTACAAGCGCGACGGCGCCTGGCACGACGTCACCTACGCGCAGCTGGCCGACATCGTCCAGGAGGTCGGCCTCGGGCTGATCGACCTCGGCATCCAGCCCGGCGAGCGCTTGTGCATTCTTGCCAACACCCGTCCGGAGTGGTCCTACGTGGACCTGGCCGCCAGCTCCGCCGGCTTGGTCGTCGTACCGATCTACCAAACTAACTCGCCCGAGGAGTGCCTGTGGGTGATCGCCGACTCGGGCGCCTGCGCGGTGGTTTGCGAGAACGACGAGCAGCTCGCAAAGATCGCAGCCATCCGTGACCGGCTGCCCAATCTGCGCACGATCGTTGTGATCGACCCCCCAAGCCGCGAGTCGGAGGTGATATCGCTCGAGCAGGTGCGCGAGCGCGGACGCAGACGCTCTCCGGAGGAGCTGGAGGCACGCCGTGGGGCTGTGACGCCGGAAGATCCCTTCACGTTCATCTACACCTCCGGCACAACTGGGCCACCGAAGGGCTGCGTGCTCACCCACGGCAACTACAGCGCGATCGTCGACATGATCTCAGAGGTGCGCGAGATCACCGCCGACGAGGTGACCTATCTCTACCTGCCGCTCGCCCACTCCTATGCCCTACTCGTGCAGCTAGGAGCGTTCGCGCTCGGCAGCACGCTGGCCTACTTCGGCGGCGACACCAAGCAGATCATCGCCGAGCTGGCTGAGGTCAAACCGACCTACCTGCCGTCGGTGCCGCGCGTGTTCGAGAAGATCTACACGCTCGCGCACGGCGCGATCGAGGCGCAGCCGGCGCCGGAGCGCGAGCGCGCGCAGGCAGCGATCGAACTGGGTGTGAAGGTGCACGACATGATCAACCGGGGCGAGCCCGTGTCGGCGGAGCTGCAGAAGCAGTTCGACGAAGCCGATGAGAAGCTGTTCAAAAACGTGCGCGCGATCTTCGGCGGGAAGCTGCGCCACGCCACCAGCGGCGCCGCGCCAATCGCCCGCGAGATCCTCGAGTTCTTCTACGCGTGCGGCGTGCCCGTGTTCGAGGGCTACGGCATGACCGAGACGGCCACCGCGGCAACGATCTCGACGCTCGAGCACCATCGCTTCGGCACCGTCGGCCGACCGCTTCCCGGCGTCGAGCTGAAGATCGCGCAGGACGGAGAGATCCTGGTCAAGGGCCCGAACATCTTCCACGGCTACCACAACCAGGCGTCCACGAGCTTCGGCGCCGTCGAGGACGGGTGGCTGCACACGGGCGACCTCGGCTCAATCGACGACGACGGCTACCTCTCGATCACCGGGCGCAAGAAGGACATCATCATCACCGCCGGGGGCAAGAACCTCACGCCGGCCAACATCGAGAACGACCTCAAGCAGTGCCGCTGGATCTCCCAGGCGGTGATGCACGGCGACCAGCGGCCCTACCCGGTCGTGTTGATCACGCTCGACGAGGAAGAGATACCGATCTTCGCGCGCGAGCACAGCCTGCCAGAGGACATCCCGTCGCTTGCGAGCGAGCCCGCCGTGCAGTCGCTGATCCAGGGCGAGATCGACCGCGCCAACGCCAAATACGCCCAGGTCGAGCAGGTCAAGAAGTTCGCCATCCTCGACCACGATCTCTCGCAGCCGACCGGCGAGCTGACGCCGACTCTCAAGGTCAAGCGGGGCGTGGTCAACGAGAAATACGCGGACGTGTTCGACCGGCTCTATCAGAGCTGACGTCCATCCGGACGCGTAGCTGCGAAGATGTGGGGGATGCGCAGCGATCCTGCCGACAATGGCGGAATGTTTGTTGGGCGCCGTCCAGGCACGGCGCCGGTGCGTTTCCGCGCGCTGCCCAAGCGAGGCAGCGATCTTCGCCAGCGTTTCGACGGCTCCCTGGCCGGCGTGCTGCTGGCGGCGATCACGTTCGGCAGCCTGCTCTGCTGGGGGCCGATCCCGCTCGCCTGCCTGTGGCTGGGCTCGGAGGCCAACTACCTATCGGGAAGCGTCAGCTTGGGCATCCTCGTGTCGTTCGTCGGCCTGTTTACGCTGTTGTTCGGCGCACTCGCGATCCTGCGTCGCCTCGACAACGCCTGGATCCTGGTGCGCCGCGCGGCCGGGCACGACCAGCGCACGGGAGCCTTGGGGCGGATCTTCGCGGCGACCGCCGCCGTGTGCGCGCTCGTCTTCACCGTGTGGTTCGTGGTCATCCACGGACCCGGCTCGAGCACCGTCTCTGGCAACGGCGGCGCGTGAGCGCCGCCACCCGGCCCGCAGCCGCGCCCCTGCCAAACGTGCGTGAGGATCGCTGCTAGAACGAGGACACCGTGGGCCTGCTCGACTACTACCGCCAATTCGAGGGGATGTCCGAGGAGGAGGTCAACCAGGGGCTGCGCGAGCAGGCGGCGGAGCGCAAGCGCAAAGCGCTCACGCGCGTGGACACGCTCGACCTCTCCCACACCACCTGGCCCGAGCTGCCTCACCCTCGCATCGTCAACGCAATCACCTTCGTCGCGCGACGCGGCCTGCACCGCTACCCGCACCTCAGCGGCTCGGATTTGCGCCACCGGCTGGCCGAGCGCCACGATGTGGATCCGGATCGCCTGATCCTCGGCAACGGCGCCGCCGAGCTGCTCAGCGCGGCTACGCGCGCGCTGCTCGCACCCGGACAGCAGCTACTCACGCACTGGCCCTCCTACCCGCTGTACCCGATCATGGCTCGCCGCGCACACGGCCGCGCGGTGCGCGTCAGCGGCGGCGTAGACGCGCTGCTGGAGGCAGCCCGCGCCGAGGATGTGCGCGCGATCGCGCTCGCCAGTCCCAACGACCCCACCGGCGAGCTCCTGGCCGCAGCCGACCTTGAGCGGCTGCTCGAGCAGCTGCCCGAGGGAGTCGCCGTGCTGCTCGACGAGTCGCTGGTCGAGTTCGCCGACGCGCAGCCCACCAGCGCGTCGCTAGCGCTGCTCGAGCGCCATCCGCGTCTGCTCGTCTTCCGTAGCTTCTCCAAGGCCTGGGGTCTGGCGGGCCTGCGCGTGGGCTACGCGATCGGCGCGCCCGGCTCCGGCGAGCTGCTGGCCGAGCTGGAGCCCGACCTGGGGGTCTCAGAAATCTCCCAGGCGGGCGCTTTCGAGGCTCTGCACAGCTGCTCTGAGCTGATCGACCGGCGCGTGCGCACGATCTGCGAGGAGCGTCCGCGCATGACCGCGGCGCTACGCGAGCGGGGATTCGAGGTCACCGACAGCCAGGCGAACTTCGTGTGGGCGGCCCATCCAGCCATCCTGGGCGGGGAGCTCGCGGCACGCGTTGCGCGCTCCGGTGTGCTCGTCGCCGCCGGGGACGCGCTGGGCGAGCCCCATCACGTGCGCGTCGCCGTGTACAGGGCCGCGGCCACCGACAGGCTGCTGAACGCGATCGACAAGGCTCTGTGAGGCGGCCAAGCGTGGCCACGCGTGGCCGGGCCCGGCCTGATGGGATCCGGCGCGGGCCCGTGGCACGGGGGAGTTAGCTCGATCCCGCCTGGCGTAGCAGCGCGCCTGTGGTGCCCTCGAGGATCTTCCGCCACGCGCTGACCGGCTCGTGCTCCTCGTCGAAGTGCTCCACCACCTTGCGGACCCGCTTGGCTGAGATGTCGAGCCCGTGGCGCTCCGCGATGATCTGGTAGCGCTCGTATTCGCCGGCGAGCTGCTTGGTGACCGACTCGAACCCATGGCGCGCGATCTCCACGCGCGAGGCGAAGCTCATCATCGAGGTCTGGAACATCAGCTCGTCGCTCGGTTCGGGCTCGATCAGGACGATGTCCACGCCCGGATAGCGCTCCTGCCAACCCTTGGCCAGTTCGTGCAGCCGCTGGTGGGCGACGAGCTTGAACGCTTGGTAGCCGATCTGGGCGAAGCCCATGTCCGAGATCCGACGCGGGCGCCTGCCGCGCAGCGTGCTGACGCTGCCGGAGAAGTCGTTGACGAACGGCACGATCGGGTTGATCACCACGACGAGCTTCGCCCCCGCCTGGATCGCCAGGTCGAGGTTGGTCGTCGAGACGATCCCCCCGTCGACCAGCTCACGCTCGTGTACGCGCACGGGCGTGTACACCATCGGCAGTGCGCCCGACGCGCGCACCGCGGTCGAGATCGCCACGTCTTCGGAGCCGTCGGTTCCGAACACCACGCGCTCGCAGCTGTCCAGGTCGGTCGCCGTCAAGTAGAGCTCGCACTCCAGCTCACCGAAGTCGTCGGTGCGGCCGGGCTCGCTGAGCACTTCGTGGAGGTAGCGCTCGATCCCTGCGCCCGTATACAGGCCCGAGGGCAGCCCGTCGGCGAGCCCCAGCACGACATCCATCAGCGACATTCCGCCCGGCTGTGACAGCAGCTGGCGGGCGAGCGCGACCGCCCGCAGCGGCATCAACGCCCCCTTGCGCAAGAACTCAACCAGGTTGAGGTGCAGCAGATCTCCGATGTCGATGTCTTTGAAGGGGGGTTTGCCCTGGCGCGTCACCACCCTCATCATCTCCTCCGGGGTCACCCCGTTCGCGCACAGAGCCGCGATAAACGAGCCCGCGGACGTGCCCACGTAGACGTCGAAGTTGTTGACCGAGCTGTTGACCGCCATCAGGTCCAGCGCCCGCAGCGCACCGATCTCATACACACCTCCGGTGAACCCGCCGCCGCCCAGCACAAGAGCTGTCTTGTCGCGCCTGGCGCGGCGGCGGCGGTCTACCGATGCGGGCTGCCCGATGCCCCGGGCTGCCAGATGCCGAGTCCGTGGCTTGGCCTTGACGGCCGGTTCCAGCTTGACAACCTTGCCCATGCAAGGAAGATTCTATGGGGCGTGCCTGGAAACCTCCCTGCAAAGCTCATGTTTGTGCTCTGCGGACTGCTGGTCGCTGGCGTCCTCGCACCCTCCGCAGCCAGCGCCGAAGGCGGGCTGGCCGAACTACAGACCGACCTGAGCCACGAGCTGGCGCTCGCAGGGAGGGCCGACGGCGCCTATGTGTACGACCTGACCGCCAAACAGGCCCTGTTCTCTGAGCGCGCCACCACGATGCGCCCGCCAGCGTCCGTGGAGAAGCTCTACACCGCAACCACCGTGCTCGCGCAGATGAGCGCGTCGGCCCGGTTGGCCACGACGGTCTTTGGCGTCGGGCACCTCGCGCCGGGCGGCGTGTGGGAAGGAAGCCTGTACCTGCGTGGCGGCGGAGACCCGACGTTTGGGAGCACGTCGTTCATACGCGGCCACTACGGCGGCGTGGGCGCGAGCGTCTCGACGCTCGTGTCGCAGCTCGTGCGCGGCGAGGGCATCCACCGCATCACCGGGTCGATCGAGGGGGACGAGTCCTACCTGGACTCGCTGCGAGGAGAGCCCTCGAGCAACTACGCGCCCGACCCGTTCCTCGAAGGGACCCTCAGCGCGCTCGCGTTCAATCGGGGTGAAAGCGGCTCCGAACGAGGGCCGCACGCGCCCGCCGCGTACGCCGCTCGCGAGCTGCTGCGAGCGCTGAAAGCAGACGGCGTCAGCATCCACGGCTCCAGCGGAGCCGCCTCCACGCCCGCCGGCGCCATCCAGCTCGCCCAGGCGCAGTCGCCGACCGTAGCGCAGCTATTGGGCCTGATGCTGCCGCCGTCGGACAACTTCTTCGCCGAGACGCTCGTCAAGGATCTCGGTGCCCGCTTCGGCGCCGCCGGGACGACCGCCGCGGGGGCCTCCGTGGTGTCCAAGACGATCTCCACGCTGCTCGGCGTACACCCACGCGTGCTCGACGGCTCAGGCCTCTCAGAAGAGGATCGGACCTCCCCCTACCAGGTCGCTGACCTGCTCGTGGAGCTCGCCCCGACGCCGATCGGCGCGGTGCTGCGCAACAGCCTCGCGGTCGCCGGGCGCACCGGCACGCTCGAACTGCGCATGCGCCACACGCGCGCAGAAGGCCGCTGCCAGGGCAAGACCGGGACCCTCACCGGCGTCTCCAACCTCGTCGGCTACTGCCAGGCCGCCGACGGACACACGCTCGCGTTCGCGATCTTCACCGACGGGATCGCAACGGAAACCGCACACGCCTTCCAGGATCACATGGCGATCACGCTCGCTGACTCAGATATCCAGAGCTCCGAAGAGAGTGCAGCAGCGGCACGTGCGTGACGGACGCGAGCGGGCCGCTACGCTGGCCGCACACAGTCCATCGTGAGCGGCGTGTTCCCGCCAATCAGGTTGCGCCACGCGGACCGACCCACACGGTAGAACGCCTTGAGCGAGCCGTCGCTGGAGTGTGATGCTTTGCGCAGCGCCGGGATTGTGACCTTGAAGCCTGCGCGACGGGCGGCCAGGCAATATTGATGAAGGAAGTAAATATGCTCGTTACCGTCGAATTGCGCGACCTCCTGTGCATGATCGCGCTTTAGCATCAACGGGAACTTCATCGGCTCGTTTATCACAAATAGGCGGCCGCCCGGTCGAATCACGCGGTACAGTTCGCGCAACGTGCGCTGCAGATGCGCTCGATCGTTGTGGTGGAGCACCTCGCAGCAGAACACGTAGTCCATAGTCTCGTTCGCCAGCGCTGGGTCGAACATCACCGAGCGCACTCGCTCGAAGAAGACGTTGCCGTGATCGAGGAAATACTCGGCGGTGCGCAGGCCCTGCAACTCGTTCGTGCTGATGTCCAACGCGATCACATCGAGCCCGCGGGTGGCAAAGATATTGCTCGCCCAGCAAGTGTTCGAGCCCACGTCCAGCAGCCGGTCGCCCGGCTCGAAGGCGACAGTCTGCAGCAGAGCACGTATCGCCGCAGCCTGTCCATTCCAATAGGGAAGCTCGACGTCAGGCAGAGCGAGGATGCGCTCTCGATCCCAGCCGTCGGCGCGCATCACCTCGGCGAAACGATCGAGCCCAGCGCTCTCGCGCGTGACAAAGTCTGGAGGATCGAGTAGAAGCTCGACGATGCCGTCGACGATCGGGAACTCGCCGCCGCACCGCGTACACGAGAGCTTGCCCTCGCGCACCTCCTGCTGGTCGCTGCGAGCAGAGGTGAGACTCAAGCTGCCGTCTGTGCGGCAGCGTGGACAGCGCAGAACCGATGTCAGGGACGCTCGCATCGAAACGGCACAGTCTAGCCGCCGCTCACTGAGCGAACAGCTCGAGCAAACCGGCTTCGTCCAGCACCGCCACTCCCAGCCGCTCTGCCTTCTCGAGCTTGGACCCGGGGCTCTCGCCGGCGAGCAGGTAGTCGGTCTTCTTGGACACTGACCCGGTGACCCGCCCGCCCGCCGCCACGATCCGCTCGGTGGCCTGCTCGCGTGAGAGCTCCGGCAGCGTTCCCGTGAGCACGAGCGTCTTGCCCGCCAGCGGTCCCTGCGACGGAGGGGGTCCCTCTTCGTGGAAGCGCAGCCCAGCCTTGCTCAGTTCTTCAATCAGCCGCCTCATGCGCTCGTCGTGGAGCTGCGAGTAGATCGACTGCGCCATCTTCTCCCCCACGCCGGGGGTCTCGGCAATCTGCTCAACTGACGAGCTCAGCAGGGCGTCGATGTCGCGGAAGCGCTGCGCGAGGTTGCGGCCCGTCACCTCACCCACCTCCTCGATCCCGAGCGCGAACAGCACGCGTGCGAACGGGCGCTCCTTCGAGGACTCGATCGCCGCCAGCAGGTTCCTCGCGGACAGCTCGCCGAAGCCCTCCAGCTCGACCAGCTGCTCCTCGCGCAGGCGGTAGAAGTCGGCAGCCGTCTGCACCAGCCCGCGCTCCTGCAGCAGCGCGACCTGCTTCTCGCCGAGACCATCGATGTCCATCCCGCCACGCGAGACAAAGTGCTTGAGCAGTTGCCACGCGCGCGCGGGGCAATCTCGGTTGGGGCACTTCGTGAACACGCTGTCCTGCGGCTTCACCGTCTTGGTGTTGCAGAACGGACAGCGCTCCGGCGGGTGGGGCTGCGGCGGGCGATCCTTGCGCTCGGCCACGTGCGGCGCCGGCGATACCACCTGCGGGATCACGTCGCCCGCGCGCACCACGATCACCTCCTCGCCCGCGCGGATGTCCTTGCGCACGAGGTCCTCCTCGTTGTGCAACGTCGCCAGCTTGATCGTCACGCCGCCCACCTCGACCGGCTCGAGCACCGCGTATGGGCGCAGATCGCCGAACTTGCCCACGTTCCACATCACCTTCGCCAGGCGCGTCACCGCAGTCGTGGGCGCGAACTTCCACGCCACCGCCCACCGCGGATCGCGCCCGACGGAGCCGAGCCTACGCTGCAACTCGAGGTCGTCGACCTTGACGACGACCCCATCAATCTCAAAATCGAGCTCGCCCCTGCGCCGCTCCCACTCCAGGCACTGCGCGATCACCTCGTCCTCGCCGGCCAGAACCTTGATGCCGCGGTTGACACGAAATCCATGCTCGCGCAGCCACTCGAGCGCCTGCGAGTGCTTGGTGAACGACATCCCCTCCGTGACTCCGACCTGATAACACCAGATAGAAAGCGGACGCTTGGCCGCGTCCGCTGGGTCGAGTTGGCGGATCGTGCCCGCGGCGGAGTTGCGGGGATTCATGAACGTCGATTCGCCCGCTTCAGCTCTGCGCTCGTTCAGCGCGGTGAAATCCCTCAGCGACATGTACACCTCACCGCGCACCTCCACCAGCGCGGGCGCGTCGCGGACGTGCAGCGGGATCGCGCCGATCGTGCGCAGGTTGTGCGTCACGTCCTCCCCCACCTCGCCGTTGCCGCGTGTGGCGCCGCGCTCGAGCACCCCGTCGCGATAGATCAGGCTGATCGCCAGGCCGTCGATCTTGGGCTCAACGACGAACGTGAAGCGCGGGTCTGCGATCCCCTCGCGCGCGAGGTGGTTGCGCATCCGCTCCACCCACGCGCGCAGCTCCTGCTCCGAGCGTACGTTGCCGAGCGACAGCATCGGCTCCAGGTGTTGGACCTTCTGTAGCCGCCCCACCGGCTCGCCGCCGACCCTCTGCGTGGGCGAGTTCGCCGTGGCGAGCTCCGGGTGCTCCCGCTCTATCTCGCGCAGCTCGTCGAGCAGCCGGTCGTAGGCGTCGTCGCCGATCTCTGGGTCGTCGAGGACGTAGTAGCGGTAGGCGTGGTGCTCGAGCGTCTCGCGCAGCTCCCGCGCGCGCACCGCCGCCTCGGAAGCGCTCACAGCTGTGCGTCGTGCGCTGGCCGATCTGCTCGCCGATCTGTGATCGGTCGTGGGGCGAGCAGCTCCTCCAGATCGAAGCGCCGCAGCGCCTCCAGGCTCGGGCGGTCGGTGAGATCGAAGTGGATCGGGGTGACCGCGATCCGGCCCGCGGCCACCGCCGCGAGGTCGGTGCCCGGCTCGTCGTGGAAGCCAGGGTCCGAGCCGTAGATCCAATAGCGCCGGCGGTGCTCCTCCTCGCGCTCGAGCTTCAGCTCGTCGCGGTAGATGCGCTTGCCGAGGCTCGTCACCTCGACCCCGCTGGGCTCGCCCGCGGGAACGTTCACGTTGAGCAGCGTCCGTGCCGGCAGCGGTACGTCCTCGATGCGCTCGACCAGACGCGCCACGAACGCCGCGGCCACCTCGAAGCCGAAGCCGCCGTCGAAGCGGTAGTCGAGAGAGCGTGCGCGCGACTGCTGGGAGACGGCGATCGCCGGCAGCCCCAGCACAACCCCCTCCAGGGCAGCCGCCACGGTGCCTGAGTAGGTGATGTCATCGCCCAGGTTGGCGCCGTGGTTGATGCCCGCCACGACCAGGTCCGCGGCGAAGTCCTCGACGATCCCGAGGCTCGCCAGGCGCACACAGTCGACGGGCGTGCCGTCGGTCGCGTAGCCGATCGTCTCATCCGCAAACGGGACCTCCTCCACCCACAGCGGCCTGCGCGTGGTGATCGAGCGAGCCATCGCCGAGCGGTTGCCGTCGGGGGCGATCACCGCCAGGCGCACGCCCTCCAGCGCGAGCAGCGCACGCCGCATCGCCTGCAGGCCGTCAGCCTCGATCCCGTCATCGTTTGTCAACAGCACGTCGAGCATCTCCAGGTCCAGGATAGGGGCCGCTTCGGTCCGTATGCTCAGGGGCGTGTCCGAGCGTGTAAGGAGGTCGCGTTCCTGCCACGACCGCCGGAATCGACGGAGGTCGCCCGTTCCGGCGCTCGGAACCGCCGCCGCCTTCGTCCTACTCGCCATGGCCGGCGTCGCGCCCGCGAGCGCGGCCGCGACGTCCGAGAACGCCACCGCCACCCACGCCTATCTGATCGCTGTCAACAGCTTCGACGAAGCGGAGCTGACCGACCTCCCGCAGTCCGTCGCAGCGATGGAAGCCGTCGCCGCGCAAATCTCCGGCGAATGCCGCGGCGTGGTCACCAACGCGCCACCCCACGAAGAAGTATTGGGATTCGGACTCGTTGGGCCGGGATCGCGAACGGCGCCAAGCGCGCGGGCGGAAGGCGAAAGGCGAAGACAGTCCACACAGCTCGGTGACCTGAAGCTCGAGCTGCCGCTCGCGCTGGCCGACTCGCGGACTCAACCCGATCGCGAAGCGACCGAGGCGCTGATCCGCGCACTCACTCCCCTGAAATGGAGCAACCCCGCGGTCACATTGCTGCTGCACCTGATCAACGCAGACGTCAAGGAAGAACTCGACATCCCTGCGCCGGCCGCGTGCGCCGACATGAAGGCCTGGGTGGCGAGCGGCTATAAGACGCTGTCCGCCGCCTCCAAAGAAATCGCGAGCCACAGCGAAGCGATCCTAAAGCGCACGTTCGAGGTCTTGGCTCTCTCCGAGCAGACCCGCATACAACCCTTCCCCAAGATTCTCGCTCCCTATGAGAACGCCCCCGACAGTGCGCTCGCCCGCCACACGGAAGCGCTCAACGTCCAGCTGCAGAAGGGAAGCAACACACAGGCCGGCGTCCTAAAGCGCCTTGAAGCCGCAGTCGGTCTGCCCGCCGCGAAAGTCCCAAAGGTCAAAGCACCGGCGAAGAAAGCGGTCGTGATCGGCCGTGGCAAGACCGCCGCCGGCGAGAGCTTCGTGGCAAAGGCCGAACCGCTCTCGCACGCGCGCTTGCTGCGTCGGGTGGGCTGCACCGTCGACGTCACGATCACAGAACCCTCGCGTCCGAGCGAAGGCTTGCTCGAACTCCTCGCCGCCGGCGGCGGCACCGACAGGTGCCTCTCGCGATCCCACATCGATCCCGAACCGGCTGTGCACTGCAACTCGGGGCTGCTCACCGTCGAGGCCAACCTGCTCCCGACGACGCGCAGCGTGCGCCTGCTGTTGAGCGACAGCCACACGATCGCCTCGCCGGCCATCCACGTACCGGCTCGCCTGGGAGGACCGGCGGGCCTCTATTACCAAGTCGTGCGGGGGCCATCACCGATACCCGTCTCGCTGACCGAGCTCGACGCACACGGCCGCACGTTGGCCGTGCTGAAGCTGCCCGCCGTCGTGGAATGCACCAAGAACCCCGTCAAATACGTCCGCGGCGGCATCGTACGCCTGGCCCACGACAGCCTTCCGCAGGGGCCGGCGTTTACGATCCACGGCGAGCGCTACCGCAAGCTCGGCACTGCTCATTTCGAATTGAAGCTCGCAGTCAGCAACGAAGAAGACCTCTTCGGCGGTGGCGGCGGGGGCGGGGGCCTCCTCGGAGTCAGAGTCGAAGAAGGCGCCGGCCCGCGCGGCAGACGAGCGTACATGCCGCAGACGTCCAGCGGCTGTCTTCCCCAACCCTACGCAATCATCTACGGCCTGCTGAAAGCTCCCCGCGACACGGTGTTCGCGCGGGTATCGGGCGGGCTAGTCCCGCTCCGCAAGGTGGCCATCCCCGCCCGCCTGCACGCCGGTGGCCTGCTCGCCTACGGGGCCTTCTCACCCATACCGACCGAACTGCTGATCCGCAACGCGAGCGGCAGGACGATCACCAGGCAGAACCTCCGCGAAGCGGCGAAATCCGACACCGAAACCTGTGAAGGCGAATCCGAAGGCTAGATCCGCCGTGAGGACCCCATAGCTGACGTGTGCGTGACGCGGTAGGCCATCTGCCGCTCGTTTATTCGCCGTAGCCGACGCGCGCCAGCGCCAAGCCATGAGCGGGCACCGTCCTGCCGGCCTGCGCGCGCGGCCTTCCCTCGAGCAGCTCCACGAATTGCTCGAGCGTGCGCGCGCCGGCTGCGACCTCGAGCATGGTGCCGACGAGCACGCGGTTCATGTGGCGCAGGAACATGTCGGCCTCGATCCAGAACTCCAGCAGCTCGCCGTGACCGCGCCATTCCGAGCGCAGCGCCTCGCAAGCGAAGTACGAGTGCTCGGTTTCGGTGGGCGTGAACGCGGTGAAGTCGTGCGTGCCGACGATCGCGCGCGCACACTCGTTCAGCGCGTCCCTGTCGACGCTCCCGGTCCACCAGAACGCGCGCCGGCGCTCGAACACCGAGCGCGTGCGGCGGGCGAGCACCCGGTAGCAGTACGTCCGACTGGTGGCGTCGCGGCGCGCATCGAAGCCCTCGGGCGCGGGCTCTGAGGCGAGCACCGCCAGGTCGTCGTCCAGCAGCCCGTTCAGGCGCAGCGGATCGACGGCCTCGTGTGCGTAGCTGGCTACCTGTCCCCACGCGTGCACGCCCGCGTCGGTGCGCCCGGCGACCGTCAGCGTCAGCGGCCGGCCGTCCCGTCCGTTCTCGCCGAGCACCGTTCGCAGGGCGCGCTCGAGCTGCTCCTGCACCGTGCGCTTGTCCGGCTGGCGCGCCCACCCGGCGAAGTCGGTTCCGTCGTACTCGATCGTGAGCTTGGTGACCATCCCGCGCGAGGCCGCGGCGGCGCGACCCGCACAACCTCAGACAAGCTCGATGAAGACCATCTCTGTGGAGTCGCTGCGTCGCGGCCCGAGCTTGAGGATGCGCGTGTAGCCGCCTGGGCGCCCAGCGTAGCGGGGCGCGACCTCCGCGAACAGCTTGTGCACCGCGAACTTGTCCTGCGACAGCGTGGACAGCGCCTGCCGGCGCGCGTGCAGATCTCCCCGCTTGGCGAGCGTGATCAACTTCTCGATCTCCGGCTTCACCGCCTTGGCCTTGGCCTGAGTTGTTTCGATGCGCTCGTGCTCGATCAGCTCCTTGCTCAGGTTCATGAGCAGCGCCTTGCGGTGCGCGGAGTCGCGGCTGAGCTTGTTGCGTGTCTTCTGGTGGCGCATCGTCGAGGAAGTCTAGGGCGTGCCTAGTCTTGACGGAGATTGAGGCCGCGAGCGTGAAGCGTTTCGATGACCTCGTCGATCGACTTTTTACCGAAGTTGGGGATCGCGTTGAGCTCGGCCTCGGACTTGGAGATCAGATCGCCGACCGTTTGGATGCCGGCGCGCTTGAGGCAGTTGTACGAGCGCACGCCCAGCTCGAGCTCCTCGATCAGGATGCCCCACTCCTCGCCTTGAAGGGTCGCCTGCGAGCCTCCGCCCACCGCCAGGCCATGACCGTCCAGCTGCCCGCCAGGGGTTGCCCGCAGCTCCTGGATGCGGTCGGCGTCGGTGAAGATCGCCAGCTGCGAGATCAGCAGCTCGGCCGCCTCCCGCAGCGCCGCCTGCGGGTCGATCGAGCCGTCGGTCTCGATGTCGAGGGTGAGCTTGTCGAAGTCCGTCTTCTGCCCGACGCGCGCCTGCTCGACCGCGTACGCCACGCGCCGCACCGGCGAGAAGATCGAGTCAATCGGGATCACGCCGATCGGCTGGTCGGCCGACTTGTTCTCCTCGGCCGGCCGGTAGCCGCGGCCGCGGCCGATGGTCATGTACAGCTCGAGCTTGGTTTTCTTCTCGAGCGTGGCGATGTGCAAGTCGGGGTTGAGGATCTCCACACCCGCCGGCAGGTCTATGTCCTTGGCGGTGATCTCGCCCGGTCCCGTCACCACCAGCGGCGCCTCGACCTCGCTGGCGTCCGAGTGCATGCGGCAGACAACGCCCTTGAGGTTGAGCACGATGTCCGTCACGTCCTCCTTGACGCCCTGAATAGTGGAGAACTCGTGCGCGACGCCCTCAATGCGCACGCTCGTGACGGCGGCGCCGGCGAGGGATGACAGCAACACGCGCCGCAGCGAGTTGCCGAACGTGTAGCCGAAGCCGCGATCGAGCGGCTCGATCGTGAACGTGCCACGGTTCTGCTCCACGGACTCGCTTGTGATCCGGGGGATTTGGAAGTCGAGCATGAGAGTCCTAACGTCGTTTTGGTGTCGCACCAGCGTCGGTCAAAACGCCGGCTCTGAGCGCCGCCACCCGGTTGGGCCGCAGCGCGGGCAAAAGTCCTTCTACTTCGAGTACAGCTCGACGATGAGCTGCTCCTGCACCGGCGCGGCGACCTCGCGCCGCTCCGGCTTGCGCAGCACCTTGGCCGACAGCGACTCGTGATCGGCCTGCAGCCACGCGGGAATCTGTCCGGTCAGCTCGGTGGCGTCTCGCACCACCTGGGTCGCGGGCGTGTCGGCCTTGATCGTGATCACATCACCCGGGCGCACCTGGTAGCTGGGGATATTGACCCGCCGGCCGTTCACCGTCCAGTGGCCATGGCGAACGAGCTGGCGCGCTTGGCGGCGCGAGGCGGCGAAGCCGAGTCGCACCAGCACGTTGTCGAGCCGGCACTCCAGCAGCGCGAGCAGGTTCTCGCCCGTGATGCCGGGCTGGCGCGAGGCCTTTTCGTAGTAACCGTGGAACTGCTTCTCCAGCACCCCGTAGTAGCGGCGCGCCTTCTGCTTCTCGCGCAGCTGCACGCGGTACTCGCTCTGTTTCATGCGCCCGCGTCCATGCTCGCCCGGCGGGTAGGAACGGCGCTCCACGCCGCACTTGTCCGTCAGGCAGCGCTCGCCCTTGAGGAACAGCTTCTGTCCCTCACGGCGGCACTGCTTGCATTGGGGGGAAGTGTCACGCGCCATACAAGACACCTCTCTGATGGTCGTGAGTCGAGCCAGACAAGGACGCAGGGAGCGTGGCGTGCTTCGCACGCGAGCGACCGAGGACGCAGTATGGCGAAGCGCTCACGGCCATCAGACCCTCCTGCGCTTACGGGGGCGACAGCCGTTGTGAGCCTGCGGGGTCACGTCCTTGACGCCGCTCACCTCCAGGCCTGCCGCCTGCAGCGAGCGGATCGCGGTCTCGCGGCCCGAGCCCGGACCCTTGACGTAGACCTCGACCTTCTGCAGTCCCTGCTCGAGCCCCTTGCGGGCTGCCGCGTCGGCCGTGACCTGGGCCGCGAACGGGGTCGACTTGCGCGAGCCCTTGAAGCCCGCGCCGCCCGCGGACTCCCACGCGATCACGTTGCCGGCGGTGTCGGTCAGCGAGACGATGGTGTTGTTGAACGACGTCTTGATATGCGCCTGGCCGACCGGGATGTTCTTTTTCGGCTTGCGCCGTCCGCGGGCTCGTTTTGGCGCCGGAGGCATTACTTCTTACCCGCGCGCTTCTTGCCGGCCACCTGCATGCGCTTGGGTCCCTTGCGCGTGCGCGCGTTGGTCTTGGTCTTCTGACCGCGCACCGGCAGGCCACGGCGGTGGCGAAGGCCGCGGTAGGAGCCGATCTCCTGCAGCCGCTTGATGTCCTGCACGCGCTCGCGCCGCAGATCTCCCTCGACGGTCAGCCCCTCGTCGATCGCGTCGCGGAGCTTGGCCACCTCATCCTCGGTGAGGTCACGGATGTAGGTGTCAGGGTGGACGCCGACCTGCTCGAGAACCTTGTTGGACGTCGAGCGCCCGATCCCGTAGATGTAGGTCAGCCCGATCTCCGAACGCTTGTTCAGGGGCAGGTTGACTCCGGCGATACGTGCCACCTACTAGCCCTGCCTTTGCTTGTGACGCTTGTTCTGGCAGATCACCAGGACCACTCCATGGCGGCGGATGATCTTGCATTTCTCGCACATCGGCTTAACCGACGGTCTTACCTTCATGATCCCTTTCGGCGGCTGGGTTCCGGCGGCTCGGCTCTGGCTGCCGTTGCGGCCGCCGCTACCGGGTCGAGGACATGCCCCCGCACGCGCAGACCGCCGCGCACCAGGGCAGGACTCCAGATGGTAGCAAGCTCAGCCCGCCCCCGCGATTCCCTCGGCGACCGGCTCGTCGGCACGCGCGTCGGCTGCGAGGTGCCACGGCGTGAGAACCAGGGGTCCGGCGGCGGTGATCGCGACCGTGAACTCGAAATGGGCCGCGGCAGAGCCGTCCTGGGAGAAGATCGCCCAGCCGTCGCCGCCCACCCGCACTCCGGGGCGACCGGCGGTGGTCATCGGCTCGATCGCCAGGACCATGCCCTGCTCGAGCAGCGCGCCCTTGCCCGGCTTGCCGTAGTTGGGCACCTGCGGGTCCTCGTGCATGCTGCGCCCGACGCCATGCCCGACGAGCGAGCGCACGACCGACAGCCCGGCGCCCTCGACCACGCGCTGGATCGCGCTGGAGACGTCGCCTATGCGGTTGCCGTCCCGGCATTGCGCCACGCCAGCGTGCAGCGACTCCTCGGTCGCGGCCAGCAGGTTGTGCTCCTCTTGGCTGACGTCCCGCACGGGGAAGGTGCGGGCGGCGTCGGCGACCCAGCCGTCGAGCGTGACGCCAACGTCGATCGAGACGATGTCGCCATCCTTCAGGCGGTAGGGGCCCGGTATCCCGTGCACGATCATCGCGTTCGGCGACGCGCAGATCGAGCCCGGAAAGCCGCGGTAGCCCTTGAAGGTCGGCGTCGCTCCCTGGGAGCGAATGAAGCGCTCGGCGAGCTTGTCGAGCTCTGCGGTGCTCACGCCAGGACGGACGTTGCTCTCGATCAGGTCGTGCGTCGCGGCCAGAATCAGGCCCGCGCGCGCCATTTTGTCGATCTCCTGGGGGGACTTCTTGATGATCACCCACCGAGCTTAGCTGGCGTTGCTAGAGCGTCTCCTCCAGGCGCAGGGTGGCCACGGTGGCCCTGATGTGCGCGTGAACCTCGTCGGCGCTGCGCGACCCGTCGAAGCGGCGCAGCAGCCCAGCGCGGTCGTAGTAGCCGATCAGCGGCTCGGTCTCAGAGTGGTAGACCTCCAGACGGCGGCGGATCGTGTCCTCGCGGTCGTCCTCGCGCTGAATCAAGCGCGCGCCGTCCTGGTCGCACACGCCTTCGTGCTTGGGCGGATCGAAGTCCACATGGTAGATGTGGCTCGGATTCTTGACGCACACGCGGCGCCCGGCCAGGCGGCGTACCAACTCGTCGTCGGCCACCTCGATCAGCAGCACGGCCGTCAGCCGCCGTTTAAGCTCGTTGAGCGCGTCCGCCAGAGCGTCCGCCTGGCGCTCGTTGCGGGGGAAGCCGTCGAGCAGGAAGCCGTCGGCGGCGTCGCCTTGGGCGACGCGCTCGGTGATCATCCCCACGATCACCGCGTCCGGCACCAGCTCGCCCGCGTCCATGTAGCGTTGCGCCTCCCGACCCAGGTCGGTGCCCTCGGCGACCTGGGCGCGGAGGATGTCGCCGGTGGAGATGTGCGCCAGCCCGAAGTCCTCACGCAGACGCTCCGCCTGGGTGCCCTTTCCGGCGCCCGGCGGGCCGAGCAGGATCAGGTTCAACTCGGACAAGACCGGGCCAGCCTATCCGCTCCGGGTGTGCCTTTGCCACAATTGACGGCCTAAACCGGCGTGTCGGTGCGCCCGGTGCATCGCCCGCCCCGCCCCGCCAAGCGAAGCCGGATCGGCGAAGCGCCGCGCTACTTCAGGAATCCCTCGTAACTTCGCATCATCAGCTGCGCCTCGAGCTGCTTCATCGTTTCCAACGCCACGCCGATCACGATCAGGATGGAGGTGCCGCCGAACTGGAAGTTCTGATGCGTCTGCGCGAACAGGATCGCCGGCAGCGCCGCCACGGCGGCCAGGAACAGCGCGCCGGGAAAGGTCAGGCGCGCGAGGATGCGGTCGAGGAATTCGGCCGTCGGGCGCCCGGGCCGCACACCCGGGATAAAACCGCCGTACTTCTTGAGGTTGTCCGCCTGGTCGACCGGATTGAACGTGACCGCGGTGTAGAAGTAGGTGAAGATGACGATGAAGATCGACTCGCCGAGAACGTAGTGCCAGCCGTTGGGAGTGAAGAAGTCCGAGAGCTTGGTGCCCCAATGGGTTTTGACGAGCTGCCCGACGGTCGGGGCGAACGCCATGATGCTCGCGGCGAAGATCACCGGGATGACCCCCGCCATGTTCACGCGCAGCGGCAGATAGGTCTGGCCGCCCTCCGACATGCGCCGGCCGATCACGCGCTTGGCGTACTGCACGGGGATGCGCCGCTGCCCTTCCTGTACGAACACGATGCCGGCGACCACTGCGAGCACGAGGAACGGCATCATCACCTTGAAGACCTGATCCTGGGTGGTCCACCAGGTCTGGATGCCGGTGGGCAGACGCGCGACGATCGAGGCGAAGATCAGCAGCGAGATGCCGTTGCCGATACCCCGCTGGGTGATCAGCTCGCCGATCCACATCAACAGCACGCAGCCCGCTGTGAGCGAGACGACGATGATGAAGATGTGCGGCAGGTTGAAGTGGGTGATGACGTTTTCGCCGGCTTTGGCCTGGAGCGAGTGGAACAGGAAGACGTAGCCGATCGACTGGGCGAACGCGAGGCCGACGGTCAGGTAGCGGGTGTACTGCGTGATGCGAGCCTGACCGACCTCGCCTTCCTTGGAGAGCTTCTCCAGCGACGGCACCGCAACCTGCAGCAGTTGCAGGATGATCGAGGAGGTGATGTAGGGCATGATGCCCAGCGCGAAGATGGCGATCCTGGACAGGCTGCCGCCGGAGAAGAGGTTCAGGTAGCTGAGGATGCCGGCGCCGCCGAACTCCTTCTGGAGGTTGTTCACCGCCGTGAGGTTCACGCCAGGGACGGGGACGTGGGAGCCGAAGCGGTAGATCAGCAGCATCGCCGCCGTGAAGGCGATCTTCTTGCGGATGTCCGCGACCTGGAAGGCGTTGAGGATGGTCGAGAGCATGGGCTTCAGTCCGCTACGCGCAAGCCCGTCGCTCGCACGCCCGCAGAGTGGCCGATTCTAGTGGATGCGGGTGGGCGGGACTCCATACGCGTCGGTCGCACGGCGCCGGGCTTTCGCTAGCCCTCGGTCGTCTTGCAGGTGCCGCCTGCCGCCTCGATGCGCTCACGCGCAGTGGCGCTGAACGCGTGCGCGTGGACGGTCAGCGGCTTGCTGAGCTCGCCCTTGGCGAGCACCTTCACCGGCACGCCCTTGCGGGTCGCCAGTCCGCTCGCCTGCATCAGCTCGATCGTAACCTCGGTGCCTGCGTCGAAGCGGCTCTCCAGCGCGGCGATGTTCACGGGCTGGGTGTGCGTGCGGAAGGGCTCGAACGGCATCGACTTCTTCATATGCGGCCCGCGCAGCTTTCGCATCCGCATGTGGATCGGCATCTGGCCGCCCTCGAAGTTGGCGCGTCGCTTGGAGCCCGAGCGCGCGCCCGCGCCCTTCTGACCGCGGCCGGCGGTCTTGCCGGTGCCCGAGCCTTCGCCGCGGCCGACGCGCTTGCGCGGGCGCCGGCTTCCGGGCGAGGGGGCGAGACTGTGCAGCCCGACGCGCTCTTCAGCGTGCTGTTTGCCTGCCTGCGTCCCCGCACGGGGTGTGCCCCCAGCGGGGTTAGCAGCGCTCACTTGCCCTCCCGAACCTCGACCAGGTGGCGCACCGCGTGCAGCATCCCGCGCGCCTGCTTGGAGTCGTTGACCTCGACCGTGTGGCCGATCCGACGTAGCCCGAGCGAGCGCAAGGTGTCCAGCTGTTTGCTGTTTGCGCCGTTGCTCGATCGGCGCTGGGTGACGGTCAACGCAGCCATCACGCGGAAGCCCCATCGGCAGCCGCGGTCGCCTCCTGCACGTCCGGCTGTGCTTGTGCTGCCATCGTCGTCTCCGTCTCGACGTCGGGCTCCTGCGCCGCGCCGTTCACAGGCGCTCCGCCGAGACCGAGGACCTGGTTGATGCTCAGCCCGCGCAGCCGTCCGACCTCCTCCGGCGTCCGCAGTCCGCGCAAGCCGGCAACGGTGGCCTTCACGAGGTTGATCGGGTTCTGCGTTCCCAGGCTCTTGGACAGGATGTCGTGGATCCCTGCCAACTCGAGCACCGCGCGCACGCCGCCACCGGCGATCACACCTGTACCGGGAGAGGCCGGCTTGAGCAGCACACGTCCAGAGCCGAACACGCCTGTGGTCTGGTGGGTGATGGTGCTGCCATGCTTGGGGACACGGAACAGGTCCTTCTTGGCCCGCTCGACGCCCTTTTGGATCGCCAGCGGCACCTCGTTGGCCTTGCCGTAGCCGATGCCCACGACGTCTCGTTCGTCGCCGACCACCACCAGCGCGGTGAACGAGAAGCGCCGGCCACCCTTGACGACCTTGGCGACGCGGTTAATCTCGACCACGCGCTCCTGCAGGTCCAGGCCGGCTTGGTTGACTGAGCGATCTATCGATATGGACATGGGCAGGAGGGAGGGTAGCGGGCGCGCGTGCCTTCGGCTGCTAGACGGTGACGCCCGCTGCGCGGATGCCCTCGGCGAAGGCGCGAACGTGTCCGTGATAGCGGTAGCCGCCGCGATCGAACACTGCCTCGGTGATCCCCGCCGCGCTCGCGCGCTCGGCGAGCAGCTCAGCCGCGCGCTTTGTGCGCTCCGCCTTCGGCAACGAGCGAAGCTCAGGCTCGAACCAGTTCACCGCTGCGAGCGTGCGCGCTGCGACGTCGTCGACGAGCTGCGCTGAGAGCCCGCGGTTGGAACGGAACACCGAGATCCGCGGGCGCGTCGCTGTGCCCGAGATCTTAGCCCGCACCCTGCGGCGCCGTTTGAGCCGCCGATGCTCTTTCGTGAGAAGGCTCATGCGCGCTCCTCGTTGTCTCGCGGCGCCCCGCATGAGCCCGCAGGCCAAGCCGGGCAAGGACGCAGGGAGCGTGGCGTGCTTGGCACGCGAGCGACCGAGGACGCAGATCCGGCGCAGGCATGCGGGCTCATGCGCGCTTGCCGACCTTGCGCTGGACGTACTCGCCCTCGTAGCGGATGCCCTTGCCCTTGTACGGCTCGGGCGGGCGCTGCTTGCGGATGATTGCCGCTGTCTCGCCGACGAGTTGCTTGGAGATGCCTTTCACAACGACGCGCGTCGGCTGGGGCACTTCGAATTCGATGCCGTCGGGCGCCGGGATCGGAACGGCATGAGAATACCCGACGGCCAGCTCCAGGTTCTTGCCCTTCAGTTGGGCGCGATATCCGACGCCCTGGATCTCCAGCCGCTTCTCGTAGCCGCTGGTCACGCCCTCGACCATGTTCGCGACCAGCGTGCGGGTCAGCCCGTGCAGAGCGCGATGTTCACCGCGATCGGTGGGTCGCGTGACGAGCAGCCGCTCGCCTTCCTGGGTCACCTGAATGTCCCTGTGGATGCGCTCGCTGAGCTCGCCCTTGGGGCCGCTCACGCGGACCGACTCGGGCTCGATCGAGACGGTCACACCGGCCGGCACCGCGATGGGCTGTCTACCGATTCTCGACATGCCTCACCTACCAGACCTGGGCCAGGACCTCGCCGCCGATACCGGCCGCGCGGGCGTCGTGGCCGGTCATCACGCCGTGCGAAGTCGACACGATCGCCGTCCCCATCCCACCGAGCACCTTGGGAATGTGCTTGGCGTCGACATACGTGCGCCGACCCGGGCGCGAGACGCGTCGCAGCCCCGAGATCGCCGAGCGCCGGTCCTCGGTGTACTTGAGTCGGATCTGGATCATCTGCCCGGCCTCGCCGTCGGGCGCGGGCATCACCGACCACGACTCGATGTAGCCCTGCTCGTCGAGGATCCGTGCAAGCTCGCCCTTGAGCTTGGACGCTGGGACCTCGACCGTCTCGTGGGCCGCTCGGATCGCATTACGCACGCGCGTGAGGAAGTCGGCTATGGGATCGGTCATCGACATGTTTTGCAGTTGGCTCTTTGGCGGGTCCTGTTGGAAAGCGACTTCAGGTTACGTTGGTATTGCAGGCGCAGTGGGAGTGTATTGCTTTTGAAGACTCTGTATAACTATGGCTATACAGAACTTTTTTCGGAAGCATCCCTACCAAGATGACTTGGTCATCCCGGGGATCTGACCGTTGTGGGCGAGGTCGCGAAGGCATATGCGACACACCCCAAACTTGCGGTACACCGCGCGCGGCCGCCCACAGCGCACGCAGCGAGTATATGCACGTGTCTTGAACTTGGGTGTTCGCGCCTGCTTGACGCGCTGCGAGGTCTTGGCCATCAGTCGGTACTCTCCTTCTCGGTCGTCTGGGCGTCCGCGTCCTCGGAGGCGACATTCTGCTCCGGCGTCGCCTCGATCTCCGCGGCCGCCTCCGGCTCCGTCTCAGGTTCCGCAGCCGCCTCCGCCTCCGGCTCGGCAGCGGCCTCCGGCTCCGCAGGTGTCTCAGGCTCCGCAGTCGCCTCCGCCTCGGCAGCGGCCTTCGGCTCGGCGGCTGCCTCCGGCTCAGCAGCGGCCTCCGGCTCGGCAGCCGATTCAGGGTCGTCGGCCACCTCCGGCTGGGCCTCCGGCTGCGCAGCCGCCTCGTCGGCCACCCCGGGCTCCGCGGCCTCCTCGGGCTGTGCGGCTGCCTCCGGCTCGGCATGGGCCTCCGGCTCCTCTGCGATATCGACCGTCTCGGGTGCGGATGCGGCGGGCTCGGCGATCTCCACAGGGGCCGCCTCGGCCTCCGCGGCGGCTGCGGCTGCGGCTGCGGCGCTCTCGGCCTGGGCTTCATCGTGGGCACGAGCGGCTGCGGCGTCGGCCTCGGGGTCGTAGCCCTTGGGCCGCCCTTGGGAGGAGAAAGGCATGCCGAACGCCGCCAGCAGGGCGTATGCCTCGATGTCGGTCGCAGCGGAGGTGGTGATGGTGATGTCCAACCCCCGCACCTGATCGATCGCGTCGTAGTCCACCTCAGGGAAGATGATCTGCTCCTTGACGCCCATCGAATAGTTACCGCGACCGTCGAACGAGCGCGGGTTCAAGCCGCGAAAGTCGCGGATCCGAGGGATCGCGATCGATATGAGCCGGTCGAGAAACTCATAGCAGCGCTCGGCCCGCAACGTGACCGCCACACCCACAGGCATGCCCTCGCGCAGTTTGAACGCGGCGATCGACTTGCGCGCGCGGCGCACGCTCGGCTGCTGGCCGGCGATGGTGGCCAGCTGATCGGTCGCGGCCTTCAGCATTTTGGAGTCCTGCTTGGCGAGACCGACACCCATGTTGACGGTGATCTTCTCGAGCCTCGGCGCCTGCATGACCGAGGAGTAGCCGAAGCGGGTGACGAGCGCCGGCCGGATCTCCTCTAGGTAGCGGCTCTTCAAGCGGGCGGTTGGTGCGGTGTCGGTCGTGGCGGCCAACTCGATCAGTCCAGTCTGGCGCCGGAGCGCTTGGCCACGCGAACTCGCTGGCCCGCCTCGCGCTCGATCGCGACTCGCGTGGGCGCGCCCTTGGCGTCGAGGAGCATCACGTTGGAGACGTGGATCGGACCCTCGAGCTCGACGACTCCTCCGAGCTGCCCCTCGGTTCCGGGGTATGCGGAGGAGCGCGAAGTGGCCTTGGGGCGGATGTGGCGCTTGACCATGTTCAAGCCCTCGACGTACAGCCGTTCCTTGGCTGGCTGGACGCGCAGGACGCGGCCGGTCTTGCCGCGATCCTTGCCGGATATCACCTTCACGTGATCGCCGGAGCGGATCTTCAGCGAGCGACGCTTCGGGAGCGCCGAGCTGCTGGCTGATCTACGACCGCTCATCACAGAACCTCCGGCGCGAGCGAGACGATCTTCATGAAGTTGCGCTCGCGCAGTTCGCGCGCCACCGGCCCGAACACGCGCGTGCCCCGCGGGTTGTTCTGGTCGTCGATGATCACCGCGGCGTTCTCGTCGAAGGCGATGTACGTCCCATCGTCGCGGCCGATCGGCTTCTTCGTGCGGACGACGACGGCCGTCACCACCTCGCCCTTCTTGACGGCGCCCTGCGGGTTGGCTTGCTTGACGGTCGCCGTGATGACGTCGCCGACGAAGGCGTAGCGGCGCCTGGAGCCGCCCTTGACGCGGATGCACAGGATCTCGCGCGCACCGGAGTTATCGGCCACCCGCAAGCGGGTCTCATTCTGGATCATTGCGCCCGCTCCAATACGTCGACGAGCGACCAGCGCTTGGTGCGCGACAGCGGTCTGCTCTCGATCACCCGCACCACGTCGCCCTCGTGGGCGTCGTTGTTCTCGTCGTGCGCATGAAGGGTGCTCGAGCTCCGCACGATCTTCTCGTAGCGGCGATGACGACGTGCGACGTCGATGCGCACGGTGATCGTCTTCTCGGCCTTGTCCGATACGACGACGCCCTGGCGCACCCTGCGCGCGCCCTGGACAGGGGCATGCACAGGCGCGAGCGCCTCGGGCGCGGGCGCCGCGGCGCGGCGCGTCGCCGCCTTGGCGCGTTCGCGCAGACGTCGAGCGCGACGACGGGCGGCCTTGGTGCGACGCTCAACTATCCGCTCGGCATGGCGCTCCTCGGGCGAGCGGCTCGGGCGGACCTGGCCGGCGCGCTTCGACCTGGCCCTGCGGCGGCGCTCCTTGGGGGAAATCTGCTCCACGGGCTCTGGCGCGGGCGCGTGTGCCGCTGGCGCCTGCGCGTCCTGCACGTCCCCTGCGGGAGCCTCTTGCGATTCGGTCGCGTCGATGTCGGCGGTCACGTCCGCGTCGCCGGGCGCGTCCTCAGTGGTCGCGCGGGCCTCCGCGGTCTCGTCGCCAGCGGCGTCTGCGGCGGGCGCCTGCTCAGGCGCGTCCTCGACGGTGTCGGGCGTGTCGTTGTCTGGTTGGTCAGCCATATCGTCCGTTCGTGTTGGTCTTCAGTCCTCAGCTGCGTTGGCCGCGTTCGCCGGCAAGCTCTCGCTCACGGACGACGGTCAGAGCCCGCGCGAGATCACGCTTGGAGTGACCCAGGCCGGCCGTGTTGTCCAGTTCTCCGGTCGCGTTGGAGAAACGCAAGCCGAACACCTCTTTGCGCAGCTCGGCCAACCGCTTGGTCAGTTCGCTGTCGTCCAGATCCCTTATCTCGCTGGCCTTCATCGTCAGTCCTCGCGCAGCACGAACTTGGTCTTCACGGGCAGCTTGTGAGCTGCCAGGCGGATCGCTTCGCGGGCCAGCGGCTCGGATACGCCGGCCAGCTCGAACATGACCCGTCCGGGCTTGATCACGGCGACCCATCCTTCCGGCGACCCCTTGCCGGAGCCCATACGGGTCTCGGCGGGCTTCTTGGTGATCGGCTTGTCGGGGAACACGTTGATCCAAACCTTGCCACCACGCTTGATCTTGCGCGTCATCGCGACACGCGCGGCCTCGATCTGGCGGTTGGTCAGCCAGCCGCACTCGAGCGCCTTCAGACCGTAATCGCCGAACTGCACGTGCAGCTGTCCGCGTGCGTTGCCGCGACGACGTCCCCGGTGCTGCTTGCGGTGCTTGACGCGCTTGGGCGAGAGCATCAGCGTGCACCTCCATCGCTCGCTGGTCCGCCACCGGATGACCGGGGCCCACCCGCCCCGCGTCCACCGCCTCCGGGTCCGCGCGGTCCCCCGCCACGGCCACCGCCTGATCCACCGAGACCGCGTCCGCGTCCACCGCCGCCCGGGCCGCCACCGCCACGCCCGTTTCCGCCGGCACGGTTGCGGCCACGGCCCTCGCGTCCGTCGCGTCCACCGCGACCCTCCCGCTCGGAGCTGGGCGGCGCGGGCGCGGTCATGTCGGTCAGATCCGCTCCGGTGTAGCCCTCGGGCATGATTTCACCCTTGTTCACCCAGCACTTGACACCGATACGACCGAACGTGGTGCGTGCCTCGTAGAAGCCGTAGTCGATGTCCGCTCGCATCGTGTGCAGCGGCACGCGGCCATCCGAGTAGCTTTCGGTGCGGGCCATCTCCGCACCGCCCAGGCGGCCGGCCACCTGCACCTTCACGCCCTTGGCGCCGGACCGCATCGCGCTGGTCAGCGCGCGCTTCATCGCGCGGCGGAAGGCCACCCGGTTCTGAAGCTGCTCGGCGATCGACTGCGCGACGAGCTTGGCGTCGAGCTCGGGGCGCTTGATCTCGAGGATGTTGACCTTGATCTGCTTTTTGGTCATCCGGTGCAGGTCACGGCGCAGCGCGTCGACTTCGGTGCCGGACTTGCCGATGACGATGCCGGGGCGGGCGGTGTGGATGTTGACCTCGAGCTCGTTCGCGTCCTTACGGATGGTGATGTCGGACAGGCCCGCGTGCGCGAGCTTGCTGACGATGTGCTCACGCACGTGGACGTCCTCGGCGAGGTACTCGGCGAAGTTCTTCTCGTTGAACCAGTTCGACTTCCAGTCGTGGATGTAACCCACGCGCATCGCCTCTGGATGAACCTTCTGTCCCATATCTCAGTCTCTCAGCCGTGTCTCTTGGTGGTCCCGAGCTCGGGGCGCGGGCTCAGCGTGATCGTCAGATGGCTCGTGCGCTTGAGGATCGGCGTCGCTCGTCCCATTGCGCGTGGACGGAAGCGCTTGATCGTCGGCCCTTCGTCGGCGTATGCCTCCCGAACGATCAGGTCGTCCTCGAGCAGTTCGTGGTTGCTCTCGGCGTTCGCAATCGCCGACTCGAGCAGCTTGCTCCAGTTGCGTGCCACCTCACGAGGGGTGAATGCGAGGATAGCGCGTGCCTCGCCCACAGACTTGCCGCGCAGGTGTCCGCATACCATGCGCGCCTTCCGCGCCGAGGTACGGACGTAGCGGGCGTGAGCGCGCACGACCCTCCGTCGAGGCGCCTGTTTGGCACTCGGCGCGGCGCGGCGCCGGGCCAGTTTGGGTTTAGCGTCGGCCGACTCCTTGGCTGCCACAGCCGGCTCTTTCGCGGCCGCGGCTTTTTTGGCGACGGTTTTTTTGACAGCCCGTTTTTTGGGCGGTTTCTCGTCATCGCCAGCTGGCTGCTCCGCGGCCGCCGCCTCGGCCTCCGCAGCGGGCGCTTTCTCGGCGGCAGCTTTCCTGGCAGCGGGTTTTTTCGCTGCAGCGGGCTTCTTCTCGGAGGCCGCTTTCTCGGCAGCGGCTTTCTTCGCCGGCGGTTGGTCCACGGCGGGCGGTTTCTTCGCGGCCGCGGGCTCCGCTGGCGTCTCGCCAGCCACGTCCTTCTCCTCATCGGCGCTCATCCGAGCTCCCCCTTCCGAGGTCGGTCCGACGAGGACGCCGATCCGGCGCCGCCATGCGTGCTCGGGCTCATCTGACCTTCCCCGAGCCGGCGTGTCCGCGGAACATGCGCGTCGGGGCGAACTCGCCGAGCTTGTGACCGACCATCGACTCGCTGATGTACACCGGTACGTGTTTCTTGCCGTCGTGAACGGCGATCGTGTGACCGACCATCTCCGGGAAGATCGTCGACGCGCGCGACCATGTTCTGAGCATTTTTTTGTTGTTGGCAGCGTTCAATGCTTCGATGCGGGCCATCAAACGCTCTTCCACCCACGGCCCCTTCTTGCTCGAGCGGCTCATCGCCGACCACACTCCCTCATCGCTGCTTGCCCTTCCCTCGCCGCCTGCCGCGCACGATGTATCGGCTGGATGTCTTGTTCTTTTTGCGGGTGCGATAGCCGAGAGTCGGAACGCCCCACGGCGTCACGGGATGACGACCGGCAGTGGTGGAGCCCTCGCCGCCACCGTGTGGGTGGTCAACGGGGTTCATGGCCGTGCCGCGCGTCTGCGGGCGCACGCCCATGTGACGCTTGCGCCCCGCCTTGCCGACCTTGACGTTCTGATGGTCAGCGTTGCCGATCGTGCCGACCGTCGCGCGGCACTCGGCGCGCACCATCCGCATCTCGCCCGACGGTAGGCGCAGCGTCGCCATGCTCCCGTCCTTGGCCATCAGCTGCGCTGAGGCCCCCGCCGAGCGGGCCATCTGTCCGCCGCGGCCGGGTTGGAGCTCGACGTTGTGCACGACCGTGCCGACCGGCATGCGCGCGAGCTCCAAGCAGTTGCCCACCGCGATGTCCGCGTCCTCGCCCGAGCACACGGTCATCCCCACGCTCAGTCGCTGGGGCGCGAGGATGTAGCGCTTCTCGCCGTCGACGTAGTGGAGCAGCGCAATGTAAGCGGAGCGATTGGGGTCGTACTCGATTGCGGCGACCCTCGCCTCGACGCCGTCCTTGCGGCGCTTGAAGTCCACCCGACGGTAGGCGCGCTTGGCGCCGCCGCCGCGGTGGCGCGCGGTCTTGCGCCCGAACACGTTGCGCCCGCCGCTCTTCTTGAGTCCTTCGACGAGCGTCTTCTCGGGCTTGGACTTGGTGATCTCGGCGAAGTCCGGGTAGGAGACGAACCTCCTGCCGGGACTGGTGGGGCGTGGCTTGCGGATGGGCATCGTCTAGTTCCGTAGATGGTCGTGAGTCGAGCCAGACAAGGACGCAGCGAGCGTGGCGTGCTCGGCACGTGAGCGAGCGAGGACGCAGTATGGCGAAGCGCTCACGGCCACCTAGCCCTCGAGGCCCGATAGGCCCTGGAAGATCGGAATGCTCTCGCCGGCGCGCACCTGCACGACGGCCTTCTTCCACGCGCGGGTGCGTCCGCGCGTGTTGCCGCGACGCTTGGGCTTGGACTTGACGCTCAGCGTCCTCACGTCCACGACGTGGACGTCGAACAGCGCCTCCACCGCTTGGCGGATGTGCGTCTTGTGCGCATCCGCGTGGACGCGGAAGGTGTAGCGGTCGGCCGCAGAGAGCACGTAGCTCTTCTCGGACACAACCGGCCGGATGATCACCTCGGTGTGCTCCATCAGCCCTGTCCCTCTCCGTGCTCGCGCCGGCCGGCTCTCGGTCGGTGGCCAGTACGCGCAGTGAGTGCCTGCAGGGCCGGCTCGGACACGACCAGCGAGGCCGCTCCCAGGAGATCGGCAACCCCCACGTTCTCGGCGGTGAGCACGGCCACGCGCGCGAGGTTGCGGAACGAGAGCGCCGCGGAGGACTCCTCGGCCATGAGCACCACGAGCGTGGGGCGTGCGTGGCCGATGGGCAGATCCCAATCATCGAGCAGATCGAGCGCGTGCCGCGTCTTCGGGGCTTGAAAGGCGCCCGCTTCGAGCACCGCGATCGAGCCGCGCGCGGCGTGCAGCGACAGCGCGCTGCGCAGCGCCGCGCGCTGCTCCTTACGGTTGACCTTGAACGTATATGAGCGCGGCTGCGGTCCGAACGCGGTGCCACCGCCGGTCCATATCGGTGAGCGACTCGAACCGGCGCGAGCACGACCGGTGCCCTTCTGGCGCCACGGCTTGGCACCGCCGCCGGAGACCAAGCCACGTGTTTTGGTGGAGGCGGTCCCGCGCCGGCGCGCGGCCTGCTCAGCGCGCACGCTCTGGTGGACGAGCGGACCGGCGAAGCGCGCGCCGAACGCGGCGTCGTCGAGCTTCACCTTCTTGGCTGCGCCGCCTGCGGGCGCCCCGTCACGGGGTGTGCCCTTGGGGGAGAGAACCGGGGCGTCAGGCATCGCTCCGCACCTCCACGACGGCGCCCGTCGGACCGGGCACCGAGCCTCGCACGAGCAGCAGGTTCTCCGCGGTGTCCACGCGGACGATCTCCAGGCCCTTCTGGGTCGCGCGCCGGTTACCCATCTGTCCGGGCCCGCGTATCCCTTTGAGCACGCGCGACGGCGTCGCCGACGCCCCGATCGAGCCCGGTGCGCGGACGTTGTGCGAGCCGTGCGACTTGGGGCCACTGGCGAAGTTGTGGCGCTTGATCGTTCCCTGAAAGCCCTTTCCCTTGGAGATCCCCGAGATCTTCACGCGCGCGCCCACCTCGAACGAATCCACCGTGACGGCATCGCCGAGCGCCAGCTCGGCACCCTCGCCGCGAAACTCGGCCAGCCTGCGCATGGGCGGCGCGTCGGCCTTCTTCAGGTGGCCTAGCTCGGGCTTGGAGATGTGCTTCTCCTTGGTCTGAGCGAACGCCAGCTGCACCGCCGCGTAGCCATCGCGCTCGGGCGTGCGGATCGCGGTCACCGGGCACGGGCCCGCCTGCAGCACCGTGACGCGCGCCACGCGTCCGTCCTCCTGGAAAACCTGGGTCATACCGAGCTTCTTGGCGAGGATGGCGGGCATAGCGGCGTGGGGCTGTTGTGTAGTGCGTCGAAGCCGTCGATGTTTCAGGTGGCCAGGCGGATCTCGATGTCGACGCCTGCCGGGAGGTGGTCCAGGCGCTGCAGCGAGTCGACCGTCTTGGGCGTCGGCTGGTGGATGTCGATCAGGCGCTTGTGCGTGCGGATCTCGAAGTGCTCGCGCGAGTCCTTGTCCTTGAACGGCGAACGGATCACGCAGTACACGTTCTTCTCGGTCGGCAGGGGCACAGGTCCCGACACGCTTGCGCCCGTGCGGGTGGCCGTCTCGACGATCTCCTTCGCCGCGGACTCAATCGCTGAGGTGTCATACGCCTTCAGACGGATCCTGATCTTGTTTTGGTTGGCCGCTGCCATGAGAGCTCTCTGCGTGGTCTTCCTCTGTGTGGTGCTCGTGTGGGTCTGGTGTGCTGCGATCCTGCCTTGCGCCGTCGTGGCTCATGCTGCCGCATCTCCTCGCCGACGGAGCTGAGTTCCGTCGGGGCCCGCAGACGGTGAGAGAAAGAGCGGACGCCTCTTCGAGGAATCCGCCCCTCTCGTTCCCACGCCTGTGCGGCCGGGCCGTGTTAGTCGTATCGGACTGCCAATGCGCGCGTCGCCTCCGACGGTCTCCAGATGGGACGCGCGTGCGCTACTCGATAATCTCGCTGACCACGCCCGAGCCGACCGTGCGCCCGCCCTCCCTGATGGCGAATCGCAGGCCCTGGTCCATCGCGATCGGCTGGATCAGTTCGATCTCCATCTGGACGTTGTCGCCGGGCATGACCATCTCGACGCCGTCGGGCAGCTTGGCCACACCGGTGACGTCGGTCGTGCGGAAGTAGAACTGAGGCCGGTAGCCCGTGAAGAAGGGGGTGTGACGACCGCCCTCCTCCTTCTTGAGCACGTAGACCTCCGACTTGAACTTGGTGTGCGGGGTGATCGATCCAGGCTTGCACAACACCTGGCCGCGCTCGATCTCCTCGCGCTTGGTGCCACGCAGCAGGCAGCCGACGTTGTCGCCCGCCTGGCCCTGGTCGAGGATCTTGCGGAACATCTCCACGCCGGTCACCACCGTCGAGGTTGAGTCGTGGACGCCGACGATTTCGACCGTCTCGCCTGTTTTGACGATGCCCTGCTCAACTCGTCCGGTCGCCACGGTGCCGCGACCGGTGATCGAGAACACGTCCTCGACCGGCATCAGGAACGGCTTGTCGAGCTCGCGCACGGGCTCGGGGATGTAGGCATCCAGCGCGGCGGCCAGGTCGAGGATCTTCTGCTTGGAGGCCTCGTCACCCTCGAGCGCCTTCAGCGCGGAGCCCGTGATGAAGGGGATGTCGTCACCCGGGAAGTCGTACTCGGAGAGCAGCTCGCGGACCTCGACCTCGACCAGCTCCAACAGCTCCTCGTCGTCGACCATGTCGGCCTTGTTGAGGAACACGACGATGTAAGGAACGCCGACCTGGCGCGCGAGCAAGATGTGCTCGCGCGTCTGTGGCATCGGACCGTCAGCGGCCGACACCACGAGGATCGCGCCGTCCATCTGGGCGGCGCCCGTGATCATGTTCTTGACGTAGTCCGCGTGGCCGGGACAGTCCACGTGCGCGTAGTGACGGTTCTCCGTCTGGTACTCGACGTGGGAAGTGGCGATCGTGATCCCGCGTTCCTTCTCCTCGGGCGCGTTGTCGATCTCCTCGAAGCTCCGGGCTTCGGCGCCTCCCTTCTCCGCCAGCACCGTCGTGATGGCAGCGGTCAGCGTCGTCTTGCCGTGGTCGATGTGACCGATGGTCCCGACGTTGACGTGCGGCTTGTCGCGCTCGAACTTCTCCTTCGCCACTTTTAGTTCGCTCCTGTATCGACGTGAATGTCCGCCTCTGGGAGGGCGAACCTGAGAAATCTATCTGAATGCGGCTTTCGTTGACTGCTGCTGCCGTGCGTGGCCTCGACGGTGCGTGCTTGGCGGACCCAGTCCGAGGCGCCTAGGCTGGAACGGGCTCGCCCGTGCGCTGTTCGACGATCTTCTCGCCGATGTTAGGCGGAACCTCTTCGTAGGCGTCGAACTGCATCGTGTACGTGGCCCGCCCCTGGGTGTTCGAGCGCAGATCCGTCGCGTATCCGAACATCTCGCTCAACGGCACCTTTGCCGTTACCACGAGCGCGTTGCCCCGGCGCTCCTGACCTTCGACGTGACCGCGGCGGCGGTTCAGGTCGCCGATCACATCACCCAGGAACTCCTCGGGCGCGACCACCTCGACGGCGAAGATCGGCTCCAGCAGCACCGGCTTGGCGCGTTTGGCCGCCTCTTTGATCGCCAGCGATCCCGCAACCTTGAAGGCGATCTCCGAGGAGTCGACGTCGTGGTACTTGCCGTCGGTCAGCGTGACCCGCACGTCGACCATCGGGTAGCCCGCCTTGACGCCCGTCTCCAGCGCCTCTTCGATGCCCTTGCGCACAGCGGGGATGTATTCGGAGGGAACCGAGCCGCCCTTGATCTTGTTGACGAACTCGAACCCGTCGCCGGGCGCGGGCTCGAGGTTGATGAACACCACTCCGAACTGGCCCGAGCCGCCGGTCTGGCGCACGAACTTGCCTTCGACCTTCTCCACCGTGCCGCGCACGGTCTCGCGGTAGGACACCTGCGGGCGCCCGACGTTCGCTTCAACGCCGAACTCGCGCTTCATGCGGTCGACCAGCACCTCCAGGTGGAGCTCGCCCATGCCGGAGATCTCCGTCTGGCCGGTTTCCTCGTTGCTGCGCACCTGAAAGGTCGGATCCTCCTCGGCCAGGCGTCCCAGCGCGGTCGACATCTTCTCCTGGTCGGCCTTCGTCTTGGGCTCCACCGCGACCTTGATCACCGGCTCGGGGAAGATGATGTTCTCCAGGTGGATCGGGGCGTCGGGCGCCGCCAGCGTGTCTCCGGTCATCACCTGCTTGATTCCCACCGCTGCGGCGATGTCGCCGGCGAAGACCTCCTCGACCTCCTCGCGGTCGTTGGCGTGCATCATCAGGATGCGCCCGATCCGCTCGGTTCGACCGGTGCTCACGTTGAGCACACGGCTGCCCGCGGCGAGGTGGCCGGAGTACACGCGGAAATAGGTGAGCTTGCCGACGTAGGGGTCGGCGGCGATCTTGAACGCGAGCGCGGCGTACGGCTCGGAGTCATCGGCGTGGCGCACGACCTCGCGCTCGTGCTCCTCGCCCTTGATCAGTTCGGTCCCGATCACCGGCGGAACATCCAGCGGCGAGGGCAGGTAATCGATAACGGCGTCCAGCAACGGTTGGACACCCTTGTTCTTGAACGACGACCCGCACAGAACGGGCGTCAGCTTGGTCGACAGCGTGGCCTTGCGGATCGCCTGCTTGAGCGTGTCCTCGGGGACGTCCGCCTCCTCCAGGATCAGCTCGAGTAGCCCGTCGTCGTAGTGGGAGACCTCCTCGAGCAGGTGCTCGCGCGCGGCGTGCGCTGCGTCGGCGAGACGCTCGGGGATGTCGATCACGTCCTGTTCCTTGCCGAGCTCATCTTTGTAGACGATCGCCTTCATCGCGACCAGGTCGACGACGCCCTCGAAATCGCCCTCGGCTCCGATCGGCAGCTGGATCGGCACCGGATGCGCACCCAGACGGTCGATCATCGTCTGCACGCCCTGGTCGAAGTCGGCGCCGATGCGGTCCATCTTGTTGATGTAGGCGATGCGTGGCACGTGGTACTTGTCGGCCTGGCGCCAGACCGTCTCGGACTGCGGCTCGACGCCGGCGACGGAGTCGAACAGCGCGATCGCGCCGTCGAGCACGCGTAGCGAGCGCTCGACCTCGACCGTGAAGTCGACGTGCCCGGGCGTGTCGATGATGTTGATCCGGTGGCCCTTCCACTCGGCGGTGGTGGCGGCAGAGGTGATCGTGATGCCGCGCTCCTGCTCCTGTTCCATCCAGTCCATGACCGCCGCGCCCTCGTGGACCTCGCCGAGCTTGTACGTGCGTCCGGTGTAGTAGAGGATGCGCTCGGTCGTCGTCGTCTTACCGGCGTCGATGTGCGCCATGATCCCGATGTTGCGGGTGTTTTGGAGTGAGAACTTACGTGGCATCTGTCAGTATCGGGGTTGTTGCGACGGAGCTTTACGGGCAAAAAAATAGGCCCCTCGGGCCCACGCGCGCAGCTGGTCTCGTATAGACCGATCCGCGTTCGTTATCTGCTCGAGATCACCATCTTCATTGCCGAGTCCGCGGGAGGCAAGCGCACACACTGCGTCCACCCGCGACGCGTCTCGACTATAGCAGAGAGATTCTCCGTTCTGACAGGGCTTCCTCCCGACGGCAGCCGCCGTTTGCTCAACTAGAGGGGCTTCCTCCCGACGGCAGCCGCCGTTCGCTCACTCGACCGCTGCTCCGTGCAGACATCGACGACCGCTGGGGCGTCCTCGAGCATCGCGCCGAGGCGCTCGAGCACGCGCGTGGCCGCGCGCAGCTCCTCGACGTCGACCCCTGTCAGAGCCTGCTCCCAGCGACTTTGCCAGGCCTCGCGCTTGGCCTGGATCTTGCGCGCGCCCTGGCGCGTGAGCCGTGAGACCACCACGCGCCGATCGGTCTGCGAGCGGACGCGCTCGACGTGGCCGCACTCAGCCAGGTGGTCCAGCATCTGGGTGACGGTGGCGGGCGTGAGCCTGGCCGCGGCCGCGAGCTCCCCAGCTGGCAGCTCGCCGCCCTCCTGCAGCTCGATCAGCAGCTCGAACTGAGCGTGGCTCAGCTCCGCGCCGCCCAGGTGGGTGTCGCGCCCGCGCAGGCGGTTGAGGCTGCGGAACACGCGACGAAAGGCGGTGCCCAGCTCGGCCAGCTCGGCGCTCGCCTCGCTGCCGGGCTCGGCTGGGCGCTGGTCGGCGACTGGCGTGCTCATCGGATGCTCGCTATACGCCGAGCGGCTCAACGGTCGCCTCGGCGTTAGCAGCGGCCTCACGACTGACCGATCGGATCTCGCCCCGCGCGCGTTGGCTCTCGGCCCGCAACAGCACAACGCACGGAATCAGCGCCCACACGGCGATCCCCAACGACCACCAGTAGGCGGTGTCAAACGCGCCCGCGAGGTGCGTGAGCGACGGCGCGACCCCGCTGGAGCGCTGGAGCACGACGGCGAGCACGGCCGTTCCGATCGCGCCGCCGATGCGCTGCAGCACGTTCAGCTGGGGCGTGGCGTCGGAGAGCTGGTCGGGTCGAAGCGACGCGAACGCGGCGGTCATCGCGGGCATGAACGAGAAGCCGATGCCGAGGCCGCGAAACAGCAGCACCGCTGAGATGCCCAGGATCGAGGTGCTGGTGCCGACGAACGCCAGGGGAATCGTGCCCAGGCACAGGATCGACACCCCCACGAGCGCCACGCGTCCGCCGCCGAAGCGATCTGTGAGACGACCGGCGACCGGCATCGCGACCAGCATTCCGAGGCCCTGCGGTCCTACGAGCAGCCCGGTCGCGATCAGGCTCTCGTGGCGAACCTCCTGGTAGTAGAGGGGCACGAGGATCATCGCGCCGAAGAGCGCGGCTCCCAGGCCGAGGGTCGTAAACGACGCGGCTGCGAAGATCCGGTTGGCGTACAGCCGGATGTCGAGCAGCGGGCGCTCGGTGCGCAGCGCGTGCCAGTAGAAGACTCCTGTCAGCAGGACGCCAGCGAGGATCGGAAGGACGACGTTCGAGGCCGTGAGACTGCTGCTGGAGCCCAGCTGGCTGAGGCCATAGACGACCGCGGTGGACGCGGTCGAGAGCAGCGCCAGGCCGATCACGTCCAGGCGTCCGGCCTCGCCCGACTCGGTGTGCGGGAGCATGCGCCAGCCGAGCATGAACGCGACGATCCCGATCGGGACGTTGACGAGGAAGATCCACGACCAATGCAGGCCCTGGAGAATCGTGCCGCCGACGACCGGTCCGAGGATCGGCCCGAGCATCGCGGGCATCGCCACGATGCCCATGACGCGTCCCATGCGCTTGGGACCCGCGACCTGAGCCATGATCAGCTGGGCGACGGGCATGATCATGCCGCCGCCGGCTCCCTGCAGCACGCGGAACAGCACGAGCTCGGCGGTGCTGGTGGCGATCGCGCACAGGGCGGAGCCCAGCGTGAACAGGACCAGCGAGGTCATATATACGCGCTTTGCGCCATAGCGTCGCGCAGCCCAGCCGGTGATCGGGATCACTGCGGCCAGCGACAGCAGATACCCCGTGATCACCCACTGGATCTGCGCAATCGAGCTGTGAAGATCGTGCCCCAACGTACGCAGCGCGACGTTGACGATGGTCGTGTCGAGGATCGACATGATCATCCCGAGGATCACCACGCCGGCGATCTTCCACACGTAGGGCTCTATGTGGTCGGAGGCCGCGGGACTGTATGCGGGCTCAGCTGAGGACGAGGCAGACATTCGCTACCAGAAGCTTAGGTACCAAATCTTTTTCTTCAAGGGGCCGGGCGAAATCTTCACGATCCGCAGGCCGCGGGGGCGCCGTCAGTGCCCGCCGGCGAAGAAGACGCGCTCGATGCGAGCGAGATCGTACTCGCTCGTCGTGCCAGCCTCCGCGGCAACCTGAATCTGTAGCAGCGTCGGCTTCACGTTCGGCCGGGGCCCCCCGTACGCCGTCGCGAAGTCGCCTTCGGTGCCGGGCTGTCCGGTGCACTGCGGGCCGCTCTGTCCCATTTCGATCGCCGTTTTTTCGCCGATTTCGATGCCCGCTTCGTTGATGATCGGAGGGCATTTGCCCGTTTCCTTGTTCTTGCTGGTGACGCCCCAGAGCGCCATGCCTTCGAAGTAGAACCCGCGTCGGGGATTCCTCGTCAGATAGGCGCCACCGCCGCCCGGCTTGCCGACGGCGGCTTGCTCCGAGGTCCTGGCCGCGGCAAGCAGCGCCTGGCCGAGCCCGGCCGGGGCCGCGGTGATCTGGACTGTCGCGACGCCCGCGTAGTGGCCGCCTGCTTGGCCCGACCACGAGCAGATGCTGTGGTCGTCGGGCAGGGTGGTGACGGCGGGGCCTTTCAGCGGTCCGAGGTCGAGGCTCACGATCGCGCCGCCGAAGCTCGTACAACTCGGCGGCGCAGTCAGCTTCGGTTTCTTCTTGCCCGGCAGCAGGTGTTTGGGCCTGGCCGACGCGGAGGTGGCCGGCATCGCGGCGACCGCGGCGAGCGCCAGCACCAGCACCAGCGAGCACAGGCATCCGAGGACCGCGCGCGGCACGGCGATCAACCTACCAGGGCGACCGGCACCCATTGTGATGCGACGACGCTACCCGTCCCGGCCCCGGAGGGGCCGTCATCAAAAGATAGTCCGCTCTTTAGAGATTCAAGCCGTAGCGGTCCGAGGACCAAGCGAGGCAAGGACGCAGGGAGCGTGGCGTGCTTCGCACGCGAGCGACCGAGGACGCAGCATCGCGCCAGTCATCGGGCCGCTACCAGCGATAGTGGGCGAAGGCCTTGTTAGCCTGCGCCATGCGGTAGATATCGTCCTTGCGCTTGTACGCGCCGCCCTGCTGGGACTGGGCGTCCATCAGCTCGTTTGCGAGCCGCTGAGCCATCGTCTTCTCCCGGCGCTGCCTGGCGAACTCGACGAGCCAGCGCACCGCCAACGTGCGTGCGCGCCGGGCTGGCACCTCCACGGGCACCTGATAGGTGGCGCCGCCGACGCGACGCGAACGAACCTCGAGCGTCGGCGTCAGCGCCCTGACCGCCGCCTCGAGCGCTTCAACAGGGTCTTTGTCGCTGCGCTCGCCCAGCACCGCCAGCGCGTCATACACGATCCGCTCGGCAATCGACTTCTTGCCGTCGAGCATCACCTTGTTGATCACCTGCTGGACCAGCTTGGAGCGATGTATCGGGTCCGCCTCCACAGGACGGATCTGGGCGGCTGCGCGGCGAGGCATCGGCTATTTCTTCTTCACGCCGTACTGCGAGCGCGCCTTCCTGCGATCGCTCACGCCAGCGGCGTCGAGCGTGCCGCGAACGACCTTGTAGCGCACGCCAGGCAGGTCCTTGACGCGCCCGCCGCGCACGAGCACCACCGAGTGCTCCTGCAGATTGTGTCCCTCTCCGGGGATGTAGGCCGTCACCTCGATCGATCCGGAGATGCGCACGCGCGCGACCTTGCGCAGCGCCGAGTTAGGCTTCTTCGGGGTTGTTGTGTACACGCGCGTGCACACCCCACGCCGTTGCGGCGCGGCGACCTTCTTCTTGCGTCCCTTGCCCGACTTCAGGCCCGGGGTGGCGATCTTCTTCTTGGGGGTCACGCGGCCCTTGCGCACGAGTTGTGAGGTCGTTGGCATCGGGCAGGATGCTAGCAGCGCTAGGCCGCCTGAGCCACACCGGCCGCGCGCACGGGCGCGGGCATCAGCGCGGCGGCGACCACCACAAGCACGAACGCCAGCGCCTGCAGCACAACGCCCGACGCGCTTCCCGCCATCGGGTCGCCGAACACGACGATGCCGCCGGCGATGCCCGCGATGTTCGCGGCTGTGCCGGTCACGGCGATCACGGGGACCGCCTCGCCGTCCTGCAGCCCGCGCGCGGACGCGAAGAACGCGACGATCGACGCCAGCACCGCCACGGCCAGCCAGGGGCTCAGCGCGAGGCCGATCAGCCCGTGGGCGCCGGTGATGCCGGTGAGCGCCTTGATGGCTGTGTCGGAGACGCCAAACAGCACGCCAGCGGCAGCCCCGAGCATCATGCCGTGGTGCTCGACCGGTCCACCCATGCGCGGCCCCATCAGCAGCAGGCCGCCGAGTCCGAACAGCCCGGCCTCGAAGGAGATCATCGCGGCCTGCGAGAAGTGGGAGTGCGCGCCGTGCATCGCGGGCAGCGTCACGCCCAGCAGCACCAGCCCAGCGGCGGTCAGGAACAGGCCCATCCACTGGCGGCGCCCGACCTCGAAGCCGAACAGCTTGTCAGCCATCACCGCGATGAACACCACGCCCGCCGCGAGCGACACCTGGATCACCGACATCGGCGCCAGCGCAAGCGCGGCCACGTGCAAACCCCAGCTCACGGTGGCCGTGATCATGCCCAGCGTGAACCACTTCGAGGAGTACAGCGCCCTGGCAGAGCGCAGCGGATGCAGCACCTGGACCTTCGGCACAGCGTTCGCCCCGCGGTACTTGTAGAAGAAGCCGAGGTTGGCAACGAAGGCGCAGGCGAGCGCGAGGAGTATTCCTAGATCCAAGGTCATGTTCGGGGGGAGGACAGGGTGATCCATCGGCTGCGGCTTGCGGCTGCTTTACTCCGCGGCAGCGACTTCGGCGGATCTACCGTCTCTGGCAGCCTATCCCTCGCAACCTCTGTGAAAGCTAAAGAGCCCGTGCGCGGAGCTGAAGAGCGCTGCAGACCCCTGTTGATGGTCGACATCGACGGTGTCGTGTCTCTGTTTGGCGGCTGGGAGAGCCGCGACGGCCTCCTGACCGGCCGCCTCCCCGACGGTCCACCGGTCGAGGGCTCCTTCCATTCGATCGACGGCATACCCCACTTCCTTTCGTCCAGCGCTGCCGCACACCTGCTTGAGCTGTCGCGCGTGTTCGACCTGGTGTGGGCCAGCGGCTGGGAGGAGCGGGCCAACGAGCACCTCCCCCGCCTGCTGGGATTGCCGCCGGCGCTGCCGTTCCTGCGCTTCCAGCGCGCCGTCGGCCGCTCGAACGCCCACTGGAAGCTCGACGCGATCGACACCTACGCGGGCCGGCGGGCGCTCGCGTGGGTGGACGACGCGCTCAATCCCGCCTGCCACGAGTGGGCGCAGGCCCGTGCTGCGCCCACGCTGCTGGTCGAGACCGAGCCGGAGCTCGGTCTCACCTGGCGGGAGGCGAGGACGCTGTCCGAGTGGGCTCTACTTGTCCTCCGCTAGGTCCTCGTCGGGAAGCTCCAGCTCAGCGAGCTCCTCGGCGAAGCCGGGGTCGGTGCCGCCGGCGCCGATTTTCTCGAGCGAGGCGAGATCGGCGTCGAACTCCTGTCCGTAGCCGCCGTTGAAGCCGTCGCCGGCGAGACCGAGCTCAGCGGCGATCTCGTCCTGGTCGAGCAGGCCGACATCGTCGATCGCGCGGGGCAGCGGCTCGGACGGCTCGATCTCGATCCGCCGGTAGCGCTTGAGCCCGGTCGCCGCCGGGATCAGCTTGCCGATGATGACGTTCTCCTTGAGGCCGTTCAGGCGGTCGATCTTGCCTTCGAGGGCGGCGTCGGTGAGAACCTTGGTCGTCTCCTGGAAGGACGCCGCCGATAGGAACGAGTCGGTGTTCAGCGACGCCTTCGTGATGCCGAGGATGATGTCCTCGAACTGCGCCGTCTCACCGCCGTCCTGCGTAACCGCGTCGTTGGCCTTGGCGAATTCGAAGCGGTCCACGAACTGCCCGGGCAGGTAGTCGGTGTCGCCCTTCTGATCGACGCGCACCTTCTTGAGCATTTGCCTAACGATCAGCTCGATGTGCTTGTCGTTGATGTCCACGCCCTGGGACTTGTAGACCTCCTGCACCTCCTTGACGAGGTACTGCTCGGTCTCGGTGCGCCCGCGGATGGCCAGCAGCTCGTGCGGGTACACCGAGCCCTCGTTGAGCTGCCTGCCGGCTTTGATCTTCTCCCCGTCGGAGACGAACAAGCGCGTGCGTCGCGGAAACGCGTGGCGATGCTCCTCCCCGGCGTCGTCGGTGATCAGCACCGTGAGCGCCTTGTCGGTCTCCTCGATCGAGACCGCACCGTCCTGCTCGGCGATCTTCGCCAGGCCCTTCGGCCTGCGCGCCTCGAACAGCTCGACCACGCGCGGTAGCCCGTGCGTGATATCCGCCCCGGCGACGCCACCCGTGTGGAACGTGCGCATCGTGAGCTGCGTGCCCGGCTCGCCGATCGACTGCGCCGCCACGATGCCCACCGCGTCGCCGATCTGCGCGAGCGTGCCAGTGGCCATCGCCCGCCCGTAGCAGGCCTGGCAGACGCCACTCGGCGCCTCGCACTTGAGCACCGAACGCACCGGCACCTTCACCTCGACGCCCTTGTCGTGGTCATCGCCGAACGCCGCGACCATGTCGGCGAGCTCGGCGCGGCCGATTTCGATGCCCTGCTCGGCGAGCATGCGGTTGCGCTTGGTCGTGATGTCGCGCGCCGCGATCCGCCCGACGAGGCCGTCGTTGGGCTCGCCGCCGGCCTTGAACACGGCCATCTCGATGTGCTCCTCGGTGCCGCAGTCGGCCTCGCGGATGATCACGTCCTGGGCGACGTCGACCAGACGTCGCGTCAGGTAGCCCGAGTCGGCCGTGCGCAACGCGGTGTCCGCGAGACCCTTTCGTGCGCCGTGCGTGGAGATGAAGTACTCGAGCACCGACAGGCCCTCCATGAAGTTGGCCTTGATCGGGCGCTCGATGATTTCACCCTTCGGGTTGGCCATCAGACCGCGCATCCCGGCCAGCTGACGGATCTGCTTGAAGGAGCCGCGGGCACCCGAGTTGGCCATCATGAAGATGGGGTTCAGCACGTCGAGGTTCGCGATCATCGCCTCGGCGACCTCGTCGGTCGCCGCGTTCCACTGCTCGACGACCGCCTCGTGGCGCTCCTCCTGGGTGATCAGCCCGTCGTCGTACTGGCCGGTGATGTCGCCGACGATCTTGTCGAACTTGTCGAGGATCGCCTGCTTCTGCGGCGGCACGACTACGTCGTTCTTGGAGATCGTGATCCCGGCCTGGGTGGCGTACTTGAAGCCGAGGTCCTTGAACGCGTCGAGCACGAGCGAGATCGTGGTCGCGCCGTAGCTCTGCACGAGCATGTCGATCAGCAGCGTGGTGTCGCGCTTCTTCATCGACTGGTTGACGAACACGTACTTGGACGCGTCGAACTCGTCGCCGAGCGCCTCCGACAGCGCGCGCTCGATGCGGTCGTTGTAGATGATCCGCCCGATCGTCGTGAGCACGTGACCGCCGTCGCGCCCGTAGGGGCGGAACTCGGCGATGTCGTGCAGCTTGACGACGTTGCCCTCGTAGGAGAGCTCCGCCTCCTGCGCGGTGCGGAACACGTGCGGCCGCGGCTCGTACGTGGCGCGATCGATCTTCGAGAGCTCCTCCGCTTCGGGCCCGTAGGTCAGGTAGTAGGCGCCGAGGATCATGTCCTGCGTCGGGGTCGCCAGCGGCGCCCCGTGTGCCGGAGAGAGGATGTTGTTGGAGGAGAGCATCAGGATGCGCGCCTCCGCCTGGGCCTCGGCCGACAGCGGCAGGTGCACGGCCATCTGGTCGCCGTCGAAGTCGGCGTTGAACGCGTGGCACACGAGCGGGTGCACCTGGATCGCCTTGCCCTCGACGAGCAGCGGCTCGAACGCCTGGATGCCCAGACGGTGCAGCGTGGGGGCGCGGTTGAGCAGCACCGGGTGCTCGTGGATGACCTCCTCGAGCACGTCCCACACCTCGGCGATCATCGAGTCGACCATCTTCTTGGCCGCCTTGATGTTCTGCGCGGACTTGCGCTCGACCAAGCGGGCCATGATGAACGGCTTGAACAGCTCCAGCGCCATGATCTTCGGCAGCCCGCACTGGTGCAGCTTGAGATAGGGCCCGGCGACGATCACCGAGCGCCCGGAGTAGTCCACGCGCTTGCCCAGCAGGTTCTGGCGGAAGCGTCCCTGCTTGCCCTTGAGCATGTCCGAGAGCGACTTCAGCGGACGGTTGCCCGGCCCGGTGACTGGGCGCCCGCGGCGGCCGTTGTCGAACAGCGCGTCGACGGCCTCCTGCAGCATTCGCTTCTCGTTGTTGACGATGATCTCGGGCGCGCCGAGGTCGAGCAGCCGCTTGAGGCGGTTGTTGCGGTTGATGACGCGGCGGTAGAGGTCGTTGAGATCGGACGTGGCGAAGCGCCCGCCGTCGAGTTGCACCATCGGCCGCAGCTCCGGTGGGATCACGGGCACGGCGTCGAGCACCATCATCTCGGGCTTGTTGCCCGACTGGATGAACGCTGAGACGACCTTCAGGCGCTTGACCGCGCGCGCCTGCTTCTGACCTTTGCCGGTCTTCACCTGGTCCTCCAGCTCCACGCGTTCGACCTCCAGGTCGACCTGCTGGAGGAGGTCGCGGATCGCTTCCGCGCCCATGCCGCCGCGGAAGTACTCGCCGAAGCCGTACGGCGAGCCGAAGCGCTCCTTGAGCTCGCGGAAGGTCGTCTCGTCGTGCTCGATCTGCTTGGGCTCCATCGTCTTGAACAGCTCCCACACGATCCGCATCCGCTCGGCCGCGTCCTCGATGTAGGCCTCGGTGTCGGCGATGTCGGCGTCGAACGCCTTCGTCAGCTCCTTCAGCTGCTTCTCGCGGTCCTCGTCTGAGAGCTTTTGGAGATTGATGTCGAGCGCGTCCGCCCAGAGGTGGTCTTCGTCGTTGAAGTTGGTCTGTTTGCCGCTCTGCAGGTACTTCTCGCGGCGCGCCAGCGACTCGCGCAGCTCGAGCACGCGCTCCTCGCGCTCCGCCGCGTAGGCGTCGAGCACCTTGTTGACCTCCTTCTCGAGCGTGTCCAGGTCCTTCGCGCGAGCCTCGTCGTCTACCCACGTGACGATCGAGGCCGCGAAGTACAGAACCTTCTCGAGTTCCTTGGGCGCCATATCGAGCAGGTAGCCGATGCGGCTGGGCACGCCCTTGAAGAACCAGATGTGGCTCACGGGAGCGGCGAGGTCGACATGGCCCATGCGCTCGCGACGGACCTTCGAGCGCGTGACCTCGACGCCGCAGCGCTCGCACACGATGCCCTTGTAGCGCACGCGCTTGTACTTGCCGCAGTAGCACTCCCAGTCCTTGGTCGGGCCGAAGATCCGCTCGCAGAACAGGCCGTCCTTCTCGGGCTTCAGCGTGCGGTAGTTGATCGTCTCCGGCTTGGTGACCTCGCCGGAGCTCCAACTGCGGATCTGCTTCGACGAGGCAAGGCTGATCTCGATTGCGTCGAAATTGTTAATGTCGATCATCTGGGTGTGCTTTCGCTCGCGGGTGAATCGGGCAACTCCTCGGCGGACTCCTCGGCGGTCTCCTCGCTGGCGAGGCTCTCCAGATCGATGTCCTCCGCCGCCTCGACGTCGATCAGCTCATCGACGGTGATCACGTCCTCCTCCCCAGCCTCGTCCTCAGCGCCATCGTCGGCCTCCGCGGCAGCAACGGGCGTGTCCTCCTCCCCATCCAGCTGCTCGTCGCTGCCCTCGCCGGCCAGGGCTCTGACCCCCGAGAGGTCGATCCCGAGCTCCTCGGCAGCGCGCAGCAGGTCGTCATCCTCGTCGCGCATCTCCGCGCGCTGTCCCTCCTCGGAGACCACGTTGACGTCCAGCGCCAGCGACTGCATCTCCTTGAGCAGCACCTTGAACGACTCGGGAATCGACGGCTCGGCGATGTTCTCGCCCTTGACGATCGCCTCGTAGGCCTTCACGCGCCCGACCGTGTCGTCGGACTTGATCGTGAGCATCTCCTGGAGCGTGTATGCGGCGCCGAACGCCTCCAACGCCCACACCTCCATCTCGCCGAAGCGCTGGCCGCCGAACTGGGCCTTGCCGCCGAGCGGCTGCTGGGTGACCAGCGAGTAGGGGCCGGTAGAGCGGGCGTGAATCTTGTCGTCGACGAGGTGCAGGAGCTTGAGGATGTACATGTACCCCACCGTCACCTGTTCCTCGAACGGCTCGCCCGTGCGGCCGTTGAACAGCGTCATCTTCCCCGAAGCCTGCTCGCCGACGCGCCGGGACTTGTCGATGTCCATGCGGATGCGGCCCCTGTGGGCGTCCTGCCACTTGACGAGCGCGTTGTCCACGTCTTCGACGGTCGCGCCGTCGAAGACCGGCGTCGACACGTACACGCGGCGAGCGCCCGCGTCGGCGTCGGCTGCCCTATAGGCATCCGAGCCGTCGTCGTACCAGCCCTGCGCGGCGGCCCACCCGAGGTGGGTCTCGAGGATCTGCCCGACGTTCATGCGCGAGGGCACGCCCAGCGGGTTGAGGATCACATCGACAGGGGTGCCGTCCTCGAGGAACGGCATGTCCTGCTGGTCGACGATCTTGGAGATCACGCCCTTGTTGCCGTGGCGGCCGGCGAGCTTGTCGCCCTCGGAGATCTTGCGCTTCTTGGCCACGAACACGCGCACCAGGTCGTTCACGCCCGGCGGCAGGTCATCGCCGGCGTCGCGGCTGAACGTCTTGACGTCGATCACCACGCCGCCCTCGCCGTGCGGGACCTTCAGTGAGGTGTCGCGCACCTCGCGCGCCTTCTCCTTGAAGATCGCGCGGATCAGCTTCTCCTCGGCCGTCAGCTCGGTCTCGCCCTTGGGCGTGACCTTGCCCACGAGCAGGTCGCCAGAGATCACCTCGGCGCCCACGCGCACGATGCCGCGGTCGTCGAGGTTGCGCAGCGACTCCTCCGAGCGGTTGGGGATGTCGCGGGTGATCTCCTCCTCGCCCAGCTTGGTGGTGCGGGCGTCGATCTCGTACTCCTCGATGTGAATCGAGGTGAGCTCGTCGTCCTGCACGAGGCGCTTGGACAGGATGATCGCGTCCTCGAAGTTGTAGCCCTCCCACGACATGAACGCGACCATCAGATTCTTGCCGAGCGCCATCTCGCCCTTGTCGGTGGAGGAGCCGTCGGCGAGCACGTCGCCGACCTGGACCTTGCGGCCCGTGCCCACCAGCGGCTTCTGGTGGATCAGCGTGCCCTGGTTGGAGCGCATGAACTTCTGGAGCTCGTACTCCTCCTTCTTGCCATCGGCACCCATCACCACGATCTGGTTGGCGTCGAGGTAGTCCACCGTGCCCGCGCTCTTGGCCAGCAGCACATCGCCCGTGTCCAGCGCGGCGCGGCGCTCCATGCCGGTGCCGATCAGGGGAGCGTCCGCCTTCAGCAGCGGCACGGCCTGGCGCTGCATGTTGGAGCCCATCAGCGCCCGGTTGGCGTCGTCGTGCTCGAGGAACGGGATCATCGCGGTGGCGACGGACCAGATCTGCTCGGGCGAGACGTCGACCAAGTCGACGTCCTTGGGCCCAACTGTCACGTACTGGCCGGCCTGCGTGCGGCAGAGGATCTCCGAGCCCTTCAGACGGCCCGTCTTCGGATCGACCGGCGTGTTCGCCTGGGCGATCAGCAGCTCCTCTTCCTGGGTGGCGTCGAGGTGTTCGACCTTATCCGTCACCACGCCGTCGCTGACGACGCGGTAGGGCGTGGTCACGAACCCGTACTCGGAGACCTCCGCGAACGAGGACAGCGAACCGATCAGGCCGATGTTTGGCCCCTCGGGCGTCTCGATCGGGCACATGCGCCCGTAGTGGGTGGGGTGCACGTCGCGCACCTCGATCGGCGCGCGCTCGCGCGTGAGGCCACCGGCCCCAAGCGCGGACAGGCGCCGGCGGTGGGTGAGCCCCGCGAGCGAGTTCGTCTGGTCCATGAACTGGCTGAGCTGAGAGGAGCCGAAGAACTCCTTCAACGCCGCCACAACCGGCCGGATGTTGATGATCGTCTGCGGCGTGATCGTGTCGGCGTCCTCGGTGGTCAGGCGCTCGCGCACGACGCGCTCCATGCGGTAGAGCCCGATCCGGAACGCCTCTTGGATCAGCTCGCCGACGGTGCGCAGGCGGCGGTTGCCGAAGTGCTCGTACTCGTCCAGGTGCTCTGCGACCGGCTCGCGCGGCATGGTCAGCGCCTCGGCCGCGTAGTCCTTGATCTCGACCGCGCCGTCCTCGGGCAGGCCCAGGCGCTTGGGCAGCGACACGAGCTCGCGCACCAACGCCAGGATGTCGTCGTGGGTGAGCGTGCGCGTGTCGATGTCCACATCCAGGCCCAGGCGCGAGTTGAGCTTGTAGCGTCCTACGCGCGTGAGGTCGTAGCGCTTGGGGTCGAAGAACAGCTGGTTGAGCAGCGCCTTGGCGTTGTCCACGCTCGGCGGCTCGCCGGGACGCTGCTTCTTGAACAGCTCGATCAGGGCGCCCTCTTCGGTGCGGGTGGCCTCCGTGTCGGACTCGATCGTGTTGCGGATGTACAGCGAGTCGTCGAACAGGCGCAGGATCTCCTCGTCGCTGGCGTAGCTCATCGCGCGCAGCAGCACCGTCACGGGCAGCTTGCGCTTGCGGTCGATGCGTACGTACACCTTGCCCTTCTTGTCGATCTCCAGCTCCAGCCAGGACCCGCGGGCTGGCATCAGGTTGGCGATGAACACCTGCTTCTCGCGGTCCTTCGGTTCCATCAGATACGCACCCGGCGAGCGCACTAGCTGGGTGACGACCACCCGCTCGGTGCCGTTGATGACGAAGGTCCCGCGCTCGGTCATCCACGGGAAGTCGCCCATGAACACCGACTGCTCGCGAATCTCACCCGTCTCGCGATTGATGAACGCGACCGTCACGGTCAAGGGGCGGGCGTACGTCAGGTCCTTCTCGCGGCACTGCTCCAGCGACGCGACCGGCTCGTCGAACGTGAACTCGCCGAACTGGACCGCAAGGTTGCCCGTGTAGTCCTCGATCGGGGAGATGTCGTCGATCGTCTCGCGCAGTCCGCCGCTCTTTGGGTCGGTCAGCCACGCGAACGAGCGGCGCTGTATGTCAATCAGGTTGGGGACGTCAACTGTCTTATGCAGGCGCGCGAAGCTTCTGCGCGTCCGGAGAGCATCTGCAGCAGCCAAGAAATGACTCCTTCGGAGGGCGATACACGGGCAGAGGAGGGCGCCTAGGCGCGACCAGCAAAGATAGCACAGACTATCGACGCCCTTAAGGGCAGCCGGTGCTCACGGACCCCGCCCTCGACGATCGCGTATGTGGCGCGACATCATGCTGCCCGGACGGCTGCGGCTATTGACCAGCCCGAAGGACTCTACCGGAAAATGGGCGATTGTGAGCGAAAGATAAAGATGCTGCCTCGGGCGAGGACCGTTCGATCACCGCTGCCGGCTGAATCGGCTTTACGCCTCAAAACTCTGTATAGCGATGGCTATACAGACTGCGCGACGGGGAACCCACCACGCGGACAACCCACCGTCCGACCCGTCAAGACGAGGCGCCCAGCACAGCAGCCGAGCGCCCACGCCCCCGCCAAGCGAAGCCGTTCCGTCTGCCGGCCGTCCGCGAAGCCGCGGCCGTCAGACGGATCGGCGAAGCGCTACTTCAACTCGACGCTCGCGCCCGCCTCCTCCAGTTCCTGCTTGAGCTTGTCGGCCTCCTCGCGTTCGATCCCCTCCTTGACGGGCTTGGGGGCCTCGTCGACGAGCGCCTTGGCCTCTTTCAAGCCGAGTCCTGTCGCCGCGCGGACGACCTTGATCACCTGGATCTTCTTGTCACCAGAGCCGGTCAGGATCACGTCGACGGTGCTGCTCGCTTCCTCCTCTGCGCCGCCGCCGTCGCCCGCGCCGCCGGCAGGCGCTGCCACCGGCGCCGCAACGGCGGCGGCCGACACGCCGAACTCCTCCTCGAGCGCCTTGATCCGCTCAGCGAGCTCGAGCACCGAAATGCCCTTTAGCTCCTCGATCCAATCCTGTGTGCTGGTAGCCATGCGCGTCAGTCCTCCTTGGTGGGATTCGTCTCGGCGTCCTCGGGCTGGGCTTCAGCCGAGACGTCCGCGTGGTTGTCGTCTTCTTGCGCCAGCTCATCCTGCTCCGGCTCAGTCTGTTTCTCGGGCGCCGCCTCAGCGGCGGCCTCCTCAGCCGGCGGGGCCTCCTCGGCCGGTGGCGCCGCCTCAGCCTGGGGGGCGGCCTCCGCCTCTACCGCAGGCGCCTCCTCCTCAGCCGGCGGGGCCTCCTCGGCCGGTGGCGCCGCCTCAGCCTGCGGGGCGGCGTCCTCGGCGGCCGACGCCTCCTCGGCGGCCGGCGCGTCCTCGGCGGCGGGCGGCGCGCCGGCGGGAATCTCTCCGGCGTCCTTCTTCTCGCGGACCTGGCCGAGCGCGACGGCGAGGCCGCCGAGCAGTCCGCCGAGGGACCGCACGAGGCCGCCGATCGGCGAGGCGACGACGCCGACGAGCTGGCCGTAGAGCACTTCGCGCGAGGGTAGGCGCGAGAGCGAGCGGATCTGCTCGACGTCCAGCGACGCGCCGTGCATGAGCCCGCCCTTGAACGGCAGCAGCTGGGTGGCGCGGGCGTAGTCGGCGACCGCCTTGGCGGCGGTGGCGATGTCGCCGCGCACGAACGTGAGCGCGGTGGGGCCGGACAGGAAGTCCTTGAGCGACTCCGCGCCGACCTGGTCGGCGGCGCGCTCGGTGAGCGAGTTCTTGACCACGTTGAAGGTGGCGTCGGCCTCGCGCAGCTTGGCTCGCAGCTCGGCAACCTGCGCCACCGAGATGCCCCGATAGTCGACGACGAAGATCGCGTCGGAGTCGTCTATGTGGCTGGCGATCTCGGCGATCGCCACGGCCTTTTGGTCTCGGTTCATGGGGCTCCTGTCCCGGTCCTCTGCCGCGTGGACCGATCAACGGTCGGTTGGCGGCTGCCGGAGGTCTCTGGTGGCCTGTGTGGGAGTGACGCTAGGCGGCGATGGTAGCCGCGGGCGCCTCCTCGATGATTTCACGTGTTCGGCTGACGTCTACCTTGACGCCCGGACCCATCGTCGACGCGAGCGTGATCGAGCGGACGTAGCGACCTTTTGCGGCCGACGGCTTGGCGCGAATCAGCTCTTCGATCACGGCGGCGTAGTTCTCGAGCAGCTTGCGGTCGTCAAAGCTGACCTTGCCGATCACGAGGTGGACGATGGCGCTGCGGTCGGTGCGGTACTCGACCTTGCCCGACTTGGACTCCTCGACGGCTTTGCCGACGTCCATGGTGACGGTGCCGACTTTCGGGTTGGGCATCTTGCCCGAAGGCCCGAGGATGCGCCCGAGCTGGCCGACGATGGACATCATGTCGGGCGTGGCGATCACGACGTCGAAGTCGTCGAAGCCCTCCTGGATCCGTTTGGCGAGATCCTGGGCGCCGACGAAGTCGGCGCCGGCGTCCTCGGCCTCACGCACCTTGTCGCCCTGGGCGAACACGGCGACCTTGACGTCCTTGCCGAGGCCGTTGGGTAGGGCGATGGTGCCGCGCAGCTGCTCGTCGGCGTGACGCACGTTGAGTCCGGTGCGGACGTGGACCTCGACCGTCTCGTCGAACTTGGCGCTGCCGAGGCTGCGCACGAGGGCGATTGCGTCGGCGGGCTGGTACTCGTGCTCGCGGTCGACCTTGGCGAGCCGCTCGGTGTAGCTCTTGCCGTGGCGGCTCATGACGCGACCTCGACGCCCATCGACCTTGCGGTGCCGGCGATGATCCTGGACGCGTGCTCGACGTCGTGGGCGTTCAGGTCGGTGAGCTTGCGCTCGGCGATCTCGTGCAGCTGCTCCTGAGTGATCGTGCCGACCTTGACGCGGTTGGGCTCGCCAGAGCCCTTGGCGATCTTGAGCGCCTGGCGGATCAACACCGCCGCGGGCGGCGTCTTGGTGACGAAGGTGAACGAGCGGTCCTCGTACACGGTGATCACCACTGGGATCACCGTCCCGGTTTCGCTCTGCGTCTGCGCGTTGAACGCCTTGCAGAACTCCATGATGTTGATCCCGTGCTGGCCGAGGGCGGGGCCGACCGGCGGGGCGGGGCTCGCCTGCCCGGCGTTGGCCTGCAGCTTGATCGTCGTGAGAACCTTCTTGGCCATGTCTAGAGCTTCTTCACTTGGTCGAACTGAACTTCCACGGGAGTCTCCCGACCAAAGATAGATACCAGCACCTTCAAGCGGGCGGCGTCCTCGTTGATCTCGGATATCTCCCCGGAGAAGTCCGAGAGCGGGCCGGAGACCACCTTGACGGACTCGCCGATGGTGAACTGGGCGCGCGTGCGCGTGGCGGTGGCGACCTCCTTGTGCAGTAGCCGGTCGACCTCGACCTGCGTGAGCGGCACGGGCTCTTGGGAGGCGCCGACGAAGCCGGTGACGCCGGGCGTTCCCTTGACGACCCCCCAGGAGTCCTCGTTGAGCTCCATGTTCACGAGCACGTAGCCCGGCATGGTGCGCTTCTCGACGGTGACCTTCTGGTTGTCCTTCATCTCGGACACTGCTTCAGTGGGAACCACGACGCTGCGCACGGCGCGCTGCTGGCCAAGCGACACGACCCGGTGCTCGAGGTTGTGCTTGACCTTGTTCTCGTGGCCCGAATAGGTGTTGACGACGTACCAGCGGAACATTCAGGCCTCAGAGGACAAATTCGACGATTTCCTTGGCGACGGTATCCGCCAGGCCAAGGTAGAGGCCAGCGATCGCGACGAAGCCCAGCACGACGGCGGTCGCCTGCGTGACTTGCCGGCGGTCGGGCCACTGCACCCGCTGGAGCTCGGCCCAGCTGGCGCGCAGGAAGCCCACCACGCGGTTGCCGCCCCGCAGGGGAGCACCGGATGCCTGCTCGGGGCTGACGTCGCCGTCGCCACCGCCTCTGCCTCCGCCTCCGCCGGGCCGGCCAGGCCCTGACGGGCCTCCGGGCTCCTGCAGTTCGTCCTCGCCGATGTCACCCTCGGCCAGGGCCTCGGCCTCGATTTCGACCTCGGAGAGCGTGTCGGGCGTGGCGGGGACGCCGCCGGCGCCGCGGACGAGCGCGGCGTCGAACTCGTCGACCTCGCTGGAGGCGTGGTCGAGCGCACCGGGAACGTCGGCGCGCTCGAGCGTGCCGGAACCGTCGCCGCCGGCCGACCCGTCGATCGGCTGGCTCGGCGCGATCGCGTCAGCGCCCTTGGACGCCTCGCTGGCACCCTGCGCGCGGCGTCCAACCGCCGCACCGCCGCCACGCAGGCGGCGCTGCTTTGCACGTTTGCGGTCACGAGCCACGGCAGCGCTCCCGCGCTAACGGGTCTCCCTGTGGCTGGTGTGCTTGCGACACCAGCGGCAGTACTTGCGCAGCGTGATCCGATCAGGGTTGTTGCGCTTGCTCTTGTTTGTCTGGTAGTTGCGACGCTTGCACTCCTCGCAAGCGAGGGTGACAGCGATTCGAACGTCTCCGCGGGCCATGATCAGAAATCCCTGCGTAGTTGTGGACAGTGGCCCCGGGCGAAGAAAAACCCCGCCCAGGCGCGAGGTGCAAGCAGTCTAGCGCGCTTTGGGTCTGAGGAACCCACCCGCCCCGGGGCGCGCCGGCGAGCTTGACGCGCGCCGCGCAAACCGCCAAGCTCCGGCGCGCCGATTCGCCACCCAAGCCACCCCACAGAAGGAGACCAGCGCATGCACCTGCCCGAGCCGATCCCCGCGAGCGTCCACGACGAGTCCTTTGCCGGCGTCAGCTACCACATTCGCGGTGAGCTGGTGCCGGAGCTGCAGATCGAGATCGGCGGTCAAGCGGTGATGTTCGAGCACCACGTGCTGCTGTGGAAGGAGACGCAGCTGAACATCGAGCTGAAGAAGCTGCCGGGGGCGATCAAACGCAAGATCGCGGGCCTGGAGTTCTTCGTGACGCGCACCTCGGGCTCCGGACGGATCGCGTTCTCGCGGGACTCGCCCGGTCAATGCGTGCCGATGCATCTGAGCCAGGGCGAAGGCCTGGACGTGCGCGAGCACCAGTTCGTCGCGGCCACCGACAACCTCGACTACAGCTTCGAACGGATCAAGGGCGTACAGAACATGGTGCTGGGCGGCTCGGGCTTCTTCATGGACAAGTTCCGCGCCACCGAGGGAGACGCGCTCGTGTGGCTGCACGGGCACGGCAACGTGTTCCTGGTCAACCTCGACGACGGCGAGCAGCTCGACGTGGAGGCCGGAGCGTGGCTGTACAAGGACCCGTCGGTGAAGCTCGAGGCGATCACCATGGGGCTGAAGACGGGGATCATGGGCGGCGGCGGCAAGCTCACGTGGAACCGCTTCACGGGCCCGGGCCGGCTGGCGATCCAGACGCTGTTCATCGCACCGCTCGAGGGCATGGACTCGGGCAACGTCCAGGCCGCGACGGCCGGGGGACTGGCCGGCGCGCTGATCGGGGGACTCACGCGCGGGTGATGAGTTTTTAGATGGGGCCCCCTGAGGGGGGCCCGCCGGGTGTGGCTACTCGTACAAAGTGAGCGTTGCGAGGATCACGTACAGGGAGACCAGCGCCCAGCCCTCGAATTCGGCGGCCTCGCCGTCGCCGGTGACCTGCCACAGCGCCAGCGCGGTCAGCGCGAGCGCGCCGATCAGCACGGGGGCCAGGGCGAACGTGAGCGTCGTGACCAGCGCGAACGAGACGAGCACGAGCAGTGGGAACAGGAACGCGGCGATCTGGGCGACGGAGTTTTTGACCACCGAGATCGCCAGGTCCGAGCGGCCCTTGTAGGCGAGCACCAGCCCGGCGACGTTCTCGACGGCGTTGCCGGCGATCGCGACGATCACCAGGCCGGCGAACTCCTGCGAGATGTTCAGCTGCGTGATCGCGGGCTGCAGGCCGTTGACGAACCAGTCGGACACGAACGCCGAGGCGGTGCCGGCGACGATCAGCAGCCCGAGCGTCAGCCCGAGCGATAGCCGCGGCCCGCGCACGGCGGCGTCGCGGGCGCCGGGCCCGGCGCCTGGGGCGTCTGCGTCCACGGCCGGCGCGAGCGGATCGACGGCCGCGCGGTCCGCGAGCGGATCGCCCATCCCGGGAACACGATCCGAGTGCAGATACGGCACCACCCAAGCCGTGTAGACGACCAGCAGGCACACTGCCCCGACAGCCGAGATCGCCTGCACGTGGTGGCTCGCGGGATCGTGCGATGCGAGCGACAGGCCAAGCAGCACGATGATGAAGACCGTCACCTGGAGCAACGTGGCGGTGTCGTTGGGCAGGCGCTTTGAGAAGCGCATCAGACCGTCGGGCGAGCGGCGAGCGCCGACGACGATGACCAGGCCGAGCACGAGCAACGCGTTGGCGAGGATCGAGCCGACGATCGCGTACTGGGCCACCACCAGCTCGCCCTTCTGCAGGGCGAAGACGACCACGAACAGCTCCGGCAGGTTGCCGAGCGTCGACTGCAGCATCCCGGTGACACCCGGCCCGAAGCGCTCGCCGAGCTGCTCGGTGGCGAACGAAACGATCCACGCCAGCCCCGCCAGCGCAAGCGTCGCGATCGCGAATCGCGGCACCGCCGCCCACGCTTGGTAGTTGGCGACGCCCGCCAGCGCTGTGAGCACGGCGATCAGCAGCAGGACGGAGCGCTCGAGGGGTGTCAGTCCGGCCATGGCGCGCCCGCGACAATAACCCTAGCTGCCGATATCTTGCGCATCTCACATGCGCCTGGCGACCTTCCTACCTCCGGGCTCCACGACTCCGCGCGCGGGCGAGGTGCGCGGGGAGCACGTTTACGCCCATGCGCTGGAGGAACTCACGGTGCTCGACCGCCTGGTGGACCCCGAGGCGGTGCCCGTCGAGGGTCCCTCGTGGGCGCTCGAGCAGGTCACACTGCTCGCTCCGGTGCCAGCGCCGAGGGCGATCTTCGGCATCGGCCTGAACTACGCAGACCATGTGCGCGAGATCGGCGGCGAGGCGCCCGAGCGCCCGCTCGTGTTCATGAAGCTACCCTCCAGCGCGGCCGCGCCCAACGCGCCGGTGCACTGCCCCGCGATCGTCAGGCGCCTGGACTACGAGGGTGAGCTCGCGGTGATCATGGGCCCCGGGCGTGCGGTGGCCGGCTACGCGGTGGCCGACGACGTGACGGCCCGCGACCTGCAGGGTCGCGAGCCGCAGTGGACAAGGGCCAAGGGCGCCGACGGCTTCTGCCCGTACGGCCCGTGGGTGACGAGTGCGGACGAGGTCCCCGATCCGCACGCTCTGGCGTTGCGAACGTGGGTCAACGGCGAGCTGCGCCAGGACTCCAACACCTCCAACCTGATCTTCACGGTGCCCGAGCTGATCGAGTTCATCTCCGAGACGTGCACGCTGCAGGCGGGCGACGTGATCCTCACGGGCACCCCGGCGGGCGTCGGGGTGGGCCAGGACCCGCCTGTATTCCTCGCCCCCGACGACGTGGTTCGGATCGAGATCGAGCGCCTGGGCGCGATCGAGCACGCGGTCGCCTGATCGCCCGCCGTGCCTCACGACGCCATCACGAGCGGGCCGGCTGCGGCCGGCCCCCATCACAACAGCGATCGGCCGGCGGCGCGCAGCGCGCTCAGTGGCTCTCGAGCACCCTGTCGATCAAGCCGTACTCAAGCGCTTGCTCGGCCGTGAAGAAGCGGTCGCGCTCCATGTCGCCGCGCACCTGTTCGGTCGGTTTGCCCGTGTGCTCGGCGTAGATCTCGTCGATCCGCGCGCGCACCTTGAGGATCTCGCGCGCGTGGATCTCGATGTCGGTCGACTGCCCTTCAAAGCCCGCCGAAGGCTGGTGGATGAGGATCCGCGAGTTGGGCAGCGCCGCCCGCTTGCCGTGCGCCCCGGCGGCCAGCAGCAGCGAGCCCATCGACATCGCGACGCCCACGCACATTGTGCTGATGTCCGGCTTGATGAAGTTCATCGTGTCGTAGATCGCGAGCCCCGAATAGATGCTGCCGCCGGGCGAGTTGATGTACAGCGAGATGTCCTTCTCGGGGTCCTCGCTCTCCAGGTGCAGCAGCTGCGCCACCACCAGGTTGGCGATCTGATCGTCGATCGGCGTCCCCAGGAAGATGATGCGCTCGTTGAGCAGCCTCGAATAGATGTCGAACTCGCGCTCGCCGCGCGCGGTCCGCTCGATGACCATCGGGATCAGTGGCATGGCTTCCCACCCTAGCGCTCGGGGCCACTGTCGCCGGCGTCCGGTCTGTCTCCTCCTGCAAACGCCGTATAACCATCGCTATACAGAACTTTTCTGACAACAGAAGCGACACGGCCGGTCACAGGCTCCACGGCTCGCATCCTGTGTCCTTTCTGAAAACAGAAGCGACAGGGCCGGTCACAGGTTGACGGTTCGCATCCCCTGCTCGTCGTAGCGCTCGCCCGCGGCCGTGGGGACCGTGTGCGCGATCCGCTGCACCTCCTCCGCGCTCAGCTCGACGTCCGCCGCGGCGAGGTTCTGCTCGAGGTAGCTCACGCGCTTGGTGCCAGGGATCGGGACGATGTGCTCGCCACGGTGCAGTACCCACGCGAGCGCGAGCTGCCCGGGGGCGATCGCCTTCTCGGCGGCGAGCTCCTTCACCCGCTCCGCCAGCTTCAGGTTCTCGCGCAGGTTGTCGCCGGTGAAGCGCGGGCCGTAGCGACGAAAGTCACCCTCGTCGAGCTCGTCCGGCGAGGTGAAGCGTCCGGACAGGAAGCCGCGCCCGAGCGGCGAGTAGGCCACGAGCGCGATCCCGAGCTCCTCCAGCGTGGGCAGGATCTCCGCCTCGAGGTCGCGCGTCCAGAGCGAGTACTCGCTCTGGACGGCGGTGATCGGGTGCACGGCGTGCGCCCGGCGGATCGTCTGCGCGCTCGCCTCCGACAGCCCCACGTAGCGGACCTTTCCCTGCGCCACCAGCTCGGCCATCGCGCCCACGGTCTCCTCGATCGGCGTGTTGGGGTCGACGCGGTGTTGGTAATAGAGGTCGATGTGTTCGACGCCGAGGCGCTGTAGCGATGCTTCACAGGCCTCGTGCACATACTCGGGGCTGCCGTCGATCGATCTGCGGTAGGGCTCGCCCGGTCCGCCGGGCTCGATCTTGATGCCGAACTTGGTCGCCACGAACGCCTCGGGCCGGCGCGCTTTGATGGCGCGACCCACGAGCCGCTCGTTGGTGTGCGGCCCGTACATGTCCGAGGTGTCCAGGAAATTGCACCCGAGCTCGAGCGCGCGGTGGATGGTCCGCAGCGACTCCGCTTCGTCGGTGGCGCCATAGAAGGCGGACATCCCCATGCAGCCGAGACCGATCGCTGAGACCTCGGGGCCGTCTGATCCGAGCTTGCGCTTGTTCACCGTACGTTCCTTTCCGGTCAAAGTCGATGCACGCGTACGCGTCCATAATGTTCGCGGCGTGTTCCCGTTGAACCTACCCAACGTCCTGACGGTACTGCGCATCATGCTCGTGCCGGTGGTGGTGGTGGCCCTGCTCGGAAACACGCCCGGCGGAGACGTGCTCGCGGCGGCGGTGTTCGCACTTGCCTCGCTGACCGACTTCGTCGACGGCTACCTGGCGCGCGCGCGCGACTCGATTACCACGTTCGGCAAGCTCATGGACCCGCTCGCCGACAAGCTGCTGATCGTCGCGGCGCTGGTCTCGCTCGTGTCCCTGCACCGCCTGGCCGCGTGGGTGGCGATGGTCATCATCACGCGCGAGCTCGCCGTCACCGTGTTGCGCCTCGGCGCCACACAGGCGGGCGTGGTGATGCCTGCGAGCATGTTCGGCAAGGTCAAGACGTGCCTGCAGATAGCCGCGATCCTCGCCGTCATCGCCGTGCACGGCCAGCCGGCGTGGGTGACGGCGTTGCTGTACGTGACCGTCCTCGTGACCGTGCTCTCGGGGCTCGACTACTTCTTCGGCCTGCGCCGGCGCATGCAGCAGATCGACGCTCAGGTCGACGGCTAGCGACGGGCGCCCGAGCTCAGCCACTCCTCCAAGCTCGTCTGGTGAGCGCTCGGCGTGCCGGCGTCGACCTCCGCGCGCAGCTCCGACAGCAGGCCGTGGCGCTCGGCGACGACGTTGTGCTGGTGGATCGTCTCCAGGTTCTCCTGGCGGGCCGAAACGAAGCTCGTACCGTCGAGCTGCCCAAACGCCCGCACCACTCCAGCCACCATCTCGCGCACGCAGTCCTCGACGAAGCGGGGTCTACGATGCGCCTTCTCCACCACCTCGACCTCGTCCGAGCGCTTCATCAGCTCGTAGATCTCCGAGGACATGCTCGCCTCCGCGATCTCCAGCAGGGTGGCGGCGTCGATCTCCTCGGCGCATTCCTCGGTGCAGCCGACGTGCAGCGTCGCCAGTCCGCGCTGGTTGTGAGTGGCGACCGGCACGCTCTCGAGGATCCGATCGATCTGCTCGGCGGAGAACTCCTGCGCGGCGAGCCGCTCGCGTGCGCGCGCGGCCACCAGCTCCTGGGCGCAAGGACACGCGGTCATGCCGGTGGCCGACACGCCGACAGTGCGACGGGTCCCGTGCGCGAACGCGACCGCGCGCCCGTGCAGCGTGTAGATCTCCTGCGTCTGCACGCCCGAGACCGGCGCCGGCTTGTGCTCGGGGTAGCGCGCCGCGATCGTCACCTCGGCGCGCTCGGCGCCCTGGCGTGCGCGGACCAGCTCCGCGATCTGGCGGGCGAGCGTCTCAGCCCGGAACGGCGACTGGCTGAGAACGACCTCGCCGATCGCCTCGTTGACGACCTCGTCGAAGCGGGACATGTGCGCGCCCTTCTGGCTGCCGTCGAGGTCCACGTAGCAGTCCAGCCGAGCCAGGAACAGCTCGTCGCGGATCCGCACGACCTTCTCGACGCCGCTCACTCCCACGCGCGAGAGCCCCAGCGGGATGCGCGGCTCGCGCGCCTGGACGTCGTCGCCGGAGCCCGTGGTGGGAGACGGAGTGGAGGTCTGCGTGCTCGCCTGCACCGCGGCCCAGCGTAGCGCGCAACGTGCCCCGCGCCGGGCGCCGACGGGGAACAGGGCCGCCCGACCGCCGATTCTGGTATCAATCGGCGCTCAGCTCATCGGGCGGGCCGCCATGTGATCGTTGATCGCCGGCGGAAGAGCGACTCGAGAGCGGGGCGAGGTGTAACGAGACTGCCGATGCAAACGCAACGCACAGGAGGCTTAGCGTAGGTCTGGGGAGGTCGGAGTGGGCTACCCGCTCCGAGGGGACGTCGTAAGGTCGTTGGGAGGCCAGTTGAGCGAGAAGCTTGAGGGTCTGTTGACCGCCACGGACATAGCCGTGGTCGAGTTGGAGGAGTTGCAGGCGATCATCGTCGAATCGCACGAGCGGGGGTTCTTGCCTGCGGACGCGCTTGCGGCCGCGATCGAGGACGCGGAGCTCTCCGGCCAGCAGACGCACGACCTCCTGAGCTACCTGGAGGAGCACGGGGTCGAGGTCCTCGCCCCAGGCGAGGCGGTAGCCGAGCTGCAGCTGCACGAAACGGCGACGAGCCCTCACGACGGAGACGATCCGCTGCCGGAGCAGCCGCACGAGCCCTCGCTGGCGGGCGCCGGTGAGGACCAGGAGGACGAGGGTCGTCCTGACGTGCACGCGCGCCTGGAGGAGCTCGCCCTGAAGGGCGCAGGCAGGCCGCCGGACGTGGACCTGACGGTCGAGCCGAGCTTGGACTCGCTGCGGCTGTACCTACACTCGATCGGCCGCGTGCCGCTGCTGAGCGCGGAGGAGGAGGTGTCGCTGGCCAAGCGGATCGAGCGCGGCGACGTCGCCGCCAAGCAGCACATGGTCGAGGCGAACCTGCGCCTGGTCGTGTCGATCGCGAAGGGCTACGTCGGCCGCGGGCTGACGCTGCTGGACCTGATCCAGGAGGGCTCGCTGGGGTTGATCAGGGCGGTCGAGAAGTTCGACTACCGCCGCGGCTACAAGTTCTCCACCTACGCGACGTGGTGGATCCGCCAGGCGGTCACGCGATCGCTCGCCGACAAGGGCCGCACGATTCGCATTCCGGTGCATATGGTCGAGCGGCTGAACAAGCTCGTGCACGCCGAACGGCGGCTGATCCAGCAGCTCGGGCGCGAACCGAGCGCCGCCGAGCTCGCCGCCGAGCTCGAGTGCTCGGTGCGCGAGGTGCGCGACATCATGCGCATCACCCAGCAGCCGATCTCGCTGGAGAAGCCCGTCGGCGAGGACGACGACTCGGCGCTGGCCGACTTCGTCGAGGACGCCTCCGCCGCGTCGCCGTTCGAGGTCGCATCCGAGGCCCTGCGCCGCGAGAACATCGTGCGCGTGCTCGCCTCACTGCCACGGCGCGAGCGCGAGGTGATCGAGATGCGCTACGGCATCGTGGGCGGGCGCTCACGCACGCTCGAGGAGGTCGGGCAGGCCTTCAACATTACGCGCGAGCGCGTTCGCCAGATCGAGAACCGGACGCTCAAAAAGCTGCAGACACTGCCCGAAGCCCAGCAGCTGCGCGAGGCGTCGTAAACTTCACGACCGCCCCCGGCGGGGTTCCCGAGCGGTCAAAGGGGACGCGCTGTAAACGCGTTGGCTCTGCCTTCGCAGGTTCGAATCCTGCCCCCGCCATAGGTTGCCGTCGCATGCACGAGAATGCACGTACGCGCAGCGAGAGAGCAAAGCCCCTGCTAATGCCCGGCATTTGCGCATTTGGGTGCAAATGAATGCAGGCCCGCGAGCGTCCCTGCAATAGGTCAGCAACGACTCGGGGGCACAACGGGAGCATCCTGCTCCCGAATCGAGCGAGGCTGGACTCCACCCGGCGCTACACCCACTGAGCGCGCACCAGCTGCGCGACGCCGCCAAGCGTGTTCGGTTCGTTCCGGCCGACCATGCTGCGTCGTCATCGCCTGATCAGGGCGCACGCGTCACGTGCTGAGGGCAGGCTCTCGCCGGATGGATGGATGGGCCCTAAAGGTCTAATCGAGCCCATGTCACAGGCCGGTCTGGGCCTCGACCCGTCCGGACTTGACCGCCTTGCGTAGCTCGTTGTAGTCAAGTTCGTTCTGCTCCGCGTATGCCTGCGAGAACTGCACGATCGCACGGTCGAAGCTTGGGCCCTTACCGAGGTAGGAGGCGATCGCGATGCGGTCTCCGCTGCGCGCGTGCGCGCGGGCGAGCGTCCAGCCGCATAGCCGGCCGTAGGCGGCCATACCCTGCGGGACCATCTGCTCGATTTCCGCCGAGCCCTTCCAGTCCTTGAGCTGGCGTCCGTAGAAGTCCCGCCCGGCGTCGGGCCCAGATTCAACGTGCAGCCAGCCGAGGAAGATGTCGCTGGTGGCCTGCATGAAATGCTGTCCGTTGACGACCCGCTCGCCGTGATTGTCAAACGCGCTCGGGTGCGTGACCTCCTCCAGCACCGACGACTCCGCCTCCTTCAGCTGAAGGAAGAGTGGGTCCTGTCCGTCGGAGCCGAGCAGCAGAGCGATCCAGGCGCGCGTGCCCACGCTGCCAACGCCCACGACCTTGCGCGCGAAGTCGGTCAGCTCGAACTGCTCGAGCAGCATCCGCCGGTCGTATGGAAGCGTCGCGCGGTAGGAGCGCAGCAGCTCGTCTAGGGCGTCGAACATCTCTTCCCGTTCGTGGTCCTGTACGAGCTCGTCGATTGGCACGATCAGCGGCAGGTCGGCGACGATCCGCACCTGACCATCGACCTCGTGGGTGAGCTTGGAGAACGCCGACATGCTGTCGCGCGTGCGCGCCTTGGCGACGTCCTTTTCGCCGCGCTTGACGACCTTGGGCGTGAACTGCGAGCCAGACTCGGCCACCGCAGTCTCGATGTCGAGGTGGGCATACCACACCTCGAGGTTCTTCATCGCGGCGAAGCTCGCCATCGCGGTGCGGTACTCCTCGACGGTGTCGAGCACCACCTGCTCCTGGTCCTTCACAGGGAAGCCGTTGTACTGCGCGGCGATCAGCATGCTCGCTGCCAAGCGCTTGACGTCCCACTCCCACGGCCCGGGGAGCGTCTCGTCGAAGTCGTTGATGTCAAACACCAGGCGCCGCTCGGGCGACGCGAACACGCCGAAGTTCGAAAGGTGCGCGTCCCCGCAGCACTGCACGGTCAGCCCCGAGCGCGGCGTGGCAGACAGGTCGCTGGCCATGATCAACGCCGCGCCGCGATAGAAGGCAAACGGCGAGGTGAGCATGCGGCCATAGCGAATGGGTACCAGCTCGGGCACGCGCGATCGTGCCTGGCGCTCGAGGAGTTCGATCGGGTCAGGGCGATTAGGTTCTGGCTCAAAGACGCCGTGACTCGAGCGCGGCACCTGGGCCCGAGCCGCCTTGCCGCGGGCCGCGCGCTCGGCTCGCGTCAGGTGCCACTCAGCTTCCTGCGCCCTCTTGCGGGTCGCGGTCGACACGCGCCGACGATACTCCGCGCGATCGCCGAGGGCTCGAACCCGACGGCTAGGTCAACGGATGCGCGGGGGACGCCCTGCTTTGCGCGGAAGCGAGTACGACCGTTTACGTCCGCGAAGGAGGCGTCACATGGGACGCTGGTGTTTGAGCGCGGCCACGACCCCGGGAGCCAGCCCCGCCCCGATGACCGATCCGGCGACTGCGTCGCTCGGGTAATGTACGCCCGTGTGCACCCGTGAGTAAGCGACGAGCGCCGCGGTGGCGGTAAGTGGGAGACCGGTCCGTGGTAGCGCAATACCCACGCCGGTGGCGAAGGCGAACGCCGAAGCAGCATGGCCCGAAGGAAACGACGTGGAACGTGGCATCGGCACTTGGCGGGCGATCGGGACATCGTTGGTGCGACGATCGGGCCGCCGACGTCGGGAGAGTGGCTTGAGCAGCAGGTTGACCACCGCCGAGGTGACGGCGACGGATGCCAGACCGTTGACTGCGGCGCGTCGTCCCGGCCGGCCGCCCGCGGCGGCGAGCGCGGCGGCAGTGCCGATCCAAAGCTTCGAGTGATCGGCAGCACGAGACAGCGCGCGGAAGTAGCGATCCAAGGTAGGAGTCGGGGTCGCCGCGATCGCCGAGTAGAGGGCTGTGTCGAGCTTTCCGATCTCGTCCCTCCAGCCGGTGCGGTCTGCTTCGGGGAGCGTGGCAATGAGTGGAATCATGGCTCGGCGATGCTACTCACCACGGCCAAGTGGTAAGCCTGTGTCCCCCCATTTGAGAGCTTTGCCGGAAGAGTGGGAGCGCGTCGATCCGCCGCGGCGACCTGTGCTCCTCATCAACCCCCGATCCGGCGGTGGCAAGGCAGCGCGGGTGGCCCTTGCTGATCGAGCACGCGAACGCGGCATCGAGCCCGTCGTGCTCGGACCGGGAGACGATCTCGCGACGCTCATCCTCACGGCGCTGGACAAGGGAGCGGACGCTCTGGGCATGGCCGGCGGCGACGGCTCGCTGGCGCCGGTCGCTGCTGCGGCGGCAGAACGCGACCTGCCGTTCATATGCCTCCCGGCCGGGACGCGAAACCACTTCGCCCTCGATCTGGGAATCGCCCGACATGACCTGCTCGGAGCGCTGGACGCGTTCACGGACGCGCTCGAGCGCCGAATCGACCTGGCCGAGATCAATGGTCGCCCGTTTCTGAACAACGTCTCGCTGGGCGTCTACGGCGAGGCGGTGCGCCGTTCTGGCTACCGCGACGCCAAGTTGCGGACGATGCTGGACACCATCCACGAGGTGCTGAGCTCAAACACCCCGACATCCGGGTTGCTCGTCACCGACGACCTGGCTCGTCGACACACTTCTCCGCTGGTCGTGCTCGTGTCGAACAACGCGTACGCCCTGGACCAGCCATTGGCCCGAGGTTCGCGGCCGCGGCTCGATACCGGCCAACTGGGCGTCGTCATCCTGGATCGGCCTGGCGCAGAGCGCCCCCAGGTCTTTGCGTGGAGCGCGTCCTCGCTCGAGATCGCGGCCACTGCGCCAGTGCCCGCGGGCCTCGATGGCGAGGCCGTCGCCCTACGGCCGCCGCTGCACTGCACAACTCGTCCCGCCGCGTTGCGTGTCCGCATCTCACGCAACCACCCCGGCACCTCGCCCTCGGCCCTGCTCCCGCCATGATGACGGCCTGGCGGCAGATCCGTGGGGGCGCTGAGCCTCCATGGTGGCCAGACATGCCGCCTTGCGAGCGTGACTCCCGTAGGTGAAAGTGAATGACGCCCGGGACTTCAGCTCGGCCTGGGCGCCACTCAGGTCAGTGATCAGACCGCCGACAGCTCGGCCGCCTCCATCCTCGCCAGTTCAGCGTCGAGCACTGAATACTCCGCCTCCTCGATCGCCGAGTACGCGAATTCAAGCGCGAACACCGCGTCGTCCGCTCTCCTCTCGGCGCGCCGCTGGGCTCGATCGACGTCGTGCTCAGCCCGCTTGGCATCGATGTCGTCGCGAATCTTCGCGACGTGCTCGTTCCACGTGCGCTGCAAGTCGTACCACCAGACCGAGAGCTTGTTCTTGTTCGCCTCGGCCGACTCGCGCAGCTTCTTAGCCTGGACCTGAGCAGACGCTCGCGCGGTCTCGACGTCCGCGTTAAGGTCCGCCTTGGACTTTTCCCGCGCGGCCGTACCGTGCTCCTCGGCCTCATTGGCCCGAGCGGAAAGCTCGGCCAACTTGTCCGACAGAGCCGTCAATTGCTCAGATAGAGCCATGTCTACCTCCTTGGGGTGCAAGAGAACACTGACAGAGCGGACACTGACGCGAGGCGGCCCGTCGGGCATCCGTAGTTCGCCGACTATGCGCCTCTCATTTTTCCGCGACGAGGTCACATCCGTGGGGGAGCGCCTCGGGACGTCCGAGATCCGTAGTCCCGAGCACCCGCAGGTGGATTTGTACCCCTCAAGCTCGCGGCGCTGGCTCTGGCTGCCCCTAGTGCGCTTTGGCCACCAGCGAGCGTCGCGCGGCGACAAGGGCGGGGGCGAGCGGCTCGAGCAGCCGCTCGAGCGTGACTGCCGAGTCGGCCTGGGCGGCAACGAACGCCCCGTCGAAGGCGGCGAGCGCGAAGCGCGCGAGCTGGTCGATGGTGGAGCTCCTCGGGTCGTCATCGAAGGCGATCGCGATCTGCCTGCGCAGACGCTTGAGCGCCATCTCTCGCACCCGGTCCACCACGACCTGTACCTTGCCGTTGCCGGCACGTGGCGGCTGTGTGGCGAAGACGATGAGCAGGCGTAGGAAGTCGGGATGGTCCTCGAGCGTGCGGACGGCGGCCGAGACGACCCTCGCCAGATGCTCTGCCGGATGTCCCCCCGGCCGGTCGGGTTCGGGCAGTTCGGCGAAGAAGCGCTCCGCGCCGCGTTCCATGACCGCAAGCAGGATCCCGTCCTTGGACCCGTAGTAGTGGTAGACGGAGCTCATCGGGATGCCGGCCTCCTCGACCACGCGGGCCAGGGTCGCGGCTTCGAACCCCTGCTCGGCCATCACGCGCTCGGCGGCATCCAGCACGAGCTCGCGTGACTTCACGCCGCGGCGGTTGGGCGTCACCTTGGCAGACACAGCCATGCTCGCAGCCTAACGCAAGATTGGAGTAGTCACTACAATCCTGTTATTGTAGTCTGTGCTCCACTTCTATCTCGGGGAGAGAGGATGCCGTTTACATCGAGTGTTGACGAGGAAGTTCCGATTCTCGTCGTGGGCGGAGGCGGTGCCGGTCTGACCGCGTCTATGCTCTTGGCACGCCAGGGCGTCGAGCATCTCCTGGTCAGCGCGCGTCCACAGACTTCCGATCTGCCCAAGGCGCATGTCCTAAACCAGCGGGCGATGGAGGTGCTCGAGGATGTGGGCGTGGCGGAGGCGATCGCGCAGCGCAGCACCCCCGCCGAGCAGATGGCCGCGACGGCGTTCTACGCCGGGTTGAAAGGGCCCGATCCGGACTACGGGCGCCGCCTTATGCGCCTCGAGTGCTGGGGCGCGGGCGCGGCGGATGAGAGCTGGCGGGCGGCGAGTTCATGGCGGCAGCTGAACCTGCCGCAGATTCGCCTCGAGCCGCTGCTGAAGGAACGGGCTGAAGAGCTCTCGCCAGGCCGCATTCGCTTCAACCACGAGCTCACCCAGCTCGAGCAGGACAGCGACGGCGTCCGTGCCCTGATCCGCGACAACGGCTCAGGCCAAGAGTACGTGGTGGGTTGCGAGTACCTGATCGGTGCCGACGGCGGGCGGAGCATCGCCGGCCTGCTCGGTGTCGAGTACGAGGGTCTCGGCGTCGTGACGCAAACGGCGAGTCTGCACGTCTCGGCGGACTTCTCGCCGTGGGCGGAGGATCCCGACGTCCTGATCCGCTGGACCTTCTCGCCGCAATCCGGCGTCCTGGTGGTGATGGTCCCGATGGGTCCAGACCGGTGGGGCCCACAGTCAGAAGAGTGGGTGATCCACCTGAACTACCCGGTCGATGATCCGCGCGCGCAGTCCGACACGCAGGTGGAGGCCGACGTTCGCAGGGCGCTGGGGATCCCGGATCTGCCGATGGAGATCCACAAGATCACGCGCTGGTCAGTCGATGCGGTCATGGCCTCCGCGTTCCGCGTCGCTCGCGTGTTCCTGGTGGGGGACGCGGCGCATCGCCATCCCCCCACCGGAGGGCTGGGGCTGACGAGCGCGATCCATGACGCACATAACCTGTGCTGGAAGCTGGCGGCAGTTCTCGCCGGCAACGCATCGGACTTACTGCTCGATAGCTACGAAGCGGAGCGCCGACCTGTCGATGCGCGCAACTGCCAGCGCTCCCTGGAGAACGCGGTCAACCACTTCGCGATCGGGGCGGCACTGGGAGTCTCCCCTGAGATCTCCCCCGAGCAGAACATGCACCAGCTGCGCCGGGTCTGGAGCGGCCGGCCGGAGGACGCCGAGCACCGCTCCAACGTCCTGCGGATGATGCGCGCGCAGTCGATGGAGTTCAGCGAGCTGAACGTCGAGTACGGCTTCAGCTACCAGTCCGCGGCGATCCTACCGGACGGCAACGCTCCGCCCGTGCCGATCGACGACATCCGCGTGTATGAACCCTCCACACGCCCAGGCGCACCGTTGCCGCACGCCTGGATCGATGACGAGCAGGGCGCACGTCGCCCGATCAAGGACCTCGTGGCGCCCGGGCGCTTCCTGCTGATCGCGGGAGAGGACGGCCACGCGTGGTGTGAAGCAGCCAGGCAGCTGGCCGCGGAGGCCGATCTCCCGCTCGACGCGCTGCGCATCGGTCACCTCGACGGCGATCTGTATGACCCGCGCTGCGCCTGGCTGCGACATCGCCAGATCGCAAGCGACGGCGCAATCCTCGTGCGCCCGGACCGCTTCATCGCTTGGCGGCAGGCGACCGCGATCGACGATCCGCGAGGCGCGCTCGCCAGCGCGTTCGGTCAGATCTTCGCTCGACCGCTCGGCACGCGGGCCGGGGCAGTCGTCTGATGCCAGACCGCTCGCGCATGAGCATGTCGAGCGTGAGCGCAGCCTCCACGCTCGACGCGGACGTCGCGATCGTCGGCTACGGGCCGGTGGGTCAGGCGCTGGCGATGCTGCTGGGCCGGGCCGGACACCGCGTGCTGGTCTTCGAGCGATTCAACGAGATCTACCGCCTCCCCCGCGCCGTTCACCTCGATCACGAGATCATGCGGCTGCTTCAGTCCCTCGGGCTCGCCGACGCGCTCGCGCAGCAGATGGTGCCGGTCCGCGACTACCAGTGGTTCGGGGCCGACGGCGAGCTGCTGTTGCGATTCGATGTGGAGGGCCTGGCGCCGTCGGGGTGGGAGTCGGATTACATGTTCTTCCAGCCCGAGCTGGAGCGGGCGATCGACCGTCACGCGTGCGCCGAGCCGGGCGTGAGCGTCGAGCGTGGGTGGGTGGCCGAGGGGCTCGTCGACTCGGATGAGGGTGTCGCGCTGAGGATCCGCCGGGTGGTCGAGCAGGAGGCTGGCCGCCTAGTCTCCACCGGCGATGTCCGCACGGTGACGGGGCGGTGGCTGGTCGGGGCCGATGGCGCCAACTCGTTCGTGCGCGAGGCGGGCGCGATCACGCGTCGCGACCTTGGTTTCCAGGAGCGCTGGCTGGTGGTAGATGCCGCGCCGCACGACATGCGAGCACTCGCTCATCTGCCGATCGCCAGCCAGCGGTGCGACCCGGCACGCCCGACCACGATCGTGCAGAGCGGCCCCAGCCACCGGCGGTGGGAGTTCATGCTGCTGCCGGGCGAGCAGCCGGCGGATTTCGAGGACCCGGACCGGGTGTGGGCGCTGCTCGAGCCATGGTACCGGCCCGAGGACGGCGCACTGACCCGCAGCGCCGTGTACGAGTTCCGCTCGATGCTGGCCGAGCAGATGCGCAAGGGCCACGTGCTACTGGTCGGCGACGCCGCACACCTGACCCCGCCGTTTCTGGGTCAGGGGCTCTGCTCGGGCCTGCGCGACGCCGCGAACGTGGCCTGGAAGCTCGATCTGGTGCTGCGTGGGCTGGCGTCAACGGAGCTGCTGGACACGGTCGATCCGGAGCGCCAGCCGCAAAACGAGGCGATTGTTCAGCTGGCCATCGAGCTGGGAAAGGTGCTGTGCCAGCTCGATCCGCAGGCCGCCGCCGAGCGCGACCAGACGCTGCGCCAGGCTGGCCCGCCGCCGCCTCTCGAGCTCCCGCCGCTCACCGACGGCGCGCTTCACCGTGCGGACGACGCGGATCCGCTCGCCGGAAAGCTCAGCGTCCAGGGCGTCGTCGCGCGCGCGGGGCGGGAGGGGCGGTTCGATGACGTCGTGGGTGGCGGCTTTCAGCTGATCGTCGCTGCCGGGGACCCGCTCGCCCGACTCGCGAGCGAGCAGCGAGCACTCATCGACCTGCTCGACATGACGGTGGCCACGCTCGACACAGCCGCCCCCCACGGCGTGCACGACCTAGACGGCCGGCTCACCGCCTGGCTGGCCGGGCACGGCGTCCATGCGGTGCTGGTGCGCCCCGACTTCTACGTGTTCGGCAGCGCCCCGACGGCAGAGGAGCTGCCGACGCTGCTGGACGATCTGCGATCCCAGCTGTACCTCACTTCGACACCGGCTACCTCAGGAGCGCTCACATGACCGCCACCACGGCAGTGATTCACCCCAAGTTCCACCATTTCAACCTGAAGACGACCCGGCTTCAGGAGATGATCGATTTCTACCGCGCGCTGGTCGGCGCCGAGGTGATCTTCCAAGACCAGCTGGGCGCCTGGCTGTCAAACGACGATGCCAATCACCGGATCGCGCTGCTGGCGTTCCCCAACTTCGTCGATGACCCGGAGAAGGAAACCCGCACCGGCATGCACCACTCGGCCTTTGAGTTCGCGAGCTTCGACGAGCTGAACTCAAGCTACCTGCGCCTCAGGGATGAGGCGATCACGCCGGCGCTGTGCCTGGACCACGGGATGACCCTCTCCTACTACTACGCCGATCCCGATGGCAACAACGTCGAGCTGCAGGTCGACTGCTTTGGCGACTGGCAGCAAGTCGAAGGAGTGGATGCGCACCTCCGAGGAGTTCAAAGCCAACCCGATCGGCCAATTCGTCGACCCCGAGCAGATCGCCGCCGACCGCACTGCCGGGTTGAGCTTCGAGGAGATCCACGCCAAGGCGATGGCGGGCGGTTACGCACCCGAGCAGGTCCCCGTCGAGATCCCGGAGGTATCGTGATGCGGCTGTGCCGCTACGACGCGGGCGAGGGTCCGCGCCACGGCGTCGTCGAGGACCGCTTCGTGCGCGACCGCAGCGATGCGTCGCTGCGCCATCCCCTGGAGGAGATCCGTCTGCTCGCTCCCGTGGTCCCGCGCAAATACCTGGCGATTGGGCTCAACTACGCCGACCACATCGCCGAGTCGGGGATGCAAGCACCCGAGTTCCCGGTGTTCTTCAACAAGCAGGTCACCTGCGTGGTCGGGCCCGGCGAGGACGTGCACATGCCGCGCGTGTCCAAGCTGCTCGACTACGAGGGCGAGCTGGCGCTCGTGATCGGCGCCCGCTGCCGGCACGTGCCGGTCGAGTCGGCGCACGAGGTCATCGCCGGCTACACGATCGCCAACGACGTCACGGTGCGCGACTGGCAGCTGCGCACGCCGACGATGACGATCGGCAAGTCCTTCGACACGCACGGGCCGCTCGGCCCCTGGCTGGTCACGCCCGACGAGCTCGGCGACCCGCACGACCTGACCATCAAGACCCACGTCAACGACGAGCTGCGCCAGGACAGCAGCACGCGCGAGATGATCTACGACTGCTACCAGCAGGTCTCGCACCTGTCCGAAGCCTTCACGCTGGAGCCTGGCGACGTGATCGCAACCGGCACGCCGGCGGGGATCGGCGCAGTTCGCCAGCCCTTCCCCGAAGGGCTGCTCAAAGTCGGCGACGTGGTGCGTATCGAGATCGAGGGCATCGGCGAGCTGCGCAACACCGTCGTGGAGGAGCCCCACGGCTACGTTGCGCCCGAGCCTGACGCGCAAGTGGCATGGGTGAGCTGAGCGACCAGCATCGCGCGCTGTTGGACGCCAACACGGTGGGCGTGCTGGCGACGATCGCGCCCGACGGGAAACCCCGTCAATCGCTCGTCTACTTCGCCCGCGACGACGAGCGGCTGCTGATCTCGACCCTTACCGATAGGCTCAAGGCGCGCGACACCAGGCGCACCGGTTGGGCGTCGCTGTGCGTGATGGGCCACGAACCGCCGTTCCCGTCCGCCACGTTCTCCGGGCCCGCCGAGATCCTCACCGAGGACATCGGAGCTTTCACGGCGAGCATCGCGCAGCGCATGACCGGCTCCGACAAGCCGTCCGAGCCGATGAGCGACGAGGTGCTGGCCGCAGCGGGGAGGGTCATCCTCGCCATCCGCATCGAGCGCGTGGCCGCCGCCAGCCACCTCTCCGCGGCGGCCGACGAGCCGGGGATAGAGGGTTAGGCCTGCGTCACTGCTCTCGCCGCGGCCGGACGGTGGCCGCCTCAGTGCACGCGCGAGGACGGGCCGAGGATCTGGAGCTGGCGGGCCCGCGCCACGGCTTCGGCGCGCCCGTGCGCGCCGAGCTTCGCGTAGATGTGGCGGAGGTGGGTCCTCACGGTGTTGGTTGAGACGAACAGCTCCGAGGCGATCTCGGGCGCCTTGAGGTTGGTCGGGAGGTACCGTACGACGCGCAGCTCCGCCTCGCTGAGCTCGTCGACTTGGGACTCGTGATCGCCGCGCCGGCGAGGCGAGCCCCCCGCGAGGACGTCGAGGACCTCCGCGATGAACGTCGCGTGGGCCGTGCGATGCCCAGGGTGCTCGCGAAGTACCTCCTGGACGGGCGCGATCAGGAACGGCAGGATCAAGCTTTCCGGTTCGGCGAGCTCGAGCGCCCGCTCCAGCGACTCCTCACGGGCGCGCGCGTCGCCGAGCTGCGCGCGCGCGAGCGCGTCGAACAGCAATGCGTGAACGGCCGCCCACTTGCGGTGAAGCGCCGGTGAGGTCTGCTCGATCACGGGTGCGAGCAGCTCGATCGCCGGCTCGGGCCGATCCTGCGCGAGCTCCACCGCGGCCGCCGGAATGCGGGCTTCGGCTCGCACCAGACCGTCCTCGGTGATGCGCCGGAGGGTCTCCTTTGCGGCCTCGGGTTCGCCCAGACGCAGCTGCGCGAGCACTATGCGCATGCGCAGATCGACGGTGAGCGCGTGCTGCCCCGAGAGGATCGCCTGCATCTTCTCTGCGCTGCGGAAAGCGTCGAGTGCATCTGATACGCGGCCCTGTCCGAACCGAAGCAGACCGCGGGCGTGATGCGCCGCCAGCTCCGTCCCCGGCGAGACTTCCGTGCGCAGGGTCCGCTGCGCCCGCGCCAGCCACTGCTCGCCCTCGTCGAAACGACCGATCCAGGCGAGCGAACCCGCCCCCACAGCGAACGCGAGCGCGGCCACCGGATCGGCGTCGAGCCCATGGGCCTCAGCCACCGCCGCGGCCTGCTCGCTGAGCTGCAGAGCCTCGACTGCAGACAGTTCGCTGAAGGGTGCCGCAATCGCCAGATGGGCCAGACAACCGATCTCGAGATAAGGGCGCCCTATTCGGCGTGCCAGGGCGAGCGCCTCTTCCAGGTGCCGGCGGGCGTCATCCACCTCGAGCGCCCACAGCTCGGCGATGCCGAGGCTCATCGTCGACAGGGCGCGAATGTCGTGGCTCTGCTCGAGCGTGCCCGCGGTCTGGATGAGCAGCGCGCGCTCCAATGCGCGCATCGCCTCCCGTGTACGCTCGAGGTCGCCGCGGCGGCTGGCGGCCCCGAGCTCGACGCTCGCGAGCTGCATCTCGAAGGTGCCCCGGCGCTCCACAGGCACCGTCGCCGCGACTCCTTGTGCAGCCGCGATGTAGGTCGCGGCGTCATCTGCCGCGCCGTCACGTAGCCGGACGTCGGCCAGCGCGACCGCTAGCTCCGGGTTCTCGGCGCCGAGACGGGCCGGAAAGGCATCCAGCAGCTCACGGACGGTCGCGACGCGGCCGTCGAGGATCAGGCCGACGTGGTTCATCGTCATCAGGCGCGCCGCGTGCTCCCAATCGTGCGCCGCCTGGGCATGGCGCACGGCCTCAACCTGATCCCCGTTCTCCTCATGCCACCCCGCCGCTGCTCGGTGCAAGGGACCGATCGTCTCGGGAGCGATCCGGCGCAGCTCGAGCTGCAGCAGGTCGGTGAAGAGATGGTGGTAGCGAAACCAGGACCGTGCCACGTCCAGGGAGCTCACGAAGGCGTTGGCGTCCTCGAGCTCCTGCAGGATGCGCTCACAGCCGGCCCCCCTGGTGAGGCAGTCCGCCAACGGGCCGCTCACGCGGTCGAGAATCGACGTGCGCAGAAGCAGCTGGCGGACATCCGGGAGCTGCTGCTCGAGCACCTCCTCCAGCAGGTACTGGGCGACGGTGCGCTCGCTCCCGGAGAACTCGATCACGAACCGCTCCGGGTCCGGATGGTGTTCGAGCGAGATCGCGGCCAGCCGCAGGCCCGCCGCCCATCCCTCCGTCCGCTCATAGAGCAGCCTCGCGCTCTCGTCCGAGAGGACCAGGTTCGCATCCCGGAAGAGCGCCTGCGCCTCATCGAGCGTGAAGCGCAGATCGGCGTCCCTGATCTCGGTCAGCCGGCCGGCGAGCCGAAGACGATGAAGGCCGAGCCCTGGACCCTCGCGGCTCAGCAGGAACATCCGCAGCTGCGAAGGCAGCGCTGCGAGGAAGTCCTCCAGCCACCGCAGCGCCCCGGTCGCGCGAAGCTCGTGCAGGTCGTCGATCACGAGCGCCGCCGGATCTTCGAGCGCGCCGAGGTCGCCGAGGAGCTTCTCGACGAGCGCGTCGCCGCGGAAGCTCGGGGCCGGGTCGACCCGCTGCACGATCCCGCCTGCATCGGCGAGCGCGGCGTTCACGGCAAGCCAGAACCGCTGCGCGTCGTGCTCGTTGCGCTCGACCGAGACCCAGCCGGTGCAGTCCGTTAGCGCCGCGGACTCGATCCACGAGCGCACCAGCATCGTCTTGCCGCTGCCGGCGGGCGCGCAGACGAGCACGACTCCGCCGGGCGGGGCCGCCGAGAGACGATCGAGCAGCATGACTCGAGGTATCACGCCGGCTCCCCGTGGTCTCGTGTCCGAGTCCCCATCGTTGCAGCCCCCTTGTGCCTCATGCACGATAACCGACGCCGGGGTCCCGCCCGCGAGCCTTGGACCAGGCGTCTGACCGCCGCGGCCACCGCGGAGGACCGACCGTCAGCGCCTGCTCCGACGGGACCCCGTCGCGCCGCGGCGATGCCTTGTCACGGCGATGCATGCAAAGACGAATCACGCAGAACGCGTGACGACCGCTCACCAGGTGCGGCGGCACGGTGTGCACCCTAATCAACGACGGAAGGAGCGACCCATGTCCACGCACCAAGGTGCACTCGATTCCATTGACCTCAAGTCCGACCGCAGCACCCTGCCGCTGCCGCTGGAAGACCCGGTCCGGCGGTTCATCTCGCAAATGGCGCGATACTGGTGGGTGGAGCTAACCGTAGGCGTGCTGTGGCTGGTGATCGCCGCGGTGGTGCTGAAGTTCGATCACGCCTCGGTAGTCACCGTCGGCGCCCTCACCGGCGTGATGTTCCTACTGTTTGCTGCGGAGGACTTCGTCCTCGCAGCGATGGACCCCAGCGGCGCGCGCTGGCTGTGGGGGCTGTTCGGAGCGTTGATGAGCGTGGCCGGAGTCGTCGCGCTGATCGAGCCTGTCGCCACGTTCTACGACTTCGCCGAAATCCTGGGCTTCGTGTTCATGCTGATCGGCGTGATGTGGGTGGTGCGCGCGTTCTACGAACGGGTCATCAACGACCTGTGGTGGCTGACCTTGACGAGCGGGATCCTGATGACGGTCATGGCCTTCTGGGTGAGTGGCCAGTTCTTGCTGACGCGCGCGTACACGCTGCTCGTGTTCGCGGGCATCTGGGCGCTGATGGCCGGCATCACAGACATCGTGCGGGCGTTCCAGCTTCGCCGGGTGGCCTCCGATGTCTGATCCCGGCCCGAGCACGCCACAAGTGCACGAACGGAGGTCTCCGGCGATGCCCGACGACGAGGCGATCATCACGAGCGTGAAGGCGGCCCTCGAACACGATGGTCACCTCCACCATCCCGCGGAGATCGCGGTCTCCTGCCAAGCCGGCTGGGTGGCGCTGCGGGGGACGGTGGCGACTCCGCGCCAGCGCAGGGTCGCCCACGAGATAGCCAAGGCGGTGCCCGGAGTGCGGGCGGTGGACGTCCAGCTGCGTGTGGACCTGCGCGACCGCTTCCTGGACGACGAAGTTCGCGGCTCGGCGCTGCAGGCGCTGATCGCCGACGGCGGGGTCCCCTCCGAGCGGGTCGACGTCTTCGTCTCCGACGGATGGCTGACGCTCGAGGGCGAGGTCGAGAACCAGGCGGCGAGCGACGCGGCGTTCGCGGCCGTATCGGAGCTGTCAGGTGTCGGAGGGATCACCAATCGCATCAGGGTGATCACGGCCGGCATCGACGGCTGATCGCGAAGGCGCGAGCGGTGCGGCCGCCGGCCGCGCCGCAGCGCCATTTGCGCATGGCGCTCAGACCGGCGGACCGGGATGACGATCACGCAGTTTGCGTGACGACAGCTCACCGGGATGACCGCGAGGTTCACAGGTGAAGGCTCAAAGCAACCAATTACGAACGAGAAAAGGAAGGCACAGACATGACCACGACATCACTGAACGAGAACAACGTGATCGCCGTGAGCTTCGCGGACGACGACTCGGCCTACGCCGGGCTCGCCAGGCTCAAGCAGCTCGACGCAGACGGGCAGATCGAGCTGCTCGGCGCGGCCGTCGTCGAACGCGGCGCGGACGGCAGCGTCACGACGAAGGACACGGCCGGCAAGGAACAGTGGGACGGCACCGCGACAGGCGGCCTGATCGGTCTCCTGGTCGGCATTCTCGGCGGGCCGTTCGGAGTGCTGATCGGCGGGGCCACGGGAGTGCTCGTCGGCTCGCTGTTCGATTTGGAAGACACCGAGGGCACCGAGTCGGTCCTGGCGGCACTCTCACAGGAAATTCGCCCGGGCCACGACACACTGCTCGTGGAGCTGCGCGAGCCCGGCGACCATCAGGTCGTAGACGGCGTCATCGAGAGCCGGTCGGGCAGCGTGCTCAGGCGGTCCGTGGTGGACGTCGAAGCGGAGATCGCCGCCGCCGAGAAGGCACAGCACGAGGCGAGCAAGAAGGCGCGTAGGGAGCTGCGCCACGAGCGCGAGGAGGAGCACAAGGAGCACGTGTCGGCGAAGGTCGCAGAGCTCAAGGCAAAGCTCCCGCGCCACCACGAAAGAGTGCCCTCGGGCACTGCCGGGTAGAGCGCAGGCCGTTCTGCGGCGGCGGCGCGAGCATCCTCCACGGCCCAGAGCCGGGCGGGTGCCGCGCCGCCGGCAGCCGGCGTAAACAGGCAGCCGCGGTCTGGCGACCATGCTGCTCGAGCGCGGCGCCACTCCGTGGGACGTTGCCCATCAGCTCGGCCACACCGACGGCGGGCAGCTCGTGATGGAGCTCTACGCGCATCCCTCCGAAGCCGGAGCCCGCGCGCGACTGCTAGACGCGTGGGATGCTCAGACTGGGCCCGTGAACCGCACGTCTCGCCGTTCCTGGACAACGCTTCGCCGCGGTGCTCGAACGCGTTCGTGAGCGCCGCCGGGACATCGTCGTGCCGGTCGACGCCGATCCCGAGGAACCCATACACCGGCCTGCCGGTAGAGCCATGCAGCGCAAGGCTGGTCGCCGGAGGGGAAGGTGACCTCGACTCGCTCGATCCCGAAAGCCTAGCCCCGGGACGGCACATCGGCACCGGGACCGGATCCGGGGACCCACTGTCGACTCGCCCCTACGATGGAGAAAAACGGAGGAGCTCGCTATGTCTGGGCCGTTCATTTTCATCGCCACCAACAGGCTCAAGCCCGGCAAGCTCGACGACGAGCGCAGACGAGTCCCAGAGCTATGCGACTTCATCGAGGCGAACGAGCCGCGGTTGATCGCGTTCAACGAGTACGCAAGCGAGGACGGCACCGAGGTCCGGCGTCGTGCAGATTCACCCAGACGCGGAGTCGATGGCGTTTCACATGAGTGCTGTCGCAGAGCGCGCGGCGCAGGCATATGCCGAGACGCTCGATGCCACAACGAGTATCCAGGTCTACGGGGCGCCCAGCGAGGCTGTCCTGAAGATGTTGAGTCACCAGGCAGGGGCTGGCGTTCCGCTCGCGGTCAAGCGAGACCACCTAGGAGGCTTCACCCGCTCGACGACAAGCTAGAGCGGAAGGTCTGCAGCAGCCCCACGGTGTGCGTGAGGACCGCTGAGACTCAGCGGGCGCTGCGCCTGCGTCCCGCTGTACCCAGATCGGCGCTCGCGCTCTGGGGGCGCGCACCGTTCAGAGCTGAAGCCCGCCGTCGCCGACGCCAGGCGGGCGTGCTCTCGCACCGGGCACTATCGTGTCTCGCATGATGCGCCTGTATCACCGAGAGCACGCGGGCCGGCCGATCCGCGTTGCGTGGATGCTCGAGGAGCTTGGCGAGCCGTACGAGATCACGCTGATGACACGCGAGGAGAGCAAGGGCGATCGGCACCGCGCCCGCCATCCCCTGGGCCGCGTGCCCGTGTTCGAGGACGAGGAAGGGTTGGTATTCGAGTCGGCGGCGATCTGCCTGCATCTCGCCGACCTGCATCCCGAGGCCGGCCTAGCGCCGGCACCGGGGACCCGCGAGCGGGCGCTGCTGTACCAGTGGACGATCTTCGCCCCGGCCGAGCTCGAGCCGCCGCTGATCGAGTCCGCCGTACACGCCCAGCGCGATCCCGACCGCTCTGCCGCAGCGCGACGGCGCTTTGATGAGGCCGCGGACGCGGTGTCCAGCGCCCTGGATGGCAGCGACTATCTCGTCGGCGGGCGCTTCACGGTGGCTGACGTGCTGGTCGGGAGCACGCTGGCGTTCACGGAGCGCATCGGATTCGCCGAGGAGCTCCCGGCGAACCTGAGGGCCTACGTTGCGCGGCTCATGCAGCGGCCTGCCCGCCAGCGGGCCCTTGAGCGCACGATGTCCGCCTGACGGGCGCGAGCCCCTGACGCTCGGACATCGCGCATTCCGACAGCGACGACGTGTCACTTGACCGGCTCGAAGGCTAGCGAGCCGTTCGAAACGCTAAGGACTCATCGGCGACGGCCGCGATGAACCGCTCGATGAACGGGATCTGAGTCGGCTTCAGCCGGCGGCGAGCCTCAGCAGGTGCGAACCACGCCACGCGGTCGAGCTCAGGGAAGCATTCGTGCCGGCCGCTCCGTGGCGGCCATTCGCCTCTAAATCCGGGGCCGCGTAACTCGTCTTGAGCAGAAACCAACATCGCGGAGCTTTTCTGGACCGCCCACACCGACTCGAAGGACGCCTGGCAGACTGAGTATCGGTTCACAGGCGCATAGCGGGGCGCCGAGGTCGCTGGCGACTTCGCGGCCGAGGCGCGGCTGGCCGACGCTGCGGTTGGATGCCCGAGACCCGGATCGCTACACGCTGCGCAGCGCCGCCGCCGGTGCGAGGCGGGCGGCACGCACAGCTGGGTACAGACCCGCGAGCGCACCGAGCGCGAGCGCGAGCGCGACTGCCCCGAGGACGGCCAGCACGGGCACGACCACGATCCAGCCCTGGGTCTGAGCGTAGCCGGCAGTCGCGGCGGCGCCGAGCGCGATCCCCGCACAGCCACCGAGCAGCGACAACAGGACCGACTCGCCGAGGAACTGCACGCCGATGTGGACCGCGCGCGCTCCGAGCGCGCGGCGCAGGCCGATCTCGGGGCGGCGCTCGAGCACGGAGATCACCATCACGTTCGCGATTCCCACCCCGCCCACGAGCAGCGCGACCGCGCCCAGGCCAAGGAACACTGCGGTCAACGTGCTCTGGGCGTCCGCACGCGCCTGCAGCGCGGCGGAGGGACGGCTGACCGTGGTGTTTTCGGGGTTCTGCGGGTCGGCGGTCGCCGCCAGCAGCGAATCCGCTTCGCGCACGCGTTCCGGGTCGGCGCGCACGTACAGCATCGTCGCGTGGCGGCCCGTGCCGAACAGGCGGTGGGCGATCGGATAGCCGATCAGTGCCGCGCGTTCGATTTCCGGCGCGAGCGGCTGCGGGCCGATCACGCCCGCGACCGTGAACCACGTGCCCCCGAGATAGACCTGCACTCCTCGCCCGCGTACGGTCAGCGCGTTGACACCGAGACGCTGGGCGGCGATCGAGCCGAGCACGACGAGCGGATAGCGTTCGTTGGCGGGGTTCAGAAAGCGACCCTCAAGGACCTTCCCGCCGAGCGTTGCCAGCAGCTCGGGGTCGGCGGCGTAGACGCCGATGCCGCCGGTTTCGGCGGCTTCGATGTAGGTATTGCGCCGCACGCTCGCTCCCGAGATCGCTGTGACCGCCGCGGCCGAGCGCACGCTTGACAGGTTGCGCACTGTGCGGTCGGCTGCTTCCGGCAGCGCCGCGGACTTGCCGAAGAACGTCTGTCCGGGCGCGACCGTCAGCAGGTTGGTTCCGAGTTCGTTGAGCTGGGCCACGAGGCCCGCCTTGCTCGATTCCGAGATCCCCAGCACGGCGACCATCGCGGCGATCCCGATCGCCACGCCCAGGGCAGACAGGGCGGCACGCACGCGGCGCGTGCGCAGTCCCACGCTCGCCGCCCGCAGCACGTCGAGCGGCAGCAGCTGGCTTTGCTCAGGCCCGGTACTGATGCCCGCGGCACTCATCCGGGCACGCCCACGAGCTCGTCTGCGATCAGACGTCCGTCGCGCAGCTCCACGTGGCGGGGCAGCGTGGCGGCGATCTCCCGGTCGTGGGTGATCACGACGACCGTCGTGCCCTGCGCGTTCAGCGCGTGCAGCAGCTCGATGACGCCGGCACCGCTCGCCGTGTCCAAGTTGCCGGTGGGCTCGTCAGCGAGCACGATCGCCGGCGAGCTGACCAGCGCCCGGGCGATCGCCACGCGCTGGCGCTCGCCGCCGGAGAGCAGCGCCGAGGTGTGCTCCGCGCGGTGGCTCAGCCCGACCCGTTGCAGCGCCGCGGCGGCCGCCTGGCGACGCTCGCGCGCGGGCGTGCCCGTGTAGAGCAGACCATTGGCGACGTTCTCGAGCGCGCTGTGCGCCTCGAGCAGGTGGAACTGCTGGAACACGAATCCGATCCGCCACGCGCGCAGCGCTGCGAGCTCGCGGTCGGAGGCCTGCCCGACGTCAACGCCGGCGATCTGAACGACCCCACTGGTGGGTCGTTCGAGCGTGCCCATGATGTGCAGCAGCGTCGACTTGCCGGACCCCGAAGGGCCGACGATCGCGCACAGCTCGCCCTCACAGACCGTGAGGTTCACCCCGCGCAACGCCTGCACGCCACCCGGGTAGTCCTTGACCACATCGATCAGCTCCAGGACTGGAGCTGGAGCCCGCCCGCCCGTCATAGCGACTCGATCACCGTCAGCCCTTCACGGACGTCGGGGCCTTCGACTTGGACGTAGCCGTTGGCGAACATGCCCGGCGTCACCGCGAGCTGGACGCGGCGAGTGCCTTCGAGCACCTCGATCGCGTAGCCGCCGCCGGCGGTGGCCGTCAGTGCGGTGGCCGGTACGGCGAGCACGTCGCGGCGGATGCTCTTGACCAGTTCGACGCTCACCGGCGCCTCGTCGAGATGCGCGAGGCGATGCTCGAGCGCGAGCGTCACCGGGATCGTGGCCGATTCCCCTTCGCCTTTTTCTCCACCCCCTCCTCCTTTTTCTTTTTCGCCTTCACCAGCCGCGCTGCTCGCCACCGAGCCCACTTCGATGATCCGTCCCCGAACCACATCGCCACCCGGGAGCGTCACGGGAGCCGACTGGCCCACGCGCGCGAGCGTCTGCTGTTCGGCCTTCACCTTCAGCTGAACCAGCTGCTGGGTGGAGGTCGTGCTGAGCACAACCATGCCCGCGCCGGTGCCCGCTTCGTTGGCACCCGGTTCTTTCGAAGACGGCTCTTTTGAGGACGGTTCTTCTTTCGAGGCGGGTTTTTTGGAGGCAGGTTCCTTTTTCGAGCCAGGTTCTTCTTTCTTGGAGGCAGGTTTTTTGGGGCTTGATTTTTTGGGGACAGATTTTTTGGAGTCGGGCTCTTTCGAGGACGGTTCTTTCGAAGACGGTGTTGCAGAAGACGGTTCTTTCGAGTCCTGGCCTTCGACAGCCGGTTCTTTGGCGCCCGCGCTGCCCGGCGGGTCCTGGCCGAGCGCGACCTTCACGGCGGTGACGCGCCGCGCGCCGGGGGCGAACACGATCCGGCCCAGTTCGACCTCGCCCGTTTCGGGCAGTCCCTCGGCGTGCTGCCAACGTTGCACGGCCGCGGCGGTCGCTTCGCCGAAGTCTTCGTCGTCGGTAATCGCGCCGTAGGGGTCGTAGCCGAGAGCGATCAGGTTCTCGTTTAGCTCTGTCACGTCGGGGCCGTCGCTGACGCCCTCCTTGAGGGTGCGGTACGCCGGCACCGATCCGTACATCAGCGCCACGGGCTCGTTGTTCACCCGCCATAGCGTCCCACCCCGGCCGATCGCCGCGCCGACCGCCGGCAGCCACGTGAACGTCCCCGACAGCCGGTCGTACAGTTCCAGGGTGCTGCCGTAGCCCAGGGTGCCATCGACGGTCGAGCTTTCGGTGAGCGTGCGTCGCGCGACCGTGGTCGTCGTCTCGCCGGGCGGCACGCCGTTGCCCGAGGCGTGCTCGCCGGCGGACCCGGACTCCGCGGTCAGGACGACCGCGACGGCCGCCGCGGCGAGCAGCACCGCCCCACCGGCGGCCAGCCTGCGCCGCCGGCGGGTGTTGGAGGCGGCGCTCGGCGAGTCGGTGTCGCAGGACGCGGCGCCGTCGGGCACCCAGGTCTCGGTCGCCGCCTCGTGCGGCTCCTCCACGCGCGGAGGCTCCATCATTCAGCCGCCGGCGCTGAGGGCGAGGCCGCCGGCTTGCCCGCTCTTGCTGCCTGACTTGTTCGTACTCGGCGGACCGCCCGGGCGCGGGCCGCCGCCCTTGAACGGTAGGAGCTTTTGGCAGGCTTGCTGAGCGGACTGGAACGCCGGGCTTTCGGGGTTCGGCCCGCCTTCGGCGCCCGGATGCGGGTGTATGCCGATTCTCACGCCGCCACCCTGTGTGGAGACTTCGACTTTGATCCCGTGTTCGCGCATGCACTTGGCGAACTTCTGCACCGCTTCTTCGTGTTCGACCTTTTCCTGCGGGGAGAGGTTCACCTTCTGCGCCTTGGGCTGGTAGCGCTGGCAGGCCTTTTCCGCCGCTTCGAACTGTTGAGGTCCGTGCGGTCCGCCTGACCGGGGAGATACCTTAAGTCCGTGACCGCCGCCGGGGCCAGGCGAGACGGCTTCGGCGTTGATGCCGTGTTCGCGCAGGCACTTGGCGAAGTCGGCGATCTTCGCTTCTTCCGTGGCCTGTTCGTTGCCGGCAGCGCCCGCCGCGGGCGAGGACCCCCCGCAGGCGGCCAGGATCAGGCTCACGGCGATCGCGCCGAGCACGGCGAGCACGGGTAGCGGCGACCGCCGCACGCCGGGCGCGGTGGGGAAGGGTGCGGGACGGCGGGTCATGGGGCTCCTTTGTGGGTCGATCGCTGCTCGATGGTGCCGCCGCGATCTCAGATCGCTCGCGGCGGTACGCACATCACACCGGGTCAACCTGAGAGTCGCCTTAGAGGAGCCGAGGAACTTCCTGAACGGCACCGGAGGTTTGGGGACTATCGCGCCTTGCCGCGCGAAGCTCGGCGTCGCTCATCTCAAGCGGCGTGAGCCCACGCCTCAGCCGCCGGCCTGCGCCGGGACGCCGCCGGAGCTTTCCCCGCCGTGCCCAGTGTCTTTGCTCGGCCCGCCGGGGCCGCCTACGCGGGGGCCGCCCGGTTGGGGGCCGCCCAACTTGGATGTGAACGGAATCAGGCCCTGGCAGGCTTTCTGGGCGGCCTGGAAGGTAGGGCTTCCAGGGTTCGGTCCGCCACTGCCCGGGCCCACGTGTATCCCGATCCTGATGTTGCCACCGGCGCTGGCGCTCGAGGCTTCGACTTTGATCCCGTGTTCGCGCATGCACTTCGCGAACTTCTGCACCGCTTCTTCGCGCGCGACCTTTTCCTGCGGGGTCAGATTCGGTTCCCCTCCTCCCGGCTGGAAGCGCCTGCACGCCTTCTGGACGGCTTCCATCGTCTGGGGGCTCACGGCGCCGGGGCCCAGACGATGGAAGCTCGTCGCGCCGTTCGCGCCGATTTCGGGGTTGGGGAAGTTCTTGACGCCGTGTTCGCGCATGCACTTGGAGAAGTCCAGCCCGTTGTTGCCCGCGGTAGCCGCGGAGGACGTGGAGGACGTGGGTGAGGAGGATCCCCCGCACGCAGCCAGAAGGAGGCTTGCCGCCGCGACACCCAGGACGCTGAGCGGGACGAGCGGGGGACGGCGGGACACGGGGGCTCCTTAGTGGGTCGATCGCTGATCGATGGTGCCGCCGCGCGATCGCCGATCGCTCGCGGCGGCACGCACATCACACCGCGTCAACCTGAGAATCGCCTTAGAGGAGCCGAGGAACTTCCTGAACCGCCTCGGAAGTTGGGGGAGCCTCGCGCTTGGCTGCGCCAAGCTCCGCGTCGCTCATCTGGAGCGGCGGAAGCTCGAGCGTCAGCCGCGCGCCGCCGACGGGATCGTTGGTCGCGTGTACCGAGCCGCCGTGAGCCTCGGCCGTTTGTCTGACGATCGCCAGCCCGAGACCCGAGCCGGGACGCCCCCGGGCCTCCGGGGAGCGGTAGAAGCGGTCGAACACGCGGGGCAGATCCTCCGCGGCGATCCCCGGGCCGTGGTCGCGCACCTCGAGACGCCCGTCGCGCACGCGCACCTCGACGGGTCCCGCTGGCGGGGGAGGGTTCCATTTGCACGCGTTGTCGAGCAGGTTGGCGATCGCCCGATCCAGGCGCGCGGGCGCGGCGCGTACCAGGCAGGGCTCGGCGTTGAGCACGAAGCGACACTCGGGCGCATGAAGCCCTGCGCGCTCGAGCGCGCCGGCGGCGGCGAGATCGAGCCGCACGTCCTCGACCTCGACCTCCTCGACCTCGGTCTTGGACAGATCGACCAGATCCCCGACGAGCACGGTCAGCTCGCGCAGCTGCGCCTGCGCGGCGGCGACCACGCGCTCACGATCGCGCGCGGGCAGCCGCTCGCCCATCGCGAGCGCGTCGAGATTGGCCTGCACGCTCGTCAGCGGCGTGCGCAACTCATGCGAGGCGTCGGAGACCAGCTGACGCTGGGCCAGGCGCGAGTGCTCCAGCGCTGCGAGCATCGTGTTGAAGCTCCCCGCCAGCCGTCCGAGCTCGTCCTCCTCGCCGGCCGGGATGCGATGGGCGAGATCCTGTGTCCTGGCGACGCGTTCTGTGGCGCCCATCAGACGGCGCACGGGTATCAGCGCCGCGCGCGAGACGAGCAGTCCAAGCGCCGCGGCGAGCAGCACGCCGCCGAGGCTGACCGCCGCCAGCACGAGCAGCAGACGTCTGAGAGTGCTGTTCACGTCAGTCAGCGGCAGGGCGACCTGCCACACGCCGTCCCCCAACGCGCGCTCGGTGAACACGCGCTCTGGTGTGCCGGCCACCGTCACATCGCTGAAGAACGCCGTGCGCCTGCCTGAGGCGACGGCGCGAGTGGAGGCCGTGACCGGCAGCGCCCTCGGCCCGCCGGTGTCCAGCACGCGGCCGCCCGGCAGCGTGAGCTGCGCGTACCCGCTCGCGCCCCCGAACCCCTGGGAGGGCAGCACGACGCTGATCGCCGTCCCGGCGCCGCCGGGGCCATGCGTGACCCCCCCAAACAGGGGCGATCCCGGACCGATTGCGGCCGAGCTCGGTTCGAGTGCCCTCAGGTTGGGAAGGGGTACCGGCGCCGAGGAGCCAGAGATCTGCCCTCCCTGCGTGTGGATCGAGGTCGCGAAGCCGTGCCCTGAGGCTTCTTCGGTCGAGACCTTTCCCCGATATACGGTGTTCGGCGAGGGGCTGGCATTGAGTGTCTTTGACGTGCGCGCGAGCACCCCGGCCGCTTTTTCGAGCTTTGCCCGTTCGCTCGGGTTCAGGTTCGTGGTCTTGATCTGCACCGACTGCGGCTGGCCGGGTGTCAGCTTCTCGCGCAGGCTCGAGTCGATCTGCCCGCGCAACTCATCACCGGTCACGACATACACGACGACCGACGCGAGTACGACCGCCGCGGCGACCGCCGCGGCGGCGAGCAGCACCATGCGCCGGCGAAAGCTCATCGCTCCGCGGACCTCAGCACGTAGCCAACCCCGCGCACCGTGTGCACCAGGCGCGGCTCCCCGGCAGCCTCGGTCTTGCGCCGCAGATAGCCGACATACACCTCCAGCGAGTTCGACGCGGGCCCGAAGTCATAGCCCCACACGCGGTTGAAGATCGTCGCGCGGGTAAGCACCTGCCGGGGATGGTCTAGCAGCAGTTCGAGCAGCAGGAACTCGGTGCGCGTGAGCTCCAGCAGGCGCCCGTCGCGGCGCGCCTCGTGCGCGAGCGGGTCGAGGTCGAGACCCTCGAAGCGCAGCAGCCGGTCGTCACCCTCCCAGCCGGTGCGCCGCAACAGCGCTCGCAGGCGAGCGACCAGCTCCTCACGGGCAAATGGCTTGGCCAGGTAGTCATCGGCGCCGGCCTCCAGGCCCGCGACCCGCTCGCTCACCTCCGTACGCGCGGTCAGCATCAACACGGGCGTGCGATTGCCAGTGGCGCGCATCCGCCGACAAACCTCCAAGCCGTCGAGGCCCGGCATCAGCACGTCGAGGATCACCGCGTCGGGGGAGTCGCGCGTGAGCGTGCGAATCGCCTCACGCCCGTCGGCCGCCGTCCTCACCTCGAATCCGCTCAGGTCGAGCACAAGCGCGAGCGCCTCGCGCACAGCCGCCTCATCGTCGACGACCAGCAAACGCATAGCCTCATCCTGACGGGTCAACGTGAAAGAAAGCTGAACGAAAGACCTCGCGACCGGACTCAAGCGCCCACGGTAATGCGCACGCGTCGTTGAGCAGCTCAAGGCCGAGGGAGTGATGAAGGCTCTCTACCGGCGCGCCGCCGGCCCTGGAGTGGTCATCATCGTCGAAGGCGAGAGCATGGACGCGATTCGGGAGCGCATGAGCGCCCTCCCCTTCGTGGTCGAGGGACTCATGACCCTTGAGTACGAGGAGGTCTACGAGATCTGAGGACCGCTCGCCGGTCGCGGTCCTCGTCTGCGCGGCAACCGGGATTAGCGCTTGGTCTGCCTAGAGCGCTATCTCTCCGCCGTCCGGGGTAGTGACGCTTCGCCACCCGGCGGGTCCCTCCCGTGGTGCGAGCCTCACCGACGCCCCGAGTGCGCTGGCCTGCGCGGTCGGTTTGGGGCACGGTCACGAGGAGTCGTCCGTCCCCACTCCAACATGTGCTTGCGTTGATGATGTTCAGGCCGACGGCGATCTGGAGCGGCACCGGGTCGTGGTTGGACGTTGGGTGTAGTCGGTGGCTCGGAAACAGCCGTGGATGTGGTCGTTGACCACGCCGACGTTTTGCATGAATGCGTACACGCTCGTGGGTCCCACGAAGCGGTATCCCTGTGACTTCAACTGCTTGGCGAACGCGTCCGCCGGCGGTGTCGAGGTGGGGAGGTCTGCGACGGATCGCGGCGCGCGCTTGCGGGTGCTCTCGTGCGACCTCGCGAGCGCGGTAAGGCTGGGCGACGCGGACCTCATCGCGCGCGCATTCTCGACCGTGGCTTGGATCTTGGCACGGTTACGGATGATCGAGGGATCCTGCACCAGCCGGTCTATGTCCCGCTCCGTCATCGCCGCGACCTGCGCGACGTCGAAGCCCTGGAAGGCCGTCCGGAACGCGTCCCGCTTGCCGAACACGATTGACCAGCTGAGCCCGGCCTGAAACACACCCAGGGTGAGCGCCTCGAACAACGCCGAGTCGTCGTAGGTGCGCGTACCCCACACCTCATCGTGGTAGCGGCCGAGCGCGGTGTCACCGGCTCCGGCCCAGACACAGCGCGGCCTGCCGTCGGAACCGGTGATCACGTCGTCGCCCATCCCGGCCTCCAGCGCCGAAATGCTCGGTCTCGCCGGGCTACGCGACAGCGGCTGCCGACTCCTGGACGGCGGTCGCGAGGTTGCGGATCGCGTCGAGCACGATGTCGGGGTGCGAGAGCATCGGGACGTGGCTGCTCTCGACCTCGTACGTCGTCGCGCCCATGCGCTCGGCGGAGAACCGCTCCAGCTCGGGATTGACGGCGTGGTCCCGCGTGGCCACGATGTAGGCGCTCGGCTTCGTCCTCCAGGCGACCCCCGGGGCCTTTTCGCTGAACAGGTCCGCGGCGGGCGGCGTCGCAGTCGCCCACACGATCTGCTTCTCCTCCTCGGCCAGGTCGCCCGCGAAGTACTCGATGCCGTGCGGGAGCATCCAGACCCGGCCGTCCGCGACCTCGATCTGTTGAAACACGTCGGTGGCCGGGAATTTGTCCTGCTGGCCCTGCAGGGTTTCGGTCTCATCCGGCGCGAGCGCGGCGATGTAGAGGAGTCCGACGACGCGGTCGTCGGTTCCAGCACCCGTAATGACGGCGCCGCCATAGGAGTGGCCGACGAGGATGGAAGGGCTGGAGACTCGTCCGAGCGTGCGAATTACGCTATCAACGTCGGTCTGGACTGAGTCGAGGTTGTATTGGGCGGCGGCCACCTCGTGCCCCTCGGCGCGCAGTGGGGGGATCAGCTTGCTGAAGCACGAACCGTCGGCCCAGATGCCGTGGCAGAAGACGATGCTCGGTTTGCTCTGCGTGGACATGCTCATCCTTTCGGTAGTACCGGTGCATTTCGAGCAGGAGCCTGACTCGTAGCGTCCGCGTTCTCTTGAGTCATGCGACTGCTTCTCGCGGGGTGATCAGGCGGCTGCGGTCGAGGAGAGCAGTGCGATCGGCACCTCGACGCGGACAACGCTGCCCCCGTGCATCTTCTTCAGCCTGCGGAGGGCGGTTGCGCGGCAGGCGCTCCGGGGCCGCTCCTCACTAGCACGACGTCCGCCCTGAGATCTGCGACCTCGCCCATCATGCCCATGCGGTTCCACGTGAGGCCGGCCTGGTCGCGCGTCACCGAGACCTCGCCTACGAGGCGCGCGCGATCGCCGTCGAGTCGCTCCAGCGTGACCGGGAATTCGAGCGACACCGGCTTGCCGGCGACCTCGAGCTCGCCCTTGACGGTCAACAGCGGGCTGCCCGACGTGGCGCTCCTCAGCTCGAAGGAGACCGTGGGGTGCTGCTCGACGTCGAAGAAGTCAGCCGAGCGTAGATGCGTGTCGCGCTTGCGATTCTTTGTGTTGAGGCTCGCCGCGTCGATGCGCAGGGTCCCTCTGGCGCCGTCGGGCGTCATCTGCAGCTCGCCCTCATACCGCTCGAAGCGGCCCTTCACGGTCGACAGGCCCCACATCGTCTTGACCTTGAAGCCGAGTTGTCCGGCCCGCTCGTCGACGCGCCAGCTCCCAACGGAGAGCGCGGCCTGCAGTGGTGTCTCAGGGGTGCTCATGATGTGTCTCCTCGTAGCGGCTGAATGGCGGTATCCGGCTTCAGTCCCCGACATGCGAGTCGCCTCACGATAGACGCGACCGCGCTCGGCCGTCCGCCACGGCAGGACGGGGATTCGTCACGCAGGCTTCTCCTTCGCGATCCGAGCAGGCGCACCGACCGTCGCGATCGAGACTTGCCCAAGGGACGAGCACGAACACTGGCGCCCATCGGCCAGCGAGGCGCTCGCTTTCGGTGAAAAGGAGAACTCTCGATGCGCGGTCGTCGTCCGCATGGGACGGCTCGATCGTGACGTCGATCGCCGTTGGGGCAATGGGAGTCCGGCTGTTGGCAAATGTCCTCGTTGCCGTTCTGAGTTGGTAGATCCCCGTCTCGGAGGCTCTCTCGTGAATTACGGGGCTGCGTGAGCATTGCTCACGCCACATTTTCTCGCAAACTGCAGGAAGCCCGCTTGCACCTGCCGTGAGGCCTTTCTATGTTGCTCGCGACGCGGAACCGAGCCGCGAAGAGCGAGGCCATTGAGGTGTGAGGCCGCGCCACCCAAGCCGGAGCGCCGCAAGGCGAGCCGGGGAAGGTTCCTCAAGCGGCCCGGAACCGCGTCATTTTTCGTGGGGAGAGAGAGCGCTTCGGTCGGGGTTAGGCATCCTCGGAACCTCCGCCGCTGGTCGCGTTGCTTGGTGCTCTCAGTTCTGAGCGGAGCGTCTCGCGCCCGCGATGCAGGCGGGATTTCATCGCACCACGGCTGAGGCCCACGGCCTGAGCAGTTGCGGCTCCCGATAGACCCTGGACGTCGCGTAGGACGAGCACCGCGCGCTGCTCGGGGGGTAGTCCCGCGATCGCCTCGACGATCCGCTCGATTTCCAGGCGGGCCAGAGCGGCGTCTTCGGCGGAGAGTTCGGCAAGCTCGGCGGAGGTTTGCCTGCGAAACGTCAGGCGCGATCTGCGGATGCACTCGTTGCGCACGATCTGAAACATCCACGACGCGAGCGCGGCGGCGGCCCTAAGCGTCCCGATCTTCCGGTACAGCACGATCAGAGCCTCCTGCGCCGCGTCCTCGGCGTCCTCGGGCGTCGAGCAGAGAGTCAGAGCGAAGCGTTTGACGTGGGCATGTGAGCCGTCGAGCAGCAGTGCGATCGCGCGGGGATCGCCCTGCCGAGCGGCGCTTACGACCTGCTCGCTGGGCCAGGATGAGGTGTACATGTCAGTCACGAGACCGGGCTCCCATGAGGCTATTTCCTGGGGCACGGCATCTTGTACGAGGCTTCCGCGGTCGCGCCGCCGAGGAAGCTCAGTTCCGCCTTCAACGGGAGGCCACCCTGCGAGCATTTCTTCGGCAACGTGATGTAGGAGATCGTGTTCTTGCCCCGCTTGTAAGCGCCGCCAAGGCTGATGGTGCCTTCCAGGACGGACCCGTCTGGAGCGCCGGGCACGGTTTCGATCAAGGGCATTTGGTCGATGAACTCAAGGCCCCACGGCGCAGGAGCGCTCACGAAGTGACCTGGCGTGATCATTTCGACCACGACCGGGGTGCGGCCATCGATGAACATCTCGAGCCCGCCTCCGGGAGCAAAGAAGAACTGCACCGATGCCGTCTCGGGCACGCGTTCGCCGCCGAAGCTCACGACGCCGAGACCAGAGCCCTTGGGGCCCGCTGCCGAGCCCTTCGGGCAACCGATCGGACCGGCTTTTTCGAGCGTCGCCGAAGAACAGGTGGCGAAGCCCTGCGGGTGCAACATCACGCCGGCCGGCACGAACAACCTGCCTCCGATCACCGGCGGTGGATCGCCATCGTATTCGCTTCCCATGATGGTTACATGCGCCTCGGCCAGCGCGCCTGCACCAAGGATGTCGCCGGTGTGAGGGAAGCCCGGGATCGGCACAGCCGCCACGTTGAACGTGAACGTCGGCGCCGCCGACGCCGTGGCCGACAGGCCAAGGACGGCGAGGCCGAACACGGCCAGGCACGTGGATGTTGTTCTGCGCAGCAAGACGGTGATAGTGGTCATGAAAGCCTCCCCGTTCAGGTCGATCGAACGCCGACACGCACATAAGAGGCGTCTGGACGCGAAAACGGTTCAGCGAGCCCGAGGGGCCGCTGCCAGGTACACGTTGCAGTTAGATTCCGGTTGGCGTTGTGAGTGTCCAGCAAGCCGTCGGCATATCCCTCCGGCCTTGATCGTTTCCCTTGAGCTGCGCGTACCCTTGACGAGCTCCGGCCCGGGACTCGGCCGGCACCCCGACGTCGGCGAACGCGGTCGCTACGGCCCCCAGGCCCGCGGAAGTCGCCGATTCCCGGTCGGCTTCAGCCGTTCGCCGATACGGCCCTCCGCACGCCGGGCGGCCACCTCGGGCGTGTGGTCGAGGAGACGCACGATCCACAGGGACCGCCAGCGCTCGGCCTTTGTCGGCTCGCGCAGGTGAGCTGAGACTCGTCCTCGGGCTTTGTGCCGTCGAGTGCTGAGCGTATAAGCGGCGTCTTGCGACGCGCGGTGCGGCGTCCCGCACGAGCGAGAGCGTGCGCGACCCGCTCGACATTGGGTGCGACCTGCTCGCGCCAGGCTGGGAGCGTTTCGACGAGCTGGCCGGCTGTGCTCATACAAAGGCGGCACGCGCCTTGCCGGATCTCCGCGAAGTCGCCCGCGGATAGGGTCCGCCGGGTGAGGAGCGCGAGGACATAGGCGTCGACGGCGGGGCGAGCGGCCTCCATGACATCGAAGGCGAGGCCGGTTTGGTCGGGTCTGTCGCGGTCTCGGTGGAAGATGCCGACGCGGGGGTCGAGACCGATGGCGTGACAGGCGAGGGTGGTCTCGGCCGCGAGCAGCGTGTAGAGGTAGTTGAGGAGCGCGTTGGCGGGTTGGTGGCTGTGCGGGGGCCGCCTGTGATAAGCGACGTGCGCTGCCGAACGTCCGCCAGTGCTAGGGGACGCTCGACCTGGGTTGCCCTCGGCGCGGGGCGATCGTGACCGGCAGGGTTTGCCAAGCTCGCCAGTATGCGCCGGCCGCGAGCAGCTCGGCCCCTAGGACGGCCGGCATGTCGGATGCTTCCTCGATCTCGGCGAGCGCATGTATCCGTACTCGCCCGCTGCGCCACAGGGAAAAAGACGCGAAGACCACGCTCGAAACACCCTCAGAGGCCAGCAACACGCCGCCGAGGGAGTCACGGCCAGGCAGACGCGACTGCTTCCGAGTCGATGCGAGCGTCTCGCCGAACGCCGCTCTCGCTACCGGAACGGACGCCAACTCAGGCGTGTCGACAGCCACGCGGGCGGCGCCTACTTTCCGCGCACGGCGGGACTCGCGTCATGAGCGCTCATCTGGTCGCCGTGGAACAACACAAGGTCCGTGCCTGCGCCCGGCGTGGTTGACGGACGGCGGGTCCAACTGGTCGGTCTGCTCAGGCATACGATGCGTGCATGATGGAGGTGCCCACGCGGTACGCGCGCAGTGGCGATCTGCAGATCGCCTATCAAGTGGCCGGGGAAGGGGCGCTCGACGTTTTGGTGGTGCCGAGGTGGTTCTCGAACATTGAACTCGACTGGGAGCTGCCGCCGTCAGCACGCTTTCTCACACGGCTGGCCTCGTTCGCGCGGCTGATCCAGTTCGATCGACGCGGTGCTGGGATGTCCGGCGGGATCGCAGGGGCCACGCCGCTGGAGGAGCAGATCGATGATGTTCGTGCGGTGCTCGATGCCGCCGACTGTGACCAGCCGGCGTTGATCTCGATTGCCGAGGGCTGTGCCTTGGCGGTGCTCTTTGCGGCGTCGCATCCGGATCTCCTTCGCGGACTGGTGCTGATCACGCCGACACCGCGCGTGGTCCGCGGGCCGGGCTACGAGTGGGCGCAGAGCGTCGACGAGCGCGCAGCGCTGGTCCAGGCGGTCGTTGAGTATTGGGCCAGCAGCTCACCGAAGCAGCCGTGGGGCGGGTTCGCCGGTCACGATGAGCAACGACGACGCCTCCTCGCGCGCCACCGGCGTTTGTCGATGACGCCGGATGCCGCCGCGGCCTCGCTGGCCATGGTTGGCGAGGTGGATGTGCGTGACGCGCTTCCGAGCGTGCAGTGCCCGACGTTGGTGCTGCACCGCGCGAGCGACGCATATATCGACGAACGCCACTCCCGCTACGCGGCGGCGCACGTCCGAGGCGCACGATACGTCGAGATCCAGCCGGATGGCCACGCGGCCGACGAGATCGAGCAGTTCTTGACGGGTGTCCGACGACCAGTTCTCAGCGACCGCGTGCTGGCGACAGTGCTGTTCACCGACATTGTCGGTTCGACCGAGCGCGCCGCCAAGCTGGGCGACAGCGGCTGGCGCGCGCTGCTCGAGAGGCACGATGCGCTCGTGCGCGAGCAGGTCGAGCGCTACCGGGGGCGGTTCGTCAAGTCGCTCGGTGACGGAATGCTCGCCACGTTCGACGGTCCGAGTCGCGCCATCAGCAGCGCCATCGCCATCCGTGATGCGCTCCGCGAGCTCAACGTCGACATTCGCGCCGGCCTGCACACCGGCGAGTGCGAGCTGCTCGGGGATGACGACGTCGGCGGCCTTGCGGTTCACATCGGTGCGCGCATCAGCGGCCTCGCCGGGCCCGGAGAGGTACTGGTCAGCAGCACCGTCCGCGACCTCATCGTCGGCTCCGATCAGATCCTTGCCGATCGAGGAGAACACCAGCTCAGAGGTATCCCCGGACCCTGGACGGTGTTCGCGGTCCAGACGTAGCAGCTGGACACGTTATTCGCCAAGAGGAGGGAGGCGCATCGCCCCCCCTCGGGTGGCCGAGGTAACGTCAAGCGTTCGTAGCCACCGTCTCCTCCCCCCCAGCAGGAGTCATTCCGGTTGGACGGGTGCCTCCGGCTTCAGGCAGGTACCGCCTCAAGCTCGCCGCGACTCGCGGCCTCCGCCTGCTCGCGGCTGTCGCGCGAGGAGATCAGGACAGCCGCGAGGATCGCGCCGACGACAGCGAAGCTCGCACCGACGAGAAAGGCGCGGTCGAACCCTTTGGTGAGAGCTACGGAGGGGTGCACGCCGCCGCTCAGCAGCGCTTGAGTGCGGCTGTTGGCGACGGTCGCGAGAATCGCCAGGCCGAGCGCGCCGCCGACCTGCTGGGAGGTGTTGATCAGTCCCGAGGCAAGGCCGGCCTCATGCGGCTTGACCCCCGTGACGGCGCCAATGGTCACTGACACAAACGAGAACCCGAGGCCGAAGGCGGCGAGCAGCGACGGCCCCAACACATCGGCACTGAAAGACCCGCCAGGTGCGGGGACCTGTGAGAACCACACCAGACCGCCTGCGATCAGCAGCAGACCTCCGATCAGGATCGGCTTGAAGCCGATCCGCGTAACGAGCTGCGAGCCGACTCCGGCCGAGATGATTATGCCCACGGCGAGCGGAAGATAGGAGAGCCCGGTCTTGATCGGCGAGAAGTGCAAGACGTCCTGCAGGTAGAGCGAGATGAAGAAGAACATCGAGAAGAGAGACATGCCGATCAGCAGGCCCACGATGTCCGATCCCCGGAGCGTGCGCAGGCGGAAGATCGAAAATGGCAGCAGCGGGTGGCGCTGCCGGCGCTCGATCGCGACGAACGCCGCGAGCAGCAAGGCCGACCCGGCGAGCCTGAGCAGCGTGCTGGTCGAGCCCCACCCGACGTTGACGGCGTCGACCACCGTGTAAACAAGCAGCGCGAGGCCCGCCGTGACGGTCACGGCCCCGGGGATGTCAAAGCCTTCAGTGCCATCTTCTGATCTGCTCTCGAGCAACAGCCGGGGGGCGAGCATCGCCGAGGCAATGCCGATCGGGACGTTCACGAACAGCACCCAGCGCCAGCTCAGCCCGCTCGTGAGAATGCCGCCCAGCAGGACCCCGGCGGCACCCCCGGCGCCGGCGACGGCACCCCAGATGCCCAACGCGCGGTTGCGCTCGGCGCCTTCGGCGAACGTAGTCGTGATGATCGATAGCGCCGCCGGCGAGACGATCGCCGCGCCGAGGCCCTGAACCGCACGCGCGGCGATCAGCCATGCCTCGGACTGGGCCAGGCCGCCGGCGAGCGAGGCGAGCGAGAAGACGACCAGGCCGATCATGAACATCCGGCGGCGCCCGAGCAGGTCGGCCAGCCGTCCGCCGAGCAGCAGGAACCCTCCGAAGGTCAGGGTGTAGGCGTTCACGACCCACGAGAGGTCATCGCGAGAGAAGTGCAGGTGGGCGCCGATCGACGGGAGCGCGACGTTCACGATCGACGCGTCGATCACCACCACGAACTGCGTCATCGCCAAGAGCATCAGGGCAAGGTTCTTGCCGCGCTGGGAGGTCAGGTCGGCAGCTGCCCTGCGCGAACGCAAGCCCATCGCTGTGCCGCCAGATTGGGTCTCGGTCGTGGTCATGCTGTCCTCTCGGGAGTGAATGGGGGAGGATGATCCGGAAGCGGAATTACGGTTCCCCTTGCTTATAGCAGCATACGGAGCTAAGATTCCGTTTGTCAAGGTCATGTCCACCGATCAGCACACACTCAGAGCCGACGCCCGACGCAACCGCGAGCGGATCATGTCGTCGGGCCGCGAGCTGTTCGCACGCGACGGCCCTGAAGCGCAGATGGACGAGATCGCCGCGCACGCCGGCGTCGGGATCGGCACCGTCTACCGCCACTTCCCGACCAAGGAGGCGCTACTGACCGAGATGGTGCGCGTCCGCTTCCAGGAGTTCGCGGCGATCGCGAAGCTCGCCGAGGACACCGTAGACCCGCGGGACGCGCTCGAGACGATCATGCGCCGCTCTGCCGAAGCGGTCGAGGGAGACATTGGCTTTCAGCTGGCGATGATGGGTTCCAACCAGCTCGAGTGGGAGGGCATCGAGGAGCAGAAGGCAGTTCTGGCTGCGGTCGTCACCAGGATCATCCGCCGCGCAATCAGTGCCGGTGTCGTCCGAGACGACTTCACCTTCGAGGATTTCGGAATGATGATGTGTGGAATCACCTCGACGATGTACTACAAGCCCGGTGGTGCCGACTGGCGTCGCCACCTGGCGATCATTCTCCAGGGCGTACGCGCTCCAGTCCGGGATGTCGTGCCGCAGAGCGCTTAGCCCGCGACAGGCGGGTGGTACGTTTCGGGCATGAGCGACGGGACGCTCGCACGGAGCTACGGCAAGGTCTTCAACGAAGTTGCGGGCGAGTACGAGCGCAACCGCCCGACCTACCCCGATGCGCTCGTCGAGCAGGCATGCGAGGTGGCAGGTATCAGGCATGGTGACCGGGTGCTCGAGATTGGGTGCGGGACCGGTCAGCTGACGCGCAGCCTCCTCGCGCGAGGGCTGCGCGTGACCGCACTCGAGCCGGGAGATCAACTGATCCGTGTCGCCGAGGAGAACCTGAAAGATGCGGGCGATGTGGAGTTCGTCCACGCGCGGCTCGAGGACATGCCGCTACCTGGCGAAAGCTATGTGGCGGTGTTCTCGGCGTCCGCAATCCACTGGGTTGATCCTGATCTAAGCTGGCGGAAGATCGCCGAGGCTCTCGCTCCCAACGGGACGCTTGCCCTCATCCAGTACTTCAGCGTTCAGGAGCAGCGCAGCGTCGATGATCAGGAGGCTCTACTGTCGGCGCTGCGCAGGCACGCGGGAGAGATCGCTGCGACCTGGCCCACCTACCGCGACCTCGATTGCACGATCGCGGGCGTGCAGGAGCGCCATCAGAACATCGCGGACGCCTGGGCCTGGCTGGGGAGCTACGACATAGGACGCGACTACGCAGCCGATCTCTTCGAGGATCTACAGCTCGCAACCGTGCCAGCCCTGATCGAGTACACCGCCGGTGAGCTCAATGCCATGCTCGGCACGATGTCATTCTGGGCACGACTCTCACCTGACCAACGCGACGCCCTCATGAACGAGAATCATGCTATCCATGAGCGCCTGGGACGGCCAATCCGGCTGAGCACGCTCGCCACGCTTGTCACGGCGCGACGCTGTGCCCCCGCGCCTCAACGCTGAGGCCTCACCTCCGTCGATCGACTCTTGTCATCTTGAGGTTCGCTGCTGTAGCTCGTCCACGAATGAGCTGAGGGTCTCCGTCGCGGCCGATAGTGCCTGCAGCGGGGTCCCCGATCAGGTCTCGCTCAGCACTGTGCGGTGCAGCAAGCCGGTGAGACCGGCGCTCATCCACCAGATCAAGACCGGGCATCATGATCTGGTTGTGATGGGCTCGCGTGGACGCGGTGCGCTGCGCTCCGTGCTGCTCGGCAGCGTGAGCCACTACGCGCTGCACCACAGTCGCGTCCCTGTGCTGATCGTGCACGCCGACCCCGAGCGAGGACTCGAATCGCTCAGGCGCCTCCTTCCAGCGCCGGCTCGCCCGTCCTGATCTGTCCGCCCGTGGGCGCCGGCGAGCGGTCGATGGCCAGTTTCGGCAGGCGGCGCTCGAGCCAGGCGGGGAAGGCCCAAGTGCGCCGGTCCAGCAGCTCGAGCACCGACGGGAGCAGCAGGCTACGCACGACGAACGCATCGAGGAACACGGCCGTTGCAAGGCTGAGCCCGAACAGCTTCAGCACGCGTTCGTCGCCCAGTGCGAAGGAGGCGAACACGCAGATCATGATCGCGGCCGCGGCAGTGATCACGCGGCCGGTCGACGCCAAACCGCGGTTGACAGCATAGGAGGCGTCGTTGCTGCGTCCCCACTCCTCGTGTATGCGCGAGACCAGGAACACCTCGTAATCCATCGACAGGCCGAACACGATCGCGAACAGCATCACCGGGATGAACGCCTCGATCGGGCCGCCCTTGACGTTGAAGAAGCTGCCCAGCCAACCCCATTGGAAGATCGCTACCACCACGCCCAGCGACGCGCCGATCGAGAGCAGGTTCATGACTGCGGCCTGCAGCGGGATCACCAGCGAGCGGAACACCACGAGCAGCAGCAGCGCGGAGAGCAGCACGACGATGCCGATGAACAGCGGCAGCTTGCTTGACAGCACGCCCGTGAAGTCGACCGTGGTGGCCTGCTGGCCTCCCACGAGCAGGGTCGTGCCGGTGCTGTGCGCAACGGGTGGTAGTACGGTTCCCCGCAGCGAGTGGACTAGTTCGGTCGTGGCCAGCGATTGCGGCGCGCTGCGCGGGTAGACGTTGAACACGGCCGTCTGGCCGCTGGGGCTCAGGCGCGCGGGCGAGACGTTCGCCACGTTCGCCGTCGCCTTCAGCGTGCCCGCGACGCTCGCCAGGGCCGCGCTGTCGCCGGCGCGGGGGAGGCTCGCGACGACCTCCAGCGGGCCGTTGGAGCCGGGGCCGAAGCCCTTGGCGATCAGGTCGTAGGCCTGCCTGGTGGTGTCGCTGGGCGGGTTGTTGCCCGCGTCGCTATTGCCCAGTCGCAGCGCGAGCACGGGCGTCGCCAGCACGAGCATGATCGCCAGCCCCGCGAGCGCGCCCGGCCAGGGGTGGCGTTGGATCGAGTTGGCCCACGAGGCCCAGAAGCCGCGCGGCGCAGCGCCGGGCTCCCGCGGGTTCGCCCGCTCGCGGCGGCTCGGGCGCCCGATGCGCGCGCCCAGGCGCGACAGCGCTGCGGGCAGGACCGTGAGGGCGGCGAGCATCGTCATCAGCACCGCCAGCGCCGAGGCCACCGCGAGCCCGTACAGGAAGCTCACGCCCAGCAGGAACTGGCCGAGCAGGGCGATGATCACCGTGACGCCCGCAAACAGGACCGCCCGTCCGGCCGAGTCCATGGCGTCGTCGATCGCCGGCTGGAGCTCGGCGCCCGCCCGGAAGTTCTCGCGAAAGCGCGTCAGGATGAACAGCGCGTAGTCGATGCCCACGCCGAGCCCGATCATGGCCGCGAGCTCGATCGCGAAGCTCGGCACGCCGATGAGCTGCGAGGCCAGTCCCGCCAACCCGATACCGGTGCCGAGCCCCAGCAGCGCGGCCACGATCGGCAAGCCCATCGCCAGCAGCGAGCCGAAGGTGATGAACAGGATGATCATGGCCGCGAGCAGCCCCACCGCTGTGGCGGTTCCGAGCGATGGCTTCTGTGCCTGTTCGATCGCCTCGCCGCCGAGCTGCACTTCGAGCTGCTTTGAACGAGCGCGCTCGGCGGTCGAGATGACCTCTTCGATCGAGGCTTTGGGCAGGACGTTGGCGCGCTTGTCGAAGTTGACGGTGGCGAACGCGATCTGCCCGTCGGTGGACACCGCGTGCGCGCCGGTGGGCGAGTAGGGGCTGACCACGCCCGTCACGTGAGGCAGCGCTGCGACCGCCTTCAGCATCGGTTCGACCCGCGCGTGCACCGTCGGGTCGGTGATCTGTCCTTCGCGCGCGCGCAGCACGATCTGGTCGGAATCGCCGGACTGGGCCGGGAAGTCGCGTTGCAGCAGGTCCGTCGCCCGCTGGGACTCGGTGCCCGGGAGCGAGAAGTTGGTGCTGTAGTTGGTCCCGACCGCCTGCGAGATGCCCAGCGAGCCGACGAGCAGCACGATCCAGCCGATCAGGACGAGGCGCCGGTGGTGCCCGGCCCAGCTGCCTGCGCGCGCCACGATTCCCAGCCTGCGCTGCTGCGATGTCGTCGAGCTCATTTCAGACCTCCAGATATACTGTGGGAGAGCGAACAGTCCTTTTTGCGAATGGTTCGCAGATCGAAGTAGGCTAGCATACGAACCATGCCCGTCAAGAGCAATCCCAAAACCGAAATGCGTGCGAGTGTCAAGGACGACCTCGCTGAGCTCACCTCGCTGCTGCCTGTCACGCTCCACGACCTCAAGAGCGCAGTTCCCGCCCCCATGCCGATGCGGGACGCGATGGAACGCGCGTCGCTCGGAAAGCGCCACGCAACCGCGCTCCTGGCGGTCGCGGCGGTCGAACCCATCGGCGTCAGTGAACTGGCCAAGCGCCTCGGCCTGCTGCTCTCCAGCACCAGCACGATCGTCGGAGAGCTCAGCCGCGCGGGCCTGCTCGAGCGCGCGGAGGACGAGCAGGACCGCAGGCGCACGATCGTGCGCGTGCACGAGGACTACCGCGATGCCATGGAGGGATGGCTCGACGTAGCGCTGGCGCCGGTGCGAAACACCCTCGAGCGACTCTCACCGCCGGCACGTGGGCACTTCATGGAGGGCTGCCGCATCCTGCAAGAAGAGGCAGCCCTACTCGCATCCGACGAGGACCAAGGCGCGGACTGCGAGACCTAGCGGGTGGCTAAAGTGGACCGGGGCCTCGCTAGGCCCCCCCTAACGCGAGGTCCCTGAGGGATGGGACCGCCCCGCGTCGCTTTGAGAACCTGCCCTTTGCAGAGCGCAGGGGCTACGAGCGCCGGGGCGGTCCCGCGTTGATCTTGCGCTCGCGCTGCTCGACTACGCGCTGGCGGTGGCGCTGAGCTCGGCGCGTGCCGCAGCTCGCCGCGCGACGCTGGTGCGCGTGACCCGCACCGGCACGCCGTGCTTGGGCGCGAGCGTGACGCCGCGCAGGACGACTGGATCGGGCTGCGGACGCTCGGGCGCGAGCTCGACGCGCCCCACGACCACCCTGAGCACCTCAGCCATCTCGGCCTGCGCGAGGGCTGCGCCGATACAGCGGCGAATGCCACCGCCGAACGGAAGCCACGCATAGGACTCGGCGCCGTCCTCCAGGAAACGCTCGGGTCGGAACGCGAAGGGGCGCGGATAGAGGTCGGCACGATGGTGCACGAGCGCGATCCCGGGGTAGACCTTCACCCCCGCCGGCAGCTCCCAGCCGGCGACGGTGCGCGGCGTGGCGAGCGTGCGCTGCGCGGCGTCGATGATCGGGCGCAGGCGCAGCACCTCCTTGACGGTGGCCTCCAGGTATGCGTCGTCATCCCCTGCCAGCTCGTCGCGCAGCCGCCCCAGCACGCGCGGGTTGCACAGCAGCAGATCGAGCGCGAACGCAAGGCCTGTGGCGGTGGTCTCGTGGCCGGCTGCGAGCAGCGTGAAGAGCTCGTCGCGCAGCTCGACGTCGGTCATCGTGTGTCCGTGCTCGTCGCGTGCGCACAGCAGCAGCGAGAGCACATCAGAGCGCCGATCGAGGTCGCTGGCGCGGCGACGCGCGGCGATCTCCTCATACAGCAGCGCATCGGCCGCCCGGCGGCGGCGCACGAGACGTCCCCCGGGGCTGAGCGGCCCGAGGTCGGCGCGCAGCGGCGTGGTCGCGAGCAGCACGGTGCCCGTGTCGATGACGGCCATCAGCGCGGTGCGCAGCTGCTCCACGCGGGCGCGCTCGGTGACGCCGAAGACGGCGCGGCAAATGACCTCGAAGGTGAGCGCGCGCATGCGCTCGCGCAGCACGAGCCGCTGGCCTGGGCGCCAGCTGGAGACCTCGCGGTCGGCGACCTCGCAGATGATCTCGCGGAAGGCGCCCACGTGCGATCCCTGAAACGGCGGCAGCAGCAGCCGGCGCTGGCGCAGGTGCTCCGGCCCGTCCAGCACCAGCACCGAGTGGGGACCCAGCAGGGGCTCCATGATCGAGTTGGCCTCTCCAGCTCGCAGGTCAGATTGGTCGCCGCTGAACAGCTCGCGGATGGCGAGCGGATCGGCGACGTACACCCCGGCGCCGAACCCCGTGAAGCGCACCGTGAAGACGTCGCCGTAGCGCGCGTGCCAGCGCAGCAGAACGTCGAGCGGGCGCCGCGCGAACCGAGCGAGGTTGAGCGGCGCGGGGGCGCGTGGACCGGGTGGAAGGGCCACAACCAGGAGTCTACGCGCGATCAGTTTTCAGCCGCCGGCCGGCGCGAGGCTAGTCGTCGGCGAGCGCGGGGTGCACGTGCGCGGCGTGCACGCCGGGCGCGAGGTCCAGCTGCAGGGCCACGCGCTGCAGGAGCTCGAGCAGCTGCTCGCGCTCGCCGGCGCTGAGCTGCGCGCACAGGTGGGTCTCGAGACCGACCGCGAGCGCGAACGCACGGTCGAGCAGCTCCCGTCCGCTCGGGGTCAGGTGCAGCGCGCGCGTGCGCCGGTCGTGGGGGTTGTGCCGTCGTTCGAGCAGCGAGCGCGCCTCAAGCGCGTCCACGAACGCGACCATGCGGCTGGGGGGAATTCGCAACCGCTCGCCGATCGTCTGCTGGGACTGGCCCTCGGCGGCGCTGACCGCGCGCAGCAGCGCGAACTCGCGCGGCTCGAGCTGCAGTGGCGCGAGCGTTTCGCGGAAGCGTCGCGCGACGGCGTATCCGCTCGAGGAGAGGGTGAACCCGACCGCGCGGAAGGGCGTGCTTGAATCGGGGGACAGCGCCTGCTCGTCGACCGAAGCGGGCACCAGCCCGGCGGGCCAGGAGCCCTCCGCGCACTCGCTGGAGCCGAGCTCGGAGCCGTCGGTCGGCTGCAGGTGATCGCTGTTGTTCTCGATCTTCACAGGGAGATCATACTTCAGCGGAAAAGATTATGATGTAGATTGTTCTGCCCGGAACCATTCCTTGTGCGAATCACTGGAGAGACTCCCATGACCGACTCCCCCCACGCAAGCGAAATGCCCACCGCGACATCCGATGCTCCGGTCTCCTCGCAGGCCGACGCGGCGAGCGCCCCCCAAGGGTTCCTCACGCGCCTCACCCACACGGTGCTGGCGCACAAGCGGCTGGTGGTCGGGTTTTGGGTGATCCTGACGCTGGTGGGTATGGCGTCGGCGGGGTCGGCGACGAAATCGCTCAAACAGAAATTCTCGGTGCCGGGCAAGGAAGGCTGGATCACCAACCAGCAGATCCAGCGCGACTTCCGCGGCACGGGCGGCAACGGCGCGCCACTGCTGGCGGTGGTGACGCTGCCGGCCGGCACGTCGGTGAGCTCAGCGGCCGTCGAGCAGGAACTGCGCGACCTCGAATCGCGCTTCGAGCGCGCACTTCCCCGCACGCGCCTGGCCGGCTACGCGAGCACCGCCAGCCCGGCCTTCCTGTCGAGCGACCGGCACACGACGTTCGTCGTCGCCTACCCGCCGCCGGACCCCAAACAGGCCTTCGAAGACAACCCCGAAGCGGCGAAACGCGCGAGTGCGGCGCTCGCGGGCGCGACCGTCGCGGGCGCGCCGGTCCACCTGACGGGCTTCGACGCGCTGGCGGTCCAGAGCGGCGGCGGCAAGGGGCCGGGGGTGCTGCTGGAGGCGCTGCTGGGCGGCTTTGGAGCGCTGCTGGTGCTGGCGTTCGTGTTCGGCTCGTTCCTGGCGATCGTGCCGATCCTGATGGCGGTCGTCTCGATCCTCACGACCTTCCTGGTGGTGTGGGGCCTGACGACGGTCACCGAAGTGTCCCCGATCGTCCAGTTCCTGATCGCGTTGATCGGCTTGGGCGTATCGATCGACTACTCGCTGCTGATCGTCGTGCGCTGGCGCGAGGAGCGCGCCCACGGGCTAAGCGGCGACGCTGCGATCGAGCGCGCGATGCAGACGGCGGGGCGCGCGGTGGTGTTCAGCGGCACCACGGTGGCGATCGGACTGCTCGCGCTTGTGGCGCTTCCGCTTCCGTTCCTGCGCTCGGTCGGCTACGGCGGCATGCTGATCCCGCTGATCAGCGTGATCGTTGCGCTGACGCTGCTGCCGGTCGTCCTCAGCAAGCTCGGCCCGCGCCTGGACTGGCCCCACATTCGCGACGACGACAAGGCCAGCCGCGCGTGGACCGGCTGGGCGCAGTTGATCGTGCACCGGCGCTGGATCGCGGCGCTGGGCGCGTCGCTGCTGCTCGCGGCGCTGGTGCTCGCGGCGACGAACCTTCAGCTTGGCATATCGAACGTCAACACGATCGCCAAGGAAGGCGACGCCAAGCAGGGCCTGATCGCGCTCGAGCGCTCGGGTGTGGGCTCGGGCGTGCTGCTCCCGCACGAGGTGCTGGTGACCGGCGGGAGCTCCCCGGCGCGGGTGGCGCAGGCGCTCGCGGCGCTGCCCGGCGTGCACGGCGCCGTGGCGCCCGCCTCGCCGCAGTGGCGGCGGCCGGGAGCGGCTGTGCTCGACGCGTTCTCCACGCCTGACGCCTCGACGGCGAGCGGTCGCGCGACGCTCGATCTCGTGCGCTCGACCGCACGCGCCCAGGGACCGGGAGTCCATGTGGGCGGGCTGGCGGCCCAGAACGAGGACTTCATCAACGCGGTGTACGGCAACTTCCCGCTGATGATCGCGCTGATCGCGTTGATCACGTTCGTGCTGCTGGCGCGCGCGTTCCGCTCGCTGCTGCTGCCGCTGAAGGCGGTGATCCTGAACGTGATCAGCGTGGCCGCCGCGTGGGGCGTGCTCGAGCTCGTCTGGCAGCGCGGGCACGGCTCGAGCCTGATCTGGGGGATCGCGGCGACGGGCTCGATCACGGCGTGGATCCCGCTGATGGTGTTTGCGTTCCTGTTCGGGCTGTCGATGGACTACGAGGTGTTCATCCTGGCGCGCATGCGCGAGGAATACGACGCGACGGGCTCGACCGACATGGCGGTGGTGCGCGGGATCGGACGCACGGGGCGACTCGTGACGAGCGCCGCGCTGATCCTGTTCCTGGCGTTCGTCTCGCTGGCGTCCGGCCCGGAGACCGAAATCAAAGTGCTGGCGACGGGTCTGGCGGCTGGCATCCTGCTGGACGCGACGATCATCCGCGCGCTGTTCGTGCCGGCGGTGGTATCGCTGTTCGGCCGCTGGAACTGGTGGCTGCCGCGGATGCCAGCGCGGCTGCTGCGCGTGGAGCCGTCGCCCGCGCCGCGGCCGGGACCGCCTCGGCCGGCCGCCGAGGGCGCGCTGTGAGCGGCGGCATGAGCCCCGACCAGAACGGCATCGAGGTCGAAGGCCTGGTCCGCGACTTCAAGGGCGGCGTGCGCGCGGTCGACGCCATCGACCTGGAGGTGGCGCCAGGCGAGATCTACGGCTTCCTCGGACCCAACGGCGCGGGCAAGTCGACGACGGTGCTGGTGCTGACGACGCTGCTGCCGCCCACGTCCGGCACGGCGCGCGTGGCGGGACTGGATGTGGTGACGCAGGGCGCGGAGGTGCGCGGGGCGATCGGAGCATCGCTGCAGGAGTCGGCGCTCGATCCGTTCCTGACGGGGCGCGAGCACATGCGGCTGCAGAGCGCGCTGCACGGCCTCGGCAAGGCCGAGCGCGAGCAGCGCGCGACCGAGCTGCTGGAGCGCGTCGGTCTGACCGACGCAGCCGATCGCAAGGTGGGCGGCTACTCGGGCGGGATGAAGCGCAGGCTCGACCTGGGGTTGGCGCTCGTGCACCGTCCGCGGCTGCTGTTCCTGGACGAGCCCACCACGGGCCTGGATCCGCAGAGCCGGGCGGCGCTGTGGGACGAGGTGAGGCGTCTGGCGGGCGACGGGGTGACGGTGTTCCTGACGACGCAGTACCTGGAGGAGGCGGACGTGCTGGCGGACCGCGTGGGCATCATCGACCGCGGCAAGATCGTCGCCGAGGGCACGCCGGCGGCGCTGAAGGCGGAAATTGGACGCCCGAGCGTCGAAGTCGTACCGCAGGATCCGGGTGACCGCGAGCGGCTGGCGAGCGTCCTGCGCCGTTTTGGGGAGGACTGCGCGGCCGCGCCCAACAGCGTGGCGGCGCGCCTGCCCGAGGGGGTGAGCGACCTGGCGGAGATCGTGCGCACGCTCGACGCGGAGGGCCTGCCGATCGCCGATCTGCGCCTGCATACGCCCACCCTCGACGACGTGTTCCTGGCGAAGACGGGACGCTCGCTGGAGGGCGCGGGCGATCAGGAGGACGAGGAGGAGGGCGGCCAGTCGCTGGCCGCAGTCGCGAGCGCATGAACAGCCTGCTCTCAACGCAGGTGAGCGTGCTGGCGCGACGCTCGGTGCGAAAGACGCTGCGACAGCCGTTTCAGCTGTTTCCGATCGTGTTCTTCCCGATCATCCTGCTGGCGGTCAACGCGAGCGGTCTGAAAGCGGCGACCGAGCTGGTGGGCTTCCCCACCCACTCCTACGTGTCGTTTGCGATCGCGGTGTCGTTCATCCAAGGCGCGATGTTCGCTCTGATCAACACCGGCACCAACCTGGCGGAGGACATCGAGAGCGGCTTCTTCAACCGCCTGGCGTTGACGCCCCTGCGGCGCGTGTCGCTGATCGCGGGCCTGCTCGTGGGCGTTGCGGCGATCGGGGCACTGCAGTCGGCGGCCTACATCCTGATCGGCCTGGTCGCGGGTGCCCACCTGGCTGCGGGCTTCGGCGGCGCGCTGGTGGTGATCGCGCTGGGCTCGCTGACGACGGTGGCGTTCGGCGCGCTGGGGTGCGCGGCGGCGCTGTGGACGGGGTCGGGCGAAGCAGTGCAGGGCCTGTTCCCGCTGTTCTTCGTGTTCGTGTTCCTGTCCTCGAGCAACCTGCCGCGCAACCTGCTGGGGAACGGCTGGTTTCACACGGTCGCGGACTGGAACCCGATCTCCTACCTGATCGAGGCGTTTCGAAGCCTTTATATATATGGATGGGACGCGATGGCGCTGTGGCGCGGCTTCGCGGTGGCGGGCGTCCTTGGCGTGATCGCCCTGATCGCGGCCACTTCGGCGTTGCGCACGAGGATGCAGCGAACATGAACACCCAGGGCCGGACGAACGTGAACACTCAGGGCGGACGAACGTGAACAGCCACGGCGGACTGTGGCGGGTGGCATGGACGGTGGCGTGGCGGGGCATGCACACCTACATCCGCCGAGCGGACCTGATCTTCCCGTCGCTGATCTTCCCGCTGGTGTTCTTCGCGAGCTTCGCGGGCGGCCTGTCGGCGCTGGGCAAAGTCCCGGGTTTCACGTTCCCGGCCGGCTACACGGCCTTCCAGTTCGTGTTCGTGATGTGCCAGTCGGCGATGTTCTCGGGCCTGTTCACCGGCTTCACGCTCGCGTTCGACTTCGAAAGCGGCTTCGCCCGGCGGCTGATGCTCGCGGCGGAGGACCGCCGCGGGATCGCGCTCGGCTACGCGCTCGTGGCGCTGTCGCGCGCTGCGATCACGCTGGCGCTGGTGACGGCTGTGGCGCTCGTGTCAGGCATGCGCATCACGGGAGACGGCGTGGACCTGTTCGGCCTGTATGGGTTGGCGGCGCTGATGGTGCTCGTGGGCTACGGCTGGGCGGCGGGCGTGGCGTTCCGCTTCCGCACGATCCAGGCGGGCCCGCTGATGCAGACCCCGGTCTTCCTGATCCTGTTTCTGGCGCCCGTGTACGTGCCGCTGGCGCTGCTGCGGGGATGGATCCACTCGGTGGCGAGCGTCAACCCGGCGACGGCATTCCTGGACGCCGGCCGCGGTCTGATCTCGGGCGTGCACGACCACACGGCGCTGGCGTTCGCGTGCGCGCTCGGCCTGATCTTGCTGTTCGGGATCTGGACGCTGAGCGGCCTGCGCAACGCCGAATCCTCGACGTAGGTCAGCCGCCCTGGAGCTCGCGCGCAAGCTCCTCGGCGTGGCGGGTGCTCACGAGCACCCTGCGCAGCGTGCCGCCGTCGTCGACCGCGAACGACAACGCGGGCACGCCACGGCGCACGACGAAGACCTCATCCAGACGGATGGTGCGGGCGACGAAGTACAGCCACGGCAGACGCAGGCCGACTTTGATGCCAGCTGACATGGCGTCCCGGACGGGGTCCTCGACGACGCGGACGTCGCTGAGCTCATCGCGCGCAACGCGGATGTTGCCGAGCAGTCCGAGCGCCTTTTGCCACGGGGCCAGGCGCACTTCGACGGACTCGTCGCTGACCTCGATGCGCATCGCGGACAGCGTAGCCATGGCGAGCCCGCACGGCGCCCTGTGATTGGGGTAGAACTGACGGGAGCGCGCGCGGCGCCGCCGGCGCTGGAGCGGCTCCAGAGCAACCGTGCAGCCAGAAGGGAGTGCCGATCATGGAGTCCTCTGAGGTTCCCGCGAGAGTCCTGGTGGTGGCGCACAAGACGGCCGCGACCCAGCCGCTGCTCGACGCGGTGCGCGAGCGAGCGTCGAGCGGGCCGACGACGTTCACGCTGCTCGTCCCGAACGCGGCCCACGGTCTGCACAGGGTCGTCGACGCCGAGGACCAGAGTGCGGGCGAGGCGCAGCACGTACTCGAGGTGGCCCTGCCGAAGCTATCCGACGCGGCCGGCTCGGCGGTGGAGGGCGTCGTGGGCGACCCCGATCCGGTGGCCGCGGTGCAGGACGCGATCAACCTGCGCGGCTTCGACGAGATCATCATCTCGACGCTGCCCACGCGGGTCTCGCGCTGGCTGAAGCTCGACCTCCCCAGCAAGATCTCGGGGATGGGGCTGCCGGTGACGACGATCACGCCGGTCGATGACGCGTCGGCATAGCGTACGGTGTTTTGTCTGTGGAACTTTCGTCTGCGTAGCGTGAGAGTTGGACGATGGAGAGCGTCCGTCAGCAGTTCGCCGTGAACCTCCGCCAACACCGCGTACGGGCGGGCCTCTCCCAGGAGGCCCTGGCTGACATATGCGACCTGCACCGCACCGAGATCAGCCTGCTCGAGCGCTGCAAGCGCTCGCCGCGGCTGGAGACGATCGTGATCCTCTCCCGCGGCCTCGAGCTCGCCTCGCCGGGCGAGCTGCTCGACGGAATCAGCTAGCAGCGTGTGAAGCCTTTTTTGCCGCGTAGTGTCTGCGGGCCTGCTGTTCGCAGCCGGCGCGTCTGTGGGGCGCGTGCTTGTATTTTTTGCGGCAGGCGTGCAGCGCGGCGGCGAGCTTCTGCGCGCGGGTGAGGCGTTTGCTGTCCTTGACAGTGGCGCAGCCGAGGACCGTGACCTTCGTGGCCTGCGTGATCACGGTCGCGTTCTGGGCGGTGATGACGGCGGGGATCGTGAGGTTCGATCCGCACAGGTCGTAGTTGGCGGCGGCGGGGAGGTTCGCGGTCAGCGCGGAGTGTGGGCCCTGGGGCAGGATCGCTTCAAAGGAGGACACGGGCGCGTCGGGCACCGTGTTGAAGGTCGAGGTGGTGATGCCGTTCTTGATCGCTGTCTGCCCGTCGAGGATCAGCGTGATCGCTTCGCCCTGGAGCACGAACTCGACGTCCGGCCACGCCGCGCCACCGTGGGAGACCAGGTAGGCGGGGCCCGTGAGCGGGCTCTTCAACACCGGGGTGTGCACGATCGCCTGCCCGATCACCGACCCTTCCGGGCAGGAGCCGGGGTTCGCTTCAAAGACCGCGGCCACGCACGCTTTCTGGATCGTCGTCAGGCGCGCCGGCAGCGCGCCGGGGATCGTCAGCACGGTCTTCGCGATGTTCGCCTGCCCCGGCGTGGAGGTGACCTTCACGTCGAGGCTCGCACCGTCGGCTTTGCTCGCCCTGCCCTCGGTCGTGGCCGTCAGCGTCGGGTGGAACGGCAGGTTTTCACAGCCAGAGACCTGGAAGGGCAGCGACAGCGGCGCGGTGGCGCCCTGTGCGCCGCTGAGGGTTCCTTCGATGCGCTTGGGTTCGCAGCTGGTGGGGTTGAACTCAAAGCCGGGACGGTCGACCGTCACGTAGATGCGCTGCAGCTGCAGGGGGATGCCCGAGCTGGGCATCCCGACGCCTTGCACGATCGTAGGTAGCGTGCTTGAGATCGTGACCTGCGCGGTGTGCGGATCGACGTTGATCGCCGAGCGCACGACGACGTTCCCGAGGTTGAACGGCCCCGCGACCGCCGGGGTGACGATCGAGAGCCCGAACGGCGCACCTTGGTAGGGGCCGGTGATGTAGACCCGCCCCCCGCTCACGGTATAGGGGTCCGGTCCCAGGCCCGAGCTGGCCGTGGCCTGCCCGATTTCGCTTTCCGGACCACATTCTCCCCTGGAGGCTTGCGGTTCCGCACACGGGGTTACCGACGCCAACATCGCAGCCGCACCCGCCGGCAGCCGCAACGAGAGCCCGCTCAACGCCTGATCGCCATCAGGACGCGTGAGCTGGAGCGTAAACGACGAGAACGCGCCCGCCTGAAGATCGGTGGAACCCGCTGCCACCGACGGCGAAAACGCCTGCGCTTCTGCGCACGAGGAGCCACCCGCGCCGGAGGTGATCTCGAATTCCCCCGGGTTTGAGAGGACGTTCACAGGAACCACGCTCGACCATGATGTAAACGACGCGCCAGTCTGATAGGTGCCGCAGGACGGCGGAGTTGATACCGACCCCCGTGGCCCGCCGAAGAATTCCAGCTGGAAGTCTTCGAAGGGCACTTGCGGCGTGTTCAGGAACGTCGAGGTGATCCGCCCCGTCTGGCCGTTCAGTTTGGCTTCGCCGGCGAGCTTCACACGGATCCCCGAATAGGGGTCTTCCGCAACGATATACAGCGCCAGCAACGAGCCGAACGGGTTCGCGTTCTGCGCCGCCAGATACACCGCGCCCACCAGTTCGTGTTCCAACAGGGGGGTCCGCACACGCACCACACCCACCTTCGAAGCATCCGGGCAAGCCGCCGCACCGGTCGAGAACCTCAACGGCTGAGGCGCACCCGCCGACAACGGATCCACCCCAGCGGGCCCTTCGAAACCGACCTGCTGCTCGCTGCACGCCTGCAACCCGTTCGCCGAAGACGGATTCAACTGCACCCCTTCGGGCAACGTCACACTCGTACTCCGCACATCCGCCTCCGCCAATCCCCCCGCTTCCAGCGTGCTCTGCTGCGGCACGTGCACATCGACCTTCAACCCCGTCGGCGTGTTCGCTTCATGCTTTTCGCTTTCCACACCGATCGACGGACCAAACGGCAACCGATCACAGCCTTCCAAACCGGACAACCCGTATTCGGTCGCGCTGCCTTCCAATGAAAACACTTCACCCGGTTCGCTCGCGAGCGACTTCACCGGCCAAGAATGACCTTCAACCGTCGTGCCCAACGGGCCCGTACACGACGTCGGCAACGACAAGAACGCTTCAGGCTGGGCAGGGTGTTCGGGTTCGCAGAGCTTTTCGTCGCTCCAGACGCCCCCATCTACGCATGTCCATCCGCGCGATTGGTCGTGGCTGGCTTCCCCTGGGACGCCCCAGATGGTTACTTCGCTGCCCAGCAGCTGCGCGGCCTCGGTCGCGTTGTTCACACTCACCGTCACCCCGTAGTCGCCATCGCTACGGACGGAGGTATCGAGCACGATCGGTACGTCGTAGACCTCGAAGCCGAGCCGCGCGGGCTCGCCCTTCGCTGGTTCGAGGTTCCACAGCGGCACGGCGCGCGTAACGAAGTGGTAGATGCTGGGTTCCTCGAGCGTCACCACCACCACGCCGATCGCGGACTCCGCGTTGCACGTGTTGGTGTCCTTGATGTAGAGCGTGAAGAAGTCCACGTCCGGGCACGGCTTCACCGCGCGGGGATCGCCGATCAGGCCCGGCGGCAGGTTGAAGCTCAGGTCCTTCGGCAGCGCCGGCGCCGATGGAACCAGCCCCAGCCCGGGAACGGATTCGACGGTCTGGTTGAGGTTGAGCGTGGTCGTCAGCTGGAACGGGTGGGAGCCGGCCTGGGTATCGGGCGCACCGCCTTCTGCTTCCGGCGTGAGCGCGTACCCGCCTTCTTCGACCCCGAAACGCACCGGTTCGCCGTCGACGGTGATCGGCTCACTCACAGCGCCACCGGGTACCTCGACGCCCGGTTCGCCTTCCTGTTCAGCGCCCTCGACGCTGACCTTGTTCTGTTCGCCCGTGCTCGCTGTGTGCTTGACGTTGACTTCGATCGTCACCTGGAAACCCTGGAACGGCGGGAACGTTTCCGCCTGCGAGGTGCAGGTCAGTGTGCTCAGTTCGCACGACATGTCCTGCCCTACTTTCGCGAATGCGGGGGCTCCTTTGATCGCGGTCGCTTCCAGTCCTTCGGGCAGCGCATCCTTGATCACCACGGGCGTGGTGGTCGCGTTGACCCCGGCGTCGCCGACGTCGGTGGCCGTGAGGATGATCGTGGCTTTGCCGTCGGGGGTGAGGAACGTCGGCGCCGCACGCGAGGACAGCCGCCACCACGCCCCTGCGAACGCGGGGCTCGCTGCCGCCGCGAGAGCCAGCGAGGAGACCACGAGGACTGTGCTGAAGCTGGCGAGCCGCGTTCGGATCGCGCTCTTTCGGCGCAGGCGCATGCTCAGCTGTCCCTCTTGGCAGAGGTGGATCGCTTCGCGGTCTTCTTCTTGTTCCCGGTCTTATAGGTCTTGCGCGCTTTGGCTTCGCACGCGCCGCGATTGCGCTTCTTCTTGAGCTTGCGGCAACTCTTGAGCGCGGCCGCGAGCTTCTGCGCCCTGGTTGGTGGCTTGTGTTTACTGGTGGTCTTGGAGGAGGCAACTTCGTGCTGTGGGGGGTTGCCGGCGCCGGAGAGCGTCAAGCTCGCAGGCGCCGGGAAGCTTTCCTGCGGCGAGACCTGCGGCCTGCAGCCTTCGCCCGTGCAGACCGGTGGCGGCGGCGGCTTGGCGGGCAGGCACGGCTGCGTCTGGGCGGTGCCGCACACCCGCGCGTCGTAGATGTCGAGGCTGTTGTCGGTGTCTTGCGCGGCGAGCTGCGCAGCGGTCAGGAAGAACGCGTCATCGCCGTTTTCGCTGGCGTCCAGGAACGCCGATTCGTGGGCGGAGGTGCCCGAGGAGACCAGTGCCACACAACCCGGCTGCTGGCCACAGCTACCTTCGCCGTCGGGCTCATACTCATACACGTTCTCGACACCCACGCTAGTGGTGCTGCCGTCGACTTCCTCTTCTCTCGTGGGCGCGCTGATGTGCGCGACGAGCGCGTCGGCGCTGTTGAAGAACAAGCGGCCGTTGTTTGATAGGTAGCGAGACTGGTGCTCGGCCACGGGGTTGCTCAGCCCGATCAGCGTCCACCCAGGGATCGACCCTGCGAGCCACTGCCCGCTCCACGTTTCCGGACGATCGACGGTCAGTCCCAGGCCTTCGCCGGCCTTTTCGGTGTCGAAGACCCCGTGCGGCGCTTCCCCGTTCGGATTACACGAAGCGCACACCAGCCGCCCGCTGTGTGCGTCATACACGAACACCTCCTGATCGCGTGCGCCTTTGGCTTGAGGGTTCGCATCGACGTTGTGGTACCCCGTCAGTTCCCGCTGCGACATGAACGCCAGATAGCGCCCGTTGCTCGAGACCTGCGATGTGACGCCGCCGAGATCCCCGGGCAGCGGCGAGTGTGCCGCTCCCCAGTCGCCCGCGTCTTCGTCTGAGAGGCGTGCGATCAGCCGCGTGCGGCGCTGCCCGGGATGTTCGGGATCGGGCTCGGAGACATACAGATTGCACGCTGCCTGCGGGTGTGGCAGCAGTGGTTTGGTGCGCGGGCAGTCCCCAGGTTCAGCGCCCGGCGCGAGCACCCCGTTGGCGACGAAATACACGTACGAGCCATCTTCGCTAGCGCCGGGGAGCGTACCCAACACTTCGGCGTCTTCGCCGACGTGTTCGTCGACCGTGAGGTCGCTGAGCTTGCCCGTTTCGAGATCGTGTTCGTAGAGATCGACGGGGCGTGGCAGCGTGAGGTTCCCCGCCGGGGGTTCTTCTACGACTTCTTCACGCGACAGCGGTTCAAGCGTGGACTGGCTTGTCAGCGGCCAGGTGTCGGTGAAGAACACGCGCGAGCCGTCGCTCGAGGCTCCCTGGAACTGCACTTCGTCGAGGCCTTCCCCACGTTCTTCCTGGTCAGGTTCCCTGGCGCCTTCTTGGGCGGCGTTGACCTGGGTCGTCTCGCCCGTGGCGGTGTCGCGCACATACAGCGGGCCTTCTTCGCCTTCGCTGCTCCAGAACACCCGCGAACCATCCGCAGAGATCGCGTTGCGGACATCGCGACCTTGGTAGCCGAGGCTCGGTTCGCTGGCCGGCGTCTGTTCGCCACCGGGAAGCACGCTGACAGGCTTCAGCGCGGCGCCCGCTTCCCACTCGTACAAGCCCACTTCCCCGGCACCCGTGACCAACGGCACTTCCGAGCCGAACACCACATGGCTGACGTCCGCTGTCGCGCCCGCGAATTCCAGCTTGCCGCCAAACGGCGTGCCGGTCGAGTCGTTCGCGGCGGTCACCAGCGGCAGGTATTCGCCACTGCCGTCGTTGCGCCGGTAGATCGTCTTTTCCTTCGCTTCGGGCGCCAGCGGCGGATCTTCAAACGGCTGCTTGGAGATTTGCGGCTGCACCAGCGCGAACGCGAGACCGGACGAGAAGAAACGAAACTCAGTCTCCTGGCCAGGCTCGTAGCCTTCGCCGCTGTTGTGCGGCGTCGTGATGTCCTGCGAGGACCACCCTTCGCTCGCGCGGGTGGAGATCGCCTGCACCGGTTCGGGCCTACGGTCGCCCGGCGGTTCGCCTTCTATTGGTGCGCTTGCAGCCCATGCGATCGCGTCACCGTCCGCGGCGGCCTGGATCAGCGCTCCTTCGCGGCTGATCGGTTCGACCGTGGCGCCGTGCTTTTCGGGCGGGGAAACGAGCTCCCACTCGCGCTGATCTGCGAGCACCCCTTCCGAGCTCGGCAGCGTGGTGAAGAACGTTTCCGTGCTCTGCGGGCTTTCGACGGTGCCGTTTTTGTTGTGCGCGAGCACGCGGTAGTAGTAGGTCGTGTTCGGCGCGAGAGCTTCGAGCACCTGGCTCTCCATGTGATCGCCGAAATCCGAGCCCACTTCCGCACCCGGCGCGGCAGGCACATCAGTGCAAGCGGACGCGTCGGCCGCGCAGCTGACGGTGCCGTACTGGAAGTAGTAGCTCGTCTGCGCGCCCCTCGGGTCGATCTGCGCGCTCAGCCGCTCAGAGCTCGAGCTGACGCTCTGCGCGTACACGCTGTCTACCTCGGGCGCGCCCCCAACTTCGGGCGCGAACACCGCGATCTTGCCTTCGCCCGGCTCAGCTACATACACATCCCCTCGCGACGGGTCCGATTCATTGAGCGAGTCATCGACCGCGACTGCGCCGCCGGCGTTGAGCTGGCCCGACCCGAAGCGCTGAACCAGCGCGCCGCTGGAGCTGAACGCCGCAACGCTACCGCCGTTATCGGCATACACTTCGCCGTCGCGCGCGTCCGCCACGCCCGTGGTGTCTTCATGGTCAAGCCCGGCCGCCACGACCTGCCCCGCGCTGGTGAACTTCGCGACCAGCGCCGGCGAGGATTCTTCTTCCCCGCATTCTTCAAGCCCGCTCTCGCGTTCATGCGCGGCATAGAGATATTCATCGTTCGCAGCGACCGCGAACCCCGGCCGCGCGCGACACGTGAATCTTGCTTCGACTTCCAGATCTTTTTCCAAGGACGGCTGCCAACGATTGGATTCCTCGTCCCCGAACCCGCTGATTCTGCCTTCGCCTTCCCAGTCGACCCAGAGCGTGCCGCTCGCGTCGACAGCGACACCATCGATATCTTCCAGTTCCAGTTCTTCTTCTTTCTTGACGCCATGAAAGATGCTCTTCTTGAAAACCACTTTATCCGTCGCCGGGTCATACTTGTACAACACGCCATGTTCTTCGGGGCTTGCTCCTTCTTCTTCGGCCCCCACCACATACACATCACCACGCGACGGATCAGATTCGCTGGTCGAGTTATCAACCGCGATGTCTTCTGGGGACTTCACGTCGAACGCCTCGACGAATTCATAGCCCCCGGTCCCATTCGGCTTGAACCGCTCGACCCGTTCGTGCGGTTTCACGCGATCGACCACGTACACTTCGCCGCTCGCTTCATCGACAGCTACTCCCGTAGGGTCGACCAAGTGGCTTTCCCCCGCCCCTTCAAACGTGGAGGCGAACACGTGCCCACGACCGATCAAGCCCGACGCGGGGGCGCACCACGACAACACGCCGGCGGCGGCGAGCAAAACCAACACGAGCAAGTTTCTCATCAACGCCGCTCCTCCACATCCGATCGCTCGACCTACCCTGGCCTGACCCTCATCCCAGCTGGCGCGGCGTGCGCGGGACCACATCCACCGATCCCACACACGCCCACGCGCGCCTGACGCAGCGCTCAAACGACCGCGTTCAGCTCGAGTTGTTCTTCACCTTTCACTGTCGAGATGATGTTCTGCCCAGCCTGTTCGAACGGCCCTCCTTTGAAGCTCGCTTCAAGGATCGCCGGCGAGCCGCTTTCTTCCCATTTTTCCGGTTTCTGCTTGCCTTTGCTCGCTTTGAACTTCAGCGTTTCGGTTGACGTCATCTTGTCGTTTTTGATCGGCACGAGCACGTGGCCCCTGACTTTCACGACGAGGCCTTGGCATTCGAATTCGATGAAGTACCCTGATGTCACGCTTTTCGCCGGGTACAACTCCAGATCCGTCTTTTTACGCGCTTTGTTTTCCCACCCGACAGTACCTTCGAGTTCGTTCGTCACCAATTCGCCGAGTTTGGAGCCGTGCGTGGTGCACGGCTGACCCAACGCTTTACAACTCGCGAACCTCACGACGACGCCGGCCTCTTCTTTATTGTTCCCAGGCACGAATTCACCATTGCTCGACTCGGTCTGGCATTCGACTCCCGCGCCGCCGACCGTCGTCAAGACGCCAACACCGCCAGTCGTCGTGAACTTTGCTTTTTCGGCGCCTGGCACCCATTCGTATTTGGCTTTAATGCCGCTTTCTTCTTTGGTGCATTTTGAGTCGCTGAACTTTTTGCCAGCGCCCGAGATCTGTTTCAAACATCTTCCATATTCGGGAGCCGTGGCCGAGGCGCTTGCCGCAAGCACCGCGCTCAGCACGAACGCGGCGACCAAGCACACTCCCGTGACGCTGTTGCGTTTCATACGAGTCACACTTTCAGTCGGAACTTCTTGTAGATCAAGTCTCAGAGCCTGCTCCGACCCGTCCGCAGGACCCCGCCTTCCCGGTGAAGGCGGGGTCCTGTGGCGGACATCGGATCTCAGCGAACGGCGACTAGTGCCTCACGCGCCATACGCCTGCTGTTCGCGCCTATACGCCTTTCTGCGTGCGTACCCATTCCGACACGGTCTCGTAGAGGGTGCCTTTGAGTTGCGTGTTGCTGGCGCCCGCCGCGGCCGGGATTTCGAACACATGGTCGATAGCCGCTTGGATGTAGGACGAGTAGGGCCCCGTGCAGATCGCGCCCGGCACCGGGTAGGTGTTGTCGACCAGATCGCTGTGCGTCAACCAGATCTCGTCACCTTCGTGCAGGATTCTGAGTTCACCGGCCGTTCCCTTGAGTTCTTCTCCGGTGAGCGGCGACTTGCTAATTCCCGTGGTCAGATGCTGCGTGATCGGGTCTTCTTCAGAGCCGATGTAGCAGACATCGCCGAGCTGGCTCAGCCACTTGTTTTCACCTTTGATCTTCACGGGCGCTTCCACACCGACACCTTCTTCGAAGATGATGTTGGTGGCGTTCTGCACGGGGATACCGGCCAGTTCGATCGTCTCGAACACCGTCTTGGCCGCGCCACTCTTCTGCGCCCGTGCATAGCTGTACTTCAGGCCTACCGGCCAGCCCGCTTCTTCCTGTTCCGTTGATGAGATGTGGCCGATCGGTTCCCCGGGCACCTTCTCAGGCGTTCTCGGGATCGTTTCAGCACCGTTGGTAGGCGCGATGAATTCAGTTGCGCCCGTTTCCGGATTTTCAGCGAGCCCGTACTGCAGCTGCACCTGCTTCGACAACGGCACCGTGATTTTGCCGACGGTGAAGGCGCCGCCTTCCGGCGCTGCTTCCGTCGCCGAGAACACGCAGAGTTCGGCTTTGCGACCCCCGGCTGAGACACCTTCAAACGGACAGTTGTGGAAGATGTTGAGCTTTTCGGTCGGATTTTTGACCGTTTTCGGTGTTTCGCCTGCGAGCGCGCTCGCCGCCAGCGCCGCGCTCGTCGCCAACACGGCGACCAGGCAGAGCCCCAGTATCCTTACATGTCTCATTCTTTCCATCACTCCTTTTTTACCCCTCGAGTTATGAGCGACCAGCCCCCCGGGTCTTCTCATTGCAGACCCTGGGCGCCGGTCGTTTCCGACAGCGCGTCCGGCCGAGACCAACGCCCCGGGCGTGGATACGCGCTCGTCGTCGCTGTTGACACCGGTGGTGTCCGCATCGACGCACGTTTGTAAGCAACTGACTCGGTCGCGGCTTGCCGCGCGCGACGATCCTCACCCCGGGCGCGGCGCTGTGCCTGCCCGTCGCAAAGAGCTCTCGGCGGGCAACCCATCACGCGGCCTCCCTGACGCTCACGTCCGCTGCGACGGGCGGAGCCGCGGTTGAGCCCGCGAGACCGAGCAGCTCGATCACACGCCGCCCACACGGGGTCAGCACCCAGGCGTTCTCGCGGCGTGAGCCGCTGCGCGGGCTGACCTTCTCGATCAGCCGCCGCTGCGCTAGCCGGCGCAGCAGATGCGAAGTCTGCCCGTCATCGCCGAGCCCCGCAGCCGCCGCGATCTCACGGTTGCTCGAACGCGGCGCAGACGCGATCGAAGCGAGCACCCGCCTCGTGCGATGCGTGACCGGAATCGGGGAAGAGCTCGAATCGGCGCTCGGAGCCTCTGGCACCTGGCCTGTGCATGGGTTGGCGCCCACGAGCTCCGCGCTCGCAGCCGCCTGTCCGAGGTACGCGAGGGCGATGAACGACACCAACGACGGCGCCAACTCCACGAGCGACCCACGATTGCCTTCGGGCTCGCTGATCCGCGCACGGATCACCGAGACCACACCGCCGATGACCAGCTCGGCGGTCAGCTGGCGCTCAGGCATCGTCTCCGAGATCGCCGGGGGACTCCCGTCATCCAGGAGGCCGGTCAACATGCCCAGCACGCGCTGCTCGCGCCTAGCCCGCTCGAAAGCAGCAGTCTCTCTCGCGAACGGTTCGAGCAGCAGCACACGACCGGACTCGGGCTCGTCCTCGAGAAATCCGAGCAACGCGACGAGCGCCGCGCGGACACGATCCAACCAGCGCTGCTCACGCAGAGCGGCCTGCTCGACCGCCTCAGCCAGCCGCGCGAGACCACCCTCGAACGCCGCCGAAACACACTCCTCCGCGCTCTGTGAGGCACCGCGGCGCGCGCTTCGCGAGGCGCCCGCACAAGTAACCCTAGTCTCGTCTAGACGGCGGTCACTGCCTTCCGAGACGTTTGACACTTACGCTCAGGAAACAGCGCGAGAACCGCGCCCGGACCGCGATCCTGGCGCCTAACGGCTTGATTCCAAGGGTCCACAGCCCCGATTTCGATCCTTGAGCGCCGCACACATCCTTGACAAACTCGTGTCAATATGTTTCCATACTTCCCGCAAAACAGAAGCTTATTTCGCGGTGGGGCGGAAGGGGAGAAGGGACAGTGGAGGGACGGGAGGAGGTCACCATGGACGGCAGGACCCAGACCTGGCGGGCGGTCATGCCCTCCGTGCCGGGCAGTGACCGCCGTCTAGACGAGACGCGGTAGGCGCGCCGGAGCCCCGCGGATACTGGGCTTTCGGCGCGCCCCCCTCGTCCTCCCCACGTCTACATCAGCTACGTGCTCGGAGTCGGGTCAGGCGACCGGCAGGGCACGTCGGTGGGCGAGCCGCTCCTCGGCGTACTCTCGGCCCCGCTCCGGATCTCCGGTGGCGAACGTCGCGATGTCGGCCAACGTCACTATCCGTCCGAGTGCGCCCCACGTCCCGTCCGGGACCTCGGGCGTGAACACCCACACCCGCGCAGGATCGCGCTTGTAGGCACCCTCCTCGGCGTCGAGCACGGCTTCGGTGATGCTGTGCGCCATCGCCTGGCGGCGGCTGGCGTCGTACTGACCCTCCGGAACGGAGGCGATGAAGCGGTAGTGGGGCGCGCTCGCGCGCGTCCCAGCGACGAACACGGCCTCGGGTCGGTGCACGAACAGCCACGCGATCGAACGAACCTGCGCGTTGGTCGGATCGGCGCCCTCGTTGATGATCAGCAGATCGGTCAGATCGGCGAGCAGCTTCTCCTCTGCGGCAGAAGAAAGCACCCCGGCGGGGATGTACGCGTCGAGCATCGGCATGATCAGGCCTCCTTCCGGCGTCGGCCGGAGATCTTGGTTGACGGAGTTACTCTCCTGACAAGAGCGACCCTACACGACCCACTCCTTTTATGCAAGCGACTGCTCCGAGATGTGTACGGCTGCAGCCGCTATGGCTGCCCCGCCGAGCGCTCGAACCGCTACGCCCTCGGCCGCGAGGTCCGCGCGCGACGAATCAGTCGGCGAGCCGCGGGTCCATTGGCGCGGAATCTTGCGGCAGCGTGGTAGCGCTCACCTCATGAACGCGCAACTCGGAGGCCCGCACCAGCCACGCCCCGATCCCGGCCTGATAGCGCGCGAACTCCTGTGAGCGGTAGTGCGCATCGAGCGCCTCCCGGTCGCGCCACTGTTGCAAGACGACGTAGTGTCCAGGATCGTCGACCGTCTCGGCGAACACGTACGACACGCAGCCCGGCTGTGCTCGCGCGTGCGCCTGGGTCGTACGCATCAGCTCTCTCACCTCGTCCCGGCGTGGAATCTGGGTGTAGACGTCTGCGACGGCGAGGACCATCTCGGCGCCAACTGTAGAGACTCCCAGACGATCACCCGAGGCGCGTTCTTGACAAGTCTATATCTAACGGTTATATTGGTGCTACCTAACCGTTAGCGAACTCTCACCCACTGACCAACGGAACATCCATGCCGCTGCGCCCGATCCCACGTTCCGACTCCCGATCAGAGCCATCTCCCGGCTATCAACTTCACGTAGTCCAAGAGGTCCTGCTCGCTCTGCTGGCCAAGGAACCCGCGCACGCCTACCAGCTCCGAGCCCAGCTTCAGATGGCGCTTGGCCCGCTCGCCGACGCGCTCAACGGTGGCCACGTGTACGTCACGCTGAACCGGCTCGAGAAAGCGCAGCTCGTCGCCTCAACCCGCGTCGGCCAGCGCGAGCGCCCGGATCGCAAGGTGTACACGTTGACGAGCGCCGGCCGCGAGCGGGTCGAGGAATGGCTGCACGACACGTCGTGGTCGAAGCCAGCGCCAGCGGAGTTCCACCTCAAGCTCGTGGCGGGCGCGGCGGCCGGAATGGCGGACCCGGTCGGAATCGTGGACGAGCAGCGACGCGCGCTGCTGCTCGGGCTGCGAGATGCCCAGCGCGCGGCGCTGGCCGAGCCGGACGGGTCGGTCGCGGGGCTGCTGCTGGAGGGCGTGGTGCTGAGACTGCAGGCGGACCTGCGCTGGCTCGAGGCCTGCGCGAGGCATTGGAACACGAGTAAGGGACGATGACCATGCAATTGACAGCGCCCGTACTGTGCGCTCGGGATCTGCACAAGGACTACGGTCGGGGCGCGGCGTTGGTCCGCGCCGTCGACGACATCAACCTCGACATCACGCAGGGGGAGTCGGTTGCGATCGTCGGGCCCAGCGGATGCGGAAAGTCGACCTTGCTGTACCTCCTTGGCGGGCTCGAGCGGCCGACGTCGGGCATGGTGCGGGTTGCCGGTCAGCAGTTCGAGCAGACATCCGAGGCCGGCCTCGCCCGGCTCCGACGTCACGCGCTGGGCTTCGTCTTCCAGGCGTTCCACCTCGTCGACGAGCTGACCGCGCTCGAGAACGTCGAGCTGCCCTCATTGCTCGCGGGAGCCTCGCCGCGACACGCGCGCGACCGCGCTCAGGAGCTGCTCGCGCGGGTCGGGCTGAGCGACCGGGCCACTCACCTGCCGTCGGCGCTGTCCGGGGGCCAGCGCCAGCGCGTGGCAATCGCCCGGGCGCTGGCTAACGAGCCGCTGATCGTGCTCGCAGACGAGCCGACCGGAAACCTTGACAGCGCGGCAACCACCGACTTGCTGCGGCTGTTCGATCAGCTACACGCCAATGGGCAGACGCTCGTGATCGTCACGCACGACTCGAGAATCGCGGCGACCGCCGACCGGTTGATCTCGATGCGCGACGGGGCATTCGTGGACGAGACGAGACTGACCGGCGGCACAGCAAGGACGCTGAGCGCGATGACCGGGCTCGAGGTCTGAACACGATGGGCCGCCTGCTACTCATCTACCGCCTTGTGATCGGCGACATCAAGCGCCGCCGCGTGCAGTCCGCGCTGCTTGTGGTCATGATCGTGACGACGACCACGACGCTGACGCTCGGCCTGGCGCTTCACCACGTCAGCCCAAGCCAGTTCGCGCGCACGCGCGCCGCGACCAGCGGGCCGGACGTGGTGGCGGAGGTTGGCTTTGCTCGAGGCTCGAGCCGCCCCTCGCCCAAGCAGTTCGCGCCACTCATACACGCTCAGGGCATCGCCGGCACAACCGGGCCCTACCCGGTCGCGTTTGTGCGGCTCACCGCGCCGCGGATCAGCGTCCCGGTCGAAGCCGAGGGCCGCAACGTCGCCCCGGCCGCGATCGACCGGCCGCTGGTCACCGCCGGCCACTGGGTGGAGCCCGGGGGTGCCGTGATCGAGCGGGGCCTTGCCGACTCGCTCGGCCTCCACGTCGGCGACACGGTCCGCTTGGGGGGTCACTCTTTCCATGTCGTCGGCATCGCGCTCACCACCGCGCACGCGTTCTACCCTGCGTCGGTCCCAGGACTGGTCTGGCTCACGCGTACCAACGCTGTGCAGCTCGCAACCGGAAGCCAGCCGCTGGGGTACGTGCTCGAGATCAAGCTGACCAGTCCCGCCTCGCCGATCGATTTCGGGCATACGCCCGCGGCTAACGCATTCGCATTCCACAGCGCGAGCAGCAACGAGCCGTCGATCCTGCAACCCTGGCAGCAGATTCGCACCGCCGACTACAGGGTGATCGCACTCGACCAGAAGGTCCTGCTGATCGGCAGCTGGCTCTTGTCGATGCTCGCTATCGCCAGCATCGCGGTGGTGGTCGGAGGTCGAATGGCCGAACAGACGCGGCGGGTGGGCCTGCTGAAGGCAGTCGGCGGCACGCCGTCGTTGGTGGCAGCCGTCTTGCTCGTCCAGAACCTGCTGCTGGCGCTCGCGGCGGCGATCGTCGGGTTGGCCGCCGGCGAGCTGCTCGCGCCGCTCCTCGCCAGCCCCGGGCAGGGATTGCTCGGCAGCCCGCTCTCGCCTCAACTAACCGCGGCCTCGGTCGTGCTCGTAATCGGCGTCGCCGCGCTCGTTGCCGCCGCCGCGACGCTTTCACCGGCGATCCGCGGGGCACGCACGAGCACGATCAGAGCACTGAACGACCCGGCCCATCCACCGCGGCGACGGCCGCGGATAATCGCCATCTCCGCGGCGCTGCCGGTCCCATTGCTGTTCGGGCTGCGGCTGGCTGCGCGCCGTACCCGCAGAACCGTCCTGACCTCCGCCAGCCTGACGATCGCCGTCGCGATGGTCGTCGCCGCGCTCACTGTCCAACACGATCGCGCCGTCACCGCGCAGCGCAGCGCGCCGGTCGGGTTCTTCCTCAGCGCCTCCAACGGCGACCAAGCGAACCACGTCCTCCTAGCGCTCAGCGTGATCCTCGTGATTCTCGCCGCGATCAGCGCGACCTTCACCGCCTGGGCAACCGTGATCGACGCGCAGACCTCGACGGCACTGGCACGGGCGCTCGGCGCCACTCCCCGACAAGTCAGCGCGGGACTGACAACAGCGCAGCTGCTTCCCGGGCTCGCCGCGGCCTGCGTCGGCATTCCTGCCGGACTCCTGCTCTACGAGCTCGCCGGCGGACACCTATCGGAGGCAAGCCCGCCGCTCCTGTGGCTGCTCGTAGTAATTCCAGCAACACTGACCGCGGTCGCCGCAGTGACCGCAATCCCCGCCCGGATCGGCGCCCATCGCTCGGTCGCTGAGGTGCTCCGCGCCGAATAAGTGCCGCCCTCTCTTCGAGCCGGACGAGGACTGGCTCACGCTGTCTTGTTAAGCTTGCGCGCGGATCGACGGTTCCACCGAGAGCGCATCGACACCCTCCCGTGACCATTGACATTGTCGAGCAGGCCATCGCGGCGCATGGCGGTTTGGATCTCTGGGAAGGCGCCAGCGAGGTCAGTGTGCAGATCTCATCAGGTGGCCTCGCGTTCGCCTCCAAGCTTGAGGGCCACGCCGTACGCGATGTCGAGGCGCGCATCTCGGTTCGCGGACAGCACGTGATCCTCACGCCCTACCCTCGGCCCGGCCAACGCGGAGTCCTAGATCAGGACGGCACGGTCAGAGTCGAGACGGAGGGGGAAGAGCTTGTGGAAGCCCGCGGGAACGCGCGCGGAGCGTTCCGGGATCTGCGCCACAAGCTGCGGTGGGACCGGTTGGACATCCTCTATTTCGCCACCTACGCAATATGGACCTACCTTTCAACACCGTTCGTGTTCACGCGCGAGGACTATCAGGTGGTTGAGCTTGATCCCTGGGTGGAAAACGGCGAGCCTTGGCGGCGCTTGGCCGTGACGTTCCCAGAGCACGTCCACACGCATTCCCGTCAGCAGGTCTTCTATGTCGATGCGAACGGTCTGATCGGTCGCCACGACTACACCGCCGAGCCGATCGGCGGCTGGGCCAAGGCTGCTCACTACTGCCTCGATCATCGGTCATTCGACGGGCTGGTCGTGCCCACACGTCGTCGCGTCTACCCGCGCAAGCCGAACAACCAGCGTCGCAGCGGTCCGCTGCTCGTATGGATCGAGGCACCACACGCTGCGGTTCGAAACTGACCCACGGCGCGCATCTTAAGCACCTCGTCTCGCGACCCTGTTAAGCGGTCGTCGACCCCGCGCTGCGCCGTTCGCGCAGCTCAGCGAGCGATAACATGCCCCCTCTAGTTTAGGGCCTGCGCCGACGTAGCTCAGCTGGTAGAGCACCTCCATGGTAAGGAAGGGGGCAGAACAAGGGGTCACCCTTCTTCTGTGCCCAGTGATGTCAGCAGGGTCGGATCTTTCTCGTCGGTATCGGCTTGTGGCCGTGTGCGTCGGCGGGGCGTTTTGGGGCGTTTAGGCTGCTCCTGGCCCTAACCGCGTCGCGCAAAAGTCCAGCAGCGACGCGCAGGCGGCCAGGTCGTGGCTCGGCGCACCAAGCTGCCAAGGTTGGCTTATGTAGACATGGACCGTCGTCTAAAGCCAATCCGTGGAGTTGAGGTCCGCGAGCGCCGCGGCGGCGAGGCTCGCTACGCCTACCGGGTCCGCTTCCAGGACGCGCGCGGCGAACGCAAGGGGCGGACCTTCGACTGCGTAGAGGATGCCCTGGACTTTCGTGCCCGGTTGCGGCTGCTCAAACGTTCAGGCGATCTCGCCGCACTCGAAGCGGGCAGAGAATCGCTCGAGCAGCTCATGGGCGACTACTGGCGCCTGTATGCCGAGACCAGACTGGAGCCAAGTACCCGCAGGAAGTACCGCTGCCTGTGGAACGCGCACATCGAGCGGCGGCTCGGCGCGATGGAGTTGCGCGAGGTCACCCCAGTGGTCCTCTCGGAGTTCATCCTCCAACTCCAGCAGGACGGGGTGGGCGCGCCCACGATCCGAAGCTGCCTCGGGCTGCTGCAGAGCATGTTCGCGCGGGCCGTGGAATGGGACAGGACCAAAGTCAACGTCGTCAAGCTGATCGCCAAGCCACGGGTACGCCGCGCGCGCGCGATCAAACCGCTGCGCCCCATCGACGTCGAGGCGCTGCGCCGACAGATGCTGCGCAACCCCAAGCACGGGTTGCGCGACGCGACGCTCTTGAGCGTCCTCGCCTACGCCGGGCTACGCCCGGAGGAGGCGCTCGCCCTTGAATACCAGCACGCGCGCGGGAGGACCATCCTGATCGAGCAGAAGTGGGCCGACGGAGAGATCCTGCCCGGCCAGAAGACCACCCGACCACCCCGCTTCCCGCCGCTGCTCGACGTCCTACGCGCCGATCTACACGACTACGAACTCGCATGCGAGCGCACTGGCGGTTTGGTCTTCGCCCGGACGGACGGCGCCCCTTGGCACGACCACGACTGGCGCGACTGGCGCTCGCGCGTCTGGCAACCAGCGTGCGAGGCAGTTGGCCTGGCCACGATCACCAACACGACGATCGTCAAGGACGGCAAGCGCAAGACCAAGCGGACCTACGACGGCCCCGTTCCCTATGACCTGCGCCACAGCTTCGCGAGCCTGCTGATACACGATGGCGCGCACTCGATCGTGCAGATCGCCGAGTGGATGGGCCACAGCCCCGCCACCCTGCTCACCCACTACGCACACGTCATCGCCGACGTTGCAGGCAAATCGACGCTGCCAAGCGAGCAAGCGATCAAGGCGGCCCGCGCAACCCAGCCGCCCGACAGGCCCAGCAGCTCGACAACCGGCAACGGCTACCGCGTCGTCACTCAATGGTGCTACTCGTAGGCACGACTTGCCGCGAACCGGCAGTTATACGGTGTTATCCGCCTGTATCCGTTCTTCTGGATAGAACCGGATACATCCGGATCACGGTGTCGTGTGTGGGTGTGGCGATGTCGTGCCACCCTGCGGCAGGCCGACGGTATTACTTGCTAGTCTTACCGCATGAGGGTCACGCAGAAGGGCCAGGTCACGATTCCGCTGCAGGTTCGGCAGGCGCTCGGCATCCAGCCGGGCAGCGACGTCGAGTTCGAGCTCGACGAGTATGGCGCACGGCTGCTCGTCGACTCCGACCGGGCAGCCGAGGAGATCGGCCGCATGCGTGGCGCTGGCGAGGGCGAGATGAGCACCGAGGAGATCCTCGCCCTGACCCGCCGGTGAGCGGCTGAGCTTGGAGACGTTCGTCGACAGCAGCGTCTTGCTCGACCTCTTCACCGAGGACCCATGCTGGCTGTCCTGGTCACAGGAACAGCTCACGCAGGCGGCCCAGCGCGGCGCGATCATCCTCAACGCCATCGTCCTTGCCGAGATAGCCCCACGGTTCCCGCGCATCGAGACACTGCACTCGGCGCTTCCCTCGATGGCGATCATTGAGGAGATCCCGCCTGCGGCGGCGTTCCTTGCCGGCCACGCCCACGCCGACTACCGCCGCGCAGGAGGAAGGCGCGAAGCCATCCTCCCCGATTTCTTGATTGGCGCGCACGCAGCCGTCACAGGCCGCCCGTTGCTCACGCGCGACCCACGCCGCGTGGCGACCTACATCCCCGGCGCAACGCTCGTCGCCCCGTAGCGTCGTGAGCACAACCGCGTGGCCGTAATGTAGTTCACCGCGGAAGACTTCTCGACCTCCTAGACACCACGGCTGCGCCGCCGCACTCGAACTCGTCGGCTGCTGTTCATAGCTCGACAGGTCGCGGGTTCGAGTGGACTCGAACCCGGACTTTACACCTCCCACCCATCGGGCACATCGAAGTGTGGCGCACGCCACCGCCCGTCGCGCGTTCGGAGCGGAGGCGGGATTGATAAGCAATCCCGTGACCGGATCGAAGCCTCGACGACCGCCTGTACGCCGTCGACGTCGTGGCCTAGCCTGGGTTGCAATGTCGGTTGACCAAGAGGTTTTGGAGTGGATTCGCGATGCCGTCGCTGGTGCCGACTCCTGGGATTCGGTTCGGGCGTCACTGCAAGCGCGCGACCCGGAGGGCGAGGATCTGCGAATGCGCCCGTTCGTGTTTGCGTTCGGATACACGCTTCACGAGCGCTTCACCGCGACGCGCGATCGGGCAGGCGGACCGTTTGGGGCGATGATGGCCGGCGAGGGCTGGCGGTTCCCGCCGGCCCTCGGTGACATTGCCGACGAGGACGTTGATGCTTGGCGAGATGCGCTGTTGGCAGTAGATGATCCCGTCGCGAACGCTCGGCTTGGCGATCTCCTATGGGAGCGCAAGGCGAGGCCGGATCCGCATCTCGCGGCCGGTACCGCCTTTGATGGCCTGCTGAGGATCGCCGGGGACGGGGCGTGGCGCGGCATGGACCGAGTGCGGTGTCTGTCGCGGTCTTTGGAGCTCGCACGAGAAACCCGGGACGCAGCGCGCCAGGGCATGGTGATCGAGCGTATGATCGCGTTCGCCGAGAGCGATCTCGAGTCGGCTCATGGCGGCCCCGGGCTCTCGCTTGGCGCGTTGCGTCCGCTGGTGGCGTTGTCGTCCCAAGAGCGGCCGGGTGGTCTTGACGACCTCCTTCAGCGGGTTGCGAGCGAGTATGGCGGCGACCCCTACATCATCGACTCGGTGGCCGATCTTCGAACTCGGCTACTCGACGACCGGCAGCGTCAGGAGCTGCGGCGTGACCAGGTGAAGCGCTGGCGCGAGGAGTCCGCCAAGGGAGACGGCATGCTGCGCGTGCTTCGTCTCGAGCAGGCGCTTGAGATCGCGCGGCGCTATGGCCTCAACGAAGAGGCTGACGAGTTGCGGCGCGAGCTGGGCGCCATCGGCCCGGATGAGCTGGGACTGAAGGAGATCAGCGCCGAGCTGGAGCTCCCGAGCGAGGAGGTGGAGCGCTTTCTGAGCTCCTTCGAGGAGGCAGCGAGCTGGCAGGACGCGCTGGGCACGCTCGCGGTCCAAGGCCCGCCGGGCGGCTCGCCGCAGGAGCTGGCCGATCAAGTCGATCAGATCATGGAGGAGCATCCGATCCAGTTCCTGTTCACGAAGGCGCTGGTAGGGCCCGACAATGCGACCGCTGTGTTCCGTGCGGCCACCCGCGAGGATCACCGTCGTCTCGCCCAGGCTGAGCAGCGTGCCCAGCAGGCCCGCATGTGGGGCATGTTCTGCGCGCGGGCGCTCGAGCGGATCGGCCAGAGGCACGACCGCCCCGATCGAGCCGCTCTGACCGACTTCCTAACGGGCGACTTCATCGAAGCGGAGGTCGCGGAGCGGCTCGCACGCGCAATCGAGCTCTTCTGGGAGGAGCAGTTCGACGAGAGCGCTCATGTCCTCGTACCACGCCTTGAGCGGGTGCTGCGAGAGATGGCCCGGCAGGTCGGCATTCCCGTGGTCCGCGAGCCCCGACCCGATAAAGAGGTCGGCGGCGTAGAAGTGCTCGGGGCGCTCCTGCACGACTTGGAGGGTGCTTTCGCCGATCCTGGCTGGCACGCCTATCTGCTGAACCTTCTAGCCGATCCACTTGGGCTCAACTTGCGAAACAGCATCTCTCACGGCCTGCATGGGACGGTAGGGCCTGTCGATGCCTCGCTGCTGATTCAGGCGGCCCTGTTGCTGGCGGGCATGTCGCTGAAGCCGGTCGAGAACCCGCCCGAGCGTCCAACAGGTGCCGGGTCGACGAACAGACCAGCACGAGACGCGCGATCTCCCTCTGATAACAAAGAGGCTTGAGTCGCAGTCGGCGGGCGCCATGCGATGGTCATGCGGCACGGGCGGCGGCAGCCTGTTCCACGGCGGCCACAGCGCTGGAGAGGCTGGTTGCGAGGTGCGCGCCGTGTGTGACCTGTTTGGCTGAGCGTAGATCGCCAATCGTGCGTTTCTCGCCCGCAACCACCGTGGCGTATCCGGCCGCGGCAGAGAGATTGTGAATGTCAGCTAGGTCGCCTGGTGACCACGGCGCACCATTGCGCAAGCGTGCATAGGTCAGATGCCAAAAACGCCCGAGATAGGGCATATCGATGATCTCCCCCGCCGCTCGCGGTAACCACTCCTTGAGCGAATCTGGGCCAAACACATCGGGTCCTAGTCCGGGGGCAGAGCGGAGGTATCCCTGTTCGCTGTAATCCGCGAGCAACCGTCCGAGCGCTACACGGCGAACAAAGTCGGGGGAGGCTTCGTCTTTCTCCAGCATCTTTACCACCTCATCTTGTGCTGCCGCCCACCGCTTTAGGGCAGCCGCGCTACCTTCGTCTGGGACCGGAGACTCGATCACTGCGTCGTATGTTCCTGACGCGGCGATCACCTGTGACATAACGCTGCCCAACGGCTCGGGGTATTTTGGCTCAGGAGGAGGAAAGTCTTGCAGGAAGGTCGCGTTGGGCCGCAGTGTGAAAACGTCGGTCTGCGTCAGAGTGGGTCCACCGATCAGAGATGAGGAAAACTCGCGTAGGCCGATGATGCCCGGATGACGCATCTGCCAGCCGCGGGACATTTCAAGCAGTGTGCTCGCGAGCGGAGCGCGATTCGGTCCAAGGTATCGCCCTGTCTCCAGGAAGTGAGTGGAAGACATTGGGAGAATGATGTGCCCCTGCTCGACAAGTTGCGCGAGAATGGCCGCCGCAGCGATGTCCTCCTTTCGGGCTCGGCGATTGCCATGGCGCGCTGCGGCAAGCGTTGACCATAGGTTTTGGTCGAGGTAAACAACGAAGCGTCCCGCCAAAAGGGCAGCGTAGTCGTAGCCAGGTATTGCAAGCTCGACCGGCGCTACTCGCCCATTTGGCAGACGGAGACTTAGTTGTCCGGCGGCGAAGTCAAGACGCAGATGTCGGATGCTGCTGCTCTGGGCGAGTGGGATCGCAGGCAGTAGATCGCGGATAGTTGTCCCGTCGCCGTCTTCGACCTCGACGGCGAAGGTGTCTAGGTCGAACTCGATGGTCCGAATCGCCACTGCTAGGAGACTAGCCTGTAGAACCCTGGAACCTGTGAAGCGCTCGCCTCGGCCGTTGGCAGCGTCGCTAACCGGCGGGCTCGATCTTGGCGCGTTCGATCCATCGCGCGAACAGTGACCATGCCGCGAGCTGCTCCAACGCTTCCTGCTCGCTGAGGTGGTGCTCGTCGTCTGGTAGGTGTCCGAGCGGGTTGCGGATCGCAAGGAAGCATCCCCTCCCGAAGCTCAACGCTCCCTGGGTCATCGAGTCGCGTGTTTTCTCCCTCTCGATCGTCGGGAAGCGAAGCCGCGGTCTCCCGTCAGAAGGGCGGTCGGTGGAGAAGGCTGCCTGAACCAGATTGACCTCCGATAGGTCGGTACGACCCAGCTTCGCTTGGAGCATCGCGTTGACGGCCTTTGACGCTGCCATTACCGCGTCGTGCAGATGATGCGCTGCCCACTGTGGAGCGGCTGCCTCCCAGACGGACGGATGTAGTTGCTCGACGGTGGGTGCTGGTAGCTTGGAGGCGCCGCGACGGCGACGCACTGGGTCGCCTACGACGAGGCGACTGTCCCTTACGAACCATCCCTGTCGCGCGAGATCGCTCTCGATTTTCTCACGCTGATCCTCCGAGGGGCCTGTGTGGAGTTCGTCGTCTAGCCACGCGCCGAGAAAGTGGCGCAGTTCGCGGCGTTGACCGGAGGTTCCGAGCGACAGCGCGACAAATATCGGCAGGAGTTTTTCCCATGTCGTGCCGTCGTCGCCGGGGTCGTGCTCGGGAGATATGCCCGCCTCGATGAGTAGCTGGATTGCTTGGAAGGGAGCGTAAACCTCGCCGATGCTCCTCGCGACGTCTTCGAGCGTCAGGCTGGCGATCATCCGGCCGTCGTCCTCGGCCGGGTCGGGCGTAGGCACTTCGACGATCTGCCCACGCGCCCGGTCGCGACCCTTGATCGTGAGCGCGAAGGCGCGGATGTTGTTGAGGTAGTCGTTCGGCTCGTTGGGCGTGATCTCACGCACCCGGCCAACGGACGACATGACCTCCCACGTCAACAGGCCACCGGAGTTCAGGACGAACAGCTCCCGGATGAGCGCCGCGTAGTCCTGTTCTGTGAGGCTCACGCCGCGGTCAACGGCGAGCGCCTGTGCCATCGCTATGCCGCTGTAGATGTCCCCACGCTCGCCCTTGTCGCACGCGTCGATGAGCCGCAGGATCTCGAAGTCATTCCAAAAAATCGCCATATCACCAGCCCATAGAGGGAGAGACTCCGAGGGGAGTTTGGCGAAACGGCGTGCCGCCCATAGCGCTCATCGCCAAGCCCGCGCGTTCTGGTAAACATGACTGTCTGAGCGTGCGACACGGAGCCTCGCCCATCGGTGCCGCTCGTGATGGTTCTTAGGCCTCATCTGCGTATCGCTCGGCGTCGGTGTCGTGTTCGCTTGCCTCGCGTTCGTAGCTTTCGGCGAGGCCGCGCAACACTCGCGCCGTGCGCGGCCATTGCGTAGCGATCTTTGTTGCGTCATCTCGATAGCCAGCGGCGAGCTCCCGCTCTTGCTGGCCGCCATCGAATACGCCGCGGCTAGTGAAGCCTCTGGCATTAGAGCGGCCTATGTGCAGCCCACTGTCGATCTCTTTGCTGCCGATCGTCTCGATCAGGTCGCGAACCGGCTCCGCTGGCCACACGCCGTCCTCACCGCTTGGGCTGCCCGAGAGCATCTCGCCGATGAGCTCATCGCCGATATCGGCACGCCCTCCCTCGGCGAGAAGAAGCCGTGCCTGTTTGACCCAGCGCTCCAGGTGCGCTGCGTCGATCGCTTCGCCGTCTCGGAATCCTGGGATGCGGCGCCATCCTCTCAAGACTTCCCATGCGCGGCGAGCCCGTGCCTCCGCCGCCTCGTCCACCTTTCGGCGCGGTTCTTGCTCGCCACGAAACGCGAGCGATACGAGCTCGACAAACAAGGTGGGGTCGCCGCCAAGTGCTGCGTATAGCGCCTTTGGTTCACGATGATTGTTGAAGACCGGGAAATATTGCAGCTCGGTTGCGGCCAGCTCCTGCGTACTGACTCCAGAGGTTTCGAGGAAGTCGAGCAGAACCCCAATCTCATAGCCGAGGCTGTGCGGATTTGCGCCTTGCAACGACTCGGCTTTGAGCGCCGCGGCGAGCGCCCCTTGCACCAGCTCGGCAGTTACGCTAGGCGCTACCCCGCGCTCACCATGCATATGTCCCGTCAGGAGCTTGATCGCATCCCAGGGCCTGCCGTACCGCGTGAACTGTTCAACAGCGAACGTTGGGTCTGTCTGCGTGAACGCCCATGGTTGGATGCGCCGCCAGAACTCGTCCTGCACCGGTTGATCTGCGGATGCCAGTGTGCGCTGCTGATCCTCGACGGGCAACGACAGTAGAAATAGGAGCTGGGCGTCTGACCCGGCGCTAGTGACACGGGACCATGCGGAGGTGATCCACTCGGACCCGTCGGCAATAGCGCGCGTTGTGATCCAGGTTGAAGCGAGTTGCTGATGAAGCTCGTCGCCTGCGAGCCAGTCAAACATTTCCTGCGCCGCATGATCGCCGCTTATCTGCGCGAGGATCTGACCAATAACCGACGGGACGGCGCTCTCGCGAGCGAGGCGGAGCAGCCCGTTGTAGCCAGCAACAGCGAGGGTCTCACGAACGACCTCGGTGCGCTTCTGTTCGAGCGCATCGGTATAGGAGCCATAGTCGGACATGTCAACGCCGGGAATGGTTGGATGCCAGTCAAAGAGCCATGAGTGTCGCTCGACGGCAGCGGGCGGCTCGACCTTTTCGGCGAGCCGCTCCAGCCGATTCAACACCGTGTCGTCCATCGCCCAATCGGCCGACTGGAATGCACGGTGACGAGCCGCCTCCTCGGTTAGACGCCGCCAGAGCTTCAGGCGGGCTTCTGGCTCCAGGACCTCCGGGTCGGCGGATAGCTCGGATAGCGCATCTAGCAGTTCGCTTCGATGTTCGGGAGAAAGGGCGTTGAGGTGGCCGACCAGTTCGGCCCAGCGAGCAGGGTCATTGCCGGCAGCTTCACGGACCTGCTCGACAAGACCGGCAACCGCGGCGGCATAGTCACCTACGGACGCGCCTTCGCGGGCGGGCAGCCACGCGCGGAACCTTGGCCTCGATGTCGGCGAGGAGAAGTCCTGATGCTGCGGTAGGACCGAAACCAAGAGCGTCCACATGACCTGCGAATGGCGTGCCCGGAGCCTCTTGAGTATGTCGAGACGTTCACCGACCGACGCTGCGGTATACGGGACCCACGGCAAAAATACGGCACGGAGGCTCGCGGCGGGTCGATTCGCGAGCTTGCCGCCGGGGTCGATTTCCACGAGTCGCGCCAGCATCGCCGCGGCACGCTCCAGATACTCGGGAGACCAGCAGAGCGTCTCAAGCGCCCAAAGCAATCCCGTATGCGGAGAGGAGCTTGACAGCCAGGTGTTCTCCTTGCTGTCGCGAAACATCGTGGCCAGCAGCGGGGTCTGGCCCGTTGTTCCGACTTCCACCGCGTCCAGGAAGAAGTCGGGTGCGGCTTCCGCAAAGCGCGGCAGTAGCGGCGAGACCGAGCGCCACAGCAACCCTTTTGGGTCGTCGTTAGCGCGCTTGAGCAGGTGGGCTACGACTTCCTCGGCGTAACGCGCGACCTTCTTGTTGGCACCCACCGTGCGATTTCCGAACGAGGCGACCACGGCGAGACTTTGGGAAAGACCCTGCCGCAGCGCCGGCGAGTGGGCCCGCCCTCCCGGTTTCCGGCCAGAGAAGAGTCGCTCGCTGTCGGGCAGATCCGCGCTGGGGTCGGTCTCGGCGAGCACCTCCCCCACGGTCTGCTGCCAGCGCTCCAACAGTCGAGGCGTCAGCAACGGTTGAAGGATGACGAACGCCTCCTCCGGGGAGGTCAAATGCCATTGGCCCCCAGATTGAGTGAAGGGCGGATCTTCCGTGGTCGATTGCGCGACCAGCTCTCGCTCGATACTCGCCCAATCCTGGCCAACCAGCTCGGTGACGACACGGTGATCCGCGTCGGTTTCAGCCCAAGCGCCAATCAGCATCAGCGGGGTCATGATGTCCGACCTCGGGCGCTGAGCCCACTGTGGTTTCAAGATCGCCGGGTCAACCGACAACTCTCGGACCAGCGAAGCCATGCTCCGACGCGCCAGGCCTGCAAGTCGATACGCCTCATCAAAGGAGACCAGGTCGCCGGCGAGGAATGCCTCCCTCACACCGTCATGGCTGGGACGATCCAGCTCAATCACCACCCCCCGGGCGACTTCCTCAGCGCCAAGCGGCACGATGACATGATGTTTGTGGCCGACAGCTGTCGCGACGTCAGGAGTGTCGAAGGTCGGGATCAAGACCATGGGGGCGTCCGACTCCACGAGCCGATCCCACACCCTCGGTGATGAGACCATCAACGGCGGGCGATCTAGCCCGGGGCCAGACTCATCGCCCTCAAACAGCGCGCCTAGAAACCCAAGCGCGTCGTAACGCCACGTGGCCTGGATGCCGATCGCGCTCGCAGGCCCGCCGAGATGGTCTCGCAAATCGCTCGCCGCCTGCTCTCGCCCCGCTAGAAAGAGCCCAGGCGGTAGCTGAGGCCTCGTCCGCCGGGTGAAATCATGCCACCACGCGGACAAGGTTTGTGCCCCCCGAGGCTGTGTGCCGAGCTGCTCCGAGATCCAGTAATGGACCGCGGCGGACGCTTCAAGCCAACCCTCAAGGTCGTCGGCATCGAGCACTCGCACATCGCGCCAGCTCTCCTCCTGGCGATGTTCCGCCTCCCATTTCCGGGCATCCCGCCACCGGCGCGGTGTCACGAACACGAAAGTCGTCTGCAGGCGATCCGCCGCCGGAACCTCGGCTGTGCGCTTTTCGTAGTCCGCCTGGGCCTTCGCGCGAGGGTTGCGTGCCGTGCTCAGCTCCCACGCCGACTGCCCTGGGGGAACCCACGGCGAGCCGATCGAGGCATTTGCGCGGCCGTCCCAACCCGAGGACGCGATGCCCTCGCCGGCCGGCATCGAGAGGTCTTGAACTCCCTCGCTCGCCGCGAGCAGCCGCCGGACAAGGCGAGGCAACAGACCGCGAGCCTCGAGGCGATCGGCAAATGCGCTCAGCTGAGTGGCGTCGACCAGCTCGGGCCCGACGACGAGGCGCCCTTCGTCGATCGAGGTCACGATCTTGCCGCGGCTGCGTGCTACCCGCTCAACCTCCGCGGCCTCGAAGCGATTGAAGCGCGACCCCGGTACGCGCGCAGACCGCAGGACGCCGCGCCTGACCCAGTTCCGCACCGTGTTTTCGTGCACCCCAAGTCGGCGGGCTGTCTCGCTAACGCTTAGATACTCTGGAGCTCCGCGATCAGCCATATCCCCAAATGGTAGCACCCCATTGTGGATACAGTGGACTCGCGCTACAATGGCCCACGGTGAAGCTGAGCGCGGAACGAGACGGGAAGCGCAAGCGCTGGAGCATCGAGACCAGTGGTGCCGTGGATCGTGCCCTAGCCGGCGTCATCGTGCTTCTATGCCTGCTCCTGGCCCACCTCCTCGGCCTCGACGGCGCGGCCCAGCAGCTGATCAGCTCGGCTTTCTGAGCCACCAGCTGAAATCCGGACACGGCACAGAAGATGCTCGGCAGATGTCACGCTGCCCTGGATGCGCCCGAGGTCGAGCTTCGCCGCCGAGGGCCCCGGACGCCGCGGCAAGCGGCCAACCTAACCGGATCGCGCACCAGTCAGGGAGTTCCTCCCGCGCTTGCTCATCCAATCCGCCGTGTCAAGGGAATCCTGCCAAACCCAAAGCTAGGGAATCGCGATCCCACCGCCGACCCGCGGCGGGGATCGGCCAGTTACTGGCCGATCCCCGCATTTGAGCCAGATGCTCGAAGCGTGGCAACCTTGCTCGATGCCCCACGACCCGAACGTCCAGCCAGACGCCGATCCCAACCCCCAAACCGACACTCCTACCCTCAGCGACTTCGAAACAGCCTGGGGCGCGCTTGCCGAAACATGGATGGGCGACGGAACCGGCCAACAACACCTCCTACTCGCCAGGCAGGCGATGCTGCTCCTCGACCTCGTCTGCCACATCGCGCAAACAGACGAAGCCGCAACGACACTTCGCCGCTTCGGACGCTCCCTCGCCGGCTTTGAGAAGCGCTACCGCCTCACCACGTCCAGTGCCCTCGAGCGCGTCCTCGCGAGCCAGGAGACCAAAAGACAGCACAGGGGCGCTCCCGGTGACGGCGGAAGGCGCGCCGTCACCTACATCCGCGAGTCCACCGAGGAGCAGGGCCGAGGCTTCTCTCCCGACGGGCAGCGCCAGGCGATTGCGCGCTACGCCGAGGAACACGACCTCTCACTCGTGGAGGAGTACCTGGACTTCGAGACTGGGCGTGAGGTAGACAAGCGCCCAGGGTTCCAGCAGCTGATCGAGGACGCGATGGCGCACAGCTTCGAGTGCGTGCTGATCTTTCACACCAGCAGATTCGCTCGCAACACGATCGAGGCGAAGCGCTACAAGAAGCTCCTGCGCTCCGAGCTTCAGATCGACGTGATCTCAGTGACCCAGCCGCTGGGTGCCGACGTCGATGATCCGGCCTCGTTCCTCTCCGAGTCAGTGCACGAGGCCTTCGACGAGTACTACTCAGTGTCACTTTCGTTCTGGACGAAGATGGGCCTGCGCGAGAAGGCGCGTCAGGGCCTGCTCACGGGCCTGTTGCCGTGGGGTTACATCAAGGGGCCAGATGGGATCGCGGTGCCCGACCCCGAGAAGGCGCCGTGTGTCCTAAGGATGTTCGAGCTCTACGCGAGCGGGCAACACACCGACCGCACGATCGCGGAGTGGCTGAACGTGCAGGGGCAGCGCACCGCACGCGATCGCGCGTTCGGCGCTGACACTGTGCGAGACATGCTCTGCAACGCCGCCTACTGCGGGTATGTCTCCGGCCATCGCGACCGCAGCAAGACGATCAAAGGCCTGCACGAGCCGATCGTCGAAGAGGAGCTGTTGACAGGGTGAGGGAGATGCGCCGCGAGCGCGCCCGCACGCTGAAGCCCGGACGGCCGTCGCAGCGGTACGTGCTGCGCGGCCTAGCGCGCTGCCGGCGCTGCCACGCAAACATGCAGGGCACCGGCATCGGAGCGCGACACGTCGCGCGCTACTACTGCGCGACACGCCGAACACAACACACGTGCGACCAACCCCTGGTGCCCGCCGCAGAGGTGGAGCGCCAGCTCGTGCGGTTCATCGCCGGCTTCACACCCGACCCGGCCGTGCGCGAGGAGATCCTCGAGCGCCTGGCAAGCGACACTGCCCCGCAGGGCACCGACACGACCAAACGCCGTGCCACTCTCGAGGAGCGCCTGCGGCGAATGCGCGACCTCAGTGAGCTCGGAGACCTCAAGCGCGCCGAGTACCTCGCCCGCCGCAACGCGATTAACGCTGAGCTGACCGCGCTTGCTCCCGAACCGATCCCCGACCTGCAGCACGCCCGCGAGGTGCTCGACGACTTCACAGTCTTCTGGCAGACCGAGACCGAGCACGAGGCCAAGCGCCAGTTCCTCAACCTCAACTTCGAGGGCATCTGGCTGGACGAGCGCCGCGTCGTCGCCGTCCAGCCAAAGCCCTCATTTCTGGCCTATTTCGAGAACCGACCGCAGAAACCCCTGGAAATGCAGTGTGTAAAGTACGGGAGCGACGGGGGTCGAACCCGGACTTTACGCCTCAGGTCGAGGCCATCGAAGTCTGGCGCACGCCCGCCGCCTTTCGCGGGCTCGTAGTAGCGGAGCGATCCGCTTCCGTTAAGGCCAGTGAAACCGGGTTGAGCCTGCGCCGCCGGTGCTGCTCCCCGCCGCAGGCACCGGGCGCTTCCGCCCCTTCGCTTCGAGATCGCGGTGGGCTTTCAGGTAAGCCTCACCCGCCTCGTCGGTGAGTTGAAGCAACGCCAGGATGATGAGCCCGGTCGCCTCGCCTCTCTTGGACGCAAGGGTCGTGGCCGTCACACGCGTGAGCGATATGAGCGCGGAATGGCCGGGGTCCGCAAGCCCCGCAGGACTCGGGCCGGTGAGGAGTGCGCCGCGACCGTCGGTTGGGAGCAGGTCCGGGGTCCAGGTGATGCCCTTGGGGTTCGCGTGGATGCCGTGGCTTGCCATCCGGTAGTACGGGCGCATGTGCTGCGTCCCAACGCTCAGCTCGATTGCAGCCAAGGTCGCGTTCTGCTTGGAGTAGCGCGGGTCCTTAGCCGCGAGGGCAGCCTGCGCCCATCCATAGGGGCCGCCAAACCGCGATCCGTAGCGCTCGATCAATGCGTCGAAACGACGCTTCGCAGCTTCCACTTCCCCCTCCGAGTAGGGCGTCTCGCCCAAGCTCTCGGCATGCTGCTGGAACTCCAGCATCGCCCGCCAGGTCTCAACCGTCTCATGGGCGAAGTAGCGCTCAGCGCAGTCGTCGCCGTTCTCCGCGATGAAGTCCGCAACGATCGCAACCTCATCAAGCGCTCGCCAGCGCGCGAGGCCCGCCTGTCCATAGCCCGCCTTCAGCAGCACCAACACCTCCTCGGCAATGCGGCAGGCCCGAGCCAGCAGGCGCGACAGCGCCTCAAATACAAAGTCGTGCTGGCCATCCGGCGGTACGTGCTTCTCGTAGAAGAACTCCCCGGCCTCGAAGGCGACCTTCATCACCATCTCCGCGAGATCAAAGGCCGGCCCCCAGTGCTCAGCCAGCCGCTTCTCGAACTCCGCCTGCCAGCCACGGCGGTGCTCTAGCATCCCCGGCGCGTCCTGCTTGAGGCGCTCCACCAGCCCCTTCGCCGAGTCGTCTATCGCCTGCGAAACGGCCATGGACATGAAGTTGTCAGCGTTGTTCTCCAACTTGGCCAACTGCTCCGGTGTCAGACCCTCCAGAGCGCGCTCCAAGCCATCCTCCATCGCCTCCCGGAAGTTCTCGTCGTAGTCATACTCCATACGCTGACGGTAGCTTCCACCCCGGCCGTCGCCGGGTGGTGATCCACCCGGTCGGCCCCGTGAGCGACCCAGCGGGAACCCCGCTAGCGTTGGAACGTGACCGAAGGGACGCAACTTCCCAGCACCGACAGGATCCAAAAACACGGGGGCGAGCTCGTGGCTTACGTGCGAAGCAACTTCCCGATGCGTTTCTATGCAGGCGAGAAGTGGTGGTCGACATTCGCCGCCGCGTCTGTACTGAGAATGACTGACACCGTTGAGCACATCACTTCCGAGCTAGGAACGATGAGCAACGGCGACTCGCTCACCCTCGTGCGCGCCGTCTACGAGCAAGGAGTCACTCTGTGCTGGATCGCGATTGACCCAGAGTCCCATCACGGGCGGTGGCGTGCGCACGCGCTGGCGTCGGACTCGAAGCTACGAGCCGATGTGGAGCGGTTCGGCGGCACGCTCGATCCGATCCCTGAGCCCGACCAGTCAGCCGCCGGGCTACCTCCGATGGACCGACGCGCAGAAGAATCCGATCAGTACTGGCATGGAAGAGTCGCAGGCCTGCACGCTGGCAAGCATCTCTTCAGCTTCCGGGGCCTGTATGCGGCGCTATATCGCACCGCGAGCCGGCCGGCCCATGCCTCGTATGGAGCGGTCGCCGAATACGTTGACGACGGGGCGCGACCTGTCGTAGTGCGGAGTCCAACCGTCTTGGAACCGGGACTGGCTGTCCTCGCAGTTCCGCTACTCGGCATGACGCTCGCCGTACTGGCCTCCCGCGTCCAGTGGATCAATGAGGACAGGGTGCGCGAACTTGTCGGGCGCCTCGCGTGATAAGAACTCGGCCCATTTCGGGTCCGTAGCGGAGCCTACAATCGCAGGATGCAAGCTCTCCTCATCGGCGGCCCGAACGACCAAGAGGTTCGCAGCATCCCCGATCGACCGCCGCCCCATCTCGACGTCGAGGTTGATATTGGGCCACCGTGGGAGCCAATTCCCCCAGGTGGGGAGTTCCCGCAGGCCGTATGGGAGACCCACCGCTATGTACTCAGCAATGCAGACGGGAATCCGACCGCGCCCGAGCCCCGGGCCCGCTACACGTACCTACACAAGCTGCCCGAGGATTGAGTCCGTGGCGCGAGCACGAGCAAGCCTGCTGCGGTCAGTCCCGGCGCCTCTCCTGCAACTCCGCCAGCTTTCGGAACGCATCCAAGGGTGAGTCGGCCCGCGTCGTGGGGATGGGCAGGTCCGCAGGACCATTCGGGCCGTCCTCCACGAAAAAGAGTGGGTGCTCGTCGGAGAGGATCGTGACGACGTTGTGCCCTTCCCGGGTCAGTTTCGCAGCGGCGGTCCCGGTCCACATGGCCAGGTAGGATGAGCGTCCGAAAGAGCGCTCCCGCGGATCGAACCACCATGCAGAGTAGGCACCCTGCGGCGGCATCTCGTTGCTCACAGGCACAGCGCCGAGCACCTGGCCAAACAACGCCACGCTCAGCAACGCCGTGTCCTCGTACTGCCTAATCCAGACCTGGTGCTTCGGTGGCTCGAAGGGCCATACGGACTCCACCGGCGGATAATGAGTGCGCTGGGAGAACCGTGGCGGCGCCGAGCCCAGGAGATCGCCGCTCAGGATCGCTGCCTGGCGGCTGTCGAGCCAGGCGTCGCCGTAAGCATCTCGGCCGCAGGCTAGCCCAATCTTGGCCATAAAACGAGACCACGTCATCGGCGGTGTGGGCTTCGCCGCGAACTGCTGCGCAGCGCGCGCGAGACCAAGCGGCTCCAATGCGCGCACGCCGTCAAGGTCAAGCGCCTTGGCGACAAGCTGCTCTAGCTGATCCTGGTCGGATGGATCCAGGCCCAGACTTTCAATCGTCGATGCCGGCATCCCAGCCTGGTAAGCGGCACCCTCCTCACTGAGCGTGACCTTCACCACCCCACCCTCGGGCACTGGAACAGAGAACTTGCAAGGCGGTGGCAACCCACGTCGATCACGGATGCGGTACGCGTCCCGCAGGAACCCAACCAGCGGATCGTTAGCTATCAACTGGTCGGCAATGATGTTGGCCGCTTTGTTGCACTGATCGCACACTTTGGGATCGCGCCACTTCCCTCCCAGACTCGCCGGGACGACGTGCTCGGGCTCAGTGAAGCTGGATGCAGGCTTGGTGAGGAGGCAGTATGTGCAACGGATCTGGATGCTCATCCTTGAGCAGTTGTAGCAGCGCGTCAGCGCTCGCAAGCGGCGCTGACGGGCGCAAACGCGACAAAGCATGGCTCGGAACCGCGTCCAGACTTAGGCAACGGGACTTGGGGCGGTAGCGGCGGCCGGTCCTGGCTCGGCGTCGCAAAACTTCCGCCGCAAGCTCTGCCCTGATCGCCAGCAAGCCCCAAAACCGATTCGGCCGGACGGGCGTTGGCTCGCCCGCCCGGCCTGTAGCACCGAAGTCACGACTTGCGCACTGTGACCGTAGACGAGCTGGTCGAGCTGCTGACGCCGATTTATGCCGGATGGATCGTCAGAGCACCAGTGTTCGATCCAGGACTCTCGGTCTTCAGAGGGGCGGAGCCATAAACTGCCCGCCGCTCCTGATCGTCGCGCGCATAGCCCGGCGGCGATGCGCGGGTGGCACGAATGCCATAGAGACCGTCGGAAGGCACGGCGACCCATATCAGCATGAACGCCGGACACAGCATCGACGTCCCCGGGACGATCCGTCAGCTTGCGCTCGTTCCGACTAGGTCGTGAGATCGGCGCGTGTTCTGCGCTGATCGCGCGCCAGCCAAGACAACCGAGTGGCCGTAGCCGACGGTCCTCTCGGACCATCACAGAGACGAGTGCCCCCAGAAACCCGAAGAAAACGCCCCCAGCTTCGAGAGGAGCGCAAAAGCGCTTGGTTATGCGGTTTCTGAGGCAAGCCGACGCGGGGACTCGAACCCCGGACCCCCTCCTTACCATGGAGGTGCTCTACCAGCTGAGCTACGTCGGCGCGGACCGCGAATCCTACCGTGATCGCCGCCGGTCGCGGTATGCTCCGAGCACGAAATGACCACGAGTGTCCCGGCAGTTCTGGGGGCGTTTTTGTAGCGGTGTCAGGGGCGTTTCAGGGGCAGATTGCGCCAGAACCGAGTCCAGCACAGTCACGCCGAGCGCTGAGAACCCAGTCAGGACGGGACCTGACCGACACGGAGGCCCCCATGCCAATCAATGGTAAGGAGGGGGTCCGGGGTTCGAGTCCCCGCGTCGGCTTGCCTCGGAACCGCATAACCAAGCGCTTGCCTCCGCGTGGAGCTTCGCGGGGTTTTCTGAGATGGCGCCGATGTCGTGTCCTACGACCCAAAAGGTGTGCGACACGCGAGTGCTACCATCCGGGTATGGCTGCTCGTCACCCTCGACTGGCTGTGGAACGAGACCCGGAGATGCAGCGCGCGCTCACCCTCACCGAGCCGCTGCTCGACGCGGCTGAGACGCGTTCGGCGGCGGCGCAGATCCGCGCATTGACCCTTCGTGGCGCCGAGGCCGTGCTGTCGGGTGCCGACGCATCTTCTCAACTTCGAGCACATCTGGCTGAGCGCTACGGAGCGAAACCCGCGCGGGGGAGCTTGCTGGACCTCGATCCCCCACCGGGTGAGCCGAACCCGGCGGGCGCCGCGCCGGCAACCGAGGCGCTGCAGTGGGTTCGCGGGGAGTGAGCGCGGCCTACGTCGACGCCTCCGCCCTGGTCAAGCTGTTCAAGTCAGAGCACGAGACAACCGCGTTTCGCTCCGCGCTCGGCGAGTGGCCAGTGCAGGTCGCGAGTGAGCTGATCCGGGTCGAGGCCATCTGCACAGCGAGACGCGTAGGAGGCCAGGACGTGCTGGAGCGCGCCATGGCCGCGGTCGAGCGGATGACCCTGATTCCCATCTCGCCGGAGATCATCGAGCTTGCCACTGCGGCGCACTTCCCGTCGCTGCGAGCGATGGATGCCATCCACCTCGCCACGGCACTCGCGATCCGCGATGACCTCGGAGCGATCTTCGTGTACGACAGCGACCTGCACGCCGCCGCGCTCACCCACGCGCTGAACCCGCTCGCGCCAAGGTGACCGCGCCCGAGTCGCGGTAGGCGCGCCGGAGCCCCGCGGATACTGGGCTTTCGGCGCGCCCCCCTCGTCCTACCCACATAGGCGTCGTTGACTGCCCTTCAGGGCGGGCTAGACGCTCGCGTTGACCTCCACCGCTTCCTCGCCCGTCAGCGTCGAGCGAAGCGCGGGTTAGACGCTCGCGTTCGCCTCCACCGCTTCCTCGCTCGTCAGCGTCGACACCAGCGACAGGCCCGTCTGTTCCAGTTCTCCTCCCCCGATCGACGCTTCGAGCACGTCCTTCGGTTCGCCTTCGAACTGTTCTGGCTTCTGCCTGCTCTTCGTCGCTTGATATTTCAACGGTGCCGTCAGCGACATCTTGTCCGTTCTGACCGGCACGAGCACCGAGCCCTGCAGCGCCACCACGGTCGCGCCGCACGTGAATTCGGCGAACGGTCCCTGTTCTTCGGCCGGCAACAGATCAAGTGCAACGACAAACTTTTCGCGATTCCTCCACCCCAGTTCGCCTTCGAGCGCACTCGTTATGATTTCTCCTTCTTCCGCACCCGCGCTCGAGCACTTAGACCCCGCGAGTTCGCAACCAGCGAACTTGATGATCGTGTTCGCCAATTCTTTTGTGCCCCTGTATTCGCCCGCACCGCTCTGCGTCTTGCACACGATCCTTGAGTTGCCGGCCGTCTGAAGCGTTGCTGCGCCCCCGGCGAGCGTGAAGCTCACCTTTTCGACTCCGGGCAGCCATTCGTAGTTACCGGAAGCCTTTTGGTTCTTGCATGACGAGGAGGAATACTTGCCCGTAGCCTTGGCTACCCTCACGCATCTCCCGTATTCCGGGGCGCCCGGGAGCTCATAGCGGAAGCGAGACGCATACCTGATGTCGGAGCTGGAGTTGATCGTGGTGCCCGGAACGGTGACCGTGACGTGCACCTTGTCGACCCCCGGCGGAGATTCGGCAGTGATCGCCGTCGGCGTCACCGTCAGGATTTTGGCGTTCGCCGAGCCGAACCTGACTGCGGTGGCGTTGGTGAAGTTCGCGCCCGTGATCGTCACCGTCGTCCCACCTTCCGGCGGGCCGTTGTCCGGGCTCACGCTAGTGACGACCGGACCGGCCGGACCATACGCCAGGTTGGAGAAACCACCGGCCGAGATACCGACGACGGCTTCGCTCAGTTCGCTCACCGCCACGGGGATCCTGCTGCAGCCGAGATGGAAGCTGAAAAACGCGTGACACGTTTCGGGTCCATGGTTGCTGCCGTTACCCAGCTCTCCGTAGTAGTTCAGGCCCCAAGCCGCGACCGTGGCAGCCTGCAGCAGCGCCAGGCTGTGCACGTAGCCGGCCGAAACCCCCACCACCCCGCTCAACCCGCTGACCGCCACCGGCGTTCTGCTGCACGCTTCCTGTTCTCCGCCGACCAGACAGGTTTCCGGTCCAGTGCTGCCGTCGCCCAGCTGGCCCTGCTCGTTGTCACCCCACGCGACCACCGTGCCATTCTGCAGCAGCGCCAAGCTGTGCTCACCGCCGGCTGCGATCGCGGTCACTTCGCTCAACCCTTTCACCGGCACGGGCACATCGCTGTTCGTCGTGCTTTCGTCGCCCAGCTGACCGCGCTCGTTGTCACCCCAGGCCATCACTGTGCCGTTCCTCAGCAGCGCCAAGCTGTGCTCACCGCCGGCTGCGATCGCCGTCACTTCGCTCAGCCCTTTCACCGGCACGGGCACGTCGCTGCCAGTGGTGCCTTCATCACCCAGCTGGCCGCCTTCGTCGTTGCCCCAGGCCACGACCGTACCGTTCTTCAGCAGCGCGAGGCTGTGTTCGCCGCCGGCCGCGATCGCCGTCACTTCGCTCAACCCCCCGACCGACACCGGCACGTCGCTGCTCGTCGTGCTTTCGTCGCCCAGCTGACCGCTTTCGTCGTCGCCCCACGCCACGACCGTGCCGCCGCTCAGCAGAGCCAGGCTATGTTCACCACCGGCCGAAATGGCGGTCGCTTCGCTCAATCCGCTCACCGCCACCGGCACGGTGCTTTTGGCGGTGTCTCCGTTACCCAGCTGGCCCTGTTTGTTTTCCCCCCACGCGAGCACGGTGCCGTCCGTCAGCAGAGCGAGGCTGTGCACGCGACCGGCCGACACGGCGATCACTTCGTTGGGTTCGCTGAGGGTCAGGGGCGCATACAGGTTTTTGGTGCCGCCATCACCGAGCTGGCCAAAGCGGTTATAGCCCCAAGACATCACACCGTAGGAGGCCGCCGACGCGGCGGCCGCGCCCACTGCGGCAAGAGCCAGCACGACTCCGAGCCACCCCCCCACGCTCCTGACACGCCCCACGTCTCCTCCTCAAGCTCGCTGAGCTGCGGCGCCGCCGCCCAACGGGCGCGTATCGACTATCGCAGAATCCACACTCTCTTGTCAAGCGCGCCCACACCGGACGCGCCTGGGCGCTATGATTTCCCGAGTCCGGAGTCGGCCCAAGTCGACTCACAACGGGTCAGGGGGAGACGGCATGAGGTGGACGAGGACCGTGGAGCTGTGCCTGCTTGCGACGCTTGCGCTCAACGCCGCGGCGGCTGCGCCGGCGCCGGCAGCACTGCCGGAATTCAGCGGGCCATTCCCGAAAGCGTTCACCTCCTCGAGCAAGGGGAGCATCTTGCAGACGGTGAGCGCCGTCAAGGTCAAGTGTAAAGCCGATGTAACAGCGGGCGAAATCAGCGCCGAAAAAGCCGGCAACATCAACATCACGTTCACCGGCTGCGAAGCAGCCGGGTCTGCGTGCGAGAGCCCGGGAGCGGCGCCGGGCGAAATAGCCACGTTCACGCTCGGCGTCACGCTCGGGTATCTGAACCGAGAAGCAAAAGAAGTCGGCCTCGACCTCGCCGCGATCGCGCCCGCGCCGATCGCGATGTTCGCGTGTGGCAGTGTCGAAGGCACTGTCGTGGGGTCAGCGATCGGCAGGATCAATCCAGTCAACAAGATGAAGCGGCCGACGAGCCGCTTCACCCTCAGGTTCAGCCAGAGGGGTGGAAAGCAGAGGGCCATCAAACTCGAAGGCGAGCCGGAGGACGTGCTCGAAACCTCTCTCGCCGGCGGCCTCTACGAAGAATCGGGATTGACATCCACGGATGCGATCCGCTTCTCGGACGCCGTCGAGATAAGCGCCTAACGATCTCCCTACGCGCGCCACGCTGCTCGGCGCGTCGCTCGCGTCAGCCGAGCTGAAACTCGCCGCGGGCGACGATCACCGCCGAGCCGCCAACCTCGACGCACTCGATCCGCTCGCGTGAGCCCTCCGCGCGCGCGTGCAGCAGCGACGGGCGGCCCACCTCGGCGCCTTGGTGGATCTCGATCTGCTCGCCAAACGCGATGCGGCCGTAGCGGGCTAGGTGGACCGCCAGCGGGCCCGCCGCCGATCCGGTGGCCGGGTCCTCGCTCACGCCGATCCCGGGCGCGAACATCCGCGTCTTCCAGCGCGCCCGCGAGCCCGCGAAGCAGCTGACGCACACATCTCCGAGCTCCGCCAACGCATGCACGTCCGGGCGCAGCGCCGCCACCGCGCGCTCGCTGCCGAGCTCCACGTATACGTGGCGAGGTCCGTTCACGTACAGCTCCACGGGCAGGCCCGACCGCGTCACGCCGAGCGCCCGAAGCAGCTCGGCCTCGTGCTCGTAGCGCCCCCACGAGGGAACCGGCTGACGCATCCATCCACCGGCCACCCGCTCCCCCACGCGCTGCAGCCGCACCGGGACCGGACCGGCAGCCGTCTCGAGCGTCACCGCATCGCGCGCCAGCGCTGCGCTCACCACGATCGCCGAGCCGAGCACCGGATGTCCCGCGAACGGCAGCTCCGCGGCCGGCGTGAAGATGCGAATGCGCGCGTCGCCCCCCTGTGCGGGCGCCAGCACGAACACCGTCTCTGAGAGGTTGAGCTCGCGCGCCAGCCGCTGCATGTCACGCGAGCCCAGAGCCCCAGCGTCTGGGAACACGGCGAGCTGGTTGCCCTCGAGCGGCGTGTCCGTGAAGACGTCCAGCAGGATGTAGCGATGGGTAGCGCCCATGTCCGCTCCTTTGGCCTTAGGTCGACCAACAGCCTGCCACGACCGCCGCGCTCAGGCCGGCGTGCGAGCGTCCGCGCAGCGCGGCACAGCCGCCGCCGGTGGGGCGACCGGAGCGAGCGGGACAGCCGCAGCAGGCACGCCCGCAGCAGGCACGCCCGCAGCAGGCGAAGCGGAGGCGGGGCGCCGCGCGCGCAGGAGCGTCGCCGCCGCCAGCGCGCCGAGCAGGCTGATGGCCGCGGCAACCGCGAAGGCCAGACGGAAGCCGCCGCTGAGAGCCGACGGACCGGACGCTCCCGCGAGCAGGTCCGCGCGTGTGCGCGAGGCGGCGATCGTGCTCAGCACCGCCAGTCCCAGAGCGCCACCGATCAGGCGCGAGGTGTTGAGCAGGCCGGAGGCCAACCCGCTCTCCTTGGCGGGAACGCCTGACACGGCGGCGATCGTCGCCGGCACCAGCGACAGCCCGAGACCGACGGCCGCGAGTAGCCCGCCTGGGAGGACGTCGGCGGCGTAGCTTCCACCGCTGTGCACCCCTGTCAGCAGGAACAGGCCCACCGCCGCGCACAGCATCCCCACGCACAGCACGCGGCGCTCGCCGAAGGCGGCCACCAGACGTGGCGCGAGCGAGCTGGCTGCGACGATCGCGAGCGTCATCGGCAGGAAGCGCAGCCCGGTCTGGAGGGGATCGTAGTGGAGGACCTGCTGCAAGTAGAGCGACAGGAAGAACCAGATCGCGAACACAGCCGCGTACAGCAGGAACACGATCAGGTTGGCCGCGCGTAGGCGCGCCATGCGGAAGACCCGCAGCGGCATCAGCGGCGCGCGCGCCACCCTGCCCTCCACGAACACGAACGCCGCCAGCAGCGCCGATCCGACGGTCAGCGGCGCGAGCACTCCCGGGGCGCTCCAACCGAGCGTGTCGGTGCGAACGATCCCGTACACGAGCGCTGTCAGCCCACCGGTGACCAGCAGCGCGCCGGACACGTCGAAGTGCCGGGCCGCCGAGCTCGCGCGCCCGGCGGGAACGAGACCGCGCGCGAGCAGGATCACAACGACGCCGATCGGAACGTTCACGAGGAAGATCGCCGGCCAGCCGAACGCCTGCGTCAGCACCCCGCCCAGCAGCACGCCGAGCGAGCCGCCGACGCCGCCCATCGCGCCCCACACGCCGAGCGCGCGGCTGCGCTCGCGGCCCTCGTTGAACGATGTCGCGATGATCGCCAGGCTGGCCGGGGAGATGATCGCGCCGCCGACACCCTGCAACGCGCGCGCGCCGATCAGCAGCGAGCGCGAGCTCGCGAGCGCGCAGGCGAGCGAGGCGAGCACGAACAGGGCAGTTCCCGCGAGGAACACGCGCCGGCGCCCGAGCAGGTCAGACGCGCGCCCGCCGAGCAGCAGGAAGCCGGCGAAGGTCAGCGTGTAAGCGTTAACCACCCACTGCAGCCCAGTGGTGGAGAAGCGCAAGCCGTCGCGAATCGACGGCAGCGCGACGTTGACGATCGACACGTCCAGGATCACCATCAGCTGCGCCACGCACACGAGTACCAGCAGCGCGCCTGAACGCTGTCGGGCTGCTGGAGTCTCAATCGCGGGCTCGGACACGGCGCTATCCTTGTTGTTCGTAGGTACGGCGGGCATCGTAGCATATATACGATGATCGTCGTACAATGATCGTCATGAGCCTGTACCACCCCGCCCGCCAAAATCTGGAGCTGCCGGCCGTGCTGCACGCTCTGAGCGACCCTCAGCGCCTGCGCATCGTCAGCGAGCTCAGCCAAGACCCGACACCCCGCCCGTGCGGCAGCTTCGAGCTCGGCGTCACCAAGTCGACCTCCACGCACCACTTCCGTGTGCTGCGCGAGGCCGGCGTGATCGCGCAGCGTGAGGTGGGCACCTCGCGCTTGACCACGCTTCGGCGGGAGGACCTCGACGAGCGCTTTCCGGGCCTGCTCCACGCGGTGCTGGAGTCGGTGACCGCGTACGCGTAGAGGCCCGGCGACGGCAGGGAGCCGTTCCGAGGAGTCGTTCCCGGGGGCCATTCCCAGGTACGCTCACCGGAAGCGGAGAGACGAGCGGAGGAGCAACCATGAGCGAAGTCGTACAGATGCAGATCGATGACCATGTGGCGCTGTTGACGCTCAACCGGCCCGATCGCCTGAATGCGTGGACGGCGGAGATGGAGCACGCGTACTTCGCGCTGCTCGAAGAGTGCGCGCGAGACGAGGAGGTCCGCGCGATCGTGGTCACGGGCGCCGGCCGGGGCTTTTGCGCGGGCGCAGACATGAAGGAGCTGCAGGCGCTCGGCGACGGCACGCTGAGCGCGTCGGCCGACGCGCACGAGCGACGCCCGCAGACCTTCCCGCAGTCGATCCCCAAGCCGATCATCGCTGCTGTCAACGGCGCCTGCGCCGGCATCGGCCTCGTACAGGCGCTGATGTGCGACATCCGCTTCGCCGCGCACGGCGCCAAGCTGACGACCGCGTTCGCCCGCCGCGGGCTGGTGGCCGAGCACGGCATCTCGTGGATGCTGCCGAGGCTGATCGGACCGGCGCGAGCGCTCGACCTGCTCCTTTCAGGCCGCGTGCTGCTGGCGGAGGAGGCGCACTCGCTCGGTCTCGTCAACCGCGTGCTCGCGCCCGAGAGGCTGCTCGAGGCCACGCTGGAGTACGCGCGCGAGCTCGTCGTCAACTGCTCGCCCGCGAGCATGGCCACGATGAAGCGGCAGGTCTACGGAGACCTCGACCGCGCGCTGCCCGACGCGCTCGCCGCAGCCGACCAGCTGATGCTCCAGTCCTTCACCGCGCCGGACTTCGTCGAGGGCGTCACGAGCTTCCTCGAGCGGCGCGACCCGCGCTTCGAAGCGCTCGGCGATCAGGCGATCAGCGCGGCAGCGTCCTGACCTGCACGTTCTCGGCTTCGGCAACGCGGATGAGGGCCGCGTCGGCCGTGGCGAGCTCGTCGGACTCTCCCGTCGCGGCGAGCAGGATGCAGTCCGCGAGCGAGACGGGCGCGCGGGCGCGGTGGTAGCGGCGCGCGCGGATGTCGGCCGCGTCGCGGGCAATCCGCTCGTCGATCGGCACGAGGGTCATCCGCTCTCCCACGAGCGGCATCGTTAATGCCTCCAAGCGCTCCCGGGGGATGCCCTCAACGCGCTGCAACACGTCGAGCGCCTCGGCCAGGTTGACCGCGGTGATCGCTGCCTCGCCTCGTCGCAGGAGCGCCTCTACCTCGTCCGCCGCCGGCTCCTCCGCCAGCAGCGCGATCAGCGCGAACGCGTCCAGCAGGACGCTCACCTGGGGGCGCGCCGGCGGCGCTCGGCCACCGCCTCGGCCTCGCGCGCCTGTGCCCGCAGTTGCCCGCTGCTCATCGACAGCTCGCTCGCCAGTGCGCCGCGCGCCGCAGCAATCGGATCGTCGGGCGCCGGCCTCAGCACCACCCTATCCCCGAGATCCTCCAGCGCCAATGTCGAAGTGCCCCACCGATGGCGGATGCTCGACGGAATCGAAATCTGCCCTCCGCGCGTGATCTTTGCTCTCTTCATGATCATGAAGAATATCATGAGCCGCGAAGCGCTACCCGTCAAAGAAGGTGTAGTTGTGCCTGTGACGTCCAGCGGCACGCTCACTCGCCAACTACACTCCCCTGCGGGGGAGACATCGTGCACATGGTCCACGATCCGGTCCGTCAGGGACAGCTCTACCTCCGGCGTGCCGGAGGGCTGCTGCGGCGGGGGCGGTGTGACGGCGCGACGCGTGACTGGAACTTCGCGAAGGGTCGGCATGAGCTCGCGACGCTGGCCGCGGAGATCGAGAGCGTTACGGGCTGCACGTTGGAGTCGCGCAGAGCGCTCGACTTCGGATGCGGCGGGGGACGCCTGGCGCTGCCGCTGGCCGAACGCTGCCAGCACGTCTACGGGCTCGACATATCGCCCGGCGAGCTACGCGTAGCGGACCGCAGCGCCAAACGCATGAACCTGAGCAACGTCGAGTGGCTCAACGCTCGCGTGCTTGCCGAGCTCAGCGGCCGCTACGACCTGGTGCTGTCGGTATGGGTGTTTCAACACATTCCATCCCGCGAAGGCGAGCAGATCCTCGCAACGCTCCTGCGGGGGCTGCGTCGGGGCGGAGTCGGCGCCATTCAGATGACTATTCGACCCCACTTCGACCTGACCCGTTGCCTGGACCGCTCATACGCGTACAGGCTGATGAACTCCTACTCGCTCAACCGCATCGGCCGGCTGCTCGCCGATGGCGGCATCACCGGGTGGCACGTCAAGTGGCAGGCGCGCCCCGCAACGGTGAGCGCCAGGCGCCCCAACGAGGCCGTCATGCTGATCTTCCGCAAGGATTGATCTGCCACCGCGCGGTCAGGCCGGCGCTTGGACGCGCCGCAGCCAGACCCCGCCCACCTCGATCACATCCTCCCCTCCCGGCAGCTCGTGCGGGAGCGCCAGCGCGATCTCCACGAGCCCTTGCGCGGGCTCACCGGCGGCCGTTTCGAAGCGGACCTCGCCGCCGTCCAGCTGCAACATCGGCCGATCACCGTCGCTCACTGGCACGCCGAGCACCTCACCCCAGCGCGCCGCCACAGCCGCCGGATCGCCGACCGCCACCGTGATGCCCGCCAGGCGTCCCGCCGCGCCGGAGCCCGTCCGGCCAGTCCACTGCGGCCCGCCCCAGCGCCACGTGCCGTACGGCTTCGAGCGGTCAAGCGACACGATCGCCCCGCGCATGTCCGCCGGGTGCAGGTGCGTGCCCGAGATGTCCGGCAGATCGAGCTGCCACACCACACGCACGCCCAACCCCAGCGCGCGCGAGCGCGCCCCCTCAAGATCTTCCACGTCGAAGATCACCATGTAGCCGCCGTCACCGCCGTGGCGCGACAGGTAGCGGCCCGCCGCCGTGTCCGCCTGCGTCGGCGAGACCACCTCCAGGAAGCAGTCGCCCAGCGCGAACACCACGTTCGCCAGCCCGAACGCACCGACGCCGGGGTCGCGGAACGGCTCGTTCAGGTTCAGCGCCGCACGCAAGCTCGACGCAACCGGCTCGAGCTCGCCCGCCACCCACACCGCCTGGCGCAGCCTCACGCTCGATCCCTCGCCGCCGTTCACTCACTCGAAGGCTACCGCCACGCGGGCGAGCTGCTCGAGCGCAGGCGCCGCTCGGGGCTCGATCGCCTCGACGAGGTCTGGGAGGACGTCCCGTACTTGGTCCCCGCCCCAAGCCACACACGCGGTGATCGACAGCTGCTGATGATCTTGGGCCCCGCAGCCCGCGCGGTGGACCTCGAGCCCACGGGCCAGTGCAATGTCGGGGACTGGCTGAGCAGCTGGACTGGCCGCCGATCGACGGGGGCTAGACCGCGGACCGGGATCAGCGTCTGGCCGAGATAGGGACGCCGTTCGTGGTGGGATGCCTCACCCGCGCTATCCCTCGAGAGGCTCCTCCGCGAGCCAGTCCTCGACCGCCAGGCCGGGCACGCGCGCGAAGTGGCGTACGTTGCCAGTCACCACGGTCAGCCCACGCGAGAGGGCAATCGAGGCGATGCGCAGGTCGGGCTCGTCCAGGCGCCTTCCTTCGCGCTCCAGGCCGGCTCGCAGCGGCCCGTAGACCTCGGCCGCCTCCGTGTCGAACGGGAGGACGGAGGTCGCACTCGACACCACATCGCGCACCTGGCGCGTCAATCGCTCGCTGCCGCGCTTGGCGGCCCCGTAGAGCAGCTCGCCGAGGGTGATCGTGGTCGTGGTTTGTTCGTCCGCTGGAACCTGCGCCAAGCGGCGGATCAGGTGCAGCGGGGGGTCGCGGCGGATCACCGCGCTCAGAGTGTCGGTGTCGAAGCAGTACATCTCATCTCGTCTCAGCCGATGTCCGGCGCTTCACGGTCGGGGCTGCGGCGTCGGGCGACGTAGATCTCCCGGACCGCCTCCTCCAGATCCTCCCACTCGGCCAGCGCGCCCGCCACCGCGGCGAGGCCCACCGGTCTCTCGGCTGTGCGTCGCAGGGCCTCGGGCGTGGGCGGTCCAAGCACGACAGCCGGCCGGCCCCGCCGCGACACTACGAAGCGCTCGCCCGCGTCGACCCGGTCGATCAGCTCAGAGAAGCGGCGCTTCGCCTCGGCCACACCCAGCGGTGTCTCCCTTGTCTGAAGCTCGTCTTTGCTATGAGCAGTCATCTACGTGCAGGATGACAGATCAATGCTGAAATGACATTCCAGAGGGTGATGCCCGCCGCCGCCAGGAAACACGACCAGCTCGACATCGATGGGACGGTCCTCGACGCCATTGAGGAGGTGGAGGCATTCGTTGCGCGGAACACCCGCATGGGAGGACGCTTCTCGGGAAAGATGCAGCGTGAGGATGTGCGCGAGCACGCGCCGGTCACGGTCCGAGAGCTGCTGCTCAACGCGATCGCCCACACCGACTATGCGCTGGCAGGCTCGCAGATCCTGGTCGCGATCTTCGACGACCGCCTGGAGATCCAGAATCCGGGCAGCTTCGTCTACGGCTCCACCGTCGAGACGATCAAGCAAGGCATCAGCCGGGTACGCAACCGTGCCATCGTGCGCATCCTGCGCGAGTTGCCCCTGATGGAGATCCTCGGATCGGGCTAGGGAACGCATCAGCACGACATTCGACGACGGCTACCCCGAACCTGACTGGCGCGAGCTCGGTGTTGTGGTGCGCGTCACGATCTCATCGCACCCCTTCTTCGCTGATGGCAATGAGGGTGGCCGTGATGGTGATGAGGGTGATGAGGGTGATCGGCTTGTCGATGGCGCCTCCATGTCAGCGGAGCAACGCGCGACATGGGTACTTGCCGAGATCGACGCCGCGCGGCCAGTCACGAACCAGTACGTAGCGCGAGCGCTAGGAATCTCCCTGGCTACGGTGGAGCGTCTGACCCGTCGCATGCAGCAGGACGGAACCAACCGCTGGTCTGGCACCAGACGCGCAGGCAGCGTTCGGCGTGCCTGAGCGCATGGGCGATCAACATCTCCCCGTGGAGCTCCCGCGTGGGTGGTTGATGTTCGGGGTACTGGAAGGTGTGGTGACCGGCGCCACAATGGCTTATCGCACGCCATCGCGTCTCCCATACGCTCTTGGCGTACCCGGGTCCCATGTCCAGAGAGATAGCCCTGAGCTCCTGGGAGCGCTCGGCGCCGAACTCGCCGAAGAACTGCTCGTCGACTGGGTGCGCGTGCGGCAGTGATTCTCCAGCACGCGCCACAATTACGCTGATCCCAAACAGCACGGCGGTCCCGATCGGACAGGCAAGCCAGGGGATCGAGTCCGGGTCACCGAGGATCCCGAGCTCGCACGCGCGCTGCGCGCGGCCGCGCCCCACCTGCCAGCCGGACTCTCACGCTCGCGACAGGTGCGCGAACTGGCGATCGCCGGAGCGCGCCACATCGCCGATGAGCCACCAACCGAAGAGCAGCGCACGGTGGATGGCCGACCTCGGCGACGGACCGCAGCCGAGCGCCGCTGTCGCACGTCGACTCGGACGCACGCCGAAGTCGGTCTCCCCACCGCGCGACGCACTCATCAGCAACGCCATCATCTACGCGCCACGTCACGGCCTCATTGACTTCACCGTCCCACGCTGCGGCGCGTTTATCCGCCGTCGCTACCCGCTCGCCAAGCTCCGCGTGGGTGGTTGATGTTCAGGGCGAGGGTGGATGTGGTGCACGGCGCCACAATGGCGCGATCGCCCCGCTCGGGGATTTCACCGCCGCTCTGGCGCTGCCCGAGGGGATCACGACCCCGGCCTGTCCGCCGCCGTCCCTGTCGGCGTCCGCCCGACCGCGCGCGGCCCCGCCTCGGGCACCTACATCCTCAGCGGAAACGACGGCCGCGGCTACGTCAGGGTGAGCTTCACCGGCCCGGGCAGCTGATCGGGCATGTCCGCCAAGGATTTACGTCGAGCCGTTCCCTCGCCTGGTGTACCAGTCGCGCAGTACATTATTTGCCATGCCCCCAAACAAGCCGCGCATCCAGGTCACGCTCGACTCGGAGCTGGCCGCCGCAGTGGCTGAGTTCGGCGGCACTGAGCCGCGCTCGCGCACCGTGCGCGATCTGGCGCTGCGTGGCGCGGAGGCCATCCGCGCGGAACGAGCCGGCGAACGCGACGCCCAAGCGCACCTGCTGCGGATCGCCGCCGGCGAGGATGATCGCTATGACTTCGCCGTCACTGAGAGCCTCCGTGCCTCCCGCTGAGCCATACGGCTCGGGCGGACTGCTCTCTCGCGTGAACTTGCGAGGTTCACCATAGGACACGCTCGAAGGACCGCGCATCGACCCGATGCCAAGGGCCTGAACTGTTCCAGACAAGTGGCTCGGGGACGGATTAGCTGAGGGCTGCGGCGAGCTCGCGCGCCTCAACCCGTACCGAGTGTGGCAGCGTGATCGTCAGATAGCCGTCTTGCTCGACGATCCGCCTAGCGTTGATGATCGTGACACCGATGACTCCGCCGCTGTCGTCGTAGCGTACGCCATGGCCCTCCGGCGTGAGGGCCGCATCGGCCGCCTCGTTGGTATCTCCGCGCCTGAGATACAGCACGTCGCCCTCGGCGTCGTAATGGCCGCGGTCGAATGTGAGGTCATCGATCTTGACGTTCATGGTGCCCATCCGTCTGGGGACCGCCCGTGTCCGTAGCCGAACGCCGTGACGACCCGTGCTGGTTGCACCGCGAAGTCTACGACGACCATCAGCCAGCTGGTGGGTCACCTACACGCCCGCGACGGGTTACAGCGGCGCTGACAGCTTCACGTTCACGGCGCAGAACGCCGACGGGACGGCAAGCCCGGCGACCGCCCACATCACGGTCGGCCAGCCGCCCGCGACGCCATCACCCAATCAGCCCTCGACCGAGCCCTCGACCGCTGTCGCTTCCGGCACCTCCGGCGTGGCCTCCACGCCGCAGGCGATCGAAGAACTCGAGCTCGGCTGCTCGGGCTCGAGGCTCGTGCTCAACGACGTCTACATCCAGGGCAGCCACGTCGCGATCAGGGGCACCGCCGCGAAGAGCCTCGTCGGCAAGAAGGTCAAGATCCTCTTCAACGAACGCAAGCAGGTCGCCACCGCCACCGTCGAGGCCAGCGGGCAGTACTCCACCACCGCTCCACTGCCGCCCGCCAAGATCAGAGACAACCTGAACACCAGATACACCGCCGAGGTCGGCAAGCTGCGCTCGGTGCATCTGAAGCTGGTCAGGCGCCTCTTGCTGGAACCGCCGAAGGCTTCCGGTACGACGGTCACGCTCACCGGCCAGGTCACGCTCCCGCTGACCAAGCCGATCGCTCCGGTCGTCATCGAACAGCAGCTCAAATGCGGCAAGACGACGATCGCTAAGACGTTCACGCCGCCCGCCAGCGGACGTTTCCGCATCACGCTCACCGTCCCGGCCGACGCCAAGGCGGGGATCTTCAGGCTCACCAGCAAGGTCGCCGCGAACAAGCACTCCGTCAAGCACGGCTTCACCACATTCAGCCTCCCACTCCCCGTCGTGCTCTGATCTGCGGCCCGCGGCATCGACCTCGCGCCTGGCGAGGCTCACCCTTAGGACACGCTGCCGCGCGGCACTATCCACTGCACGCGCTGGCCGGTGAGCTTCGCGATCCGATCGAAGTCTGCGTCGTAGTGCAGGACCGCCAGCCCAGCGTCCTCTGCACAGGCCGCGACCAGCAGGTCGGGCAGCGGCACAGCGCGGTGCTGCGAGCGCTCAGCGAGCGTCCCCTGTACCTCCAGCGCCCGCTCGACACAAGCATCCGTGACCGCCACTCGCGGCATGCCGCGCCGTGCGTCGGCCGTAGCGCGATAGGTGGCCCGGTCGCGGGCACTGTAAGGCAGCTCCAAGTGGATGATGCCGCAACTGGCGACCTCGCCGGCCACCAGCAGCGGCTCCAGTACCTCGCGCACCTCGGGCCGGGTCTCGCGCCGCGTCAACGCGCTCTTGTCGCCGAGGAAGGTGGGCACCGGCACTCAGCGCCAGGCGCCAGCCATCACGTCGGGATCGTCCAGGGCCAGCGCCCCCGGGGCGAACAGCAGCTCGACCAGCGCCTTGCGCTGTCTGAGCTTGACCACTTCCGAGAGGGCGACATCGACAGTGTCGGTCAGTGTCTTGGTGCCGAGGATGTCCTTCGCGGCCTCGACCTTGGCGACGTCGACCGCGAAGGATGTCTTGCGCCTGGTAGCAGTCCTCATGCCGACGGTATAGCGAAACACAAAGCAACAGATAGCAAGACAAGCGACACGTCGCTATCCGAAGTCTCAGGGAAAGCGAGCGGCCCACGACTCGGGCTCGATCTGGACTGTGTTGATGACGTAGGAGATCAGGCGGTACCAGCCGGCGACGATCACGAGCTCGAGCAGCTGATCGTCACGAAGGCGTGCGGCGAGCTTGTCCCATAGCGCGTCGGGGATCGTGTTGGAGTCGTAGAGGGCGTCGGCCGCTGCGATCAGCTGCCCGTCCTCGTCAGACCAGGCGCGCTCGTGCGCGGAGCCGCTCGCGGTCGCGGCGATCTGCTCGTCGCTGAGCCCCAGCGGCTTGCCGAAGGCGAGCGCGTGCACCCCCCACTCGTACTCCGCGCCGGCGCGCGCGCAGGTGCGCAGGATGATGATCTCTCGCTCGCGCGGGTCGAGCCGCGGGTGGCCGAGGATCCCCGCTCCAAGCGGGCGCATGCGCGAGGCGAGGTCGTCGTGGACGGCAAGCGTGCGAAACAGTCGCAGCGGCTCGACCTCAGCGCCCGGCGGCATCCACTTGGACAGCAGCGTGGCGATGTCGGGCTCATACGGAGGCTCAACCGGGGCGATTCGGGGCTGGGGCATCGCTGGCTCATCCTTTCGCTTCGATTCTCAAAGCAAGGAGTCTCGCGGTTGGACGGCGACGCGGTGCAGGAGGTCCGCGAGCGGCCCGGGTAGCGAGAACATCGCCCAGTGGCCAGTGGGGAGCTCGTGCAGCTCCCAGTCGGCGTCGGCGAAGATCGCGGCGCGGGGGTCGCGCCGCGCGATCAGCTGGCGCACGCTCGCGACGTCGATGCCGCCGGCGGCGCAGAAGATCACCGCGCGGCGAACCCCGGGCGGCCTGGCGTGCGCGAGGCGCACGGGCGAGGTCATGGTGGCGTAGGGCTGCGGCGTCGAGCGTTCGGCGATCAGCTGCAGGTGCTCGTGGTCCAGTCCGGAGGCGCTGCCGAACGTCCCGGCCGCGAGCGTTTGGCGGTCGGGGACCGGCCACCTCCAGCCGTCTCCGTGCTCGGCGACGGCGCTGCGCTGGCGCTCGCGCTGCTCGGGCGACTGCACATCGGCGATCGCGGTGCCGTCGGGCAGCGGCGAGGTGTCGAGGTACACGACCGCGTTCAGCCGCTGCGGCCTGCGGTCGGCGACGCCCGTGACGACGGCGCCGGCGTAGCTGTGGCCGACGAGGACCGCGTCAGCGAGCGCGTTGTAGTCAAGGAGGTTGACGACGTCATCGACGTGTGTATCGAGATTGATTGCGGCGTGCGCGAGGTGTACGCGCTCGCCGAGTCCCGTCAGGGTCACCTGGTGGACATCGTGGCCGTGGGCGCGCAGGCGCGTGGCCACCTCCTGCCACGCCCAGCCGCCGAGGCACGCCCCGGGAACGAGCACGATCGGCCGCGGCACGGCGCTACCCATCGCCCTGCGCTGCCCCGGAGTCGAGCTCGTGCCGGGCGTTCTCGCCGCCGGCGAGCCACGCCAGCAGCGCCGAGCGCGAGAACCGCCACTCTTCCCCGAACGCGCGGCCCGGCAGATCGCCGCCTACGGCACTGGCGCGGACGGCGTCGAGCGGCAGCCGCAGCAGCGCGGCTGCCTCCTGCAGCGTGAGCACCTCCTCGCCGCTCGCGCCCTCGATGATCTCGATGCGGCCCACCGCAAGCTGGTCGGCGAGCAGCTCGCTCACGAGGTGCTGCTTGCGCCGACCGGTGGAGTCGACCAGCCGGTCGAGCGCGGCGGCCTGCTCACGCGGGAGCCTCACAAACAGCGGCACACGGTCTTCATCCATCCACGCCATGATAGCTGGTTGCTATCACGTGATATCTAGACCGCCTCTGCCGGCGCTAGCGACGTGCCGTGCTCCTGTGCGCGGCGCTCTTGTGGGCTGCCCTGGTGGCGGCGTAGCGCTTACGCGCCTGTTTTTGGCAGGCGGTGCGCCTGGCCTTCTTCTTGTACCTCTTGCACGCCTTCAGGGCCTTGGCGAGAAGCTGCGCCCTGGTGAGCTTGACCGCCTTTGAGTCCTTGACGCCCGCACAGCCCGTGACCGCGATGTTCGTACTCTGGTTGATGACCGCGCCGTTCTGGCCGGTGATCTCGGTGGGCATCGCAAGGCTCGCTTTGCACAGGCTGTATTCTTCGCGTTCGGGGACGTTGGGCGTCAACACCCCGTGTGGGCCCGCGGGGAGCACGGTTTCGAAGACCGTGAACGGCGCGTCCGGCGCGGATTCAAAGCGCGAGTAGGTGACGCCGGCTTTGATGTCGGTCTTGCCATCCAACAACAACGTGATCCCTTCGCCCTGGAGTACGAACTCCACATCCGGGAACGCAGCACCACCATGAGAGACCAGATACGCCGGGCCCGACAGCGGGTTCGACAGCACCGGCGTGTGGATCGTCGCATAGCCGATCACCGAGTCTTCATTGCAGGACGCCGGGTTGGCGTTGAAGGTCGCTTCCGTGCACGCTTTCTGCAGCGTCGATAGGCGCGAGGACAGCGCCACCGGCAGCGCCAGATCGACTTTCGCGATCCCAGCCTGCGCCACACCAGCCGGCCCGACCCCGCCCGAGGTGACCGTCACAGCGAGGCTCGTGCCGTTGGCTTTGCTGCCGCGGCCACCCGCCACAGCCGTGAGCTTCGGCGCGAACGGCAGGCTCTGGCATTCCCCGACCTGAAACGGTGAGGACACCGCTTCCGTCGCACCTTCTGAGCCGCTGACGGTGCCTTCGATCTTCATCGGGCTGCAGTTGGTCGGGTTGAACTCGAAGCCCGGGCGGTTGACCGTCACGAGCACGCGTTTGAGCTGCAGCGGGATGCCACGCAGCTGCGTCGGCAACGGGTCTGAGACGATCGTCACCGACGCGTTTTCCCGGTTGATGAGCAGCTTCGAGCGGACCGTCACCGACCCCAGGTTGAACGGCCCCGCGACCGCTGGGCTGACGATCTCGAGGCCGAACGGCGCGCCGCCATACGGACCCGTGATGAACACCTTGCCGCCGCCCTCCACATACGGTTCCGGGCCCAGGCCCGCGATCGCGGTCGCTTCCCCGACCTGGCTTTCCGCCGAGCATTCATCCCTCGCGGCCTGCGGTTCCTCACACAGCCTCACCGACGAGAGCAGCGCCGCGACCCCCGGGGGCAGATGCATCGAAACCGAGCTCAACGCCTGATCGCCATCCGGACGGGTCAGTTCGAGATTGAAGCCCGTGAACGCTCCCGCCTGCAGGTCCTGACTGTAGGCGGTGAAGCCCGGAGAGAACGGAACTCCCGAGGGACAACCAGAACCGCCCACACCCGAGGAGACGACGAAGTCCTGCGCCGGCGAGAGCACGCTCACAGGACCAGTGCCAGACCACGGCGTGAACGACGCGTTCGTGGCGTACGATCCGCAGAGAGCCGGGGTCGTGACCGACGCCCGCGGCCCGCCGAACAAGTCCAGCTTGAGATCTTCGAAGGGGACCTGGGGCGCGTTGCGGAAGGTCGTGGATACCCGCAGCGTGCCTTCATCGAGCTGGCCTTCCCCCGCCAGCTTCACGAGCACGCCCGAGACCGGGTCTTCGGCGACGATGTAGAGCGCCACCAGCGAGTTGAAGGGGTTCACCCCTGCTTCGCCGTTGGCCGCAGGACTCGCCAGATACACCCAGCCTTCCAGTTCATGTGGCAGCAGCGGCGTCTTGATGTGGACGCTTCCGAGCTTCGAGGCCTTGGGACAGGACACCGGCGCGGTGTTGAATTCGTCGGTCTGCGTGACCTGGTTGAAGGCGCTGAAGCCGATCTGCGTCTCGGAGCAGCCTTCCAGGCCGTTGGCCGCCGAGGGGCTGAGCTCGACGCCCTGGGGCAGCGTCACGGTCGTGTCCCTGACGTCGGCCTCGGCGAGCTTCCCCGCTTCGAGCGTCGTCTGCTGAGGGACCTTCACCTCGACTGAGAGACCCGTGGGCGTGGCCGTCGTGTGCTGTTCGGGGGTCACGTCGATCGCGGGGCTGAACGGCAGCTGGCCGCATCCTTCAAAGCCCAAGGCCTGACCGCTTTCGTTCATCCACGCGTATTCGGCGCCCAAAAAGCTGCCCGGCTGCGCCCACGAGTCCAATTCCACGGACGACACGACCGGTTCTGCCTGCGGATTCGAAGCGCAAGAGCCCGGCAGCACCAAGAACGGTTCTTCTCGCAGTTCACTACTCGCCGGGCAGGTCTTGCCGACCTGGCCTGCGAACACTTCGCCTGCCACGCATTCCCAGCCCCGGGCGTTGTTGTGCCGCGGGTCGCCCGGGACACCCCACAAGGTCACCTGGCTCGAGAGCAGCCCCGCCGTCTCGGTGGCGTCCTTGACGCTCACATCGACGCCGTAGTCCTGGCCGGAGCGCACCGAGGTGTCGATCACGATCGGGACCTTGCCAGCCACCTCCAGGCCGAACCGCGCGGGCTCGCCCTGCGCGGGCACGAGGTTGAACACCGGAACCGTCTTGGTGAAGACCTTGAGGACTTTTGGTTCGTCTGCGGTGACGGTCGCGACCCCCACCACGGTGCTCGGCGGGCAGAGGTTGGTTTCGAACACGAGCGCGAAGAAGTTCGCCATCGTGCACTGCGGCACCGCGTTCGGGTTACCGACGAGTCCTGGCGGCAGATGGAAGCTCAGGTCCTTCGGCAGCTCGACCGGCTGGCGGCCCCCGAACCCTTGCAGGATGGTCTGGTTGAGCGCGAGCGTCGTTGTGAGCTGGAAGGGATGCGCGCCGGCCTGGGTAGCCGGGGTGCCGTTCTCGTTGAACGGCGTCAGTTCATAGTCCTCCACGCCATCCCCCGCCGGTTCGCCGCTGACGGGGATCGTGAGAATGCGAGTGGCCTTGGCCAGGCCACCCCCTTCCACGCTCGCCTGATCCGATAGCGGACCGCCCGCGCCAGCGGACACCTTGACTCTGATCGCGACAGTCGTTTGTTCGTAGGGATAGAGAACTCCCTTGAACGTGCACGTGAGGCTCGCGAGCGTGCATTCCACCGGGGTGTGGTTCTTGATCTGCCCCGTGATCGTTACGGCTTCAAGCCCTGTCGGGAGCTTGTCGGTGATCGTCACCTGTTCCTTGCCGCCTTCGACCGGCGCGTCGCCGAGGTTGCTTATCACCACCATGAGTTCCCCCTGCCCTCCCGGCGGGAGATTCGTCGGCACCGTTTCAGAGCCCAGATGCCACCACGGCGCCGCCAGAGCCGGGGCCGCGGATACGAAAGCAAACACGAAGGCGCTCGCCTGCACTGCCAGCGCGAGACGCAGCAGCTTCGATCTCGGCACGCTCATTGGCCTGTCCCTGTCGTGCGCACGCGCGACCGGCGGGCCGCCTGCTCGCGCTTGGCCTTCTTCGCCTTGTGCGCGCTGCCGTAGCGCTCCGTCGCCTTATGCTCACACGCTTGGCGTTTCTTGCTCGAGTGCGCGTAGCGCTTTCGACAGCTCCTCATCGCCTGCGTCAGCCGTTGCGCGCGTGTGAGCGGCTTTGCGGCTTTCTCGGCTTCGACCCCATGTTTGGCCGGCGGCGCGGGGGAGACGACGTTCCCAGTCCCGGAGAACGTTGCAGTGCGGGAGGGTCCGCCTGGGATCTGCTGGGCGGGTGGCGCGGGGCGGCAGGCTTCCGTTTCGGCGCAGGGCGCTTCTCTGGCTGCGGGCGACGTCAAGCATGGTGAGAGCGCGGTGCATTCGCGCGCATCGTAAATGTCAAACGCGGTGTCGGTGTCCTGCGGCAGCAGCTGTGCCTCGGTGAGGAAGAAGACGTTGCTGGCGTCCGGTGTGGCTTCCAGGAACGCCGATTCTCGATCGGAGCTTCCGCCTGAGATCAGCGACACACAGGCGCCCGAGGGGCTCTGACAGCTACCCACGCCGGAGGGCTCGTACTCGTACACATCCTCTTTTGCGTTCTTGGCCGCTGGCACGAGATCGTCGGGACTGTTGAAGTACAGTCTGCCTTCGTCTGATAGGTAGCGCGACTGGAACAGGGCGCTGGTCAGGGTCTGTGCGGTCCAACCTGGGATGTTCCCGGCGAGCCAGTGTTCCTGTCCTTCTTGTCCCCAGACGCGCCGGCGATCGACGAGCAGGCCAAGCCCTTCGCCGCTCTTGGCGGTATCGAGCACGCCGTCCGGTCGGGCGCCTGAGGGGTCACAGGAGACGCAGCCAAGGCTCGCGGTGGCCGAGTCATACAGGTAGACCTCCTCGGCGCGCGCGCCTTTGGCGGCCGGATTCGCCTCGATGTTGTCATGCCCGGTGATCGGCGCGGCCGACATGAACGCCAGGTAGCGCCCATTCGGCGAGACGCGCGCGGTCAGGTAGGCGGTGTTGCCGTTCTGGTTGCCTTCCCACTCCGGACTGTCTTCCCCGGAGAGCGTCGCGATGAAAGTCGTTGACCACTGTGCGCCGTCATAGTGCAGCTGATAGAGGTTGTCCTTGCCGTTAGCCGCCTTTTCGTTGTTGCCGTTTCCATTGCCTGCCAGCACGCCCTGCGCGACGAGGTAGACGCTCGTGCCGTCTTCGTCTGAGCCGAACAGGAAGCCCTGCACGTTGGCGTGCTCACCTTCGTTGTGATCGATGGTGAGATCTCGCAGCTCGCAGGCCAGCTTTTCCGAGACTTCGGTGATCTGGCACTCGTACAGGTCGGGCTTGCCGGTGCCCTGGCCCGCTTCCGCAGTGGAGTCCGTCGTCAGGCGCTCCTTGTCGGTGAAGAAGATCCGCGAGCCGTCGCTGCTCGCCGTCTGGAACTGCGCCTCGCCTTTTTCCGGTTCAGCCAACCCTTTCGCCGCGTCGAGCTGGATCGTCTCCCCGTGAGCGGTGTCGCGCATGTACAGGTGCCCGGCCCGCGTGGCGCTGTCTTCTTTGTTCGTCCACACGATCCGCGAGCCATCTTCAGAGATCGCGTGCGCGAGAACCGCGCCATAGAACCCGAGTTCAGCGCTCGCGGCGGGTTTCCCGTTCGGGAGGACGCTCGCGAAGTGGAGCTGCCCGCCAGACCACTCATACAAGCCGTGCGAGGAGCCTGGCCCGGTCAACGCTACTTCAGAGGCGATCACGACATGGCTGAGATCCGGTGTCGCGGACAAGGAGTGGATATGACCGCCGAACTGCGTCCCCGGCGGCGTGTCCGCTTCGGTCACCAGCGGTAAATAGGTGCCGGCCGCGTTGTCGCGCAGGTACATCGTGGCCTGTGTCACCCCGGGCGCCAGCGGCGGTTCCGCGCCCGGTTCCGCCGGTTGAAGGAGCGCGGTTGAAAGGTCGGGGGTGAAGAACTGGTACTCGGGCGCGTTGCCCGGAGCGATGCCCTTCGCTTCCTTGCTCGCGGTGGCGATCTCCTGCGAGCTCCAGCTCGTGGAGGTGCGCGTCGCGAGGACCTGCTCCATTTCCGGGCTGCGGTTGCCCTGCACTTCTTCGCCAAGCGCACCATTGACGACATAGGTCAGTGCGTTCCCGTCTTGCGATCCGAGTATCAGCCCGCCTTCGCGCGTGAGGGCTTCGACGGCGGCGCCGCCCTTGTCCGGCGGGGTGACCATCTCCCATGCGCGGTGATCGGGCAGCGCGAAGGAGCCCGCTTCTTCGGTCGTGATGAAGGTGCGTTCGGGGCCTTCGGTCCCTCCCAGGCTGTTTGAGTCAAGCACACGATAGTGGTAGGTCGTTCCCGGTGTCAGCCCCGTGAGCTTGACTTCGCGTTCCACGTCTTCAGTGCCTGCGCCGATGTCTTCGGGGGAGGAGGGCACGTTCGTGCAGACACCGGGGTTTGCCTGGCACCTCTGCGTGCCGTACTGGAAGTAGTAGCTCGTGTCGTGACCGAGAGGGTTGATCTGGGTGTGAAGCGTCGCTTCGCTGGCGCTCACCCCCGTCACAAACGTCGCATCCACAGGAGCCGAGGAGACGGTACTGAACCTCTGATCTTCACCGGTGGTGATCCCGGCTTCGTTTTCGGCCAGCACTCGGTAGTGGTAGGTCGTACCGACCTTCAGCCCCGTCAGGCTCGCAGACACCGCCACCGGGACCGAACCCGAGCCGATACTCTGCCCTCCCAATGGCGCTTCGCTCCCATACCCGGTGGTTTCGCCGTACTGGAAGCGGTAGGTCGTGGCGAGCTGATCGGGGTCGACCTTCGCGTGCAGCGTCGCTTGTTCCTGACCGATCCCCGTGCTCGGTTCATAGGCGATCCGCGGCGGACCCGAGGTCGTGAACGTCCGATCCTGACCGTCGGTCGCGCCGTATTCGTTTTCCGCGACCAGACGGTAGTGGTAGAGCGTGTTCACAGACAGCCCCGAGATCCCAGTTTCAAGCGCTCTGGGCTGCTTTTCTTCCTTTTCTTCCGTGCCCACAGGAACTTCTGCAGGCGGTTCGGGACTCCTAGCGCCATACGCTTCGCTGGTGCCGTACTGGAAGTAGTAGTGCGTCTGCACGCCGCCGCGCTTGAGCGACCCGGTCAACGTCGCGCCTTCGGGCGCCACGCTCTTGAGGACACCAGTTTCCAGGGCTTCCACCGCCGGCGGCGTCTGGAATTCGCGGATCAGCCCATAGTTCGAGCCGTCTTCGTCTTCCCCCACGATCCGGTAGAAGTAGACACGCCCCGCCTTGAGAGCTTCCACCGTCGCCGACACCGCTTCCTGGCCCGCGCCCGAAGCGTGGCTCGCCGTTTCAGAGCCCAGAGCCGTCGTTTCGCCGTACTGAAAGCGATAGGAAGACGGTTGGCCCTCGCCGTCGATCACGCCGGGCAACAGCGCCGTCGTGCGTGTCAGCCCGGATTTCCCGACCTTGCCCGTTTCCACACCCGGGACCACCGCGCCCGCGCCGAAGCGATCAACCACACCCAATCCCGCATCTGCCACAAGGACGTCTCCTGCCGGCGTCAGCGCCACCCCGCGCGGTTCGCCCAGGTCCCCCGCCGGCGTGCTCGTGATCCAGCCCTCCCATTCGCCACTCGGGCTGTACTGGGAGACGACACGACGTTCCGCTTCAGCCACATACACATCCCCCGAGGCTTCATCGACGGCCACACCCGCAATGTCCCCCACCGCCTGTTCCTTGCTGAAAGAGCCATACGGCGAGCCCTTGCCGTCTAGTTTTTCTTCATACGCGCCTTCGTCGCCGTAGGTGTAGATCGCGCCCTTGACGCTGTCCGCGACCAGCACCCTACCCGTGGAGGGGCTGACCGCTACGCCGTTAGGCGCTTCGAGCTTGGGGCCCGCCAAGCGATTGAGGTACTGGCCTTCTTCGCCTTCGCCTTCCCCCACTTCTTCCGGATGTTCGGGATTGGGCTTCGGCTTGAACACATCGACGGCGCCGCCTTCCGCACCTGCGGCCCTCGCCTCCACCACATACACATCACCGGCCGACAAGCCTTTGGAGTTATCCACCGCCACACCCATGACCTCGCCGAATTCCCGTCCGGGAGTGCCCGCTCCCGACCACCGGCCCAGCAGACGGTAGCCGCCCTTGCCGTCCGGCTCGTACACCAACACCACGTCTCGCTGCGGTTCAGCCACATACACGTCACCATTCGCTTCATCCACCGCTACCGCAGCAGCATCCACGAAGCCTTCACCAAGGCGCGTCTCATAGGCGTCCGTGGAGCTGAAAACATCGACATAGCCCGAGGCCACGTCGCCGACGAACACCTCGCCCGTGGAGCCATCCACCGCCACCGCACCCGGCCCGATCAGCCGCGTGCCGGGGGGCGCTTCCGAGAGGCTCGCAAGGAACCGATGGCCCGTCGCCCCTGAGGCCTCGCCCGTGCAGCACAAAAGTCCAGCGAGCGTCAACCCCAGCCAGCAAGCCAGCGCACCACGGCCGAACAGGCCACGCACGCGAACCACACGAACAGCACGCTCACCTGCATCGCCCCTCACCGCCCTTGTCAGCAATCCCTTCACGATCCCTCTCCAGCACCTTTCACTTCGGCTCGCACCTCACTGAGGTTAAACGTGCGTGGGATCACAGCGTGACCCCACGCACAACCTCCTGTTTACAACCGGTGCTACTTACGCCTTGATCTCGCTCGCTTCTTCTGGGGTGTTCACGTTCGTGATCACCTCACCCGCCGCCGACCAGTCTGTCTGGTGTGATGGTTCGGACACGAGAGAGATGTAGTCTTCCAGCACGTCAGTGTGCTTTTTTTCGAAATTGCTCGGGATGTTGCGATATGGATATTCGGATTCTTGAGTGTAGACCTGCTTGTATTCGCTGGTCATTTCGTCGACCGGTGTGATCGGCGAGATGATCCCGTCATACCCGCCATGCGCTTCTTCAGCGGGTGTCGCACCGGGACATTCCCCATAACAGCCCGAAGAGGTGTATTCGGCGCCCGTCTTCTTGCTGCCAACACCGACGACTGTGTTGAGGGTGCCGGCGCATTCGAATTCGGCGAAGGCTCCAGCCTTTTTCGCAGGTTCGAGTAGCACACCCACTTCTTTCGCCGATTTCTTGATGTAGCCCAGCTCGCCCTTCAAGGGGTTCGTTTCGATTTCGCCTTCTGCCTTACCGCTCGATTTGCATGGTACCTGTCCAAGCAGCAAGCACCCCGTGAACGTCACATGGACATTGCCCACCTTGTTGCTGGCCACCGCTTCACCAGTGTTGGCCTCGGTCCCACATTCGACGTAGAACTGTGAGGTGTGAAGCCGTTCTTCTCCTTCTTCGGCGCATTTCTGGCGCGTGGTCCGTATCGACACGGTGCCTTCGTGAGTCCAGCATTCTCTAAACGCTGTAGTCAGAGTGCCTCCGCTGCCCAGGTTGTGACCGGCGAATGGCACATTCGCCGATTTTCCTTCGGCTTTTCTTTTCGACCCGACTTCGCTGGCCTTAAGCCATTCGAAGCTGCCGGCGCCTTTTTTCGCTTTCACGGTGCAGTTCGCGTCGCTGTACTTACCGCCAGCCTTCGCTTCACACTTACCCCATTCTGGCAATGCCGATGCGCTCGATACCGCGTAAGCGCCGACCGCGAACACCGCGACCAGGCAGAGCCCTAGCATCCTTACATGTCTCATTCTTTCCATCACTCCTTTTTTACCCCTCGAGTTATGATCGACAGACGCCCAGGCCCCTCCTAGCGGAGGACCCCCGACGCCCGTCACTTCAACCAGCGCGCCTGGCCAGGACCAACGGCCCCCGCACGGATGCACGCTCGTCGTCGGCACAGACACCATCCGTGCCCGTGCCGACGCACGCTTGTAGGCGGTGAGCTGGCGGCTCATCGCATGACCTCGGTGACTCCTGCGGCGCACCGCCGGCGAGCACGAGACGCAAGAGAAGGCTGCGTGGCCGTGTGCGGGCCGCAGGGAGCATACTTGGCGTGGAGCAGGGCCGCCGTCCGACTCAGTGGGAGGTGATGCTGGCACGGCCGCATCTCTATGGTTTCTCCCCGCGCTTGGCCGCCCTTGTGCGGGCATGTGTGGCCTTCTTCGCGGCGTAGCGTTTTCTGGCCTGCTTTTCGCAGGCCAAGCGCTTGCTGTCTTTCCTCTTGTACTTCTTCTTGCAGGCCTTCAGTGCTTTCGCCAGCAGCTGAGCTTTGGTCAGCTTTGCGGCTTTGGAGGGCAGGACCCCACTGCAGCCCGTCACGCCGATGTTGGTTGTTTGGTTGATCGCAGCGCCGTTCTGGCCGGTGATTTCGGTCGGCATCTGAAGGCTCGTTTTGCACAGGCTGAAGTCTTCTTTTTCAGGCACGTTCGGGGTTAACACCCCGTGCGGCCCGGCCGGCAGCACCGTTTCAAAGACCGTGAACGGCGCATCGGGCGCGGATTCAAAGCGCGAGTAGGTGACGCCGGCTTTGATGTCGGTCTTGCCATCCAACAGCAACGTGATGCCTTCGCCCTGTAGCACGAACTCCACATCCGGGAACGCGGCGCCACCATGCGAGACCAGGTACGCAGGGCCCGACAGCGGGTTTGAGAGCACCGGCGTGTGGATCGTCGCGTTGCCGATCACCGAGTCTTCCCCGCAGGACGCCGGGTTCGCGTTGAAGACCGCTTCGGTGCACGCTTTTTGCAGCGTCGACAGGCGTGAGGACAGCGCTAGCGGCAGCTGCAGATCGACTTTCGCGATACCCGCCTGCGCCACCCCGCTGGAGTCGACCCCGCCCGATTCGACCTTCACATCCAGACTCGTGCCATCCGCTTTGCTGCCATGCCCACCCGCGACGGCGGTCAGCTTCGGCGCGAACGCCAGCGCGGCGCAGTTTTCGACCCGGAACGGCGATGACACGTCGGCGGTGGCTCCTTCTGAGCCGCTGATGGCGCCTTTGATTTCCATCGGGCTGCAGTTGGTGGGGTTGAACTCGAAGCCCGGACGGTCGACGCTGACGAGGAGCTTTTTGATCTGCGCCGGGATGCCCCTGATCATCGTTGGGAACGATTCATCGCGGGGACCGGGGTCGGTGGTGATCGACACCGCCGCGGTGTTCGGATCGACGTTGATCCTCGAGCGCACGTTCACGTTGCCCAGATCGAACGGGCCCGCTTTCGCGCGGGTCTGCACGAGCAGGCCGAACGGCGCGCCGTTATAGCCGCTGGTCAGATAAACGTGCCCGCCGAGCGTGACGGGATGGCCGCCTAATCCAGCGATGGCGGTGGAGTGTCCGATCAGGCTCGCTTCGCCACACGACCATTCCTGGCCTGCGGGCGGTTCCGGGCAGGGGGCGAGGTTCGCGAGCAGCGCCGCGACGCCCTGCGGTAAGTGCATCGTTAGCCCCGCCAGCTGCTGCTGGCCGTCGGGGCGTTCAATTTCCACTGTGAAGGGCGTGAAGGCGCCCGCGTTCGCGTTCGCGCTCTGCGCGCTGAACGCCGGGGCGAACGCGAGCGGGGCGGCGGGACAGCCCCCGCCGCCGACCCCGGAGGACACCTCGAATTCGCTGGCGGGCGAGGACACGCCGTAGGGGCCGTTGCCAGACCATGGCGTGAAGATCGCTTCGCTTGGATAGGTGCCGCAGAACGCGGGTGTGCTGAGCGACGCGCGTTCGCCGCCGAACAGATTGAGCTTCAGCTCTTCGAAGGGCACCTGCGGCGTGTTTCTGAAGGTCGTGCTCACCCGTCCGGTGCTTTCGTTCAGGCTGCCTTCCCCGGAGAGCTTGACCCACACCCCCGAGACCGGGTCTTCGGCGACCAGATACAGCGCCACCAGCGACCCGAACGGGTTCTTCCCCGGTTCGCGGTTGGGCGCCGATTCAGCTAGGTACACGCTGCCGGTCAGCTTGTTCGAGAGCAGCGGCGTTTCGATTTCGACCGCGCCAAGCTTCGACGTGTCCGGACAGGACGCCTTCGCGGCCGAGAACTGCAGCATCCCCGTCTTGGCGTCCAGTCCCTGATAGCCAGCCTGTTCCTCTGAACACGCTTCAAGGCCATTCGCCGCCGACGGGTTCAACTCCACCCCCGCCGGCAACGTCACCGACGAGTCGCGCACATCCGCCTGCGCCAGGGTGCCAGGTTCCAGCAGCCCCTGCTGAGGCACGCTGACATCAACCGACAGGCCCGTAGGTGTCGCCGCGGCATGCTCTTCCGGGGCAACGCTGATCGACGGCGTGAAGGGCAGCGCAGCGCAGCCGGTGAAGCCGAGCAGTTCGCCCTCGCCGGTCATCCACGCGTATTCGCTGCTCACGAAGGTACCCGGTTGCGTCCACGAATCAGCGTCCACCGACGAGACCACCGGTTCGTCCGCCGGGTTCGCCGCACAGGACGTCGGGGAGCGCAGAAAGGGAACTTCAGGCTCCTGCGATGTGGCCGGACAGGCCTTGCCAACCTGCTTCGCGAACGTTTCCCCTGCCACGCATTCCCATCCCCGGGAGCCGTTGTGGCGCGGATCTCCAGGCACACCCCACAGCGTCACCTGGCTGCTTAAGAGGCCTGCCGTCTGCGTCGCGTTCTTCACGCTCGCTACTACCTCGTAGTCGCTTCCTGAGCGCACCGAGGTGTCAATGATGACGGGGATCTTGCCGATCACCTCAAACCCGAACCGGGCGGGCTCGCCTTGGGCGGGCACGAGATTGAAGACGGGAACTGTTTTCACTACTTCTTGCGCGATCGGTTCGTAGGCAACGACCGTGGCGACTCCCACGACCGAGCTCGGCGGGCACAGGTTCGTCTCTTCTACCACCGCCGCGAAGTCCACTTCGTTGCACTCCGCGACGGCATTGGGGTTGCCAATCAGCCCCGGCGGCAAGCGGAAGCTCACGTCCTTCGGCAGCGCCACCGGCTGCCGCACAGCCTGGTTCAACGTAAGTTGGGTCGTCAGTTGGAAGGGGGGGGACCCCGCCTGCGTCGCGGAGGTGCCGTCCTCGTTGAATGGTTGTAGTTCGTACACTTGCACCCCGAACGCAGCCGGTTCTCCGTTCACCGTGACGTACTGCACGCTTTCGGCCCCACCCACTCCGCCACCCGTCACGAGCACTTGATCAGGCAACGAGGTCACTGTGCCATGCGGCTCATCCACCTTGACTTTGATCGTCACCGCGAGCCGTTCATACGGATAGACCGTTCCTTCGAAGCTACAGCTGAGCGGCGCTACGGGTGGTTCTTCGGTTGGGCATTTGACTTCTGTGCCGTTCTTGACCGTGCCTGATATGGCGGTCGCCGTAAGCCCGGCGGGCAACTTGTCGGTGATCGTCACCGGGTTTTTTGCAGCATTCACCGGAGCGTCCCCCAGATTGCTCACGGCTATGACGATCTCCCCTTCCGCGCCGGGCGACAGGTGAGTAGGCACCACTTCAGAGCTGACCTGCCACCAAGGCGCCTGGGCAAAGGCCGGGGCAGCGCCGGCGAGCAAGGACACCGCCGTGACCGCCATAGCAGTTAGCGACAGACGGCGCAGTCCTCGTATCAGCCAAGCGAGAGTAGTCACAGACACTAGCGTTCTCATCGCCTGCGCCTTGCCTTCTGGTGCACGATGGCCGATTTCTTGGCCCTGCTTGTCTTTGTCGGCTGTGTCTTGCCGTATTTCTTGCGCGCCTGCGCTTCGCATTTGGCGCGCTTCTTCTTATTCTTGAGCTGCTTACAGGCTTTCAGTGCTTTGGCCAGCTGCTGGGCTCGGGTGAGCGGCTTGGGATGCACGGTCTTCGTGGCGAGCTGTTCCTGTTTGGGCTGCGGCTGGGCGAGGTTGCCCGGTCCGGCGGCGGTCGCCGAGCCCGAGCGCCCGAGCGAGTCCTGCTGCCCAGGTTCGGAGGCTCGACAGGCGTTGGCCGTGCTGCACCCGGGGGGCACGGGGGTCGGAGCTGTCAGGCACGGGGAGGCCGGCGTGCAGACCCGGGCGTCATAAATGTCAGCGGCCGTGTCGGTGTCCTGGGGCAATAGCTGCGCGGAGGTGAGGAAGAAGACGTCATTGCCGCTCGGCGTCGCTTCAAGGAAGGCCGATTCCCTGTCCGAGCTGCCTGCGGAGATCAGCGACACGCAGCCGCCGCTCGGGCTTTCGCAGCTGCCGACCCCGGAGGGCTCGTACTCATAGACACTCTCCTTGCCGCTCGTGGCCTGCGGCACGAGATGATCTGGGCTGTTAAAGAACAGCTGCCCTTCATCGGAGAGGTAGCGCGACTGGAAGAGCGCGCTGACGAGGCTCTGAGCCGTCCAGCCGGGGATGTTGCCGGCGAGCCAGTGTTCGTGGCCGGATTCCGCCCATACCTTGCGCCGGTCCACGACAAGTCCGAGCCCTTCGCCCGCTTGGACCGTGTCGAAGACGCCGTGCGGGCGTGCGCCGGTGGCGTTGCAGGACACGCACGTCAGGCGTGCTTCGCGGGCGTCATAGAGGTAGACCTCCTCATCGCGCTTGCCTTTGGCTTCGGGGTCGGCGTCGACGTTGTCATAGCCCGTGATCGGCGCCTGCGACATAAACGCCAGGTAGCGGCCATTCGCTGAGACGCGCGCGGTCAGAAATGCCGTGTCCGCAACTCTGTTGCCTTCCCACTCCGGGCTGTCTTGGCTCGCGAGTTGGGCGATGAACGTGCTCGTCCAGTTGGCGCCATCGTAGTGCAGCTCGTAGAGGTTGTCCTTGCCGGCTTCGGCCCGTTCGCCATTGCCGTTTTCATTGCCGGCCAGAGCGCCTTGAGCGAGGAGAGCGACCGTCGATCCGTCTTCGCTAGCCCCCAAGATGAAGCCCTGCACATCTGCGTGCTCGCCCGAGTTGTGGTCGACCGTCAGATCCTTGAGGCGACAGGCCAGCTTGCCAGCTTCTTCGACGATTTCGCACTCATACAGGTCGGGCTTTTCCGGGAACGTCGACTGTGCCGTCGAGTCCGCCGTGAGCCGTTGCTTGTCGGTGAAGAATACCGTCGAGCCATCGCTGCTCGCCGTCTGGAACTCGGCCGAACCCTTTTCCGGTTCCGGCGCGCCCTGCGCGGCATCCAGCGGCACCGCCTTGCCCGTCGTGGTGTCTGTCATATACAGGTGGCCGGCTCCTGAGTTTTCGTCTCTGCTCGTCCAGATCACCCGGGTACCGTCATTTGAAAGCGAGTGCGCGAGCACGTGTCCGTCGAGGCCTAGCTGCGCTTCCGGTGCGGGCGTCCCCGCCGGCAGCAAGCTCACGAACTGAAGCTTCCCACCGGCCCACTCATACAGCCCCGGTCCCGAAGACGCCCCCGTCAATGCCACCGTGGATTCCAAGACCACGTGGCTGAGGTCTGGCGTCGCGTCGACGAAATGGAGCTGGCCGCCGAATTTCGTGCCCGGTGCGACGTTCGCTTCGGTCACCAGCGGCAGATAGGTACCGGTCGTGTCGTCGCGCACGTAGATTGTCTTCTGTGTGACTCCAGGTGCCAACGGCAACGGTTCGGCGCCCCAGGGCTCCACCAGCGCGAACGACAGGGTGGGCGTGAAGAACTGGTACTCCGGGGCGACGCCTGCCGAGATGCCCTGTGCCGTCGGGTTCGGCGTGGCGATGTCTTGGGTGCTCCATCCTTCGGGCGTCCGCGTGGAGATGTCCTGCTGCTGTTCGGGGCTGCGGTTGGCTTCGGGTTCTTCGACGATGGAGCCGTCGGCGACGTAGGTGATGCTGTTGCCGTCTTCCGCTGCCAGGATCAGCCCGCCTTCGCGGGTCAGGGCTTCGATCGGCGCGCCGTGCTTGTCCGGTGGGGAGACCATCTCCCAGGCGCGGCCATCGGCCAGAGTGAAGGGCGCTTCGGCTGGCTGGGTCGTGATCTGGCGTTCGGGTCCTTCGCTTGTGCCGAGGCTGTTGATCGCCAGGACACGGTAGTGATAGGTCGTTGAGGGTTTGAGTTCGAGGATCTTCTGGCTGACGGGCACGGCAGCTTCGCCAGCGCCGATGTCGGCGCCAGGGGCCACGGGGACCTCAGTGCAGGCAGCCGGGTTTGGCTTGCAGGGTTCGCTTCCGTATTGAAAGTAATAGGTCGTGTCGTGCCCGAGCGGGTTGACCTGCGCCACAAACGTGGCCGCGCTCGCACTGACTTCGACCGCCGAGGTGTCTTCGATCAGCGCCGGGGGGACCGTTTCAACGGTTTGGTCGGGCCCAGTCGTGGTGCCGGCACCGTTGGACGCAACGAGGCGGTAGTGGTAGACGGTGCCGATCTTCAGGCCGCTCAGCGGGGCGGCGACCGCGACAGGGGCTTCCCCTGCTGTGAGTTTGACGCCCCCGAGGGGGACTTCGCTGCCGTAGGCGGTGCTTTCGCCGTATTCGAAGTGGTAGCTCGTTTCGAGCTCGTCCGGATCGACCTTCGCGTTGATCGTGGCCGCTTCATGCGTGATGCCCGTAGGCAGCTCGCTCGTGATCCGTGGCGGCCCGGAGGTCGTAAAGTGCTCGTCTTCCGCGATCGTGGTGCCGAAGCTGTTGCCCGCAACGATCCGGTAGTGGTAGGTCGTGTTCGGCGAGAGGCCCGCGAGTTCCGCGTTCGCCGCGACCACTTCTTTGCCCGAACCGGCGTCCACGCTCGAGGTCGTTTCGCCATAGGCGGTGCTCGTCCCCCATTCGAAGAGGTAGTGCGCATCGGTGCCGTTCGGTTCAAGCGACCCCGTCAGCGTCGCTGCGGTGGGCTTGAGGTTCCGCACAGGGCCGGTGCTCAGCCCTTCGACCGCCGCACGTGTCGTGAATTCCCGATCCGCCCCCACGTTCGAACCGTTTTCGTTTTCCGTAACCAGCCGGAAGTGGTAGCTCACCCCCGCCTGCAGCCCGGGCAGTTCGGTCTTGATCGTATCTTCGCCAGGGCCCCCGGCCGCCGAGGCCGTGACCGAGCCATAGGCTTCGGAGGTGCCCCACTCGAAGTGGTATTTCGCCGCTTTCCCGTCGCCATTGACGATCCCGTTCAAGAAAGCGCTGGTTTTCCCAATCTTCGACGCGGCGTTCGTCTTCGCATCGGGCACGATCACGCCCGAGCCGAAGATGTCGAGCTCACCCGCCAGAGCGTCGGCGACAAACACATCCCCGCTCGGTGCGACCGCCACCCCATCCGGTTCGCCAAGCGCGCCGCTCGGCGTGCCCGTGATCCAGCCGACCCATTGCTCCGCCGCGTTGAACTCCGACACCGCGTGGCGTTCGCCCTCGGCGACAAAGAGCTCACCTTCTTCTGCCGCCAGCGCCCGCACGTTGCCTTCTTCGCCTTCGGGGCCGCGGAAGCCGCCTTCAGGCGAGCCGGCGCCCGTCAGTTTGCTTTCGAAAACACCCGAAGGGCTGTACATGTCGACGACGCCCTTGATGCTGTCGGCGACGTACACCTCACCGCTCGAGGCATCCACGGCGATAGCGTTCGGTTCTTCGAGCTTTCCGCCCTTCAGCGCGGACAGATAGGCGCCTTCCTCGGCTTCTTCGGGCCCGGAGGGCTTGGGCTTGAAGACGTCGACGATGTTGTTCGTTGCGTCGACCACATACACATCGCCCGCAGAGGGACCTTTCGAGTTGTCCACAGCAACCCCACGAAGTTCGCCGAATTCTTTGCCCAGGGTGTTCGCCCCTCCCCATTCAGACAGGAGTTCATAGCCCCCTTTGCCGTCGGGCTTGAAGACCACCACGGCGCTACCGGAGGCGACGTATACCTCGCCGCTCGCTTCATCGACCGCCACGCCCGCGGGTTCGAGGCCTTCGCCCAGCGCGGTCTGGAAGGCGCCTGTGGAGCCGAAGACATCGATCACGCCCGCGCCGGGGTCGGCTAAGAAGACCCGGCCCGAGGAGCGCTCCACCGTGACCGCGCCCGGTTCACTCAGCGGCGTGCCGGGAGGGGCTTCCGTGACGTCCGAGAGGAAGTTGTGGGTGGTGGCGGCTTTCGCCGACGCAGTGGCCACGAAGCAAACAACACCCACCGTCGTGACCGACAACGCGAGTGAACCCAAGAGACCCGCCACGTCCCACCCGAGCCGTCGTTCGCGACAACGACGAGCGCGAGCTAAAGCACGCCCGGTTACACCGCACCGTCCACAGAGCCTGCCGAGGTTGACCATTCGCACTACCCCGCTCACCGACACAGACCGTTACGTCCATCAAAGCATTGATCGCTTCGCCGCAGACCGGCGCCAGGCCGGCAGATCCCGCTTTTCAGAACGCTTGTCACTGCTCTTTCATCCTTATGTCGTTCATGTTTCTGCGAGTAAAGGCGAGGTGGCGCGGAACGGCTACTGTCCCACGCCACCTCTGCCGTCACCTCAGTGTGCTCGTCTACGCTTTGATCTCGATTTCTTCTCCGCTTTCTTGAACGTTTTCGTTGGTGATGGTCTCACCAGATCTTTGCCACACGAAATGCTCTTTCGGGTTTTCGGTGACCGTCCCCGACGTTTCGAGCAACTCGTTGTGCTTGCCTTCGAAGTGACTCGGAATGTTTTCCAGTTCACTGTTGATGCTATACGTCTGAGTGAGGCCAGATGTCATCGTGTTGACCGGCGCGATGGGCGAGATGATCCCGTCGTATCCGCCTGTCTTTTCGGGCGAGTACGCAGCCCCTTCCTTTTCACTGCCGACGCCCACTTCGAGAGTATCACCCGAGCACGCAAACTTCGCGAACAGACCCTTCTTCGTAACGGGTTCGAGAACGATACCGACTTCCTTTTTTGGTTTGCTGATGTAGCCCAAGCTGCCCTTCAGCGGGTTGACATAAATCACACCTTCTTCGCCGCTGTTGCCACACGGCGTCGTGCCGAATAGCTTGCATCCGCGGAAGACGACCGATACGTTCTTGACTTCCTTCGTGCCCGCCTCTTCGCCACTATTGGTCTCGGATTCGCATTCCACGTAGGTTTCGTAGGCCGGTTCGCTATATTCACCGCCGCCTTCTTCGCACAGTTTCCGCGAAACCTTCAGCAGTATGTAGGTACCGGCATTGCAGATTCGGATGTCCGCCGTCAGAACGCCCCCACTGCCAACATTGTGACCTCTGAATTGTTTTTCGCTTTTGCCGACTTCGGTGGCTTTCCGCCATTCGTATTCGCCTTTGCCTTTTTTGGCTTTGGTCTGGCAGTTTCTGTCCGAGTATTTACCGCCGGCCTTCGCGTAGCACTGGCCAAATTCCGGAAGCGCCGACGCGCTCGTCGCCGCGACCGCCGCGACCGCGAACACCGCGACCAGACAGAGCCCTAGCATCCTTACATGTCTCATTCTTTCCATCACTCCTTTTTACCCCTCGAGTTATGATCGACAGAACGCCCGGGCCCCTCCTAGCGGAGGACCCCCGACGCCCGTCACTTCAACCAGCGCGCCCGGCCAGGACCAACGGCCCCCGCACGGACGCACCCTCGTCGTCGGCGCGGGCACCATCCGTGCCCATGCCGACGCACGCTTGTAGGCGGTGAGCTCGCGGCTCATCGCGTGCCCTCGGTGACTCCTGCGCTAACTGACCGGCGCGCGCCGGAAACGGTTGCCAAGCCGAGCAGCTCGATCACGCGCTGCCCGCTCCCCGTCAACAGCCATGCGTTCTCTCGCCGCGAGCCGCTGCGCGGCGCAACCTTCTCGATCAGACCCCGCTGCGCCAGCCGGCGCAGCAGATGCGAGGTCTGCCCCTCATCGCCAACTCCCGCAGCGGCCGCGATCTCGCGGTTGCTCGACCGCGGCGCACCCGCGATTGCCTTCAGCACCAGGGTCGTGCGCTGCGTGACAGGAATCGGAGCGGCGAGCGGCAGCTCGGCCTCGCGCGAGCGCAACGGGTCGGCGGTCGCGTGGCTGCCCGCGAGCTCCGCGACTGCGGCGGCCTCGCCCAGATAGGGCCTCACCACGAAAGACATCAGCGACGGCGCGAGCTCCACGAGCGCTCCGGCGTCTGGCTTGAGCACCCGCGCGCGGATCACCGAGAAGACGCCGCCGATGACGAGCTCAGCGGTCAACTGGGGCTCGGACATGATCTCGGCGATCGCCTGGGGACTGCCGTCGTCCATGAGCACGGTCAGGACACCCAGCACGCGCTGCTCGCAGCGGAACGCCACGGCACCTGCCACCGGTGCCTTGAACAGCAGCAAGCGACCCCACCCGGGCTCATCCTCGAAGAACCCGAGCAACCCCACGAGGCCCGCCCGGACCCGATCTAGCCAGCGCTGCTCGCGCCCCGCCGCCTGCTCAACGGCCGCAGACAGCCGCGTGAGACCCTCCTCAAACGCCGCCAAGAAGCATTCCTCGGCACTCTCGAAGACCTCGTAGAACGCGCTCTCTGACACCCCCGCGCGAGCCGTGACCACCGTCTTGCCTAGACGGGGGCGACTGCCCGGGTACGACACTTGACAGCTGCTGTCAAGTAATGCGTCGTGGAGCACTCCGCGGACCCGGATCCTGGCGTCAGGGGCCTTGATCCCAAGGGTCTAGACCCCTAATTTTCGGCGTCTGAACGCCGATGGCCGCTTGACAAACTCGTGGCGATATGTTTCCATACTCCCCACACAGATGTAGCTCGTTTGATGTGGATGTGGGAGAGGGGAAGGGAATATGAGGGGACGCGAAGAGCTCACCATGGACGGCAAGACCCGAATCACATGGGTCCTCAGGCCCTCGCATGACGCCGGGCGAACACGCCCGCAACGCGCAACCACGGGCACCGGCGAGCAAGCCGAGACCCTGCGCGCCAAGCTCATCGCGGCGACCGCCGAGCTCGCCGCAGAGGGCAGTAACCCCCGTCTAGGCAAGACGCGGTTCGCGGCATAGAGGCCCATAGATACTACGTTTGCCGGACCCCTCCCGCGCTCTCCCCATGCACAGCCGCCCGCAACGCCCGCGCCGCGCCCTCTGAGCCCACCGCAGGGCCGCACCGCGCTCACGCTCGAGATCACTCCTAGAGCAGACGACGCCGTCCGTTTGACCCAGCGGGCAGCGCAGGACCCTGGTGACCCAAGAGCAACCCCGCCCCCCCGGTGGCCCGAACGCACGAGGCGCCCTCCTGGCAAGCCCGGCGGCACGAGCGAGCATCGACAAACCGGCCCCATGATGACCGTCGCCGAACGAGTCCGGTATTCAATTCATTGCCCGATCAGCCTCCCGCATGCTCGAGCCGGGCTAACCGACCGCACGGCCGCGCACAGCCCCAGTCGGGCAGGCAGCCGAGCTGATCCGCTGAGCGCTGGCGGATAATCCGTCGATCGAGCAGCCCGCTCTCCCCGACCGACCGCAGCCACCGCCCGCGATGCCCCACAGGCGGCTCGCGCGAGTGGCACACAGGCTGGCCCCCGCCGGCAACCCCGCACGGGTCGTCTACGGGCTGGTCGTCGCGGGGGCACTGTTGGCAGCCGAGAGCGGACTCCAGGAGAGCCACCTCGACACCGTCGCCTCGGTCGTGATCGCAGTCGCCGTCTACTGGCTCGCCCACGCCTACGCCGCCGTGCTCGGGCGCCGTCTGAGCGCGCACGAGCGGCCGACCCCCCAGGCGCTGATGCGGGCGCTCGGCGAGGAGTCAGCGATCCTGCGCGGAGCGGCGCTGCCGCTGCTGGTCGTGGTGCTCGCGTGGGCCGCCGGCGCGACGCAGCAGACGGCCATCAACGCGGCGCTGTGGAGCACCGCCGCGAGCCTGGTCGCACTCGAGCTGATCGCCGGCGTCCGCTCCCGCGCCACGCCCGGCGAGCTGGCGCTCGACGTGTGCGTCGGCACCGCGATGGGGCTCGCGATCATCGCCCTGAAGATCGTCCTGCACTGATCGAGCTGGCTGCTAGCCGCGGCGCTTGCGACCCATGCGCTCGGCCGAGTAGGTGAGCACGATCCCCACCAGCAGCGAGATCACGATCACGATGATCAGCGGCGCATGGCCGGAGCCGATGATCCAGTCGACCTTGACCTGGTTGAGGTTAAGGACCGCGAACACGATGAACACCGCCGCGGCCGCGAGTAGCCCGCCGGCGCGCATCGTCTCGCGCGTGCCCCTGCGCTCAGCCTTCGGCTGACGGTCCCGGCTCGGCGTCTGTGCTGACGGAGCTGACATCGCGCGCACGCTGATCGTAGCTCAGCTCAGTGCGCACCCACTCGCAACCGGCCGACAGATCCTCCACGCGGAGGGCCGCCGCCACGTTCAACGCCATGCCGTGGCGGAAGAAGTCGTCCAGGCGCTCGGGCTCGGCACCGGACAGCGCGCCGGCGAGCGCGACCAGCTCGGCATAGCAGTAGCGCACGCGCGCGCGCACCACCTCGTCGTCGCACGCCGCGTAGGACTGGTGCTGGAGCATCAAGCAGTCGCGGTCGCTCACCAGCAGCTCCTTGTAGGCCCGGCCCATCGCCTCCAGCGCGTCCTCGCACTCGACCGGTGCGCGGCCCTCGCGATAGTCGGCAGCTGCCGCCCGGAACGTGTCCGCCACCCGTTCGAAGCCCCGCTCCAGCGCGGCCAGGAACAGCTCGCGCTTGTTCGAGAACAGGCTGAACACGTACGGCTGCGCGACGCCCACGCGGCGCGCGATGCGCTCCACCGGCGTGCCGTACAGGCCACCGCGTGCGAACTCGTGCACGGCCGCCGAGATCAGCGCCTCGCGCCGCTCAGCCGCGGGCACCCGCCGGCGGGCGCGCTCGCGCGGAGCATCCGCGGCCACCGCGCCACCCAGCTCGGCTGCGGGCTCGCCGCTCACGCGAGCTCTCCCGACAGCACCGCCACCGCGCGCTCCACGCCGGGCTCCTGGCCGACCATCGCCCGGCCTGCCTCGGCCTGCGTCGCCGGATGGGCGCCGAACGGCAGCGCCAGCACGCTCAGCGCGCCCGCGGCCAGCACCGCGACGCCGACCCACAGGGCCGGGGTCAGGCCGTCGACGAACGACTGCGGCGAGGCGTAGCCGCCGGCGCCGGTGAACACCGACGCGAGCACCGCCACACCGAGCACGCCACCCACCTCGCGGATCGCGTTGGCCGCGCCCGAGGCCTGGCCGGCCTGGTCGGGCCGAACCGAGGCCAGCACGGCGTTGGCCGACGGGGCGAACACGAGCGCCATGCCCGCGCCGGCCATCACGAACGGCACGATCATGTGCGAGTACGCCAGATGCGTGGAGAGCATCGACGCGTACCACGCGAGCGCGCCCGCCTGCAGCGACAGGCCGGCGAACATGAACAGCCGGCTGCCGAAGCGCTCCGAGAAGATCCCTGCCAGCGGCGCGACGACCATCGTGGCGCCGGTCCACACGAGCAGCTTCAGGCCGGCTTGAAGCGGGCTGTTGTGGAGGACGTTCTGCAGGTACTGGGAGAGGAAGAAGATCGAGCCGAACATGCCGAAGTACATGCTCAGCGTCGCCGCGTTGGTGACCGCGAACGAGCGCTTCGCGAAGAAGCTCATCGGCAGCATCGGCTCGCGCGCGCGCAGCTCCCACCAGACGAAGCCCGCAAGCAGGACAGCGCCGATCAGCAGCGAGGGCAGCACCGTGGCGCCCGTCCAGCCGAGCGACTGTGCGCGGATCAGGCCGAACACGACCCCGAAGGCCCCGGTGGACGCGAGCGCCAGGCCCGGCAGGTCGAGCGTCCCGTAGGGACCGTGGCTCTCCTTCAGCATGCGCGCCGCCAGCGGAAGCAGGCAGATGCCGATCGGCACGTTGATCCAGAAGATCCAGTGCCAGGAGATGCCCTGCACGACCGCGCCGCCGACGAGCGGGCCGATCGCCACGGCGATGCCGCTGATGCCCGACCATACGCCGATCGCCATCCCGCGCCGCTCCCTTGGGAACGCCTCCGCGAGCAGCGTCAGCGTGAGCGGGGTGAGGATCGCCGCTCCAGCCCCCTGGACGGCGCGCGCGGCCACGAGCAGGTCGGTGGTGCGTGCCAGCCCGGCGGCGGCGGAGGCGGCCGTGAACACGACCAGGCCGATCACGAACATGCGCTTGCGCCCGAAGCGGTCGCCGAGCGCCGCGCCCGTCAGCAGCAGCACCGCGTACGCGAGCACATACGCGTTGACCGTCCACTCGAGCGACTGGATCGACGCGCCCAGATCGCGGTGGATGGTGGGCAGCGCGACGCTCACCACCAGGTTGTCGAGCACGGACATGAACAGGGCCACCGACACGATCCCCAGGGTCCAGCCGTTCCTGCGCGAGCTGCTCATCGCCAAAGCTCCTTGATTGGATGCCGATCTTCGGCGATATTAGCAGTCGCTAATAATTTGTCAAGTGGGGGGCTCTCGGGCGGTTGGCGAATACCATGCTCGCGATGAAGCGGGATCTGCTCGGAGCGCTCGGCGCGCTCACCCTCGGCGCCTGCGCCAGCGCCCTGCTCGGCGGCTGCGGCTCGCAGACCAAGACCGTGACCGTCGGCAGCGCGCCCGCCGTCGCAAACGGCGCCGCCACCGGCACGCAACCGAGCACCGCGGCCACCAACACCGCCACGACGCCTTCGAGCAGCACCACCACCGCGCCCACCGGCACCGCCGGGGGCACCGCCGCGCCCAACACCACCCGCAGCGCGCCAGAGCCGGCGTTCACCCAGCACGAAACCCACGCCGAAGGAGCCGGCGAAGCGGCGGCCGTGCTCCGAGCCAGGGGCTACACGCCGAACGAATCCTCTCAATACCATCCAAACCAAACGCTGCGGGTGCTCGTCGGCACCAAGACCGGCTCCAGCGATGGCTACGGCCAGCTGGCGTTCTTCTTCGTCGGCGGCCGCTACATCGGCACCGACACCAAGGTCCCGAGCGCCACCGTCAAGGTCATCTCCCAGGGCGACACCGAAGTCACGCTCGCCTATCCGCTGTACCGCGCTCGCGACCCGCTGTCGAGCCCCAGCGGCGGGCAGGCCACGGTGCGCTTCCAGCTCGACAACGGCAAGCTCACGCCTCTGGGGACGATCCCACCGGCCAGCTCGACCAGCGGGCTGAGCAGAGACTAGACGCCGTATCTTGGTGCGAACACGACCACACCACGAGAAAGGTCATCGCTGATGAGCACAACGATCGACGGCCGCGCCGAGGAGCTGCTAAAGGCCAAGAACTTCTGTCACGTCGCCACCCTCCGCGGCGACGGCTCCGTGCACGGAGTGCCCGTGTGGGTGGACGTCCAGGACGGGCGCCCGGTGCTCAACAGCGCGGAGGGACGCGCGTGGGTGCGCAACCTCGAGCGCGACCCGCGGGTGACGCTCACGGTGCAGAACATGGAGAACCCATACGAGTACCTGGAGGTGCGCGGCCGCGTCGCCGAGCGTACGCACGACGGCGCCGACGCGCACATCGACGCGCTCGCCAAGAAGTACATGGACGCCGACTCCTATCCCCTGCGCCAGCCCGGCGAACAGCGCGTGATCATCCGCGTGGAGCCCGAGCGCGCACACGTGTGGGGAAGCTGACGCACCGGGCGCCGCGAGCTCACACCCGCCGCAGCAGCCGCGCCCACAGCGACGGCGGACGCGGCTGCGTGCGCAGCCACTCGTCCCTCAGCACGAGCTGGCCGCGCGAGCGAGCCCTGAGAACGCACTGCGTGTGGGCGTGTCGGCGACGGCGGGTGTCGCCTTCGGGCGCAATCAGCATATGCTCGCTCAGAGCGGGTAGAGAATGACCACAGATCGGACAGCGATACGTAGCCGGCTTGCGGTTCGCGGCACGGCGCACCGTCCACCATGGGGCCGGCGGAAGGCTGGGCATCACTCCATTGTGGCGTCGGTGGCGGCCACCGTCGCGGCCACCGTCGCCGTCGGGATCGGGGTGGCCCTGGCGAAGGCCGAGCGCGAGCGTCGGGGCGCGCGCCAGCGGCTGTTCGACCGGCGGCTGGGCCTCGCCCACCGCGAGCGGCTCGCCGACGGCCTGCCGCGCATGGCCCTCGGCCAGGTCGACCTCGCGCTCGAGCAGCTGCGCTCGGGCGCTGGCGCGCCCGGCGAGAAAGCCATACATGAGATGCGCAAGGCGCTCAAGCGGCTGCGAGCCGTGCTCAGGCTGCTGGAGAACGAGCTGGGCGAAAACGCTTTCGAGCGCGAGAACGCTGCGCTGCGCCGCACCGCCAGGCGCCTATCCGGAGCGCGCGACGCGGAGGTCATGCTGGGCACGCTCGACACGCTGATCGCGCGCCACCCGCGCGCGCTGCGACGGCGCGGCGGCGTGGTCAAGCTGCGCAGGCGCCTGCTCGCCGAGCACACCAGAATGCAGCAGCGCACGCTCGGCGACCCGGCCACGCGCGCGGCGGTGCTGGGTGAGCTGGACGCCGTCCGCTGCCGCGTCGCCGCATGGAGCCTGCCCGACCGCGACGGCATTCAGCTGATCGAGCGCGACCTCAAGCGGCTCTACCGGCAGGGACGCAACCGCCACCGGCGCCTCGGCAGCAGCAAGGGTAACGAGGTGACAGCGATGCACGAATGGCGCAAACGCGTCAAGGACCTGCGCTACGCCGCCGAAATGCTCGAGCGCCGAGCGTCCGATGGAGCCAGCGTCGCCGGCGCGCCCGACCGGCGCCCGCGTCGCGGCGAGCAGCCGGGGCGCGCCCCCACCGACGCCGAGCGCCTGCGCCGGCTGGGCCGCCGCGCCGACGAGCTGGGGGAACTGCTGGGCGAGGATCACGACCTCGCCGTGCTCGCCGAACGGATTCGTGCAGGCCGCAAGCGGGGCGCCCAGGACACGTGGCGCCTGGGGCGCCGCTCACGACGGACGCTGCTGACGCTGATAGCCAGACGACGGCGAAAGCTGCGCCGGCGCGCGCTGCGACGTGGCGAGCGCCTGTACCGCCCGCGACCCAGAGACTTCATGCGCCGCGCGCGCGCCGCGGTCAGCTGACGCTCACGACCGTGAGCGTGCGCCTGCCCTTGGGCAGCGCCACCGCAGCCTGCTCGCCGGGCGCGCGACCGAGCAGGGCCAACGCCACAGGTGATTCGGCGGACAGGCGACCCTCCCGCGGTGCGGCGTCGTGGGAGCTCACGATCCGCCACGTCTGCTCCACGCCGTCCTGGTCGCGCACGACCACCGTCGAGCCGAACGAGACCACCCCGTCGGCGCTGTCGTGCGTCTCCGCAACGATCACCGCGCCCGAGATCTTCTCGCGCAACCTCACGATCTTGGTCTCGAGGTGGGCCTGCTCGTTCTTGGCGTCGTGGTACTCGCTGTTCTCCTTGAGGTCGCCCCATTCGCGCGCGGTCTTGATCCGCTGAGCGATCTCGCGGCGACCTTCGCCTTCGAGCACCGCCAGCTCGGTCTCCAGGGCCTCCAGGCCCTCGGCCGTCGTGAGGTTCGTACCGTCGCGCACCAGCACAGAGCCTACTCCTCCCAGCCAGCAGCCCCGCGCGCTGGCGCGCGAGCGCCAGCCATCTCAAAAATAGGTGCTTGCCGGAGTCGACAGCAGCGCGTAGATCTGCACGATCGCCGCCTGAACCAAGAGCTGCGAAGACGGCGGCGAGCCAGCCACGAACACGCCGTCGCTCAGACGCAGGTTCTGCCAGGCGTAGTTCACGTAGTTCTGGGCGATCGTCGGCCCGGGCGGATCGTGCGTGACGGAGTCGAGATACATGAGGTTGCGAAAGTACACCGACGCGAAGAACGGGATTTCCGAGCCGAGCCTTTCGGGCGTGAAGTACGCCTGCGCCGCCTTCGCGGTCTGGCGCGCCTCGTACAGGTAACCCGCGTTGCCGGTCGCCTGGTAGAGGAGCGTGCCCGCGCCGATCATCGTGCCCTGGTTGTAGCTCCACAGCATCGGTTCCACCACGCCCCTGCGGTTGACGTGGTCGGCGTACATGCCGCTCGGCTGCAGCAGGCACGCGCGCACCCATTCGTAGGCCATCTGCGCGAACTGCAGGTAGCCGACGCTGCCCGTGATCCGGTACAGCTGCAGCGCCAGCTCCGACGCGGGAGCGGTGGTCACGGTGTTGCGCTGGCTGTTTTCGGTCGTGTTCGAGAACGGGATGCCGCCCGGGCAGCCGAGTTCCGGGTTCGTCTGCCAGCCTGCCATCTCGAACGCCATGATCCCCTCCGCGGTCGCGAGGATCGCGGCGCTGTGGGTGAGCTCGTACAGCCGCGCCAGCTCGATCCCAACCCAGTCGTTGTCGTCGTAGTACTTGGCCCCACCCGGCCCAGCAGGGGGCGCCACGGTGCCGTCGTACGCTGCCAGCGTGCTCGTGTACACCCCTTCCGGGGCGCCCGAGTTGTTGCCGTCGAGATACGAGCTCAAGCCCGTCAGCCGCGCCTGGAGTTCGTGCGTCAGGGACACGCCCAGGTGGGGGATGTTGGCCAAGCTCACCGTGGCCGCCAGCGCCTGGGAGAACGGCCACAGGAACGAGAACGGTTCGCCCGCGTAGAGGCCTGAGCCTTCGAGGTAGTAGTGCTTCTGCAACGCTTCGAATGCCGCCAGCGCCCGCGCCGGGTTGCCGCGCAGCGCGGGCTTCTTGGGCTTGGTGGGCTTCTTCGTCTTCGCGGCCGTGCGCGCGAATTCAGACGGACGCGGCCACAGCGACGGGCGCGTGGCGCCCGCCGGATAGGGAGACACGCGCGGGGCGAGCGCACGCGAAGAGCGGGCGTGATGAGCCACCCCGCCCTCGACGGCCAGCGCGGCGCGGGCGCGCTCGGCGCCGCCGAGGAGCGCCATCCCGCACAGCAACAGCGACGCGCATATGGCGCCGAGCTGACGACGGTGATCGAAATTGAGAATCATCGGCCTAAGCAAGCACAACAGGCGGCGGCGCCATTCGATTTGGTATACGCATTGCTCTGCGCGCACGCGGCTCGCCGCAGCCGCCCGCCAGGTGCGGGTTGCGCCATCGTCCCACAGGCCGCACCGAGAGGGTGAAACCCGAATTGCACTTCGACTACACGACGGTCGGCCACGTGACGATCGACGTGCTGGAGGACGGTTCCCGCCGTGCCGGGGGCACGGCGTTCTACAGCGCACTGCAAGCCGCCCGGCTGGGCCTGCGCGCGTTGATCCTCACGCGCGGCGTCGAGCGGGAGATCGAGGAGGTGATCGACCCCTACCGCGCCGAGCTGGGGCTGAGGATCCTCACCTCGCCTCACACCACCACGCTGCACACGGTCGGCTCGGGCCCCGCTCGCAGCCAGCGGATGCTCGCGTGGGCAGGCCCGATCGCGGATGAGCTCACGGTCGAGAGCTCGATCTTGCACCTCGCGCCGGTGGCGCGCGAGAGCCCAAGCCGCTGGCGGGGACGAGCCGGGTTCGTCGGGCTGACCGCTCAGGGGCTGGTGCGCAAGTGGAGCGAGCACGGACACGGTGGCGAGATCACGCCCGCGACACCACCACGCGCCGCCGAACTGCTAGCGGGAAGGTGTGACGCGGTCGTGCTCAGCGAGCACGAGCGCGCCAGCTGTGAGCGCCTGATCGCGACCGCCGTGGGCGCGGGCGCGACCGTGGCGGTGACCGCCGGCGCACGGCCGATCACGATCCTTACAGCGGGCGGCGAGGCAGCCGAACAAGAGGTCGCAGCGATCGAGCATCCCGTCGACGATCTCGGCGCCGGAGACGTGTTCGCCGCCGCCCTCTTCGTAGCGCTCGCCGAGGGGCAAGCGCCGCTGCAGGCCGCCAGCTTCGCCGCCGCGGCCGCCGCGGTGCGCATGCGCGGCGCGGGCGCCGGTGCGATCGGGGAGCGGGCCGCGATCGAAGCGCAGCTGCAGGCCACGGCCGGCCGCCGGGGGAGCTGAGGAAGCGCGAAGCACCGTCGGCGAAGTCCCTTTCCCTCTCGTCGTCGGGTGTATAGCGATGGTTATACGCCCAGGGCGTCGTCGATCAGCCGCGAGAGCTCCGCCGCCGCGATCGCGTGGCCGTTTCCGCAGGCGCGCGCGGCGAGCAGCAGGCTGCCGCCGACAGGAGCCATCTCGACGACGCGCACGCGCGCCTGCGGCGCACACTCGTGGATGGCGCGCGCGAGCGGCTCGACGAACACCGGACCGGCCTTGAACGCGCTGCCGATCAGGCCCACCGGGAAATCCCGGGCTCCGCCGGGGGAGCCGCTGGCCAGACCGGTCTCGCGGATGACCGCGGCGACCTGCCCGCCCAGCTCAGCGGCACCGCGCGCGTACAGCTCGCACGCGACCGCATCCCCGTGTTCGGCGAGTCTGGCCGTCTCGATCCCGAACGCCGCGATCTCTCCCTTGGTCAGGGGCTTGGAGTAGACGCGAGCGGCCACCGCCTCCACGCTCGGCTGCCCGAAGAACTCGATAGCAGCGTCGCTGAGCGCCGTCGCGGGCCCGGATCCCTCGCGGTCGCGGAGAGCCGCCTTGATCGACTGCACGCCCAGCCAATAGCCGGAGCCCTCGTCGCCGAGCAGGTGGCCCCAGCCCCCGACTCGCCATCCGTGACCGCCCGGACCGACGCCGAAGACATTGGAGCCCGTGCCGGCGATCACCGCCACGCCCGGCCCGGCGCTGGTGGCGGCGGCCCACGCCCCGACTACGTCGTTGACCACGATCCACGTGTCCGTCCGAGCCGAGCGCATGTGCTGCGCCAGCACCTCAGTGTCGGTTCCCGCCACCGCGAGTACCGCCGCGCCCAGCTGCTCGGATGCGATCCCCGCGTTCTCGATCGCCTGGCCGGCGGCCGCGAGCAGTGCGTGGACGGCGGCCACAGCGCCCACGGCGTCCTCGTTGCTGGGCCCGCTGTGCCCCAGGTGAAGGACGCTGCGCTCGAGGTCCAGCACAGCGGCGAGCGTCTTGGTTGCGCCACCGTCGACTCCCATCACGAAGCGAGCGTCCGTCTGCGGCTGCGCCGCGATCAGCACGTCAGGCAGCCGCACGAGGGGGTCACGATTCATCGCGGCATCCTCTCAGGATTCGCGCCGCGGAGTTAGGATCGCGTCGATGCGCACGCAGGCGATCTTTCCGACGGTGCCGATGCGCGTGGGGATGTATGAGTCCTTCTACCTGCGTGCCGTCTCGCCCGAGGAGCCCGTTGGGATCTGGATCCGCCACACGGTCCGCAAGGCGCCGGGGCAGCGGCCGACGGGATCGGTGTGGTGCACGGTGTTCGACGCCCGCCGGGGACGACCGTTCATGCACAAGCTGACCACTGAGGAGCTGAGCGCCCCCGCCGGCCGATGGATCGCGGTCGGCGAGAGCGTGATGGGCGCGGGCGAGTCCCAGGGCAGCTGCGGTGAGGCGCGCTGGTCGCTGCGCTTCAGCTCCGAGGAGACCGAGCTGCGCCACCTCTCGCCCTCGTGGCTCTACCGTACGCCCCTGCCCCGCACCAAGCTGACGAGCCCTGCGCCCACCGCCAGCTTCGACGGCGTCCTGGAGCTCGCCGGGAGGGACGCGATCGAGCTCCACAACTGGCCCGGGATGGTTGGTCACAACTGGGGCTCCGAGCACGCCGAGCGGTGGATCTGGCTGCACGCGCTCGCTTTCGAGAACGCGCCCACCGTGTGGCTGGACGTCGCGCTCGGCCGGCTGAAGCTCGGGGGGCGGATGACGCCGTGGGTGGCCAACGGCGCGCTCTCGCTCGACGGCAGCCGCCACCGCCTCGGCGGGCTGAGAGCGCGCGGGACGCGCGTAGCCGAGAGCGCGCGTGGATGCTCGCTGGCGCTGGCGGGCGAGCGCGGTCTAACGGTAACCGCGCGCGTGGACGTCCCCGCGGACTCGGCCGCGGGCTGGCGCTACGCCGATCCGGACGGCGAGAAATCGGAGGTGGGGGGCACCGCCACCGAGGGCGGTGGTCACGATGTTGTCAACTGCTCGATCGCCGCCGTCGAGCTGACGGTCACCATGCCCGGCGCCGGGCCGGGCACGGTCATGCGCGCCGAGCACAGCGGCGCTTACGAGCTCGGCATGCGCGAGCGCGACCACGGCGTCCCGCTCGCGCCGTTCGCCGATAACTGAGCGGCGCGCCCGTCAACGCTGTGTCCAAGCGCCCGTTTCGGGGCTCATGCGGGCGCGCATTTCGGTCGATCTCAAACTACGACATGGGTGCTTCGGTGACACAGGACGGGCAGGCGCTCGCGTTGGGAGCTGAAGCGCTGCTGCGCGAGCACCCGGATGCGCTCGTGTGCGGACTTGCGAGCAACGGGCTGATCGTTCCGGTTCCGCAATCGGTGGGGCTGTGGGGTCAGGGCCTGATCGAGGGCCGAGCCCTAATCGATAACGTCGTCGCTGCCGACCGAACCACCGTCGTGCGGGTTTGGGAACGCGTCCAGGAGGCCGGCGCGGCGGCCGACAAGGTGCGCCTGCTGCGCAGACCGTCGAGCTGGGCGACACTGCACTTCCTCGACCTGCGCGAAGTCCACGGCGTGCTGCTGGGCGTGATCATCCCCAGCGATGAGGAGGCGGATGAGAATGGCGCGGTCGCCGAGATCGCGCCGGCGGCACCGCGGTTCTGCTCCCTGATGGAGGACGAGGTCGCGCGAGTCCTCGATTGCGACGAGGCGTTCACGGAGATGTTCGGCTACAGCCCCGAGGAGCTGATCGGCAAGCCGGTGCTGGAGCAGATCCACCCGGACGACCAGGGGCGCGCGGTGGAGGGATGGCTCGCGGTCCTGTCGACCCGGCGCGACCAGCAGACCCGGCTGCGCCGCAGGCGCAAGGACGGGACGTGGATGTGGGTGGACACAACGCTGCGCAACTTCCTCAACCACCCGGGGCGCAACCATGTGCTCGTCGAGATCATCGACATCTCGGCAGAGATGCAGGCGCAGGAGGTGCTGCAGGACCGGGAGGAGCTGCTGCGCCGCCTAACCGCGGCGATGCCCGTTGGGCTGCTGCACGTGGACACCGAACGCAACGTGATCTACCACAACGCCCGCCTGCTGGAGATCTTGTACAGCTCCGAGGCGCCCGCCCCACAGAGCGAGCCACCGGCGCCCGCGCCTGAACCCGACACCCCGGCAACCTCGGCGATGACGCTCCTGAAGACGCTCACCCCAGACAGCGGCGCGGAGCTCGATGCAGCGCTCGAGGAGGTGCTCCGTGAAGGCGTCGATCGTGACGTGGAGGTCGACATCACGCTGCCGTCCGGTACCTGGCGGCGAGCCCTCATGAGCCTGCGGGCACTGCTGCGCCCGAGCGGCGAAGTGAGCGGCGCGATCACGTGTGTGCTCGACATCACCGACAGCGCCCGCGTGCGCCAAGAGCTCGAGCGGCGCGCCACCTTCGACCCGCTCACCGGCTGCTACAACCGCTCGTCGGTACTAAGCACGCTGGCGCGTGAGCTCGAACGCACGGATTCGAACAGCACCGGCGTGGTGTATGTCGATCTCGACGGCTTCAAGCCGGTCAACGACACGCTCGGGCACGCCGCCGGAGACGAGCTGCTCACGCTGCTGGCCGAGCGCCTGCGGCTCGTCAGTCGCGACACGGACGTGGTCGGGCGCCTCGGCGGCGATGAGTTCCTGGTGGTACTTCGCGATGTCTCCGGAGCGGAGACGGCGATGCGCGCGGCCGAGCGCATCTGCGAGGCGATGTGCCGCCCGTTCGAGCTCTCCTACGGCACCGTCGAGCTGCGCGCGAGCATCGGAGTCGCGTGCTCGAACGGCGCCGCGATCACCTCGGAAGAGCTGGTCAAGCGGGCCGACGCAGCGATGTACCAGTCAAAGGAGCACGCGCAGTGCGTGCCCGTGCTGGCCTGCGGGTCGTAGGGAAAACAAACGGAGCGTGAAGAGCGCAGACCGCTTGACGGCCCCGCTCCCCACGCTCCGTGGAGTTACGGCTGGCGTGGAAAACCTACTCTATGGTTCAAATCCGAGATTGCCTTTGACCAGTTCCTCTTCGAGTTCTCCGCTGAAGATGCCGTTTCCGTATTCGAGGACTTTCCCTACTTCGTTCCATTCCGCTTCAGATTCACCCTTGCCGTGACACCGAGCGTCCGGGTGCACCAGCGTCTTGATTTTTTTGAATTCATTGGCGATGAACAGCTTTTCGCGTTCACCGTCCGGGAACAGTGCTTTTTTACCTTCTACGGTTTCTCTTTCGGGAGAATAGGACGCGAAGGAGTATTCAATTTCTTTGTTTTTTTCCGCCTTCAGTGGTAGCCACTGTGAAGGAATTTCAACCTCGCACGAGCTGCCCTTCGCTTTGAAGGTAGCGTTGGTCGGTTTCACGAGATGGACTTCCGATTCGCTGTTGCTGCCGCCGCCGTTGACAGACCCGTTCGGCTGATATTCAAAGTCGAGCGGCCCACCGAAATGAATCGGTCGCAGTTCTTCGGTGTTCCCATTCACGATCGTGATCGCGTCGCAGGCCTGGAACTGAAATTCCGCGTAGAACGTCGGGTTCCGAGTGGACGTGACCTTGCCGCTCGTGCGAACGTTTTTCGAGCAGACGATGTTGTACGGCCCGAGGCGGAACGCTTCAACTTCGCCTCTGCCCTCCGTGATGCCTGGTTCGGCTTCAGAAATAGGCGGCGAAACCCGACTGGCCGTGAATTCTCCGAAGAACATCGGTTCTTTGGCGAATGCCGGCGACGCAACCACGCCGACCACGCACGCCACCACGACGAGCCCAAGTGTGATCCTCACGCTTCTCATTCTCCTAGGTCCTCGCTTTCGCCTCTTCAAAGGCTAGATTGAGCTATGTGTGGGTCGTCGGGGCCCCCTCGCCTCCGTCCCCTCATACGCCACCTCCACGATAGAGGGCGCGAGCATAGCACGAAACGCGGCCTCTGGGTAAGAGCACGACGGAAGCGATCCGACGGGCGACAGGGCGTTGAAATCCAGCACCGGCCTTGGATCCGGCGCAGCGGAGCTGCCTCGTCTTGTGCTCCCTGCGCCGCGAATCGATGTTCACAGCCCGCCGGGGCATGCTAGCGGATTCCCGTTTAGCGTGCGCGCGACGCGAGGGCCCAGTCGAGCGGCGGAGCGGGCCGCCCTCGGCATAGCGCGATGCGCGCGCCACGAGCAGGATCCAGGCCGTGACAGCTAGCGAGGCTCGACCTCGACGTGCGCTCGACTTAAGGTGCGTCTTAATTGCGGCTGCCAAGCTTGTGACGAATGGGTCGAAGGACCAAACGAAACGCAATGCTCGGGATCGCCGCCGCGGCCATTCTCGCCGGCGCGATCGTGGCCGCCGTCACAGCGAGCGGCGGCAGCGGAAGCTCCACGGTGGCACACACCGAAAGCGCACCTCGGCGTCATGGACCCGGGAACCTCGCCGTCGCGGCCGGCTATCTCGGTCTGACGCGGGCGCAACTGCGCAAGGACGAGGCATCGGGACAGACGCTGGCACACATCGCCGAGACGACCGGGGGGAAGTCGGCGACGGGCCTCATCGACGCGCTCGTGAGCGCAGAGACCGCGCGACTGAACGCGGCGGTACGCACCCACAAGGTCACTCCCGCGCGCGAGCAGGTCAGGCTCGCGCGGCTCCGCCGGCGGCTCACGGCTCTCGTCGACCGGGGGGGCGCAGCGAGGGTGGCGGGTGTGATCGGCACGGGCGTCAACCTGCACACGGCCGCCGGATACTTGGGCGTGACCCCCGCGCAACTGCGCGCTGATCTGCGCGCCGGTCGAAGCCTCGCACAGGTAGCCGACGCGACACCAGGGAAGTCCGCGACAGGTCTGACCGAAACGCTCGTGAATACACGGAAGGCCAAGCTCGAAGCAGCCGTCGCAGCGGGGACGCTCACGCAGAGCAGAGAGACGGTGCTCGTGTCCGCTCTGCCTCAGCGGGTCGCCGCCGCGGTCAACCGCACGCGAAAGCAGGCGGGCCACGCCCAGGCGCAGCCCGGTTCCGCGGCGCCCGAAGCCGAAGCCGAAATCCCCGAAAGCGAAGCCCCCTAAGACGGTTGATCGACTCGGCGGCGCCGCCGGCGGGCGCTCACGCGGTCGCCACTAGACTGGCGTGATCTCCACAGGAGCGTGCGTGACACATTCGTCGCGCCGCGGGACAGCGACTCGCTGGCCGTGATCATCTGCAAGATCGGCCGCCTGGACCGTCGCGCGGGCGCCCGCGAGATCGTACGACGAGTGGCTCTGCGCGCGGGCGTCGATCTCGACCCGGCCGCCTGCTGGCTGCTGGCGAGGTTGAGCGAGGACGCGCCGGCAGATCTGGACGCCCTCGCGCAACGGGCCGGCCTCGAGGTCTCGCTGCTTGCCGACGCGGGAGACCGGCTGCTCGATCGCGAGCTCATCGCGGTGTGCCCGGACCACGCACCGGCCTACGAGCTGACTGCTGCCGGGCGCGCCACCCCGGGCCGCCTCACGCTGACCGGTGAGCAGCGCGTTGCCGACCTGCTCGAGGACTGGCGTCCCGAGGAGAACCCGGATCTGGCGCGGCTGATCGTAAGCCTCGCGCGTGACTTCTTCGTCGACGCCTCCGCGCTGCGAGGACGTATCCAGCCGCCGGCCGCGGCGGTGGCTCACCCGTGATGGCCACGCTCTCGGTCACTGGTGGCGACGTGATGGGACCACTGCCATTCGGAGAAGAATGGGAGATCAAAGCTGTCGCTTAGAGATGAGGTTGGGACGTGGGACCACACAAGCGGCCCACGACTCTCCGAAGACCTGAGTCGCAAACGACGACACCCTGCACGCCCGTTTCTCCGATCTCGACCAAGGCGCCGACCGGGATCGGGAGCGCGGCGAACACCTTCCGCCGAGCCTAGTGCTGCTGTTCGCACCCACTGGAAGCGGTGCGCCGTGAGCGAGCACGGACCAGGATCGGGCGCTCAGCGCGATACCGCGAGGATGATCTCGCGTTCTGGCTCAAGTCCTGCAGGCAGCATTTTCGAAGACCTACGCCCAGACGCCTGAACGATTCGTCCGCCGGCCACCGCGGTCACCAGCGCTACCGACCGCCGTCTGGATCAATAAGCCGACCACAGAGCAGGTTGCTCACTAAATGCGCCGACCGAGTGTCTCAATCGACTTGACAGGCCCCCCCCTCCCGCTGCTAACGTCGTGGCCCTAGAGACGCGACGGTCGGAGGCCAGCACTGATTCGTGACAAACATTGGGCGTTTTCCATCTTGGTCTTGGCCTTGGGATGTCTGACGATATGCGCGCCCAGTGCTGGCGCGAAGCCCAAGCACAAGCCGAAGCCTCCCACCAAGCTGCTGCCTCACCGGCCGTGTAACGGGCTGCTCTCGATATCCGACTTCCCTGGGGCGGTCAGCGAAGGCCCGCTCTTGGGGAGTGTGAGTCCGTTTGAACATGGAACCGGGGCCACCGAAAACTACACGACTACCTGCGAGTACATCCCCCCCGAACGTTCTTTAGCGGACCCTGAACCCAAAGGGGGCGGCTCGGATATCTTGACCGTGTACAGTCGGCAATTCTACCAGCACACAAAGCACCAGAACCTTACCGTGTACGAGCCTAACGTCTTAGGCAGCCCAAAGTTCCCCCTTCCCGGGATCGGTACTCGCGCGTACTACCTCCTCGGAGGAAAAGAAGGTGATGTGGCGGAGGGAGTCCTACAGGTCCGCAATGACCTATTCATTGTTATCCAAGAATTCCCGTTCAACTTCAGGCGTTTGCTGACCACTGTCGCACACGAGCTTTCCCCGACGGGCAAATGAGCAGCACGGTCTCGTGGCGATCGCGCTGGTTAGGGGCGGCGGGTTGACGCGCCCGAACCTCGCGCCAATGTCAGCTAGGGGGGAACCGTACCGCGAGCAGGGACCAGCACGAAACGCAATTGCGTGTGACACTGCGGGCGTGGCGATGTCCCCGTCAGACATAACCCCCGACAACCCCGCTAGGGCCGCGTGGATCCCGGAGGATCTGTATCCGTTCGAGGACAGGTACTCGGAGCTCGATGGCTCGCGCGTGCACTACGTGGAAGAAGGTAGCGGCCCTCCCTTGCTGCTGCTACACGGAAACCCGACGTGGTCGTTCCTGTACCGCGAGATCATCAAAGGCCTGGCTGGCAGCTATCGCTGCATCGCCGTCGACCTCCCGGGCTTCGGACTGTCGCGTGCAGCACCGGGATTCGCGTTTACGCCTCGCGAGCACGCGCGTGTCATCGAGCAGTTGCTCCTCCAGCTCGACCTCAACGGCGTGACGATGATGGTCCAAGACTGGGGCGGCCCGATCGGCTTCGCCGCGGCAACCCGTCATCCCGAGCGCTTCGCTGCCTTCGTTATCGGCAACACCTGGGCGTGGCCGAAGGCGGATCCCGGCACCCAGGTGTTCTCGCGGCTGCTCGGTGGGCCCCTCGGTGCCTACCTGATCCTTCGCCGCAACTTCTTCATCGAGAACATCCTCGCCAACAACGTCAAGCTAAGAAAGCTTTCCGACACGGTGATGGATGCCTACGGCGGCCCGTTCCCGACCGCCGAGTCGCGCCGGCCAATGCACGTGTTCCCTCGCGAGATCCTTGCGAGCAGACCATTTCTGGCCGAGATCGAGCGCAGCCTGCCTGTCCTTGCCGACAGACCAGCACTGCTCGTCTGGCCGACGAAGGACATTGCGTTCCGTGATCCCGAGCGGCGACGCTGGGAGGAGATCTTCCCGAACCACCGGACTGTGCTCCTCGAGGGCGCCGGCCACTACATCCAGGAGGCTGCGCCGGAGAAGATTGTCGCCGCGATCCGCACGTGGTCAGCGGAACGTCCCCGCTGACGGCTCGCGGCGACTGGCGCTAGTACGTTGTAACAATGCCCGCGTCCGAGCCGGGCAAGCTGACCTCGTTCGGCCGACGGGTGGACATTCGTTGGCCGCCGCCAGACCGATGCTTACCCGGCATTGCGAGCGCGCGGGGAACCTGGTCAGCTAGCCAGAAGCCGCTGCCGGGCCTGCCGGCCACCTGGCACGACCAGAAGCTCCACGACAGTCTCGACCAGGGCTTGACGGTTTGCACTTTGCCCATCTCCTGCCGCTGAGGGCCTCGAAATAGGCCGGTTCGTGATACAGAGGTGTGATGCGGGTCGCCCATAAAGCGGCCCGTATCTCCTCCACGATCGGTCAAACCCGCTAAATAGCAGGCTGTTCGCCGCCACGCGCCCGGAGAGATTCGAACTCCCGACCTTCGGTTCCGTAGACCCGGCCGGGAGTGTCGTGGCGCGTCGTGGAGTCGGCGACTTGGCGCTACGCCGCCAGCTCGCCCGAGAACGCCAGGTCCGTTGTGGCGTCGAGTGGCGTGGAGCATGTTTGCACTCCGTTAGCACCCGGCGGCAGGGTCAGCGGCTCGCCGATGTCGCCATCGAGCAGGTGTACGTAGGTCGCAAGCGTGAAGGCAGCGGAGTGGTGGCCGAGCCACCGCTGCACCTGCACCGCGTTGCGGCCCTCGGCGAACAGAAGCGTCGCGCAGGTATGCCGGAATGCATGGAAACCAACCCACCCGACGCACGCCTCCTCGGCCACAGGCTTGAGCACCCGCCGACGGAGATTGCCTTGGCTCATCACCGCACCGTTGCTCGCAGGGAACACGAGGTCGTCGTCGCCCGGCCACTCGCTTGCCGTACGGCGCTCGCGCAGGGCGACGACCAGCGAGTGGCCCAACGGAACCTCGCGTCGCCCGTGGCGACTCTTGGGAGGCCCTACACGGCCTCGCACGACGGCGCGGCGGACCTTGACGTGTGGCGAGGACCCGTCCAGGTCCAAGTGCCGCCATTGGAGCGCGAGAGCCTCACTCACCCGCAGACCCGTCGCCGCTAGCAGCCGGAAGAACGTCTGCCAGTCGGTTCGGATCAGATCGAGCAGCGTCGCCAACTCCTCCCTGCTCATCGCCCGAACCTCCTCGCCCTCTGAGCCCTCAGCCGTGGGCCGGTGCGGTAGGTCAACGTCGCGCGACGGGTTAGAGCGAATCAGGCCCTCGCGCACGGCGGTCGCAAGACACGCCCGAAGCGGCGTGAGCGCGTTTCTGACGGAGGAGTCCGACAGGGCGCCGCCCTGCGCCACCGGGTTGCAGAGCCACGACACGAACCCGGCCACGTGGCTCGGGGTGACTTCGGTCAGCCGCAGGCGCGTCGGGAAGTGCTCAAGCGCGTACCGATCGAGCAGGCGTCGGTATTCGTCGCGGGTGTTCTCGCGGCACCCGCGTCGGCCTCGGCCCTGGTAGCGGTCGATCCACTCGACGGCGTAGTCGTGCAGCGTTACGCGCGACCGTTCGACGAACTCGCCGCGTTCGATGTCGGTCGCGCGCGCGGACTTCGCCCTGCGCGCCTCGTCGAGGGTGCGGAAGCTCTCCCACCGCTGCTTGCCGTTCACCCTGTAGGAGAACACGTAGCGGCTGCCGCGCTTGAAGATGCCCGGCGACCTGGTCCGCTGCATAGCCGCGGCCATCAGAACCGCCACCCAAGCGCGGACGCGCTGTACCGTGAGAATTGCATGGGAGCTATACCTCCTGTGCCATGCCCCCGGCGACGCCAATCGCGCGGGGGCGCTTTGTCTTGTGACCCGATCCTACACCTATCCCAAGGTCCGAAGCGTGGGCGTTCGCGCCGTGCGATCATCCCCCTGTGCTTCGGACCGCCCGCATCGGTCTGTCCCTCTCCGTCAGCGTGACGCTCATGACCGGATGTGGCAAGAGCAACCCTGTCTCGTCCGATACACGAAGCGCCGGGGTCGATGTTGCGCAGGATCGAACGTTCGCGAGCGAGGTCAACCTGCGCGCGTCCGACGTTCCAAGGCTCGTTGCCGCGCGCACATCGAGCCGTCACGGCTCTGGTCCTCTGCCTCTGCCTCGCAAGGTGGAAGGGTGCGATGGTGTGCCACTGCCCCCGGATGCCGTGGGCATCGCCTCGCCGCTCTTTGAGAGTAACCGCGAAGCGTTTCGTATCGTTGGGAAAGCCCAATTCGCCGCGGTGGCGTCCGTGGTCTACCTCGTGGGCGACCCTTCCGTCGCGTCGCGCTACATCACCGACGCAGACAGCGCACACGGGCGGGCTTGTATCACGCACTATCTGGCGAGCGAGAAAGCACGCAGCATCAGTTCCAGCCAGTCCTACGGCGCGGGACCCATCACGAAACCAGCATTTACTCAAGTCAAGGTCACGGCGCTGCCATCGCCGCTGCCAGGACTTCCGATCTACGGGATACGCGCGACGACAGCCACTGCGGCTCTCCGAATATTTCGAGGCCCCCCGCACTACGACAGCCGCGACCTCTTCGCGTTCGTCGCGGGTCCAATGCTGGTCACACTCAAAGTCGACAGCGAACCCCGTCCGTTCCCGTCGCAGGAAGAGAAACGTCTCGTCTCCCTGCTCTACAGCCGCGCTGAGGCACACAAGCTCTAACCCCGAACGCTCGGCGGCGCGACTCGGACAGTCGGTTAGAGCAACCAATGGTCGCTCGAAACTGCCCGGAAACGCTTGGCGGATCGCCCGGGTGCGAACGGGGTGTGAACAGCGCCGGGTCACACGCGTGCCTCTAGATAGGCGTCGAGCTCGGCGCGGGCAAACAGCAGACGCCGGCCATCGCGGCGCGTTGTCAGCTTGCCCAACGCCACGAGGTCGTGGATGCGCGCGGGTTTCGCCGCGAGGTAGTCTGCCGCGCCCGCGGTGTCGAGCCACGGCGACAGGTCCCGCGGCGCCGGACTCAGCCGCGCAGCCACGAGCTCGGCAAGAGCGTCGAGCTGCTCATCCGTTACCGCGAGCGTCACCGTAATAGCGGCGCGCCTGCTCTCGTCTTCGGCGCATCGCGGCGCAGAGACGCGAGAATCGTTGGCCGGCATCAGACCGTGTCCTCCGACTGGGCGAACAGTTGTAGCTCGCCGTCGACCGGCCCGTGTGGCTGGGAGCCAGTCCGGCCACTGTCGCTGATTTCCCTTGTGTGCCCGCCGCCGCCCGCGCCGCCCCTTAAGGGGTGCGGCCCCGCGGCATGGACGCCGCGCCGAGCCGTGTCGCGCGAGTCCGACGTGGGCATGTCGGCCGTTAACGCTGTGGTTCTTGGCGCGTCGGCAGAGCCCGTGTCGAGGCGCGTCGCCGGCTCGACGACGTGATCACCATGTCGCGAAGGTCCGACGTGAGCTAGATAGCCCTTCCCCGAGGGGTCTTTCAGCACCCCCGACCCGGGCTCTGCGGCCCATACTGCGAGCCCCTCCCGCAGGGTCGCAGCGCTGAAGGTCAGGGTGTTTCCCGGTCGCGCGCGGATCGCTTTCCCGATCTTGTCTACCCCGAGCGTGCCACCGGCGGCCCGTAGCACCTCCAGGCTGGCCTTCCTGACGTCTTCGCGGACCTCCGGCGGCCGGTCGCCAGTCTGCTCCCACGAACCGTAACGCCCGTTGCCCAGCTCCATCGTCCAGGTCCCGTCGATCTCGCCGAGCCTGGACGCCAGGCACCGCAGCTCCAGGCGTCCGGTGCGCGTCGAGCTGAAAGCCGCGAGGCGCTTCATCGTGAATGCGATGTCGCATAGGTCTTCCTTCGCCGACGTGCCGCGCGCGCGTTCCTTGTCGCTATGGCCAGTGTTGTCGAGGGTGATCGTCGTCTTGCCCGCCTGCATCAACGGGTCGATGAGCGCGGCGACGAACGCCGCGAAGTCATCGGACTCGTCCTCACTCAGGTTCAGGGGCGTAAGGTGCGAACGCGTACTGTCGAAGATCACCACGTCGTCGTCACCGAACGCGGCTGGATAGTGGGGGTCGCCCCGCCAGCCGAGCTGTAGAGTCGGCCAGGCGTGGTAGTGCAGCCTGTCGCGCACGTTCTCCCTGAATGCGTCGTTGGCGTTGCGGGCGTCGAGCACCGCGCCGAGGCGGCGGGCGTACTCGTCGCCGCCGTTCTCGCGGTCGAGCACCCTGACAGTCCCGCCAGCGGCAACGATGTCGATTGCCGTGACTACCGTAATCGCGAGGCTCTTACCCGTCTTCTTCTCGGCGGCGATGTGCACCCGCTTGCTCTTCGGGAGCAGCCCCGCCGCGCCAGGCACATACTCGCGGGGCGGAATGCCGTCGCGAATCATCGCGATCACGTCCAAACGCGAACCCTCTAGGGCCTCTGCGGGCGTCGTCGACAGCGCTGGCGTCATGCCTCGTTGCGCCGGATCGGGTCGTCCTGGGGCGTCTGTGCGGTTCCTGAGCGTCGTGGACCGTCCACCACACTACCCGAGGTTCGCTGCGGGGCTCAGCGGCCCGTGCACGGCTCGCGGCAGCTCGACACGAGCAGTCGCAATACTTCGCGTCTCGGCGTCTGTGATCGAGAGAGCCGCGACAGCGAGCACAGGGCCTCATGCCAGGCTCTGTCTTGAGCGTGGGGCGCGCGCTACTGCTCGCCGGCTACAGCCGCCGGCTAGGTCTGGTTCTCCGTCGCTATCGGCGGGGCCAGCGCGACTCGTCCGGCCGCCACGTCGCGAGGAACGCCGCCGCACGCCCGGTCGTGACTCGCGCGCGCGGCGCATATTGCAACCTTGGCGGACACGCAACGACGTGCATCCAATGGACTGCAGGGCGCGCGAGGCATAGCCGGTGCGCCTATCGAGGTGCAAGAAGCGGAGCGTCAACTCTGCCCTGTGGAGACTTCCGCTCTTGCAGGCACGCTCGAGATCACGGTCTCCGTCGCGTCTTGCCATCTCCACCGTGAGAATGCGGAGGCCAAGGTCCAGCTTCCGGATTACCTCGGGATCGGGCTCGCCTAATGGCGCCTGCATCGAACGCGTCCGCGCAGCCATGAGCGAGTCGCCTGTGGGCGCCTTGCTTGCACAGTCCCGACCGGCTACCGGCCCGGGACCCGTCGCCCCGCGCCTATTGTCCGACTGTTCGCGAGGCCACATCGCTGCTCATGCTGTACTCGGTCATCGCATCCGGGACTCTAGGTTGGCCGGCGGATGGAGGGCCGGAACCACGACGACCTCCAGAGCCGAAGCGCTGGAGGTCGTAGTAGGCGAAGTCGGCCGTAGGGCCGAAAGTACAGGTGCAGCGGCCTCAGTCTCGCACGGCGATCCGACGCACTCGCGGCACGCGAAGCCCGGGCGAGCAACGATCCACGCATCCGCGAATCGCTCACGCGGCGCGCTCACATGAACGCAGACGGGTTAGCGGAGACTGCCGGACAGACATCGCGGCGCAAACGCCCGAGAACTCGGGCTCCGGCCGAGGAAGTACCAGCGCGGATGGCAGCTGGGTTGCCTGTGTCCGTTGCGTCGCGTTGCACTGAAAGACGCGTGGTTGGCTAGTGACGACGGGCATGCGTCGGTGAGACGCGGACAGGCGTGGGTTAGGACGGCCCCGAGGACGTCGGCGCGGTTTCCCGGGAAGCAGCCAGGATCTTCCCCGCCAGGCCGCCCCGCGTCTCAGAGCCGTTGCGCACCCCGTTGATCTTCGCGCCCGGTGCCGGTGGGCGGGGATCGTTCGGCCCCGGGATCGCCGCCAGCTCGCGGAGCGCGCGCGCGACCTGTCGCAACGCCTCGCCGGTAACAAGTCGGCCTTCGGCCTGCTCGATCTCAATGCGGGTCATCTCGGCGTCCAGCGCCGCGACGAACCGTCGTCGCAGACGCTCGACGGCATCTCGCGGCGGCTGCTCGACAAGCGGGACCGCCGCTTGGGCCGCGTCTTGCTTGCGGCGGTCGCGCCGGGCGATCGAGCGGACTGTGTTCGCGGGGATCTCGAACGGACCAAGCCGGGCGCCGCTCGGGTGTTCCAGTAGGCCGGCCGCTGCTATCTCAGCGACCCGTGGCGCGGTTGCTCCGGTCCAGATGAAAGCAGCGGCGACAGCTTCGCGTTGCCATCGGGTGTATCGAGAGCTGAGCACAGCCACGCAGAGTACGTTGCCTGCCGTGACGGCCGGCACCCGCCGCCCATGCGCTGACCGTCAGCGCCAATGCACCTTCGATGCGCAGTGTTTCGCACCGAAGCGTCTTGCGCAGCCAACGCGCTCGCGGAGCCCTGAGAACGAGAAGTAGTTGCCTTCCGGTTCTCGCCACAGCTTGAACGAGCCCGTGTAGAGCAGCGTGCTTGATGACAGGTGGACGGCCGTGAACCACGACGCTTTGCACGTCGCTTCGCTTGCGCCAGTCCGGCGGCATTTGTCGCTCAGGTGGCGCGCGCTCTCGCCTGTTTCCTTGCGGACGATTTCCTTGACCGCGGCATAGGATTCAGACAGCGTGATCGTTGGTCTAGTTTCGGCCGGTGGGGGTGCTGGCGCCGGAGCGGTGACGGTGAAGGTGAACACTGGCGAGATCAGATGCACGACGCGCCAGGCGGGAGGGCCTTCCATGTAGTTCGCCCACGCCTGCCAGTAGTAGGTGCCAGGTATCGAGGGCCAAGCGCCGCCGCTTTTCCCTTGAAACACGGTCCCGTCAACCGGGCTCTCCTCCACCGGAAAGAAGTCCACGCGCGATTGTTCTGGGAACAGGTTCGACGGGTCAGACGGACTTCGGCTCCAAACGGAGATGCTTACTTCGAGGGGATAGTTTGGCGCGGGCGCGTTGAACTGAAACACCTGAGGCGACCACGGAGTCGACGCGGCAGGGATCGCCGCTCCCGGCGCTGGCTGCGTCGGCGTGACCGGCCATTCATCCGCCCTGGCCGACGCTGCCGCAACAAGCACGAGGGCTATACACAGGAGCGCACTTCGACACGCGAGATCCCTGAGAGCCCGTCGGCTGTGGACACGGCCGCGACGATCGTCCTGCGCGATGATACGGTCGGTGGGGACAGGCGTCACAGCATGGACGTTATCGAGAGACTTGTCGATCTGTCTCTTGGCTTCTTGGCTTAGGGGCCGCAAGCTGCCCAGGGGTGAGCCTGCTTGAGCGCTTCGCAGCCAACATCAAGGCGCTTCGCAAGGAGCGCGGCTGGTCCCAAGAGGACCTGTCGCGGCACACGCAGCTCCACACGACCGCAATCTCGAAGATGGAGCGTGCCGATCGCGCGCCTCGGTTTCCGACGATCGTGACGCTGGCCGAGGCGTTCGAGGTGCCCGCCGGACGACTCTTTGACGGCATCCCCGAATCGGTTGCACCAGCGTCGAGCTAAGGCCCCTGAGCGCTGGCGGCGTGCAGACGCGCCAGAGTCCCAAATTGCGCGCGGTTCCATCAACGCCGCAGGGGGTGGCGGGGGGGTCGGTTCCAGCGAACCAACGCTGATGTCGCGGACACTTTGGGGGCCACTCTCGGCGTGCGCGGGAACCGCGATGTTCGCACTTCCGTTCACACCCGACTAGTCTGCGCCGGCCTGAGAGGCACCCCGGCAACAAAACGCCCGCCGTAGCGGGCCTGTTGCCACGCGCCCGGAGAGATTCGAACTCCCGACCTTCGGTTCCGTAGACCGACGCTCTATCCAGCTGAGCTACGGGCGCAGAGCCCGCCAGTCTAGGACATCGTGCCTCGCCGCCCACGCGAGCTGCTCGGCCAGATCATCAATAGACGCGTCCTTTCCGCGTATGCCAGGTACGGCTCGGCCACCGGTTGCGCGGTGATCGGGCGGTCAGCCAATGCTGTTCAGCTCGGTAAGCTCGTTCTCGGAGAGGCCGAGCGCAGCGCCCTTAATGTTGTCGCGCAGGTGCGGGACCGACGAGGTGCCGGGGATCAGCAGGACGTTTGGGGAGTGCTGTAGCAGCCAGGCCAGCGCGACCGCTATCGGCGTGGTGTCCAGACGGGTGGCGACCGATGCGAGTGTGTCGGACTGCAGCGGGGTGAAGCCACCGAGCGGGAAATAGGGCACGTAGGCGATGCCCTGTGCGGCGAGGGAGTCGATCAGGTCGTCGTCGACCCGGTGAGCAAGGTTGTAGAAGTTCTGCACGCACACGATCGGCGCGATCGACTGGGCCTCGGCGATCTGCTCCGCAGAGACGGTGCTGAGGCCGAGATGCTTGATCAGGCCCTCCTGCTGCAGCTGCCCGAGGACGCCGAACGGCCCAGCGAGTGAGCCCGGCTCGGGCCGGTCGAACCCCCCGACGCGTAGGTTGACGACGTCGAGCGCGTCGAGGCCGAGGTGAATGAGGTTGTCGTGCACGGCCTGGCGCAGCTGCTCGGGAGACAGCGCATGTGGCCAGCCGCCATTTACGTCGCGATACGCCCCAACCTTGGTAACGATATGCAGCTCGTCCGGGTAGGGGTGCAGGGCTTCCTTGATGATCTGGTTCGTGACGTGGGGGCCGTAGTAGTCGCTGGTGTCGATGTGAGTGACGCCCAGCTCCACCGCCTCGCGCAGCACGGCGATCGCGGCGTCACGGTCCTTCGGCGGCCCGAAGACGCCGGGGCCGGCGAGCTGCATCGCGCCGTAGCCAATGCGGGTGACCGTTAGACCCTCGGCCATGGTGAACCTGCCGCCGGGAAGTGTCTGCGTTGCCATCAGCAATCCTCGTTTCGTAGTCGTAGGTGACGGCCGTCCGCGTCATCGAGCCCGACCGGCCGCTCCAGTGCTAGACCCATCATGAGCGCCGTCGGCGCGGTTCGGGCACTTCTCGCGCGCAGTGCCTGGGCGGGTGGCCGTGCGATGTCGCGGATGTAGGCGGAGACCACCGCATCCGAGGACACGCGCACGCGCGTGCGGCGCGTGGCTATGCGGCCGGCTCCGGGACGGCGGGCGCCGCTCGGGCGCCCGACGCGGGAGGTGTCGTTGCTCTGGGTCATGCTGCCTGTCGCTCCATTTCGAGGTCGTTGAGGGCGGTGGCGTCGTCGCGTCGACTGGCGTCGGCGAGCTGCAGCGACGGGCGTGGGTTACGGGGGCGGAGCAGCGCTAGCGCCAGCAGCAGGCCGATGGCGATCATCGCCGCACCGGTCACGAAGGCCAGGTGGTAGCCGCTGACCAGCGAGCTCGTGACCGCATGGTGCTCGTTCAGCAGTGCTTTCGTGTGGTCGGTCGCAAGGGCCCCGAGTACCGCCAGGCCGAGTGCGCCGCTGACCTGCTGTGAGACGTTGGTGATCCCCGAGCCGAGGCCGGCGTCGGCGGGCGGCACGTCTGCCATCGCGATCGTGAGCAGCGGCATGAAGGCGTTGCCGATGCCGAACCCGATCGCGAAGCAGGCGAAGAAGATCGTCGGGAAGAAAGCCGTGTCCGGGCCGGACGTGCTGAACAGCAGCAGGCCGACGATCGCGCTCCCCATCCCGGCGACGAGCACCGGCAGTGCGCCGAAGCGGTTGACGAGCCTGGTCGTGATGCCGCGCGAGAGGATCGCGACCGTGATCGTCCACGGCAGGAAGGCCGCCCCCGTCTGCACGGCGCTGTAGTGGCGCACGTGCTCGAGGTACAGCGTGCCGAGGAAGAAGGTCGAGTACATGCCCGTCACCAGGAAGCCCCTGATCAGGTTGGCCGGCACAATCCCGCGCACCGCGAGGATGCGCAGCGGCATGATCGGGTTTGCGATCCGCGACTCGAGCCCGACGAACGCAGCCATCAAGACGGTCGCGAGGCCGCCGAAGCCGAGCACCTGCAGCGAGATCCAACCGTGCGCCGTGGCGCCGATGATCGCGTAGATGGCGCTCATCAGTGAGGACGTGACGAGCAGCGAGCCCAGCCAGTCGACGCGGTGCCCCAGTCCGAGCCCGCGGTCGGTGGGAATGATGAGCCGGCCGAGCGCGAGCGTCGCGAGGCCGATCGGGACGTTGACGAAGAAGACCCAGTGCCAGTTGAGCGCCTCGGTGAGAAGCCCGCCCGCGAGCAGGCCCAGCGAGCCGCCCGCGACCGATACGAACACGTAGGCGCCCATCGCGCGCGCGCGCTCGGCCGGCTCCGGGAACTCGGTCACGATGATCGCGAGGATCACCGAGGCCTGCGCGGCGGCGCCGACGCCCTGCAGGAAGCGGGCGCCGATCAGCAGGCCTTGGCTCGAGGCGACGCCGCACAGCATCGAGGCGCCGGTGAAGAGCACCACGCCGGCGAGGAACACGCGCTTGCGTCCGAGCAGATCGCCGAGCCGTCCAGCCAGCAGCAGCAGGCTGCCGAAGGTGATCAGGAACGCGCTGACGACCCAGGTGAGGTTGGCCTGGCTGAAATGCAGGTCATGCTGGATCGAGGGCAGCGCGACGTTCACGATCGTCACGTCGAGGACGATCATCAGCTGCGCGAGGCACACCACGAGCAGCGTCGCCCAGCGCTGGCGCGCGGGCGAGAGGGGGGAGGCGGATGTGAGGTTCATGTGAGCTCCAACGATGGTGGTGAGGCGGATGTGAGAGTCGTGTCTTGCAATGGGATCGATGTCGAGCTAAAATGGAGGCCACCTCCAGAACTAACCGGAGGGCACCTCCAGAACTATACGGAGGCCTCCTCCGCTTGTCAAGGACAATTTCATGAGCACCACCGAGGCACTTCCCGAGACTCTCCTAACCCGCCCGAAGCGCGCCGACGCGCGCCGCAACTACGAGAAGGTGCTCGCGGCCGCGCGCGAGGCCTTCGCCGAGGGCGGCGAGAGCACCTCGCTGGAGCAGATCGCGCGCCGCGCGGGCGTCGGCATCGGCACGCTCTACCGGCACTTCCCCACGCGCCAGGCGCTGCTCGAGGCGCTCTACGTCGACGAGGTGACCGAGGTCTGCCGCACGGCGGAGCAGCTCGACGGCAGCGATCCGTGGGAGGCCCTGAACAGCTGGTTCGACCGCGTGATCGCCTACATGGCGACCAAGCAGGCGCTGTCCCACGAGCTGCTCAACTATCTCGAACGCGACGCCGCTCTCTTCCAGAGCTGCCGTGCGGCCCTGTTCGCCGCCGGCGAGCCGCTCCTGCAGCGCGCCCAGGACGCGGGCGCCGTGCGGTCCGACGTGACGATCGCGCAGGTCATCCAGATGGTGATGGCGATTACCAAGGCGCCTACAAGCGACCCTGAGCAGACCAGGCACCTGGTGCACATCGCCCTCGACGGGCTGCGCCACCGGTCACAGGAGTAGCACGGGGCGGAAACCAACGATTGACTGTGAGCGCTCGGCGCGCGAGTCCAAGTTGTCCCGCTCGCCTATATCGGTTCGTCGGAAGCCTGCTTGGTGTCGAAAGCAGGCCCGCGGTCCCCGGCCTATAGGACGCCCTCGACCTGACCCGCGGGTTGCCGGCGAGACCAGCGGGGCGATTGTGGCGTAGCGTGGAGGCCGTCAATGGCCAGTAGCGAGCCTATCGGGGTCTCACCGGTGACGGCCGGAGCGGTCTCTGCGTCAGCGGATCGCCGCTGGGCGGTCCTGGCGCTGCTCGGTGTCGCGCAGCTGATGGTCGTCCTCGATGCGACGATCGTGAACATCGCGCTGCCCTCGGCGCAGCGATCGTTAGGCTTCTCTACCGACAGCCGGCAATGGGTCGTCACAGCGTACGCGCTGGCGTTCGGCAGCCTCTTGCTGCTGGGAGGAAAGCTTGGTGATCTGTTTGGGCGCAAGTGGACGTTCATAGCGGGGCTCATCGGCTTCGCTGCGGCCTCCGCGTTCGGAGGGTTGGCGCAATCCTTCGGGATGCTCGTCGTCGCGCGGGCGCTGCAGGGTGCCTTCGGTGCGCTGCTTGCGCCGTCGGCGCTCTCGCTGCTGACGGTCACCTTTGCCGGCTCGCCCGATCGGGCCAAGGCGTTTGGCATCTTCGGGGCGATCGCCGGGGGTGGCGCGTCGGTCGGGCTGATCCTCGGCGGGGTACTCACGCAGACGCTGTCCTGGCGGTGGTGTTTGTACGTCAACCTGCTGATCGCGCTGCCGACGGTGCTGGTGGCGCTGAGGCTCTTGCAGAACCACCCCCCTGACAGCCGCCCGCGCATCGACATCCCAGGTGTCCTACTCGCCTGCGGAGGCCTGTTCGCGCTGGTCTACGGGTTCTCCAACGCCGAGACGCACTCGTGGACAGCGCCGCTGACAATCGTCTCCCTAGCCGCCAGCGTCGTCCTACTCGTCGCATTCGTGGCAGTCGAGAACCGTAAGACCGATCCCCTTCTTCCGCTGCACATCGTGAGGGACCGCGCCCGCGGCGGCGCCTACCTGTCGATCCTGCTGGCCGGCGCCGGGGTCTTCGCCGTCTTCCTCTTCCTGACCTACTACATGCAAGAGAATCTCGGCTTCTCTCCCATCAAGACCGGCCTGTCGTTCCTGCCGTTGACCGTCGCGCTCGTCGTCACCTCCACGACCGTTCAGACCAAGCTGATCTACCGCACGGGGGCGAAGCCGCTGGTTGCCGTCGGGATGACGCTCGGATTGATCGCGATGCTCCTGCTGACCCGCCTCTCCCCCGGCGCAGGCTACGCGAGCCACGTCCTACCGTCACTGGTAATCACGGGCCTGGGGATGGGCTGCATCTTCGCACCCGCCTTCAGCACGGCCACACTCGGGATCGACAGCTCCGAGGCGGGCGTCGCTTCCGCGATGGTCAACACCTCCCAGCAGGTCGGAGGCTCGGTCGGCACCGCGCTGTTGAGCACAATCTTCGCCAGCGCGACCGCCGCCTACGCTTCCAGCCACGCAGCGACGCCCGGAGTCAGCAACGCGGCAGCAATCCACGGCTACACCACCGCGTTCGCATGGGCCGCGGGAATCTTCGCGGTGGGGATGCTCGTGGCGCTGCTCGTTCTTCCCGCGAAGAGCAAGAGCAGTTCCCCGGCGCCAGAGCAGGCCGTGGATCATGGAACGGCAATCGCGGCGAGAGCGGCGGCGCCGGCGACCGCCATGTTGGTTACCGGACCCTGTTGCCACTTCGGTGTGAGGGTGCACATTGAGTACATCGCGCTCCCCGACCCCTCACCGGACAACGAAGCGGCCGCGTCGTCGATGTGACAGCTATCCGGTGCGGACCGGAACGATCAGCACCGGACGTTGCGCGTGCGCCGAGAGTCCATGCGAGACACTGCCGAGTAGGGCGCTGCGGAGTGCGCCGCGTCCGCGCTGGCCACAGACGATCAGTCCAGCGTCGATCTCTTGAGCGATCTCCCCAATCGTCGCGACGACTGAGACGTCGGCTTGCGCGATTCGTGCAGAAGCGTTGTAGCCGTGCTCGCGGGCGCCCGCGGCACCCTCCTCGGCGATGCGGTTCGCGAAGGCCGACTCTTGCTCGTCTATCTCGCCCTCGTTGGGTACGGCCGTCAGAAACGAGCCTGCTCGAACCAGGCTGACCACGGCGGGCGTCCACACGGTCAGCACTACGGCATCCGCCGGGTGCGTTATGAGCTCGCCAGCTGCGCCCAGCGCTGAGCGAGATCCGTCTGATCCGTCGTAGCAGAACAACACGGGCTTACTCATCACAAATCCTCATCGTCGTCCTGATGAGCACACGATCTCCGCCGAGCGGCCACGGTAGCTGAGCACGTCCTCAGCCTACAAGGCGAGGAGAGGAGCCTGCAGCGCGCTGACCCGCGGGTGTACCCGGCGAGTACTATCCGTGTGCGAGCGGTTTCCATTCCGCGTCCGCGATCATGTATGCGGTGTTGGGGAATGTTGCTTTGCGTGCGCCGTTAGGGCCGTCGTGTCCGTCGCGTTCGACGAGCAGGCCGCCGGCAGCGGACCTGCGTCGATATGCGGCCAAGATCGGGCTCGACGGCTTCGCGAAGCGGACAGCGTCGGCCTGGCCCGAGGAGGTCGCGCAGTGACCGCGATCCCGGACCTCGAGGACTTCCGGGCGCTGGAGCCCTTCTTTCGGATCGTCGAAGAGGCGCTCGCTGGACTCGCCGACGGGGCACACTTCTTCGACCTGCTGGCCGACGAGGTCGTTTTCGACTACATCATCACCGTGCCCAGCTACCCACGGCACGTCGTCGGCCGCGCGGCGGTCGCTGAGCTGTACCGCCCGTACGGGGAGATGTTCGTACTGAACCTTGCTTCGACCTGGCTGTCCATCGCGACCGGGAGACCGGCGTCGTCGTACTGGAGTACGCGTCCGAAGGCCGTGTCGTCGAAACCGGGGCTGACTACTCCAACCACTACGTCTCGGTGCTCACGATCACGGAGCACAAGGTCACCCGATGGCGCGACTACCTCGACCCGACCGCGGTCTTCGACGCTGTCGGCTGGCCGGCGTCGCGCCCGTGATCGCCCTGTAGCCCCCGCCGCGTGCCTGAGGCGACCAGGCCTCACGCGCCACGCGGCGTCCGACGCTCGGAGTCGCCCGTCTAGGGTCGGTGCGTGGCCTCACCCCAAAGGGTGGCGGTCAACGCGCGCGAGCCGCCGCGGTCGCGGTGCTCGCACAGGTAGATGCCCTGCCAGGTGCCGAGCGAGAGCCGACCGCGGCTGATCGGCAGGGTAAGCGACGGCCCCAACAGCGATGCCTTGATGTGCGCTGGCATGTCGTCGCTTCCCTCGAGCGTGTGCGTCCACAGCCCGCTGCCCTCGGGAACCGCGTGGTTGAGCCACTCCTCGAAGTCGCGGCGCACGTCCGGGCTCGCGTTCTCGTTGAGGGTCAGGGAGGCCGACGTGTGGCGAATCAGCAGATGCAGCAGGCCAACAGCTACCTGCTGCAACTCGGGCAGCGCGGCCAGCACCTCGCGCGTGACGAGATGGAGTCCACGCGGTCGGGGGTCGAGCGTCAGCTCACGCTGCAGCCACATGGGGATAACGGTAGGGGCCCGGCGCAACTCGCCACCCGCCGGCGTGTTCAATTTGGTGGGACTGGCCGCGACCGAATGGCTTCATAGCTACCGGATTTTGACGCGGCCGTGTCAATGAATCGAGGAGAAGTCTCATGCGCAGAGCAGCCGCCTATCTTTCCATTCTGGGCTTCATCGTGCTCGCGCTGCCGAGCGTTGCCTCAGCGCTGCCGACGGTCCGCTTCAAAGCGGCCGCCGTTCCGATCCCGAAGCCGGGCGGCGGCACCTATCCCCACACCGGCAACATCCTCGGAGCCGGCGCCGCCGTGCAGGCGGAATACAAAATCGAAGGCAACGAATACGACGGCTCCCCGCCCCCGATCATCGGCATCAACTTCTACCTCCCGAGCCGGACCAAGCTGCATCCGACCGGCTTCCCGACGTGCTCGAAGACGACGCTCGAACAGTTCGGGTCGGTGCGCTGCCCGAAAGGCTCGGCGGCCGGGCCCATCGGCAAGGTGATCGGCTTTGTGACTTTTGGCAATGAACGAGTCGAAGAGTCCGCGGAACTGTCTTCGTTCTACGCTCCGGGCGGCGGCTTCCTGTTCCTCACCGACGGCCATTCGCCCGTGTCGCTGGAAATCATCTCCAACGCGCATTACGTCAACGTGGGCGGCGCCGGCGGCTTCGGCCCGAAGCTCGTCGCTGCAGTGCCGCTCGTCGCGAGTGTACCCGGAGCACCGTACGCATCAGTGAAGTCGATCACCGTGAAGGCCGGTTCGGCTTATAAGTCCCGCGGAAAGACGATCTACTACGGCACCGTTCCCAAGGCCTGCCCCAAGGGCGGATTCCCGCTGAAGACGGAAGTGATCTTCGCCGAAAACGGTGACCCGCTCACGCCGGTTACTGTGACCAAGACCTACAAGGCGCCGTGCCCGAGGTAGCGCGAACTCCGCTTCAAGCCGACATGGAAGCCTCAATCGTCAAACGGCGCCATGCGCACCGCCAGCGGCAAGCCGCATCGAACCAGCAGCGCGAAACGCCCTGACGGCACCGCCGAGGCCTCGGCGCGAATCAACTCGATCAGCTGACGCTTGAAATCCGCCCGCGGATAGCGACGCAGCACCTCGCTGACGTTTGCTGGAGCCACGTCCCACTTCCGCAGGCCGGCGCCGTCGACCATGGCGCCCCACTGCAGATAGCAGCCGAGCGGTCCGTCCGTGTCGAGGGACACGCCGGGTGTTGTGTGGACACAGATCGCGTCCGCGACCAGCTCAGCTCGATCGTCGCTCACGCCAGCCGCAGCGGCACACGCGAGCGTGCGCTCCGCGCTGGCGAGCGTGAAATCGCGCCCCTGGGTCGGCTGGGCGATGCCATAGTCATGAACCAGCGCGCCGCAATAGAACAGCTCGAGATCGAGCTCGCTCCCATCCACAGCCGCCAGCGCGCGGCCGAACAGCCAGGTGCGATACGAGTGGCCGACGATCGCCGCCGGCTGCTCGGCGCACGCCTGCTCAGCCTCGCGCGCGAGCAGCGAATCAGGCGGCTCGAACATCTTCACATCGACGTCTGAAGCGCCCGCGGGTAGCCGCCCGAGCGCGAGCTTGGCCCGCCCCAGCAAGTTCTCCCATTGACCGACCGCGATCGCCGCAAGCAGTCGCCGGCGCTCGCCCGAGGTCAGCTTCCCGTTGTTGCGGCGCGTCCACCCGAGTCCGCCGAGGCGGTCTGGATCAGGAGCGCACAAGACGCTCGCCTGTAGATGCTGCGCACCGGCCACGCGGCGATCATACGACTACATAGGCGTTGACCACGTCCAAGAAGCCGATCGGGTGGACGGCGAGGCTTAGGAAGAGACGCGCTTTGCCCATCCCACCACGGGTGCCGCTCCATCGCGGCGGTCAGTCCGCGTCGAGGCGCAGCACGAGCTTGCCGATGTTCTCACCCGCGAACAGCCTGAGCAGGGCGTCGGGGAACGCTCTGACACCACCCTCCGCGATGTCCACACGCGAGATCAGCACACCATCGTCCATCCAGCCGGCCAGATCACGCACCGCTTCCCCAAAGCGGGGAGCGTAGTCGAAGACGACCATTCCGGTCATCGATGCGCGCGCCACCAGCAGCGACAGGTAGTTGGCTGGACCGCTGACGCGGTCGGTCGCGTTGTATTGAGAGATAGCCCCGCATACGACGATGCGGGCGCCGCGCGCCAAGCGCGTCAGCGCTGCATCGAGGATCTCGCCGCCGACGTTATCGAAGTAGAGATCTATCCCGTCCGGTGCGTGCGCGCGAAGCGCATGCGTGACGTGCTCGTGCTTGTAGTCGATGGCCGCATCGAAGCCCAGCTCGTGTGTTAGCCACCGGCACTTCTCCTCGCCCCCGGCGATGCCGATCACACGAGCGCCCTTGACCTTGGCAATCTGTCCCGCGATGCTGCCGACCGCGCCGCCCGCCGCTGAGACGAGGACGGTGTCTCCGGCCTCCAGCTTACCGACGTCGAGCAGGCCGAAGTAGGCGGTCATGCCCGTGAGACCGAGCGCGCCCAGATAGGTCAGCGGCGGCGCGAGCGAGGGGTCGATCTTGGTCACGCCCTTGCCGTCGGCGAGGGCGTAATCCTGGACGCCGAATGCCCCGGACACATGATCCCCGACAGCGAAGCCACGGTGTCCCGACGCGGCGACGGTGCCGACGCCGGCCGCGCGCATGACCGCGCCGATCTCGACCGGCTCGATGTAGGAGGCTCCGGCGTTCATCCAGCCACGCATCGCGGGGTCGAGCGACAGGTGGGAGATGCGCACTACGAACTCGCCCTCGCCGGGCGTGGGCACGGGCTCTTCGACCACGTCCCAGTCGGAAGCCTGCGGAAGACCGGAGGGGCGGGCGGCGAGGCGAACCTGCGTGTTGGTCGAGCTCATGAAAGCCTCCGATGTCTTGAGTGGATGATCATGCGCTCGTGCCGCCGTCAATCACGAGCTCCGAGCCGGTCACATACACGCTCTCGTCCGAGGCGAGGTAGACCAACGCGTGTGCGACCTCCTGCGGCGTGCCGATCCGTTGCAGTGGTATGCGCCGAATCAGCTTGTCTACGAGCTCGGGGCTCTCGGCCCGTTGGCGCGCGTTCATGTCCGTGTCGATTTGGCCCGGGTGCACCGAGTTGACGCGGACACCGAACCCGGCAAGCTCCTTTGCGACGACCTTGGTGATGCCGCGTACAGCCCACTTGCTGGCCGCATACGCCGCCAGGTAGGGGCTGCCGATCAGCCCCGCGACCGAGGACACGTTGATCATCGATCCCGCTAGCTGTGTGGACATCGTGGGCGCGAGCGCGCGCATTCCGAGAAACACGCCAGTCAGGTTGACGTCGATCACGCGCCTGAAGTCCTCGAGCGAGGTCTCGGTCAGCGGCGCTGCAAGCAGCACGCCGGCGTTGTTGACCAGCACGTCGATACGCCCGTGCGTCGCGAGCGCCCAAGCGCTGACCGCGTCCCAGTCTGCCTCGCTCGTAACGTCATGGCCGCGCGCGATCGCACTGTCGCCGAGATCCTGTGCGACTTCCCCCACACGGGCGGCATCCGCGTCGGTGAGCAGCAAGACCGCGCCCTCCGCCGCCATGCAGCGCGCGGCGCATGCGCCGATCCCTCCCGCCGCACCGGTGATCAGCGCGACCTTCCCTGTCAGCCGCGGCATTGACATGACGGGAACATAGCGACATAGACGCACGCCTCCAGTTTGCTGCTCGATCTACGCGCAGCGACCGTGTCAGCAGACGCGGTCGGAGATCAAAGGTGCCGATCGAGGCCGACGGCTCTTGAACGCCCAGAGCCCGGTCTGTGCCGGGCTCCACACCTCGCTAGTAGGCTCGGCCTCCTGCCGTCGGGCGGCCGCGGGGTAGAGGACTACGCCCGCTGCTGTCGGAAATCTTAGGCGCGCCTCGGGGTGATGATGTTACCCGCGTGCTAATCGGCGAATACGAAGTTGCCTCGTGCATCGGGGGGCGGAAAGCTGCGGGAGGCCTGTATGACTGGGAAAAAGCCGCCAAAACGAAATTCGCCAGCGGCGGCGGCCTGACCGTCCTTGAAACGACTGGCGCGAAGAGGATCGAATGCACCGTGTTCAGCGGAGAAGGCGAATACTACCGGCCGTTCCCCCAAGACGAGACGATCAGCGTGCGCCTCTTCGGCTGCAAAGAACCCACATTGAAAGTCGAATGCCACAACTCCGCTCCCGAAGAGATCGACCTCGTGATGTTCGGCGAATACGGCTTCATCAAGAACCCCGCCTCAGTCGGCATGAGCCTGAAACTGTCCGACCCCCAGAAATTCGAATGCGGCCCGAACAAAAACCAATACCGGCTCGAAGGCGGCGCGATCGGGTCAGTTACGCCGATCGACAAGATGTCGAAGGCGACCTTCAAGTTCAAATTCAAGCCTTCGCCGCTGCTCGACCGCGCGCGGGATCGCGAGCAGCAGCCCACACCTCATGCCCCTCGGCTACCAAGCGTCGAGCCGTCTCCAGACCCAGGCCCTTGTTTGCTCCCGTGGCGAGAATCGTCGACATGGAAACCAGTATGACCCCGTTCTCCGTCTCGCAGCCGCCAGCGCTGAGCTTCGGCGTTCCCGGCGAGGCAGATCCAGCTCAGTTCGCCACGAACGTGAGGAAGTCGCGACTGTAGGGCTTGAAGAACGCACCCGCGATCCCACGTTGACCTGTTACAAGAGGCACCGGCGCGGGGCCGCCCGGATGGTGCAGATAGAGGTAGCCGGCAACCCACCACGGGTTTATGTCCAGCTCGATCGCGCGCACGGCACCGGCGCCAATCAGCGCGGCGGCGAGACCCCTCGGCGATAGATGCTCGCCGGCGGCCCATACGAGTTGCCCGTTCGCGGTGATTCCGAGCCCTGAACGCGCGACCACCGTGGCCAGACCGACGGTGCCGCCCCAGCATTCGATGACGCAGGCGGAGACGGTTGCTGCGGCGACCCCCCGATCGACGAGCAGCCGTTGGTTCTGCAACACCGAGAAGACGGCCGCGCGCCGGCTCGGCACGCCCGCCCGCCATGCACCGATATCGGTCGTTCCATCGACGTAGGTGACAATCGATGCGAGTCCTGACTTGAGCGGGACGGCGACGTGGCCGCCGGACATGAAGCCGACGTCTGTGTACGTGAGCTTGAAGCCGCCGTTGACGGCCGCCACGAGCCGAGGAACCTCCCGCGCGGCGATCCGGTCGCCATAGGTCCAGCCGAGCGTACCGCCGTCACTGGAGCCGGCGTGCATGGACAGGTGCACGAGTTGCTGATCGACCCGCATAAGGGTCACCCCCGAGCTCCGGGCTAGCCATGCCGCGGGACGCCCACCGACCCGTGCCGCCACCGTCCAGCGGGTCGTGAGCGGTCGTGCCGCCACCTCGAGTGCCTGAGGGACGCTTGTAGCGAGAGCACTCGAGCGTGCTCGGTACGCCCCCGCTGTCGTGGAAGGCGCACGCCCCAGATCGGCGCTGATCAAGGCGCACGCCGCCGCAAGCGCCGCGAAGGCCGCGAGCACCCCGATGCTTCGTCGAAGACGCCTGTGTCGCGTCGCGTCGAACGTCGACATGCCAACCTTGCGACGGCTTGCACGCCAACTCGATCGAGCGGTCGCGCGTCTATCCCTGTTTGACCCGAGATCCGTCGGTTGCGGACCGTGGCTCATGTGGTAGCGCCTCAGGGGCAGGCGCGCTCGAGGCGCCGATCGGCAGAGTCGCCCACGTGGCCGGCAGAGCCGCCGACGAGGTAGCGCCACGAGCCGTGTGTGCGGCCGAAGACATAGGCGCGCACGCCCGCTTCCGGTGTGCGTTCGCACACGACGGCGAGGCTTGAGTTCGACCTAGACACGTACACCCCGCTCACCGCCGAGGAGTTGCCGTCGTTGGCTGCGAAGGACCTCATGATCGCCGACCGTTCCGCCCTGCTCGCCGGTCTCGCCGACGAGCTCCCGGCCAGGGCACTCGCGGCGAGAGCTAACGTCAGCACGACGCCGACGGCTGCGGCTATCACTGACGAGCGAACCATCGTGCGGACGAGCGCCAACCTCAACCGGCGGCGGGGCATCTCGGCTAGGCGAAGTCTCATCGGCTCATCTCACCGCGACCGACGACGGCCTATCGCAAGCGAGAACAGACAGACGCCGAGCATGGGCAGCGCTAGGACGGCCACGATCGCGAGTCCCGGCGCGATCAACAATCCTGCCGCCGCTGCCAGCAGACCGAAAACCATGTCGACCCGGAGGAGGTGGCGACGGACGCGCTCGCTGCGTGGTCCAGGGCGCGGCCGCGATGCGAATGGTCGCGTCGGGGCGGCGGCGCTTATCGGTGAGGGACCTGGATCACGCTCGAGGAGGGGCATGCGTTGTAGATGTTGGTGGCTTCGGCTAACGCTTGGCTAATCGGACGATGAGAACTCTCACGTCTTTTGCCACTCGGCCGGAGTCATGAGTGAACGCTGGGCCCACGCGCTTCGTATATATGAGACAGCCCTGCTCGGCCTACGGCGCCCCGGGGGGCGCAAGGATCCAGCAAGTGACGATCGACGACTCTCAAGGCGCCCAAGCCGCGGGCAGACCAAGCGCCACCCGCGGCTCGCACACCGGCGACGCTCGAATCACGTCACCGCGAGGGCCTGTATCGCCTCCGTGCTACGCCTTCAGATCCACGCGGCCAGCGCCCTTCGCGCCAGATGCCGTGGCAGCCGCGGCCTTCGCGCCCGCGGCGTCGGGGTCGCCGTCGTGATCCGCTGTCCCCGCGACCTCGCCGGCCTCCGGGTTGCGGACGTTGCCGGCCGCGAGAGGACTCTGGGTGGGGGTTGCGCCCCCAATTGCAGCGATGCTCATGGCACTCCTTTCGGTGGTTTGCGCCTAGCTCATCGGCGTCGCCACGTAGGCCTTGAGATGTTTGAGCGGGTTCTCACGCGTAACCCCGTATGTGCACGGTCACACCCAGCATCCCAGTTCTCTTTAGGGCGCCAGCGTGGCGGTGATGATGACGCTCTGCGGGCCGGGCGCGGGTGGGAACTGCCAGGGCCGGCCAAAACGGTCGGCGACGTCGGGATAGGTATGCAATGTCGGCTCCCAGCCGTGCTGGGCGAGCAGCTCGGCGGGCCGATCCGCAGCGAACACGAACGGCGCCCCGGCGTCCGCATAGGCCTCGACCCACGCTTGCCTGGACTCGTCGGCGAGCATCGCCGCCGACATTGTGTCCGTGCCGAGCGCACTGCCAGAGGATGAGAGCGCAGCGGCCGTGTCAAGCAGCCCCTGAACCGCCGCCTCGGGGAGGTAGAAGAGCAGGCCCTCGGCGATCCATACAGCCGCCTCTGCGTACTTGTAGCCATGCTCCAGTAGCCGCGGTGCCCAGTCGCCGCGAAGGTCTATCGGTACGGTCACGCGCTCGCACTCAACAGACGCCCCCGCGTCCTCTAGAACTGTCTGCTTGTAGGAGAGGACGCTGGGCTGGTCAAGCTCGAACAACCGCACCTCGGCAGGCCACGCGAGACGAAAGGCGCGCGTATCCAAGCCAGCAGCAACAAGCACGACCTGTCGCACGCCGTCGGCGGCGCACGCGAGCAGAAAGTCGTCGAAGAACCGATGACGGACCACGTACACCGGCGTTGGTGGTCGCAACGCCTCGTCTCGTTCGAGGAACGCGAAGCCCTCCTCGCCGGCCAGCGCCGCGGCCCACGGATCATCGAACAGGCGATCGGCGCGAGCGCTCTCTCGGGCTCGAGCTGCCGCGGTCATCTTTGCTGTTGCCCCCACACCATCCACGAGCTAAACCTACCGGCGCTTGGGATCTGGCGACGTGTGTTCGCTGGGCGGGGCCGCCGACGATATGGCACTCGCAGGAGCCACGGAGAGGGAGGGATTCGAACCCTCGAACGAGGTTTCCCCCGTTACGCGATTTCCAGTCGCGCCCGTTCAACCGCTCCGGCACCTCTCCAGGTGTTCAAGCGTCGCTCTAGCATCGACGGCGGCCGTCCAAGGCTACGGCACTTGCGTGCATGCCGCTGATACGCTCCGCGCGTGCTCTTCGCCGCAAACGAAGCCGTCACCAAGACCGTCGGCCTGGCCGCGACCTTCGGTGGGATCGGCGTGATCGTAGGCGTGATCGTGCTCTACATCGCGATCCAGGTGCGCGGCGAGCGCCGGCAGAATCACGAATACCTCGAATCCCGTCGGCCTCCCGGCAGCAGACCGTGAGCTCGCGTCGGGATCTCCGCGCCTGATTCCCAGCCCGCCTCGCGGCCTCAGCCTCCGCGACGCACCTCGAGCTGGGGACGGGGTCTTCAGAAAGCGCGATCCGCGGCCCCGCGCCGCCGCCGACGCCCAGCGAGTCGTGTGTCTTTCTGCTTGACATATCGGCGCGATCGTGTAAAAGTCGCAGGCGCAAGAGTGGCTGAACGACAACCAAGGAGTCTCACCGTATGTCAGCCGTCCAAGGCGCCGTCCAAGGCACCGCGCAAGACGCCGCGCGAGACCCAGCCGGCGCGCGCGTGTGGCGCGACCCCAAGCGCTACGCGTGGCCGCTCGGGCTGCTCGTTCCCACGCTCCCGTTCCTCGCGTGGGGTCTCGTGCACGTGACTGGCCTCGGCGTGTTCTGGTTCTACGGGCCGATGCTCGTGTTCGGCGTCTTCCCGCTGCTCGACCTCGCGATCGGCATGGACGCGCGCAACCCGCCCGACAGCGTGATCAAGTGGCTCGAGCAGGATCGCTACTACCGCTGGTGCACCTACGTGTTCCTGCCGATCCAGTACGCGGGGCTCGTGTTCGCCTGCTGGCTGTGGTCGAGCGGCCAGCTCTCCACGCTCGACAGCGTCGGCCTCGCGCTCACCGTGGGAATGGTCAGCGGGACCGCGATCAACACCGCACACGAGCTCGGACACAAGCGCGCCTCGAGCGAGCGCTGGCTCAGCAAGGTCGCGCTCGCGCAGAGCGGCTACGGGCACTTCTTCGTCGAGCACAACCGTGGACACCACGTCCGCGTCGCCACACCCGAGGATCCCGCGAGCGCGCGCCTGGGCGAGAGCTTCTACGCGTTCCTGCCTCGAACCGTCATCGGCAGCGTGCGCTCGGCGTGGGAGCTCGAGCGCGAGCGCCTCGGCCGCAGCGACAGCTCACCCTGGAGCGTCCGCAACGACATCCTCGGTGCGTGGGCGATGACCGTCGTGCTGTACACCGCGCTCGTCGCCGTATTCGGCCCGGTCGTCCTCCCCTACCTGCTGATCCAGGCCGTGCTTGGCTTCTGCTTGCTCGAGGTCGTCAACTACCTCGAGCACTACGGCCTGCTGCGCCAGCGACGGGAGGACGGCCGCTACGAGCGCACGCGACCACAGCACAGCTGGAACAGCAACAACGTCGCCTCCAACGTGCTCCTCTACCATCTGCAGCGCCACTCCGACCACCACGCCAACCCGCTGCGCCGCTATCAGGCGCTGCGCCACGTCGATGATGCGCCTCAGCTCCCCACCGGCTACGCGGGCATGATCATCGCCGCCGTGATCCCGCCACTGTGGCGAGGACTGATGGACCACCGCGTGCTCGCCCACTACCACGGCCAACTCGCGCGCGCGAACCTTGCGCCCGGATACGAGCTGCGCGGTAACGTCGAGGCGCGGCCGCGAGCCTGACCGCGAGCCTGACCGCGAGCCTGACCGCGAGCCTGACGGAGCAGACGATGGCCGCGAGCACGCCAACGAAGATGCCCACCAGCGAACGCATCCCCTACTCGGTCGCAGCACGGGAGCTGCTGCGCAACACGCTGCTAGATGCGGCGTGCGAGGAGCTGCGCAGCCGCCGCTGGGACCACATCACGATGGCCAACATCGCCCTCGCGGCCGGCGTCAGCCGCCAGACGCTCTACAACGAGTTCCGCTCGCGCCACGAGTTCGCCCAGGTTCTCGTGATGCGCGAGGCCGATCGCTTTCTGATCGCCGTCGAAAGCGCGGTGGGCGCCAACCTCGACGACCCCGCCAGCGCGCTCGCAGCGGCGTTCGACGTGTTCCTGCAGGGCGCGGGCGAGAACCCGCTCGTGCGCAGCATCGTCCACGGGGACGGCGCAGAGGAGCTGCTCGCGCTGTGCACCACCCACGGCAAGCCGTTGATCGAGCGCACCTCTGAGCGCCTGACCGAGGTGATGCTCGCCAGCTGGCCGCTGGTCGAGCGCCGCGACGCGGAGCTCCTGAGCGAGTGCCTGGTGCGGCTGGCCATCAGCTACGCCGCGCTGCCCAAAGGACCCGCCACCATGACCGCCGCCTCCGTCGCCACGCTGCTCGGCCCCTACATCGAGCGGCTGCTCGAGCACTCCCCCCGCTCCCCCCACTCCGCCCGACCGAGCGCCGCGCAGGCCTGACCGGGCACCTCGGCCGCGCGCCTCGGCCGCGCGCGCCTCGGCGGAAGCCTCAGCCGGGGAGCGAGCTCTCGTGGCTTTCCATGCGCGCGCGCCGGTACTCGTTCACCACGATCTCCGTCAGCTCCTCCACCGACGTCTCGGCCGTCGGCTTGTCCAGCGCGATCACACCGTCCTGGATCATGCTCACGCGGTCGCACGCCTCCAGCACATGGACGTAGTTGTGGAGGATCATGATGATCGAGACCCTCCCCTCGGCCTTCAGGCGCGCGACCAGGTCGAGGATCATCGAGCCCTCCTTGGCCCCCATCGCCGCCAGCGGCTCGTCCAGCAGGATGATGTCCGACGCGCCGTTGACCGTGCGCGCGACCGCGATCGCCTGGCGCTGGCCACCGGACAGGCGCGCCACCGCGACGTCGATCCGTGGGATGTTGATCCCGATCTCGTCCAGCGCCCGGCGGGCCTCCAGCCTCATCTCGCGATTGGCCAGGAACGGCAGCGGGTGGTGAACCCGCTCGCGCCGCAAGAACAGGTTGTGGTACACCGACAGTTCGTCGATCAAGGCCAGATCCTGGTAGACAGTGTCGATGCCTTTGGCGCGTGCGTCGTCGACGCCCCTGGGCTCGTACGGAAGGCCGTGGAGAAACATCTGCCCGGAATCCTGCTTCTGAAAGCCGCTGATGATCTTGATCAGCGTCGACTTGCCGGCCCCGTTGTCACCGAGCAGGCCCAGCACCTCGCCCTTGCGCAGGTGCAGGTTGACGTCGCGCAGGGCCGTGACCGGCCCGAAGCGCTTGGCGATGTGTTCGACGCGCAGCACGTCGTCGGGGGCGGACGTCGGCGCGACCACCTGCTCAGGGGGCAGCGCCTGATCAGCCACGATGGGTGCCCCTGCGCAGGCGCTGCACGTACACGTTCGCGGACATCGCCAGGATGATCGCGAGGCCGGTGTAGAACAGCAGGTAGTTGGCGCTGACGCCCTGCAGGATCAGGCCATCCTTGAGGATGCCGAGGAACAGCGCTCCGATCAGGGCGCCCACGACCGTTCCCGAGCCGCCCGCCAGCAGCGTTCCGCCGATCACGGCGGCGGCGATGCCGTAGAACAGGATTTCGTTCGCGCCGGCAGTGTCCGGCTGCACGGTTGCCGAGCGCACCGACTCGAGGATGCCGACCAGACCGCCGGCGACGGCGCACAGGATGAAGTTGCGGACCATCACCAACCGCACCCGCACCCCCGCCTCGGCGGCGCCCAGCTTGTTGGAGCCGACCGCCACGGTGTAAAGGCCCCAGCGCGTGAACGTCAGCACGATCTGCAGCACGATCACGATCACCACCGCCCAGATGATCTCCGAGTAGACGCCGCCGCCGAAGACTTTCGCGAACGTGCCGATGTGGTTGACCGTTTCCACCAGCACGATGTGCGCTCCATTGACGATGTGGGTGACGCTCTGGTGGGTGGCTGTCACCTGCGCGCCCGGCGTGTTCACCGGCTCTCCCTTGGAGATGATCAGCGTGAGCCCCTCCAGCGTGAACAGCATGCCGAGCGTCGCCACGAACGAGCTGATGCCCACGACCGCCGTGAAGAAGCCGTTCACGAGGCCCACCGCCATGCACGCGATCAGCGCGATGATCACGCTCGGTACGAGCGGCACGCCGCCGTTTGCGATCTTGTAGAAGAGGTACGGCGCGAGCAGATACGTGCCGCCGATCGACAGGTCGATCTCTCCCAGGATCATCACGAACACCTCGCCCGCGCCGAGGATCGCAAACGGGGCCACATATGGCAGCAGCGTCTTGAAGTTCGCCGAGGTGAAGAAGCTGCTCGTGTTCACCGCGAAGTAGATCGCCACGATGATCGTGACGACGATGATGCTGCCCTCGCGCAACGAGAGGATGCGTTCGCGCCAGTCGATCCGCTCCCGCACCGAGGCCGGGCGCTCGGGCGCCCGGCGCTCTGGCGCGGGGGTCTGACTCTCGGGGGAGGCCGACCCCCCTGCCACGTTCGCCATGGCTATGCGGGCGTGCCCGCCTTGATCGCGACCACGGTGACCGCGGAGGACGTTCCCTCATAGCGGGTTTTGGATTCGACGTACGGCGCGACCGTTTCTTTATTGAGGAACTTCAGGCCGGTGTCGGTTTCCGCGGGGCCGGTCAGCGATCCGGACGCGTGCCACATGAACAGCTGCAGGATCGGCAGGAACCCCTGGAGGTAGGGCTGCTGGTCGATCGTGAATTCGATGTTCCCTTCCTGGAGCAGCTTCTGCGTCTGTTCTGTCAGGTCGAAGCCGCCGGCCTTGATGCCCTTCGCGGCGAGCCCGTACTTCTGCATCACTTTCGCGAGGCTTTCCGTGCTGCCGCCGTCGACCGCGTACATCCCCTTCGTGCTCGGGTGCCCGACCCAGTAGGCGTCGATCGTCGAGAGCTCACCGGGGACCGCCGCGCCGGTGGCGACCGTGTGTACCGTGATCGGCTTGCCCGACGCCTTGATCGCCTTTTCCGCGCCTTCGATGCGCGGCTGCAGGTTGGCCGAGCCCGGGGTCGCGATGAACAGGGCCACTTCGCCCGAGGGCACCGCAGCGACGATCCGTTCGCCCATTTTTTCGCCGGCCAGTTTCAGGTCCTGGCCGATGTAGGACAGGCGCTCGTTGCCCGGGGCATCCGCGTTGTACGCGACGACCGGGATGCCCGCTTTCAGCGCGGCTTCGACCGGCGCGTTGAACGCGTGCAGGTCGATCAGCGCGACGGCGATCCCGTTGGCGCCGCTGGTGACCGCCGTGTTCATGGCGTTGACCATCTGGTTGACATTGCTGCTTTCAGAGCCCGTCCACTGGTAGGAGCAGCCCAGCAGCGCGCACGCGTCCGCGGCGCCGTACTGCGTCGGCACGAAGAACGGGTTAGTCGTGACGTGGTTGACGATCACGAATTTGTATTTGGGAACCGCGCCGAACACCGCCACCGCGCCGCCGCTGCTGCTGGAGGCACTCGAGCCGCACGCGGCGAGCAGGGTGCTGACCCCGCCGACGGCGGCGCCCGTCAGCGCCGTGCGTTGCAGAAACGCCCGGCGGTCGAACCCCGGTCTCTCGACCAGTGCCCGCTCCGTCCGATCGAGACGCTCCACCCCGTTGCGCGCCTGGCTGGTGTCTGCCTGGCTGGTGTCTGACATCTGGGCCTCCTCTGGCTCGATCGCGCTGCGTGTCGCCAGCGCAGCATCGTGTACTACCTTCTCGCTAAGCGGCGCAATAGTCAATGCCCCCTTCAGCGGAAACTCCGCAGTCCGAGATCGACCAGCCCGCCACCTCCGCTCCCTGCGCCATCGCCGCCAGCCTCCACATGCGCTGGGTATACCCTCGGAACATGTCCAGGAAACCGACTGAGCCGGCCCCGTCCGGCCGATCGCCCGTCCGAGCCGGGGCAGCCGGCGGAGCCGGAGGGGCCGAGGGAGCAGGAGGAGCCGTAGGAGCCGGAGGAGCCGAGGGAGCCGGGGCCGAGCGCGAGCAGCCACGCGAACGCGTCGGACCGCTGGCGATCGCCCGCCACGTCAAAGGCGACGGGCGCGCGCTGATCCTGTATACGCGCGTCGAACACCGGTGAATATGAGCGACGTGGGCGACCGATCGACGATCGGCCAGCGCTTCGATGAGCTGCGGCGCGAGGAGGTCGTGTACGCGATCCACCGCCAGCAGCGCACGTTCCTGCCGGCGCGCGATCACTGTCCGTTGTGTCCCACGCGGCCGGGAGGGCCGGAGACCGAGATCCCGTTCCCCGCCTTCGAGATCGCCGTCTTCGATAACCGCTTCCCCGCCTTCCACGCGCCCCACGGCGCAGCCGAGGTCGTCGTGTACACCGACGACCACGACGCCTCCTTCGGTACGCTCGCAGCCGAGCGCGCCGAGGCGCTGATGTGGGTCTGGCGCCACCGCTACACAGAGCTTGGCGCACGCGATGACGTCGACTATGTGTTCATCTTCGAGAACCGTGGCGTCGAGGTCGGCGTCACCCTGCACCACCCCCACGGCCAGATCTACGCCTACCCGTTTCTGCCCCCCGTGCCACAGCTTGAGCTCAGCGCCGACGAGCGCCTCGGAGGCTGTGCGCCGTGCGCGTTGCTCGCCCGGGAGCTCGAGGACGGGCGGCGGATCGTCCACCAGAACGACAGCGTCGTCGCCTACGTCCCATACGCCGCCCGCTGGGCCTACGAAGCGCACGTGGTCATGCGCGAGCACCGGCCAAGCCTGCTCGACTGTGACGCCGAGGAGCTGCGCCTGCTGGCCGCAGCGCTGCAGGCGCTCGTCCGCGGGTACGACGCGCTGTTCGACAGGCCCTTTCCGTACGTGATGGCCGTTCACCAGGCTCCCACCGCCATCGCCGCCGCTGGCTCGCGCGCGACCGCCTCCTCGGGCGCGACCGCCCCGAGGACAGCAGGCGCCTCAGCGGAGCGGAGACAGCGCGACGGGCACCTGCACGTCGAGTTCTACCCGCCGCTGCGCACCGCCGAGAAGCTCAAGTATCTCGCCGGGTCCGAGCAGGGCGCCGGCACCTTCATCTCCGACACGCTGCCCGAGGAGTCCGCCGCCAAGCTGCGCGAGGCGATCGTCCATGCCGCCTGAGCGCAGCGGCGCGTTCGCGCCCGGACGCGTCAACCTGATCGGCGAGCACACCGACTACAACCAGGGGCTGGCGCTTCCGTTCGCGGTCGCCGACGGCGTCACCGTGCGCGCCGAGGCCGAGCCGCGAGGCTCACGCCGCGACGAGGTCGTGCGCGCCTACGCGCGCGACCTGGACGAGCGCGACGAGTTCGCGCTGAGCGAGCCAACGCCCGCGCCCGGATGGCGCGCGTTCGTGCGGGGGACGGTCGCCGAGCTCGCCCTCGCCGGATTCCCGCTCGTGGGCGCGCGCCTGGAGATCAGCGGCGAGCTGCCGCGCGGCGCCGGGCTGTCGTCCTCGGCCGCGCTCGAGGTCGCGCTGTGCCTCGCCCTGGCCGAGCTCGGATCGCGCGCTGCGCCCGGCGGCGAGGCGAAGGCTCTGCATCGGACGGAGCTCGCCCGACTGTGCGCGCGTGTGGAGAACAACTGGGTAGGCGCCCACACGGGACTGTTGGATCAAATGGCCTCTCTCTACGGCGCGCCCCACACGGCGCTGTGCATCGACTTCCGCACGCTGCACGTCGAGCCCGTGCCGCTGCGACTCGGCCGCTGGCAGCTCGTGGTGCTCGACTCCGGCGAGCGTCACGTACACGCAAGCTCCGGTTACAACCAACGACGAGCCGAGTGCGCTCGCGCCTGCCAGCTGCTGGGCGTGCAGTCGCTGCGCGAGGCCAGCCGCGAAGCCGTCGAGCAGCTGCCCGAGCCCCTGCGCCGGCGCGCCACCCACGTGCTCGACGAAAACGAGCGGGTACGCCACGCCGTAGCCGCGTTGCGCGCGCACGATCTGCACGCCCTCGGCAGACTGCTCAACGCCGCTCACCGGAGCTTGAGCGAGCGCTTCGAGGTCTCCACCCCCGCACTCGAGGCCGCCGTCGAGCACCTTCGCCACAGCGGCGCCGCCGGCGCACGCCTCATGGGCGGCGGCTTCGGCGGCAGCGCGCTCGGCCTGTTCGCGCCCGGCGTCTCTTACCCCGACGACGCGCGCGCCGTGCGTCCTGGGCCCGGCGCGCATCTGCTCCCCTAACCACGATCGTGCCGCCTGGCGCCGCGACGCGCTTCACAGGCGCGCGGCTACGAGTGCGCACGCGGTCACCACCATCGCCAGCGACATCGCTGCCAACGCGCCATCCAGCGGCGCCAGCAGCGCACCCAGCGACAGCGGTTCGGCGCCACCGTCTCGCAGGGTGCGAGTGCCGCTCACCGCCAGCGTGCGCCGGCGCAACTCGCGCGCCGGCGAGCTCAGGCGGCGCTGCGCGAGGCTCATCGCCAGACAGCCAGCCGCGATCAGCAGCCCTGGCAGCGCCACCTTCTCGGCATTGACGAAGTACCCCGTGAAGGCCGGGAACGCGCCCCATCCGACCGCAAACCAGAGGTCGCTGTGGAAGCGCCCGCCCGCCAGCTCGAGGTTGTACGCCGGCAGGAACAGGGCCCCCGTTAGCACCAGCGGCGCCAGCCACGGCGAGACCGTGAGCACGCCACCCACCCCGATCGCCACGGCCGCCAGCAGGCTCGCCACGGCGCAGCCCATGAGCGTCCGATCGGACAGCCCCGTGCGCAGCGGGCGGTCGTGGAGCTCGTCGAACGCGTGCGCCGCAACCCCCACGGCGAGAGCGAACGCCGCCAAGCCCCACAACAGGCGGTCGACGTGCAGTCTCGGGGCGGTGGCCGCACCAAGGGCGAAGTAGCTCAGGTGCCAGGCCGTGTACGGCGGATGCAGGAGCGTTATCACCTCGCCCACGCGACCGCGGCCGACCGCATAGAAGGCCGGGCGTTGGTGCGTGGCTCCCATCGCCGCCTCAGCCTCGGCGCTCGTCGCCGCGCGAGCCTACCTCGCGGCTGCCCTCGAGACGCTTGGTCGCGGACATCACGATGCCTCCGCCGAGGCTCATCCGCTGCATCGCCACCCCCTGCAGCCCGGCCTCCTGCCAGTAGCCGACGATCCGCGGCAGCGGGTGGCGGTCGTAGAAGCCGCGGATGCTCGGCCCCAGGAAGCGTCCCACCTCCGCCCACTCGCGCGAGGCCAAGCGCCCGAGCGCCGGCAGTCCGATCGCCGTGTACCCCCTCCACGCCACGCGCGCGGGAGGCCACGGCGGCACGCCGAACTCCAGCGAGGCCACACGCCCACCCGGGCGCACCACGCGCGCGAGCTCGCCGATCGTCGCCCGCGGATCGTCGACGTAGCGCAGCAGGTAGGTGAACGTCAGCGCGTCGAAGCTCTCCTCCGCGAACGGCAGCGCCTCGGCCTGCCCTTCGACCAGCTCGACGCGCGAGCGCTCCGCGACCGCAAAGCGCGCCCGCGCCGCCGCGAGCATCTCGGCGCTCTGGTCGATGCCCACCACCGAGCAGTCCGCGCGCGCCAGCAGCTCAGCCGCCACCATGCCCGTGCCGGTCGCCACGTCCAGCACGCGCTGACCGTCCCGCGGCGCCACCGCGCGCACGAGCGCTCGCCGCCAGCGTGGGTCCTGCCACAAGCTCAGCGCCGCCGACAGGGCGTCGTATCGGCGCGGCAGGCCGCGGAACAGCTCGAGCGCCTTGCGCTTGCGGGGAGACGCGACGCCGAGGTCGTCGCTGGAAACGGGCCAGCTCATCGTGTTGCCGATCTGACAGGCTAACCGTCACGCGCCCATTCAGGCGACCGGCCGTGCACACCATTCAGGCGACCGGCCCTGCAGACCATTCAGGCGACCGGCCCTGCACACACAGCGAGGAAACCATGGCTCAACCGATTCACACACCAGGCCAAGCCAACGTCATGCTCATCACCGGCGCATCGAGCGGCATCGGCGAGGCGACCGCGCACCGCCTCAGTCGCGAGCCCGGGTCGGCGCTGGTGCTCGTCGCCCGCCGCGAAGAGCGTCTGCAGGCGCTCGCCAAGTTGCTCGGCGAGCGACGCGTGAGCTTCGTCGCCGTCGATCTCCTCGACGAAGACGCACCCGCGCGTATCCGTGACCACGTGCTCGAGCGCCACGGCCGGCTCGACCTGCTCGTCAACAACGCCGGCGCCTCCTGGCGCGCGCCATTCGCCGACGGCGGCTACGAGAACGTGCGGCGCACGATGGCGATCAACTTCGACGCCCAGGTGCGGCTCACCGAGGCGCTGCTGCCGCTGCTGCGCGCCTGCGCCCCCTCTGCGATCGTCAACGTCGCCTCGACCGCCGCCAGGGTCGCGCGCGCCGGGACAGGAGCCTACAGCGCGTCGAAGTTCGCCCTCGCCGGCTGGTCCGACGCGCTGTCGGCGGAGGAGCGTGCCGGCGGCGTGCACGTCGGGCTGGTCTTGCCGGGGTTCATCTCGACCGAGGGCCATCCCCAGTCCGAGCTCACCGACAAGCCGTGGACGCGCTGGATCGTCTCCACGCCCGACAGAGCCGCCGAGGCGATCTATGAGACCGGCATCGGCCGCCGAGCGGAGCGCTACGTACCGCGGCCCTACGGGATCGCCGCCGCGCTTCGCATCCTCACCCCCGGACTGGTGCGGCGCGTCCTCGGCGGCGGCGGCGCCTCGGTGATCACAACCACAACCGGCGCCGACCTGGCCGAGCGGCGCAACGGGGCCGGCGCAGCCTCGCGCAGCTGATGTGCTGCGCGAGATCCCGATCCAGGGCGAGACGATCAGGCTCGGGCAGCTGCTGAAGCTCGCGGGCGTCGTCGACAGCGGCAGCGACGTCAAGACGCTGCTCGCGAGCGCGCCCGCGCTCGTCAACGGTGAGCGCGAGACCCGTCGCGGCCGCCAGCTGCGCCGCGGCGACACCGTACGCATAGGTGAGCACGAGCTGCGCGTCACCGCTGCGCCCCAGCGCACACGACCGTGACGATCGCCACGCCCGTTGGGGCGCAACCGCGATCGCCGCCGGTCGCCACGCACCCGGATGTCGCTGGCGGCACGCTCCGCGAACCGACCCGCGACCCCTCTACGTCTACATCACATCGATCGTCTCGTACACCTCGACGCTGCCGCCGGAAGCCAGCACCGGGCAGCCCTTCGCGAGCTCGCTCGCGGCGGACAGGCTGTCGGCGCTCAGCACCGAGTAGCCGCTCAGGCTCGAGGAGGCGCCGTCGCTGACGCTGCCGCCGTTCGTCACCGTGGCTGACGGCCCAAACGGGTTGCCGCCGTCGACGACCGCCTGGCCGAGGCTTCCGAACCAGCCGCCCCATGCCGCCATCGCGGCCTGGCGCTCCTCGTCCGTCGCCGCCATGCCGGCACCGCCCTTGTATGCGAGTAGGTACTTCGCCATCGTCGTCCTCCGTTTCGTTGGTCTGCGTTGTGTTGAACTGCCGTCAGGTCGGTTGGCCCGCCGCGGCGAAGATTCGCCTTTCGAGCATCTCCAGGCACGCCTGCCAGCCATGGCCGTGGCGCTCGCGCGATTCGGGTGACTCGAGACCGGAGTGCTCCAACACCACCGTCGTGCGCTGGCCGTCCCCGAGGAACTCGACAGTCACCGTGCTCACATGACCGGTCCGTCCCTCCGCTTCCTCCCAGCACCAGCTGTACACGAGGCGCTCGGGCCGGCGCACCTCGCTGTACTCGCCGCGCACGGTGTGGACCGTGCCCGCATCGGGGTCTTCCATCGACAGCCGGTAAGCGCCGCCCACGCGCAGGTCGACGTCCGCGACCGGCGTGCGCCCCGCCGCCGTCACCGCCCACCAGCGTTTGAGCACCTCCGGGTTGGTCCACGCGTCGAACACGTCCTCCGCCGGCGCATCGAACGTGCGCTCCACGCGGACGGTGGTTGAATCGGCAAGGCTCACGTCGGCTCCTTTCGGGGTGTGGTTTCTCGCTGCTCGCGAAGGTAGCGCTCGACCGTGTCCAGCTTGCGCTCCCACAGGCCGCGCTGGCGCGTCATCCAGTCGCCCGCATCCTCGAGCGCGTGCTCGTGGATGCGCAGCCTGTGTGTGCGCCCATCGATCACGCGCACGATCGCGCCCGCCTGCTCGAGCACCTTCAGGTGCTTGCTGATCGCTGGCTTGGACACGCCGAAGTCGTGCGTCGCCTGCGCCACCGTCAGCTCGCCCTCGCTCAAGCGTTCGAGGATGCCGCGGCGGATCGGATGCGAGCACGCCGCGAACGTACGATCGAGCACTTCACTGTTAGCCATCTGGTGAACAGTAGCAACCCTGGGCACGCTCCGCCCGCCGTACTCGAGATCTCCGCGCGCGAACACGGTGTAACTATGGTTATACAGCGTTCCGCGGGGACGACTACGGGCGAGGATCGCGCCACATCTTCCACATGGTGGGGCCCCGCAGCAGCTGTATCTGCTCGAGCACGCGGAAGCCATGGCGGGCGTAGAAGTCGATGTTGCGTTCCTTGGAGGACTCCAGGTAGGCGCCCACACCATCGCCGTCGCACTGCTCCAGCACGGCGCCCAGCACCGCCGAGCCCAGGCCGCGGCCCTGGGCCTCCGGCTCGGTGCCGAGCACCGCGAGGTAAAAATGAGGCGGCCTGCGGGGGTGACCTCGCTCCAATTTTTCCCAGCCGAGCGCAACCAGCGGCATGCGGACGAGCAGCCGCGGGTGCAGGAAGCACGGGACCAGCATCGCCGTTTCGCGCAGCGTCATGTGCCAGCGCCCCGGCGGCGCCCATAGGGCGGCGCAGCTCAACTCGTCCGTGGTCCACACCTCCTCGCCGCCGAGCAGCTGCTGCAGACGGGTCGCCTGGAAGCGCTCGAGCGCTGCCAGACGTAGGGGATCCGGTCTCCAGGCCCACGACGCGACCGGGTCGTCGAAGAACGCGCGGGCCAGCATCCGTGCCAGAGCCGGCACGTCAGCAGGAGTGGCGCGGCGCACGTCCGGCGAGTCGCTCACAGCCAGAACATACCCGCCAGCTCCCGCCACGATAGGGTTTGAGCGCAATCTCGGAGAGGGGATCGATGTACCAGCCCGTGTTATTCCGTGACCGTCCGCGCCCTGTGCAGATCATCCTGGGCGGTGTCGTTCCCGCTGCCATCGGCGCAGTCGCAGGCGTCCTGGTCGGAGTCTCCAGCGGCGCCTACTGGGCGGTCGGAGGCCTCGCCGCGGTCGGTGGCGTCCTCGCGGGTTTCGAGCACCAGGATGGCTGGGGCGGCGCGGACCGTGGCCTCGTCGGCGGCTTCATCTACGGAGTTGCCCTGCTCGTCGCGCACGCGATCGCCGGCACCGAAGCGAAGGTCTCGCTCGGCAGCTTCCCGCCGCTGCTCGCGGTGGTGACCGCGATCATCGGCATGTTCCTGGGCGCCGCCGGCGGGCGGCTCGCCCGGCTTCAGCGCAGGCGCCACACGGCGCCGGCGGATTAGCGATCGCCGCTAGGCTGACGGACGATGAGCGACACGGCGAAGGAGCTCGAGCCTCCCTACCACCTGTTTCTCGACCAGGACGAGGTGCCAGTGGCGGCGCGCGCGCTGCGACTGCTCATCTCCGACGAGGCGCACGAGCCGGAGATCCGCCGCCTCGCCCGCGAGGTCATCGTCGGCCTCGAGCAACCCCCGAACGAGCTCGGCACGGTGACCGTGTCGCTCGCGCCGCAGCAGATGAAGATCACCTACAGCGCCGTCAGACTGCTCCTCAACGACCTTCAGCGCGGGCAGGCGCGCGAGCGCGAGACGCTGTGGCAGATCCTCGGGAAGCTGCCCGACGAGCACACCATGCGCGCGATCGAGCTGGAGTAGCCGCTGCCCGCAGCGACGAGGCAGACCGCTTGATGGCACAGCACGAGCGCACCCGGCTGGTCGCGGTCTCGCCCAGGTCGGTGCGCTCCGTCCGGGGGGCCGTCCTGGCGGCGTGCCTGCTCGTGCTGGCGGGCTGCGGTGGATCCTCGGCGAGCAGGTCGAGCCAAGCGCCCGCCACGACCGCCTCAACCGCCGGCTCGACCACGCAACCGCGGCCGTCAGCGCCGGCTGCGTCAGCGCCGGTTGCGTCAGCGTCGGCTGGCTCCGGAACCTCGGTCAGCGCGAGCGCCGGCGGCGTGACCGCGACGATGCACGCCTCCACCCACACGCCAAAGGTCGAACGGCCGTGGCCGATCCACTTCACGGTCACGCGCGGCGCACACGCCGCCAGCGCGAGCGTCAGCTATGAGTACCTGTTCGGCGGACAGGTCGTGGCGCGGCGATCTCACTACACGTTCGACGGACGCTTCTCGGACGTCTTCAAATGGCCGTCCTCGGCCGTTGGCTATCCGCTCACGTTCCGCGCCGCGATCGTCGCGGAAGGAGCAACGATAAACCTCGATTACCCGGTGCAGGTCAGCGGGTGAGCCCGCCGACCGGCGCGGAGGTGGTCGTCGAGAGGGTGAGCAAGGGCTTCGGGCGGATAAGCGCGCTACGCGCGATATCGCTGCGCGTCGCGCCCGGCGAGGCGGTGGCGATCACCGGTCGCTCCGGATCGGGCAAGAGCACCCTGCTGGCGTTGATCGGCGGCCTGGAGCAGCCCGACGGCGGCCGGGTCCTGATCGACGGCCGCGCCATCTGGAAGGATCCGCACCCGGCGCGGGCTCGACGTGACGTCGTCGGCTTCGTGTTCCAGCGCCACCTGCTGCTGGGAGCGCTCTCGGCGCGGGCGAACGTCGAAGTGCCGCTGCTCGGCGCCGGCATGCACCGCGGTGAGCGCCATCGCCGTGCGCTGTCGCTGCTCGACCAAGTGGGGCTGGCCGACCGTGCAGAGCACCTCCCGTCGGAGCTGTCGGGCGGCGAGAGCCAGCGGGTGGCCGTGGCGCGAGCGCTCGCCAACGAGCCGCGCCTGCTGCTCGCCGACGAGCCCACCGGCGCGCTCGACTCGACCACCTCCGAGCGCGTGCTCGACCTGCTCTTCCGCCTGCGCGACCATCTCGGCATGACGATGGTGGTCGTCAGCTACGACCGCTCCGTCGGCGCCCGCGCGGACCGTGCGATCACGCTGGTCGACGGGCGCGTCGACGCAAGCAAGGCGGGTCTCTTGCGCTAGCTCGATCAGCCGGCGGCTCACACCCTCGCCGACGGCTCGATGTTCTGGTTGACGCGAAAGGCGTTCTCCGGGTCGTAGGTCCGCTTGGCGGCAGCGAGACGGTCATAGTTGTCGCGATAGCTCGCACGAACGCGCGCGTGCCCCTCGTCCATCATGAAGTTCACATATGCGCCGCCGGCCGAGTAAGGGTGCGTCGCCTCCCAGTAGTCGACTGTCCAGTCGCGGATCGTGCCGGCGTTCGCTGGATCGGGGTCGACGCCGACGATCACCTCGGCCCAGTTCGCGTCGCGGTAGCCGAACGGAGTGTCGCCGGCGCCGACGTCGTGCACGGCCCCGTCGATCGGGTAGAGGTGCATGGTCGAGTGGAACGTCGGCAGTCGCTCGCCGAACAGCTCGTGCTGCTCGATCGCCGCGTCCGGCAGCTCACGGACGAAGTCCGCGCGCCAGTACCACTGCAGTCCCGGTGGGTAGACGCCGTCGAAGAGGCTCTGCAGCGCCGGGAACGGCATCGGTCCCACCCCGTGCAGGAGCGGCGTCCCGACCTCCTGCACGGGCGCAAACAGATCGGCGGCCGCGTCCTCGGGGCCGACGTAGCACCACACCACCCCGCACACCTTGCGGAAGTGCAGCTCAGCGGGCAGGAAGTCCGCGGGGGGCACCGTCATCAGCGCGAAGAACCCGTTCAGCTCGCGTGGCGCGGCGGGGAGAAACTCGCGGTAGAAGCGCATCACCTCGGCCGTCTGCTCGAGCGGCCAGAACGTGGGCCCAGCCAGCACGGTGGCGACGGGATGCGCTCGGAAGCGGAACGAGGTCACGACGCCGAAGTTGCCGCCGCCACCCCGCAACGCCCAGAACAGCTCCGGGTTCTCCTCGGCGCTGGCGCGCACCTGGGTCCCGTCGGCGAGGACGACTTCGGCCTCGATCAGATTGTCGATCGTAAGCCCGTGCTTGCGTGAGAGGTGGCCGATGCCGCCCCCGAGCGTGAGACCGCCCACGCCCGTGGTGGAGATGATTCCCGACGGCGTCGCCAAGCCAACCTCGTGGGTTGCGGCGTCGACCTCGCCCCAGGTGCAGCCGCCGTCGGCGCGAACGGTGCGCGTGGAGCGATCGACCTCCACGCTCCGCAGAAGCGACAGGTCGAGGACCACCCCGTCGTCGCAGATCCCCAGTCCGCCGCCATTGTGGCCGCCACCGCGAACGGCGAGCAGGAGGTCGTGCCGGCGCGCGAACGCGATCGTCGCCGCCACGTCCCCGCTACTTGCGCAGCGGGCGATCAGCGCGGGCCGGCGGTCGATCATCGCGTTGAAGACCGCACGCGCCGGCTCGTAGCCCGGATCGCCGGTGCCGATCAACTCACCGGCGAACGCCGCGCCGAGCTCCCGTCGCGCCGCCTCCGCCGTATTGATGGTGGTGCTCATGTGTGCCTCCTGTTCGTTCGTGGGCTCCCACCTACGGGCAGGAGTCGCTCCCTGTCACAAATGCGACGGTAACCGGATCTGGCGCCGCTGTCATGACTTGGATTGACACAGTTCGCTCGTTCTCAACGGAGCGTTGCAGCGGGAGCGATAATCAGATCTAACTACTCGTCCCGCCCCGATCGACTGTATGCACGCGCTTCCCGGCCCTCTCCGTCTCTCCCCGTCTTCTCCGTTCGTCGGTCGGTCGGCTGAGCTCGTGGCGCTGCGGGGGCTTGTGCCGCGCGAGACCGGCGAGCGGGGTCGGCTGGCGCTGGTGGGCGGTGAGGCCGGATCGGGCAAGAGCCGCCTGGTCCGCGAGCTGGCGCACGACGTCGCCGCGGAAGGGGTGCTCGTGCTCTACGGGGCGTGCGACGCGGTGGTGCGAACCGCCTACCGCCCCTTCGCCGACGCGCTCGATCAGCTCGCGCGGAGCACCGATCCCGAGGTGCTGCGCGAGGACCTCGGCGGTGCGGGCGGCGAGCTGAGCCGAATCGTTCCCGACCTGCCCACTCGCGTGGCCGGGCTGCCGCCGCCGATCGCCGCCGACCCCGACACCGAGCGTCATCGCCTGCACACGGTCGTGGCGGACGTTCTCGCCGGCGCAGGACGCCGGCAGCCGTTGCTGCTCGTGCTCGAGGACGCGCACTGGGCGGACACGCCAACGCTCGTGCTCCTGCGTCATCTCGCCCGGGCAACGACCTCAGCCCGCGTGCTGGTGCTCGCGACGTTTCGGGACACCGAGGCCGAAATCCCGGTCGAGCTCGGCGACGCGCTTGCCGACCTGCGTCGCTCGGATGACGTCGTGCGCCTCCACCTGCGCGGCCTCACCGAGAACGACATCGAGGAGTTCGTGCGCCGCGCCGGCGGCGGCGAGATCGATCCCGCCGCGCCCGAGCTGTCCCGCGCGATCCATGATCTCACCGAGGGCAACGCGTTCCTGCTGTGCGAGCTGTGGAGGGCACTCGTCGAGACGGACGCGTTCGCGATCGAACAGGGCATGCTCCGATTGACTCGCCCGCTCGAGGAGATCGCAACACCTCAGAGCGTCCACGAGGTCGTCAGCCAGCGCCTGATGAGGCTCGATCCCACGACCAGAGACCTGCTCGAGCTCGCCGCGGTCGCCGGACCCGAGTTCGAGCTCGACGTTCTGCAACGAGCCGCGCCAGTCGAGCTCGAGCGACTCGACGCGCTCGAACCGGCCATGCGTAGCGGCGTGATCGAGGAGCTGCCGTTCCCTGCGCTGGCGTACCGCTTCACGCACGAGCTCGTGCGCCGCGCGCTCTACGACCGGCTGAGCGTGCTACGCCGAGCCGAGCTGCACCTCCGTATCGCCGAGGCGCTGGAGGCGGTCGATCGGCCGCAGAGCGGGCGCGTGCTCGCCGACCTGGCCCACCATTTCGCGGCGGCGGCGCCGATCGGTGGGGTGGCGCGAGCGGTCGAGTACAACCTCCTCGCGGCGAAGGCCGCGTCGGCCGCATTGGCCTATGACGAGACCGCGGCCCGACTTGGCACGGCTCTGGAGACGGGGATCGAGGACGAGCGTCGGCGCGCCGAGATCCTGCTCGACCTCGGCACAGCGCTGTTCCGCGCCGGAAGGTCGCTCGAGTCGCTGCAGTCGTTCCGCCAGGCGGCGGAGATCGCACGAAACCTGCGCGAGGGAGAGCTGCTCGCCCGCGCCGCGATCGGGCTCGAGACGACCTGCTGGCGCCCGGGGCTCACCGACGAGGGTGCCCGCGAGCTGCTCGAGGAGGCATCGGCGGCGCTCGGGCAGGAGGACTCCACGCTCCGTATCGGCCTGCTCGCGAGCCTCGCGCGCGCGCTCGAGTACGAGGGCAACTCCGACCGGGCTGCGCTCGCTCGCGAGGACGCGATCGCGATGGCGCGCCGAATCGACGATCGGCCAGGGTTGGCAACGGTGCTCATTGGGATCTACTGGGCGCGTGCAACCACGAGCCTCGCGGAAGCCCTCGAGATGCTTGGCGAGGCACGGGATCTGGCCGAGGAGATGGGCGACGTCGAGGGCCAGGCGGAGGCAACCCAGTGGCGCGTCTCGGCGCTGATGGCACTCGGCGAGATCGTCTGCGCCCGCGACGAGCTTGCGATCGCTCTCGACATGGCCCAGAACACACGCCAGCCGTTCATGCTCCACGTGACCGAGCACTACCGCTCGGCGCTGGCGCTGCTCGAAGGTCAGCTGGCAGAAGCCGAGGCGGCAGCGGAGGACTCGCGCGAATGGGGTCAGCTGCTCGTCGGCCGCGACGCCTCGAGCGTCTATGGCATCCAGATGTTCGGAGTCCGTCGCGAGCAGGGTCGCCTTGCCGAGCTCGCCCCGGTGATACGCGTCCTCGCAGCCGGCGATCGACAAGGCGGGACATGGCGAGCTGGTCTCGCCGCGATGCTCGCCGAGCTGGCGATGGAGGAGCAGGTCCGCAGCGAGCTCGACCGCGTTCTGGCCGAGGGCCTCGAGCCGCTGCGCGAGGGGCTCTGGCTCGCGTCGCTCACGTACCTCGCCGACGCCGCGAGCGCGATCGCGCACGAGGGGATCGCCTCGCTCGTGTATCCGGAGCTCTCGCCACTGGCTGGCAGGAACGTCATGATCGGCCACGGCGTCGCCTGCTACGGCGCCGCTGACCGCTACCTGGGAATGCTCGCCGCGACGCTCGGCGAGACCGACAGCGCCGTCACGCACTTCGAGGCGGCGCTGCACCTCAACCGGCAGATGGGCGCGACCACGTGGCTCGCCCACACCGCGTATGAGTACGGGCGCACGCTGCTCGCCCGGGGAGACTCCGCTTACGGTGAGCGGTTGCTCGCCGAGGCCGTGCGTCTAGCCGAGACCGTGGGGATGGCAACGCTGGGCGCGCGCGCCCGCTCCCTCCTGCCGACGTCCGGCCCGCCGCTTCCGGACAACCTCTCGATCCGTGAGCTCGACGTGCTGCGGCTGGTCGTACGCGGTCGCTCCAATCGCGACATCGGCGCCGCGCTGTTCATCAGCGAGCACACCGTGGCCAACCACGTGCGCAGCATTCTGCGCAAGACGGGGTGCGCGAACCGCACCGAGGCGACTGCGTACGCCTACACGCGCGGCCTCGCTCAGAGCTGATCGATGGCGTAGCATTCTGCACATGCCGATGTACGTGATCGAGCGCGCATTCGCCGACCAGCTTGACCTCACCAGCGACGACGTCAAGCTGATCGAGGACGTCAACGCGGACGAGGGCGTGCGCTGGCTGTTCTCGTTCCTCAGCGCCGACCGGCACCGCTCGTACTGTCTCTACGAGGCGCCGTCAGCCGACATGATCGTCGCCGCCGCCAAGCGCGTCGGCATCCCAGCCGACGTCGTGGTCGAGGTCAACCGCATCTCCGCGGACATGTACGCGTAGCACGCATGGCTGCGACGGCACGCTGCCCCGTCTGCGGTGAGCTCAACGACGCCGCGCAGCGCTTCTGTGGTCATTGCGGGGTTGCTCTCAGCCGCAGCTGCCCCACGTGCGGCGCCGAGAACCCACCCGGCTTTCGCTTCTGCGGAGCATGTGGCGGCGCGTGCGACGTGGGCGCCACGCCGCCGTCGGGCTCGGCCGACGCGATCGATGGAGAGCGGCGCTGGGTGAGCGTCATGTTCGCCGACCTATCGGGGTTTACCGCGCTGTCGGAGCGTAGCGACCCGGAGGAGGTCCGCTCGATGGTCGACCGATGCATGAGCGAGATGGGCGAGATCGTCGATCGGTTCGGCGGCTCCGTCGACAAGATCATCGGCGACGCGCTGATGGCGGTGTTCGGGGCCCCGATCGCCCACGAGGACGACTCTGAGCGGGCGGTGCGCGCCGCGCTCGAGATCCAGCAGCGCGCGCGCGAACGAGCCGATGACTTCGGCGGGCTGTGCGTGCGCATCGGCGTCAACACGGGCGAGGTGATCTTCGCCCCACTGGGCCCGCACGGGCGGCGCGAGCTCACCGTGATCGGGGATGCCGTGAACACCGCGGCCCGGCTGCAGAGCGCCGCTCCGCAGGAGGGCGTTCTGGTTGGCGCGGAGACCCAGGCCGCGAGTGCGCACGCGATCACATACGAGGCGGTGGAGCCGATCCTCGCCAAGGGCAAGGAGGCCCCGATGCCCGCCTGGCTCGCGCGGGCCGCCACGTCGGAGCCCGCCGACCGCCCCGTGTCGGCGACTCCCTTCATCGGCAGGGACGCTGAGCTGGAGCTGCTGGCGGGGACGTGGGCGCGAACCTCCAGCGAGGCCCATCCGCAGCTCGTGACGCTGGTGGGGCCCCCGGGGATCGGCAAGACACGGCTGGCGCTCGAGCTCGCCACGCGCGTGCAGAGCACCGGCGGACGGACGCTGCGCGGCCGTCCGCTCCCATACGGAGAACCCACCGCGTACTGGGCCTTCGGACAGGTCATCAAGGACGCGTGTGAGATCTTCGCCACCGACTCCGCCGAGCTCGCCGCCGACAAGCTCGGCGAGCGCGCGGCATCGCTGCTACCGGCCGCGCAGGCTCGGGAGGTGGCGACGCACCTCTCGATCCTGGCGCGGCTCGCCGAGGACACGGTGGACGACAGGCAGGTGCTGTTCGCATCCGCTCAACGGTTTCTCGAGGCCCTCGCCCGCGAGCAGCCCACCCTGGTGGTGCTCGAGGACCTGCAGTGGGCGGATGACAGTCTTGTGGAACTCGTCGAGGGGCTCTCAGCGAGGCTTGCGGACGTGCCGCTGCTGGTGCTGGCGCTCGCCAGACCCGAGTTCCTGGACGAGCGGGCCAGCTGGGCCCGCCTCCCGACCAACCTCACTGTGCAGCTGCAGGCGCTCACCGACGCGCACGCTCGCGACCTCGGGCTGGCGCTGCTGGCGGGCGTGTCAGAACAGGAGGCGATCGCGGCTCGCATCGACGATGCGGCGGGCGGCAACCCGCTGTTCATCGAGGAACTGGCGGCGTGGCTGTCGGAGGGGGGCGCCGCGAACGCCGCCGAGGTGCCGGCGAACATCAAGACGATCATCGCGGCCCGACTCGATCAGATCCCTGCACCCGAGCGACAGGTGATCCTCGACGCTTCTGTGGTTGGCGACTTCTTCTGGCAGGGCACGCTGGAAGCGCTTGGCGGCAACGGCGCGCTGACGGGGATACTGCACACGCTCGAGCGACGGGGCCTGATCCACCGCAGAGCGGCCTCGCGGATTCCAGGCGAACAGGAGCTCGCGTTCAAGCACGGGCTGGTGCGCGAGGTCGCGTACGCGACCTTGCCCAAGGCCGCCCGCCGAGAGCGCCACACTGTGGTGGCACGCTTCATCGAGCAGGCTGCAGGCGACCCGACGTCCTATGCGGCGATCCTCGCTCACCACTGGCGCGAGGCCGGCGACGGCGTCAACGCCGCCGATTACCTGCTGACTGCGGCGGACCAGGCCGGGAGGGGATGGGCGCCGCGTGAGGCCGTCGGGCTATGCAACCAGGCGCTGGAGCTGATCCCGGAGAACGATGAGGCGCGCCGGCGACGCGCACGACTGCAGCGGCTCGTGGCGATGCAGGCGGAGTGGCACGCAAGCTTTGACGTCGTCTCCTCGGGTCAGTCGAAATCCTCAGGCGAGATGTCGCCGCCGATCTCATAGATGCCGCCGAGCTCGTGATCGCCGAGCAGATCGGCGTGCTCCCGTATGAGCTCCGTGTTGGGGGAGGAATAGACGCAGAAGGACTTCAACTGGCCGTCCTCGTCGATGACCATGTGGCTGTGCTCCCATGCGACTCGAGAGAACTGCTCATCCTCGGTCAGGATGCGCTTTGAGAGCGGGCCCTTCGCCGCCATCTCCTCCTCTTGAATCGGGTCCCACACCCTCTCGATCAGATAGCGGGGCATGTCTCTTTCCTAGGCTTGACGATCGGCCATCAATGCTACTGCTTTCGCAGCGCAGATCGGGGCCGAGTCCGGCGTCGAGCTTGTTTGCGGCGACTGCGGGTAGCGTAAGTGGCGATGCTCACAATCATCGCCACCAACCTGGTGCGGCGATCGGCCCGCACGGTGTTCACCGCCTTGGGCATCGCCGTCGGCGTAGCGATGATCGTGGCCCTGCTGTCGTTCACCCAGGGACTGAAGGAGACGGCCGCGGGCTTCGTCCATCTCGGCGGCTCGGATCTCGGCGTCTTCCAGGCCAACGTCTCGGACCCGACAGCATCAGTGCTGCCGGAATCGTTGGTGGGGCGCCTGGCCGCTCGTCCGGAGGTGGCACGAGCCACGCCCCTGCTGCTGATCGTCGAAGGCCTGACGCGGAGCCCGGCGGCGATCGTGTTCGGCGCCGATGCAACCGGCTTCTTCACTCGTGGTCTCGTGCTGACCGCCGGCGAGCGCCCCGCGGCGGGAGCGCCCGAAGTGCTCGTCGGCGACCGGCTGGCAACGCAGCTGCACCTGTCCCCTGGCGCCGTCCTGGCGATTGGTCGACACCCCTACCGGGTCGCAGGGATCTACCAATCTGGCATTCTGTTCGAGGACTCCGGAGCCGTTCTCGCACTCGCGCAGGCCCAGCAGCTCGCCGGCCGCCCTGGAGAGGTCACCGATGTCGTCGCACAGCTCGAGGCGGGCACGCGGGCGAGCAGCGCCGCCGGCAGCATCGAGCGCGCGTTCCCCGGCACGCAGGTGATCACTGATCCGCAGCAGGCGCTCCGGGCCGGCGCCAACGGGACGCTGATCTCCAAGGCGATCCTGGTGATCGTGGTGATCGCTCTGATCGTGGGGGCCATCAGCGTGGCCAACACAATGGCGATGTCGATCATGGAACGCCAGGGCGAGCTTGGCCTGTTGAGCACGGTCGGGTGGTCGCCTGCGCGCGTCGCGTCGCTGATCCTCGGGGAAGGGATCGCGGTCAGCGTGCTCGGCGCCTCGGCCGGCCTGCTGTTCGGGGTGATCGGCGCCGGCTTGCTCGTCCACGCTCTCGGCGTGAGCGCGTACGTCTCGCCGTCCGTGACCGCCTGGGGCCTGGGACGGGGACTGCTGGTGGGTGTCGCGATCGGCGTGCTCGGCGGCGTCTATCCCGCCTGGAGAGTGACTCGCATGCGGCCGCTGAAGGCCCTGCCGGCCTCCTAGCGGACCGGGCCTCCTGGCTGCGGCTCACGCCTCCCGTCAAACGGGAGTCTGCGCGGCGTTCAAGCTCGCGCCGGTCAGCTCCGTTTCGATCGCGGAGCGCAGGGCCTTCAGCGCGCCTGCTCTGGCGCGGAGCTTGGTGGCGGCGTGCGCGGCCGGGTCGAGCTCGGCAAGCCCGGCGGCAGCTTGCAGGCTCGCAGCCGGCAGCTCGGCTGCCGAGACGACCCGGTCGAGGAAGCCCGGCAGGACCGCGTCGGACGGGCTGTACATGGCCGCGCCGACGACCGCTCGATCGAAGTGGGCCGGGTGAAGCCGATGACGCGCGAGCTCGATCGCGAACCACGGGACGGTCAGGCCGATCTTGACCTCGTTGAGGCCGATCTTGAAGGGCCCGTCGACGCCGATCCGCGCGTCCGCTGACAGCGCCGGGAAGGCTCCTGCTGCGACCGCATGGCCGCTGCAGGCGACGACCACCGGCGTCGCAAACGACAGCAGCCGCTCGGCGAGCGTAGCTCCGAGCGTGAGCATCTCGAGAACCTGATCGCCTCCAACGGCGAACACGTTCAGGTCGAACCCGGCGGAGAAGTACCGCTCCCGGCCGGTGAGCACGACGACGGCGCGGTCGCGCTCGGCCTGATCGAGGGCAGCGTGGACGGCCCGTAGCATCGGGATCGAGAACGCGTTGACCTTCCCATCGTCCATCGTGATCGTCGCGATCCCGCCCGCGAGCTCATAGGCCACCAGCTCGGTCATCGTCATCCCCCTGGTCGTTGGAGCGTGCGTGCGGGGGTCATACTTTAGTCCGCGAGGCCGACGCCGTTCTCGATGGTCTGAGCGGTTAGATGCGGACGCTGCGCAGCAGGCCGGTCTACCTCGGCGCGGCGATCCGCTCAGACGCGCCGAGGCGCTCCAGCGCGTCCACGACCGCGAGCGCGCCGTCGCTGCGCGCGAGCGCGTCCGCCATCGCCGCGGCACCACGCTTCAGCGCGGGATCGGCGAGCGCGTCAACTGTCGCGTTACGGAGTCTTCGCGGCGAGGCCCGCTTGCGAACGCTCACGCCCGCGCCAGCGAGGACCACGCGGACTGCGTTGTCGGGCTGGTCGCGGCCGTCGGGGATACAGAGCAGCGGCACACCGTGCGCCAGGGCGGTGTTGATCGTCTGCCAGCCCGCGTGCGTCACGACGAGCGCGGCGTGCGGGAGCACGACTCGGTGCGGTATGAAGGCCGCGGTCAGCGCGTTCGCGGGGATCTGCAGCCGGCTCGTGTCGAGCGCGGGCCCTGCCGTGAGCAGCGCCCGCAGCGGCAGTCCCGCGACTGCGTCGAGTACGCGCTGGGCGAGCGCACGCTGGTTCATGTAGCTGGTGCTGAAGCTGATCAGCACCAGCGGGTCGGTGTTCGCCTCCGGCCAAGGTGGAATCCAGTCACTCCACTCGGGTGGGATCGGCTCGAACGCGGGGCCGACGTAGTGCACGTTCGCCGGCAGCGCGCCGCGGCTCGAGAAGTCGAGCTCCGGAGCGCTCAGCATGTACACCGCGTGCACGCCGAGCAGCTGCTGGTCCCAGCGATCGAGCGGTTGCAGTCCCTGCTCTGCGCGCGCCTTGTTGAGCAGCGGCAGGCCAACCGCCAGGACGCGCGTGCCGATGCGGCCGAGGAGACGGTCGCGAGCTGCTCCCAGCGGGCCGCGCATCGGCCGCAGGCCGGTGAACAGGGGCGGGACGCCGTCGACGGGCAGCGGGTAGGGACAGTGGACGAGCGCAACGGCGGGTACGCCCGCGCGCTCGGCCCCAACGGCCGCGCCGGTGAGCATCCAGTCGAACACGGCGACGTCCGCGTGCCAGTGCTCGAGCAGATCGGCGGACTCGCGCGCCACGTCCAAGACGAACGCGAACACGCCGTTGCGGAGCACGCGCGTCCCGGCCCCGAGTCTCGTGCGCGCCTCCCAGTCACGCAGCGTGTCGGTCTCGCGCCGCGTGATGTCGAAGTCTGGGAGCGCCCGCTCGAAAGCGACGAACTCCGCGCCGGTACGCTCGATCCGCTCTTGCGCGGCGCGGTGGGCAAGCACGCGTACGTGGTGACCACGCGCGACGAGCTCGCGTGTGATGGCGAGCTGCGGCGGCGCGCTGCCGCTGAACGCAATCAGTGTCTGGAAGACCCGCACGGTATATTTGACTTTAGCTGATCTCAAATGAATATGTCGAGCACTCCACAGCGCAGGCGCCCGTATCGGATGTCGGCTCGGGCCGAGGCCGCGGCCACGACCGGAGAGCGCCTCCTCGCCGCCGCATGGCAGCAGTTCGCGACGCGTCCCTATGAGGATGTCCGGCTGAGCGAGATCGCTGCCGATGCGGGAGTCACGGTGCAGACGCTGCATATACGCTTCGGCTCCAAGGAGCGGCTGCTAGCGGCCGCATACGGGTGGTTCGGACAGCGGGAGATGGCGCGGCGCGACGCGGCGCCCGTGGGTCAGCTCGAGGAGGCAGTCGGCGTCCTATTTGGCCGTTATGAGACCAGCGGGGACGCGGTTCTGCGCATGCTCGCCCAGGAGGAGCGCAACCCAGCCATTCGCCAGATGACTGACGCCGGCCGCGCCTACCACCGCGCATGGGCCGAGCGGACGTTCGCGCCGCTCCTGCAGAGCTCGGGCGCAGGCACGCGACGCCGGCGCTTGGCGGCGATCGTGATCGCGACGGACTTGCTCGTGTGGAAGCTCCTGCGTCGAGACATGCAGCTCGAGCGCGAGGAGGCCGAACGGATCATGTTCGAGATGGTCAAGTCATCGGCGCCAGCCGGGTGAAGCGGTCGCTGCCAGTCGACGCTTGGGGCGTCGATTGGCGCACGATAGGATCGAGTCACGCGCACTGACGAGGGAACGGCGCAGTGGCGATCGAACGGGGAGGCGGATGATGAACGGCGAGACGATCGACGGGCTGCTCGATCGCGCGGTGGGCGAGGGGGCACTCCCGGGAGTGGTCGCGGTTGTGGGCGACCGTGACGGGACGCTGTACGAGGGGGCGTTTGGGCGGCTGAGCGTGGACGGCGATGCGCCCGTGCAGCCAGACACGATGCTGGCGCTGATGTCGATGACCAAGGCGATCACGAGTGTGGCAGCGCTGCAGCTCATCGAGCAGGGCAGCATCGAGCTCGAGCAGCCAGTCGCCGCTGTGCTGCCGGCTTTCGAGCGGCTACAGGTGCTGGAGGGATTTGACGGTGACACGCCGCGGCTGCGTCCGCCCACCGGCCAGGCGACGATTCGTCAGCTGCTCACGCACACCGCCGGGCTCGGATACTGGTTCAACAACGCCGATCTGCTGCGCTACCACGAGCTCGTGGGCATAAACCCGATGGCCTTCGTGCGCGCAGGGCTCTACGAGGTGCCGCTGGTCGCGGACCCAGGCGAGCGCTGGGAGTACGGAACGAACACCGACTGGCTCGGCCAGCTGGTTGAGGCGGTCAGCGGCCAGGACCTATCCGCGTACTGCGACGAGCACATCTTCGCGCCGCTCGAGATGACCGACGCAACGTTCAGTCCGACCGAGCAGCAGCTCGCGCGAGTGATGGCCACGCACGCCAGAACATCCGCGATGGGCCTCGTTCCCTCGCCACTGCAGATGCCGAGCGATCCGGAGTTCTTCTCGGGTGGGGCCGGTGCATATGCGACTGCGGGCGACTACCTGCGTTTCATGCGGGCGCTGCTCAGAGGCGGCGAGCTCGACGGCGGGCGGATCCTCGCACCCGAGACCGTCGAGCTCGCCTTCAGCGACCACCTGCACGGCGCGCCGTTGCCCACGATCATGCGCTCGCAGATCCCGGAGCTGAGCAACGACGTTCCCGCCTGGCCGGGGATTCGCCAGGGGTGGGGCCTCGGCTTCCATCTCGTGCTCGAGGACCTCCCGGGCATGCGGCGTGCGGGCACCGGCGACTGGGCTGGGCTACTCAACTGCTACTACTGGATCGATCGCGCCAGCGGCGTCGCCGGGGCGCTCCTCACCCAGGTGCTGCCCTTCTTCGACGCCAGTGTCGTCCAGACGGCGCTTGGTTTTGAGAGCGCGGTCTACGCCGCCGCGAACGCGCCGGTTGAGGTCTGAGGTTTCTCTCGGTCGCTCGCGCAGCGCGCTCGGCCGAGGCTACAGCGCGGCCATCTCCCGAACCTGAGTCAGTCGCAGGTGGTTGCCGGACGGGTCACGGAAGCCGGAGTCGATCCCGTAGGGGCGCTCTTCCGGCTCTTCCACGAACTCGACGCCGCGTGCCTTGAGCTCTTCGTATGAGGCCCGACAGTCGTCGGTGGTCAGGAAGATGGTGCCCGCAAAGCCCTTCGCCATGAGCGCCCGGACCTGCTCGGCGGTCTGCGCGTCCATCACCGGCGGGCCGGGAATCGCCATCAGCACGATCGCGACGTCCGGCTGCCCGGCAGGCCCGACGGTGAGCCAGCGAAAGTTGCCCATCTCCGGCATGGTCGCGTCGACACGCACCTCCATGCCCAGCTTTTGCGTATAGAACGCGAGCGCCTCGTCCTGGTCGTTCACCCACATTTGCGCGTTGGCGAGTCTGATCATGGGTCCTCCTAGCTCGACGAATTGGTTGTCAGCCATGCTAAGCGGAGCTCGGGCCGCTGTCTTCTCGAAACGTGCGGCGTTGCGGGCGAGCGTATAGCCGCATCACGCAGGCCGGAACGAGCGCTTGCTGGGCTGCAGGCGGGAACGACACGCGATAGGCGGTGGGCGACATTCCGTACGTTCGAGTAAAGCTCGTGGTGAAGGAGCCCACGCTGTGTAGCCCGACCGTCAGGCAGATCTCCATAACCGAGCGGTCTGTGCTGCGCAACAGTGCCGCGGCGCGCTCCAGGCGCCGCGTAAGCAGGTACGCATGCGGAGACTCGCCAAAGGCGCGGCGAAACTCGCGGCTGAAGTGAGCCCGAGAGAGTCCCGCTGCGCGTGCCAGCTCGTCGACGCCGAGAGGCTCGAAGTAGCGGGCGTCGACGAGATCTTTGGCGCGCAGCAGGTGACGGGCGGGAGGGGCGAAGGCCACAGCGAGCAGTATTGCGGGCCGCAGCTAGCGCATCGTCGTGGTGGGAGGCCGCACGACGACGCGACCGATCCCGATGACCTCCATCTCGGTCTGCGGGGCACAGACGGCGATCGCATCGGACTCGCGACGCAGCGTTCGGCGCAGGGCGACGAACGCCACGGAGCCGAGCACCGCTGGGACCCACAACGCGATCGCGCGATACGCGAGCACAGCGGAGGCCGCGGATGTGATCGACACGCCATAGAGGACGAAGGTCCCGACCAAGCCGGCGTCAACGCCGCCGATCCCCCCGGGGACCGGAATCAGCCCACCCAGCTCGCCGATCAGGTAGGCGATCCACACGATTGCCAGCGGCGGCGCGCCGCCGAATGCGCGAAACGTCGCCCACAGGATCAGCACGTCGAAGACGAGGTAGGCCACGATCCCGCCGATCAGCCAGGCGTTCGCCTCGCGCAGCAGCGCGACCGCTTCATTGACTCCGTCTGCGACCGCCACGAGCGTCTTCAACGCCGCGAGCGAGCGGCGGGAGGGCTCGCCTTGTTCGCTGCGTTCCAGCCGTCGATGCAGGCGCGGGGCGGCGCGTCCCGCCAGCAGCGCGCCCAGTATCGACAGCGCGGCGATCGCGGCCGGGACGGCGGTCAACGCGATGTTCGTCTCACCGGGAAACACTCTGACGGCAAGCCCGATCCCGACGACGATCACGCCCACGACATTTGCCACGCTGGTGAGCAGGAAGAACGCGACCGTGCGCCGGGCGATTTCCTTCCCGGGCATCCCGCCTCGTTTGAGCGCCCAGGCTCCGAGCGCCAGACCGCCGGCCCCGCCGGTCGGAAACAGCGCGTTCGCACCGAGCTCGGACATACCGATCTGGTAGCTGACGCGCCAGGTCATGCGCCTGCAAAAGACCATCCGAAAGACCGCCACATACCCCAAACCGGAGAGCACCTTCAGCCCCACGCCGAGCAACAGCCACCCAGGCTTGGCCTGCGACAGGCGCGTGCGCAACCCTTCGAGCCCCGGAAGCAACGTCACGACCGCCACCACTGCGAGGACCAAGCCGGTCAACAGCAGCAACCGCGTGCGCAGCCTTCTCCGGCTCAGCTCCTCTGGGACCTCCAAGTCGCTGCGCGCGACTTGGGTCGAATCGCGTAAATCGACGTCGACGTTGCTCACGATCGCACCTACTCAGGCCACCTTTGGTCACCAGACTGCCGTGTCTGGACGGTCATCGCCGCGCTCGGGGGCACGCGCTTCGGCATAGACGTTAGCCGCGGGCGGCAGCTTGGCACCGATTGACGCCTCGATTGTTTATACATTCATCGCATGGGCTCGCTGATGCGCTTGCACCCGTACCGCACAGCGAAGCGAGCCCTGCCACCACGCGTTGCCGGGCTGATCGAGCTCGCCGTCGTCGTGGTACTCGCGCTGGCTGTGGCCGAGGGCGTACAAGCGGCGGTGGTCAAGCCGTTCCGGATCCCCTCCGGTTCGATGGAACCGACGCTCAAGGTGGGCCAGCGGGTCCTCGTGAACCGCCTCGTCTACGACTTCCACCCGCCGCGTCGCGGCGACATCATCGTGTTTCATCCGCCCAGCCAACTGACGTGCGCGGTCGCGGTCGCAGCGACCGAGCCGTGCCCACAAGGAAGCGCGAGTGCGTCGAGCGTGTACTTCGTCAAGCGCGTGATCGGCCTGCCGGGCGACCGAGTCTCGATCCGCGGCGGCCACCCCGTGATCGACGGCCGCGAGCTCAGCGACGAGCCATACATCAACCCGTGCGGCGGCGCTCAGGAGTGCAACATGGGGGAAGCGATCACGATCGCGCCCGGCCACTACTTCATGATGGGCGACAACCGCGGCGACTCGGACGACAGCCGCTTCTGGGGCCCGATCCCGGCCAGCTGGATCGTTGGCCAAGTGTTCCTCACCTACTGGCCCCCGGACCGCATCGGCGGCCCCTAAACGCACGCTGCGAGCGCAAAGGACCGCCGCCCCCGTTCAGAGCGGCGGTCCCCTGGAGGGGTTCCTTGCCCCGATCCATGGGTAGGAGGAGGTTAGCTGGCCAGGCGGCGACAACCTGCAAGAGCACCACCAGCATCTCGAACGAGCGCCGCCTGGGCTAGCCGCCTTCGGTCGGGACGTCGAGCACGCGCGTGCCCCAGTCGCGCTTGCCGTCGAGCGTCTGGCTCGACTTCGGCGGGACGTACTCGGTCGCCAGCCAGACAGATTCGCCCGCCGGATCGAGCACGGCCCAGGAGTAGTCGCCCCAGCGTTCCGCTTCAGGGTCGTAGTTCGCACTACCGGCGCCGGCGATGTCGATCGGACCAAATGCAGTGGAGGCAGGGCCGAGCGTCGCGTATGCGGCGCTCGGGAAGCGTTTAGCGCCGGTAAGCGTCATGACCATCGCCGCAGTGCCCGCGGGCGTGACCTGTAGCGCGGGGTAAAGGACGTAGTTGCCGGCCACCGACACGTAGCCCTGCCGTTGGATCTGCGCTCCGCTCAGGACACCCTTGCGGAGCGCCGGAGCGACCTGAAACCACGCGGCTCCGGCTCGAGTTGTCTGTTCATTACCGATGTCGATAGCAGTGTCGAGCTCTCCCCAGACGCTGCCACTGACGAACTGGGTCTGTTGCATCCGATCGTCGCCGCTGTCGATCAGACTCGAGGCTCCCCTCTGTTCCGCACCTGGTGGCACGCCATAGGGCTCGGAGGGGAGCACGAGGCTCGACAGCACGGGAGTAGCGCCTTTGGCCACCGCCGCGCCGTCGGTGAGAGCCCACACGCCGATGCGCTGGGCAGAGGTTTCCGTGGGGTCGAGGGCACTCAGGAAGAACTCTGCCTTTGCCTTGCCCGCTGTGAGCGCCGGTTGCACCGAGGCAGCGAGCGCTCCAGCAATGCTCAGGTTTTCGAAGTGCACAAAATGGACAGCCGGCTTGAGACCAACCAGATCCTTCTTTGCAAACGCGTAGATCTGAGCTCCGTTGAACTGTTCCCCTTCGATCGAGAACTCATTGGTGCTCACGTAGAGGTTGTGCGCGTCCATTCCGAGTGTCGGCTGATCGCCGAAGCACGGGCAGCCCTTATGACGCGGGCCCGTCTTGCCGCCGATGCTCGTCGTGTCGAGCTTGTAGAACGTCCACGGGGTCGTGGGGTCGCCCGAGCTGTTGACGGCGAGGTCGAGAGTGGAGGCGGTGGAGTCTCTGTTGATCCCTAGGATTGTCGCGAACCACGTGTGTGTCGCGGGGTCGAAGTAGCAGCGCGGATCGCTTGTGAATTCGGTCAGGCCTTCACCGAACGGGCCGTTGACGTTGAACGGTCCCGTGACCACCTTGCCGCTGGGCGTGTACACGGTATAGGCCGAGTTCACCATCTCGACGACAAAGCCGTTACCGACACAGAGGCCCTGGTCGGGCGGCTCAAACTCCTGGCCGAAGTTCGTCACCGCGCTGTCACGGCTGCTGACGCCGTTGAAGTTCGCCAGGAGCGAGCCGGATTCGTTCACCAGCAACGACGCCGCGACCTGCGGCGTGTCGCCCGCGGGCACGGCCGCGCGAACGATGTGTGGGAGACGATGACGCGCCCCCCGAGCGCGCTCGCCCGCAACGGGCTGGGTTTCCACGACCGGCGCAGGTGTGGCCAGGGCGGCGAGGCCCGTGCTTGCGCTTGGCTCGACTTCAGCCGCCGTGGCGGCAGACGCGGCGACGGACGCCATGCAGAGGAGCGCTGCCCAGAATGCGCCGCCGAGCGCACCGACGAAACGAGACCTCCTACTCATCGCCGACCACCCGCATCGCGGTCAGTCGAGGTTCTCGAGAATCTCATTCGCACGTGACCACTGGCCGGGCGGTACGACGAGGTAGATGTCGCCACGCCCACGCCGATCCAGCGGGTGATCGGCGACGCACCCAGCATCGACCCCGAGCGCTCGCAGCTGGTCGCGCCACGCCACAGCGGTGCTCTGATCCTCGAAGGTGCTGACCGTCTCCCATCCGTCAAAGCGCGGATCGTCGATCGCTACCGGCGGCTCCTTGGCCGTACCGCTCAACAAGCGAAAAACGCGCATCGACATGAGCGTACCCCGCTGCCGGGGAAATCGCTCTCCAGGCGCGTCCCCGGCGCTAGCGCTCTGGCTGTTGGCGATGCGCGTGCCAGATCGTCGACGCACCGACGCGGCGACTAGGCTACGCATCGTGAAGGTCGTCGGGCTCATCTTCGTGCTCTTCGCGCTAGCTGGATGGCCTGCTTCGGCAGAGGCATCGGTTCCGTGCGCGGTGCGTGGTCACGTCATTGCAGGCATGGCGCACTCTCGGGTCATCGCTGTGAGCGGTGCGGTGGTCGTCTACCGTGTCCGCCGCGAACAGGAACAGCTACGACTGGACACCGTCTGGGTGTGCGACCGCAAGGACAACCGAGCCGTCCGCATCGGCAACGATGAATGGCTGCCGATCGAAGACCTCGGGGAAGGACACGTCGCGAACAGGACGCTGGAACACCTGCAGATTGCGGGTCCCTGGGTCCTCGCGACGCAGACGGGAGATGAGGACGAGGGGGGATGCTTCAAGTACGGAGTCTCCAACTGCAACGGGCCCAGCAACACGCTCGTCCTCGCCAATGCGGCCCAGGGACTTGCAGGGAGCCTGGCGAGCATTCGCGACTATGTCGAAGAACTGAGCGAGGGGGGCTACGTCAAGACGCCGACGAAGGCATGGACTCGCACGCTGCTCTCCCGCCAGGGTGCCGTGGCCTGGCTCGAAGAATCGGGGTCGGGATCTGTGAAGATCACCTCGCTCTACGGCTGTCTTGCACAGGCCGTGCACGGCAAGATCGACTGTGGGATGCGCATCCAGGCCGGAGGCGATATCGAACCCGCTTCTGTAGGACTCTCACAAGCAACGCTCACCTGGATGGTCGGCGGCAGCCCCCACACGGCGCTCCTCTGAGTGCCACGTTCGCGGCGACCACGTCGCCCGATATTGTCGCTCGTGATGGGTGTTAGGGCGGATATGACCAGTTATAGGCGCGCGGCGGCTGTCGGGGTGCTCCTGGCTGTGGGGATCGCAGCCCCGGCGGCGCTGGCAGCGCCCGGGGCGCTCGGCGTGGCGACAGGCCTGGCGACACCCGCGTTCCCCAGCTCGGTCTCGGCCGTGGGCGGCGTCATCGCCTGGGCGGCGGCGTCTGGCGCTGGCCACCGGTTTGAGATCGTCGTCAGCCGTGGCCGGCACAGCCACGCACTGAGCGCGACCTCGGCGGTGGGCTGGATTGACGGAGTCAAGCTCGGAACCGACTCGGGCGGTCACTCGATCGTCGTCTACTCACGCTGCCCGCACTCGCCATTCGCGAGTGCGAGCTCGGGCAGCGCCGGGACCGACGGCTGCCGGCTGTGGTGGGCGCCAACGAGCGGCGGCAGCGCCCACCGGATCAACGCGGCGCCCGCGGACACGAGCATTGGAGTCGCCGAGCACGGCGTGGTCGCCTTTGCCGTGCAACCCAACACAGGCCGCGAACACCAGCCTGCCCGCATCGAGACCGCCCGGCTGACCGGCACCTCCACTCGCGCACTGCAGCTACCGACGCCCAGCGGCGCCACGATCGACGACATCAGCGCAAACGCAGCACAGGTCGCCTTCAGCGAGGCCCCGGACTCGTCGAACCCCAGCATGGGGGTCTCGGAGATCTGGCTCGACAACGGCGGCGCGGCGCCCGAGCTGATCGCGAAGGTCGTTTCCGACGGCGTCCCGATCGACGACTCCGAGCGATTCTTCGATGGCGTGACGTTGGCGAGCGGCTTCGTCTATGCGTTTCTGTACTCCCAGAGCGGAATCGTCCCGCCCGTCGCCTCGCAGCTGGAGCAGATCTCGCTCCCCGGCCTGGCGACGACCGTCGCGCCATGGGCACCCACCGCGTCGCTGAGCGGCGACGGCGTCGACGCCACGGCTTTCGACCCCAGCAACGGCCGGCTGGTGCTCGACCTGTTCTCCCCGCAGCTCGAATTCTCAACCGTGTCGGCGTCCTGCTCGACCCATGCTGGCAGCGCCAAGGCCTGTCCCGTCGTGCAAACCGGGCCGGTCACGTTCGGCTGAAAGGCAAGTTCGAGCGCATGGCGTAACGTCCAGCGTGATGCTGCCATCGAGGCGCTCGTACGTGCAGGCTCCGCCTCTGCGGCACCTGTTCTGCCACAGGCTGAAGCGATCAAGGAGCACCTCCCAAGCTGAGCGATGCGAGGAGTGGAAATGCCGGTAGAAGGCGAGTACGAGCCGAGTCCCTGGGACTGGGTGCGCGAGCAGGTCGAAGAGTACGAGGCCAGCGACGGCGAGCGTGCCAACACGCTCCGGGACACCGGCCTTCCGGTCGTCATCATCACCACCCGAGGGCACAAGAGCGGCAAGATCCGCAAGTTTCCGCTCATGCGGGTGGAGCACGACGGCGAGTACGCCCTCGTTGCCTCGCTCGGGGGTGCTCCCAACAACCCGAGTTGGTATCGCAACCTGATCGCCGATCCAGCGGCGTTGATGATTCAGGACGGCGCGCAGCCGCGCGACTTCGTCGCACGTGAGGCTGAGGGCGAGGAGCGAGCGCTGTGGTGGGACCGCGCCGTCGAGGCATATCCCAGCTACGCCGACTACCAGCAGAACACGACCCGAATCATCCCCGTCTTCGTGGCGACTCGCGCCGACTCATAGCGCACCCGGCTAGAGTCCGAACGCCGGAACGGCGACCTTGGTGATCTTGTCGAACTTGCTGACGCTACGCCGCCGGCGAGAGCCGTACCGGCAGCGTCTTGAGCTGGTTGACGAAGATCGACTCGACCATCGTCGGGGCGCCGGCAATCTCGATCGCGGGGTAGCGCTTCAGGGTCTCCTCAAACAGGATCCGCAACTCCAGGCGGGCGAGCGCCGTTCCCAGGCAGAAGTGCCTTCCGCCCGCTCCGAAGGCCTGGTGCTCGGGGTTGCGACGCACATCGAAGCGATCGGGGTCCTCGTAGCGCGTCTCGTCGCGGTTCGAGGAGACGTACCACATCACCACCTTCTCGCCAGCTTTGATCTTCTGCCCATGCAGCTCGGTGTCGCACGTGGCCGTGCGACGAAAGTGCGCGAACGCCGGAAACATCCGCAGCGACTCCTCGATCGCGCTGGGAATCAGCGACGGGTCCTCGAGCAGCAGCCGGCGCTGGTCCGGGTTCTGCATCAGCGCCCGCATCCCCGAGGAGTAGGTGGCCTTCGTGGAGTCGTTGCCGGCGGCCATCAGCAGGAAGAACCCCATCACGATCTCGTGATCCTCGAGCCTCTGCCCGTCTACCTCCGCGTGCACGAGCACGCTCGTCAGGTCATCCGTCGGGTGTGCGCGGCGCTCGGCTATCAGCTTGCCGCAGCGCTCGAACAGCTCGGCCGCATTGGCCTCCGAACCCCCCTCGACGCCCTCCGGGTTCAGATCGGGATCGCTGACCGCGAGCAGAGCATTGATCAGCCGCGCCCACATCGCGTCGTCCTCGGGCGGTATGCCCATGAAGCTGCCGATCACGCGCGAGACCACAGGCTGGGCCATATCGCTGACGAGGTCGCACTCCTGCCGTCCCTGCAACTTGTCGAGGACCGCTGTCGTGATCGCCCTAATCTCCTTCTCGTGGGCGGCGATCCGCTTCGGCGTGAAGCCCGCCTGGAAAAGCGCCTTCAAACGGTCGTGCTTGGGCGGATCCATATTGATGAAGTTCGCCCGGCGCAACCTCAACGGTGCGGCGCTTTCCATGCTCGCGCCGCCGAGTTCGGAGGAGTAGGTGCGCCAGTCGCGACTGACCGCGTGCACGTCCTCCGCCGTGGTCACAGACCAGAACCCCTCCTGCTTGGGTAGCCAGCTGATGCGCGCGGTCCAGTGCACCGGACACTCCTCGCGCATCCGCGCGAAAAGCTCGCGCGGCGGACCATCACGCCACAGCGCGCGCTCCCCCACCAGCACATCGGCCAGGTCGTTCTCAGCCGCCGTCAGCGGCGCAGGCGATTGTCGTGTCCGTGTGCTCACGCTCGGCGCTCTTTCGCCTCGCCATCCTAAACCGCTCGCTCGGTGCGTTTCAACCCCGCGACGGCCGAAGGACGGCGAGGGGTCCAACCGGGCTCGCTCTGTGCGAGGCGAACAGCGAAACCGCTAGGTTAGCCTCATGTCAACAATCCTCATCACCGGAGCCAACAAGGGTCTGGGCCGCGAGGCCGCTCGCCGTCTGCTGGGCGATGGGCACGACGTGTGGGCTGCGGCCCGTGATCCTGGTCGTGGTCTGGCGACAGCCGAAGAGTTAGGTGCCCGCCATCTCGTCCTAGACGTCGCCGACGATGACTCGGTCGAGGCAGCCGCCCTGACCGTCGCGGAGGCGGCGGGTGGGGTGCTTGACGTGTTGATCAACAACGCCGGTATCGCGGGCAGGATTGGGCCCGCCGGCGAGGTCACGGCCGCAGATGTTCAGGAGGTCTATGACGTCAATGTCCTGGGCGTCGTGCGCACGATCCACGCTTTCTTCCCGTTGCTGGAGCGTTCGAAGTCACCGGTGGTCGTCAACGTGTCGAGCGGTTTGGGATCCCTGGCGCGCACCACCGACCCGAGCTCGCCGGCGTCGAAATGGATCGTTCCCGCGTACTGTTCGTCGAAGGCGGCGCTGAACATGCTCACGACCCAATACGCCAAGGCGTTTCCGGAGATGCGGATCAACGCGGTCGACCCCGGCTACACCGCGACCGACCTCAACTTCAACAGCGGAACCCAGACCGTCGGCGAAGGCACCGACGCAATCGTCAGGATGGCGACGATAGGCCGCGATGGCCCGACCGGTACCTTCGTCAGCCGCGACGGACCTGTGGCCTGGTGATCGCGTCGGCCGGACGCACAGTCAACGCCCGGCTGCTGAGTCGGTCAGGACTGCAAGAAGGCCAGCAGGTCGGCGTTGATCGTTTCGGCCTGCGTGGTCGGCATGCCGTGCGGAAATCCTTTGTAGGTCTTCAGCGTCCCGTTCTGCACGAGCGCCGCGGACAGTGGTCCGGAGTCGGCGTAGGGAACGATCTGGTCGTCGTCGCCGTGCATCACCAGGACCGGCACCGTGATCTTCTTGAGGTCCTCGGTGAAATCGGTCTGAGAGAAGGCAACGATGCCGTCGTAGTGTGCCTTCGCTCCGCCCATCATTCCCTGGCGCCACCAGTTCTCGATGATCGCCTCCGAGGGTTCCACGCCGGGCCGGTTGAAGCCGTAGAAAGGTCCCGACGGCAGGGCACGATAGAACGCGGACCGGTTGGCAGCAAGTTCGGCCTGGAGGCCATCGAACACGCTCTTTGGCAGACCGCCGGGGTTGGCGTCGGTCTGCACCATCAGCGGCGGCACCGAACTGATCAGCACCGCCTTGGCCACACGGCTCTCGCCGTGGCGGGCGATGTAGCGCGTGACCTCCCCGCCACCGGTTGAGTGCCCGACATGGACGGCGTCCTTGAGATCGAGATGCGCGGTCACGGCGGCCAGGTCGTCGGCGTAGTGGTCCATGTCGTGACCGCCGCTGGTCTGTGTGGAGCGTCCGTGTCCGCGCCGGTCATGGGCGATGACGCGGTAGCCGTGCTGGAGGAAGAACAGCATCTGGGTGTCCCAATCGTCGGCCGAAAGTGGCCAGCCGTGGCTGAAAACGATCGGTTGGCCCGAACCCCAGTCCTTGTAGAAGATCTCCGTGCCGTCGGTCGTGGTGATCGTGCCCATTGCCTGCTTCCTCCTTTGGTCTGGCCGTCGACGCGCAAACCTGCGAGCGGCAGCGTAACACCCGCTCTTGGGCAGCGGCAGCGTCCGTGTAGTTGTCCGGTACATGTCGGGCGAGGGTCCCACCCCGCTAGATAAGAGCTCTGCGCACTCGATAACTCGCTCGTATCCCTGCGTCCCGCTGCTCGCGCGGAGACCTGGCGGCCTGACGCCATAGACCGTAAGTTGGAAATAGGTCGCAAGCACGCCCGGCCGCGCGGCGCGCCGTGGTCTCGACCGGCCGGTTCTGAGCGCAGGCATCGGTAGTGAGCCCGCTGCCATACCCTCCACTCCAATGACCGGGGCAACCCCGTCGCTATCCGCCGATCGGGGGTCGGCGGCGTCGATCAAGCGACTGACGCTGGTGGCAACGATCCTCGGCTCGAGCATCGCGATTCTGGACACGAGCTCCGTAAGCGTTGCCCTGCCCTCGATCCAGCGCAGCCTCGGCGGGGGGCTGGCCGGCCAGCAGTGGGTGAGCAATGCCTACCTGCTGACGCTCGGGTCGTTGATCCTCCTGGGCGGGTCGTTGGGCGACATCTTCGGGGAGCGGCGAGTGTTCGCGATCGGCGTGGCCGGCTTCGGCGCAACCTCTCTGCTGTGCGCGATCGCGCCGTCGATCGGGACGCTGATCGCCTTCCGTGCGCTGCAGGGGGTAGCGGGCGCGCTGCTGACCCCAGCTCGCTGGCAGTGATCATCGCCACGTTTCCCCAGCAGGAGCGCGGTCCGGCGATCGGGACCTGGACGGCCTGGGGAATGATCGCCGGCGCGCTCGGTCCGCTGATCGCCGGTGCGATCTTGAACATCGCATCGTGGCGGTGGATCTTCGTGATCAATCTGCCGCTCGTGACCGCCTGCCTGTGGCTGGTCCTCAAAGCGGTCCCAGCGACCAAGCCGCAGGGACGGCGGCGCAGAGTCGATGTCATCGGCGCGATGTTGTGCGTGTTGGGCCTCGGCGGTTCGGTGTTCGCGTTGATCGAGCAACCGCGCCTGGGCTGGTCCAGCCCGGCGGTGAGCGGCTCGCTGGCGGCCGGGGTGCTCCTGTTCGTGGCCTTCCTGGTCTACGAGTCGCGGGCCAGCGACCCGATGCCACTCGCCGTACAACAGGCGCGCGCGGGCGAAATCGATTCGGACACGGGTACGCCCGAGCCGCTCGATCGCCTCTCGGTACAGACCCTCAGCTTCTTCGCCACCACCGAGGAGGGCGCGATGAAATGGCTCGCGAGTCCGGTCGAAGGCTTGATGCTCAAGCGCGCGCAACGCTCGCACGAGCGCGCTGCAAAGTGGTGGCGGCGTGTCGCGAGTGTCCCGCGCGCATTGCAGGACGGACTGTGCAGCGCTCTGGATCGTGGGCGGCGGAAACCACTCGTGGCTGGCAGCGATCCCGGCATGGGGGTTTGACATCGCCACCCTGTGGGCGTCGTTCCGAGCGTTTGGGCCCTCTCCGCCCGCCGCGGTGCTGATCATGGGCTACTACGTGGGCACACTCGACAACACGCTCCCGCTGCCCGGCGGAATCGGCGGCGTTGAGGGAGGGATGATCGGCGCATTCATTGGCTTCGGTGCCAACGGCAGCTTGGCCGTGCTGGCGGTGCTGGCATACCGGACCATCTCCTATTGGCTTCCACTGCTGCCCGAGGGTCTCGCCTACCTGCAGTTGCGTCGCACGGTCGGCGACTGGCGCGAGCATCCCTCGCACCCGCTGACAGCAAGCGGGTGACCCACCTCTGTGGCCTCCACCGCTGTGGCCTAGGCGCTAGCCGACCCTTCGTGGCACACTAGGATGAGCTTCCTCACGAGGAGAGTGATCACGGCCGTGAACGGGCAACTCAACCACCACCATCGTGACACCGTTCGGAAGATCTTCAGTCATCCGACGACCGCCAACCTCGAGTGGCGTGAAGTCCTCTCGCTGCTGGAGGCCGTCGGGACTATCTATGAGGAGCACAACGGAAAGTTCAAGGTCTCCCTCGGCCCAGAGATCGAGATCATAAAGCGACCGAGAGGTAAGGACGTCGATACGCAGATGGTCGTCGACCTGCGTCGCATGCTGACTGGGGCAGGGCTTTCGCCGGAGGGCGTATGACCATCAGGGCTTCCGGTTAGCCGCCGGTGGCTCCAACGGCCTCGTCGGGTGTCGAGACCTTGATCTCGTTGGTCGGCATATGCGCGAGTTACGGCGCGGGCACGATCGGCGCCGTCGCCGCCTTCCCCTCGGAGCGCGAGGACCACCAGTCGCGCAGGACGATCTGGATGGCGGCTGCAGTCGGAATCGCGATCAAGGCGCCCAGCACGCCCAACAGCTCGGCACCCGCGAGCACCGCCAGGATGGTGACAAGCGGATTGACGTGCAACGCACGTCGATAGACGAGCGGCTGTACCACGTAGTCCTCGAAACGCTGCCACACGATTATGAAGGCCACCCACACGATCGTGGCGAGCGGAAAGCTCACCGTCACGGTCGCCAGCGCCACGATGATTGCGCCAAGTGTCGCCCCCACAAGTGGTATGAGGTCGAAGAACCCGACGACGAAGCCCAGCGACAGCGCATAGGGGACGCCGAGAATCGACAGAACGATCCAGGTGGCCACGGTCGCGAGCGCGCTGATGGCGACGTTACCCAGCATGTAGTCGGCCACGGCCCGGTTAACTTCGATGATCAGACGCCTGTCGTGCTCCCGGCGAGCGCCGGTCAGCGAGAGACCCATGTTCACATAGTCGCGGCCGTGGAGCATGAGCAGAAATGTGAGCGCCAGCACCGTGACGAGCTGACCGATGAAGCTGAATGCCTGCACCGTCACATCTTGGAGGGGACCCGCCAGGTGTGCGAGGCCCTGTGGCAGGCGGCGGGCGTCCTGCACGAGCTTCGGGGTGATGTGATAGCGGTCGTCGTAGTGACGGAACGTCGCGTTTGCGCGGAGATCACGCGCGTACTGCGGCGCATTCTGGGACAGCTGATGGACCTCCTTGACCATGCTCGGCACGACGACGTCGCCGACGATGGCTACGGCGACAGCGAGCACTACGTAAATGGCGAGGATGATGACGGCCCGGGGAACCCGCTTGGCGCGATCGAGTCCATCGACGATGGGGAGGAGAGCTAGCGCCAAGAACAGGCTGATCGCGGCCAGCCGGATAACCTCGCGGACGCGCCACGCGAGATACAGAGCGATCGCGCACGCGACCGTGACCAGCAGGATGCGAATGACTCCGCGCAGCGACGGCGCCGCCAGTCGGACGACGGGCGCTCCCTGCGATGTGCCCGCAGGACGATCGCTGCGACTGCTCGCCTGCACTGCCACTACCGTTCGCCGGCGATCACAGCCATCCTGCGACGGTCTGCACGAGCACCACCGCGGAGAGCGCTCCAACGATCGCCACACACACCGTTGCAAGCGCACGGAAGCGCGGGCCGTTGGCGGCATCGCCGAGCACAGAGCGACGGTTGGCCAGGATCAGTATGTATGTCAACAGGACCGGCGTGATGAATCCATTGAGCACCTGGGCGTTGACGACGAGTTCGACGGCGTTCCCGGGTAGCAGGGCGACAGCAGCGCCGATCACGAGCTGAGCCGTGAACAGTCCAAGAAGAAGGGCGCCTCGCGCAGCTTGCGCGACAGCGAGCGCTCGACGCCCGCCGTCTCCGCGATCGCGTAGGCGGTTGACAGCGGAACGACCTCCGCCGCCAGCAGCGACGCGCCGAGCAATCCGACGGCAAAGAGCTGTTCGGCGGCGGCGCCGGCGACGGGGCGTAGCGCACTCGCTGCCTGAGCCGCGAAGCTGAGCGGTCCGGTGCCACCGATCGCGGCGGCGGTGGCGATGATGATGAAGATCGAGATCAGGTCGGAGAAGACCGCACCGTTGATGGTGTCGATTCGCTCACCGCCGTAGGACTTGGGCGTGACGCCCTTGTCGACGACCGCCGAGGTCAGGTAGAACCGCGTATACGGGGTGATTGTGGTGCCAATCAGCGCGACCGACAGCAGCAGGAACGCATTCGAGTGCAGGAAGTGCGGCCACAGCAGGTTGCTGACGACCGCGCCCGCATGCGGGTGGCCCAGAAATGCCGAGACGGGGTAGGCAAGGAACACCAGGCCCATCACGAGGAAGACGCGTTCCGCGCGCGAGTAGTCGCTCAGCACCGTCACCGCCCAGATTGCCATCAGGGCGAGGGGAACAGCGATGTAGCGTGAGACGCCAAAGATTTCCATGGCTGCACCTACGCCCGCGAACTCGCTGACCGTCAGCCCCGCGTTTGCGATGAACAGCAGCACCATCGCGCTCGCGCCGCTGCGCAGCGGGAACTGCTCTCGGATCAGCGCGCCGAGACCCTCGCCCGTGTAGGCGCCAAGCCGCGAGCACATCTCCCGCACGACAGTCAGTGCCACCGTGATGAGCACCATCAGAAACAGCGTCCGGTAGCCGAACTGCGCTCCGGCGCTGGCGTAGGTCAAGATGCCGCCCGTGTCGTTGCCGGCGTTTGCGGCAATCAGGCCGGGGCCGAGGATCGCGAGGATCTCGACGACCTCGAGCAGCTGCACAGGGACGAGATCATCGGGAAATACGACGCGGCCGTGATCGATCAGCAGAACGGCAAGCCCCACATCGTCAGCGGATGGATCGCCCGCGCGTTCGCGTCATCCCCGAGGCGCTGGGGTCGGGAACGCTGCCCCGCAAGGAGCTCAAGGAAGCCGCCGAGGAGCTCACTTCCGATGAGGCAGGGCTGATCGTGGTCGGCGAACCTACGATCGAAAAGGGCTTCTACAAGGCGGTCACGTGTGCCGCGAAGATCGTGAAGCGCTCCGTGGACCCCACGACCGACGAGATCGCCGACGAGCTTCAGGAGGCCCTCAGCAGTTAGCGGCTCAACCACCACCGCAGGCGGGGACAAGGCCGCCAGCGCCGCTCGCTGGCTGCCTGGCCCGCGGCGGGCACATCCCGACCGGTGCGCCTCGTTAGTTAGTTGAGATGGCTCTCCCAGTCAGGGGGCACCGCGCCGGCCGGCCCGGGGACAGGCTGGGCGAGCGGATGACTTTCGGGCGGGGCCAGCGCGGGTCCTTCGAAGAACTCGTCAGAGCGATAGTCGTAGAACCACTCTTCACCCGGCTCGAAGCTCCGGATCACGGGATGTCCCGTTGCCCCGTGGTGGGCGCTCGCGTGTCGGGCGGGTGAGTTGTCGCAGCACCCAACATGTCCGCACGCCGCGCAGCGGCGGAGGTGCAGCCACCAGCCTGGTGGCGCGCCGGCCAGGCACTCCGCACACCCGGTCCCGCTCGGAGGGACAGTGGGGTCGATATCGCTCGTGCTGTGTGACATGCGGTAGAGCTTCGCAGCTCTGCGATCGGCGCTCATTTCCGCGCGGGCGATGTTCGTCGCAGGAGCCGACCAACATATCGATGGCGTATGGCGGAGAGCCCGTGAGCGCGGCTCGCGAGCTGCAGGGGGTCTGGCGGGGATTGAGTCGGAGCCAGATCCTTCCCACCAATCCGCTGACCGCGGGCCTCGGCCTTACAGCGCGTTTGCGAAGGCCGCGCAGAGGGTGAAGATCGCGCTCACGACACGGCGCCCCCCGGATCCGACCACATCTAGAATCGCCCGCGATACCTGGCAAGCGAAACGGAGGGTTTTGAATGACCACGAAGCAAGACTTCACGCCGCCGGAGTGGGAGCAGGTCCTCGAGGGCCCGCCCAGCGCAGGCATGATGGTTATCACGGCGGCGCGCGGCGGAATGTTCCGCGAGACGGTGTCGATGGCCAAGGCTTATGCCGAGGCGCGCGAGCACCACGGCCAGAGCGAGCTGCTCGATGAGATCGTCGCTGCCAAGCCGAAGGTCGACCATACCCGCTATGGCTCACCCGAGGAGCTCAAGCAGAAGTCGCTTGCCCACCTGCGAGACGCCGTGGCGCTGCTCGACGCCAAGGCCACACCCCAGGAGTGTCAGGAGTACAAGAGCTTCATCCTCAAGCTCGCTGAGCGGGTCGCAAGCGCGCACAAGGAGAGCGGATCGGCTGAGGGCTCCGTTAGCGGCGCAGAGCAGGCAGCAATCGACTCGATCGCCCAGGCGCTTGGCTAATGCGCGACCAAGCGGCATTGCCGATCGTGGGCCGGTATCAGCGACATACCTGGATGCCCGACCTGGCGTCGCGTCTCTCCGGGTCGGGCGCGTGTGAGCCCGAAGGTCTATGGTCCAAGCCGATTTCGATTTCGCCGTCCCCGCGAGGCGGCCACGAGAAGGCATCAGGCGCCGTGAAGATGACGCAGCTCGCGATAACGACGGGAGAATCCGATGGACATCTTTGAGATCAAGCAGAAGGAGACCGTCACCAGGGAGCAGGTCGCGCAGCGACTGCGGCTCCTTGCGGACATGCTGGCTCGACACAACGACCTGGAGTTCGACCGCGGCGGCATGCATTTCGCGGTCCACGTCCCCGACCAGCTGCAGCTGAAGGTCGAGCTCGAGGTGGAGAGCGACGAGCGTGAGCTCGAGATCGAGCTGAAGTGGTGATTACGGCTCCGATCGCCATCGTGGACTGAAAAGCATGGTGGGAGCGGGGCGCAGCGGGCGATCTGCGGTGAGTCGCCGGGCAACACGCTCGCTTTCTACGCTCTCACTGCGCGCCGGGGCTGTTCCTGGCGCACGGCGGCGCCTTTTGGCGCGTGAACACGCCGCGGCGAATGGGCGCTAGCACGCGCCACGGCCAACGCGCGGCCAGCAGGCCCGATCCGATCCCGATCCCCATACCGGCCGCGACGTCACTTGGGTAGTGGACGCCGGTATGCACGCGCGAGTAGGCGACAGCGCCTGCCAACGGCAAAAGCGCCGGCACCATTACAGGCAACTCGGCGCTGGCGGCGGTCGTGAACGCGAATGCTGCGGCGCTGTGACCCGACGGAAACGACGTCGACCGCGGCGTGCGGATGAGCGTCGGATGCGACGGCGAGAAGGGCCGGCGCCGTCGCACGAGCAGCTTTGCCGGGCCGTTGGCAACCGCCGCCGCGATCGCGATCGCGATGAGGCCGCGTCCGGCCGCCCTGCGCCCTCCTCGCCCCCCGAACAGCACGAGCGCGCCTGCAAGCAGGAGCCACAGTCGCGAGTAATTCGCCGCCCGCGTGATGGCGACGAGCGTGCGATCCAGTGCGGATGAGCGAGTCCCAAACGAACGCCTCATCAGCCGTCGGTCCAGGAGCTCCACGCGACGCCACATCGTCACTGAACCTTAGGCTCCCGCAGGCAGCGCGATACGTAGGCGGACCAACCGGTGCCGAGCACCATGCCGGCGATCAGGTCGCTCGGATAGTGGACGCCTAGGTAAACGCGAGACGCGGCCACGGCGAGGACGATCAGGAGCGCGAGCCCCGCGGCCACACGAGTTGTCCTCGGCGACGTCCCCGCCGCTGGCAACACCAACACCAGCGAGAGCCAGAAGGCGCTGGCCTGCGTCGCATGGCCCGAGGGAAAGCTCGAGCCGCTCACCGCCTGCAAGTGTTCGACGGGCGGGCGCGGCCGGGATACGAGCAGCTTGACCAGGTCTGAGATCAGCATCGCGCCGCCGAGGCTGAGCGCGACCGCGAGCGCCTCTCGGCGCAGCCCCGCCCGGATGAGCGCAACGCAGGCGATCAGGGCGAGTGGAACCAACAGAAATGCGCTGCCTGCCCAGGTGACCACTTTCGCCACTTCGGTGAGGGCCGCCGTGCGCTGAGCGGCCACTTCGCGGACCGCGTTCAGGTCTGCGGATCCAACAACCGAGGTCCACAGCTCCCCAACTGCCCAGCCGACGAGCACGAAGAGCACTAGACCGAGCACCAGCCGCGCGGCGGGGCGGCTCACCGGCCGACGGCCACCCGTACCAACGCGCCCAGGTTATCCGTGGTGAGCGCCACCGCGCGCGCCGCCGGTGACAGGCCGGCGCCGCGGGGCAGCCGCACGCGCAGCGCCCCGGGCAGCGACGCGAATCGCAACGGGGGGTCGAGCACAAGCGCCTCGCCGTCGAGGCCGATCTCCACCCGGCTGGCTGAGCGGACCTCGAACTCCGGCGCGGACCAGGAGAGCATGCCAGGGTAGCGCTCCGCCTGACCCACCAGCTCGAGCGCGACGAGCTTGGAGACGTCGGTGCTCCGCACCCGGGCGGCCACGACGCCGAGCGTGCCGGTGTCGATCCGCTCGCGCGTGCCGGCGCCGGACAGATGGGTGAGCTCATACGGGTTGTTCGACACAAGCACGAGCGGGGCGTCGTTGTAGTTGGTCCCGTCCGGGGCGGTGAACTCGAGGTCTATTGGTTCGGCGTCGGGGCCGAGTAGGTCCGGCAGCATGCGGGTCCAGGTCTCTAGCTTGGCGTCGCGGTAGGCGTCGGACTGAACGACCTTCGCATAGACGCCGAGCGACGCGTTGTTGACGAACACGCGCTCGTTCACGCGCGCGAGGTCGATGCGCCGCTCGACGCCGTCGGTGAACGCGTCCAGCGCACCTACGACGTCGTCGCGATCGAGGCCGAGGTCAAGGGCGAAGTGGTTTCGCGTTCCCGCCGGGATGCAGACGTGGGCGACGTCGCGCCGCGCGGCAACGGTCGCCACGAGCGCTTGCGAACCGTCGCCCCCGGCCATCCCGACGACCTGCGCGCCCCGCGCGATGGCGCTCTCAGCGAGCTCGCGCAGATCATCGCCCGGCCGCAGGACGATCGGCTCGATGCCTCGCCGCTTAGCCTCGGCAGCGAGATCGAAGTGCTCGGCCTTGCCACCGCCCGACTTCAAGTTGATGATCAGCGCCGCCGAGTCGGCGGCGCCGGCCGGCAAGGCCACGGCAGCAGCCCTGCTGGCGGCCACGTCCCGTGTCCGTCCGAGTGCGTAGCGCGCTGCCAATCCGAATACGGCGAGCAACAGGAGCAGGCCGATCAGCACAAGCAGCCCCTGCCAGTGGGTCGCAAGCACGACGATCAGGCCCGCAGTCGCGAGGGTCGCGGCAACGGCGCCGAACACTCGCAGCGTGCCGCGCTCCGTCAAGGCGAACCAGATGGCGCCGTTGGCCACCAGCGCTAGCCCAACCGCCAGTACCGCGATGGGAACGTCACCCGCCAGCGCGACGGCGGCCACTACGACCATTGCGATCGGCACGGTGAGCGCCACGATCGCGGCAAGGCGCCGCAGGAAGGGGTGCTGTCCGGGCAGGCCTGTCTTGGATGACGCCGGGGTCGCGTGCACGGTGCCCCATGTTCTCAGAGCCGAGACGCCGTGTTTGAGTGCTCGAGACGGTCCAGATCCTGGTAGCCGCCCATTGGGTAGCGGGACCCGCCCAGACTGCCCAGGTTTCGCGAAGGTATGTTCTCAAGATGGAGGGGACCAGGCGGAGCGCGAACAAGTCCAGTTCGGCATTGCCGGGCTGGCTGCACGTCGAGTCGGCGCTCGATGGCAACCGCGCGATCGTCGAGTTCTCCCACGCTTATGCCGAGCAGAACGAGCGCGATTATCAGAAGCTTGTCGCGGCGGTCGAGTCAGGCCAGATCACCGCCCAGGTGGGCGCCTAAAGCTGGCGTACTCCCAAGACGTAGCTAAACACTCATCCTGCGGGCGACGTTGTCCGGCACGCGCGTAATCCCAGCGGAAGCAAATGTGCGCAACGGTCCAGGGTCGCCGGCCAGCGCCAGCGCTCTGAGCAGCGGATACTTGGGGGGGAATGGTCGTCACGCATGAGGAACGCCGGACGCAGCGGCGACTGTCGAAGCGTCTGCCAATCCTCGGCTGGCTCCCGCACTACTCGCGCGGCGCGCTGCGTGGAGATCTCACCGCCGGGGTGGCGGTCACGGCGCTCATCGTCCCGAAGAACCTTGGCTATGCCGGCATCGCCGGCATCCCGTTGCAAAACGGGCTATATGCTGCGGCGGCCGGTGCCCTGATCTACCCGCTGTTCTGCACATCGCGGCATATCTCGACAGGGCCGAGCTCGTCGCTGGCAGCCGTCGCGGGAGGGGCGGTACTCGTGACCGGCATCGGCGGCGAGCAGGCCGCGGAGCTGGTCGCGGCGATCACGCTCGTGACCGGTGCGCTGTTCCTCTTGATGGCGCTGCTGCGCCTCGGGTGGATCGCGCGTTTCCTCTCCAAGGCCGTGATCACCGGATTTCTGGCGGGAGCGGCGATCGACGTGGTTATCGGCGAGCTGCCGAAGTTGACGGGTACATCGACTGAAGGAGACAACGCGTGGCGGGAGCTCGGCTCGTGGCTTGGCTCGCTGGCTGACACACACGTCACGACGCTGATCGTCGGGCTCGTATCCCTGGCGGTGGTCTTCGGCTTGCGTGTCGTTGCGTCGAAGGTTCCCGGGGCGCTCGTCCTCGTTGTCGGAGGTTTGATCGCCTCCACGCTCTTCGATCTCGGCAGTCACGGGGTGGCGCTCGTGGGTCACGTTCCGAGCGGCCTGCCATCGCCGGTGCTCCCCGATGCCTCTGTGTTCACGGCGCACGCCGCGGCGATCGGCATCGCAGCGACCGCACTGCTGCTGATCGGCTTCTCACAGACGGCCGGGGACGCTCGCGCGTTTGCGACCCGGCATCGCTACCGCATCGACGTAAACCAGGAGTCGATCGCACAGGGCATGGCGAACGTCGGTGCCGGCGCGTTTCAGGGGATGCCGGTCTCGACGAGCCTGTCAGCCAGCTCGCTGAACGAGTCCTCGGGAGCCAGCACACCAGTGGCGTCTCTCATAACGGGGGCGCTGGTGCTACTCACCCTCCTCGTGCTGGCGCCAGTCTTCTCGAGCCTCCCCAAGCCCGTCTTGGCCGCCCTGATCATCGACGCGGTCGTATTCGGCATGATCGACGTGCGCGAGCTGCGTCGCCTTCATCGCGTGGCCAGGGTCGATTTCTGGATCGCGACCGCCGCCATCGTGGGCGTCCTCTCGGCCGGTGTCCTCGCGGGTGTCGTGATCGGCGTCGTGCTCTCGCTGGTCTGGCTCATCCATGTCGCGACCGCACCGAAGATCCCGCTGCTCAGTCGGGAGCCCGGCACCGAGGTCTTCCGCGACGCCGGAGAGCACCCAGGCGATGAGACGTTCGACGGAGTCATCATCCTGCGCCTGGACTTCGGCCTCTCCTTCGCCACAGCCGAAGCCCTCGAGGAACGCATCCGCGAGCTGATCGAAGCCGAGCGCCGGCCTCGCGCGGTCGTCTTGGACTTCGCCGGCGTGGACTTCATCGACTCCCAGGGCTCCGAGAAGCTGGGCGAGATTCGCCGTCTCGCCGAGGCATCGGATGCCGCGCTTCGCGTCGCGCGCGTGAAGCCGCAGGTTCGCGCGATGCTCGTCGCCGACGGCGTGATCGATCAGATAGGCCAAGACCATGTCTATGGGAATGTCTACGAGGCGGTCGAGGCGGAGCTACGCGCAGGCTAACCGCCCGGAACGTCAGTCAGGCTGTGGAACGGGATTGGTGGGCAGGAACATCGCGGCTGCGAGACCGATCAGCCCTATCACCGCCAGCGCCACCATCGCAAGCACGTAGGCGTGATTGCCTTCGGCGATGTCGGAGACGAGGATCGTGCCGGCGATGGCGGTGCCGAGCGAGGAGCCGAGGTTGGAGATGCTGCGCGACAGCCCTGAGATCTCGCCCTGTCGCTCCTCGCTGAAGCTCGATTGCACGACGTTCACCGATGGCGTGAGCATCAGGCCGATGCCCAGTCCGAGGAACAGCAGCCCGGGGACGAAGGTGAGGACTCCGGAGCTTTCGCGGACCAGCGCCAGCAGCAGTCCGATGCCGACCAGGGTGACGACGAAGCCGGCGCGGATGAGCGTGCTCTGGGCATGGCGCTTGGCCAGCCGTTCGGCGGCGAGTGAGGACACCAGGATTCCGGCCGTGGCGGCCGTGAAGATGAGCCCCGTTTCGATCGCGCTGTGGCCCCGCACGACCTGCAGGTAGACCGAGATCACGAAGGAGCTTCCCATCAGCATCAGCCACTGAACGTTCTGGGTGACTAGGGCCAGGTTCGACGTGCGGTTCTTGAACAGGCCGGTGGACAGGAGCGGTTCGATCCCCCGGCGCTCGAGCGAGCGTATGTGCAGGAAGAACCAGAGCAGGAGGCCTGCCCCGAGCACCATGAACAAAGCGACGAGCAGGCCGTTTGCGCCGATCTGCAGAATCGCCATCACGACGAAGAACATGCCGGCTGCCGACAGCACGGCACCGAGCGTGTCGAACCGCCGGCTCCTGTCGGGCGGCAGCGGATCGATGAGCCCGCGGCAGAGCAGCACGATCAGTCCGACGATCGCCGCCTGCAGAAGGAACGTAACGCGCCAACTGATCGCGGTCGTGATCAGACCGCCGATCAAAGGTCCGGCCGCCGCGCCGATGCCGCCCATGCCGCAGATCACGCCGAAGGCTCGAGCACGCGACTCCAGGTCCCCGAACAGCACCGTCGCGAGGATGTAGATCGGCGGGATCATCAGCGCCGAGCCCAGGCCCTCGAACGCCGAGTAGCCGAGGACCAGCACGCCCAAGCTAGGGGCGAGCGCCGCCACCACGGCCCCGATGCCGTATACGGTGAGACCTCCGGTCAGGCATCGCTTGCGCCCCAGAATGTCCGTCAGCTTGCTTCCGGGGATCATCAGCGCCGCCATGCACAGCAGGAAAAGCGTGATCGCGGTCTGCACGCCGTGCACCGTCGTGTCTAGGTCCTCGCTGATGCTGCTGATCGAGACGTTCATGCTCGAGCCGGCGAAGCTCGCGACGAACTGCGTCAGCGCAAGCGGTAGAAGAATCCGCCTCATTGAGATGCCCGGTGGCGCACTCGGATTCGTCATCGACAGAGTCAGGCAGCGAACCGTGCCAATTTGCCCAACCACGGCCCACAGCGGGATACCAATGCTTGCAACCGGCTACCCGCGCGAGCAGCGGTCATAAGGGTGGGACGCGCGCCTTCGGCGCGGCGCTCGCAGGCCCTGAGATGCTGTAGACGAGGCGAGGTCCACGCGGTTCGGGACCACGGCGTCACCCACCGCGCTCATTCATCGGGATCGGAATAGCAGACGAAGCTCGCGCGGCCACGATGCCCGTAATACGCGAACGTGCCCGGTTCTTCGACGGTCCAGCCGTCCACGTGCCGGGACCAGCGCGGTGAGGTTTCCCCGTAGGCGTACCGTCGCATGACAGTCGCCGCTTCCGCGCAAGAAGTGTGGAGCACTTCGAAATGGTGGTAGATGGCCGAGCCCAGGCCCTTGACGCGTGCCGTGGGACAGTACTTGTATCGCTGGGGCGGACGCCATACGGGTTCCGTTGACGGTGGGCCGGGCGCCCCGAATTCGCCAGCCGAGACAGTGAACGCGGGAACGAGAACCTTCGCTATCGCGTTGAGCTCGTGGAAGGCTCGCGCGCGTTCGTCGAGAACCAGATTCACCGAGACGGAGCGCCCGATCGGCTGCGACGCGCGCCAAGTCACCAGGATGTCGCGCCTGCCGTGACCGTCGACTTCGCCGTACCCTGAAAGGTCAAATCCCGGAGAGTCCGCATAGGCGTGGTCCCACAGTTCGTCTCCCACAGCGCGCTCTCTGACATACCCTTCGGCGTCTAGGTCAACTTCTCGGGACCGTTCTTCGCGTTCAGTACGGGTCTGAAGCGCACCTCCATTTACCCAGTGCGCGGCGTACTGGCTGCCGACGTCTTCTTCCGCGGTTTCGATTGCCAGCCTTGCGAACGTGCCGGTGGTGTAGGAAGCGTTGGATCTGCTCCCAGTCCAGGCGTCGATCCGACATTCAGTCAGCCTTCCTCCGAGTCCCACGTCCGGGATAGTCGACGCTACCTCAACAAACCGATGCATGCCCAGCCTGCTTGCGAGTGTCGAAGCTGAAACCAGACCACAGGCCGTAACGGGCACAGCCGACGCTGATGCGGAATACACGCCACCCGCAAACAGGGCGATCACGGCAGCACAGACGCTTGTCTTTGATGGAAGGAACATCTAGCGCAGCACGCTAGCCAAGCTGCCGGTCGGTCGCCGATCGCGCGGATCGCGGCTTTCCCAACCGTGCGCGCCGCGCCGATCCAGGCGTCGCCGTGTGGCGTCCGCTCCCTCTCCTGCCTTGAAGCGACGCTCGGCGGCAAGCCGGCCGCCTCGCTCTACGGTGAGGCGCTGCGCGGCGCTCCCGCATCGAGCCAGTGCACCGTATGGCCTTCGAGCCGCAGCGAGGCGGAGGGTATCTGCGCCTGCGGTCCGCTGTCGAGCAGCCGCTGCGCGCCGCCAGAGCCAAAACCGATGATCTGCACGGTGTCGTAGTTCGCGACCGCGAGTGCGAGCTGTCCGAACTTGTTGATTACCACGCGCTGCAGGGAGAACCGCAGCTGCGGGACTTCTGCTTCGAGGCTGGGTTCTGGAAAGCCTTCCGCGAAGAAGCGGTAGCACCTACCGCTGGCGGCCTGGCAAGCCTTTCCAATTTCTTCGAACGTGTGGGAGCCGATCTGGTTTCTGAAGTCCAGCGCCAACCACATGCCCGCGCCCCCGAGCACCGTAACTCCGTAGGCGCTGCTGACGGTGTCATCGCTGGCCTCGCCCAGGAGGTGCACGCGCCCGCGGGGCCCAACGCAGGCGTAGACCACGCCCCGCGCTTCTTCGGTGTGCTCCACGAGCTTGATCGCATGGCTGCTCAGCAGGCGCTTGCCCCTCAGCGTGGCGCACGTCTGCGACGACGCCTGCGCTCCGATGGCGCACACCGATGCGCAAGCGACAAACGCGCACGCGCCGACTGCGGCGAGCGCGGTGAGCGACACGCGCGGCGCGCGAGCGCCGGCTAGGGGCATGGCTGTCGCACTGTCTGACCTGCGCACACGGGCCGGGCCAACCATACCGGCCCCGGTGCTAGTGCCCTTCCGCCTGTACGAGCACAGCACATGCTCGAAGGCCGAGGAGGTCGCGAAGAGCCTAGGCGGGGACTCGTCAGCCGAGAAGCCGCGGCTAGCCGAACAGCGCAGGCTGGCGGTTCGGACGGGGTTGCGAGCGTGTCCGCGGACGCCACTCGCGCTGCTGCACCGGACGATCCTGAACAGCACGGGCTCGGGACCCGACCACGCCTGCTTACGCGGCGGCTTGCGAAAGTCTCGGCGTCTCCTCCCGCCATCCTCCCGGTCGGCGGGATCGAGCATGATCGAGGGGCCTTATTCAGACGCTCGCAGCAGGGCCGGCATGGCGCGCTGCACGTCGTTCCGTCGATGAGCGTCGCGTTCTTCGACGCTCCACGAGCACTCGAACCGCTACGCGTCGGTTCGTGAGCCTGAATCCCCTAGGGCATTGCGCATCTTCGAGGCGAGGGCCTCGAACAGGGGATACACCCCGACGCCGTGCGCAGCGTTGATCGCCGGCTTCCACATGTCCCATCGCTCGATCAGCGTGCGCCCGAGCAAGAGCTTGATCAACTCGAAGTCGAAGGCACCCCGCGCCTCGAGTGCGGCCAACTGCTCGAAGTAATCGAGCTCGCGATAGAGCACGTACGCCTCAGGGGCATCGGCAGCAACGTACCCCTGAAACGCGACGCTAAGTTCCTCCTGAGTTTCAAACCTGCCGAGCAAGCGTCTCGCTTCGACGAGGGCGTCCTCATCCCAGCGACGAAAGAACTCTGCCGCCATCTGTGCCTGGCGGCTTGTCCTTGCCTCCCGGACCTGCTGTCCGGCATAGACCGCGGCAACAATTGCACCCAGCAATCCAACGGCCCCGACAGCGGTCGCGATCGCGGTTAGCTGCTCGGCCCAGTTCGGTGCGGATGACACGTCGTACGCTCCGATTCTCGAGGTGTGGGTTTCCGAGAGGATCGACCGGACTAAGGTTGATCGGCGCTGATCCTATCCGGCAGCGCCGCAGGTCGGTCGGGCTCTGCGCGTTTGTGCTTTGCGGGCTGAGCGGACGTCTGGGGCCAGGCGCACCGCGCATGGCAAGCGTCTGATTGGCCATTTAGCGACGGGGTTGCCTGCCGCAGGACGCCCAGGCTCAGGTGGCGTTGGGCGAGGCCAGTCGGTGGAGGACTTCGAGGCTTCCCGTGTCCGGCGGAGCAGTCATCACCAGGTCGCATCCGTGCGGAAGCACTCGTGTCGGGCGCTCGCCGACCTCGGCCGCCGCGGGCTCGCGACCTCGGCCCGTCGTGGGCAGTAGGCTCATGAGCACCACCCGACCGACTGGAAAGATGCACGCTTCGCACGAACTCGACGTCAGCGTCGTGAGCCCTGAGGAGGCCGAGTTCGGGACCGCCGAGTTCTGGGCGGGCGACAGGCTCTTTGGCTTTACGCGGCTCGAGGACGGCGAGCTGGTTCTCAGGATCGAGCCCCGGAGCGATGGCGGCGCGGTCGTTGTCAGCGCGCACAGCCTGGCCGAGGCGCTAGCGCGCGCGAAGCAGCTCCTCGAATCCTCGTGATCCGCACGACCCTCCCACATTGCTGGGTGAGTCGCTGCTCGGACCAGATCTGGACCAGTGCCCACGCCTCCCTGGCCTCGAGACGCGTGACGTGGACAGCCCAAGCCTCTGAGGTATAAGGCACCGCTATGGAATCAATTCACAAGGGAGGTCAGCATGAGCACCCCGGACCAGGAGCTGGTCTTGACCCACTTCATCGTCTCCGATGATGTAGAGCGTTCCCGCCGCTTTTACACCGAGGTGCTCGGCGGCACGGTGGCCCGTTCGGGAGAGCCGACCAACGTCGCGCTTGCCAACAGCTGGATCGTCATCAATCGGGGTGGAGGCCCGACCGACGACAAGCCCGCGGTCACCCTCGAGACGCCACGCGACCTCGACCGGGTTAGCAGCTTCCTCAATATCCGGGTCAAGGACATCGAGACCGTGTATGCCGAATGGAGCGCCTGTGGTGCTCAATTCCTGACGCCGCCGAAGCAGCACCAGTACGAGATCCGTTGCTACATCCGCGACCCCGACGGTTATCTGATCGAGGTGGGGCAAACCACGGACCCTGAGGGGGACTGGACGCCCCCTCAGTGGCTGTCAAATACGCCCGCCGAGGAGTCCGAGTGAACGCCGCGATCACCGGCGAAAGCCCTCGTATCTACGATGGCCAGCCCTCCGGCCACCGAGATCCCGGGCTGCCATCGCCGTAGCGCGTTATCGCAAACACCGATCCGGCCGCTAGCACTCGACACTGTCGCTACGAGTTACTTGCGAGCGGCCGCCGAGCTTCGCCCCAGACGCCCGGTGGGACACTCGAGCAAGGCTACCGGCCCCTGGGGCACTGACGTTGACGCGTCGGCGGCCGTAGCTCCTCCTGCCCCCACGATGGAGCCGGATCCCGCGCGATCGCAGCGATTCTCGGCTTCGTTCAAGATGGTCGCGCAGACCGGCGGCTTTTCTCGTACACGGCCGTCAAGAATTATGCCTCGACCTGCTCGACGGCACGAGGAACGGATCGTGATGGCGGAGGAAGCCGTCGAGATCCAGCGCATCGAAAGTGAGAGAGCGGCCGAGAGCCCGGCTCGCGGCCGAAGAGCGGGAACGCAAGTGGCTGGTGCTCATGGACCAGGCCAAGGAGAGACTCGTCGAGGAGCATCGCGTCGAACAGCTAAGCGAGCAAGCGAGAGCCTGCGCGGAGATACAGCGACTGCGCAGCTACATCTCGGCGATGGAAGCGGCGCATGGCGATCGTGAGGAGACTTCGCCGTGGCTCGCTTGGGCTCAGAGCTACGTCGATCAGCGCGATCCGGTTGGCAAGCCCGCGGTGATGCCGCAAGCACCCGAGGCCACGCCGGAGGCCCCACAACCGCATCTGCCAAGCGGATGGAGCGCCGACGGACCCCACCAGGGTACGCGGCGGTTCCCGGCCCTCCCTCAGCGGTGCTGACGATGGTTCGGTGGCCACCCAGCGCGTGATCGGTCCCTAATCTAGAGCTTGCGTTTAGCTTGCGCTTGCGAAATGCTTGCGCTACCATAGGTGCCCATGACCCCCAACAGTCTCGCCGAGACAGTCCTTTCCGAGCGTGCACCCGAGAGGGTTGCCGACGCGGCCGAAGAGATCGCGCGGACAGCGCTGAGCGAGATTGAGTCCAGCGTGCCCGATGCCCTCGGAGGCGAGCGTGCCCAGGTCCGGGCCTACGTCGACGCCTACCGACGGCTGGGAAGCCAAATGCTCGATGCGGTCGGGAAGGCGCGTCCTGACCTGATCGTCGTCGATGAGGCGCACAACGTCATCTTGCTTGGCGAGGTGAAGGCAAGCGGCATCAAGGGCGATGGATCTGTGCGCTGGCTCAAAGCCGCGTTGGACCAGGAGGCCATGAGCGCGCCGTTCAGCGAGTGGGTAGGGACGCTCGGCGTCGGCCGAGGCACGGCGGTGGCGTTTGTCGCACAACTTCGCTCGATGCTCCGAGACACCAAGCCACTGACGATTCCGCGCGAGCACCATCTGCCGGCCTGGGCACTAAGCGACGATGAGGCCATGCGCTTCTATCGCGCGGTCGGTGACGAGCTGGCGCGCGTCAGGAGTCCCCTCGACCGCGTCGCGTCGGTGCTCGGCGTCAGTCGCACTGAACTCGCCCATCTGTTCGGCGTACGTCGCCAGGCGATCGAACAATGGGAAGCACGCGGTGTTCCTGGAGAGCGTCGGGAGAAGCTCGCGACGCTCGACGCAATCGTCGACTTGCTCACTGCGAAGCTCAAGACAGACCGCATCCCAGCCGTCGTGCGGCGCCCCGCGGCAGCCTACGGAGGCCGGTCGATCCTCGAGGCCATCACGGCCGGCAACGAGGCACTAGTCCTCGGCGAGCTCCGCAACGCGTTCGACTGGGCTGCAGCGGCGTAGTGCGCCACGTGCGTCGCGGCGGCCCCTATGGGCGCGTAGCGGACCCTTGCTGGCGTGACCCGCTGTCCGGCGAGTACTCACGCACTCGTGGCGGTCGTTGGAATGCACCAGGAGCGTTCGGCGTCGTTTACCTCAACGCGTCGCTGGACTCGGCGAGAGCGCTGGTTCACGCCCGCCTCGAGGATCGCGGCATCCGCCCGGAGGACATTCTGCCGGAGGCCGGGCCCGTGCTGGTCGCAACGACGGTTCCCGACGAGACCTACGTCAATGGCGTGACCGACGCTGGACTGCGCAGCGCGAACCTCCCCACCACATACCCTCTCGACAGCCGAGGCAAGATCATCGCCCACCGCGTATGCCAACCGATCGGACAGCTCGCCTGGGATGCAGGCGAGCAAGGGATAGCTTGCCGTCCGGCGACGCGAGGCGCTCCACCTAACAGGGAGGAGCTCGCCTACTTCGGCCGCGAGAAACTCCGGGTGGACACGACAGAGCAGTTCGCCAGTTGGTTCTCGTGAGTCAAGCGATCACGCGCTAGCGCGCTCGACTGGCGAAGTAGCCATCCCCCCGGACGGTCGCGGTGAGCTCCCGTTGGCTGACGCGAACTTTCACACGACGCCCGACGAGGCCGGAATCGAGGGAGTAGTCGTTGGTGGCGAACCGCAGATACGGTCCGGCGGCACCCGCGCGAGCCACCGCCGGTCGGTATCCGGCGGACGCTGCGGCAGCGGGCGCATGACCTGGTGCTCCCCGGCCAGCCGGTCGACCGAGCGGGCGCGGATCGTGCGGTGCCCTCGGCCGTTGGCCTTCTCAAACCAGCAGTCGAGCTGCAGCTGGAAGTCGAGGACGCCTGGCAGTAGTAGCGAGGCGGTCGCTCGACGCCCGGGCGCGCGGATAAGGCGGCGGGCACATTGCTTGTTTGCGGATTGAGAACCGTGATCAGGCACTATTTGGGCCCAGGCCTGATCACGGCCGTCGCCTCCCCGCACCCGACCGCGAAACCTACGGCGCGAGACGGAACGGTGGGTAGCGATCGGTGACCAGCACGTGCGCGTACGCGATCACCCGGTTGGTCCAGCGGCCGACGCCGACGAGGAAGTCGAACATCCCGCGCGGGAAGCGACCGGTGAACAGGATCACGAACCAGGCCGCGATCACAACGAAGAACGCGGCGATGTAAAGGAACAACAGCACCACGTAGTGCGGGATGGCCAGCAGCCACTTAACCAGCGGAAGCCAGCGGTTGATGTCGTTGCGCGCGTCCGGATAGGCAAACTCGAGATGCACCGCCTGATGCTCGTCCGTGGAGGGATAGCGGTCCTCCATCAGCGCCAGGTAGACGCCAACCCGGGCGGAGAACCGCATCAGCTCGAGGTTCCAGTCAAACCACCAGCGCGGGTACTTCTGCCGGAACAGGATCAACAGCAGCGTGGGCAGCACGACCAGGCCGGCAGCGCCGACAGCCCCGGCGGCCCTGCCGCCACCGTAGGCGTAGCCGCCGGCCTCGATGAGGGCGAGCACGATCGCGATCGGGATGACCATGAACAGGCGAAAGAAAGTGGTCAGGCGGTTGAGCGGCCGGTCCGGGTAGTCGACCGAGTACTGGACGGGATACGACGCGTCGGGGTTCATGAGATGCCTTTCTGTGAGGTGTACGGCGTACACTCGTCTGTGGGACTATAGGTGTACGGTGTACACTTGTCAAGGCCAATGACAAAACAGAAGATCGCGACCCGGAAACCGCTGAGCAGCGCTCGTGTGCTGCAAGCCGCCGTCGCCCTCGCCGACGAGGCCGGGCTCGAAGCGTTCAGCATGCGCGGGCTCGCACAGGAGCTCGGCGTCGTGCCAATGGCGCTCTATAAGCACGTCGCGAACAAGGAGGAGCTCCTCGATGGCATGGTCGACATCGTCTTCAGCGAGATCGAGCTCCCTTCTGGGGACCTTGACTGGAGGTCCGCCATGCGGCGCCGGGCGATCTCCACGCGCGAGGCGCTGAAGCGCCACGGCTGGGCGACAGGAAAGATGGAGTCGCGACACCCGGGGCCGGCGAACCTGCGCAACCACAACGCGGTGATGGGCTGCCTACGGAAGGCGGGCTTCTCGTTCAAGATGGCGGTCCACGCCTATTCGGTCCAGGACGCCTACATCTACGGGTTCGCCTTGGAGGAAAGGGATCTAGCGTTCGAGACCCCCGACAGTGCCGGAGAAGCCGCGCAGAGGCGGGCGGAGACGATCGGCGCGCTTGAGAACTACCCGTATCTGGTCGAGATCGCTACGAAGCTCCCCGAGTCCGGGTACGACAACGCCGTCGAGTTCGCATGGGGGCTAGATCTCATCCTCGACGGCCTCGAGCAGCTTCGCCAGACCGGAGCCGCGCCGGCATGAGCGGCCGCTGCCCGCTCGTGGTCCCTCCCTGCGGGCGACACCTCCGTCACTCGGGTAGCGCGCGGGGCAGAGTTTTTTCTAAATTGCACCCCGCCCCGACCCCGCAACTGGGGTGCCCCGAACGAAAAAACCCCCGGATTATCGGGGGCTTCTCCAATAGCGGGGGGCCGATTCGCTCCATGCCACTCGCGTAGCCGCCCGACGTAGAAGTCCTGTTCCATCGTGTAAGCCGTCGCCAGGAGTCCTACTGTGGAGATCCCCGCCTCGGCGATCGCGTCGGCTGTCGCATCAGCGATATGTAGGAAGGGGATCTCGACGGCGGCGACGATCGCCCCAGAGACCTTGTGCATGGTGTTCGTGCAAAGCACGAGCAGCTCAGCGCCGGCGGCAACCAGCGAGCGAGGTTCAGCAGCGAGAAGCTCGCCCGCTTCCGGCCAGGAGCCCCGGCTCTGCATCTCCTCGATGTCGGCGAAGTCCACCGAGCGCAGTACGCAGTCGGCCGAGTGCAGCCCTCCGAGGCGGTCGCGGGTCGCTTCGTTGATAAATCGGTAGTACTCGGCCGAGGACTCCCAGCTCATGCCGCGCAACAGCCCGATGCGCTTCATCGTCGACAGCACGCCACCAGGACCGGCTCGCCGAGCCGGGCTCTCTCGTCGCGCTCCCTCTAGCAAGAGCGGTTTCGCCGTCCGCCGGGCTGTACCATTGCGTCGTGAATGGGGGCTCAGCCGCCAAGTGAGCCTCCTCTCTGGCGCGTGGCGAGGCTGCAGGTAGTGACGCGCGAATCCGTGCGTCGGCCTAGCACTTTCGAGCTTCGACCGCTGCAGCCTCAAGGAGCGGCGTTGTCGGCCGTGCCGCGGCCCTAGCCGATGAGGTTTGGTCTCTTCTGCTCAGCGCAGGCGAACGGCGACGATCTTCCCCCCGAGACCGGCCAAGGCTTCCGCGACTATCTCGACTTCAACGTCGAGGCTGAGGAGCTCGGCTTTCATTCGAGCTTTCTGGTCGAGCACCACTTCACCGGCTGGAACCAGGTCTCCGCCACGCTGATGCTGCTCACTTGCCTTGCCATGCGCACCACCCGACTGCGCCTCGGCTCGGCCGTGATGGTGCTGCCCTGGCACAACCCAGTCCTGCTGGCAGAGCAGGCGGCGACGCTCGATCTGGTCTCCGGCGGCCGACTCGACTTCGGTGTCGGGAAGGGCTATCGCCACAGCGAGTTCACCGGCTTCCAGATCCCGCCGGACGAGGCGGAGGCACGTTTTGAGGAGGCTGTCGCGCTCATCACACGATCCTGGCTTGAGCGCTCCCGCTTCTCGCACCATGGGCGCTTCTGGCGCTTCGAGGACATCGTGGTCGAGCCGCCGCCCGCGCAGCGACCGCACCCGCCGCTCTGGATGGCCGCCGGGAGCCCGGCATCGATCCGCAAAGCGGCCGCGCGCGGCTTCAATCTGATGCTCGACCAGTACGCGTCCCCCGAGCAGATCAGCGAGCGCATGACGCTCTACCGCGCCGAGCGTGAAGCGCACGGGCGACCGTTCGATCGGATGGGAGTCGTCGTGGCGCGCCAGCTATACGTCGCGAGGGATCGGGCGGACGCCGAAGCCGCTCTTGCTCGCCAAGCCAAGTACACCCAGCGCACGGTGAGCGTGTCCCGCTCGCCTGCACGCAAGGGCGGCTCGCATGTGCTCGCCTACGCGGGAAAGAGCGGCGGCACAGAGGAGCACGCGCTCTATGGAACACCTGAGGAAATCGGCGCCAAGCTGGCGACGTTGAATGCTGCCGGCGCTCGCTACATCCTGCTCACCGTGCTTGGCGGCAAGGAGCAGCTGCGACGGTTCGCGCACGAGGTCATGCCAGCGTTTTCCGCGACAGAAGACGGCGAGGGCAACACCACGTAATCCTGCGCACACCAGGCACCGCGACGTCAACAGCGGTCCCACGGGTTCAGGAGGGAGATGACCTCCGCAGCAGTCCGGCACCCGCCATGAGGGCGCACGGGTCGAGTTCGGCCGCGAGAGGGCGTCGCTCAACGATTCCACCTGAGAATCGAACTCGACCGAACACACCCCAGGTACGAATGACGGCGCTCGTATCAAGCGCCTTCGCCGAGGCCGCCGACCTCGACGATCTTGCGGCCACCGTTACCGATAAGGCCATAGCGGGGGCGGCAGTCGGTGGCCGCCGCTACCTGCGCCGGAGGCGTCGGGCTGCGCCCTCCTTGTTACGGCGACCAGCAGGCGTGCGAGGACGAGGCCGAACGCCGCGGCCGCTGAGACTCCTCCTACACGTGCGCCGGGTCGCGCTTCTCGCGCGGGACTACTCCGACGCGGGCACCCAGCGGCGCCAGTAGTGCCGCAAGCGTGCTGGCGGTCGGGTTGGTCTGGCCGCGCTCGATCCGCGAAATCTCGGCCTGGTTGATACCGGAGGCGGCGGCGAGCTGCTTCTGCGTGAGATGGCGCTCCTTGCGCAGCTCGCGTACCTCACGGGCCATCGCGTAGTGAGCGTTGAAGGCATCCCACCGGGCGATGGCCTCCGGGCCAGCGGCCTTCGCCCTCTCCTCAACCTCGCTGATGTAGTCGTCGAACTTCGTGGCCATCGCAGAACTCCAGTAGTGGGGTCATCCAGTATTTATGCAGCATACCGCATATTCTGTCAAGACCCCCGCTTGCCGCGAGACTGGCCCCGGGCGCCGGCCTGCGGCCAGATTCGGCCAGATTCGCTCAGATTGGTACGAAAATTGGTACGACACCAAAATAGTGAGGAATATGCGTGGCCGGGCCGGATCTCATCGCTCCGGCTCCGTGAACGACCTTTCGAAGCGTCAACGGCACCGAAAGGATCAGTCGCTATCCTTACAAAGCAGGCGAGGCTCTGAAAGGAACACGATGCCGCCCACCACCCAGACTGCGACCACGAGACCTCTCGGGCATCACGAACAGCGATACTGGCCTACCGACCCGACAGCACCGCCCGGCGGACAGCGTGGCGGAGCCTACGACGTCTTCATCCCAGACCCGATCGCCGTACACGAGTTTACTCTCGACGGCGAAGCGGTCGGCGCGGTTGCCGAGGCGACGAAGGCATTGGGCCACCTCAATGACACGCGCCCGCACCTGACCTCGCTGGCGGCGCTTGCGCGCAACCTGCTGCGCACCGAGAGCGCGGCGTCATCCCGAATCGAGGGAGTAAAGATCTCGCACCGGCGGCTGGCACGGGCGGCGTACGCTCGCGCAGGCGAGCGACGAGGCGACACCCGCGCCGCAGAAGTCCTGGGGAACGTCGAAGCGATGGAGCGCGCGATCGACTTGGGCACAAGCGCCGAGCCGTTCACCGTCGCCGACATTCAAGACATCCATCGCAAGCTGTTGCGGTTCACCGACGACCGCGAGATCGCCGGCGTACTTCGCGCCAAGCAGGGTTGGATCGGCGGCAACGACTACCACCCTATCGGCGCGACCTATGTCGGTCCTCCCCCTGAGCAGATGCACGCACTCGTGGAGGATCTGTGCCTGTTCATCACCCGAAGCGACCTCGCCGCCGTGGCACAAGCGGCCATCGCGCACGCCCAGTTCGAGAACATCCACCCGTTTGCAGACGGCAACGGGCGCACCGGGCGCGCGCTCATCTACACGGTCTTGCGACGTCGTGGAGAGATCAGCAACTACATCCCTCCGATCAGCCTCGTACTCGGGAGTGAGCCAAAGAACTACGTCGGTGGCCTCAGCGCCTACAGTCAAGGAAACCTCAGCAGCTGGTGTGCGCGGTTCGCCCATGCAACTGCTCGCGCAGCGAGCGAAGCCGAGCGACTCGCGCAAAGCATCGAAGACCTCCAGGCCGCATGGCTGAAGCGCCTGGGCGAGCCGCGTAGAGATGCAGCCATACGCGAACTCGTCAGTGCTTTGCCCGAGCAGCCGATCATCGACGTGCCCGCCGCCCAGCAGATCACCGGCAAGTCTCACGTCGCTGTCGGCAACGCCATCGCCCAGCTCGAGCAGGCCGGCGTCCTCACGAAGCTGAACGAGCGCAAATGGGGACGGGTCTGGGAATGCAGCGAGCTACTCACACTTGTGGACACGTTCGAGAAGAGCGTC
>CAWFAC010000009.1:0-573600 GCA_963813625.1 uncultured Solirubrobacteraceae bacterium
CTTCACACGCGAGAGGTCGCAGGTTCGAAACCCGCCGCGCCCATTCCGGGGTTTTCCCTGCAAATCGGTGTCTTTTTGTCTTTTTGTCTTTTTGCTGGCCAATGAGTCGCCAGGATTCGCGTCGATTCGTCGGGCGGTGGGCCAAATTGTGGGCTAAAATCGCCCAACTGGGCTCGACTGGGCGGCCTTTTCAGCGGATCTGCGCGAGCACGTCGGGCCACGCCCAGAGATCGGCGACCCGGATCCGAGCCTGCCAACTTGCTGAAATTTGGCTTCGGCGCTGGGGTCTACGGGCTCGCCTCCCCCGCTGCTCCGGCTCGACCCAGCCGTAGCTTCGAGTGAGCGAGTCCTCGTCACGGCAACGTGAGGTCTCAGAGTCGACGTCGCGTTGGGATTCGCCCTGACACGATTTCGAGTCGAGTCCACCCCAGAAAGGAGGTCGCGGAATGGCAGCCAGCGACAGATAGCTAGACGCCCCTGGCCGGTCTGATTGACTCATTCAACGGACCGCCTCGCGCGGTCCGGCTCCCGGCTGGTTCGTCGCGACTGAGACGCTCGCATCCTCTGCGCGCTCAACTCCGGGAACGCTCCGAGCACCGTTGCGCCCGCACGACGTCGTCGCCTCCAACGTTGCAATCCTCGCGCGGCTGGGTGACCGTACCGAGCTTCCTCCCGTCGTCACCACCACCCGCGAAGACGTCGACTACATCGGGACCAGCATCGAGGAGACGCCTTGGCGCAAGCAGGCGTCCGGATGCTTCAGCGCGAACCGGCCGGAGGCGGTACGGCCAGCTGCCGGCAGACGGCACGGGCCGTACCTAGGGGAATCTCTCGGTGACGCGGGACAGGGGTTCGGAGATCCCGCGCAGAATTGGCCCAGATCGCGTGCTTGGCGCCCTCACGAATCGGCTCGCAACCATGGTCGCGCAGATGGCCTTCGAGGTCTCGGCGCTTCAAGCGGCGAGGTTGATCGTCAGCGCTTCGACGTGTCCGCCACCAATCGGCGGCTCACGACCCTCGTCGCGGTAGGACGCAATCATCTCGCGCGCAGCATCCAGCAGCATCGCCCGCGCCTCCTCCGCGGTCGGCGCGCATGTGACGATCGCCGGCCACTCGGCCAGCTGGGCCATCGTCCAGCCGTTCTCGTCCGGCGTAAAGACCGCCGTCAGCGTCACGGAGTCGCTCATGTCTTCAATTATGCACCTCATCGAGGATGCTTCATGAGCTGAGCCGTCGCCCGAGCGAGGATTGCACTCCATGCTCGCCCGGACGACGTGGAACTGCCCAACTCGCCTACAGCCTGCGAACATGCGCGCAGTGACCGTCGCCGAGCTATGGCGGCGCGGCCAGGTGGGCTGGCCGCGCGGCTTTGCCATCGCGCAGTTCCCGAACCCGCCGCTACTCCTCGCGTTCGCGGGGTGGGGACTGGCCGCCGTGGCCGACGACGCAGCGCACGACGTCGGCCGCGCTGTCTTCACCATCGGCCTCGGCGTGTGGGCATGGGAGGAGGCGATAGGCGGGGTTAACTGGTTCCGTCGTCTCGTGGGCGCGGGAGCGCTCGTTTGGCTAGTCGCTGGCCTGGCCGGCGAGCTATGAGGCGACCGACCGAGACGGCCGCTCCCGCGGGAATGCAGAACGCACGGCCAGCTCCAACGATCTTGCCGGGCGCTGTGCGAGGAGTAAGCAATCCCTCTTTACCAGCCGCGCGTGCCGGGGCCGCCCTTGAACGGGCCGACAACGTCGCTGGTAATCCATCCTCCGTAGAAGTCGCCGGCCTGCGCGCTTACGCGCTCGCCGTCGACGGTGCATTCATCCATTGAGCCCGGATAGAACGCCACGGTACCGATTAGGTCCTCGAAGCCCGGAGACGGTTTGGGATAACCCCACGCCGCCCGCTCGACGTGGCAACCTTGGGGTCCGATCACGTCGTAGTAGATTGCCTCCCCCTTCCACTCGCAATAGCTGCCGCGCCCGCGTGACGGCTCGAGCGCTCCGGTGACGATATCCGCGAGCGGAATGTAGTAGACCGGCGGGTGACTCGTCTCGAGCACCCGTTGAGAGCTGGTCGTATCGGCGAGCATCCGCCCCTCGAGGAAGACGCAGATGCGTCCGTCCGATGGCTTTACCTTTGGAGGGCGCCGTCCCATCGCGCCCGCCCGCGCGATCCGAGCGGGCCGCTAAGCGACGTTAACCCGGCCGCGCTCCCCGCTCGTCTTCCATGCCTTCGGGACCTGCGGGTTGTTTGCCTTCGGGGTGCTGCTTGCCTTCCTTGCCTTCGGCGTTGTGGGCGGACCCAACGGCTCGGCGATCCGAGCCTAGTGTGCGTCGGGGTGTCCCCCGAAGCCGATGTGGGTATGGGTCGCCCAAGCAGAACGGCTTATTCGAGGATTGCCCGCAGCGGTAGTGTGACGCCCGGTTGCGCCCGCCCGTATTCGAGACCGTCGGCGGCGACCATCGTCACGCCGCCGCGCACCCAGATCGGCCCGATCGCCGCGGCCTGCCGCGCCTCAACCAACTAGGACGCGAGCGCGAGCGGCGCCTCACCCGCCTTCGCGAGGCCGGCGAATTCGCGCCACCGTGGCTTGGCCAGATGCATCTGCACGACACCGATGCGTCCCTCGTCAAAGCCGGCCTCGCAGTAGGCGAGATACATTCGCCACAGCCGCCGGAAGCGTTCGTCGTAACCGAGATGGGCCAGGCGAGTGCTTGCACTCTCAAAATTGCCGCGCCAGCGCCGCAGCGTCTCGGCGTAATGTGGCGTGAGGTCCCTCATTCCCACCATTCGCATGTCCGTGCGCCGGGCGACGGAACGCGCTATCACCTCGAGCGAGGGCAGGCAGCCGTTGGGGAAGATGTGCGTGCGGATGAAGCTCCGTGAGGCCTTCTCGACCGCATAGGCGCGGTCGTCGATGACGATCGCCTGGAGCAGCATGCTGCCGTCGGGAGAGAGAAGGTCCGAGCAGCGCGCGAAGAACGTGTGGAAATCGCGCCAGCCGACGGCCTCGATCATCTCTATCGACACGAGCTTGTCGTAGCTCCCGCGCAGATCGCGATAGTCCTCGCAGAGAACACTCACCCGATCCTCGACTCCGGCCGCCCGTACGCGTGCCTGAGTGTATTCGTACTGCTCGCGCGAGATCGTGGTGGTCGTGACCTCGCAGCCCCGCGTGCTCGCGGCATGCACGGCGAAGCCACCCCATCCCGTGCCGATCTCGAGCACACGGTCCCCGGGACCTATGTCGAGCCTGTCGCACACCAGCTCGAGCTTGGCGGTCGAGGCCTGTGCGAGCGTCATCCCGCGGCGCGGGAAGTAGCCGGAGGAGTACATCATGGTCTCATCGAGCATCAACTCGAAGAACTCATTGCCGAGGTCGTGGTGGGCGGCGATGCTGCGGCGGCTGCGCGCGTGCGTGTTGCGTGCGCGGATGCCGCGCACCGTCTGCAGCGGGACCCGCGCCGGCGCGAGACGGCGACGCCAGGAGTCCAGCGCGGTGACGTTGCGCGCACCGACGCGCACCACGGCGGTCAGATCGGGTGACAACCACAGTCCCTCCATGTAGGCCTCGGCCATGCCGCGACTGCCGTGCAGCAGCATCGGCCAGAGCCGCGGTGAGCGAACCTCCACCCTCGCCTGCGGGCTGCCATGCCCGAACACCAGCCGCTCCCCGCCCTCGACGATTGTCAGCTGGCCGGACTGCAGGTGGGCCAGCAGGCCGAGCACGACGCGACGCGCGAGGCGCTGTGAGGGCATCATGCCGGCACCTGCGGACGATGATGGACGGGCACGCCCTTGAGCTTGAGCGCAAGCGCATGGCCGTAGATCAGCGCCAGCACGCGAAGCGTTGCCGCCGGGTAGCGAGCGGTGACGCCGGTCAGGCTGCCGCGCGTGAGCGCTGAGCGACGCAGTGCGAGCGTCGCGTCGAAGGCACGCCGCTCGCGTTCCCGGCTCTCGATGTGAACCGACAGGCTGCTGCCGGGCGCGGCGACGCGCCAGAGGTAGCGCTGCTTCATCCCCATGAAAGGGGACACGTGCAGCTTCTTCTCAAACTCGCCCGCGAGCACGCCTCCGTCGGCCGTTCGCGCCAGCACGTAGGCGTGGCGCTCGCCCCAAGGCGTGCTCGTCACCTCCGCCACGACCGCCTCGAGCTGCTCCTGTGGCGTGAAGCAGTAGTAGAAGCTGACGGGGCTGAAGCAGTGTCCAAACGTGCGCAGCTGCGTGAGCAGGCGGATAGGGCCCGTCGGCAGCGTGCCCGTCTCGCGCTCAACCTTCATGCGCACCGCATCTGAGAGCCCCACGGAGGGATCGCCGAGGTAGTCGGCGCGGCGGAAGCGCACCGCACCGGGACGGGTGGCGACGAGACGGCCGCCGAGCAGGCCGTCGAGCTCGTCGAGGTCGAGATAGAAGAGCGCCACGCGGTGGCTGAACTCGTGGGGCCGCACGGCAAAGCGCCGGTGGCGGATCGTGCCCTCGTAGATCGCGCTCGTGCTCATACGCTCACGGGTCCCGTTCGCCTGGCGCCGATCTCGCGCGCCACTCGCAGCGCGCTGTTGACGCCGTCCTCGTGAAAGCCCCATCCCCAGTAGGCGCCGCAGTAGTGCGTGCGATTACGCCCGCTGATCTGCTCGTGGCGCGACTGCGCCGCGACGCCCGCGGGAGTGTAGACGGGGTGCGAATAGCCGATCGTGCGGATGATCCGCTCGGGGTCGATCGCGGCGGTGCGATTGAGCGTGACGCAGAACTCCTCCTCAGCGCGAAGCGACTGCAGGCGGTTCATGTGGTAGGTCACAGTGCAGCCCCCCGCCGCATCGGCGCCGAGGTGGTAGTTCCAGCTTGCCCACGCGCGGCGGCGCCGCGGGAGCAGCGAGCGATCGGTGTGGAGCACGGCCTCGTTGCGCTGATAGGGGACCGCCTCGAGCAGCTCGCGCTCGCGCTCACTGGGGTCGGCCAGCAGGGCGAGAGCCTGATCGGAGTGAGTCGCGATCACCACGGCATCGAAGCGCTCCGGCTCACCTGTCCGCGTCGAGACGACGACGTGGTCAGAATGACGAGAGACCTCCGTCACCGCTGTCGAGAGCCTGAGACGCTCCTGCCACGGACGCGTGAGTGCCTCGATATATCTGCGCGACCCCCCGGTGATGGTTCGCCACCGGGGCCGGCCACGGAACCCGAGCACGCCGTGGTTGTCGAAGAACTCGACGAGGAAGCGCGCCGGGAAGGACCACATCTGCGCCGGGTCGGCCGACCACACCGCGGAGGCCTGGGGGACGATCAGACGCTCCACGAAGTCGCGCGAATAACGCCGCTCGGCCAGCCACTCGCGCAGCGACGGATCCTCCTCGCTTCCGAGCAGTTCGCGGGCCTCCCGGTTGAAGCGCACGAGATCGGCGACCATCCGGTGAAACGACGGCTTGATCAGGTTGCCGCGGCTCGCAAACAGGCCGTTCGGCGAGGTCGCGCTGTACTCGAAGTCGAGCCCGTCGCTCACCCCGAAGCTCATCGGGGACGCCTGCGTCGGGACCTTCAGCTCCTCCAGCAGGCGTTCGAAGTTCGGGTAGTTGCGGTCGTTGAAGACGATGAACCCCGTGTCCACGTCATGAACACCGGTTTCGGTCTCGACGCGCACGGTGTTCGCGTGCCCGCCGGGCTCATCGCCCACCTCGAACAGCACCAGCTCGTGCTCGGAGTGCAGCCGGTGCGCGCACACGAGCCCGGACACTCCTGCACCGATGATCGCGACCCTCATGCCCAACCTATACGGGTCGTAGCGCACCAAGGATCAGCGGCGCTGAACAGAGCCCAGCCCTGGGCGCGCGCGCCCTGCCGTAGCCCTGCTCCCGTGATGGCTTTCAGTGTCATCCGCGTTTCAGTGTACAGCATTTGTAGAGATACGGTAGAAGTTCGGTAGACTCCAGTTGTGACCGACGGTCCACGACTCCGTATTGGCGAGCTCAGCAGACGCGTTGGTGTGAGCCCCGAACTGCTGCGCGCCTGGGAGACGCGCTACGGGCTCCTGCGCCCTGACCGCACCGCGGGCGGGCTTCGTCTCTTCTCCGAAGAGGACGAGCGGCGCGTGCACCTGATGCGCAAGCACATCGCCGCCGGGCTGTCCGCCTCGGAGGCCGCCCGACTCGCCAGGTCGGGCGAGGAATCGGCCGCGCCCGGGGGCTCGACGAGCTTCGCCGAGATCCAGACGTCTCTCGCGCACGGCATCGAGGCGCTCGACGAGCCGATGGCCCAGGCGGCGCTCGACCAGCTGTTCAGAGCTTTTGCGCTCCCGTACGCGCTGTCGGAGGTGATCCTCCCGTTTCTGCACCAGCTCGGCGAACGTTGGGCGGCGGCGGAAACGAGCATCGCCCACGAGCACTTCGCGAGCAACGTGATCGGCGGGCGGCTGCGCGCGCTGACTCCGGGCTGGGGCAATGGCGCGGGCCCGCGGGCCGTGCTCGCGTGTCCGCCAGGCGAGCGACACGAGCTTGGCCTGCTTTGCTTCGGGCTCGCCCTGAGGGAGCACGGCTGGCGGATCACCTACCTCGGCGCAGACACGCCTCTGTGCGAGATCACCGACGCCCTTGCGGAGCTCTTGCCGACCATGGTGGTGCTCTCCGCGATCAGCCAGCAGCGCTTCCTCGACGCCAGTGAGGAAATCGACGTTCTCGGGAGTCGTGTGCGCGTGTGCATAGGCGGCGCAGGCGCCACCCCGGCGCTCGCCCAAGCGATGGGCGTTGAGTTGCTTGCAGGAGATGCAATTGGCGAGGCGGCCCGCATTGCAGCGTGAGCGGCCCGCGTGCGTTCGGGAGCCCCTAGTTCAGCGATGGAACACGCTTGTCCTCAGCGAGCGCCTGGCGCAACGTGGCCTCGAACGGAGTGGGCTTTATCTCGAAGAGCCCGCGAGCGGAGTTCTCGGTCACGACCGTCTCGGTGCTGAGTCCCTCGATCAGCGGTCGTGCGACGCCAGCGTCGACCGGCGTGACGAGACCGATCCACAGCGAGGACAGCCACGGCGTTATGAACGGTACCGGGATCTTCGGGCGCGGGCGCTTGCCGAGGGCGCGTGCCATCACGTCGAGCATCTCACCGTAGGTGAGCACGTCCGGGCCTCCGATCTGGAGCTCGCGGCCGGTCGAGGCCTCGAGATGAGGCGCCTGCGAGAGGTAGCTCAGCAGGTCGTCGATTCCGATCGGCTGGGTCCTGGTGCTGAGCCACGCGGGAGCGATCATCGCGGGCAGGCGCTCGACCAGGTAGCGCAGGGTGCGATAGGACTCGCTTTCGCTGCCGACGACCATTCCCGCGCGGAAGTAGGTCAGCGGCGGGCCGTGCGCCGCGAGCTGTGTGGCGGTCTCGTGGCGGCTGCGCAGGTGCTCGGAGCGGGGATTGTCACCGAGGCCACCGAGGTATATGACGCGGCCAATGCCCTCCTGCCTGGCCATGCGCCCGAATCCCTCGGCCGCTCGTCGCTCGCGCTCTGCGAAGTCCGAGGCGTTGCCGCCCCGGCCCATCGAGTGCACCAGGTAGTAGGCGACATCGACGCCGCGTCCGGCGCCCGAGAGCGAGTCGGGACGGATAACGTCCCCCACGTGGACCTCGAAGTCCTCGTCGAGGAGCGCTCGGGTACGAGCGCTGTCGCGGTTGCGGACCAGACAGCGCACGTCATCGCCGCGGTCGCGAAGGCGGCGGGCGAGACGCCCGCCGATGAAGCCGCTGGCGCCGGTGACGAGGACTTGCACGGGAACACAAACCTAGCCGACGCGAGCAAGCCGACACGGCGTGCCGCTGCGTCGAGCTCGCCGTGCGAGCGGCTCGATTGCCCGGGACGAACCGCATGATCAACTCGCTGCTCGACACGATCCTCGACCGCACCGTGGTTGCCGGCTACACGAGCGTCGGCTATCGCATCCGCAGGGGCATGTGGAGCCCCGCCGACCTACCGTCGCTGGACGGGAAGGCAGTGCTCGTCACCGGCGCCAGCTCCGGGCTCGGGCTCGCCGCCGCCAAGGGCTTCGCGCGCCTCGGTGCCGCCGTGTGGCTGCTCGCCCGCAGCGAGGAGTGCGGTGAGCGGGCTCGCCAGGAGATCGTGGCGCAGTCGGGCAATCGCGATATTCACGTCGGCCTCTGCGACCTCAGTGACCTCAAAGCCGTGCGGGAGTTCGCCGAGCGTTTCAGCGGTGAAGCGTCACGCCTGGATGTCCTGGTCAACAACGCAGGCGCGCTGCTCGGCGAGCGGAGGCTATCGGTCGACGGCATCGAGCTGACATTCGCCACCAATATCCTCGGACCGTTCCTGTTGACGAACCTGCTTACCCCTCTGCTCAAGAAGAGCGCGCCCGCTCGCATCGTGAACGTGTCCTCAGGCGGCATGTACACGCAGCGGATCCACGTCGAGGACCTGCAGAGCGCCCACGGTGAGTTCGACGGCGCCACCGCCTACGCTCGCAACAAGCGCGCCCAGGTGATCCTGACCGAGCAGTGGGCGGAGCGGCTAAAGGGCAGCGGGGTGGTGGCTCACGCGATGCATCCCGGCTGGGCGGACACCCCGGGACTCGAGTCCTCGCTGCCGCGCTTCTACGGCGCGACCAAGTGGCTGCTGCGCACGCCGCAGGAGGGCGCCGACACGATCGTCTGGTTGGGCGCCGCTCACGAGCCGGCAAGCTGCTCCGGCGGCTTCTGGCATGACCGCCGAGAACGCCCGACCCACCGCGTGCCGTGGACTAAGGAGACCTCAGCGGACCGTGAGCGGCTCTGGACCGAGTGCGAACGACTCAGCGGCTGGCCGGACATTCCGGCCCCAAACCCCTCAAACAGATAAGGAGAACCCGATGGCCCGCTACAAGGCATCCCTCGACACGCCCCGTCCCCCTAATGAGGTGTTCGCGTACCTCAGCGACTTCTCGACGACCGCAGAGTGGGACCCGGGGGTCGTCGAAGCCGAGCGCCTCGGCGACCTGCCGATCGCAGAGAGGAGCGAGTTCCGGCTCGTGGCCGACTTCCTTCACCGCAAGACGATGCTCACCTACAGCATCGTGGAGTATGACCCGCCCAGCGCGGTGACCTTTCGCGGCGAGAATTCGAGCGTTGTCTCGCTGGACCGGATCTCCTTCGAGCCCTCGGACGGCGGCACACGAATCACCTACGACGCGGACCTCGCGCTGAAGGGTCCGTTCAAGCTCGCCGACCCGCTGCTTGCCCTCGCTTTCAAGCGGGTCGGCGATCGCGCCCTCACAGGTATGCGCAAGACACTCGGAGCCAGGCAGCCCGTTTCGTGAGAGGCGGACGTGTTTACGTCCTCGAGCGCAGACGGCGGCTCGAGCTGCCGCTCCAGCGGGCATTCGAGTTCTACGCCGAGGCACGCAACCTCGCGGTGATCACGCCGCCCTGGATGGGGTTCGAGGTGATCACGCCGGGGCCCATCGAGATGCGCCCCGGCGCACTGATCGACTACCGCATGAAGCCCCATGGTGTACCCGTCCGCTGGCGCACGCGGATCGACGTCTGGGAGCCACCGGTGCGCTTCGTCGACGTCCAGGTGCGCGGCCCGTACGCGCTCTGGGAGCACAGGCACACCTTTGAGCCCGATGGCGAGCAGGCGGTCGTGATCGGCGACCGCGTCCGCTACTCGATTCCATTGGGCTCGCTGGGGCAGGCCGCTCATGCGATGTTTGTCAAGCGCAATCTCAAGCGGGTTTTCGACTACCGCGAGCGGGCGGTCGCAGAACGACTCCAGTCAGCGTCGGCCGGTACGTGAGTGCGGTCGTCTGGTTCCGGCGCGACTTGAGCGTGCACGAGCACCCTGCGCTGCGGGCGGCGCTGGACGCCCACAGCCAGGTCGTGCCCGTCTTCTGCTTCGATGACCGTCTGCTCCATGGCCGTCACGCGTCCGGCCCACGGACGTAGTTCCTGCTCGAATGCCTCACAGATCTCGATAGGTCGCTACGCAGGCGCGGCAGCGGCCTCGTCGTCCGCCACGGCCCCCCGCAGCGCGAGCTCGCAGCGCTCGCAGAGGAGATCGGGGGCGAGGAGCTCCACTTCACCGCGGACATAACCCCTTTCGCACGCCAGCGCGGGGAGCGTGTGCGGAAGGTGCTCGATGCCGCCGGGCTCACGCTTCATGGCCACCCCGGCCTCTCCGCGATCGACGACGTCGGTGCACCGCTAGCGCAGGCGGGCAAGCCCTACTCAGTCTTCTCCGCCTTCCACCGCAGGTCGACTCGGGATGGCTCGGCGAGGTCGGTCCCGGACCCAGCTATCTCGATCCCGGCTCCGGCGGACCGGAGAACGACTTCACCAATCGTGCTCGGCGTGAGCATCAGCCTTGACGAGTTGGCGATCGGCTTCAGCGCCGGGCTTCTACGTCTGCCGATCCCAGCGCTGGTCATCGCGGTCTCAGCCCAGGCGTTCGTCGTCACCCAAATCGGCCTTCGGCTCGGCGCCCGCGTCGGAGATGGGATGCGCGAGGCGTCCGAGAAGCTGGCGGGCTTGGCCCTCATCCTGCTCGGCGTGATCCTGCTGATCACGCAGCTCAGCGCGTGACGGCGTGCCCTCGGGGATATCGTTCATGATGGACCTGACGCGCTGCGCCTTCGACGCGCCGTGCGGCTTCGGTTCGGCCTCGGTGGTCAGGATCGCATAGCTCGTCCCTGTGGGCAACGTCGTCTTCTTGAGGAAGCGGCGCATGGAGTGGATCGGCTCGCCGGAGCGCCTCGGCGAGCTGAACACGTACAGGTCGGCCGGCGTCAGTCGCTCGGCTTCACTTGGAGGCGTGTAGGTACTCGATCTTCATCGCGCATCCTTGCAATCCGTCGTCATTGCTCGCTGGTCAGGCGGTCCATCTCACGCCGGATCTCGCCCTCGGTGATCGACTTGCGGCGGAAGGTGTTCCAGGCGTCGATAGCGACGGCCACGCCTATCGCGAGCAGCGGGTAGAGGATCCATATGTTCCACACGTGCGGAATGCTCGAGCTCTGACTGAAGCCTTCCGTGGGCCACCCACCCGCGTTGTTGTACTCGGAGATCGCCCAGATGATCACGAGCACGATGCTCGCAACCGACGCGGAGAACGCGCGCATACGAAAGCGGCGCCGACGCTCGATCTGCTTGATTGCAAGCTCGCGCGTGCGCTGCTCGTTGTCTGTTGGCCTTGGGAAAGCGACGACCGGAGGCTCATGCTTCGTGAGGTGCTCTACCGGCATCGGAAACGCTCCTCTTCGATGGGTCTAGGTCTCCCGTCGCCAGAGAGCGTCCCGCTGCTTGGGCTGTGCGACATCAGTAGTTACTGGCATGCCTCCAGCGGATTTCTACCCCGCTCGCGCGCCGACCGGGCGCCAGCGGATACCACCGGCGATAGGCCCGGCGTTCGCGTCTGTACGAGCGCGTCGACTCACAAATGGCTGGACTCACTGGGCTGGAGTGGGCTGGGGCACTCGTTCGCCTCACGCCAGAGCAGCACCCGGTATCTGCAGCGACTTCCCCTAGGCCGCCGTCTCAGCGAGCCGATCTCCTGCTGATCAGCGCCGGGTTCGACCGCGAAGCCACATGAGATCGGTGCTGCTCGGACATCTGGACGCTGACGGTTATCACGAGTATTAGTCCGCTAGGCGCATGGGTAGCTTGCACCGATGCGGGCCAGGGCCGAGACGGACTAGCTTCTGGCGTGCATACCGAGGGAGTTCACATGACCACTACAACTGAAGAGCTGGGCGCCGAGAAGTGGGCGGCGTACTTCGACTCGCTCACCCCGAGCATCGAGGGGAAGCTGGTCACGATCGAGGTCATGAACGAAGAGCTGGGAGATCAGCTCGATGTCGAGCGGCTACCGCTCCAGGCGATCGGCTACGACCCCAAGGACAAGATGCTTGAGGTCGCCGTCGGTGGACGCGGTGTGCGCCACCCCACTCTGTCGCGACACTTCATCTCAAGCCCACAGACGATCACCATCGAGGGGTCTGGCTCGCTCACGCCCGCGGCGATCCTCGTGACGGATGCGGTCGGCGTGCGGACGCTGATCCGCCTGTTTGAGCCCTCCGCGCTGGAGGCTTAGCCTAGCTGCACTCTCCCCACCTGCTGCGGCCCTGTGGAGGTTCGCGGACAACATGCCGGGACGCTACCCACACGCATCGACGATCTGCAAGGAGCCCAAGATGAGCGACATCGACCCGAGCATCATCGAGCACAGCGTCGAAAAGGCGCACATCTGGCTGAAGGAGGTCGCAGCGGAGCTGGGCGATGAGGATCGCCGGTCCGCCTACCGCGCGCTGCGTGCGGTGCTTCACACGTTGCGCGACAGGCTCACCGTCGACGCGGCGGCCAAGCTCGCCGCGCAACTGCCTACGCTGATCCGCGGGATCTACTACGAGGACTGGGATCCCAGCAGAACTCCCCTGGCTATCCATGATGTGGAGACGTTTCTCGACCATGTCGTCATGGAGGGGCGCATGGGCGGGGAGACGGAGGCTTCTGTCGCGGTGACGGCGGTCGCACGGGTACTGCGGGCGCACGTCTCTCCCGGCGAGATCGACGATGTCCTATCGGTCCTGCCAGACAAGTTCAGGGTGCTGATCGAGGCCTGAGCCCAGCGGTGCTCTTCGCGTCCTTCCAAGCAAACGCCCTGAGCGGATGCGCAAAGCGCGGACAGAGAAAGCGGTAGGCACATCGTGAGCTCGTCTCCTGCCCAGATCGATCGCGGCGAACCTCATCAGCTTGCTGGCACCGACCCCGCTCTGCTCCGGATGCTCGCGGACCCCGCCACCTACGCTGGTGTGCCAGTCGTCGTCCACGAGACACACGCCTCATGGGTGTTCGTCGCCGGCGAGCGCGCGTACAAGATCAAGAAGCCCGTCGCGCTCGGCTTCCTCGACTACAGCACGCTGGAGCGCCGGCGGAGCGCCTGCGCCGAGGAGGTGCGCGTCAACCAGGAGCTTGCGCCCGGCATCTATCTCGGCGTGCGCGCAGTCGTGAGAATCGAGACAGGGTTCGCGTTCGCGCCCAACGACCACGCCCCGGAGGCTGTCGAGTACGCCGTGGAGATGCGCAGCTTCGATGAGGCGAACACGCTCGCCGGCCTGATCGCATCCCGGGCTCTCACCTCCGAGCATCTCGAGGTGGTCGCGCGTCGCGTGGCGGCGTTTCATCGCATCGCGCCGACCGTGGCGGGCGGCGACGCGGCGCAGGTGTTGGGTGTGTGGCAGCGGAACCTCGTTGACCTCCGCCAGGTCAGTCAGGCGTTGGGGTTCCCGGTGCAGCTCGCCGAGCGCTTCGCCGAGATGTTCGTGCGGGTGCACGCGGACGAGATCGAGCGGCGTCGTGCCGCCGGCCTGGTGCGCGATGTACACGGGGATCTGCGCTGCGAGCACGTGCTCCTGACCCCGGACGTGCGCGTGGTCGACCGGATCGAGTTCGACCCGTCGCTGCGTCACACCGATATCGCCTGCGACCTCGCGTTCCTGACGATGGACCTCGAGGCCCACGATCAGCGCTGGGCCGCCCAGACACTCGTGTCTGCCTACCGCGACAGCGGCATGGACGCGGGCAGCGACGCTCTGCTCAGCTTCTACGGTGCCCACAGGGCACTCATCAGGGCAACGGTCGACCTGGTTGGCGCATCCGAGCACGACGGCGAGCGCCGCGCCGCGCTGCTCGCCAAGGGGCATTCCATGTGGGCGCTGGCCGAGCGGCTGTGCTGGCGGGCGCGAGGACCCCTTGCAATCGTCGTCTGCGGACCGGCCGGGAGCGGCAAGTCGACGCTCGCGGCAGAGCTGTCAAAGTGCTCGGGGTTCGTGGTCCTGTCCTCTGATGCCGTCCGCAAGTCAGAGGCGGGGCTGCATGCCACCGACCGCGCGGCGCCCGAGCACTACAGCCACCGCGTTACCCACCGCACCTACGAGCTGCTTGCCGGCCAGGCGCATGCGCTCATAGATCGCGGCAGCGGGATCATCGTGGATGCCACCTGCCGGTCCCGGGTGGAGCGCTCCACGCTGCTTGGCAGGCTGTCGCGGACGGGCGTGCCGCGTCTCGTGGTGCGCTGCGAGGTGCCGCTCGACGTCGCCCTCGCACGAGCCGCGCGACGCGAGCACGACCCCGCGCGTGTGTCCGATGCCGGCCCGCAGATCGTGGCCGAGCAGTACCGCTCGTTTCAGCAGCTGGAGGAGCTGGCACCGGAGGACGTGCTCGGGCTTGACACGCGGCTGGCCCTGAGGACCCAGGTCTTCGAGGTGACGCGCGCAGTCGACCGCCTGCTGATGACGCGCGCGGGTGCCGCTGGCACCGATTGGTAGGGGGCTTCGCGCCGGCTCGGCGCACGTGCTGCTCGCTCAGCCGGCGGTCAGGCACTCGATCGGGAAGTTGCCGTCATCGGCTATGAACGCGCGCTGCCGTTCTGCTCACCCGACGCCGGAGCGCACGACCGATCAGGAGGCCACGGTCGCCGGGCCTCGCCGCGCTCGCGTTTGTAGATAGATGTGGGAAACCCCCGGTCGTTTTGGGGTGCTTCGCGGATGTCACACGCCTCCGTGAGGAACGACCATCCATCTCCAAGCCACTCCGGAGGAAAGGCAGGCGAGACGTCACTGGAAAGAGACGTGGTGCGCGATCGGGACCATCTGATCGATCGTTTGCAGCACCTGCGTGTGATCGTGCCCGTCTTTGCTCAGGAGCTCGCGAGCGCTCGCCGTCAGGCCGCGCAACTACGCCTGGAGAACGGCAGGCTCCTGGAGGAGGGTGCGTCGGCTTCAGTGCCAAAGCAGCGCCAAAGCAGTGCCAAGGAGGGCACCCGCGCCGGCAAGCCCGCCGCGGCGGTGAAGCACGACGCCACCATCGGCACGCCGCGGCATGCGCCGCTAGAGAGGGTCGCTCAGGCGCCCGTTGAGCCGGCAACGGGCGCGGTCAGCTCCGTGATCTCGATGTGGCTGCTCAGCCGCTGAATCTGTTGGCGTGTTCCGGTGCCAAGCCCGTGCCGAGTGGCGTTCAGACAGCCGGCCGCCATTGCCAGGCGTAGCGCGGCGTCCAGCTCTTGACCGCAAGCCAGGCTCGCGCCGAGAGCCGCGAACATCGAGTCGCCGGTGCCCCTCGGCTCGAGGGCCTCCACGCGGGGACCCACCAGCTCAAGGTAACGTCCGCTAGCGCCATCGAGAACGAGCGCCGGCTCCTCGGCCCGCGAGATCAGCACCGTGTCAGCGCCGGACTCGTGCAGTCCCTGAAGCGCCTCCATGAGATCGGTCACGCTTGCGCTGCGAGCGAGGCCCCCACTCAGAATCTCCTCCTCGCTGATCTTCAAGAGGTCAACACCGCCCGCCAGCGCAGCCTTCAGCGATGAACCCGCGAGGTCGGCGATGACCGTGACCCCGTTGCTCCTCAGATCACCCGCCAGCCGCCGATAGATTTCGCTGTCAAGGACGCTCGGCGGGTCTACGCCTGTCAGCAGCGCAACATTCGCGTCCAGCGTTGCGCTCAGTGCCAGTCCGTAGAGCTCGTCGGCCTCATGACGAGACAGGCGCTTGGACGCTGTGCGCGCGAGCTGCTCGCGCCCACCGCCTCGGCGGGCGTGGATGTAGACGCCGTTGGAAGCCGCGCAGTCCACGCTCAGCAGCTCGACGTTCTCTCTGGCGATCAGCGCGCGCAACACCGCGCCCGACTCGCCACCCAACGCGCAGCACAATGAGACCTCGGCGCCGAGCAGCGCCGCCATGCGGGCCACCCAGAAGCCCTGCCCGCCGGCGTGCAGGTGGATCTCCTGCCGCGGAGTACCAGCCGCCTCGACTGTGACCGTAAGCAACGGCGAAGGTGCGAACACGACGAGCGACGAACCGGCCATCAGCCTGATGGAAGCAGCTCGAGCAGGCTGCCCTTCAGCCCCGGTGCGGAGGCGATCGTGAAGTGGGAGCCCACGCCGTGCTCTGAGCCGTCCGCGTCGTAGGCCAGCGCTCCGGCCTCGCGGGCAACGAGCACGCCGGCGCTCACATCCCAGGCCCGGTTTGAGAGCATCATCGACGCGCTCAGGCGCCCCGCGGCCAGCCAGGCCAGATCAAGCGCAGCCGACCCGTGAGCTCGCACGCCCAGCGCCCGGGGCGCGAGCCGAGCCAGCAGAGCCCATCACTCAGCAGCACCAGGGAGATGCCACAGAGCAGGCTGCTCTTGATGAAGTTGGTCGTGCCGTCAACGGGATCCAGAACCCATAGCAAGGGGGCGCGCAGCTCCCCGCCGCGCTCCTCGCCGAGGAACGGGATGTCCCGCGTGGCGCGTGACAGCGCATTCCTGATGGCGTCCTCGATCTGGAAGTCCACCTGACTTGCGTAGTCGCGGTCGCCCTTGGCAATCAGGCCACCGAGGTGCGAACGACCTTGAACGAGCAGGCGGGCAGCGCTGTCCACCGCGCCACCGGCGATCAACAGCAACTCGTTACCGTCGCTCTCGGCGAGCCGAGTGGGGGACGCAGGCGCGGTTGAGCGAGATGGCTCGGTCATTGTTCATCATCATCCGCTCAACGGCACTGTCTGGGCATCCGGGTCCGGCACGGGGGAACATCCGCGCTTCACCGCAACCACAGACCACGCGGTTGTACTCAGGCGCGGGAGCACCGGCGATCGTCAGTAGTCCGCCACGGCGAGCTTCGGGCGTTTCCCGGACGCGCCGTGCAGGTCGCCCGGAGATGATCACGGAATGCAGTTTCTCGATCGTCACGACGCGGGTCGCCGTCTGGCCGCCGAGCTTTTGCCCCTCGCGCCGGAGCGGCTGGACATCCTGGCCGTGCGCAAGCTGGGCGCCCCGGGGAATCTCGAGCTGGGTGTGGGAGCCGTCGCCGAGGATGGCACGGGAGTCCTCGACCCATGGTCAGCCGGCGCCATGGGCATGACCCAAGCCGTGCTTGACGCAACGCTCGTGCGAGAGTCGTTAGAGCTACGCCGCCGGGTGGAGCGCTACCGCGACGGCCGGCCCTCGATCGACGTGAACGGACGAACCGTGATCGTCGTCGACGATGGGCTTGCGACCGGTCTGACCGACCTGGCTGCGGTACGGGCGCTGCGCAAGCGCGGAGCTCGTCGCATCATCGTGGCGGTCCCGGCGGGCCCGTATCGCGGGGGACCCGATGCCACGCAAAGCGATCCGTTCGCGAGGCCCTCATCGCGCTCGCCGATCATGAGCCGGTGCGATCCGCTGCACCCGAGCCGCTGCTCGCCTCGCCCGCTGCCTCCCTGTGGCGGCTTTGACCGGATGCAGTCTGCTCTGGGGCAAACAAGGCTTGAGGCATCGTGAAAGCGACGGCCCCAATCCGACCACACCGCGGGGGCGCGGGGACGATGGCAGGTGAGCGAGAGCTCGTCCGATTGCGGGACGGCTCCTTCGTGACCATTCGGCTGACCGGAGCACAGGATGAGCCCGCATTGCGCGACTTCTTGACTGGGCTTGGCCTCGAAGCCCGGCGACTGCGCTTCTTCACAGGAGCAGCGAACATCGCCGTTGCGGCCCACATCGTCGCTGCCACGGGCGCGAAGCACTGTGGCGTGATTGCACATGACGAAGCGGGCACCGTCGTCGGGCATGCCACTTACGTCCAGCTCGAGGACGCCCGGGCGGAAGTCGCAGTCGAGGTGGCCGACCACCTTCACGGTCGTGGCCTCGGGACGATCCTCATCGAGCGCCTGGCGAACCTCGCCGAGGGACGAGGGATCACGCATTTCGTGGCTGAGGTGCTGTCTGAAAACCGGGCGATGTTGGACGTGTTCCGAGAGGGCTTCGATGCGCACATCCTGCGCCGCGAGGGGTGCCAGGAGCGGGTCGAGTTCCGCACCTCGGCCTGGCGTCTGGCCCGGGAGCGCTTCGGCGCTTGAGGGATCGACCGGGATCCTCGTTGTTTTCTTCACGATCGCCGTGCGCCTTTACCGCAACGTCACCGCCCGAGTGGTCCTCAGCGCAGCAGCATGCCGCCGTCGGCCACAATCTGTGACCCGGTCAGGTAGCTGGAGAGCCCGGAGGCGAGGAACAGCGCCACGCGTCCCATGTCGTCAGGGAGGCCGATCCTGTGCATCGGGATGCGCTGCTCGATCTCGCGCAGCATGTCGGGATCGACCGTTCCGCTGCTGGCGCCGGGCGTCGCGATCGCGCCCGGTGCGAGCGCGTTGACGGTGATGCCGTGCTCGGCGAGCTCGAGTGCGACGTTCTTGGTCAGGCCCCAGACGCCGTGCTTGGAGGCGTCGTAGTGGGCCAGCCCGACCATCGAGGGGTGCAGCGCGTCGATCGAGCTGACGTTGATGATCCTGCCGCCGCGTCCCTGCGCGATCATCTGCCTCGCGGCCGCCTGCATCGCGCTGAACACGCTGAAAAGGTTGACCCGCAGCACGTGCTCGAACAGCTCGGGATCCATCTCCAGGAACGGCGCGAAGGGGTAGATCCCGGCGTTGTTGACGAGGATGTCCAGCCCGCCGAAGCGCTCGACGGCAGCGGCGACCATCTCGTCTACGTCGGCTCGCTGGCTCACGTCCGTTTGCAGCGCGAGGGCGCTACCCGACCGGCCGGCGTTGAGCTGCTCGGCGAGCGCGACGCCCGCGTCGAGATCTAGGTCCGCGATGAGGACCGCCGCGCCCGCCTCGTGCAGGCGCTCGACGATGGCGCATCCGATGCCCATCGAGCCACCTGTCACGATCACGGACTTCCCGCTGAGGTCGATCAGCTCGGCGATTGTCGGCTTGCTGAGGGAGGTCGCTGTGCTCATCGGGCATAAGCTGCCAGGCGCTGGCGGCACCGGCGTCCGTGAAAACCAACACGTCCGCTCGGTACATCTCCGCGTCCGAGCACAGGGCGACGAGACTTCTAGCTCTCCACGGCGGCACTGGGCGTGCCCAGATCGCCTGCCATGAGGTGCTCGCGCAGCTCCTCGCGTGCGTCGGGATGGGCGGCGTGGTCGATGATCAGCCGGGCCTGCGCCCGCTCGCTGCGCCCGAACACGTGCGCGCAACCCTGCTCCGTGATCACCGCGGAATGCTGGAAGGAGGTGACCGGGTCGCTCAGGCGCGGCACAATCGTCGAGCTAGCACTGCGCTCGTGCCAGGAGCGCAGAACGATCACCGCGTGACCGCCGGGCGAGTGCAGGGCGCCCCCGACGAAGTCGGGTTGGCCGCCGAAGCCGGAGTACAGGCGCCCGTTTATGTGGCTGGCTCCGGCCTGATCGGAGAGATCGACCCGTAGCGCGGTGTTGATCGACACCATCCTCGCGCGCGCGGCGATGCGCGAGGGGTCGTTGGCGGTCTCGGTGCGGGTCATCCGCAGTCTGGGGTTGTGATCGACCCACCGGTACAGCTCGGGCGAGCCGAACAGGAACGAGCACGCGATCGCACGCTGCTGGTCCAGCGCTCCGTCGCGGTCGAGCGCCATCACGCCGTCGCTGATCATCTCCGACCAGATCGCGAGGTCGCGCCTGCTCCCGAGCGCGCGCAGCGTCGCGTCCGGGATCTGGCCGATGCCGAGCTGCAGCGTGGAGCCGTCGTCGACGAGACTCGCCACAAGCTCGGCGATCTGCTCCGCGTGCTCGTGTGACGGCCCGACCGTGGGCGAGGCGAGATCTTCCTCCACCTCGATCGCGAGGTCGATCAGATCCTGCGAGAGCTCGCTGTCGCCGAGCGTGTAGGGCATGCGCGGATTCATTTGCGCGACGACCAGGCCGCCGCGTGCGCGCACCGCTTCGACGGCGGCCACCAGGACGTTGACCTCGATCCCGAGCGAGACCTTTCCCCGCCGTGGAGTCGAGGTGTGCAGCAGCACCATGTCGGGCGGACGGACCGTCGCGAACAGCCTCGGGACGAGCGACAGACGCATCGGCAGGTAGTCCAGGCGCTCACCCGCGCCGCGCATCCCGGGCCCCACGAATGGCGTCTCCAGGATTACGCCGTCTCGCTGCGGCAGCGGCGGCTGGGCGGCGAGCATGAACAGGCGGTAGCGCTCCAGCGCTCGCTCCACCGAATCGAGCAGAGCTCGCGGGGTAGCGAGATTGCCGCTGGCCACGACCCGCGGCTCCGCCGCCGGCAGCGCACGGAGGATCTCCTCGAGCTGCTGTACCGGGACGACGCGCATCGCTCTACGCTATGCGCGACGACGAGCCGCGTCATGAGGGGTGAGTCCCGATCGAGATCGGGATAACTACGGATCGAGGCCTCACCCCGCCGGGCTGCACGCGCCCGTGACTCACCGCCTCCCGCCGCCGGTCGTGGCGAGCTCGCTGGACATGCGCTCGATCTGCGGCAGCCTGCGCTCCAGCCAGGCGGGTAGCCACCATATGCGCGGTCCCGCCACGCGCATGATCGCCGGCAGCAGCACGAGCCTGACGATCGTCGCATCGAGTGCCACCGCGATCGTCAACCCCACGCCGAACTGGCGCAGTGGGATGACGCTGGCTGCGGCGAACGCGAGGAAAACGGCGGTCATGATCGCCGCGGAGCCCGTGATCACGCCCGCGGTGTAGCGCAGTCCGTAGCGGATCGCGCCCTCGGAGTCGCCCGTGGCGAGCCACTGCTCGCGCATTCGCGTCAGCAGGAACACCTCGTAATCGATCGATAGGACGAACATGATCGAGAGGATGCCGGCGCCGGAGGCCGCGTCGATGTAGCCGGGGCCGCCGAGCACGTGCTCCTCGGTGAGCAGCTCGAGTGCTCCGAGCGCGACGGCGATCGTGGCGAGGTTCAGCGCGACGGCGATCAGCGGCAAGAGCAGCGCCCGCAGAACGACGATCAGCGTGAGTATCGCGACGAGCGCGAGCGCCAGCACGAGCCATGGGACGCGGGCGGTGTTGGCGTTCTTGTAATCCAGCAGATACTGCGCGCCCTCACCGATCTCGACGTCGCTGCCGGTCGCCGCAGCGAGCGCGGGCAGGGTCTGTCGCAGCCTGCTGCTGAGAGCCGCGGTCGCCAGGGAGCTGGGCGGACTGGAGGCGACCACCATGATGCGGGCGGCCTGGCCGCCGCCGTCGACATTGACGAGCTGGGCGACCTGTTCGCGCATCGGCGAGACTGTGCCGTCGAGCGCCGTGAGCACGAGGTAGCCGGAATCGGGCGCGTTGGGGGCGTCGGCGTGCAGCAGTCGATAGTCCTGCTGGTAGCCGCCCAGCATCGTCGCGTAGCTCCGCAGCGGCGCTTGCGCGCGGCCGAGGCCGCGCGCAAGCGCGCTGGCGTGGCTGTCACCGCTCGAAGAGTCCGTGCGCGAGGCGAGTGTTTCCGGTGATGAGCGCGCCGAGCCCGCCTGCGAGCTGTGCGTTGCCGGCGGCGAGCTTGCCGAGCCCGCCCGCCAGCTGTCCGTTGCCGTTTGAGAGCCCGCTGAGCCCGCCCGCGAGCCGCGTGTTGCCGTTTGAGAGCTTGCCGAGTCCGTTTGCCAGTCGCGCGTTGCCGGCCCTCAGCAGGCCGAGCCCACCGGCGAGCCGGCTCGCTCCGCCGCTCAGCCCGCCGAGCCCGCTCGTGAGGGTGTGCCCGCCGGTGGCCAGGCGCTGCAGGGCGGACCGCAGCGCGAGCGCGCCTTCTTCGGATTCGCTCGTGCCAGTGGCGAGCCGGTCGGCGCCCGCGCGCAGCCGGTCAAGGCCAGCGGTCAGCTGTGAGAGCTCCGCTGGCAGATTCGCCAGCCCTTCCGCGCCTCCGAGTAGCTGCTGCTGGATCTGGGCGAGCTGCGAGAGGCCGTTCTGTTCCATCAGCTGCGTGACTGCGGCGAGGTCCTGTGCAAGCGCCTGATAGCGGGGGTCGTCACGTCCGACGGTCATCGCTTGCAGTTCGCGTGTCGCGTCGCTCATCCGGCGGCGCATCTGTTCGTCGGAGGCTTGCAGCATCGCGATCCACCCGGCCCAGCCGTGGAGCGCTTGGGCGAGTTGCTCGATCGGCGTGAGCGCGGCATGCACCGTGTTGTCGAGCGTGTCCATGCTTTGCGCGAGCTGCGCCGCGCCGGTCGTGAGCTGCCCGTCAGAGGTGGCCAGGCGTTCGGCGCCGGCCGAGGCTTCATCGATCCCGTCGGCCAGTTGGCTCGATCCTGCGGCCGCCTGCGCCAGGCCCCCCTGCAGCTGTTTCGCGCCATTGCCGGCGCTGCCCGTTTCGCGCGCGAGCCGCCTCGCGCCGGCGTGCGCGCGGACAGTTTCGCTCGCCAGCCGCCTCGCGCCCGCACGGGCGCGAACGGTTTCGCTCGCCAGGCGCCTCGCGCCCGCACGGGCGCGGACCGTCTCGCTCGCCAGCAGCTGTGCCCCACTCTCAGCCCGTCCGCTGCCACCGCCAAGCGATCTCGCGCCGCTCGCAGCCGAGGCGAGCCCGCTGCGCAGTTGCGCGACGCCGTCGCTCGCGCGGCTCAGTCCCGAGCGCAGGCCGTGGACCCCTCGCTGAGCGTCTTCCAGGCGCAGGGGAGCGGAGACGAGCGCGGCGTGGGCTTGCGCGAGCTTGCTCCGCGCGCCGGTGACCGACGCCGGGCCAAGCACCGCCGCGACGTCAGGCGCGCGCGCGACCGCTTCCTGCCATTGCATCAGCGCCCGCAGGCGCCGCGGGGTGGTGATCGCACCGTCGCGAGCGCTCGCGACGATCACAAACGGCGCCGACCATCCCGGCCCGATCGTACGTTCCACCATCTGCACCGCCCGGCGCGCCGCGCTCGATGCGGGCAGCTCGGCGGCGTCCGGCGGGCCCATGCGCAGCGCGCCCGCGGGGGCCGCCAGCGCGAGCATCCCGGCGAGGATCAGCGGGACCGTGATCGCGGGGTGCGCGATCAGCCGCTCAGCCAGAGCGCCCGCGCCGCTGCGGCGCCCCTCGCCGCGGAAGGGAAGCCGGATCTCCCAGCGGTTGATCGTGGGGCCGAGCAGACGCAGCAATGCGGGCATCGCGGTCAGCGCCAGAGCGACGCTCAGAACGCCCGAAATGACCACCCCGATCGCAACCGGGCCGAGCAGACCCGGTGTTGCGACCGCGCTCGCGGCAAGCATCGTCAGCGCCAGAGTCCCACCCGCCGCGGCGATCGTGCGCCCAGCGGTCCTCGACGCGATCGCCACGGCCGCCTCGTAGTCCCATCCGTCGGCCAGCTCCTGGCGTACGCGCGAAACCATCAGCAGCGCATAGTCGACGCCGAGCGCGAGGCTCATCATCGCGGCGATCGCCACTCCCAGCGAGTTGATCGGCGTCAGGAAGCTGGCGAGCCACAGCAGCCCGTGACCGGCCATCACGGTTGCGCCGCCCATCGCGAGTGGCACCGCCGCGGCCACGGGTGAGCGGAACACCAGCAACAGCACGAGGATCAACACGGGCAGCGCGATCATCTCGGCGTGCACGGTGTCCGACATGGTGGCTTCTTGAAGCGCGTGGCCGACCACCGCTACGCCCGTCAGATAGCTGTGCACCGGCTGCCTTACGGTGCGGGCAATCAGGCCTTCGGTGCTCGGCACCACCGCCATCGCGCGGCTCGCCGGCCGGATGTAGTTCACGAGCACGAAAGCCGCGCCCGGCTCCGGGCGCAGCGAGCTCACGGTGCTCGATCGGTCCCACGGCGAGAGCACCTGCACCTGCGGGATGCTTCGCAGCTTCCACACCAGCCGCCGTCCCTGGATCTCGAGTTGCGCGGGCGGGCCGCGCAGCAGGATCGCGATCGGGATCGTGTTGCCGAACTTGGCGCGCAGCATCGCTTCGGCCCGCGAGGATGGTGTGCCCGGCACTTCCAGCGACATCGGCGCCAACCGGTCGGTGATGCCGGCCCCGAGGAATGTGAGCACCGCGATCGCAACCCCCCACGCGATCAGCGTCGACCACGACCCCCGTCTCGAGACCGCGATGTTTGGCTCACGCCGATTGCTCACCGCTGCCTCCCTGATGCCGATCGTGGAAGGAGCGATTTTCGAGCCAACATGACCCTAGTCAATGTAACATAGATTGACGTTACGATAATTGGTGTGCCATCAGATCGGATACGATTCGGGCGATGGCGACGACGCAGAGCAAGCTGCGAGCGACAGCAGTGGCCGATCGGCGGGCAAGCGCGCAGACCGAGCAGCGGCTGACGATCGACCAGCTCGCCCAGACCACCGGGCTGACGGTGCGCAACGTGCGCAGCTACCAGTCGCGCGGGCTGATCCCGCCACCGGAGGTGCAGGGCAGGGTCGGCTACTACGGCACCGAGCACCTGGCGCGGCTGCAACTGATCCGCGAGCTGCAGGCCCAGGGGTTCAACCTCGCCGCGATCGCCCACGTGCTCGAGCAAGCTCGCGGATCGGGGGAGGAGGTTCTCGGCTTCACCCGCTCCCTGATGGCTCCCTTCGAGACCGAGACACCGGAGGTCCTCGAGCGCGCCGATCTGGTCAAGCGCTTGGGCGGGGAGATCGATTCGAAGCTCCTCGCCAAGGCCGAGAAGCTTGGCCTCGTGATCCCAATCGCGGAGGACTGCTTCGAAGTCCCCAGCCCAATCCTGCTGGCGGCCGGCGAGCGGCTGGTGGAGCTGGGCGTTCCCTTGGAGGCCGCACTCGAGATGACGGACAAGCTCGAGCGCGACACCAAACGCATCTCGCAGACCTTCGTGCGGATCTTCCTGGAGTTCATCTGGAAGCCCTTCGACGAAGCCGGCCGACCCGAGACCGACTGGCCCCAGGTACGGGCCGCGCTCGATCAGCTGCGGCCGCTCGCCACGGAGGCGCTCACAGCCGCCTTCCAGCCCGCGATGACCAAGGCCGTCGAGGTCGCCTTCGGCAAGGAGCTCGACCGCGGACGCACACGCAAGTCATAACGGTCGGGGGTATCAGTTCATGGATCAAGCCGCGTTGCTCTTCACCGCCGAGATCTCGAGTGCGACCTTCACCTTGTTGCCGAGGAGCGCTCCGCCTGTCTCGAGTGCCTGATTCCAGGTGAGGCCGAAATCTCTGCGGTTGAGCTCTGTCCGCAGATCGAGCTCGATCCGCTCACCGTCGAGCGCGTCGCGTCTCGTGTCGTTGAGCCTCGCGCCGAGCGCGATCTCGTGGGTGACGCCGCGCATCGTCAGGTCGCCCAAGATACGAAACCGCCCGCCGCCGAAAGGGTCGATCCGGGTCGAGTCGAAACGGATCTCTGGATAGCGCTCGACGTCAAAGAAGTCGGGTGAGCGCTGCAGGTGCTCGTCGCGCACTAGCTCGTTGGTGTCGATCGAGGCGGTCCTCACCACTCCCGAGGCTCGTGGTAGGCCTGACCCTATCTCCAGCGTCCCATCGAACTCGCGGAAGCGACCCTTCACCGTCGCGAGCATCATGTGCTTTACGGCGAACGTGACGGTCGAACGTGAGGCGTCGACTGACCACTTGCCTGCGGGGAGGACGCTCGCGCGGCTGGTCCCGTCCATCACGGACATACAAAAACCCCCTGATCGGATGACGATACGTCGCAGGCAGGCTCGCTCCTGCGCTACACCGGCACATCGGTAGACGGCCCAGTGGTCGGTCAGTGATTCTCCGCAGCTGGCTTGGACCTCATGGGTGAATTGCGCGGCGGGACCGCTCCGGTGGATCATGAACCCGACGCGAGGCGGGTGATAACTACGGATCGCGTTCAGTGGGCCGCGCGGTGTTCAACAGCGCGGCGAACGGGTTGACTGGTCTGCCTAGTCCCCGCGACGGCCGTTCACGCGTTCACGAGGAGCGATCAGCAGATGACGATCAGACAGGCAGACGCGCCACGCCTTACCGACCACGCGGTGCGTCCGTTCGCCCAACTGGGCCGCGAGGATGTCGACTACGCGGGCGGCAAGGGCGCGAACCTGGGCGAGCTCACCGCCGCCGGGCTGCCGGTGCCCGATGGGTTTGTAATTGGCGCCCCGGCATACGCCGCGTTCTGCGTGCAGACCGGGCTGCGCGAGCGGCTGGCTGAGTTGCTGGACGCCGTGAGCGTGGAGGACACCGGCGCCCTGCAGGCGGCGAGCATCGCCGCGCGCGAGCTCGTCGATGAGACGCCGATGCCCGAGCCGCTGGCGGCGCAGATCCGCTCGGCCTACGAGCAGCTGGCGAGTGAGGACCCGTACGCGCCCGTGGCTGTGCGCTCCTCCGCGACCGCGGAGGACACCGCTTCCACCTCCTTCGCAGGCATGAACGAAACCTTCCTGAACATCGGGGGTGCAGACGCGGTGATCGACGCCGTGCGCCGCTGCTGGCGCTCGCTGTTCGGCGCACGCACCATCTACTACCGGGGCGTCAACGGCTTCGCGCAGGCCGACATGGATATCGCGGTCGTCGTGCAGCGGCAGGTGAACTCGACCCGCGCCGGGGTGATGTTCACCGTCAATCCGGCCACCGGCGAGCGCGGAGAGCTGGTGATCGAGGGCTCCTTCGGGCTGGGCGAGGCCGTCGTCTCGGGCTCGGTCTCGCCCGACCGCTACGTGGTGGAGAAGGCCACGCTCGCGATCCGCCGCCGCGAGCTACATCACAAGGACCTCGTCATCGAATACGCCCCCGAGGGCGGCACGCGCCAGCGCGCCCTCTCCGAGGACGAGGCGCTGCGGACGGTGCTCAGTGACGAGGAGGTCGTCGCGGTCGCCGAGCTCGGCCGACGGATCGAGGAGCACTACGGCTCACCGCAGGACACCGAGTGGGCGTTCGACCCTGACGGAGCGTTGTGGATGCTGCAGAGCCGCCCGATCACCGCCCTGCACGAGCAGGCGCCGGCGGACGCCGCGGCCTCCGAGCCATCCGCGCCACAGGCGGTGTTACTGCGCGGGCTCGGCGGAGCTCCTGGCAGCGCCAGTGGCGCCGCGAGGGTGCTCGCATCGCTCGACGACGCCGGCAATCTCAACGACGGAGACGTGCTGGTGACTCACATGACCTCCCCGGATTGGCTACCGCTGCTGCGCCGCGCCGCGGCTGTCGTCACCGACTCCGGCGGCATGACCTGCCATGCGGCGATCGTCTCGCGCGAGCTGGGCATCCCCTGCGTCGTCGGCACCGGAGAAGCGACCCGCAAGCTGCGCGACGGGGAGATCGTCACCGTCGATGCCACACGCGGCGTTGTCTTCGCGGGCACCCACCACCCGTCCGCCGCTGCGAGCGATTCGGCGCAGGGCTCTGGAGACGAGCACACAGCCAGCGCGGTAGCCAACGGCCGGGATGTCCCTGGCGCCGGCGCCCCGGTCACCGCCACGCAGATCCTCCTAAACCTTTCCGAGCCCTCGCAGGTAGCGCGCGTCAAGGATCTGCCGGTCGACGGGGTCGGGCTGCTGCGCGCCGAGCTGATGGTACTCGAGGCGCTCGCGGGCGATCATCCGCGCACGCTGCTGCAGGAGGGACGCGGCGAGGAGTTCGTCGCGCGCATGGCCGAGGGACTGAGCACTTTCGCCGCCGGTTTCGCGCCGCGGCCGGTCACGTACCGCACGATCGACTTCCGCACCAACGAGTTCTCCGGGCTGCGCGGCGGCGAACGCTTCGAGCCGCACGAGGCCAACCCGATGATCGGCTATCGCGGCGCCCTGCGCTACACGCGCGAGCCCGATGTCTTCGCGCTCGAGCTCAAGGCCATCCGAAGGGTGTGGGACGCGGGAATGCACAACCTGCACGTGATGCTGCCGTTCGTGCGCAGCACGCGCGAGTTGCGCCGCTGTCGGGAGCTGATCGCCGAGTCCGGGCTGCTCGATCGCCCGTGCTTCGAGCTATGGGTGATGGCGGAGGTGCCCTCAGTGCTCTTCAACCTGAAGGAGTACGCGCAGTTGGGCGTGACGGGAATCTCGATCGGCTCCAACGACCTCACACAGCTGCTGCTCGGCGCCGACCGCGACAACGAGGTGCTGGCCGAGACCTTCGACGAGCGCGATCCCGCGGTCACCGCCTACCTGCGCGAGCTCATCCCCCGTGCGCGCCAGCTCGGCCTGCGCACCTCGATCTGCGGACAGGCTCCATCAGTTCACCCCGAGTACGCCGAGCTCCTGGTGCGTGCCGGCATCGACGCGATCTCGGTGAGCGTCGATGTTGTCGACCGGACGCGAAGGCTCGTGGCGGCAGCCGAGCAACGCGTGCTGCTCGATGCCGCGCGCCACGAGCGTGCAGCCTCAGCTGGGCGCTGAGGAGCAGGGAATGCTTGAGGTGCGCATCCATGGCCGCGGAGGCCAGGGCGTCGTGACGGCGGCGGAGATGCTCTCGCTCGCAGCTTTCGATGAGGGCCGCTACGCGCAAGCCTTCCCGAGCTTCGGTTCAGAGCGCATGGGAGCGCCGGTGGTGTCGTTCTGCCGGATCGACGAGAAGGAGATCCGCATGCGCGAGCCGGTGATGGAGCCGGACGTTCTGATCATCCAGGACCCGACACTGCTTCACCAGGTGGGCGTGTTCGGCGGTCTGAAGCCCGACGGCTACGTCCTCATCAATACCGCCAAGAGCTTCGACGAGATTGGTCTCTCCGGGTTCGTCAACGACTTCCGCCACGAGCGCCTGCTCACGGTGCCCGCCGGCGAGCTCGCGCGCGAGCACACCGGACGGGCGCTCGCGAACGCCGCGCTGCTCGGCGGCTTTGCGGCGCTGAGCAAGTTGATCTCGCTCGATGCTGTAACGAGCGCGATCCGCGAGCGCTTCGCCGGAGACGTGGCGGAGGGAAACGTGGCGGCGGCGCGGGCGGCCCACGCGTGGGTCGACAAGGAGCTTGAGGAGCTGAGCCGTGCCACGCCAGCTTGAGGGCTCACGCGCGGTCGCCGAGGCCGTCGCGCTGTGCCGGCCGGAGGTCATCTGCGCGTACCCGATCTCGCCGCAGACGCACATCGTCGAGAACCTCTCGCAGCTGGTCAAGGGCGGCGAGCTCGCGCCGTGCGAGTTCGTCAATGTCGAGTCCGAGTTCGCCGCAATGTCGGCGTCGATCGGCGCGTCGGCTACCGGCGCGCGCGCATACACGGCGACGGCGAGCCAGGGTCTGCTCTACATGAGCGAGGCGCTCTACAACGCCTCCGGGCTGGGGCTGCCGATCGTGATGACCGTCGCCAACCGCGCCATTGGTGCGCCGATCAACATCTGGAACGACCACTCCGACTCGATGTCACAGCGCGACTGCGGGTGGATCCAGCTCTACGCCGAGACCAACCAGGAGGCGGTCGACCTGCACATCCAGGCGTTCCGGCTCGCCGAGGAGCTCTCGACCCCGGTGATGGTCTGCATGGACGGCTTCATCCTCACGCACGCAGTCGAGCGCGTCGAGATCCCCACGCAGGAGCTCGTCGACGCGTTCCTGCCAAGGTTTCATCCGCGTCAGGTGCTCGACCCCGATGAGCCCATCACGATCGGCGCGATGGTGGGTCCCGAGGCGTTCATGGAGGTCAAGTACCTCGCGCACGCCAAGCAGATGCAGGCGCTTGAGCTGATCCCCGAGATCGCGACCGGCTTCCAGGACGCCTTCGGACGGGATTCCGGCGGGCTCATCACGACCTACCGCAGCCGCGACGCGGAGACGATAGTCGTCGCGCTCGGCTCGGTCCTTGGCACGATCAAGGACACGGTCGATGAGCTGCGTGAGCAGGGCGTGAAGATCGGTGTCGTCGGGATCAAATCCTTCCGCCCGTTTCCTCTTGAGGCCGTGCGCGCGGCACTCGGCGACGCGCAGCGCGTGCTCGTGCTGGAGAAGGCCCTCGCCGTCGGCATCGGCGGGATCATCTCGGCGAATGTGCGCATGGCCCTCGCCGGCATCGAGCTCCACGGCTACACGGCCATCGCGGGGCTCGGCGGGCGGCCGATCACAAAGGCCTCGCTGCATCGTCTGTTCAACGACGCGGCTGCAGATCGCCTGGAGCCGTTGACGTTCCTCGACATGGATTGGGACGTGGTGAACCGCGAGCTTCAGCGCATGCGCTCCTCGGGCACGTCCGGTCCTCACGCGGAGAACATCCTGCGCGATGTCGGAGCCGTGGCAGCAGGCCCGGTATGAGGAGCGCGGGAGCATGAAGGCACCGGCGATCCGCTTCTACCAGACGGGCAGCTTTGCGGTCGGCAATCGCCTGCTCGGCCCCGAGCAGCGCTCGCTACAGGCGGGCGAGGAGCGCACGAACTCGATTACCTGTGGCCACCGCGCCTGTCAGGGCTGCGGGGAGGCGCTCGGCGCACGCTACGCCCTGGATGCGGCGATGCGCGCCACGAACGGCCGGATGATCGCGGCGAACGCGACCGGCTGTCTTGAGGTGTTCTCAACCCCCTACCCGGAGAGCTCGTGGCGGATCCCGTGGATCCACTCGCTGTTCGCCAACGCGCCCTCCGTATCAACCGGCATCGCAGCGGCGCTGCGCGCGAAAGGCCGTGAGGACGTACGCGTCGTCGGGCAGGGCGGCGACGGCGGCACCGTGGACATCGGCATGGCGTGCCTGTCGGGGATGTTCGAGCGAAACGACGACGTGCTGTACATCTGTTACGACAACGAGGCGTACATGAACACCGGCGTGCAGCGCTCCGGATCCACGCCGCCGGCCGCGCGCACCGCAACGACACAGGCCGTAGGACCCGAACCGGGGAATGTGTTCGGCCAGGGCAAGAGCGCGCCGTTGATCGCAATGGCGCACGAGATCCCGTATGTCGCCACCGCGACCGTCGCCGAGCTGCGCGACCTGGAGGCCAAGGTCCAGACCGCGATGGAGATCCGCGGCGCGCGCTACCTGCACGTGTTCGTCCCCTGCCCGCTCGGATGGGGGAGCGCCCCGAAGGACACAATTCGCATCGCGCGCCTCGCGAAGGAGTCGGGTATCTTTCCCGTGTTCGAGGCGCGCGACGGCGAGGTCGCAGAGGTCTCCAAGATCCGCCGACAGGTGCCCGTCGAGGAGTACCTGCGCCCACAGAAGCGGTTTTCTCACCTGTTCAAGCCCGAGCCACGAACCGAGATCATCGCCCGCATCCAGGCGGGCGCTGAGCGCAACATCCGCCGCTTCGGCCTGCTGGGAGACGGCGAGGTGGGTTCGTGATGGACAAGCCTTTCGCGATCACCTTGGATGTCGGCTCGAGCCTCGCGAACAAGACCGGCTCTTGGCGTGAGGAGCGCCCGCAGTACGTCCACCGCCTCCCGCCCTGCAACCACGCGTGTCCCGCGGGCGAGAACATCCAACAGTGGCTCTACCACGCCGAGTCCGGCGACTACGAGACGGCCTGGCGCGAGCTGATGAAGGACAACCCCCTGCCCGCCGTGATGGGACGCGTCTGCTACCACCCGTGTGAGACCTCGTGCAACCGCGCGCAGGTGGACGATGCGGTGGGGATTCACGGCGTCGAGCGCTTTCTCGGCGACGAGGCGGTGAAGCACGGCTGGAAGCTGACCGTCGAAAGCAAGCCGACCGGCAAGCGCGTGCTCGTCGTCGGCGCGGGTCCCTCCGGTCTATCGGCCGCCTACCAGCTCACACGTCGCGGACACGCCGTCACGATCCGCGAGGCCGGCCCGATGGCCGGCGGCATGATGCGCTTCGGCATCCCGCAATACCGCCTTCCGCGCGACGTACTCGACGGCGAGGTGCAGCGTATCCTCGACCTCGGCGTGACGCTCGAGCTGAACGCGAAGGTCACGAACATCCTCGAGGCGATGCGCGACGGCGGTTTCGACGCGGCGTTCCTCGCGGTCGGCGCGCACATCGGCAAGCGCGCCTACATCCCCGCCGGGGAGGCGGCGCACATCCTCGACGCCGTCACGCTGCTTCACAGCATGGAGGGCGAGGAGCGCCCGCTGCTGGGCCGTCGCGTCGTCGTCTACGGCGGCGGCAACACGGCGATGGACGCTGCGCGCACGGCCAAGCGCCTCGGCGCGAACGAGGCGATCGTCGTCTACCGCCGCACGCGCGAGCGCATGCCCGCGCACGACTTCGAGATCGAGGAGGCCCTCGAGGAGGGGGTGATGATGAAGTGGCTCTCCACGATCAAGCACGCGGATGAGGGCAGATTGGTGCTGGAGAAGATGGAGCTCGACGAGACCGGCTTCCCCCAGCCCACGGGCCAGACCGAAGAGCTGCAGGCCGACTCGCTCATCCTCGCCCTCGGCCAGGAAGCGGACCTGTCGCTGCTCGACGGGGTGCCAGGCCTGGAGATCGAGGACGGCGTGGTGAAGGTCGACGAGCGCATGATGACCGGCTACGAGGGCATCTTCGCCGGCGGCGACATGGTGCCCGCCGAGCGCACAGTCACCGTGGGTGTCGGCCACGGCAAGCAGGCCGCACGCAGCGTCGATGCGTGGCTGCGCGCCGATACGTTCATCCATCCCCTCGAACCCGAGCTCGCGAGTTTCGAGAAGCTGAACGTCTGGTATTACGCCGACGCGCCGAAGACGGTCGCGCCACACCTCGACGCAATCCGCCGGCAGTCGAGCTTCGACGAGGTCACCCAGGGCCTGGACGAGAGCAACGCGCTGTTCGAGGCTCGCCGGTGCCTGTCTTGCGGCAACTGCTTCGGTTGCGACAACTGCTACGGCGTCTGCCCTGACAACGCAGTGCTGAAGGTCGACGAGGGCGACGGCTACGCCTTCGACCTCGACTACTGCAAGGGTTGCGGCATCTGCGTTGAGGAGTGTCCGTGCGGAGCGATCGAGATGATCCCCGAGGCCGTCTGAGATCGTAGAAGCGCGCGCCGCGTGGGTCGCTCAGGCGTTCATCAGCCCGCGCTCGAGCGCGTAGCCCACGAGCTCCGCGCGCGTGGAGAGCCTGAGCTTCTGCTGGATGTGCGAGCGGTGCGTCTCGACCGTGCGCACCGACAGGAACAGCTGCTCTGCGATCTCGGCATTGGTGTGCCCCAACGCGATCAGCCGCAGCACGTCGACCTGCCGCTCTGAGAGGTCGTCGGGCGGTCCGGGCGGGGGCTCGGAGGCGATGCGGGCGCCGAGCCGGGGGTTCAGGTAGCTCTCGCCTACGGCGGCACGCCTGACCGCTTCGACGAGCTCCTCATCGGCGGCCTCCTTGAGCACGTAGCCGAGCGCCCCCGCGCCCAGCGCCTCGCGGGCGAACGCCGACTCCTGCTGCATGGTCAGCACGACGATCTGCGTCTCCGGGGACTCGCTGCGGATGACGGGAATCGCCTCTAGGCTCGAGCCGCGCGGCATGTTGAGGTCCAGCACCAGCACGTCCGGGTGGTGGCCCCGCACGTAGCGCCCGGCGCTCTCGACGTCGCTGGCCTCGGCAACGACTTCGATGCCATCCTCTGAGTCGAGCAGCATGCGCAGACCACTCCGAACGACCGCGTGGTCATCGGCGAGCACGATCCGGATGGCCTCCGAGGAGGGGGCTAGATCCCCCGCGTCACGCTGGGGCGGCGCGGCTTCCTCGTGTGTCATTCCAATGAAAATATCGACCTGAGCGGTCGATGTGGGACGCGCTCATGACGCGCGCATCGTCCTTTAGACCCGAGCGCACAGCTCGCGGTGGTCGAGGCTCAGGGCGTGCTCGTGGCGGCGCTGGCCGCCCGGCGCGGGACGAGCAGCGAGCAGCGCGCGTGGCGCTCCAGGTAGTCCGAGGTGCTGCCGACCACGAACCGTCGCATCGGACCGTAGCCACGGGAGCCGATCACGAGAATGTCGAGCCCGTCGCCGAATGCAGCGAGCTCTTCGCCGGCCAGGCCATACACCGCACGGGCGTCGACGTCCGCCAGCCCCTCCAGACGATCGGTTCGGTCCTTGAGCATTTCGTCAAGGCCATTCCCGCTCACCGGAGCAGAGAAACCGGTGAAGGCGTAGGTTGGGATTGCGACGACCTCCAAGGCGTGCGCGCTCGCTCCGGTTGCGGTCGCGAGCTCTCGCGCCGCCGCGAATGCCACCTTGCTCTCCTCTGATTCGTCGTATCCGATGCCGATCTTGGCGATCGGCTCGGAATGCTCGGCATAGCCGAGCGAAGCGACCGCCACCGCGCAGGGAGCGCCGTTCAGCGCGGCGCGCGTCTCATCGCCCAGCGTCGCGCGCCCAAAGACGCCGCGGTGGCAGGAGCCGACGACGAGCAGATCCGCACCCAGGCGCTCGGCCTGCTCGTGAAGGCCCCGACCAGGGCTCGCCGAGACCAGGCTGATGAGCTCCGCCGCTACGCCGGACGCGCTGCGCTCCTGCTCGAGCAGCTTGTGGGAGTCGCGCCGCTCGTCTGCAGTCTCGCCACTATGCACGTGGGCGAGCGTCAGCTTTCGATCGGGATCTGCCAGACGAGAGGCCAGCGCGATGGCATCGCGGCCGTTGGGCCTGCCGTCGACTCCCACGAGCACGTTCTTGAACATCACGACCCGTCTTTGGATTGAAGGGGCTCCGGGTCCTCCCTCGGTGGCACGACCAGCACCGAGCATGGGGCGTTGTGCACAACGCGCCGACTCACGCTTCCAAAGGCGCGCACGCCAGCCAACCGCCGGCTGCCGATGACGATCATGGCGGCCTTAGTGCGCTTGGCAGCATCGAGGATCACCTCGGAAGCGTTGCCGGGCTCGATGAGCGGCTCGCCAGCTTCGGGCAGCATGTCCCTGAGCACTCGCGCTTGATCCTGGATGGCGCGGGGATTCATCTTAGACTCGGCGCCCAGGGCGTTCAGCAGGGTCACCCGCGCCCCCTGGCTCTGTGCCAGCCTGCCGGCGAGCTCCACGATGTGATCCGAGCCCTCCTCACCGTCGCTTGCCACGAGGATCGTGCGAGACCGCAAGAAGCCGGCGGACGGCCTGCGAACCACGAGCAGGGGCCTCGTGAGCCGACCGAGCGCGGCCGCGGTCACGCCTCCGAGCATGCCGCCAAGCCAGGAGGACACGCGAGCGAGGAGCATTCCACCGAGCCATCGCGTGGCCGGCGATCCGATGACGAGCAGGTCGTAATCGGAGGCTCTGCGCAGGATGACCTGGACCGGCGGGATGGCTGGATCCACGACCGTGCTCGAGGGCACGCCGGCGCGATCGGCGATTCGCTTGGCCTCGTCAAGGATGCGCTTGGCCCTGCTCTTGGCGATCACGGCCGTGGCGCCACGTCCCGAGCCTGAGGCTCCGGTGGCTGCCAGCAGTGTCAGATGCCCGTCGGGGCCGGTCAGCGAGGCGGCCGCACTGACGGCCTCCATGCTGCGCCAGGTGCCGTGAACGGCGCACAGGACGTTGGTAAAGACGCCTGAGTCTGGTGTGCCCGGGCGCTCGGGAGCCGGCGCGCTCGCCTGCTTGTCGGTATCGGATGTATGAGCTGTGGTCACGCACGCAAGCTACCCTGGCCGTCCGGCTCGGTCATCAGCAGATTCCCGCCAACGCGAACCGGGAAATACCGCATAGCCGCTCGCATCGTCCGCGAGCTGCGAGGCGCGCAGCGCTCTTTGCACGTCCGTGATCGAGACCACCGCGGTCGTCGGAGGTTTTCACGATCGTCCCCCGTGTAAACCACCGAGCAGCGTGCGGACCCAACAGGGATCCCTCGGGCCCTCACAGCGATACCGGAGCGTGAGGAAACTGTGGCGACATAATCTCCTTCGCCTTCCCGCGGCCGACGAGCACCTCGACACCGACCGTGCAGACGCCGAGGCTGATCACCGAGGCAGCGACGATCGCCGTGGCGACGGTATCCGAGAGCACGCCCTCGGCGAGGCCCAGCGAGGCGACGGCGGCAGGAACGCCAAGCTGCCCGCTCGCGGCCAACCCGGGCGCCCAGCGGTCGGCGCGCCACCACGGCCGCCGTCAGGTGGATGAGGACGTTCAACGCCGTAAGCGCCCCGGCGAGCGCGAGCATCTCGGGATGGTCGATCAGTCCGCGCAAATCCAGCTGGGCTCCGAGGACGACGAAGAAGAGGGGGATGAAGAACCCGTCCGCGATACCGCGGATCTGTGTCGAGAGTCGTTTCGGCCCGCCACCAGCCGGGCAACCGCGAGGAGTAAGAGGACGCCCGTCGACACGAGCGCGCCGCCCAGCAGGGCGTGAGCGAATCGTCCGGGCTGCAGCACGATCGGCACCGACAGGACCGTCACGATGTCGGCGATCGTGACCTGGGCCATCACGGCCATCACATCGAGTCCTGCCGCATCGGCCTCCTGGAACGCCGGCAGCAGGACCGCCGCCGAGCCCGATGCGAGCACCACCGCGTAGATAGCGGCGTGTGAGGTGCCTGCCACTGCAGCAGCGACGAAGCCGCCGGGCACCGCGAGCACGCCGACGATCACGGCCAGCACCGCACCGCCGCGCAGTGAGCTCGATAGCCGCCGATCGCGCAACGGAAGGTGCATCCCGACGGTCAGCATCAGCATTGCGAAGCCCACCTCTGCCAGGAACGAGACGGTTGGGTTCGTCGCGTTCACGGAGCCCAACCCCGTACGCCCCACGAGCATGCCAGCGAGGATCTCGCCGATCACGACCGGGACGAAGCGGCGTCCTGACAGACCAAGCAGCGGGCCGCCGAGGCCGGCGAGCACGATCACAACCAGAGTTCCGAAGCTCACAGTTTCGCCTGCCTATGCCGACGGCTCGCCGACACGCAGGATCCCATCGCATTGAGGTGCTTGCGGGGTTGGCGCTCGCGCCGCGGGGCGCCGCAGCAGCCAGCGACGCAGCTCGTCGGCTCCCCAGACGATGAAGGGATATGGAAGCAGGAAGACGAGGTCATGCGCGGAGAGACCGGCCGTTCCGAGCAGCGACTGCAGCGGTGGCGCATAGACGAAGACTGCGGCGAGCAGCAGCTCTCCCACGATGGCGCCCAGCAGGTAGCGGTTGCTGAACGCGCCGATGGACCGCAGCGATGCTCGCCGCGTCCGTACAGCGAAGGCCGTCCCGATCTGTCCGGCCATCATCCCCACGAAGGTCATCGTGGTGGCCTGGAGATAGGCGTGATGCAGTGGATATCCGACGCCGACAGGGTCGCCGAGGTGCCATCCGGCCTCACTCAGAACGTAGAAGTACCCTGTCAGCGACAGGCCGGCGACCATGACGCCTAGGAACAGCCATGCGCGTAGGAGCATCGGGCCTTGGATCACGCCCTCAGAGCGTGGGCGTGGTGGACGGTCCATGCTGCCGGGTTCGATCGGGTCGCGACCCAGCGCGAGCGACGGCAACGTCTCTGAGCCGACGTCGAAGGCGAGGAGCTGAAGGACCGTCAGCGGGAGTGGGATGGCTCCGCCGGCGAGGGCAAACACCAGGAATGGCGCGACCTCCGGAGTCGCGTGGGCGAAGATGTATTGGATGAACTTGCGGACGTTGTCATACACCTGACGCCCGGCTTCGATCGCCACGACGATCGTCGCGAAGTTGTCGTCGGTGAGGACCATCGTCGATGCCTCGCGGGCGACATCGGTCCCCGAGCGGCCCATCGCCACGCCGATATCGGCTCGCCGTAGCGCCGGGGCGTCGTTGACGCCATCGCCGGTCATCGCCACCACGTGGCCCTGGCCGCGCAGGGCCTCTGCGATCTGCAGCTTCGTCTCCGGTGATGCTCGGGCGAAGATCACCTCACGCCCGCCGGCGAGGATGTCCTTCACCTCCTGTTCGTGCAGGTGATCGAACGCCTGCGCGTTGACGACTACGGGGTCCTTTCCGCCGATTCCGACCTGACGCGCGATCGCCGCCGCGGTCAGTGGGTGATCGCCGGTGATGAGCACGATCCTTATGCCGGCGCTGTGACAGCGAGCGACTGCATCGATCACCTCGGCGCGGGGTGGATCGCGCATCGTCACCAACCCGAGAAAGCAGAGCTCACTCTCGGCATCATCGCGAGGCGGTGGTTGCGCGCACGAGGCCAGCGAGCGGCTCGCTAGCGCCAGCACTCGGAGGCCCTGATTGGCGAAGTTCTCCACCTGCTGAGTCACTTGCTCCTGCTCGGCCTGCTCCAGTGGTCGCTCCTCCCCCGTGGCCATCAGTGCGCTCGTGCACCGCGGCAGCACCGACTCGGGCGCCCCCTTGGTGTGCAGCCAGTCCTGACCCTCGCCGGTGTCGAGCGTCGACATCAGCTTGCGCTGGGGGTCGAAGTTGTACTGGTGGATGCGCCGGTGCTCGCGACTCGCAGCATCACATCGAACCCCAAGCACATCGGCGGCCATCAGCAGGGCCACCTCTGTCGGGTCGCCGCTGGGATGGCCCTCAGACTCCACGCGAGCGTTGTTGCAGGCGCTCGCGGCCTCGCCCAGGGCTGTGAGCGAGACATCCTCGTGCGCAGCCGGGTGCGTGGCATCGAGGTCGACCTCGGTGGTCAAGGTCCAGGCGGTGACAGGGCTCATCCGGTTCTCGGTCAGGGTCCCGGTCTTGTCGGTGCAGATCACGTCCGTTGAGCCGAGCGTCTCCACCGCGCTCAGGCGCTTGACGAGCGCTCCTCGCCGGGCAAGCGCGCGGACCGCGACAGCCAACGCGAGCGTGATAACGGGCAGCAGCCCCTCGGGCACGTTGCCGGCCAGCAGCCCGACAGCGAACACGACGCTGTTCTTGAAAGACAGTCCGGCACCGAAGATCGCCACCGGGACGAACGCCACGGCCATGGTGACCGCGATCGCGGCGATCAGCCACGCTACGCGCCGCACTTGGCGCTCGAGTGGGCTCGGCTCCTCCTTGACGCGCTCGGACAGTGCGGCAATGCGGCCGAGCTCGGTGTGCATGCCGGTGGCGAAGACGACTCCTCGCGCCTCGCCCCCGGTTGCGCTCGTGCCGCTGAAGAGCAGATCCAGGGCCTCGATACGCGCCACGTGCGGGTCGATGAGCGTCGCGGAACGTAGCGCCGGGGCCGACTCGCCGGTGAGGGTCGAGAGGTCAACCTCGACAGCCCCTGAGATCAGGCGCATGTCCGCTGCGATGCGATCTCCCTCCTCGACGACTGCGACATCGCCCGGGACGAGCTCGTCGGCGAGGATCGTCATGGGCTTCCCCCCGCGCAGCACCGTGACGTGTTGGGGGAGGAACTGCTCGAGCGCCTCCACGGCGCGCTCGGCCTGCATCTCCTGCACGAAGGCAAACAGGGCATTGAGTGCGATTACCAGCAGCACCGCGATTGCGACCGTCTCGCTTCCGACCGCGAACGACAAGGCGGCAGCGAGCCACAACAGCAGCGCAAGTGGGTGAAGGAGCTGGCGGGCCAGCTCCCGCGGCCACCTCAGCCCGCCGCGCCGGCGCAGTTCGTTTGGCCCGTACTGGATCAGCCGGCGCTTCGCCTCGGCCGCTGACAGACCCTGCGGCGAGCAGCGCAGATCGCGCATCAGTAGGTCGATCTGCTCGGTGGGCTCGACCTGCTCGCTGGCGAGGAGTAGGCCCGGGTAGTCAGCTTGGGCTACCGTCGGCGGCTCCATCGCCAGCACGCTATGTCCTCCCGTTGGACGTGTCATCGCGCCTGTGCCGCGCGCACGATCGGTAGAAACCCGTGACGAGCACGTTGCTCAGTAATCACTACCGAGTTGCTCGCGCGGGCTTCTGCGGCTGGACTGCGCCGACCCCATGTCGCTGGCGGGACCTCGAGATCCGTAGAAACACACACCAGCGTTGGGGGAAGTCTCCGATGCGCCGGCTCCAGCCGGGGGTCTAGCTTCTGGTGTGACGTCGTCCCGCCGAAGGCACACCCCGGAGCTGGTCTCACCTAATTGCCGCTAACGCATCGCAACCAAGAAGGTAGGAACCAGAGATGAAGGCTCTTGTCTATCACGGCCCTGGAGAGCGGGGCTGGGACACAGTTGATGACCCGACAATCCTCGACCCGACGGACGCGGTCGTGCGGATCGACACCTCGACCATCTGCGGCACCGACCTGCACATCCTCAAAGGCGACGTCCCCGAGACCACTCCCGGCACCGTGCTCGGCCACGAGGCCGTGGGAACCGTGGAGGAGGTCGGGGCCTCAGTGAGCACGGTCGCCCCGGGCGACCGGGTGCTGATGTCGTGCGTGAGCTCGTGCGGGCGCTGTCGCTTCTGCAAGGAAGGCCGCTACGGGCAGTGCCTCGGCGGTGGAGGGTGGATCTTCGGCCACCTGATCAACGGGTTGCAGGCCGAGTATGCCCGCGTGCCGTTCGCTGACAACTCCGTCTACAAGGTCCCCGCGCAACTCACCGACGAGCAGGTGCTGTTCCTCGCTGACATCCTTCCCACCTCCTTCGAGGTCGGGGTGCTCAACGGCATGGTCTCACCCGGCGACGTCGTGGCGATAGTCGGGGCGGGACCGATCGGCCTGGCGGCGATCCTGACCGCGAAGCTCTACACGCCGGGAAGGATCGTCGCGATCGACCTCGCCGACAGCCGCCTCGAGAGCGCGCGACGGTTCGGCGCGGACACGATGATCAACAACGGCAGCGAGGACGCCGTCACGAAGGTGATGGAGCTGACCGACGGTCTCGGTGCAGATGTCTCCTTCGAGGCGGTAGGCGTGCCGGAGACCTTTGAACTCGCCGCCGATCTGATCCGTCCGGGCGGGCGGGTCGCGAACATCGGCGTTCACGGGCGATCTGCGCAGCTGCACCTGGAGAAGCTGTGGATCCGTGACGTCACGATCACGACGGGGCTGGTCGACACGTTCAGTATCCCGCAGCTGATGAGGCTGATCGCGAGCGGGCGCCTTGACCCGTCGCTGTTCGCCACGCATCGCTTCGCGCTCGGCGACACGATGAGCGCCTACGACACGTTCGCCGATGCTGCTAACTCAGGCGCCCTGAAGGTGGTCCTCCAAGGAGGAGACGGGAGCCCGCGCTCCCGCGCCAGTGAGCAGAGCGTGGCTGTTGCTTGAGGAAGCTCAACCGACGACTCACTTACCACGCATCCCACATTCGCGCGACTCACTCGACCCATTCGCTACACACGGACCACTGGAGACAAACATCATGGCAACGATCGAGAAGCCCACCACGTTCGAGGCGCCTGGCACCCCGGACAGCCCCGTGCAGTGCAAAGCCCGCTATGAGAACTTCATTGGAGGCCGGTGGGTCGCACCGGTCGACGGCGGATATCGCGAGAACGTGACCCCCGTGACCGGTCAGCCGTTCTGCGAGGTCGCGCACTCCGGTCCACAGGACATCGAGCTCGCGCTCGACGCCGCCCACGCCGCCAAGCAGGCCTGGGGAGAGGCCTCAACGGCCGAACGCTCGAAGGTGCTGAACGCGGTAGCTGATGCGATCGAGGAGAACCTCGAGATGCTCGCGGTCGCCGAGAGCTGGGAGAACGGCAAGCCCGTGCGCGAGACACTCGCGGCGGATATACCGCTCGCAGCCGATCACTTTCGGTACTTCGCCGACGTCATACGCGGCGAGGAGGGCAGGATCTCAGAGATCGACAAGGACACGGTCGCCTACCACTTCTCAGAGCCGCTCGGCGTGGTCGGGCAGATCATCCCGTTCAACTTCCCGCTGCTGATGGCCGCATGGAAGATCGCGCCGGCCCTGGCCGCCGGCAACTGCACGGTCGTCAAGCCGGCGAGCCCCACGCCGTGGTCGATTCTCAAGCTCGCCGAGTTGATCGAGGACATCGTCCCAGCGGGCGTCCTGAACATCGTCAACGGCCCAGGGGCGGAGACCGGCAAGGCGCTGGCGTCGAACAAGCGGATCGCCAAGATCGCGTTCACGGGGGAGACCGTGACCGGTCGGCTGATCATGCAGTACGCCGCACAGAACATCATCCCGTCGACGACCGAGCTCGGGGGGAAGTCGCCAAACATCTTCTTCGAGGACGTGATGGCGGCCGACGACGACTTCCTCGACAAGGCGGTCGAGGGCCTCGTGCTGTATGCGTTCAACAAGGGCGAGGTATGCACCTGCCCATCGCGGGCGCTGATCCAGGAGTCGATCTACGAGGAGTTCATCGAGCGCTGTCTCGACCGGGTCCGCGCGATCAGGCAGGGTAACCCACTCGATCAGAGCACCCAGATCGGCCCGCAGGTCTCGCGCGCCCAGCTGGAGAAGGTCGAGGAATACGTCCGGATCGGGCGCGAGGAGGGTGCAGAACTCCTGATCGGCGGCGAGCGGAACAGGCTGCCGGGTGAGCTGGCCGGCGGCTACTACCACGAGCCAACGGTCTTCAAGGGCACAAACGACATGCGGATCTTCCAGGAGGAGATCTTCGGCCCCGTCCTCGCGGTGACCACCTTCAAGGACGAGGCGCAGGCGCTCCAGATCGCCAACGACACGATGTACGGGCTGGGCGCTGGCGTCTGGAGCCGCGACGGCAGCCGCGCGTTCAGGATGGGCCGGGGCATCAAGGCTGGCAGGGTGTGGACCAACTGCTATCACCTCTACCCGGCTCACGCGGCCTTCGGCGGCTACAAGGTCTCGGGCGTCGGACGGGAGAACCACAAGATGATGCTCGAGCACTACTCGCAGACCAAGTGCCTGCTCGTGAGCTACGACCAGAGCCCGATGGGCCTCTTCTGAGTGTCGGGCTGGGGTCGTCGTCGTGGATCCACCCCTGACAGTCACTCCCGCCGCCCTGGAGATGGTGGAGCATCTGAGCGCCGAGCACGGTCCCTTGGCTTTCTTCCAGTCCGGCGGCTGCTGCGACGGCAGCTCCCCCATCTGCCTGAAGGACGGGGAGCTACCGCCGGGCGTCAACGATTTGCTCCTCGGTGAGATCGGGGGTGCCCGCTTCTACGTGGACCGCGAGCAGTACGAGCGCTGGGGCCGTCCGTCGTTCCTGATCGATGCGGGTTCGGGGCCGGCCGAGGGCTTCTCGCTGTCACTTGCAGATATGCACTTCGTCACTCGCTCCCCGACTGCAGCGCAGTCATAGTCCGTGCTTTGCCACAGCAAGCTCAAGTCCTTTACACGGACGATGAGCAGCCGCAGTGAGACTACGTTGAAGAGGTGGCCGCTCATCTACACCTCGCGCCGGCGCCCGGTGAGACGGATGTCACCCCTGCTGTGCCATCGCCCATCCGTGTCGTCTTGGCCGACGATCACGCGTTGATACGCCGCAGCGTGCGGCTGCTGCTCGAGGGCGAGGAGGGCGTAGAGGTGATCGCCGAAGCAGACGATCTGGCCTCGGCCGTGCGCCACGTTCATGGTCACTCACCCCACGTGCTCGTGCTCGACCTGCGCATGCCCGGCGGTTCGAGCATCGCGGCAATTGGCAGGCTGCGCGAGCGGGCACCCGACACGCAGGTCGTGGTGCTCACGATGGAGGAGAACCCGGTATTTGCCCAGCAGGCGCTTGCCTGCGGCGCGGTCGGGTTCGTCCTGAAGGATCTCGCCGGCACCGAGCTGCCGCAGGCCGTACGCGCGGCAGCGCGTGGGGAGGAGTACGTGAGCCCGCGGGTTGCCGCGCGCCTCGATGCCCTGAGTCGATCGATCACTGAGGATGAGCTGACCGCGCGCGAGGTCGAGGTTCTGCGGTTGATCGCACTCGGCCACACCAGCATCGAAATTGCCGGCAAGCTGCATATCTCTCCCCGCACGGTCGAGTCACATCGGGCACGTATTCACAACAAGCTCGGGCTTGCTACGCGCGCCCAGCTGGTGAGATACGCCCTAGGACGAAGGCTCCTCAGCGCATGAGGTCGGCCTCGCGCCGCAGGCTGGCAGTACGTAGTAAGGCGCAGCAAAATAAGTGAACTGCCCGGATTCCGGCGCCAGCGTGCTCAGCTAGCGTTTGGATCGTTGATTACAACGTCGTAATAGGGACAAGGAGGTTGAGGAGATGGCGATCAACGTTGCACATGGGCGTTTCTCTCGCACGGCGACACGGGACCGTACTCGGGGTAACCTCGCCGATGAGGCCTCTTACTGGCTCATTAGCGCGGGTATATACCTCACGGTCGGCCTGCTCTTCTACTACGCCGCCAAAGAGAAGCTAATCGACGACAGTGGCACGATGCCGGCGGGCCTTGCCAAGACCTACCACGGAACGTTCATTGCATCGTTCCCCGGAACGAACACCTCTTGGGTGCTGGTCGGCCTGCTTGAGGCGTTGGTCTTCGTGGCAGTCGCGGCGAGCGTGTTGACAGGTGAGTTCCTGCCCACGCGGCGCAAGCCGATCCTGCTCAGCGGGCTTGGGTTGTCGATGTTCACCTACGCGATCATCGCGTGGGGCGAGAACATCACGAGTCAGTTCTCGACGACAGCCGAGCTGTTTCAGTACCTGACTGGAACCGCCGTGCTAGTCGTCCTGATTCTCCTTATGCCGCCCTACCGCGAGACCCACTGGCTGTCCGGCCTCCTCCGCCGCGAGCAGGAGCAGCAGTAGCTGCTGGAGCGACCGAGTCAACCGCCGCGGCGCGTACGTCGCGGCGGTCAGCTCCTCCGCGGATGCACTCGGTCTTTAGGGCCAGTCGACTTGGCGCGCCGCGCTAGGAGACGACCTGCTCAGAACCAGATCGAGCCAGAGGATGCTCGGCGTGACCGCGTGCCGGCAGACGCGCCGTTACGACGCTGCCGTGCTCATCAGAGGTGATGCTCAGCTCACCGCCGGCGAGACTCACGCGCTCCCGCATCCCTGCCAGCCCGAAGCCCTCGCTCGCAGTGGCGGGGTCAAAACCTCTCCCGTCGTCATTCACTTCCATCCGCAGCTGTCCGTCCGACTCCTGTTCGAGTACGACGCGCACGTCACTTGCACCCGCATGCTTTGCGACGTTCGTGAGCGTCTCCTGGACGAGCCTGTACACCGTGCTCTCGAGCTCTGGGTCAAGGCGGGGTTCGTCCGCCGCGGGGTCCGGTAGCGCAAGCTCCGCCTCGACGCGAAAGCCGCTCTGCTGGCGATGGCGGTCGAGCAGGGCTTCGATCGCGGCTCGCAGGCCCAGCTCGTCAAGCGCGGCAGGGCGCAGCTCGGTGATGATCGCGCGCAGATTCTCGATCTCACGCTCGATGTGACCCATCGCCTCGAGCATCGCCTGCCGTGCCGGCGGCAGCTCTTCGAGTCGAAGCGCCGCGGAGAGAAGGACACGGAGACCCCCTAGGCTCTGGAGTGTCTCGTCGTGAAGCTCGCGCGCCCAGCGGGCGCGCTCGGCCTCGGCCGCCGCCAGGGAGCTTCGTAGGCGATCGGCCTGCACGCTCTGCGCCAGCGCCACGGCCGTCGCTGCGCTTGCGGCGAACGTACGCAACGTCTGCTCATCATCCTCCGTGAACATCTCACCGTCGCGCCCGCGATCGAACGCAGCGAGAATCCCCACCGCATTGCCGCGGTAGACCATCGGCACGAGCAGCGCAGTCTGGGGGTCGTCGACGCCGAACTCGCGGGGGGCGATCCGCAGTCGAGCGGCGACGTCTGCGATCCGCTCGGGGCGCCGATTCCGCAGCACCTGCCCCGAGGTCGACTCGGAGATCGCCAATCGCGCACCCTGCACCGCCTCGACGTGGCCGGCGCTCGCGTGCACGACGAGCTCCTCACCGTCGCGCAGCATGATCACGAGGCTCTGGGCGCTCACGAGCGCACGCCCGCGCTTGACGATCAGCTCGAGAGAGTGCTCCAGAGAAATCTCCCCGCCGATCGCAACGGCCACGTCACGTGTGGCCTCGAGCCCCCGGAATGCCTTTTCGAGCTCTTCACGGCGCCGCTCGCTGGTCTCGTAGGACCGGGCGTTGTCGATCGCGATCGCGGCCCAGTCGGCGAGAATCACCGTGGCCTCCTCGTCTGACTCGGTGAAGTCTCCCCCGACCTTCTCGGTCAGATAGAGGTTGCCCCATACCGTCCCGCGAATTACCACCGGGACGCCGAGGAAGCTCCGCATGATCGGATGCCCGGCGGGAAACCCGTAGCTGCTCGGGTGCTGCCCGACATCCGCGAGGCGCAGCGGTTCGGGTTGCTCGATCAGCGTACCCAGCACCCCTCGCCCGCGCGGCAGATCCCCTATCGCCCGATAGGTCTCCTCATCCACGCCGGCCGTCAGGAACTGCTCGAGCTCGGTGTGCTCCTCGTTGAGGACCCCCAGCGCGGCATAGCGTGCGCCCGTTATCTCCCGCGCCGTCTCGAGAACGCGATCGAGCACGACACGCTGATCGAGCTCCTTCGTGAGCGCTCGGCCAACATCTAGCAGCCGACGAATCCCACGCTCCTCAAACGATGCCTCCATTGCTTCTGGAGCTTATCGGTGGCGGCCGCCCCGGCGGGACCATACGCATCAGTAGAAATCCCGGAACTCTCCGCTAGGGGGAACGGCTGTTCGGCGGCGCAGTCCCGCGTAGTTAGCCCCGCCAGGCTGCGGGTTTCCACCGAGAAGCCGGTTCGCTGCCGAGCGTACGGTAAGAGCGGTAGCTGCACCTCGTGGCGGGAGAGGCCGATGAGTAGGACGCCAAGATGTCGGCATTGCAAGGATGTGATCGGCGTGTACGAGCCGATCGTGGTGGTGCGCGATGGTGACCCGCGGCGTACGTCACGAGCAGCCGAGCAAGACCTCGCAAGCGACATCAGCGAATGCTACCACAGCGCCTGCTACTCCGAGGCTCACTGCGAGGATCCTCAGGCGTGAACTTGCTACCGGTTAGTCGTTTTCCCGATCACGGCCGCTCTCCCCGGCTGTCAGTTTTCCTTGACCGTCATCTGAAGCTATGACCACCGTAGCGAGAGATCCCGAGGCCGAGAAGCATCGCGTGATCATCGTCGGTGGCGGAGTCGCCGCCCTGGAGGGAGCGCTGGCGCTTCACGATCTAGCTCCCGATCGTGCTGATGTGACGGTGCTCGCGCCCAACAGCGACTACGTCTATCGACCGATGACAGTTCGCGAGCCGTTCGCGTATGGATCGGCCCGTCACTATCCGCTGGAGCCGATCGTGACAGACGCCGGCGCGAAGCTCCTGCGCGGCGAGCTCGGGTGGGTGGACTCCGCTCGGCAGGTAATCCACACGAAGGCCAATGAGGCGATCGAGTACGACGCGCTGATGGTCGCGCTCGGCGCGAAAGCCGTTCCGCGTTATACGCATGCGCTCACGATCGACGACCACAACATGGACGAGACCCTGCATGGGCTGATCGAGGACGTCGAGGGCGGATACGTGAAAAGTCTCGCGTTCGTATCGCCCCGACGAATGGCGTGGCCACTGCCGCTGTATGAGCTGGCGCTGATGACCGCCGCGCGCGCATGCGACATGCAGATAGCGCTCTCGGTGACGATCGTCACGCCCGAGGACGCGCCGCTGGCCATCTTTGGCTCGGCGGCGAGCACCGCCGTGAGCCGAGTGCTCGAGCAGGCCGGCATCGAGACCGTCACCTCCGCGTACGCCGAGATTCCCAGCCAGGGTCACGTCGTCATCAACCCAGAGGACCGCCGGCTTCAGGTCGACCGCGTCATTGCCCTACCCGAGCTGTACGGACCCTCGATCAGGGGCATTCCGCTGGCAGAGCACGGCTTCATCCGCGTCAACCCCTACGGGCAGCTCTTCGGCGTGGGGCCGATCTACGCCGCCGGCGACGCGATCGAGTTTCCGGTCAAGCATGGTGGCCTCGCTTCTCAGCAGGCCGACACCGCGGCGGTGTCGATCGCCGCACTCGCTGGGGCTCCGGTCAAACGAGAGCCATTTGAGCCGGTGGTACACGGCATGCTGCTCACGGGAGCTAAGCCGCTCTATCTCACGGCACAGATCACCGGCGGCCACGGGTTCAGCTCCGAGATCGGCGACACGCCCACCTGGTCTCCTCCGAGCAAGATTGCCGCGAAGTACCTCGCACCGTACCTCGACCAGCAGGACCGCGAAACGATGTCGGCGCGATGACGAGCGCGAGTGACGAGGATGCCGACAGGCCGTGCTTGGTCCTTGGCTATGACAGGACCGAGAGCTCGCGGCGGGCGGTCAGCTGGGCACTGCGCGACCTCCCGGCGGACGGCAAGCTCGTGATCGTTCACGCGTGCCGACCGCTGCATGCCCCGCCATCCCCACTCTCAAGCGGCGAGGAGCGAGCAGACCTCGGGCGAGCGGTGGTGGACGAGCTCCTGCTCGAGGGAGAGGACGCCATGTTCGACATCGACGTCGCCACCGAGGTCTCAGACGAGGACCCGGTGACAGCCCTGCTCGACGCCGCCCGCCGACATGGCGCCCGCGCGATCGTCGTGGGCAGCGACGAGCATTCTCCGCTGCATAAGGCGTTGGGAACCGTCACCACTGAGCTGCAGCGGACCTCGCCCGTTCCGGTAATCACTGTGCCACTTGAGGCGAATTGACCATCCCACGCCGACGCACCGTTCCCCGGGACAGTAGTCGACCCCGGACGAAGCTACGGACCGCCTCGCGTAGTTGTCTCGGATGCCACAGTCGAGCCCGTCAGACACGCTTGAGACGAGCGTTCCCCGAGGAGGCAAGAGATGCGCAACGACAGTCAGCAGCAGGTCATCGCCTCACGCAAGCACGGCATAGTGGTTCACCCATGGGGATGACGGCGAGTGCCCGTCGTGTTGGCAACACGCTGAAGCACGAGATCGACGTGAATGGTCGCCACGTCATCGTGACCGACGAGCCCGAGCGGCTCGGCGGTACGGACGAGGGACCGGCACCGCACGAGCTCCTTCCCGCGATGCTCGCATCATGCGTCGCGACGGTGGTCGCGATGTATGCGAAGAATCGAGGCTGGGACGTCGGCGAGACACCCGTCGACGTCGACTACGACACCGACAGTGTCCCCCATCGCGTCAAGGTCGACGTTCACCTTCCCGACGACCTAACGCCCGACCAGCGGCGGCGCCTGGAGCGCGTCGCCGAAACCTGCCCCGCGCGGAGGGCCCTCGAAGCGGGCTTCGTGTTCGAGGAGCGGATCCTCACCACACGCCGCGCCTCGACGGACGCGGGTATCGCAGGGTGACAGCCCCCCGCCCCGCGGGGCGAGATGAAACCCCGCCGCAGCCGGATTTTTGAGGGGTGAGCGAGGGTGTGAGCGAGGGGACTCGAACCCCTGACCGCTGGACCACAACCCGCTTGTCACGGTCGTAGACGGCGCGCAGCGCGTTGCGCCCACGGCCGAGCAGTGCATCCGTGCGGCCGCAGCGGCGCGCCAGGCGCGGTGGGGCGCCCAGTGACCGCACCGCCCATGTGTTGCCACTTTCGTTGTCACCCCCGGTAGGTTGAAGGGTCAGCACCCTTCGGGCAAAGCGAAAGGGCCGGGTTTCTGGGGTCTTTCGTGATGGGCCCGCCTGGACTCGAACCAGGGACCTACCGATTATGAGGCTTCATTCCGGCTCCGCGTCGACTCTGACGCGTCCGCGTCGCCTCCTACGGTTTGACTGTGCCTCGCCTGGAGGAGATCACCTAAGACGCCGGCCGTCGTGCGCGCGCCGACCAAGAGACACTCGTCTCAGGAATCAGACAGCGGACCGGAACGCTGCTCGCCGCGAACGCCCTCGTGGCGTCGTTCCTCGGGGCGGCGACGATCCGCGCACAGGGCCTTGAGACGCTCGGCTGGATCGCGCTAGCCGCGCTGGTGCTCGGACTCGGCGCCTCCGCCGTGCTGCTCGCTCCGTGGCAGCTCAAGTTCGCGGTCGACGCGCGCGAGCTCTATGACGAGCTCTACGAGCAGGCCTCCGCCGAGGCTGACACCGACACGCTGGGTTGGCTCGCCGCGGCCGGCTATGGCTATCAGGCGCTGCGCGAGGAAAACGCGGGCAAGGGTTCGGCTCATGTCGTGGCTGTCGGGCGCGGTCGGGATACTGATGATCGGGCAGACGATTTCGTGGCTGGCCGCGTTGGCGGTAGAGTAGAGGTCCATGACACCCAAGCCCTTGCCACCGCAGGAAATCAAACCGCCCTCGACCTCGATCGGGATTCAAGAGGGTCGTGGCGGATCGGCGCCGTCACCGCGCCCGCCGAGCGGCTCGACGAAATAGAGCGCGCCTATACGCGAGCGGCAGTTCCTTTCGAGCTGGGCTCTCAGTGCGAGCATAAGGCTGGCGACCGCGCGCGAGCGTTCTAGCCTTCGCGGCATGGATACGGTCGACATAGCCGTCTTCTTCTTGGGGTACACGGAAAGCGTGCTCACGTTTTCAGGGAAACGGAGAGCCGATCCACGTCTCGCTTGAGCGGGGCATTCGGTCTGAACCCCAGAGCGAGTGGCTTTCCGGACCGTCGATCAATGAGATGGGGCAGGCCGCCATCGTGGGCTCGTTCATCCCTCTTTTTGAGTATTGAGCGGTTCGTGTAGAGGGAAACACGCGAATGAAGTACACCAGCGCCGCCGCCTTTCGCCAGGCCCTCGATCAGCGCCTGAAGAACGAAGCCGCCAGCACCGGCCTCGGTGTGGCCCGCCTTCGTAAGCGCGTCGCTTTCGAGGTGTTTCTGCGCCGCCTCTTCGCCGTAGCTCCGGATCGCTGGGTGCTCAAGGGCGCGCTCGCCCTGGACCTTCGCCTCGCGTCACCACCCGCGCCACCAAGGACATCGACCTCGGACGCCACGACGACGAGCATGCCGCCGTCCGTGACATCACCGCGGCACAGCAGCTCGTGCTGGACGACTTCTTCACCGGCGCCCCCGACGATATGGGCGGACCCGTACAAGCGACTGGCTGACACTGTGGACATCGAGCCCGATCTCGTCGCCGCCTTCAGCCGCGCCGCAGGGCTCCTCGACCCAGTGCTAGCCGGACACGCCCACGGGCAATGGGATACGCAACGTCGCAAATGGCTTCCGCCGGCTCCATGACCGGCCGCGCTCAGATCGGACCACTTCGACCGCAGTGATTTTGGCCCACCAGCGCGGTCCCGAGCCAGGACACGCTCCCGAAGGGCGGCTTTGGGAACCTGATCGCGCTGTCCCTGCACCACAGACAGGCCGAGGAGACGGGCCGAAATGGGGGTCGCCGTCGCAGCAAAGGACAGCGTGCGAAGATCCGGATCAACGACAACCAGGACAGGGGATCACGTGAGCGCACCATTCCAAGGGAGGATCAACCTCGACGTCCGTGACTCCGAGCCGGACTGGGCGCCGTTCGGTGCCCCCAGGTCGCCAGAGGGAGCGCCCAACGTCGTTTACATCGTTCTCGACGACGTCGGCTTCTCTGCGCTCGGCTGCTACGGCGGGCCCGTCGAGACGCCAAATCTTGACCGCGTCGCCGCTCAGGGGGTCCGCTACACGCAGTGGCATACGACTGCCCTCTGCTCGCCGACACGCTCGTGTCTGCTGACGGGACGCAACCACACACGCAACAGCATGGCCTGCATCACCGAGGGGGCAATCGGGTTCCCCAACGCGAGTGGAACGATCCCGCCAGAGAACGGGATGCTCCCAGAGATCCTCGGCGAGCTTGGCTGGAACACCTACATGGTCGGCAAGTGGCACCTGTGCCCGACGGATGAGATGAACCTGGCATCCACGCGGCGCAACTGGCCAACTGGACGCGGGTTCGAGCGCTTCTACGGCTTCCTCGGCGCAGAGACCAACCAGTGGTATCCCGACCTTGTCTACGACAACCATCCCGTCGATCAGCCCGCCTCGCCCGAGGAGGGCTACCACCTGACCGAGGACCTGACCGACAAGGCGCTCGAGTTCATCAAGGACGCGCAGGCGGTCGCACCTGAGAAGCCTTTCATGCTGTATTACGCGCCCGGTGCCTGCCACGCTCCCCACCACGCGCCGAGGGAGTGGATCGAGAAGTACAAGGGACGCTTCGACATGGGCTATGAGGCAATGCGAGAGCAGACGCTCTCGCGCCAGAAGCAGCTGGGCCTCGTGCCGGCCGACACCGAGCTGCCCGAGCTCAACCCGATCGGCACCCCACAGACGCGCACGGGACCCGAGGGCAAGCCGTTCCCGGTGGGCGACGTCACCCGCCCGTGGGGCACGCTCGCCGCGGAGGAGAAGCAGCTTTTCGCACGCATGGCCGAGGTCTACGCAGGGTTCCTGGCCCACACCGACGATCAGATCGGGCGGCTGCTCGACTTCCTTGAGGAGACCGAGCAGCTCGAGAACACGGTGATCATCGCCGTCTCTGACAACGGTGCCAGCGGAGAGGGCGGACCGAACGGATCTGTCAACGAGAACAAGCTCTTCAACGGCATCCCCGACGACCTCGAGGAGAACCTCCGCCTCATCGACGAGCTGGGCGGACCGAACGCGTACAACCACTACCCCAACGGCTGGGCGATGGCGTTCAACACGCCGTTCAAGATGTGGAAGCGCTACGAGTTCAACGGCGGCACCAGCGACCCCTGCATCATCTCCTGGCCCGCGGGGATCAACGACAAGGGCTCGATCCGTCACCAATACCACCATGCCATTGACCTCGTCCCGACGGTCCTGGACGTCCTTGGCGTGCAGGCCCCGGAGACGATCAGGGGCCACGTGCAGGCGAGCTTCGACGGCGTGAGCATGCGCTACAGCTTCAACGAGGCGGGCGCGCCGGGCGCGCGCTCGACCCAGTTCTACTCAATGCTCGGCTCACGCGCGATCTGGCACGAAGGCTGGAAGGCGGTCACGAACCATCCGACGATCGCGGGGTGGGGACACTTCAACGATGACGAGTGGGAGCTCTACAACACCGAAAGTGACCGCGCGGAGCTGCACAACCTCGCCACCGAGCAGCCCGAGAAGCTGCGCGAGCTCGTGAACCTGTGGTTCGCGCAGGCGGGAGAGAACGGCGCCTTCCCGCTCGACGACCGCTCGGCCGTCGAGATCCTCAGCACCCCGCGCCCGCAGCTGACGAGCGCGCGCAACCGCTATCGCTACTACCCCAACGTCGCGGACGTCCCCGAGGCCCAAGCCGTCAACCTCCGCAACCGTTCATTTGTGATCGGCGCACTCGTCGACCTGCCGAGCGCAGGTGCCGAGGGGGTGCTGTTCGCGCAGGGCTCCCATTTCGGCGGCCACGCGCTGTACGTCAAGGACAACCGTCTTCACTATGCGTACAACTTCGTCGGCAGCTTCGTTCAGACGGTGGTCGCGAATGAGCAGCTTCCGACGGGCGAGAACCTGATTCTCTCGGCTTCCTTCGAGAGAGACGGGGAGGACCCGCCGGGCGTCTCCACTGGCATCCTCTCGCTCTATCACGCCGAGAACAAGGTGGCCGAGGAGCGGATCAAGACCCAGCCGGGGATGTTCGGCATCAGCGGGACGGGCCTAGCCGTCGGACGCAGCGTGACCGCGATCACCGACGACTATCCCGGGGAGCGGCCGTGGCATTTCCACGGCGGGACGCTTCGACTGGTCGCGGTCGATGTCAGCGGCGAGCCCTACATCGACCTCGAGCGCGAAGCCGAAGCGATGCTCATGCGGGAGTAGAGACAGATTGGCTTTCGCTGCAGCTGGCGATGCGAGTAAGCACGCCCGCGCGGAGCATTCGCCACAGAAGAGAGACAACGACATGGATCTAGAACTCACCGGCAAAGTCGCAGTCGTCACCGGCGCGAGCAAGGGCATCGGCTTGGCCGTGACCCGGGAGCTTGCGGCCGAGGGCGCGCACGTGGTCGCGGGCGCGCGCACGACCGACGCGCTGGGAGGCCTCGATCGCGTGACGCCGGTGACCGTCGACCTCGCCCACCCAGGCGGGCCGGCGCAGCTGGTCGGCGAAGCGATCAGCCGCCACGGTCGAATCGACGTGCTTGTCAACAATGTCGGCGCCGCCCACGTGCGGCTTGACGGGTTCCTGAGTCTGACGGACGCCGATTTCGAGGAGTCGCTGCAAATGAACTTCTTCTCGGCGCTGCGCGCGACGCGAGCGGCTCTCACCGATATGACGCCACGTGGCGAAGGCACGATCGTCAACGTCGCCTCGATCAACTCGTTCTTCGAGCCGGATGGCGGTGTGATCGACTACGGCGCTGCGAAGGCTGCTCTGGTCAACCTCGCCAAGTCGCTGTCGCAGGAGTTTGGCAGCAAAGGCATCCGCATCACGAGCGTCTCACCCGGCCCCGTGGAGACGGACCTGTGGCTCGGCGACGACGGCGTCGCGAAGACCGTCGGGCGCGCGACCGGCGCCGGGGCCAGCGCGGTGCGCGCGCAGACAGAGGGCGGTATCGCGATGGGTCGCTTCTCGACACCGCGCGAGGTCGCGACGCTCGTCGTCCTGCTCGCCTCGCCGCGCACGGCCAACGTGACCGGCGCCAACTGGGTCATCGACGGAGGCATGCTCAAGACGACGTGACGGCTGGCCCCGCGCCGGGCGCCAGGTGTCGGCTGGCGTCATTTGGGTAAAAAGGGACAGATCAATATGAAGATTCATCCGCTTCAGACTGGAACGGTCCGCGTCAAGCACAGCTTCCTGTTCCCCAGGCACGGCCCACGCCGGCAGCTCGATCTGTTCATGCCCGGCGCCTGGTCAGACCCGCTGCCGATCCACTGCTGGGCGATCGAGCACGACGGAGCTCTGCGGCTTGTAGACACGGGCGAGACCGCGGCGGCGCGGAACGTACCGTTCGCGCGCATGGAGGTGACGCACGAGCAAGAACTCCCGGCGGCGATGGCCACGGTCGGCCTGGCAGTCGACGATGTCTCGGAGGTGGTGCTCACTCACGCCCACGGCGACCATATCGACGGGCTGGTCCATGTGCGCGCGCGGGTACTGAGCAACGAGGTGGAGTTGCGCTACCTCGTTGCCCCGTTCCCGCGGATGATGCGTCGCGTCCTGCGCCAGCCACTGCCTTCAGGGTTCGCGCCCGAGGGGCTCGCGCTCAACGGCGGCCCGTTTGGTGCGTTCCAGCGCAGCCGTGCGCTAAGTGACGACGGACGCATCGTTGCGGTCGACACGCCTGGGCACACTCCCGGCCACGTGTCGGTGATCTGCGTGGATGACTCAGGCCGCCACGTGATGCTAGCCGGTGATGCGACGGACACGCTCGAGCAACTGCATGCGTTGCGCGCGGACGCGGTTGCACCGGACCCCCACACGCAGATTGCGACGCTGGAAACGATCCTGGCCCACTGCGCGCAGCACTCGACGATCTACTTGCCGTCGCACGACCCCGAGTCAGCGGCGCGGCTCGAGGCCGCGATCACGGTTGGCTAAGATGGCTGGTCAGCTACCTTCAGCCATCGTAGGCACGACCACCGTCAATCGTCTCGAGCAGCTGGTGGTAGGAGTCGCATGCCATGCATGCCAAGCTAGGCCCGCAGGACATGGCCCGATCCGCGCGAATGAGTCAGTAGTGAGCAGACTCCTCAGGGTCGTCTCTCAGCCGTGGTCGCCTACCCGAGTCGGCGACGAGCTAATGGACGCTCTGAACTCTGACTGGGACTGCATCCACGCCCGCGTCGGGTTCGTGAAAGCGTCGGGCGTCCGCCACATCGCTACCGCTCTCGAAGGAGCGAGGAAGCGGGGCGCGACGACTCGCTTCCTCGTCGGGGTCGATGGATCTGTGACTTCCGCCGCGGGCGTGCGCGCGCTCCACAAGCGCGTCGATGAGCTCCACCTCCTACGAGACCCCCGCCACCTGTTCCATCCGAAGACCTGGCTTTTCCAGGTCGACGGGCGTGCTCTTCTGCTCTTGGGCTCAGCGAACCTCACCGAGAGTGCACTCTGGACGAACTACGAGGACCTCGCGGTTCTCGATTTCGACCCAAACGAGGCAGCCGACCGCAACCGAATCGCGGAACTGACGAAACAGTTCAACGAAGCCATTGCTGCACCGAACTCGCAGCACGCAAGCATTACGCTGATTGACCGACTCGCCGAGGCGGGCCTAGTCATTGACGAGTCGAGCCAGCGGCAGGAGTCTCGCCATAAGGACATAAGCGACAGCGAAAGCGCAGCAGAGGCAGGACTCGCCGACCTGTTCCCGGCGATCTCGGTGCCGGCGCCTCCGGCCGTGCCTCGCCTCCCGGAGGAGACTCCGGACAGATCCTCGACGGGGGCAGGCGACGGCGACAGGTCAGGCGACGCGGGAACACCCCCCGCAGGCCACCCATCCGCTCCCACTACGATCCAAAACTCACGATACAAGGTGTTCGTACTGCGCCTCGGCAAACGGGACGTAGGGTCTCGGCCCGGATTCTCCCCCGACGTGTTCCTACCGCTAGCGGCCTACCGACACGAACCGACGTATTGGGGTCAGCTCGAGACGACCGAAACAGCCGGGTCACACTTCAACCGAGAGCGGCGAGTCGAGGTTGAGTTCCATCGCGCGGGTGGAAAGGTCGAGGTCGCGAGTCGTCGCCTCTATCTTTATGAGACCAAGTCAGAGTTTCGCCTGAACACCCGGGAGATACACGAAGATGCTAGAGAGGGCGACCTCCTACAACTCGAAATCGCCGAGCCAGGTCATGGCTGCGAATACATCGCGCGCGTGATTCACTCAAGCGATTCAGCGTTCGCCGAGAATGATGCCATCGCTAACAATGAGGTAGCCGGCAGCGACAAGCGATGGGGATACAACTAGATCGCCAACTACTTGCGGAGGATCAGAATCTCCTCGTCCGGAATCATGTTGCCCGAATGTGGCATGTAGCCCGCCTGCCCCCCCATATCGACCCGCTCAACAATGTCGAGGGACTCGCTCACAGCGATGTCGCAAAGAAAGTCCGCAGTTCTGATCCGTACCCGCTCGTTCCCTGCCGTCGTGTGGCTGTCCCCGACGACCACCGCGCACAGACCGCCGTCCTCCAAGGCACGGCGCGCGTGTCGAAGGACGTGCTGCATGTCAGCAAAATAGCGGTAGAGCAGCGGCGGCAGATTTTCGCGCCTGAAACCGACACCGACTTGCTCGTTGCTGCGCCGGATCGCGAGTATGTCTTCAATCACCGTCGCAGGTAGATCGTCCCGATTCTCGTCGAGCGCGCCTTCGAGTGCTCGCTTCTGCGAGACACGCAGTTCGCGACTACCGATCATCTCCCACTCAAGAGCGGACCGCTCGCCGATCTGGGCGAGTCCTAGCGCGAAGATCGATAGACGGTCCGTGTCGATATAAGGAAGCGCGGTCGCGTAGGGCGGCGAGGTCACCAGGCACCCGAACTGACGGCCTTGCCAGACCTCCTCGGAACGCGCGTCCGCCAGCTCGACCTCCACGGTGCCCAGACATATCTCCAAGCGGTCAAGCAGACGTATGCCCGCCGCGACCTTGCCTGTCTCGGCCCGCAGGTCGCGCACGAAGCGGTCCTTCAGGACATCTGCCGGTGGTGGGTCGGAGCGACGATATATACGTAACTGGTCCGGCCGCTGATATGACCATTGCCGCAAGAGGTTGCTCAGAACGACTTGCCCAAAACGATTGAACGTCGAAGGCGCTCCGCTCGAGTCGATGCCTGCGAGAATGTCGGCAACGACCGCCAGCGTCGCCGCGGGAAACCAATTCGATAGATACTCGCCGTTGGGTAGATCAAACGGCAGCTTTGCCGAGACACGATCGAGAACCGCCTCCATGTAGTCGTCTACGGATTGTGCATCCAGCGTCAAGACATCGACCTTTGCGCGCGCGATCAGTGCTGCGAGGGGGTTGCGGTCTATGCCGAAGCCCGGTCGCCCCATCAGCGCCGCCTCGAGAACCGTCGTGCCCGAGCCGACGAAGGGATCGACGACGCACGCAGTCGCCTCACCGCCGTGAGCGTTGATTAGCGACCGAACGACTTGCGGAAAGTACTTGCCCTTGTACGCGTGGAGTCCATGGGTGAGGTAATTGTGCGCCGCTGCGCGGTTGCCGTCCGCGAGGCGTTGAGCCGCGCCGATGGGATCGGATTCGGGCGGCAGGGTGGCTAGCTTGTGAAAGCGGTCGAAGTAATACTGATGCGTGGGCCGGCCAGCGACCGTCCCCGAAAATGCGAGATGATCGTCGCGTTGAGCAGCCCTCCGCTCGAGCTCGGAAAGCCGGAGCTCGAACGGGTGAAGCGGGTAGCCTACCGGCTCACGCTCAACGTTCGAGGACAATGACGTGCTCGGACTTGATCTTGCCAATTGAAGGGTTGAAGGCCTTGCGCTTCGGCGCGATCACGCGATCCGCGGCAGCGACGAACCGAAGCCCCGACTTGCGCCCTGCCTCGTAGATGATCGTGTCGTTCGGGACTACCGCGCCTCGCACAATCGAGTCGCCCACCACGATGACCGCGGCGCCCCCCGGCTTTAGCGCCAGCGCGACACCTTCGAGACAAGCGGTCATGTCCGCCTGAAAGTCTGCCGCGCCCGATCCGTTCTTGGCGGAGAAATCGCGGTGGCTTCCAATCTCGTTGGCCTTGAAGTCCCATGGGTTCTCGTCAAGCCACAGGATGCGATTCTGGTGGTAGAGGTGATAGCTCCACGCGTTTGGGTACGGCGGAGAAGTGACCATAAGATCGACCGTACCTGGGCGCAGATAAGTGAGTTCGCGAGCGTCGCTCTCGAACACATCGGCGCTCTCCGACGCCTGTTGCGAGAAGTCCGCGAGGGCTTGAATCGCATCGGCCAGCTTGCGCTCGTATACGCGGCTTGCATCGCCAGCGACTATGTCCTTCGCCCGACGGACGTAGCGCGTGTCGCTGTCCTGCCAAGACACCGATACGACGATCGCGGACAGGCAGAGGTCGAGGATCGCCCGAATGTCAGGGTCGGCCTCTGAGCGCGCGATCTGGCGGATCGCGACAAGCTCGAGAGCGACCTGATCCGAGAACCAGAACTCGAGGCCACGAAAGCGTCGTCTGGGCGACGGCCGCCACTCGGCCGGCATTGCCAGCGAATCCGGCGCAGCAAGGAGGCTGCTCACGGCTGCCGGCAGTTCGACCGCGAAGCTCCTGAGCCGGAGAAGCTGATCGGCAGTGAGAACTCGCGTCTTTGCTCGGGAGGCGACCAGCGCGACGGGGTTCAGGTCGCTGCCGACTGCGCGACGGCCGAGAAGGAGAGCCTCGACCAGTGTCGTTCCGCTGCCCGCGAAGGGGTCGAGAACAAGGTCGCCCGGCCGAGAAAGGCGTTCTATAAGCTGCCGCGGCAGGCCCGGCGGAAACTTCGCCGGGTAGGAGTGGAGCGAATGCACGGCGTGGGCGGGCGCGAGCTGCTCGCACGCCAAGTCGATCCCTGCGAGAAGGTCGCTCGGGGCGACAGCGATGGACGGCTGCTCGGAGCGCACGCACTCCACAGTAGATTCCGCTTCGGACGCTGCGCTCCGCCGTGAGCCGTGGCAGCTACAGGCTAATGCCAGCTCGAGGCGCTAGACAACGGAGTTCACCTCAACCGCTTCTTCGCTTGTCTGGGTCGCCGCGATCGTCAGGCCCGTCTGTTCGAAGGGCCCCCCGTCGAACGAGGCTTCGAGGACATCCTTCGAGTCTTCCGCGAAGCTTTCGGGTTTCTGCTTGCCTTTCGAGGCCTTGAACTTGAGCACCTGCGTCAGCGACATCTTGTTCGCCTTGACCGGCACGATAACCGAGCCTCGCAGGGACACGGTGCTCGCGCCACAGCTGAATTCGATGACCGACCCGATGTTCCCGACGGGGAACAGATCAAGGCCAACCTTGTTCTTGCTGCTGCTCGCGCCCACCTTTTCGACGCCCAGCACCCCTTCGAGCGATCTCGAGATGATTTCCCCGGCCGTCGCGCCAGCGCTCGAGCACCGTTCGCTCGAGCGTTCGCACCCCGTGAGTTTGACGAGCACCGCACCCACCGTTTGCGGCCCGATGTATTCGCCCGTGCTCGTCTCGCCCGTACACTTCACCCGCAAGTCTTTGACTGTTTCGAATGTGACAGAGCCTGACATCATTTTCGTTGTAAACGCGGCTTTCAGGAGTCCCGACTCCCATTCGTAGTCCTTCTTGCCGCCCGCACTCGTGCAGCCTGAGTTCGCGTACTTGCCCGCACCGTTCGTGACTTTCAAGCATCTCCCGTATTCCGGCGCACTGCTCACGAACACCGAGGCTGAGCCGACGCACGCTTTATCGCAGGGTGAGCCGACCAGCGCGGTGCCGCCGCCGGAGGACAGCGCGACGCTCCAGCCGAACTCTTCACGATTGGCGCTTTCGCCACCGCCCGTGAGCTTTTCCCCGTGCTGAGCCCACGTCGAGCCAGAGCGTTCGAAGGTCCATGCTGCGCCGCGGAAGTCGTTGTCGACGCGGCCGCCGAGCAGCGCGGTGTCGCCGCCGGCCGACAGCGCCGCGCTGTAGCCGAGTTCGCCTTCACCGACCTCTTCGCCGCCCGTGAGGCCTTCGCCCTGCCGGGCCCAGGCGGAGCCCGAGCGCGTGAACACCAGACCCGTACCGGCGTAGCTGTGTCCGTGGGGCGCGCCGATCAGCGCGGTGTCGCCATCGGAGGAGAGCGCCACGCTGTAGCCGAACCAGCTTTCGCCGCTGGCCCCGCCGGCCGTGAGCGCTTCGCCCTGCTTGCTCCAGGTCGAGCCCGCGCGCGTGAACACCCATGCCGCGCCGACGCCGCCGTCGAGACCCCATTCGCCGATCACCGCGGTGTTGGCTTCTGCGGACAACGCCACGCTCCAGCCGAAGAAGCCGGGTTCCCCGCCGCCCGTCAGCTTTTCGCCCTGCTGCGTCCAGGTCGTGCCCGAGCGCGTGAGCACCCACGCTGCGCCGCGGTGTTCGTTGTCGTTGTAGCCGCCGATCAGCGCTGTGTTGCCGTCGGCGGACAGCGCCACGCTCCTGCCGAAGTAGCCATCGCCGCTCTCGCCACCGCCCGTGAGCTTTTCGCCCTGCTGCGTCCATGTGGAGGCCGAGCGCGTGAACACCCACGCCGCCCCGACTGCCGCGTTGTCACTCGGGCCCCCGATCAGCGCGGTGTTGCCGTCGGCGGACAGCGCCACGCTTTCACCGAACCAGGCCTCGCCGATCCTCGCGCTGCCGGTGAGCTTTTCGCCCTGCTGCGTCCAGGTCGAGCCGGCGCGGGTGAACACGAACGCCGCTCCCGCGTATTCGTTATCCGCCGGGGCACCCACCAGCGCCGTGTTGCCGTCGGCGGACACCGCCACGCTCATACCGACGTAGCCGTAGGGTCCGCTGAGGCCGCTGGCGGTGAGCTTTTCACCCTGGTGGATGAGCGGATCTATCCGCAGTGGGTAGCGCGCGCCGCGCGTGTCGACACGCAGCAGCAGTCGCCCGGCGGACAGCGCCAGCCAGCTGCGCAAGGCGCGACCGCGGGCGTCGGTGACGCTCAGGCCGCCGTAGCGCAACACGGGCCCACCGGTCCCGCTGAGCGTGAGGCCCTGCCCGCCAGACGCCAGCGAGGCGTGGGCGCTGCCCGATAGCGCCATCGAGAACGTCAACGGTCCGAGCGATCGACCAACCGGCGCCCTGAAGATCGTGAAGCCCTGCTCGAGACCAAGCGGTCCGTTCACATACCACTCGTCCATGCCCGCCCGCACGTACAGAACGCGGTTGGCCCGGACACGCGGCGCCACCTCGCCGAGCGCCCTCAGCGAGGCGCCGTAGCCGACGGCGCGCAAGCTCAGCCCGACCTGCGTCGCACCCGAGCTGAGCGACACCCCCGCACGGCCGAAGCGCGAGCTGAGGCGCTGCGCCGGGCTAACCGCCGCAAACCCACCGCTCGAGGCTCGCACCCGGTATGCCGGATCATCGGCGCCCACAGCTGCCGACACGGGTCCCTGGGCCGTCAGGGGAAGAGCTGACGGGACCCTGTGCGCGATCGGTCCCGAGCGCCCGGCGGGCGCCACCGCTGTACGCTCACCGGCCAAGCCGTGGACGAGCGCCGCCCCGAGCACCACCGCCGCCACCGCCGCCAGCGCACGCCACGCGGCCACCGCGCCCCTCCAAGACACGAGCTGCGCGTCAACGCTCGACATCTTCAGGCTTCCTCCGAAGGTCGGACAGCGGGCTGGCGTGCGCGAGGATATCGCGGCTGCCAAGCCTCACCTGCTTGGACGCGCTCGAAGCCGACCCACAGGGCATTCATGGCCGCCTCGAGCACCTGCGCGCGGGGGACGTGTCGGTGCTCATACCACCACAGGGCGAGCCCTTGGAGAACCGCGCGCATCACCTCCCAGGCCATCTCGAGCGCGTCGGCGTCGGCGTCGGCGACGTTCTCGATCCCGCGCTCGCGCAGGAAGAGCGGCATTACGGCCGCGCGGCTCTGCGCGATCACCTCGTCGTGAATCGCCTGCACCTGCGGCTCACCGGTGGTGTCGCGGAACAGCATCCGCCAGGCGTACGGATGTGACTCGACGTACTCGAGCCAGGCGTCGATCGCGCGTGGTATGCGGTGCTCGGCAGGCTCCTCGCCGAGGAGCTGCTCGCGCCAGAGCGCCCGCAACTCGGCGTAGTGACGTTCGAGCAGGCGGCGGTGCAGATCCTGCTTGGAGGCGAAGTGGTCGTACACGACGGGCGCGGTTACGCCCGCGCGCTTGGCCACCTCGTCGATCGAGGTCGCGTGGTAGCCACGCTGCGCGAACAGCTCGCTGGCGGCCTGTTCGATCAGCGCGCGACGCGCCTGCGCGGTCAGCCGCTTGCGCGGAGTCGTCTTTGCTCGTTGCTCGATTGACAACCTAATCCGTACTAGGTAGCTTACCGGCCGGAAACCTAACTCTCCCTAGGTATGTGTCAGCCGAAAGGATAAGGGCGATAACAGACAGCGCTGAGGAGCGCCCACGTCGAGTATCCGCACAACCCGCCGGCGCGACCGATCGCTATGACGTCGTGGTCGTCGGGGCGCGCTGCGCCGGCTCGCCGCTGGCGGCGCTGCTCGCGCGCCAGGGCGTTCGTGTCGCGGTGCTCGAGCGCGTCAGGTTCCCGCACGACACGCTCTCGAGTCACCTGTTCGAGGCGGACGCGCTGACGTTCCTGGACCGCCTCGGCGTGATCGAGCGGCTGCGTGCGACCGGCGCACCGCTGGTGAGACGCACCGACACACGCGTCGAGGACGTCCACCTTGCGATCGAGTTGCCGACGCGCCCGGGCGACGTCGGCGCGATCGCCTCGGTACGGCGCTGGCTGCTCGACCCGATCCTTGCTCAGGCCGCCGAGGAGTCCGGCGCCGAGGTGCGGACCACGGCCAAGGTCACCGAGCTGGTGGAGGATCGCGCTCGCGTCGCCGGCGTGCGCTTCCTCGAGGACGGCAAACAGGCGGTCCTGCGCGCGCGGCTGGTGGTCGGTGCCGACGGTCGCCACTCGACCGTCGCAAGGCTCGCCGGAGCGCGCCTCTACAACGTCACCCCCAGCCAGCGACTCCTGTTCTGGGCGTACTTCGAGGACGCCGACATGGGCTCCGAGCCGGTGTTCCTCTCGCACCGCTGGGGCGATCGCTTCATCCTCGCGATCCCCGCCGACAGCGGCCTCTACCAGGTCTTGATATGGCCGGAAATGGGTGAACTGGAGAGCTTTCGCGCGGACATCGACACGGCGTTCGCCGAGCACGCGCGCACGTGCGAGCCGATCGCCGAGGCGCTCGCCGGAGCGCAGCAGGTTGGCAAGGTACTCGGCGCGATTCGCTGGGAGGGCTTCTTCCGCCAGGCGTCAGGTCCCGGCTGGGTGCTGAGCGGCGACGCCGGCCACTTCAAGAGCCCGGCCCCGGGCCGCGGGATCGGCGACGCCTTCCTGCAGGCCGAGAGCCTGTCGGGCGCAATTCTCGGAGCGCTCGGCGGCTCGGATCAGGTCCTCGACGAGGCGATGAGACGGTGGGGGCGCCAGCGCGATCGCGAGTTCGCCGAGCACTACTGGCTCGCGTATGACCTCGAAGAGGCGGGCCACGTCCCGATCGTGCTGACAGAGATCCTTCGGGGTCTGCAGAAGCGAGGTCAAGCCGGTCTGTTCTTCGATGTCCTCAACCACCGCATGCGCCCATCGCGCGTGCTGACCCCAGCGCGGGTGCTCGGCGCCACCGGGCGCCTGCTGGCCAACCGTGAGATCGAGCGCCGTGCGCTCCTCTCCGAGCTCGGCTCGCTCGGCGCGCGCGATCTGCGTCGACGGCGGCTCAACAGGCGGCCCGCATACGCACGAGCCGGTTGAGGTCGTCCTACAGGCGAACGGGCAGCGTCTTGAGCTGGTTGACGAACAGCGATTCGACCGCGGCGGGCGTCCCTGCGAGCTCCATCTTCGGGTGGCGCTTGAGCGTCTCTTCGAGCATTATCTTCAGCTCGAGGCGCGCGAGCGCGGTACCGAGACAGAAGTGGCGCCCGCCAGCGCCGAACGCCTGGTGCTCGGCGTCGCGACGCACGTCAAAGCGATCGGAGTCCTCAAAACGCGACTCATCGCGGTTGGAGGAGACGTACCACATCACCACCTTCTCCCCCTCCCGGATCCGCTGCCCATGAAGCTCCGTGTCACACATCGCGGTACGACGGAAATGCGCGAACGCCGGGAACATCCGCAGCGACTCCTCCACGCCGGCGGGGATCAACGACGGGTCCTCGACGAGCAGGCGCATCTGCTCGCGGTCTTCCATCAACGCCCGCATGCCGCTGCAGTACGTCGCCTTCGTGCTGTCGTTACCGGCGGCCATCAGCAGGAAGAAGCCCATCACGATCTCGTGCTCCTCGAGCTTCTGCCCGTCCACCTCGGCATGCACCAGCACGCTCGTCAGATCGTCGGTTGGGGTCTCCTGGCGCGCGGCGATCAGGTGGCGGCAGCGCTCGAAGATCTCCGGGACGTCTTTCTCCACCGCGCCGTCGAAGCCGTCGGGGTTGATGTCCGGATCACCGGGTGCCAGCGTCGCGTTCATCAGTTTGGCCCACACCGCGTCGTCCTCCTCGGGGATGCCCATGAAGCTGCCGATCACCCTGGAGACGATCGGCTGCGCGACGTCGCTGACCAGATCGCACGTCTCGCGTCCGTCGAGCCGCTCGAGGACCCCGACCGCGATCGCCCTGATGGCGTCCTCATGGGCGGCGATCCGCCTTGGCGTGAAGCCGGCCTGGAACAGCGCCTTCAGACGGTCGTGCTTGGGCGGATCCATCCCGATGAACATCGCCTGGGCGAGCTCGAGCGGGAAGCTGCCCCGCGCGAGGAGCACGCCTCCGCGTTCGGAGGAGTAGGTCTGCCAGTCACGGCTGACCGTGTGGATGTCCTCCGCGGTCGTCACGGACCAGAAGCCCGCCTCTTCGGGAAACTCCTCGAAGCTCTCGGTCCAATGAATCGGGCACTTATTGCGCATCTGCTTGAACAGCTCGTACGGCGGGCCGTCCAGCCACAGCTCACGCTCGGTCAGTTCTACCGTCTCGATATCGCGCCCAACCGTCGCCATCTGCAACCTCCCTGATCGCACGCCCTGGATGCCTGGGTCGATAGTACTGGCTGGCTGGCCAGGATGCACGCCGGATCGGGCCTGCCTGTCGCACGGACGGACGCCAGTTTGCAGGACTGGTTAGCCCAGGCGCGAACTGGTACTACTAGAGCAATGCCCCGCGCGATGTGGACCGGCACAATCGGCTTTGGGATGGTGACCGTCCCGGTCAAGCTCTACAGCGCCGTGAACCGCAAGACGGTGCGCTTCCATCAGCTCTCCGGCAAGACCGGCGTGCGCGTTGCGCAGAAGCGCGTTGACCCCAAGACCGGCGAGGAGATCGCCTACGAGGACATCGTCAAGGGCTATGAGATCGCGCCCGATCGCTACGTGATCATCGAGCCGGGGGAGCTCGACGCGCTCGAGCCGGAGAAGACCAAGACGATCGAGATCGAGGACTTCGTCGAGCTCTCAGAGATCGATCCGGTCTTCTACGATCACCCCTACTACCTGGCGCCCGGCGCCGGTGGCGCAAAGCCCTACCGGCTGCTGCTCGAGGCGATGCGCGAGACGGGCAAAGTGGCGATCGCACGCGTGGTCATCCGCTCCAAGGAGCAGCTCGTGGCGGTCCGTCCGATGGGCGACGTGATGGGCATGGCGACGATGCTGTTCGCGGACGAAATCCTGGCTCCCGACAGCCTCGACGAGATCTCGGAGGCGGCGTCTATAAAGACGACCAAGCGCGAGCTCGACATCGCCGAGCAGCTCGTCGAGTCGCTTGCCGGCGACTTCGAACCGGACAAGTACCGAGACACGCACCGCGAGCAGGTACTGGCGCTGATCGAGCGAAAGGCGCAGGGCAAGGCGATCGCCGTGCAGCCCGCCCCCGAGGCGGTCGCCGCCCCCGCGCCCGATCTGATGAGCGCGTTGAAGGCGAGCCTGGAGGCGGTGCGCGCACGCGAAGGCGACGGCGCCGCCAAACCGCGTAAGCCCGCAGCCAAAAAGACCGCCGCCAAGAAAGCCGCCGCGAACAACGCCACCGCGAAGAAGCCCGGAGCGTCGCGAACCCCCGCCAAGCCGTAGCTGGCGCGCGCCGGCGTGCCGCGCGCTCGGTGCTTCCCCTACGACGACGAGCACCGTGTAACTATGGCTATACGCAAGCCGCGTGACGAAGACACGCGCACCGCGCGCCGAGACAGCGACGAGGACACGCGCACGGCGCGCCGGGACGGCGACGAGAACAGGCGCACGGCGCGCCTGGACACCTACAGGGCAAAACGCGACTTCACCACCACTCCTGAGCCGCCTGAGCCTCCCGCTGCGGACGCTGAACAGGGCGACGCGCGTCGCTTCGTGATCCACGAGCACAGCGCCCGGCGCCTGCACTGGGACCTGCGCCTGGAGCACCACGGCACGCTGGCGTCGTGGGCGGTCCCGAAGGGGCTGCCGGAGGAACCCAAGGACAACCGTCTCGCGGTCGCCACCGAGGACCACCCGCTCGCGTACCTGGAGTTCGAGGCCGAGATCCCGAAGGGCCAGTACGGCGCCGGCACGATCACGATCTGGGACCGAGGCACCTACGACTGCCTGAAGTGGGAGCCGCGCAAGATCGAGGTGGCACTTCATGGCGAGCGGATCGACGCGCGCTACGCGCTGTTCCCGATCGACAAGGGCGATGACCCCAAGAACTGGATGATCCACCGCATGGATCCGCCCGCGGACCCGGAGCGCGAACCGATGCCCGAGCACGTCGTGCCGATGTTTGCCCGGCCAGACGCGCTTCCCACCGACGCGATGGCGTGGGCGTATGAGATCAAGTGGGACGGCGTGCGCGCGATCGCGTACTCGCGGCCGGGCGAGCTGCGACTGGAGAGCCGCAACCTGATCGACATCACCGACTCCTACCCGGAGCTGAGCCGCGTGGGTCGCTCGCTCGGCTCCCACAGTGCGATCCTCGACGGCGAGATCGTCGCGTTCGACGGCCACGGTCGCCCGAGCTTCGAGGCCCTCCAGCAACGCATGCACGTAGCGTCACGGTCCCGGGCGCGCGCGCACGCCAGGGACACGCCGGCCACATACATCATCTTCGACCTGCTGTGGTTGGACGGACGCTCGCTGATGGGGCGTCCCTACGTGCAGCGCCGCGAGCGCCTGGCGGCGCTGGCGCTCACCGGCGAGAGCCTGCAGACGCCCGAGCACGTAGTTGGCCACGGCGCCGCGCTGCTGGCGGCCAGCGCCGAGCAGGGGCTCGAGGGGATCGTCGCCAAGCGGCTGGACTCCACCTATCAACCGGGCCTCAGGGCCAGGAGCTGGGTCAAGGTCAAGAGCATCGCCCGCCAGGAGTTCGTGATCGGCGGCTGGCTTCCGGGGAAGGGCAGACGCGGGCAGGGCATCGGGGCGCTGCTGCTCGGCGTGCATGATCCCGAGGGGTCGCTGCGCTACGTGGGACGTGTGGGCAGCGGCTTCAGCGAGCGGGAGCTCGAGCACCTCTCCCGCCTGCTGGCAGAGCTGGAGCGTCCGCGCTCGCCGTTCAGCGTGGGTGCCCGTCCGCCCAAGGACGCGCTCTTCTGCGAGCCGCAACTCGTCGCGGAGGTGCAATTCACGCAGTGGACCGCGAGCGGCAGCCTGCGCCAGCCCGTCTATCGGGGACTGCGTGAGGACAAGGCCGCGGCTGAGGTCGTGCGCGAGGACAGTGCCGGCGCGCCGGCGTCCTCCTCGCACTGGGCACCGGCCCCGGGGGCGCTCGCGCGCGCCACGCTATCGGTGCGCGAGGAGACCGCCAAGACGTCCTATGCGACGGTCGCCGGGCGCGAGCTGAAGCTGTCGAACCTCGCCAAGACGCTGTATCCACAAGCGGGCGTCACCAAGCGCGAAGTCATCGACTACTACGCAGCGATCGCGCCGGTCCTGATCGGCCACCTTGCCGGGCGTCCGCTGACCGTCACGCGCTGGCCCGACGGCGTGCACGCGAAGTCCTTCTTTCAGAAGCAGGCGCCCGCGCACCGCCCCGAGTGGGTGAGGACGGTGACGCTGCCGAGCGGGCGCAAGCCGATCGACTACATCCTCGCCGAGGACGAGCCGACGATCGTGTGGCTGGCGAACCTGGCCGCAATCGAGCTCCACGTGCCGCTCGCGCGAGCAGCGGCGATCGACCGGCCGACCGCGCTGGTATTCGACCTCGACCCGGGTGAGCCGGCGACGGTGCTCGAGTGCGCTCGCGTGGGCCTGCAGCTCCAGGGGATGTTCGAGCACCTGGGTCTCCAGAGCGTCGCCAAGACGTCCGGGTCCAAGGGGCTGCAGGTGTACGTGCCGCTGAACGCCGACGACATCACCTACGAGCGCACCAAGCCGTTCGCGAAGGCGGTCGCCGAGCTGCTCGAAGCCTCTGAGCCCGACCTGGTCGTCTCGCGCATGACCAAGGTGCGCCGCACGGGCAAGGTCCTGATCGATTGGAGCCAGAACGATGCCAAGAAGACGACCGTGTGCGTGTACTCGCTGCGCGCCGGCGAGCGCCCCACCGTCTCGACGCCGCTGGATTGGGCGGAGGTACGCTCAGCGCTCGATGGCGGCGACTCGGCCAGCCTCGCGTTCGAGGCGCCCGAGGTGCTCGAGCGCGTCGCAGAACGCGGCGACCTGTTCGCGCCGGTGCTGTCGCTCGTGCAGGAGCTACCAGGCTGAGGCCCAACCCACGGCCTAACCCTCCGGGCCCGACGGCAACGCCGGCGTGGTCTCCGGCGAGCCGCCTATTCGAACTCCGGCGCGCTCCACCCCGGCATGATGTCGGGCAGGCCATCGCTGACGCGGTCGGGGAAGTGCGCCGGGCGCTTCTCCAGGAACGCGGTGACGCCCTCGAGCGCATCGGCGGACTGCCCCCGCGCAACCATTCCGCGCGAGTCGGCGCGGTGCGCGACCATTGGATGCTCGGCGCCGAGCATCCTCCACATCAGCTGCCGCGCGAGCGCGACCGACACCGGCGCCGTGTTCTCCGCGATCTCGCGCGCGAGCGCACGAGCGGCGTCGAGCAGCTCCTCGTTCGCGTGCACGCTGCGCACCAGACCGCCCTCGAGCGCCTCCTGAGCAGAGAACACACGGCCGCTGGCGACCCACTCCATCGCGCGGCTGATGCCAACCACGCGCGGCAGAAACCAGCTGGAGCACGCCTCCGGGATGATGCCGCGACGGGCGAACACAAAGCCGATGCGAGCGTCCTCGGCCGCCAGGCGGACGTCCATCGGCAGCGTCATCGTCGCGCCGACCCCCACCGCCGGGCCGTTGATCGCGGCGATCACCGGCTTCATGGATTCAAAGATCCGCAACGTGAGCTCGCCGCCGTTATCGCGCGCCGGCCCGTCGATCTCGCGCTTGCTGTAGTCGAAGGTGTCGCCGCCGCTCGCGAGATCAGCACCTGCGCAAAAGCCGCGGCCGGCGCCGGTGAGGATGATCGCGCGGACCTCGTCATCGGCGTCCGCCCGGTCGAACGCCTCGATCAACTCCCTGCTCATCTGCGCAGTCCAGGCGTTGAGCCGCTCGGGCCGGTTGAGCGTGATCGTGAGAACGCCGTCGTCCACCGCGGTGATGATCTGCTCGAAGCTCGTGCTCGCCACGGCCGGCATCCTCTCAGGTCTCGCCGGCTACACGTCGCGATAGCTGAGCTGGCGCTCGTACGGTCCACGCCCCGTCAAGCATGTCGCGCCGCAGCGCGCCGCCAGAGCGAGGGCGTCCGCGATGTCGAGTCCGGCGCCCAGGCCGTAGGTTAACCCCGCGGCGAAAGAGTCGCCGCAGCCGTAGGAGTCGACGGGCTTACCCGGGGGCGCGACCGCGCTCCACCGGCCGGACCGGCCCGCGCGAGCGCGATAGCTCCCGCCGTGTGCGCCCTCGGTGAAAACGACCAGCTCCGCGTCGTCCTCGGCGCCGGCGAGCTCGCCGCGCTCGATCTGATCGTCTGCGCTCAGCACCAGCGCATCGAGCGGGACGCCGTGGCCGAGCGCGTCCACGGCGCGCGGGCTCGCGACGAGCACCCGCGTGGCCTCGCGCGCGGCTGCTAGCGCGCCCCGATCACCGGCTGTGAAGTAGATCGCGTCGGTCCCTGCGAGTGCGCGCCACTGCACCCCGTCGCCGTCCCCGCGTGGTTGCAGCCGCGCGCCAAAGGTCGTGATCGTACGCTCGCCGGCATCGTCCACGAGCGTCACCGCCCGGCGAGTCGGAGAATCGACGGAGCGGGCGCGGACCTCGACGCCGAGCTCGTTCAGCCGGGCCCGCGAGCAGCGGCCGTGCTCGTCCTCGCCGAGCGCCGTCACGAGCACCGCCTCGCCGGCGAGGCGCGCCAGCTGCACCGCCGCGACCCCGCCGCCGCCGGCCGGCTCCTCGAACGGGTCGCTGGCATGGACGACCTCGCCGGCGCGCGGCACGTGGGGGACGCGTGCGAACTGCACCCACTCGACGTGGCCAACCACCGCCATCCTCAGCCGCCTCGACTGCACGGCTGGCAGTCTCACACACCGCGCCAGCGCGTAGGCTCGCCGGCCTCAGGGCGCCTTGGCCAGGTACTTGTGCCCGGTCTTGACGATCAGATGGTGGTGGTTCACGAGGTTGGTCACCACAACCTTGTCCCGTGTGACGCGGATGAGGGTCCCTTCGCACAGATCCTCGGTCAGCCATTCGGTGCCCTGCACCGCCCCCGCCGCGTAGTTGCCCTTCGTGGAGTAGCTCCCATGGGCGTCCGCCCACAGTTTGCGTACCACATGCTTGCCCGAGGCGTGCTTGGAGCTCGTTCGAGCGAGGTGGCTGCGCTCCCGCGCGGTCGGGCACACCGAGAAGTCGCCGCCGGCGAGCGTCGCCACGACCAGGCCCCTGCGGTTCTGGTTCAGCACGAACTCGCCGCCGAAGAATTCGCCGATCTGGATGCCATGCGGTCCGACCGTTATCACCCTCACCCTGCCGTGGGTGGCGTCCACGAGCGTGCCGAACGGGACCTCGCGCAGCGAGGAGAGGGACACAAACGTGGAGGTGCCAGGCAGACGCACGAGCACCGTGCCCGAGACCGGAGCGATGTTGCCGCTCACGCCGAGCTGCGGCGCGGGCACGCCCTGACCGACAAACGACAAGATACCCGAGCCGGGCACCGTGTTGCCGCCCTCGACCCCGTTGTTGGTCGTCGTACCGCCGCCCGTCGGCGCCGCCGAGACCACGTAGGTGAACTGATCCGCCAGGCCCCTGGCGCTCGTACCTTCTTCGGTGCTCACCCGCACATCCACCGTGCCCGAGCCCGGCGGCGAGATCGCCGTGATCTGCGTGGGCGATTCGACTTTCACGCCGGTGGCGGCTCGCGAGCCGAAGCTGACGCCCGAGACGCCCACGAAGCCGCTGCCGGTGATCGTCACCGGCGTCCCGCCAGCCGCCGGGCCCTTATCCGGTTCGACGTTTTCGACGGTCAGCTGCCCGGGGACGAACGCCCAAGCCGCTCCGACATCGCCGCCGTAGGCGATCCCACCGACGAGCGCGATGCCGGCTTCAGCAGCCAGCGCAGCGCTGAAGCCGAACTCGGCTTCGCCTTGTCCTTTGCCACCCGTCAGCTTCGGGCCCTGCTGCGTCCAGGTCGAACCGGAGCCGGTGAACAGCCACGCCGCTCCGACGTTGTCGTCGTCGTGGGCGCCGCCGATCAGGGCCGTGTGCGCGTCGGGCGACAGCGCCACGCTGCCGCCGAACTCGCCTTCGCCGACCTCGCCGCCGCCGTCGAGCTTCGCCTGCTGCATCCACGTCGCGCCGGAGCCCGTGAACACCCACGCGGCACCCACGCCGCCGTTGTCCAACGAGCCGCCGATCAACGCCGTAGCGCCATCGGCGGACAACGCCACGCTGCGCCCGAACTCACCCGCGCCGACCTCGCCACCGCCCACAAGCTCCGCCTGCTGCGTCCACGTCGCGCCGGAGCCCGTGAATGCCCACACGGCACCCACGCCGCCGTTGTCCAACGAGCCGCCGATCAACGCGGTAGCGCCATCGGCGGACAACGCCACGCTGCGCCCGAACTCACCCGCGCCGACCTCGCCACCGCCCACAAGCTCCGCCTGCTGCGTCCACGTCGCACCGGAGCCCGTGAACACCCATGCGGCGCCGACGTCGCCGTTGTCGGCGAAGCCGCCGATCAACGCGGTAGCGCCATCGGCGGACAACGCCACACGTGCACCGAACTGGCCACCGCCGATCTCGCCACCGCCTTCGAGCTCCGCCTGCTGGGTCCAGGTCGAGCCGGAGCGCGTATACAGCCATGCCGCCCCGCGCTCACCGCGGCCGCCGGGGTCGCCGACCAACGCCGTGTTGCCGTCGCTCGACAGCGCCACGCCACGACCGAAGTAATCTTCGCCGACTCCCGTGCTGCCTTCGGGTTCCGCCTCGAGTTTCGCCTGCTGAGTCCAGGTCGAACCCGAGCGCGCGAACACCCACGCAGCACCGACCTGGCCGTGGTTGCGGGGACCACCGATCAGCGCGGTGTTCCCATCCTCAGACAGCGCCACGCTGCGCCCAAAACGACCTTCGCCGGCCTCCCCGGTGGCTTCGAGCTGGGCCTGCTGCACGAGCGGGTCGATGCGCAGCGGGTAGCGGGCGCCGCGTGTGTTCACGCGCACGAGCAGCCGCCCCGCGCGAAGTTCCAGCCAGCTGTGCAGAGCGCGACCTTGCGCATCGGTGGCCGCGAGCCCGCCGTAGCGAAGCGACGGAACGCCCGAGCGGCTGACGGTGACGCTCTGCGCGCCGGGCGCGAGCAGGACATGCGCGTTGCCCGAGAGCGCGATCGACAGCGTCAGCGGTCCCGCCGCGGCGGCGGACGGCGCTCGTGCCACAGTGAAGCCCTGCTCGAGTCCAAGCGGGCCGTTCGCATACCACTCGGTCAGCCCCTCGCGTGCGTACAGAACGCGGTTGGCCTCGGCGCTCGGGCGGACATCGCCGACGGTTGACAGCGATCTGCCGTAGCCCACGGCGCGCAAGCTCAGATCCTCCTCGAGCGCGCCGGAGCGGAGCCTCACGCCCGAGCGCCCAAACAGCGCTCGCAGGTGCTGAGCTGGATTCGTCGCCCGCAGGTCGGCCCCCGAGGCACGCACCCGATAGGCCGGGCTATCGGCGCCCAACGCCGCAGAGACGGGGTCCTGCGCACTCGCGGGGAGGCTTGAGAGCCCCACAAGTCGAGCGGCACCGAATTCGGTGCTGGAAAGAGCCGCGGAGCGCCGGCCCGTCGGCCCGGGATATAGCGCCACTCCCAGCGCCAGCGCCAGCAGCGCAGCCGCCGCGAGCGCGCGCCACGCGACAACGGCTCTCAGGCGGAGCATCCTGCGATGGTTCATCGAGCGGTCCGTCGCTCCTTGCAGGCGACCGGCCGTCACCGGCGTTCGCATCCATTCTCCTATCTCTCCCGCTGCTAGCGCGGAAACACATGTGTGCACACCCCCGGGGGCCCTGCCACATTCTAACGCTCTGAGTCAGCTCGAGTCCATACCCTGTGCGAGATGGACGGTCAGTTGAGATCGAGGCGCTGACATGAACAGCACGCGCAGAAGGCGGCGCAGCATCGCGGCGCTTGTGGCCGTCGCGGCGCTGGCCGTCGGCATCGGCGTGCTCGCCTATGCCACCCACCTGCTGGGACGCAGCGAACTGCAGACGATCGACGCCCGCTTCTCGATCCGTGGCAAGCAGGCTCCGCCCTCGGACGTCGTGCTCGTGGCGATCGATGAACGGGCACTGCAGGAACTGAGGAACCTCAAGCTGCACTCTGAGTTCCCCTTTCCGCGCAGCTACGACGCCAAGGTCATCGACAACCTCCGCGTCGCCGGAGCCAAGGTGATCGCGATGGACATCGAATTCACCCACCCGACCGACGAAAGCGACGACAATGCGCTGTTCGAAGCAGTCGGCAGAGCGCACGGGAAAACCGTGCTCGCGACCGTCGAAGTCGAACCGGGCGGCCGCACTGAAGTGATCGGCGGACATCTGCAGGAAGTCGGGGCGAGAGCTGCCGACGCGAGGTTCCCCGAGGATTCCGACGGCGCCATCCGGCACTTCGAATACGCGTACAACGGACTTCACAGCTTCGCGGTTGTGAGTACAGAAGTCGCGACCGGTCGGCACATCCCCGCCTCGCGCTTCAGCAGCGGGAAGCTACCGATCGACTTCGTGGGACCGTCCGAAACTGTCAGATCGATCCCTTACTCCACGGTGCTCACGGGTCGCTTCCCGCCGGGCGCCGTCCGCGGAAAGATCGTGATCGTTGGCGCGACCGCACCGATCCTCCAGGATTTGCACGCCACGGCCACGAGCCCTGGAATGCCCGGCCCTGAAGTGTGGGCCAACGCGACGGCGACGCTCCTGCGGGGTGTCCCGCTCACGGAAGCGCCCGGGTGGCTGGACGTCGCGCTGATCCTGCTGCTCGGGCTCGCGGTCCCGCTGGTCAGCCTGCGACTACGTCAGTGGCGCTCGCTGCTCGGCGCCCTCGCCCTGGCCATCGTCTTTACCTTCGCCACCCAGATCGCGTTCAACAGCGGCTTGATCACCGCCTACGTCTACCCGCTGCTCGCGCTGGCGATCGGAACGCTCGGGACGCTCGCCGTGCTGTACGTCGGCGAAACGATGGAACGCGCGCGGGTTCACGACCTGTTCTCGCGCTTCGTACCCGCCGACGTGGTCGACCAGGTCGTGGCCAGCGCGGGCGACAATCTCCGCCTCGGCGCCGTCGAGCGTGACTGCACGGTCCTGTTCTCCGACCTGCGCGGGTTCACGAGCTTCTCCGAGACGCAGCCGGCCGTACGCGTGATCGACGTGGTCAACTGCTACCTGAACGAGATGACCGAGGCGATCCTGGGCGCCGGCGGCACGCTCATCTCCTACATGGGCGACGGCGTCATGGCCTTGTTCGGAGCGCCGCTCGAGCAGCCCGACCACGCCGACCGGGCGCTGGCGGCGGCGACCGAGATGATCGGGCCACGTCTTGACCGCTTCAACGCGTGGCTCGCGGAGCACGGCCACGAGCACCAGTTCGCGATGGGTGTAGGGCTGAACAGCGGCCCGGTGATGGCCGGCAACATCGGCTCCGAGCAACGTGTCGAGTACACCGCTCTCGGCGACACCACCAACACGGCCTCGCGGCTCGAGGGCATGACCAAGGGCAGCGGACACATGCTGTTCATCGCCGATTCCACCCGGGAACGGATGCACGATCCGCCCGAAAAGCTCGTGCTGGTCGGGGAGCTCGAGGTCCGGGGCCGCGTTGCCGCAGTTCCCGTCTGGACGATCCCCGACCCGGAGCGCGATTAGCGCCGCCGCAGGCCTTCTGATCGAGGCACCATGCGTGTGAGGCTCCTGATGCGGGATTCGGCGAGCGCGAGTCGCGCGGCGGCGCGACCGGGCACGCCGTGCACCGCTCCGCCCGGGAACGTCGCGGCGCTGCCCAGATACAGCCCGCGGACGGGCGTGCGATAGGGGGCGAGCGAGGGGACGGGGCGAAAGATGAGCTGGTCGAGGGAGTAGCTACCGCCGCCCACGTCGCCGCCGACGAGGTTGGCGTTGCGAGCCTCCAGGTCGGCGGGCCCGAGCACGTGACGGGCGAGGATCTGCTCGCGAAAGCCCGGGGCAAAGCGTTCGACCTGCATCTCCATGCGCTCCACGTGGCGCTCGCGCTCGGCCTCCCAGTCCACCCACTGGGGAGCGCGCGTGTACGCCCACGCCGTGTGCTTGCCCGCCGGAGCGCGCGAGCGATCGGCGATCGACTGCTGGCCGAGCAGCACGAACGGGCGCTCGGGCAAGGCGTCGCTGATCGCGCCGACGCGAAGCAGCTCCGGCGCCGACCCGCCGACGTGCACTGTGCCCGCTTCGCGGGCCTCCGGCGCGGTCCACGCGATCGGGCCATCGAGCGCCCAGTCGATCTTGAGCGTCGCCGGGCCCGGGCGGTAGCGCCGCAGCGCGCGCGCGTACGCCGCCGGCAGGGCGTCATCGGCGAGCGTCGCGAGCGCGCGAGGCATCACGTCCGCGACCACGACCCGCGCGCGCACGCGCTCGCCGCCCTCGAGCTCGACGCCCACGACGCGGCCTCGCTCGGCGACGAGCCTCGTGACCGTTGCGCCGGTGCGAACATCACCTCCGAGCTCCCGCAGGTGTGAGACGAGCGCGTCGGCGAGCCTGCCGGCCCCGCCTTCGGGGCTCGGCCAGCCCGCCCCGTGACCGAGCAGCTTCAGATAGGCGGCCGCGATCGCGCTCCCGACCCCGACCGGCGGCACATCGGAGTGCATCGCCGAGCCGTACAGCCAGGCGCGCGGACCGTCGCCCGCGAAGAGCTCCTCGCCGAGTGCCTGGGCGGGCATGAGCACGAGTCGCGCGAAGTCGAGCACGCCGCGTCGGCCAAGACCGGCGGCCAGGCGCGCGGCACCGCGCACAGGCGGGAAGCCGCCGAGCAGCGTGTCGCGCAGCGCGTCGAAGTTGCGCATGAACGGCTCCGCGAACGCCAGCCAGCGCTGACCGTCGCCGGCGTGAGCCGCATCGAGGCTCGCAGCCGTGCGATCGAGGTCGCGGTAGAGCGCAACCGCCGTGCCGTCCGCGAGCGGATGGGCAAGGCACGCCGCCGGATGGACCCAGTGCAGCCCATGACGGTGCAGCGGCATGCGCGCGAACACCGGCGAGGCAGCCGCGGCCGGGTAGACCGCCGAGAAGGTGTCGTGGCGGAATCCCGGCAGCGTGAGCTCCTCGCTCGCGACGGCGCCACCGGGATACTCGGCCGCCTCGAGCACGGCCACACGCCACCCCGACTGCGCCATCGTGATCGCCGCCGTGAGACCGTTCGGCCCGGACCCGACGACCAGCGCGTCGTAGCTCATGCCCGCCAACGATAGGCGCGCTTGAATCGCCCGTCCTGGACAGCGGCCGCCCGGTCGAACATAATGGTGGCTTATGCACAACGAGAGCTCGGTCACCTCGCTGTCGCGAATTCCCTCCAATGACCGCCTGCGCGCGCGCCCGTACCGGAGCTGAGCTCGCTTGCAGATCCGCTTCTGCGGCGTGCGGGGATCGACCCCGGCGCCGGGCATCGACTTCGTGCGCTACGGCGGCCACACCTCCTGCCTGGCGTTGGCGCACGACGGCGCCGCGGCGCCGACGCTGATCCTCGACGCGGGCGTGGGACTGCAGTGCGTCTCAGGCCTGCTCAACGGCGCCGCGTTCACGGGCACGATCCTGCTCAGCCACCTGCACTGGGATCACACGCTCGGGCTGCCGTTCTTCGCGGCGGCCGATCGCGCTGAGGCGCTCGTCAGCATCATTCTGCCCGAGCAGGAGAGCGGCGAGGCTCCGGCGAGCGTGCTCGCGGGGATGATGTCGCCGCCTTATTTCCCGGTCGGGCCGACAGAGCTGAGGGGCGAGTGGACGTTCGCGACGATCGCGCCCGGCGAGCGCCAGATCGAGGGCTTCACGGTGCTCGCGCGGGAGATCCCGCACAAGGGGGGCCGCACGTTCGGATACCGGATAAGCGACGGGCACTCCACGCTCACCTACATGCCCGATCACTGCCCAACCGCGCTCGGCCCCGGCGAGGACGGCTTCGGCGAGTATCACCCGACGGCGCTCGAGCTGGCCCAGGACACCGACGTGCTGGTGCACGACGCCCAGCTGTTTCCCGAGGAGCTCGCCGCGGAGGCCACGTGGGGGCACTCCGTCGCCGACTACGCGGTCGCGCTCGCCGCACGCGCGCACGCGCGCTCGGTCGTGCTCTTCCACCACCGCCACACCCGCACCGACGAGGCACTCGACGGGCTCGCTCGGCGGCTGGGCGGGAGCTCTCCCCGCGTCAGCGTCGCGGCGGAGGGAACCGTGCTGGAGCTGTAGCGCGCCGACGCGGTAAGTGCACCCGGACGTGCGAAGATCGCGGGGTGCGCCGGGCAAACATCCTCAGCGACGACTGCGAGTACGACGAGCGCGACCCGGACGGCTACCGCTCAGGTCAGGCGCGCGTCGGCCAGGCGGTCGGCGCCGAGTCGCTCGCGGTCAGGGTCTTTGAGCTGCCCACCGGCCAGAGCGTTTGTCCATACCACTATGAGTACGAGGAGGAGTGGCTCGCCGTGCTCGAGGGCGTCGTCATCGTGCGTACACCCCACGGCGCGGAGGAGCTGCGGCGCGGCGAGATCGTGTGCTTCGCACCCGGCCCCGACGGCGCTCACAAGGCGACCAACCACAACGAGGCGACGGCGAGGATCATGATGTTCTCCAGCGCGCGCGAGCCCGTGGTGGCCGTGTATCCGGACAGCGACAAGATCGGCGTGTGGCCGGGCAACCCCGACGACGAGCTGATGCTCCGTCGCGTCGACGGCGCCGTCGACTACTGGGACGGCGAGCGTTAGATGAGCGCGCCGGAGCGACCCGACCGCGCGTCAGACCTCCAGCCGTAAACCGTCGCCGCTCGCGTACAGACGGCGTCCAGAGACGCTGCCGGGCTCGTGCTCCCCGGGTGGCTTTGAAGGACGGACACCCGGCTTGGCCCGCAGCTCGCCCGGCTCGAGCGCGCGCTCGCAGTGTGGGCATCGCACCTCGACGCGAACCTCATGACCGCAGTCCTCGTGCTCGACGCGCACGGGGCCGCGCGCGCCCGGCCACTTCCAGCGGTCACCCCAGCGCATGAGCGCCAGCAGTGCGGGGATCAGCTCAGCGCCCTTCTCGGTCAGGCGGTACTCGTGTCGATCGGGGCGGCGCTGGTAGAGGCGCGTCTCGAGGATGCCCTCGGCGACGAGCCCGTCCAGGCGGTCGGACAGGACGTTGGCCGAGATCCCAAGGTCCTCCTGTAGCTCGCCAAAGCGCGTGACGCCGTAGGCGACGTCGCGCACGATCAGCGGCGTCCACCACTCGCCCGCCACGTCCAACGCCCTGGCGATCGAGCACGGATGGTGGCTGAGCGAGGTGCGCTTCATGTGCCGGAAGTGTATCGCTTGCATAAGAGGAGTCACCAGTTGCGTCAAGCTGAGAGACGGGATGACGAACCTCAGCGAAATACGGCGGGTGCTCGTTCACCGCGACTTCCGCCTGCTGTGGCTCTCGCAGTCCTTGAGCGTGATCGGCGATCGCATCGTGCTGGTGGCGCTCGCGCTGTTCGTGATCGCGCACACCGGCAGCGCGACCGACCTCGGACTGGTGCTCGCTGCACAGAGCCTGCCGTTGGTGACGTTCCTGCTCATAGGCGGCGTGTGGGCCGACCGCCTGCCGCGCCACCGCGTGATGATCGCGACCGATCTTGTGCGCTTCGCGCTGCATGGACTGCTCGCCGTGCTGATCTTCTCCGGCGCCGTGAGCATCCCGTTGCTCATGCTGATCGAGGTGCTGTTCGGCACTGCCGAGGCCTTCTTCCGCCCCGCTGCCAACGGGCTCCTTCCCCAGACCGTTCCCGAGGTGGATATCCAGCAGGCGACCGCGATCACGACGATGTCCAGCAACGTCGCCGAATTCGCCGGCCCGGCTCTGGCGACCGTGCTGGTGCTCGGCGCCGGCGCCGGCTGGGCCTTCGCTCTGGACGCCGCCACGTTCCTGGCGAGCGCCGCACTGCTGGCCGGTGTGCACCCACGAGCACGCGGGGCGCCGGCGGCGAGCGAGCGCGCACACGCGCGGGCGAACGTGTGGAGGGAAATCCGCGAAGGCGCCCGCGAGGTCCGCTCGCGGGCTTGGGTGTGGGCCACGCTCGCGTCGTTCTGCGTGGCGCTGTTCTGCGGCCTGGCTCCGTGGTTCGTGCTCGGCCCGCTGGTAGCAAGCGAGCAGTACGGCCACATCGCCATCTACGGCGTCGTCGAGGCGACGCTCGGCCTCGGCACGATCGTCGGTTCGCTCGTAGGCGTCGGCTGGCGCCCGCGCCATCCGATGCGCTTCGCGATGCTCGCGATCCTGCTGTGGCCGCTCGCCGCGATCCTGTACGCGAGCGGCGTGATGCTGTTCATCGTCATACCCGCGACCGTGATCGCCGGCAGCGGCATCGCGCTCTTCGATGTGTGGTGGCTGACGGCGCTCGCCGAGCGCATCCCGCCGGACAGACTCTCACGTGTGACCTCCTACGACTGGATGGTCTCCGGCGCGCTGCTGCCGCTCGGCTATATCCTGGCCGGGCCGCTGGCCGGGGCGCTCGGCGCCGTCGAGGTGCTCATCGGCGGCTCGGTGCTCGCGTGCATCGCCCTCGCCCTCGGCCTGCTGCCGCGCGAGACCCGCATGCTCGAGCGCGTGCACCGGCATGAGTCCGTGCCGAGCGCCGACGAGCAGCTGGCGGGCCTGGCCCACCCGAGGCCTTGAGCCTCGTCGAGACAGGCGCACCGTCCTGTCGCTCTAGAGCTTCAGAACGAGCTTGCCGGTGTTCTCGCCTCGGAACAGCCGCAGCAGCGTGTCGGGGAAGCTCTCCAGCCCCTCCGCGACGTCCTCGCGCGAGATCAGCTCGCCGGCCGCCAGCCAGCCGGCCATCTCCCGTACGGCCTCCGCGTAGCGGTCCAGGTAGTCCGACATCACGAAGCCGGTCATGCTCGCGTGGTTGACCAAGAGCGAGAGGTAGTTGGACGGGCCGCGGATCGGACCGGTCGCGTTGTACTGGGAGATCGCCCCGCAGATGACCACACGGGCGTGGCGAGCCAGGTGCAGGAGGGCGGCGTCGAGGATGTCTCCGCCGACGTTGTCGAAGTAGATGTCGATGCCGTTCGGGCACAGCTCGCCCAGGGCCGCGTCGACGTCCTGGGTCTTGTAGTCGATGGTCGCATCGAAGCCCAGCTCCTCGACCACGTGCCCGCACTTCTGCTCGCCTCCCGCGATCCCCACCACGCGGCAGCCCTTCAGCTTCGCGATCTGGCCGACGAGCCCCCCGACGGCACCTGCGGCTCCCGACACGACCACCGTGTTCCCCTCCTCGGGCCGGCCGATGTCGAGCAGACCGAAGTATGCCGTGACGCCGGGCATCCCGAGGGCGCCGAGATACACCGGCAGCGGCGCCAGACCCGTGTCCACCTTGAAGGCTCCTTTGCCGTTGACGACCGCGTACTCCTGCACGCCGAGCAGCCCGCCGACGTGCTCGCCGACCGCGACGTCCGGATCGTTGGAGGCGACCACCTCGCCCGCCGCGAACGCGCGCATCACCTCGCCGATGCCTACCGCTGGGATGTAGGACCGCCCCTCGTTCATCCACCCACGCATCGCGGGATCCAGCGAGATGTAGCCGATCTTGACCAGCACCTCGCCGTCCGCCGGCTCGGGAACCGGGGCCTCGGCGTAGGTCCAGTCGCTCGGCTTGGGAAGACCGACCGGACGCGCTGCGAGTCGAAACTGGTGGTTTACGGCATCCATGGCGTTGCCTCTCCTCTTCCGGCGGACACGTTGTCGTGAGAGTATTGCGCCGCCCGATCCACCGTCAGCTACCTAGGAGCCACGCATGCCCGATATCGAGTTCCCCACCACCTCCGGCGGTGCCGGTGCCGGCACCGCTCCAGGCTACCTGTCCGTACCCGCCGGGGAGCACGGTCCGGCCACGATCGTGCTGCAGGAGTGGTGGGGCGTTGATGAGCACATCCGGGCGATCTGCGACCGCTTCGCCGCCGAGGGCTTCTTCGCCCTCGCGCCCGACCTTTATCGGGGGGAGACGACCGCCCAGCCGAGCGAGGCGCAGCAGAAGATGATGGCGCTGTCGATGGACGAGGCCGAGCAGGACATGTGCGGCGCCGCGGACTTCCTGGGCTCCCAGCCTGGCATGGAAGGCGCGGGCGTGGGCGCCGTCGGCTTCTGCCTCGGGGGTGGACTGGCCGTGTGGGCCGCCGCGACCTGCCCGAGCATCGCCGCCACCGTCACCTACTACTACGTGATGCCGCACGGCAAGCCCGACTTCACCGGGATCACGGGCCCCTTGCTCGGCCACTTCGGGACGGCGGACGAATTCATCCCGCTCGAGGACGCCAACAAGCTCGAGTCCGAGCTGCGCGACGCAGACGTCGATGCCACCTTCCACCACTACGAGGGCGCCGGGCATGCGTTCTTCAACGACACCAACCGCCTGGGCACCTACGACCCTGACCTCGCCCAGCTCTCCTGGGAGCGCACCATCAGCTTCCTGCGCTCGGCGCTCGTCTCCTGAGCCTGGGAGGGATCACCCACCGCCGGTCATCCGCCGTGCCGAGGCTCGCGTACGCGCTCGCAGCTGCAACCCTGCTCGCGGTCGTGGCCGTGCGCGCCGGCACGCCGGCGCGCACCGCACCCACCGCGGACCTCGTCAGCTTGCAACCGCTCGTCACGCAGTGGTCACCGCCCGCCACCGTCAGCGACTGTCCGGCCAGTCCGGGGGCGCGGGTGGTGTTCCCGAGCGACAGCCCGAGCCACGCCACCGGCCCGGGCGCGCTCGTGTGGAGCGTCGCGTCCACTTGCCCTGGGGGCGAGGGCGCACGCGTGGCGGCGATCGATGCCGGCGACGGTCCGGGCGCGCCCGCGATCCCGCGCACCGCCACCGGTCACGCGATCGCGCCGCGGGGGCCGCTCGTGGCGAGCGGCGCTCCCCACGGGCAGATCGTGATCGCCGGCTCCGCGCCGGGGGCGCCGGCCGACGGGCTCGTGATCCAGGGGCCAGCGGGCGGGCCGTTCTCAAGCCTTCAGCCAGTCGAAGGCGCGGCTGCGCCGATGGCTCTCGCCACCGCCTACCTGGGTGACGTCGCGCTCGCCTCTGCACCCGCCGGCAGCTACGACGGGGATGGGCTGCGCGTTCACGTCGAGCGTTTCTTCTCGGACGGCTTCGTCCGGAACGTCTCCGCGAGCGCCGCCGCCGGCTCGGTGCAGGCGCTCACGCTCGCCCTGGACTACCGCAGCGAAGTGCTGGCCGTGTGGGCCCAGGGGGGAGCGATCTACGCCCGCGTCGTGCCCAACAAGGGCGCCGCCCACCCGATCCAGCGACTCGCGCCGACCGGCCCACACCCGAGGATCGCCGCCCTGCTGAGCGACGATGACCGCGCGATCGTCGCTTGGGCCGACCAGCGTGGGACGCAGACCAGCGTCTATGTCGACCGCTCGGCCACCGGCGTGCGCTTCGGCGCGCCCGCGCTGCTCGAACGCTTCCACGACCCGGACGGCCTCTCCTCCCCTGCGGCGTCTCCCAGCCTCGTGCGCCTGAGCTCCGAGAGCGTGATGCTGGCGTGGGCCGGCTCCGCTGCGGGCCACTGGGTCGTGCGCACAGCGGCCGTGGATCTGAACGGGGTAGGAGCCGCCAGCACGATCGCCGCCCCGGGCGCAGACGCGCTGCTCGCCGACCTCGCGCCGGGACCCGACGACGACGCACTCCTGCTGTGGACCGAGCCGCTGCCGACCGTCGCCGGCCCGCCGGACATGGCGCGCCAGGCGATCTTCGCCGCACGCGGAATCGATACCGGTCCGGGGCGCAGCGTGTTCGACGGACCCGAGGAGGTGGCCCAGCCCGCGCCCGTAAGCGACGCCATGGTCGCACTCGATCCTCGCAGTGACCGCGCGATGGCCGTGTGGCTGGGCGAAGCCGCCACGATCGAGTACTCGATCCGCGGCGCCGGCCTGGGCCCGTGAGCGTACCCGCCGAGGCGGTCACACCGCGCGGCGACCGGCCTTTAGGAAAGGATGCTCCCGGATGGACAGAGACTACGAGCTGCAGACGCACCAGGCGGAGGATCGACACTGGTGGTATCGGGGGCGGCGAACGGTCCTTGACGGCGTGGTCGCAGGGCTGGGGCTGCCATACAGCGCGCGCATCCTCGACGCCGGTTGTGGCAGCGGGCGCAACATGATCGAGCTCGCCCGTTTCGGCACCGTGACCGGCGTGGAGCTCTCAGAGACGAGCGTCGCACTGGCGCAGGCGCGCGAGGCCGGCGAGGTGATCGCCGGCTCGGTGCTCGAGATGCCTTTTCCGGACGACAGCTTCGAGCTGGCCGTGAGCCTGGACGTGATCGAGCATCTCGAGGACGACCTCGCCGCCCTGCGCGAGCTGCGTCGCACGGTCGTCCCCGGCGGCGCGCTGCTGATCACGGTGCCCGCCTACCAGTGGCTGTGGAGCGGCCACGACGAGATCAACCACCACCATCGCCGCTACACCCGCCGCTCGCTGCAGCGTGTCGCCGAGCAGGCCGGCTGGAGGCAGCTGCGCACGACGTACTTCAACTCGCTGCTGCTGCCGGTGGCGATCCTCCTGCGCGTGCTCGACCGCGTGAACACCAAGACGACGGAGTCGAGCCTGGACCTGTGGGTGCCGCCAGAGCCCGTCAACTGGCTGCTCGAGCGCCCGCTCGCGCTCGAGGCCGCGCTGATCGCCCGCGGCTGTCGCATCCCCGCCGGACTCTCACTGCTCGCCGTCTTCCGCTAGACGGGCGCGGACTGCACGCGGAACGTCCACGCGCGGTTGGCGAGGAACGTGGTGACCGTGACGACAGCCGTCGCGCACGCCTGCGCGAGGAGCTTGTCGAGGTGCGCGTCGTGCACGAACACGTACAGCAGGCCCTCGTTGATACCCAGACCACAGGTCTGCACGATCCCCCAGCGCACGGGCGTGAGCGCGTCGCCGACATGCTCACGGAACGTCCACCGGCGGTTGAGCAGAAAGCCGTTGGTGGCGCCCACCGCGAACCCGATCGCCGAGGCAACCAGGTACCAAACTCCGAACACCTTCAGCAGCACGGTGTACACGGCGAACGTCAGCAACGTGTTGGACACGCCGACGATGCCGAACTTGAAGAACTGGACGAGTACCGGCGTGCGCAGCCAGTGTGGCGGTCGCGCTACGCTGGTGGGCGGTTCCCGCGTGTCATTGGGCTCGGAGGGCATCCACAGACAGGATGAACGATAAATTGAGCGCTGGCTTAAGGTGTTCGTCGAAGATGTCCGCGCGGCGGCGGTTTCGCTAGCGCCGGCCCGATGGCAACTACGATGTCGGACACACCACTTCGCACTCCCACGCTGCTCAGCGTGGTCGCACCCGTCTACAACGAGCAGGAGCTGGTCGAGGAGTTCATAGCGCGAGCGAGCGCCGCGGTCGCAGACTTCGAGTTCGAGCTGGTCCTCGTCAACGACGGCAGCTCCGATCGCACGCCCGAGCTGCTCGACCGCGTCGCCGCGACCGACCCGCGGGTGCGCGTCATCCACCTTTCACGCAACTTCGGACATCAGGCGGCGCTCACAGCCGGCCTGGAGCACGCCACGGGGGATGTTGTGGCGATGATCGACGCCGATCTGCAGGACCCGCCCGAGCTGATCCCCGAGATGATCGCCCAGTGGAGCCAAGGTGCGGACGTCGTCTATGCGGTGCGCAAGCAGCGCGAGGGCGAGACCGCCTTCAAGCTCGCCACGGCCTCATGGTTCTACAAGCTGTTCGACAAGCTCGCCCAGGTCGACCTCGAGCCGAACTCCGGCGACTTTCGCCTGCTCGACCGACGTGCCCTGAACGCGCTGCTGGCGATGACCGAGCGCTCCCGCTTCCTGCGCGGCATGACCGTGTGGGTCGGGTTCACACAGACGGCCGTCTCCTACCAGCGCGACGCGCGCCAGGCCGGCGAGACGAAGTACACGCTGCGCAAGATGCTGCGCTTCTCGCTCGACGCAATCGCCTCCTTCTCCCACCTGCCGCTCCAGCTCGCCACCTACGTCGGCTTGCTCTCGGCAGGCGTGGCGTTCATCGCGATCCCAGTCGTGATCGTGCTGCGCATATTCGACTCCTACCTGCCGGGCTTCAGCTCGATCACGATCGCGATCCTGCTGCTCGGTGGCATCCAGCTGATCGCGCTCGGCGTGATCGGCGAGTATGTCGGGCGCATTTACGACGAGGTCAAGCACCGACCGCTGTACATCGTGCGTGAAGAGCGCAACCGGCCGAGCTCGAGCGGACGTGTCGCTGGAGCGGCGCCAGCCGCCCGCGCGGGGCTTCCGGCGCGCACGCCCGAGGGCATCGTCCAGTAGCCACTCGGGCACGCGATGCCCGGATCGGGCTGAACCACTCCGCCGGGCATGCAGACGTGTTGTGATTCTGCGATGACGTCCTCGCGCCATCACACCTCCATCGCGACGCTGGGCTGCTCGGGACTGCTGGCGCTCGCGTGCGTGTGGGTGTGGGCCGCGGCGAGCCCCGCGGCGGCGTCCGCCGAAGCCTGTCCCGGGTCCGGCCCGGGCCCGTGCGCGTACACAGGGGTCCAGACAGTCGGGCAGCGCGCCGAAGGCCTGCTGCGCTTCCCGGAGGCCGTGGCGGTGGACACCGGGGGCGACGTATACGTCGCCGACCAGCTGAGTTACGTGGTGCAGAAGTTCAGCGCCGGCGGCACGTTCGAGACCGAGTGGGGCTCCTACGGCGGCGGCCGCGGCCAGTTCGGCCCGATCGGCGGGCTCGCGACCGACGCACTCGGCAACGTGTACGTGGTCGACTCGAGCCACGACCGGATTGAGAAGTTCGACTCGAACGGGAACTTCATAACCGATTGGGGCAGTCGAGGAGGCAAGCTCGGCCAGTTCGACTTCGGCTCATCGCAGAACCCGAGCCAGCCGCCCGGCGGCGGGATCGCGCTCGCCGGCAGCCGCGTGTACGTCGCCGACTCCGGCAACAACCGCCTAGAGCGCTTCAACCTCGAAGGCGGGGAACCGACGGCATGGGGCACCTACGGCAGCAGCCCAGGCCAGTTCTCCTACCCCCGCGGAGTGGCGGCGAATGGAAGCGAGGTGATCGTCTCAGACGACGACAACCACCGCGTCGAGAAATTCAGCCCCGAAGGCGCCTTCGAAGCCGAAGCCGGCTCTCAGGGCGTCGGCCCTGGGCAGCTGGGCTTCCCCTACGGCGTCGCGCTGGACGCTGCCGGCGACGTGTATGTGGCGGACGACAGCAACGACCGCGTCGTCAAGCTCACCGCACAGCTGGCGTTCGCTGGGGCGTGGGGCGGCGTCGGCTCCAAACCCGGACAGCTGGAGTTTCCGCGCGCGCTGGCGAGCGACCCGGCGGGAGACACCTACGTGGCGGACACCGCCAACGACCGCATCCAGGTGTTCGATCCAAACGGCGACTACCTGCGCACGCTCGGCGCGTCCGGGCGCGGACCCGGGGCGCTGACCGCGCCGCGCGGCCTGGCGATCGATCCCACTGGTCGACTGCTCGTGTCAGACACCGTCGATGACCGGATCGAGGCGTTCTCGCCCGGCAGCGAGTCGTATGCCGGCCAGTGGACGGTCGCGGGCGGACACGCGGCCGGTTTCTACTTACCGGGCGGCATCGGGATCGACGCACACGGATCGGTGTACGTCGCCGACGTCGGCAACGAACGATTGATCCACCTGTGGGGCGACGGCACATACCTCGGCGAATTGGGCGGCCCCGCCGATCTCGGCGGCGCCGGGCTCGCCGGCGCGGGCTCGGTGGCCGTGGGCGGCGCGTATGGTCAGACCTACGTCGCGGACACCAACCACAATCGCGTGCTCGTATACGGCACCGAAGGCTCACTGCAGGCGAGATGGGGAGCCGGTGGCGGCGACGGCGCGGCCGGCAGCGGCGCCGGCGCTCTCAATCACCCGGCCGCCCTCGCGGTCGCGGGCTCCGGCGACATCTACGTCGCCGATACTGCCAACAATCGCGTTGTCGAGCTCTCACCCGGCGGGAGCGTCATCGCCGAGTGGGGCGCCAGAGGCACGGGCAACGGGCGGTTTTACTCGCCCACTGGAATCGCCGTGAACGCGGTCGGCGACGTGTACGTCCTCGACAGCGAAAACAACCGCGTGGAGGTGTTCGACGCAAGCGGGCGCTTCTTGGCGAAGTGGGGCCTGCGCGGTAGCGCTCCGGGCGAGCTCTCCCAACCGAAGGCGATCGCGGTCGACTGCAACGGCGACGTGTACGTGGCCGACACCAATAACAATCGCGTCGAGCGCTTTGAGCCCGTGTCTCCTGCCGCCGCGGGCTGTCTTGCGCCGGGCGCCTGGCCGCCGCCGCTGAACGTCGCACCGGTGCTGCGCGTGAGCCTCCGGCGAACCGCCGGGGTGCTCGCGCGGCGCGCGCTGGCCCTGGCTATGAGCTGCCAGCGGGGCTGCAAGATCTTCGCCACCGCGACGCTCTCCCCGCTCGGGCGCGCCAGCGCTGTCGCGCTGATCGGGGCCGCGCGCGAGCTCCTGCCGGGGCTCACCGGTCGCGTGCAACTGCGCATCGGGCCCAGAGCACTGCGCCGCCTGCGCCACGAGCTCGGGCGCCGCAACGTGATGAGGACGCGCGTGACGATCATCGCCGCCGGCCCCACCGGTCTGCGAACGACCGTGACCCGTAGCTACATCGTGAGCCGCTGAGCCCCGATAATGAGCTGATGAGCGTCGACGAGCTAGCGGGGGGAGGCGAGCACCCGGGTATCGACCACCGCACGGAGCGCATCAGGATCGAGACCGAGCGCCACCGCATCGAGGGCGTCCTGACGTTGGCGCGCGACGGCTACCGCAGTCGCGTCTCGGACGTCCTGAATGCCTCCGAGCGCGATTTCATCACGCTTACCGACGTCACGGTCGCACCGCTGGAGGGAGGCCCAACCGAACTGCACCCGTACCTGAGCCTCGCTCGCCGACACATCGTGTTCGCTGTGGCCGCAGCGGATACGCCATAGCGGCGATGGGTCAGATCTTGAAGTTGCTCGCGCTGTAGACGGTGCCGACCGGCGCGGTCGCGTTGGTGACGGCGATCGTGCCAGTGGCTGCTCCTTCGGGCACAGTCGCCTGGAGCTTCTTCGCCGAGACGTACGTGACGGCCGCCGCCACGCCATCAAACGTCACGGTCGAGCTGCTGTTGAAGCCCACGCCCTTGATCGCGACGAGCTTGCCGGCAGGCCCATGCTTCGGCGAGAAGCCCGTCACGGACAGCGTGGGCGTGAATTTGGTCGTGCTCGTTGCGCTGCCGACGGGCGTGGTCAGCGAGATCTTGCCGGCGCGTGCCCCGTCGGGCACGATCGCTTCGATCTGCGCGGACGAGAGCACCGTGAACTTCGCCGCGAGCGTGCCGAACTCGACCGCGCTCGCGTTGGCGAGACCCGTGCCTTCGATCATCACGGAGCTGCCCGTGATCCCGGAGGCCGGCGTGAAGCTGACGAGCGCGGGGACGTCCGACGCCACGGCGGCCGTCTGCGTCGAGTCCGCCGGCGAGCCGGCGCCAGCGGCGTTGCTCGCGCTTTCCTGCACACGAATCGTCGAGCCGACGTCGCTCACCGGGAGCGTGTACGTCGGCCCGGTCGCGCCTGCAATCGCCGCGCAGCCCGAACCGGAAGCGTTGCACTTCTCCCACTGCACGCTGAGCGAGGTGGGGCTGCTCGTCCATTCGCCGGCGGTCTCAGCCAGCGTCTGGCCTTGTTCGGCGATGCCCCAGATCGTGGGCCGCAAGGTGTTCGCCGGGCTCCCAGGTATCGAGAACGCACCCACGCCGGTCGGACTGCCAACCCCCGTGGGGCCGTCGTAGCCGACGGCCGCCTGACAGGCGGTGGCGCCGCCACACGAGCCGTTGCTCCCGGAGACGACGTCGTACAGAGCAGCGCCTTCGCCGAGGTGGGCGTAGAGAGTGGCCGCCGGATAGGAGACTTCGTGCGAGCCGCCCGCCAGGGCGAACTCGGCGGCGATGATCGGCGAGGCCACCGATGTACCTCCCCACACGCCCCAACCGGTTGGATAGCCGTTTTCGGGAGTGCTGTCGTAGACGTCGACTCCGGTGTTCGGATCGCCGATCGCCGCGACGTCCGCGACCGACCGGTGGGTGGTGCAGCCCGTTGCCGAGAAGTCGGCCACTGCGCTCTGCCACAGCGGCGCCGTGAAGATCCGACTGCACCCGCTGCCGCCGTCAGCCCAGACCGTGCTGCTCCAGCGTTCTTCGTTGTCGGTGAGGGTCGTTCCCCCCACGGCGACCACATCCGGTGAGGTCGCTGGGAAGCTGGCCGCTACGGCTTTGCGCGTGCACGCCTCCTCGAGATATCCGCAGTCGCCGGAGCTGGCGGTGACGACAACTCCCGGATGGTTGTAGTAGGCGGTGTTGTATTTGGTGAAGGTGCTCGCGAATTCAGGTTCCTCTACAGCGCCGTAGGAGTTGCTGATCTCAGTCGCGCCAGCGTTCACAGCAGCGTTGACGGCGTCGCCCAGGTCGGCGAAAGATTCGGTGTTGGCCTCGACCAGCAGCACGTTACAGCTCTGGCAGATGGCGTGAGCCATCTGCACGTCGATCGATATCTCGCTTGCCCATTCGCCATTCGTGGCCGGCAGCGGGCTCGCGTGTCCGTTCTGGTTGAGCTTGCGAAAGCAGCCGTTCGCTTCGGTGCACGGCGGCAGGCCAAACTGTTTGTCGTACACGCCCAGGTCAGCTTCCGCGGTCGGGTCGTCGTAGGCGTCGATGACGGCTATCGTCTGCAGCGAGGAGGACGCTGTTTCGGTGGGCAGCGAATAGGCGGAGTGCAGGCGCTGAGGGGTCAGGTAGCCCGCGAAAGGGTTTTTGTAGGTCACCGCCGGGCGCGCGCCGCTTGCCGCTTCAGTGGCCTGCCGGGCGGCGTTGGCGCGGAGATCAGCGCTCGTCAGCGATGTGGGCACGAGCTTCATGCCCATGCAGGCCGCGGCGCCCCGCGGAGGAGCGCCGCACAAGCGTTGCACTCGGTAGGCCGAGCCCGAGCGAGCGGACGCGGCGAATGCGCTCGGGCTCGCGCCGATCGTCAGGACGCACGCGAGCAGCAGCGCCGCGGCAATCAGCGCCCGCCGACCCCCCGACTGCTGCCCCGTCCTAGAGCGAGCGCCTGACCCCATGGCCACAAATCCTACCGACTCGGCCACGATATCTGTGAGCATCCGGTTATTGTGCGCATCCGAACAGGAACCGACGACGCTCGGCATGTTTTCTCGGCACGTCTCACGTTCCGGCCCGGCGCGTCGTTTAGGGAGCGTGAACCGTCAAGACCTGGTCTTCTGCTCAGGCGCGGACTCCTGCGCGGCGTGGCTGTACCCGGCTGCGGGTGAGGCGCTCGCGAGCCCGATCGTGGTCATGGCTCACGGCCTGTCCGGCACGAGGCGCGACCGGCTCGGAGCGTTCGCCGAGCGCTTCGCCGCGGCGGGCGTCGGCGCGCTCGCATTCGACCACCGCGGCTTCGGCGACAGCACCGGCGAGCCCGACCTGTTTCAGCCAGCGCGTCAGCTGCAGGACTGGCGCGCGGCGATCGCGTTCGCGCGCTCGCTGCCCAGCACCGACGCCGATCGGGTGGTGACGTTCGGGTCCTCGATGGGCGGGGGAAACGCTCTCGCCGCCGCAGCGGAAGACCCTCGCGTGGCGGCCGCAATCAGCCAGGTTCCGTTCCTGGACATGTGGCGCCAAGCACACCGCTCATCGCCGCGTGTCACCGCACGCATGCTGCTCGCGGCCGTTCTCGGGCGCCATTTGCCGGCGGTCGGGCAGCCGCACGAGCCGGCGTTCGTCAACGCACCCGGCGGCGAGGCGGGCTGGCGTCACGTGGTCGCGATCGGCGAGGACTCACGCTGGCGGAATCGGGCGTCGGCGCGATGGCTGCTCGGCCGCCCCTACCGACCCGCCCGTCACGCGTCAGCGCTGCACTGTCCGTGGCTCGTCCTCGTCGGCGAGGCCGACCGGGTGGCCAAGCCGGGCCCAGCGATCGCGACCGCGCGCCGCGCGCCGCTGGGCGAGCTACGAACCTACCCGGGCGTGGATCACTTCGACATCTACGACGGCCCCGTGCACGAGGCGCTCGTTGCAGATCAGTTGGCCTTCCTTTCGCGCCACCTGCTGCGTGGCGAGCAACGAAGCTAAGCGACGAGGGCTAGGGCAGCTGGCGCTCGATCGCCGTTCGCGCCCGAGCGAAGGCGCGCTCGTCGGCCAGCAGCCGCGAGCACGCGTTTGCGCCGAGACCGAACGAATAGATCGCGAAGGCGAGGTCGGCGGCACCCTCGACCCCGGCGATGGTCGCTTGGCGCTCGAGCTCGCGTAGCCAAGCTGCGATGCCGGCGCGGATGCTGTCGCGGACGCACCCGGGACGATCGTCGAACTCTGACGCCGCGGCGGCCCAGAAGCAGCCGCCTGTAAAGATCTTCCGTTCCAGGTAGTCGAGATAGCGCTGGCAGTACGCCGTCAGCCGGGCGCGCCCCTCCTCCTCGGCGAGCGCGGGAGCGACGACCTCACCGTAGAAGCGTTGTGCCGCGACAGCGATGGTGGCGAGCTGCAGCTCCTGCTTGGAGCCGAAATGGGCAAATACGCCGCTCTTGCTCATCTCAAGCTCGCCCGCGAGCCTGCCGATCGTCACGCCCTCGAGGCCCTCGGCCGAGGCCAGATCGACGGCGAGGTCGAGGATCGTGGTCCGCGTGGTGGCCGCCTTCGTCTCCACGCGTCGCAATTCTAACGCACGAACGTTCGTGCTATTAATGCCGACCCATCAGTCACCACGCAATAGGAGGCGAGATGTCGGACTTCACAATCACCCCGATCGACACGATGGAGGCGGTGGTATTTGGTTCTTTCAAGCGAGCCCGCGCCGAGCTCGGAGTTGAGTCCTTCGGCATGCAGGTCATCGATCTGCCCGCCAACGCCGAGCAGTACCCCGAGCACGACCACAGCGAGAGTGGACAGGAGGAGGTCTTCGTCGTGCTGCGCGGCTCTGGCGAGATGGAGATCGACGGCGAGCGCCACGCGATGGATCCCGACACGATGATCCGGGTCGGCCCAGAGCCCAAGCGCAAGATCTGGCCGGGCGGCGAGGGCATGCGCGTGCTTGCGCTGGGCGGCTGCCCCGGCCACGTGTATAAGGCACCCGAAATCACCAAGCTCGGCGTCGCCGAGCTTGGGCTGCCTGGCGTTCCTGCCCCGTGATCGAAGGCCACAACGGGGCGCGCCGCGCTCGCGTCGCTCGCGCGCGAGCGATTTGACGGCGATCGCGTTCGCCCGCGGGCTCAGCGGGATGTCTTGGTGGCCTTGCGGGCTGCGCGGTGCGCTGCCTTTTTGGCGCCATAGCGTTTGCGTGCCTGCTTTTCGCAGGCGGCGCGCCTGGCCTTCTTCTTGTGCCTCTTGCACGCCTTCAGGGCTCTGGCGAGCAGCTGCGCCCTCGTCAGCTTGACCGCTTTGGAGTCCTTGACGCCCGCGCAGCCCGTGACCGCGATGTTCGTTGATTGGTTGAGGATGGCGCCGTTTTGGCCCGTGATCTCGGTCGGCATCTGCAGGCTCGCTTTGCAGAGGCTGTACTGTTCGCGTTCGGGGACATTCGGCGTCAGCACGCCGTGCGGCCCGGCGGGGAGCACGGTTTCAAAGACCGTGAACGGCGCATCGGGGGCGGATTCAAAGCGCGAGTAGGTAACGCCGGCCTTGATGTCGGTCTTGCCATCGAGCAGCAGCGTGATGCCTTCGCCCTGGAGCACGAACTCCACGTCCGGGAACGCCGCGCCACCGTGGGAGACCAGGTACGCAGGGCCCGACAGCGGGTTTGAGAGCACGGGCGTGTGGATCGTCGCGTAGCCGATCACCGAGTCTTCATTGCACGACGCGGGGTTGGCGTTGAAGGTCGCTTCGGTGCACGCTTTCTGCAGCGTTGATAGGCGCGAGGACAGCGCCACCGGCAGCGCCAGATCGACTTTCGCGATCCCCGCCTGTGCCACACCACTCGGCCCGACCCCGCCCGAGGTGACCGTCACCGCGAGGCTCGTGCCGCTGGCTTTGCTGCCGCGGCCACCCGCGACCGCGGAGAGCTTCGGCGCGAACGGCAAGCCCGCGCAGTCAGTGACCCCGAACGGGGAGGACGCCGGTGCCGACGCGCCTTCGGCGCCGTCGACTGTACCTTCGATCCTCATCGCGCTGCAGTTGGTGGGGTTGAACTCGAAGTCCGGGCGGTTGACGTCCACCAAGACGCGTTTGAGCTGCAGCGGGATGCCACGCAGCTGCGTCGGCAGCGGGTCGCTGACGATCGTGACCGACGCGTTGTTGGGGTCGATCAACAGCCTCGAGCGGACCGTCACCGTCCCCAGGTTGAACGGGCCCGCGACGGCCGGGGAGACGATCTCCAAACCAAACGGCGCACCACCATACGGACCCGTGATGAACACCTTCCCGCCGCCCTCCAAGTACGGTTCGGGGCCGAGGCCCGCGATCGCGGTCGCTTCCCCGACCTGGCTTTCCGCCGAGCATTCATCCCTCGCGGCCTGGGGTTCCTCACACAGCTTCACCGAGGACAGCAGCGCGGCGACGCCCGGCGGCAGATGCATCGAAACCGAGCTCAACGCCTGATCACCGTCCGGACGCGAGAGTTCCAGCTGGAAGCCCGTAAACGCCCCCGCCTGCGTGCTCGTGCTCTGCGCGTCGAACCCCGGGGAGAATGACAGCGAACCAGCCGGACACCCCCCGCCATAGGCACCAGAGCTGATTTCGAATTCCTCCGCCGGGGAGGTCAAGTTCACCGTCCCAGTGCCCGACCACGGCGTGAACGCCGCCTGCGTGCCATACAGGCCACAGTATGCCGGGGTGCTCACCGACCCCCGCGGCCCACCAAACAATTCGATCTTCAAGTCTTCAAAGGGCACCTGTGGCGCGTTCGTAAACGTCGTCGCGACACGCAGCGAGCCTTCGCTCACTTCCCCCTTCCCCGCGAGCTTCACGAGCACACCCGACACCGGGTCTTCCGCGACCAGATACAGCGCCACCAGCGACCCGAACGGGTTCTTGCCTGCTTCCCCACTGGGCGCTGGTGACGCCAGGTACACGGCGCCTTCCAGTTCATGGGCGAGCAGCGGGGTCTTGATGTGTACCAACCCCACCTTCGACGCCGCCGGACACGACGCCTGGGAGCCCGTGAATTCCTGCGTCTGCGTCGCGGCGTTCAACCCCAAATAGCCGATCTGGGCCTCAGAACACGCTTCAAGGCCGTTGGCCGCCGCCGGGCTCAGGTCGACGCCTTCCGGCAGGGTCACCGTCGTATCGCGCACGTCGGCCTCGGCGAGCCCGCTCGCTTCGAGCGTCGTCGTCTGAGGCACCTTGACAACGACGCTCAGACCCGTTGGCGTGCTTGCGCTATGAACTTCGGGCGCCACCCTCACTTCAGGCGTGAACGGAAGCTCGTTACAGCCACTGAACCCGAGCGGCTGGCCGATGCTACTCAACCAGGAGTATTCGCTCGACACGAGGCTCCCCGGTTCCGCCCAGGAATCGGCTTCGGTGGAGGAGGTGACGCGTTCGGCCTGCGGGTTGGCCGCGCAGGAGGTCGGCAGCGTCAAGAACGGCTTGCGCTGCACTTCGCTGGAAGTGGGGCACGGCTTGCCGATCTGGTGCTGGAAGAAGCCGCCCGCGACGCATTCCCACCCACGCGAGTTGTTGTGGCGCGGGTCGCCCGGCACGCCCCACAGCGTCAGCTGGCTGCTGAGTAGACCTCCCGTCTCGGTCGCTTCGTTGACGCTGGCCACCACGCCGTAGTCGCGCCCGGAGCGCACCGAGGTGTCGACCACGATCGGGATCTTGCCGATCACCTCAAAACCGAACCGCGCCGGCTCGCCCTGCGCCGGCACCAGATTGAACACCGGGACCGTCACGTTGATTATGCCGGCCAGTGGTTCGAAGGCGGTGACCGTCGCCACCCCTACCACCGAGCTCGGCGGGCAGAGGTTGGTCTCATCCACGAGCGCGGCGAAGTTGGCTTCGCTACACTGCGCGACCGCGTTGGGGTTGCCGATCAGGCCCGGCGGCAGGTTAAAGCGCAGGTCCTTCGGCAGCGCGACCGGATGGCGCATCGAGGTCTGGTTCATGACCAGCGTGGTCGTCAGCTGGGACGGGTGCGCCCCCGCCTGCGTTGCTGGCGATCCGTCTTCGTTGAACGGTGTCAGTTCGAAGCTCTGGATTCCGAACGGCGTCGGTTCGCCGCTCACCGTGAGCTGCTGGGCGCTCGTCGCGACGGGCGCGCCACCGCCTTCCACCGTCACTTCGTTGCGCAACGAGGTGGCAGTGCCCGACGGCTCTTCCACTCTCACCTTTATCACGAACCTCAGCTGTTCAAACGGATTGACGGTCCCCGCGAAGGTGCAGGTCAACGGCGCTGCGGGGAGACCGGCGGGACACTTGACTTCTTCGCTGAGGCCTTTGCCCGAGCCCACCAGGGCAGTCGCAGTCAGCCCCGCGGGCAGCTTATCGGTGATGCTCACCGGCGTTTTCGCGCTGTTTACGGCCTCGTCGCCCTGGTTGCCGACGGCCACTACGATCTCGCCTTCCCCGCCGGGCGCCAGGTAGGTGGAAGCCGCTTCGGTGCTGATCCGCCACCACGAAGCTTCTGCGAACGCAGGCGCCGCAGCGACGAGTGCCAGCGCAAGCACAGCGACGGCCACAGGTGCGCCCGTAGCCAGACCGTGCGCGACGAGCCTGCGAGGCAACCGCGCGACGGCGCGGGCGCGCATGCTGGATGATCGGCAGCGAATCATCGCCTCCCCCTCATGGCAAAGCGCGTGCTCGACTTCTGCGCCCGGCGCGCTGGGCCATATCGCTTCCTCGCCGACGTTTCGCACGCGTGGCGCTTCGACCTCTTCTTCAGCCTCGTGCAGGCCTTCAGCGCCACGGCGAGCTTCTGCGCCCTCGTCAACGGTTTGGGCTCCGCTTTGATCGCGAGCGTGCCCCCGCTCGGTGGAGGCTCGACGGCGCTGTCCTGGCCTGCCACGCCGGCGCTGCCCGCGGACCCCAGCGGCGCCTGTTGGGAGGGCGAGGCCGGGCGGCAGGCATCGGAGCTGCCACAGCCTGGCGACGCGGGCGACGGCGGGGTCAGACAAGGCGATGCCTGCGTGCACACGCGAGCGTCGTAGACGTCAAAGGCGGTGTCGGTGTCTTGCCGCAGCAGCTGAGCGGCCGTCAGGAAGAACACGTCGTCGCCGCTTCGGGTGGCTTCCAGGAAGGCCGATTCCTCGCCCGAGCTGCCCGAGGAGATCAGCGCCACGCACCCACCGGATGGGCTTTCACAGCTCCCCACTCCCGCTGGCTCGTACTCGTAGACGTCCTCCTTGCCGTTGCTGGCCTGCGGCACCAGATCGTCGGGGCTGTCGAAGAACAGCCGTCCGCTGTTGGAGAGGTAGCGCGACTGGAACAGCGCGCTTTCGACGCTCTGCGCCGTCCAGCCGGGGATGTTCCCGGCAAGCCAGTGACCGAGCCAGACCTTGCGGCGATCCACCAGCAGGCCGAGCCCTTCCCCGGATTCGACGCTGTCAAACACGCCGGCCGGCCGCGAACCGGTCGGGTTGCACGAGACGCACGCGAGGCTGGCGGCGTCCGCGTCGTAGAGGTAGACCTCCTCGTCGCGCTTGCCGCTGTTCTGATCGACGTTGTCATAGCCGGTCAGGCTCGCGGCGGACATGAACGCCAGATACCTTCCGTTTGGCGAGACGCGCGCGGTCAACGACGCGGTGTCCCCCAGCGTGTCTTCCCACTCCGGGCTGTCTTCGCTTGAGAGCACGGCGATGAACGTCCGCGTCCATTCTGCGCCGTTGTACTGGAGGACGTAGAGGTTCTCTTTGCCCGCTTCGGCCTGTTCGCCGTTAGCGTTTTCATTGTCCGCAAGGACGCCTTCAGCTACGAGGTAGAGGCTCGTGCCGTCTTCGCTTGCGCCGAGCACGAAGCCCTTTACACCCGCGTGTGCGCCGGCGGTGTGATCGACGGTCAGGTCTTTGAGGTCGCAGACGAGCTTGCCGCCCGCTTCGGCCATTTCGCACTCATACAGGTCGCTCTTTTCGCCCGCCGGTTCGGCCGTGGCGTCGGCTGTCAACCGCTCCTTGTCGGTGAAGAACACCCGTGAGCCTTGGCTGTTGGCGGTCTGGAATTGCGCCGCACCCGGGCCGCTGGGTTCCGGTAGGCCTTCCTGTGCGGCATCGAGCTGGACCGTCTGCCCTGTGGCGGTGTCGCGCATGTACAGGTGCCCACGCGTTTCGCGGCTGTTGGTCCATACAACGCGCGTTCCGTCGCTCGAGATCGCGTTCGCCGCGACGTGGGAATACCCCAGTGCCGCTGTATGCGCGGGCACTCCTTCGGGGAGCGAGCTGACGAACTGGAGCGCGTCCGCGCTCCACTCATACAGACCCGGCCCCGAAGTCGGTCCTGTCAGCGCGACTTCCGAGCGTAGGACCACGTGGCTGAGATCCGACGTGGCGCTGATGAAGTGAAGCTCGTGGCCGAATAGCGTCCCCTGCGCGACGTTCGCTTCGGTGACCAGCGGCAGGTAGCTGCCGTCTGCATCCTCGCGCAGATACATCGTCTTCTGCTTGGCTTCGGGCGTGAGCGGCGGTTCGGAGAGCGAGGTCGTGCCCCACGGTTCCACGAGTGCTAGCGAAAGGTCGGGGCTGAAGAACTGGTACTCCGGAGCGGCGCCGACCGAGGCGCCTTGGGCGCTGCTGTTGGGTGTGGCGATGTCCTGTGAGCTCCAGCTTTCGGAACCGCGCGTGGAGATGACCTGCTGCATTTCCGGGCTGCGGTTGCCCTGCGCTTCGCCTGTGATCGAGCCGTCCGCGACGTAGGTGATCGCGTCGCCATCTTCGGCCGCCAGGATCAGCCCACCTTCTCGCGTCAGGGCTTCGATCGGCGCGCCGTGCTTGTCGGGCGGTGAGACCATCTCCCACGCGCGACGGTCGGGCAGCGCGAACGCATTGCCGGCCCTCTGGGTGGTGAATGTGTGCTGCACGCCCGTCGCGGTCCCGAGCGAGTTGGTGGCAACTACCCGGTAGTAGTAGGTCGTGTTCGGCGTGAGCTCTTGCAGCTGTACGCTGCCGGGCAGATCGGCCTCACCGGATCCGATGTCGGTGCCCGGCGGGGCCGGCAGGTCCATGCAGGATCCCGGGCTCGCCTGGCAGCTTTCGGAGCCGTACTGGAAGTAATAGGTGGTGTCGTGGCCGAGCGGGTCGATCTCGGTCTGGAGCGTCGCACCGGTCGAGGTCACTTCCGCCACAGACTCGCTGTCGATCGAGGCAGGCGGGATTGTCGTGAAGGTCTGGTCGGGACCGGAGGTCGTACCCGCGCTGTTGCTCGCGACCACGCGGAAGTGGTAGGTCACCCCGATTCTCAGGTTCGCGAGCGCCGTGGACACCGCCACTGGCGCTTCGCCCGCGGGGATGCTCGCGCCGCCGAGCGGCACTTCGGTGCCGTAGGCGGTGCTTTCGCCGTATTCGAAGTGGTATGTGGTCGCCAGCTCATCGGGGTCCACGCGCGCGTGGATGGTGGCGGCTTCATGTTCGATGCCCGTGCTCGCTTCGCTCGTGATCCGCGGCGGACCGGGGGTCGTGAACTTCGCGTCTTCGCCGACGGTGGTGCCGAAGCTGTCGGTTGCGAGGAGGCGGTAGTGGTAGGTGGTGTTGGGCATGAGGGCTCCCAGTTCGGCCTTTGCGGCTACCGATTCGCTGCCTGCGCCCGCGTCGGTGCCCGGCAGAGCGGGGCTGAAGCTTCCGTAGGACGTCGTGGGCCCCCATTCGAAGTAGTAGTGAACGTCACTCCCGTTCGGCGTCAGCAAGCCCGTCAGCGTCGCGCTGGTGGGGGCGAGCTTTTCAACTGGCCCGGTGCTCAGTCCTTCCACAGCCGAGACCGTCGTGAATTCCCGGCCGATCCCGTAGTTGACGCCGTTTTCGTTTTCGACCACCAGACGGTAGAAGTACGTTGTGCCGGCGTGTAGCCCGCTCACTTCATCCTTGATTTTTTCTTCGACCGGACCCGCGCTCTGCGCCGGCGTTTCCGAGCCGTAGGCTTCGGTCGTGCCCCATTGGAAACGGTAGGTGGAGGCTTTGCCGTCGCTGTTCACGACGCCGCCCAGCAGTGCGGTCGTTTTCGTCACCTTCGAGGCGGCCAGGGTCTCGGCGTCGGGCACGACCACATCTGGACCAAAGCGATCGACGACGTGCGCCGCAGCGTCGGCTATGTAGACGTCCCCGCCTGGGGCGATCGCCACGCCGCGCGGTTCGGCGAGCGGGCCGCCGGGAGTGGTGGTGATCCAACCTATCCATTCGCCCTTGGCGTTGAACTGCGAGACGACGCGCCTTTCAGCCTCGGCGACATACACCTCGCCCGAGGCTTCATCGACTGCGACAGCAGCGACGTTGCCTTCTTCTTCTTCCTTGCCACGAAACGTGCCGTTAGGCGAGCCAGCGCCCGTCAGCTTGCTTTCAAAGGTGCCGGACGAGCCGTATACGTAGACAGCTCCGTTCACGCTGTCGGCGACGTACGCGCTGCCCGTTGCCGAGTCGACGGACACGCCGTTGGGTGCTTCCAGCTTCGCGCCGCTGAGCGCCGCCACGAAGGCGCCTTCGCTCGCTTCTTCGGGCCCCTGCGGCTTGGGCGCGAAGACATCGACGGCGTTATTGGAGGCGTCGACGACGTATACATCGCCCGCGGCGGGGTCCGTCGCGCTTTTCGAGTTGTCGACGGCCACGCCCGCCACTTCCCCGAATTCTCCGCCCGGCGCGTTCACGCCCGACCATTCGGACAGCAGTTCATAGCCGCCAGAGCCGTGTGGCTTGAAGACGTCGACCACATCCCCGAACGCTTCGGCGACGTACACGTCGTGGGTCTCTTCATCGACCGCCACCGCCACCGCCCCTAGCGCCCCGCCCCCGAACTGACCTTCATAGGCCCCAACGGAGCTGAACACGTCCACGACACCTTCGCCGGGTTCGGCGACGAACACCCTGCCGCTCGACGCTTCCACAGCCGCGGCGCCCGGTTCCTTCAGAGCAGTGCCCGGAGGAGCTTCGCTCAGGCTCGAGAGGAACATGTGTCCGCTCGCGGCGTGCGCCGGAGCCGACTGCCACACCGCTAAGAAGACAGCAAGGACCACAGATGCCAAGACAGCGCGAACAGCCGCGCTGGGACGCCGGAGCAAAGGGCTCGAGCGTTCCCGCCATACGTCTATCCGCAAACCGCTCATCAGCCCTCTCACAAGCCTTCTCTCAAGCCTTATAGGTACGAACCGTGCGCGGGGCCAAGCCCTGACCCCACGCACGAGTTCGGAACTTCGACAAGCGTTAGCTACTACGCTTTGATCTCCCCAGGTTCTTCAGGAGAGGAGACGTTGGTGAGAGCCTCGCCAGCTTTCGACCAAGCGGTCCTGTATTCCGGTTCTTTCGCGTTGTAGATAAACCCTTCAAGCACCTGCAACGGAGCACTACCTTCGAATTTGCTCGGGACGTTCTCGTCTTCTCCGTTTTCGGTGTACGTCTGCGTGAACGAAGGCGTCATTTCATCGATCGGCGTGATCGGCGAGATGATCCCGTCTCCACCACCCTTAGGCGCGTACTCCGCCTTTTCATGCGTGGTGTTGGGAGCGACTCCGACGGTGGTCGTCAGGAGGGTTCCTCCGAGTGAGCAGGTGAACTCCGCGAAGTCACCTTTCTTTTTCGCCGGGGTGAGGTCGAGTCCCACTTCTTTGTTGGCTTTGTTGATGTAGCCCAGCTTGCCCTTGAGGAGGTTGACCTTGATTTCCCCTTCGTTTGGAGTGTTCGAGCACGGCGCTACGCCGAGCGCCTTGCATCCAACGAACGTGACGACGACGTTCTTGACTTCGTTTTTGCCGGACGTTTCGCCGATATTGCTCTGGCTTTCGCATGCTACTGAGACTTCCAATATAAGCGATTCTTCTTTTTCTATCTCTTCTTTAGTGCAGCTTGGGTTTTCATTGCCCCGTACACAGGCTTCGAACTTCGCGTGGAGCACGCCTTCGCCGCTCGCGCCCGTGAACTTCTTATGTTCGACTTCGGTGCCCTTGCGCCATTCGTATTCGCCGGCGCCTTTTTTGGCTTTGACCGTGCAGTTGGAGTTGGCGTATTTGCCGCCGCTTTTTGCGTAGCACTGCCCCCATTCCGGGGACGCCGCAGACGCGGCGGTCGCTGCTACCGCCGCGATCGCGAACACCGCGACCAGACAGAGCCCTAGCATCCTTACATGTCTCATTCTTTCCATCACTCCTTTTTTACCCCTCGAGTTATGATCGGCCGGCGCCCAGGCCCTCCTCGCGGAGGCCCCCGACACCGGTCATTTCAACCAGCACGCCCGGCCGGGACCGACGGCCCCCGCACAGGTACGCGCTCGTCATCGGGGCGGACACCAGCGGCCCCCGCGCCGACGGACGCTTGTAATCGGCTGACTCGCGCACCGGACACCGCACGCGCCGATCATCAGCCCGGGCACAGCGCTTTGCCTGCCCGTCACAGATATAGGTGGGCCTGCAGTTCATCACGCCGCCTGCCCGAGGCTCGCGCGCACCGACGCGCGCGGCCGCGCTGCGCTCGCGAGGTTCAGCAACTCGATCACGCGCCGTCCGCTCGGCGTGAGCAGCCACGCGTTCTCTCGCCGCGAGCCGCTGCGAGGTGTGACCTTCTCGATCAGGCCCCGCTGCGCCAGCCGGCGCAGCAAGTGCGAGGTCTGCCCCTCATCACCGATGCCCGCAGCCGCGGCGATCTCACGGTTGCTCGAGCGCGGCGCACGCGCGATCGCACCGAGCGCGAGCGTCGTGCGGTGCGTGACGGGAATCGGAGCGCAGCTCGCGGACGCCGCAGGCTCCGTCTCCCGTACCCGCGCCTCATCAGAGGGCTCATTTGCCGGTTCATTTGCCGCGGCGTCTGCGCCGGGGTAGCTCCCAGCGAGCTCTGCGCTTGCGGTCGCCTGCCCGAGATACGCCACGACGATGAACGACATCAGCGATGGAGCCAGCTCGACGAGCGGCTCCTCGCCGTCGGCTCTCATCCGCGCGCGGATGACCGAGACGACGCCGCCGACGATCAGCTCGGCGGTTAGCTGCGGCTCGGGCGTGAGCTCGGCGATCGCCTGCGGGCTTCCGTCATCCAGAAGCGCGCTCAGAACGCCAGACACCCGCTGCTCGTAGCGAAATGCCACGGTACGGTCGACGACACCGTGGAACAGCAGCGAACGACCATGTATCGGCTCGTCTTCGAGAAATCCGAGCAACGCGACGAGCCCGGCACGGAGCCGATCTAGCCAGCGCTCCTCGCGCTCGGCCGCGCGCTGGACCGCGTCGGACATCCGCGCAAGGCCCTGCTCGAACGCCGCCGACGAGCACTGCTCGGCGCTCTCGTGGAACCCGGCCCCCAGCACTCCCACTCGGGTGACCCCCGTCTCGGCCAGACGGCGGTCACTGGCGCGGCGGAGACTTGACAGTTACTCTCAAGGAGCGGGCCGAGCGCACCTCGCGGACGTTGATTCTGGGCGTCTTGAGCCTTGATTCCATGCGTCTGGACCCCTGATCTTGGGCCTCTGAACGCCGACAGCCTCTTGACAAACACGTGATGATCTGTTTCCATGCTTCCCACAAAGATGTAGCTCGTTTCGTGTGGGTGTGGAAGGGGAGAAGGGACGATGGAGGAACACAAGGAGCTCACCATGGACGGCAAGACCCCCATCACGTGGGCGCTCAGGCCCTCTCACGACGCCAGTGACCTCCGTCTGGCCGAGACGCTGCACGTGTGCACGGCCGCATAGATACTGCGTTTGCTGGACCTATCCCACGCCGCCCCCACGCTCGTCCGCGGACAACACTAGCGCCGTTCGATGCGAGCCCATCACGGGGCCGCGGAGCCTGGAGGCGCAACCGCTGCGAGGTCTAAAGACCTCGTCCATTTCGACGGAACGCCAGCGCATGAGCCGCGAGCGTAGGAGGACCTGGGCCTGGCCTCGAGGCGCAGTCTCGACGGGTTCAGCAACCCCATCAATTCGTCGCGAGAACCAACCCATCGGCACTGGGGCTGAACGCGCACAGTCGCTAAATGTCTTGCACGAGCACGCTCGCCGAGTGGTCAGCGGCCCAATCGTCCCCCGCCCAGTCGTCCTCGACCGCGGCGCGGGTATCGACGGTCTCGGTCGCTGGTCGTGTCTCGGAGGCCAACACCACTCCACGAAACTCGGGCTCCCCCGCGTACACGTCGCCTATGGCAGCTTCGAGCGGGCTGTCCTCGATGACCTCGTTCGGCGTCGTGCACGGCGCTGCGCAGAGCGTGAAGCGGAACTGTCCGCTCTCGTCGGCGACCCAGAAGGCGTCGCCGTCGGGGGTCGCCTCGTGCAGGATCGAGCGATCGTAGTGTTCGGCGATCCGCGCCAGCGCATCCATGTCGGCGACGTCGATCACGGGAACGCCTGGTAGTTGCCAGACGCGTTCGACGGGGACGATCAGGTGTCGGTAGCGCGCCCGGATGCTCGCCGACTCGTCGCGGCGTCGCGGCGGCGGGAACGGGCGCGTCGATTGCATGAGCGCGAGGATCACCAGGACGGCGCCGACGATCGTGGCGATCGCGCTCAGGGCGACCGTTCGCGCCGTCGTGACCAACACCCGCGCGAGGCCAAGCGACAGAGACAGTGGCTGGAGGTGGCTGCCCTGCACCGAGCCCGCCTTGGATGGATCGAACGGGTTCGTCACGGGCTGGGCCGAGGCGAGCGGGCCGCGTTCGGTCGCGCTCGGCTGGGCCTCGTATTCGCTGAGCAAGAACTTGACTTCCGGCGAGAAGGTCGTGTGCAGCGGCGCTTGATCGGCGCTCCCGCTCGCCTCCACGTGCGGGACTATCGCCAGCGTGTAGGAGCCGCGGGGCGACTTCGTCGTGGTTTCGAAGCTGTGCACCAGCGCTAGCAGCGAGGGCAGGTCGAGGGTTCCCGCGACCAGCGCGTGGTCGCCGCGGAAGTATGTCGGCGCCCCGAGCGCGAGCGTCGTATGCCAGCCGCTCGTCGAGGTGAGCGTCGCAGACAGCGACGCGAGCCCCGTGAGCGCGTGCCTGGTGGCGCTTTCGAATCGGTACGAGAAGCGGAACTCGACCGTTCGCAGAACCTGTGTGAAAAGCGGTTCACCGGTCACGACGCGGTTTTCGGGGTACACGGGTCCCGGCGCTGCGTCGGCAGTGTAGGAGAGCGCTCCGCTCTGCTTGTAGGGGATCGTGAAGGAGCTGCGTTCCGAGGGTGCGCGGGTGAATGCGAGCAGCGCCAGCATCAGGAACGGGACCAGGGCGAGCAGGCCGACCGCCACGACGACGAGGGCCGGCCGCGCGGGGCTCCACGGGTGTGCGGGCGCGTGCGCGACGCTCTCGCCTGCGCTCCCCCGCCTTCTCCCGCGTCGGCGCCTGCGCGTGAAGACGCCTCCGGTGAGCAGCAGCACCCCGAGGAACAGCAGAGCCCCCATCACGATCGGCGAGCGGATCGACTGAAGGCGGATGCCCAGGCCAGGGATGTGCAGCCACAGGGCGCCGATCAGCTGGCTGGCGAGGGGGTGTTCGGGGTCGATGAAGCTGTTGTTGTCCCCCTTGAAGATGTACCTGTCGCCTTCGCGGCCGATGATCCGGTGCAGCACGATGGTGTGCAGTTGGTGGTTGTGGTAGGCGACGACTTCGCCCACGTGGTAGCTGCTCTGGCTGCGCACGATCGCCAGGTCGCCAGAGTGAAAGTGCGGCTCCATGCTGACCCCGTGGGTGACGACGTAGGTTGCCGAGCCGCCGAGGGGAACCGGGGCGAGGTAGAACCACACAAACCCCAGGGCGATCAGCCCCAGGGCGCTGGAAAGGAGCTTTCTGATGCGTCGAGGTCGCATGTCTTTGTGGATGTGGGCGTGGAGGGCCGGCAGGGCCGGCCCTCCACGTTGTCCACCAGGTCGTTACCGCTACGAGGTGACGATCGTTTCCTGTTCGGTGTCTGCTTCGATTTCTGTCTTACCGATGCCACTGAGCGGGCATTTGAACGTGACCGGCGCGGCACCGCTGGCTGCGCATTTGATCCAACCAGTCCCCGCTCCCACCGCTGGGTGGAGGTCGATCTCGGCTTCTGTCGCTTCTGACTCTCCGGCTTCTGCCGTTGCTGTGAATTCGGCTTCTTTAGCTTTCCCTTCTGCTTCGAGTACGAAGTGCAGGGACGAGGTTTTGTAGCCGGACACTTCTGCCGTGTTGGCACCGGCGCCCGATTTTGCTGCTTGTGTGTTGCTCGCCGTGAACGCGTACGCGCCCACGCCAATCACGCCTGCGAGCACGAATGCGAGCAGGCCTGCTATCTTTCGCTTGCGGCTAGCGAAGGTTCGCTTGCCTTTACGCATAGTCACTTCTGGCCCCCTTTTGGGATTTGGTGGACACAGGCGTGTCCTTCGCGGGGCCATCGGCGATCTCTTAGCTGCGCTTTACCTCCGCATCAGGCGTTGCACACATTTGCGAGTGTCTTGTCCGTGCGCAGCGGGACGGAAGGGGGGAGATTCGAACTCCCGAGACGGGGGTTACCCGCCTGCCGGTTTTCAAGACCGGTGCATTCAACCGCTCTGCCACCCTTCCATGCGAATCACGAAGGCTAGTCGATCCGCCAACCGCCGCAGCGAAATGGCTCAGGCGGTCATCCAGCGGCTGGGCGCGGCGGTGCCGCCGCCTACATGCCGGCCGGCTTCAAGGCGTGCCCGCGAGGGCCGGGTTCGGGAAGCTGACGGTGACGTTGAGGCCGCCCGCGTGTTGGGGGCGGACGGCCAGCGTTGCCCCATGGGCGGTCGCGATGGCGTGGACGATCGAGAGCCCGAGGCCGTGCCCGTCGCCGTGGTTGGTGCGCGCGGGTCCGAGTCGCTGGAAGGGTTGCTGGAGGCGGTCCAGCTCCTCGGGTGCGATCACGGGGCCGTCGTGGCTACCGACAGGACGGCCTGTCCTGCCTCGGTCGCGGTCGTGACGTCGATGCGACCGCCGGCCAGGTTGTGCGCGATCGCGTTGTCGACGAGGTTCGCCACGAGACGCTCGACGAGCTGCGGGTTGCCCGCCACTGTCGCAGGGCCGAGGGTGGCGTTCAGCTCCTGGCCACATCGCTCGATCTCCCGACGGCGCCCGGCGAGTATCTCGTCTGTCACTGCCGTCAGGTCGATCGGTTCGCGGCGGTCGAGATCTCGCTCGCTGCCGGCCAGGCTGAGCAGCGCCTCGATCAGTCCCTCCAACTGCCGCTCGGAGGCGAGCACGCGTTCGTGGGCCGCGCGCAGCGACTCTGGCGTGGCGTCGGGATCCGCCAGCGCGATCTGCACAAGGGTCTTGAGCCGCGCGAGCGGGGTGCGCAGCTCGTGCGAGGCGTTGGCGACGAACTGGCGCTGCGATTGGAAGGATGCGTCAAGCCGCCCCAGCAGCCCATCGACGGTGTCTCCGAGCTCTTTGAACTCGTCATCGGGACCCTCGAGCGCAAGCCGCCGGTGCAGGTCCGTGGCTGATATGTCACGGGCGGCCGTCGTGATCGTCCGCAGCGGACGCAGCACCCGTCCGGCGATCAGCCACCCGATACCCACCGAAACGGCCGCCGTGATCGCGAGCGCGACCACGGACACGATCGCGAGCACACGCAGGTCGACATTGCGCTGGTTGGAGTCCACAATCGAAACCGCGCCCGGTGGAACTGGGCCCTGTGGCGCGGCGGCTTCGACACCGGGCCGCACGAGCAGCGATGGGACGGCTTGTGTGTAGGCGCCAGTTCAAGCGCGGATCGTGCTGTTTCAGGTGGTTAACAGCGGTTTCGCGGCGCCGCACACCCGACAGCGACCAACGGCCAAATCCCGCTCAACGGTGCGGAAAGCGGCTCAGGAAAGCCAAGAATCCGGGCGCGCGGGATTGGATTCGGTCGAGGCTCGCGAGCGCTACGCTCAGGCGTGGACTCGGCCCGACTTTCGATGATGATGAGGTAGAGCTGTGACATCGCGTCGATCCCACCTTGGTCCCTGCTGGATGTGGCGTGTATACGCTGCGCACCATCGATGTGTGTGCGGGGGATACCCTGGAGCGCGACTGCCGGAGGGGGACCGAGTGTGAGCGAGGACCTAGGGATGATGTCGATGGTCGCGGCTTGGAGGATGCACGCCGAGGAGCGCCCTGACAGCCCTGCGCTTACGGTGAGCGAGCACCCGAGTGTGAGCTGGAGCGAGCTCGACGCTTCTACGAACCGGCTCGCCCGTGCCTATGCGGAGCTGGGGGTGGGCGTGGGGGATTTCGTGACGATCGGTTTGCCGACGAGCGTGGCATTCGTTCAGTCGATGCTCGCGACGCTGAAGCTCGGTGCTGTGCCACAGCCCGTTTCATCGCGCCTGCCGGCCGGCGAGCTTACACAGATCGTCGAACTCGCGCAGCCCAGGCTCGCCGTTGGCTTTGACCCGGCCACACATCCTGACCACCGGGTTCTAGCGGGCAACCCGCCGATCGAGGACCACGACGATAGACCGTTGCCCGAGATCGTCGCACCCGCATACAAGGCGCCCACGTCCGGGGGCAGCACCGGGCGGCCGAAGATCATTCTCGCCGGCTCTCCGGCCGTGGTCCCCGTCGTTCAGGGCAGACCGGCTCCACTCGGCGTCCCGGCTGAGAGCGTCGTGATGTTTCCCAGCCCGCTGTATCACAACATGGCAGTCATGGGGACGTTGCTGGGTTTGAGCGCTGGGAGTCACGTGGTGCTCGAGGAGCGCTTTGACGCCGAATTGACACTCCGGTTGATCGACCGCCACCGGGTTGCGTTTGCGATGGTCGTCCCGACGCACATGAATAGGATCTGGCGGCTGGGAGCGGCCGTGCGCGAGCGCTACGACATCTCCAGTCTCGCCATCCTGATGCACGGCGGCGCGCCGTGCCCCGCGGAGCTCAAGCGAGCCTGGATCGACTGGGTCGGCCCTGAGCGGATCGTCGAGATGTACACGGCGACCGAGGCGCCAGCCGTGACACTGTGCAACGGAAGCGAGTGGCTGCAGCGGCCGGGCACGGTCGGGCGCTGTGTTATCGGAGAGATGGCGATCTTCGACGCCGACGGCGCACCCGTAGGCGCGGGTGAGGTCGGGGCGATCTGGATGCGCCGCCCGTCGGGGTCCGATCGCACATACAGCTACCTAGGGGAGGACTCACACGAACGCGACGACGGGTGGGACACCGCCGGGGACCTCGGGTGGATGGACGATGAGGGCTACCTCTTCCTAGCAGACCGCCGGACTGACATGATCCTCTCGGGTGGCGCGAACGTCTACCCCGCAGAGGTCGAGGCCGCTCTTGCCGCGCACCCAAGCGTCATCGACTGTGTCGCGATCGGGCTGCCCGACGAGGACCTCGGCCAGCGCGTGCACGCGATCGTCCAGACCGACACACAGGCCCTTGACGAGCGGACACTGAAGGAGCACCTCGCGGATCGCCTCGTCCGCTACAAGACACCACGAACGTACGAGTTCACGACACTTCCCCTACGCGACGACGCCGGCAAGGTCCGCCGCTCCACACTACGCGAGCAACGCGCACGCTCAGACATGCACGAGGAATAAAGAATCCGGGTGCCGGCAAACCCGGATGTCGGCAGGGACAGACAGCGTGACGCGAAAGCGGCCGCTTGCGGCGGGGTGCAAACGCTTGGCGATCGTCGTGTGCCCGCACTCGAGCTCCTGTCCGACGACGACCGCCGCGACCGGTCGGGTCAGCGGTGGGACGACCTGCTCGAGAGCGGCGCTTCCGCGGATGCCCCACAGGCACTACACTGGCGGCCCGACCTCAGGGAGAGGTGGCCGAGTGGCTGAAGGCACTCGCCTGCTAAGCGAGTATGGGGATCAAACTCCATCGCGGGTTCGAATCCCGCCCTCTCCGTCTGCCCTCTCCGTCCACGTGTGACGGCTACAGCCCACTTCGGCTGTCTGCGGGCAGGATCGTGAAGGCGCCGCCCCCGAGTGGCGTGACGGCGCGGAAGTGTCGCTCGTCGAAGCTCACGATGCGATCGGTCCCATACCGATTCGCGATCACGACGAGCGCGCAGTCGGCGAGCCCTAGCCCGAGATCTGCGTAGCTTACGTCGAGCTCCCCGACTGTGGCGTAGTCGTCGCGCTCAAGGCAGGCCACGGTGAATCGTCCCGCGGCAAGGTCGGCGATGAAACTGCGCCGTGGCCCATCGCCCACGCGCTGGCCGAGCAGGTAGTCCACCTCGGCGGTGACGGGGGCTGGGATCAGCAGCGGCCCCTCGACGGCCCTCAGCAGTTGGTCGATGCGGGCAAAGTACGGGTCGTTGGCATCGCCGAACGCAACGAGGGGTCCCGCATCGATAACGACGGTCACTCGCCGAAGCCCTTGAGCAGCTCCTCCTCGGCTACATCGGCGACCGAGGATCCGTCGCCGTGGCCGGAGCCAGCCAGCTTGAAGTTTCGATCCTGGGACGGTCTCGGCTGGTAGGTCGCCACCGCCTCGCGCAGTATCTCCGCCTGCGGGCGCCCCTCCTGGCGAGCCAGCCTCGCGAGGCGCTCGGCCTGATCCTGATCGAGATAAACACTGGTCTTACGCATCGACCAGAGTATAGGGCACCGGGTAGGGCATTTAGCCGGCTGACCCAAGCCCCGCCTGCGAGACCGCCGCCGAGTTGCCGAGCACATGCCCGGCGCCGTCGAGCGCTTGGACGGCCAGATAGGGGCCGACCGCCCCACTGGGTAGCGCGATGGCTGTCTCAAAGCCGCTGCGCGATGCCTGCGCGACCGCGGTCAGATTCGAGGCGCTCGGACCCGCCAGGACCCTCCAGGAGGCCACCAGCGTGGCGCCGTTCCAGCTGGCGTACACCACCGCCTGGCCGCCGGCCGCCGGCACAAAGGCGAACGCTGGCGGGTGCGCCGGCGTGCCCGTCCACACGAAGCGAAAGTCGCGATAGGACTGCTCATGGACGGGAAAGTGCGCGTCGAACAGAAGCCCGCCTTGCGGGCCGAACTCGGAAAAATCGGGGTCCTGACCCCACCCGACGAACCAGTCGCCGTTGGCCAGCGCTTGCATGTTCCCCTGGCTCGGCGCGAGCAGCGACGGCGCATGCGTCAGCTGGCTGACCAGCGTCGCTGTGCCGCTCTGCTGGTCGAGGCTCACGACCATGCCACGCGACTGGCGGTGTACGGCCGGCGAGGCGCCGTTGTCGAAGATGCTGAGCGCGCCGTCTGGGAGTTCGCGCGGGTCGTGCTGCCAGGCGATGCCCGTCCCGGGCCCCATCTTGAAGCTGCTGTGCCTACCCCCCAGGCGCCACACGATCTGACCGCTGCGGGGGTCGATCTTATAGACGGTCCACGTGTTGCGGCTCGAGATCAGCAGGCTGCCGTCGTGGTCGAGGTTGATCGAGTTGAGATGGAAGAAGTCAAACGGCCACGCGGTCGTCGAACGGCTCGCCGGTTCGTGAGATTCGGTCAGCCCGACGTGATCGATGCTCGTCCATTCGTACATCACCAGACCTGTCTTGACATCGATCTCTTGGAAGACGCCGTCCGTGACGGCCCCGTAGGCGGGGCCGCCCACCGAGGAGAGGTTGCAGAGGATCGGGTGATAGGCAGTGATCAGAGCCGTGCCCTGCGGGGTGAGCTGAAACTCGTGCAGGTCCGCTTGCAGTCCGTTGCCGGCCTTGACGCGGGCGATGTCGGTGTACGTGCTGTCGGCGATTATGTCCTCCCCAAGGCCGAACCCGTGGAGCGAGATGTCGCCCTGCCACCATGTCAGGACCGGCTTTCCTTCATATTCCTGGACCTGCAGGTTGGTCGCCGAGACGTACGTTGGGAGCGGCTTGAACCACACCAGGCTGCCGTTCGGTTCGAGGATCATCGGCCCGGCCTGGCCCGGCCCGGCGTATGGCGCCGCGAACTCGTCACCGGGCGCCACCGCGGCCGAGGCGGCGGTCACCGTGACCGCCGGCGGACGCAGATCCGGACGCGAGTGGAAGCCCTGGACTTCCGCGGGGCCGCCAGGGTGGATCGCCTCGGGGGTCGAGCTGATCTGATCTTCGTGGGCGATCGCGAACTGATCGGTAAGCGTTCGCACCGAGCCACCCGTGCGCAGCTGCACGCGCACCGTGACCCGCTCGCCTTCGGTGAACGGTCGAGACGGCAGGAAGCTCGCGCCCTCGGCGTGCCCGCCGATCTCCGCTCGGTAGGCCTCCACGTGCCCGCTGTGAACGCCGCTCTGCGACCCGACGACCCTGACCACGTGCAGCTCGCTCGCGCGCACGCCTAGGAAGCTGACCTGTGTCTGCGTCGAGGCGTCGCGGCTGCCCGGCAGCGGCGATATGGTCACCGATCCGTCGCCGAGCGCGGAGTTGTCGAGCGTCGCCGGAGCGCACGCGGGGCCCGTCTGTCCAGCGGCGGCCGCCTGCGCGCCCAACCCCAGACCTACGGCCACCACAGGCCCTAGGATGAGAGCGCGCATGGACGGCATCGACCCGAAAGAGCATAGGAGAGTCGATCGACGCACGTTCCTGAAGGGCGGGCTGATCGCAGGAGGCATCGCCGCGGGCGCCGGGCTGGCGATCCGTGCAGCGGCGGATACCGCCAGCGACTCGGCCTCCCAACCAAGCCTGATCCCCACCCGCCCCCGTGCCGCCGCCAACCGCAGCGCCGCGAGCTCCCGGCCGAACATCCTCGTGATCCTCGTCGACCAGCTGCGCCTTCCGCAGTGGTTCTCGCCTGACACCTCCGGCCTCGGCCTGCCGCCCAACCTCCAGCGCCTGCGCCGCGGGGCGGTCTCGTTCGCCAGGCACTACACCGCGTCCAACGACTGCAGCGCGTCGCGCTCGACGCTGCTGACCGGCCTGTACACGCATCAGACCGGCTGCATGATCACGGGCGGCAGCACGCTCGACCCCGGCTTCCCCACCTGGGGCACGATGCTGCGCGAACACGGCTATCACACGCGCTGGCTCGGCAAGTGGCACCTGACTCACCGCGACAACCGTTGGACGGCGCGCGCCGGCGAACAGGCGCTCGAGCGCTACGGGTTCGCCGGCGGCGTCTATCCATCGCCGGACGGCGCCCCCGGCCAGGGCTGGCATGTGGACCCACGCATCGCAGCCAGGTTTTCCGAGTGGTTCGCGCATGAGGGTGGCGCCGAGCCGTGGTGCACGACCGTCTCGTTCGTCAACCCGCACGACATCGCCTGGTGGTACAAGTGGAGCGGCCGCGTGGCGCCCGAGGCCACCGCCAAGCGTACGGTGCAGCGGCTGCCGCCCAACTTCGAGACGCCGGAGCTGCTGCTCGAGCGCCGCAAGCCGCGCCTGCAACGGTCGTTTCAGGACGTCGCCGCGGCGTCGTTCGGGCCCGTCCCGTTCACCGGCCCCGAAGCGCCCGCACAGTGGCTCGAGTTCCTCGACCTCTACGTCAAGCTCCAGCTCGAGGTGGACCGCCACATCGGCAGCGTCCTGCGCAGCCTCGAAAGCCGGCCCGAGATCGCCGCCAACACCGTCGTCGTGTTCACCTCCGACCACGGCGAGTACGGCGCCTCGCATGGCCTGCGCGGCAAGGGCGCGAGCGCCTACGAAGAGGGCATCCGCGTACCCTTGATCGTCAAGGACCCCCGAGGCGTGCTCACGCGCGAATCCGAACAGGTCCGCACGCAGCTGACCTCGAGCGTCGACATCGCTCCGCTGCTGCTAACGATCGCCACCGGCTCGAACAGTTGGCGGCGCGAGCGGCACTACTCGCACCTGGCGAGCCGTCTCGACATCGCGCGCATCCTCGCCGAACCCGGCGCCCCCGGCCGCCCCTACATCCTGCACGCCACCGACGAGACCGTGACCGAGTTCGCGATCGAACCGTACGCAGCCGACGCGCCGCTGCACATCACCGCGCTGCGCACGCCGCAGGCCAAGTACACGACCTACTCCAACTGGCCAGAAGAAGGGATCGCGCCGCTCCTCGTCGGACAGGAAGTCGAGCTGTATGACTACAGCACCCATGGTGGGCGCCTGGAGCTGCACAACAGCGCCGGCCACAACCCGCTGGAGGGTCAGCTCCGCACACAACTCGGGCGCGCCTTCGCAGAGGAGCTGCGCGCTCCATTGCCGAGCCACATGCGCGCCGCCCACGCCCGGGGCTTCGCCGACTACTTCTCCACCGCCAGGCACGCCGCCACGGCTGCCGCCGCCCGCCGCAAACGCCGCTCCGAACAAGAAGCGTCACCGCAAGGGCTTCCGCTGAGCTCGCCGCTCAGGCCGAACCTGACACCTTGACGGTCGGCGAGACGCCGATGACCGTACCTGAGCCGTCGAGAGCCTGGACCGCCACATAGGCGGTGGTCGGCGGCAGCGCGATCGTGGTCTCGAAGCCGCTTCTGGCAATGCTGCTCGCGGGTCTCAGCGTCGCGGGCGAAGATCCCTCGAGCGCGCGCCAGGAGCTCACGTCGGTCGCCCCATTCCAACTGGCGTACGCGACCGTGGCGCCGCCGGCGACCGGCGCGCGCATCGCCGCCAGCGCCGGTGCGCGCGCAGGCTGCCCGCGCCAGGGAAGCGCATAGCTCCGGTAGGACTCCCAGCCCGGCGGCAGGTGAGCGTTAAAGAGAACCTGACCGGCGGGACTGATCTCCGACAGATACCCGGCCTGGCCCCATCCCACCATCCAGTCGCCGCCGAGCAGAGCCTGCACATTGCCCTGGCTGCCGGCCACGAGCGAGTTTTGATGTTCATAGCTGCGCACGAGCGTCGCCGACATGCTCGCCGGATCGAGCGCCACTTCGATCGCACGCGATTGCGGATGCACTCGCGGGAACGCGCCGTTGTCGAAGAACGTGATCGCACCGTTTGGCTGCTGGCGCGCGTCGTGCTGCCACGCGGTACCAGTTCCCGCTCCGAGCTTGAAGCTGCTCTGCCTGCCGCCGAGCTGCCAGCGCACCTGACCAGTCCGCGGATCGACATCGTACGCGGCCCACGTGTTACGCGCGTCAACCAGCAGGTCACCATCTTGCTCGACATCGATCGAGTTGATGTGGAAATAGTCAAACGGTTCCGCCGGATTCGTGTGTGCGGCCGAGGCATAGGAGCCGCTCAGGGGCACGTGATCAAGACTGTGCCACTCATACATGACGAGGCCGGTCTTCAGATCTATCTCCTGCAGCAGCGTGTCCGCCAGCGCGCCGTTGCGCGGGCCGCCGATCGATGAGAGGTCACAGTCGATCGCGTCATAGACGGTGATCAGGGCGGTTCCTTGCGGGGTGATTTGGAATTCGTGCAGGTCCGGTTGATAGCCGTTGCCGGCGCGGACGATCGCGATGTCCTCGTAGGAGCTGTTTGCGATGATGTCGCCAGCCGTCCGACTGCCGTTGGCTATGAGCGGGTCTTGCCACCAGGTGAGCACCGGCTTGCCTTCGTACTGCTGCACGTGAAAGTCCGCGGCGCGCGTGCCGGCGGGAGACAGGGGCTTGAACCAGATCAGCCCTCCGTGTTCATCGAGGATCATTGGCCCGTACTGGCCGACCCCGGAGTAGGGGGCGAGGAAGATCGCACCCGTCGCCGTCTGCGCCTTTGCGGACACCGTCACGATCGGCGGACGCAGTTCCGGGCGCGAGTGAAAGCTTTGGTATTCCTTTGGAGCCGGCGCCGGCCCAGGGTTCGTGCTGCTCGTGCTGTCGGTCGCGCTGGCAGTCCCCGCCCTATCGCGCAACGCCACGGTGAAGCTCCATGCGAAGTCGATCGTCTTGCCGCTCTCGAGCAGCTCAGCATGGACTCGCACGAGCTCGCCTTCGGCAAATGGGCGCGCCGGCACGAAGCTCGCCCCGTCTCCCTGCGAGTACGCAAGCACACGCCCTGGATGAGTGCCGGTACCAGAACCGTTGACCGTCACGCGCGAGAGCTCGCTCGCGGGAACGCCGAGCATGCTGATCTGGGTCGCAGGAGAGGCGTCCCTCGTTTCCGGCGCGGGCGAGACCGTCACCCGCGCACCGGCGAGCGCCGCCGACACGTTCAAGGTCGGTGGCACGCAGCCGGGCGATCTTGAACGTTCGGCCGCGCCGGCGTGCACCGATCCAAGCGACACCAGCCCGACGATCCCCACAAGCACCGCCAGCGAGGTCAGTCCGGCGAACAGCGCACGCACGACTTAACGATTCCTCCTCAGTCCTTGACCGTCGCCGAGCTACCGATGAGCGCGCCCGCGGAGTCGAGCGCCTGGACCGCCACATACGGGCCGGCGGCGGGCACCGAGATCGTGGTTTGAAATCCGGCCTTCGCGGCGCTGGCGACCGGCGCCAGAGCGCTGGGCGAGGCGCCGGCGAGGACCCGCCAGGAGGCCGCGGCGGTCGCGCCGTTCCAGCTCACAGACACGGCGATCGTGCCGCTGGCGCCCGGCGCCGCCACCACCGAGGGCGGCGCCGTCGGCTGCCCGCTCCAGGGCGAGAGGTAGGTCCTGAAATTCTGGACGTTGGGGCCCAGCGTCGCGTCGAGCAGGACATGACCCGACGGGTCGTACTCGGTGAAGTTCGGCAGCCCGCCGTAGCCCATCAGCCAGTCGCCGCCGGGCAGGCTCAGCGTGTTGCCCTGACTGGTGGCCAGCAGCGTCTTGGTCGGGTTGACGAACTGCTTGACCAGGGTGACGGTGTGCGTGGCCGCGTTCGGTGAGAGCACCAGGCCGCGCGACTGCTTCTCCTTGGGCGGATCGGAGCCGTTGTCGAACACCGAGATCAGCCCGCCCGGCTGGAACTCGGCGTCGTGCTGCCAGTAGAAGCGCACGCCCGCACCCAGCGTGAAGTTGCTATGGGCCCCGCCGATGCGCCAGCGCACGCCGCCGCTGCGGATGTCCACGTCATAGAGCGCCCAGGTATTGCGCGCTGAAAGCAGCACATCCCCGGCGGTGCCGGGCGAGACGGAGTTTATGTGGACATAGTCCCACGGCCAGTTGTACGTGGGCGCCGGGTTGTTCGATTCGCTGACAGGGATGTGGCCGAGTGCGTGCCACTCCCACATGACCAGCCCGGTCTTGACGTCGATCTCCTGGACGACCGAATCGTTGATCACTCCGTTGGAGAGACCGTGCACGGAGGAGAGGTTCATGCCGATCGGCTCGAAGGCGTCGATCCAGGCGCTGCCTTCGGGGGTGAGCCGGATTTCGTGCAGATCGGCGTGGTAGCCGTTTCCGGCCCTCACCGTGGCGAGCGGCTGGTAGGAGGTGTTGTAGAGCACATCTTCGCCCTCGCCGAAGCCGACCTCGAGGATCCGGCCCTGCCACCAGGTGAGAACTGGCTTGCCCCGATATTGCTGGACTTGGAAGTTGGTCGCATCCTCGCCCGCGGGCAACGGGTGGAACCACACCAGATTTCCGCTCTGATCGACGATCATCGGCCCTGGTGTTCCTTCGCCCTGATACGGCGCCAGGAAGAAGTCGCCCGGGCTCGCTCCGGACCCGGCGGGTGTCGTAATGCGAACCGTCGAGGGCGTGAGCGTCGGCGCTGAGCTGTAGCGCTGCACGGCGTGCGGGTCACCCGAATTGATCGGGAACTGCTTTTGGCTGACCACCACCTGCTGGGCGATCGTGAAGGTGGTGCTCGCCGCGCGCGTCGCGCCGCCCGTTTCCACGCGCGCGGCGACCCTCACCCGCTCCCCCGGGGCGAATGGATGCGCCGGCAGGAAGCTCTCGCCGGTCCCCGTCGAGTACGCGCGCAGGACGCCCGCGTGCGCGCCGGTGCGCGAGCCGCGAACGTGCACTGCGGATACGCGTGTGCCGGGGGCTCCGAGGAAGCTGATCTGAGTGCTCGGGGAGGCATCCGGGGTGCCCGGCTGAGGCGATACCGCCACGGGGTTGTTCACCGCCGCGCTCGACACGGTGTCGCCCTCGAGCACAGCCGGGCTGACCCCGGACCCGCTCCCGCACGCTCCAACCACGATCGCGCTCGCCAGGAGCGCGAGCCACACGATCATCGCACGTGACCGCTCCATTGCCTCAGAGCACCTCCCGCGAGGTGCTCTGCCCGCCAACCCTCACGGTCATCGACCCGCCCGCCAGCGCCCAGCGCCCGCCTCCCGAGACCGAGTACGCGACCGCCGCGACCTGTCTAGAGGGCAGGACATCCGCATCGCCGTGGCCCTCGGTGGCGCGAGCCTCCCGAGTCGGCGCGGACGCAACCGACGGCACGGACGGTCTCGTTTCCCGGTCGCTCACAGCGACGAGCGGAGCGCGTGCACGCGGCGTCGGCGGGTGAACCGCCCCGGGGATGAGCCTGAACGCGACCACCGCGCCGGTTGCCGCAAAGCCCGCCCCCAGCAAGAAAGCCAGGCGGAAGCCGTCCGTCAGCGCGAGGATCGGCGCCCGATAGTCGTCGTTGATGAGATGGCCCGTGTACAGCACCGCGAGCGAGGCGAGGATCGCCAAGCCGAGCGCGCCGCCCATCTGCCGAGAGGTGTTGACCAGCCCCGAGGCCAGACCGGCTTCGCTCGGCGCCGCCGTGGCCGTCGCGGCGATCGTGGATGGCACGACCGACAGACCTACACCGATCGAGGCGAGCAGGCTCGGGAGCAGGAAGGTCGAGACGTAATCCCCGTTCACGGCGATCCCGGCGGCGAACAGCGCCAGCCCCGCCGTCATCAGGCTCAGCCCCACGCCAAGCACCGGGCCGGCGCCGAAGCGCGCCACCAGCCCTCCGGCCTGGGTCGCGCACGCCATGATCGTAAGCGCCATCGGCAGGAATGCCAGGCCCGCGTCCAACGGCCCCATGTGCAGGACTTCCTGCAGGTAGCGGCTGCCGAAGTACCACATCGGGAACAGCGCGGCGCTGAACAGAATCACGACGAGGTTGGATACGCGCAACAAGCGGTTGGCGAACACGCGCAGCGGCACGAGCGGCGCCCGCGCGAAGCGGCCCTCGATCACAACGAATGCGGCTAACAGCGCGATCCCGAGGCCGATCGGGCCAAGCGCCGCCACTGACCCCCACCCGTCCTGGCCGGCGTTGACGATCCCGTAGACGAGCGCGAGCAGGCCCGTTGTGACGGCGAGCGCGCCCGCGAGGTCGAAGCCGCCCGTGGCGTGCTCGCGGCGGCGGTCGACGACGACCACGCGCGCGATCATCGCCGCCGCGATCCCGATCGGCAAATTGATCAGCAGCACCCATCGCCAGGTGAGCTCCTGCGTGATGATCCCGCCCAGCAGCGTCCCCGTCGCACCGCCGGCGCCGTTCATCGCCCCCCACAGGCCGATCGCGCGGTGGCGCTCGGGTCCGGCGGCGAACGAGGATGTGATGATCGCGAGCGAAGAGGCCGCCATGATGGCTCCGCCAAGACCCTGCAGCGCGCGTGCGCCGACGAGCACCTGGCGGTCGACCGCTGTTCCGCCCATCAGCGAGGCCAGCGCGAAAACGAGCAGGCCGGCGACGAACGTTCGGCGCCCGCCGAGGAGGTCGGCGGCGCGCCCGCTCAGCAGCAGGAACCCTGCAAAGGTGATCGTGTAGGCGTTGATCACCCACGACAGCTGCGCTTCGGAGAAGCCCAAGCTCGCGTGGATCGAAGGCAGCGCGACGTTGACGATCGAGACATCCAGGATGACCATGAACTGCGCCAGGCAGCACACGGTGAGCAGCAGCGCATGGCGCGGACGTGCGCCCTCCTCGGCGGGTGACTGCGCGGGGGCGAGGCGCCCGGCGCGCGGGGCGGCGGCTGAGGTCATCGGATCGGCCCGCATGCTGTCATCTTCAGTGCGCCTTCGGCGGCGGTTGCACCTGCACGGTCGGCGAGGTCGCGAGCAGCTGACGCGCCGCGCCGAGCGCCTGTACGGCCACATATTCGATCTTGTGTTCCGAATAGGTGTCCGGGAAGCTGACGGTGCTCTCGAAGTCGCTGTCCGGCATGCTCACCTGCGCCGTGAGCGAGCCGGGGGCCGGACCGGCGAGCACGCGCCAAGCGGCCACGTCGGTGGCCCCATTCCAGCTCGCGAACACGGCCGTCGCGTCGCCGGTGCTGAGCACGCGCGCGCTGACGGCGGGCAGCGCGAGCGGATGCCCTTCCCACGGGAAGCGGAAAGCGCGGTAGGAGGAGGAGCCGGGTGGAAGGTGGGCGTCGAACAGCAGCGCGCCTTCCCTGCTCAGCTCACTCACGCTGGGAGCTGCGCCCCAGCCGATCACGAGGTTGCCGCTCGGGAGCGTCTGCAGGTTGCCCTGGCTGTCGGCGAGCAGCGGGCCGCCCGGATGCGGGTAGGCGCGCAACAGGCGCGCGGTGTGATTGACCGGGTCGAGTGCGAGGCGCACGCCCCGCGATTGGTAGTGGATTCGCGGGTCCGAGCCGTCGTCGAACATCGTGATCGTCCCATCGGGCAGCATGCGAGCGTCGTGCTGCCAGGCGGTTTCGCTGCCTGGACCCATCTTGAAGCTGCTCTCCTCGCCGCCGAGGCGCCACAGGATGTTGCCCGAGCCCTTTTCCAGCTGGTACACGGTCCACGTGCTGCGCCCGGACACCAGCACATTCCCGTTCGGCTCGAGGTCGATCGAGTTCGCGTGAAACCAGTCCCAAGGCGTCGCGTTCGTGGGAACGGGGGCGTGGGACTGGCTGACGCCGACGTGGTCGAGGCTGTTCCATTCCCAGCGCACCAGGCCCGTCTTCATATCCACCTCCTGCACGGCGGGGCTGATGATCACGCCGTCGCGAGCCCCACCAACGGGGGTTAGGTCGCAGCGCATCACGTTATAGACGGTGATGTAAGCGACGTTGTCGGGCTCGATCTGGAACTCGTGCAGGTCAGCTTCAAAGCCGTTGCCCGCGTGGACCGTGGTGATCTTCTGATAATTGGCGTTCATCACGATGTCTTCACCCTCGCCGAAGCCGAGCGCGCGCACGTGACCCTGCCACCAGGTGAGGTCGCTCTGGCCTTCGTAGCTCTGGACGCGCAGGCCAAGCGCGTTGAGTCCGACGGGGAGCTGGTCGAACCAGACCAGCCTCCCTTGCGGGGTGTAGATCAGCGCCCCGGCCTTCCCGGGACCCGGGCCTACGGTCATCATCACGTCGCCCGCGCTCGGATCGCGGTCGGCCGCCGTGACGTCGAGGATCGGGGGCTGCAGGCCTGGGGTCGAGACGAAGCTCTGGTAGGACGATGGTGAAGCGGGCGGGTTGGGGAAGCCGGGCAGGCCTTCGGTCGGATAGGTCGTGGCGATGCGGAAGCTGAACGACGTGCGGTGTTCGGCGCCCGGCGGCCCCACGACGGCGCGCACGACGACCCGCTCGCCTGCGTCGAAGGGCTTGTCTGGCACGAAGCTGCCGCCATCGCCCTGGAAGTAGCCATACACGTGCCCGTAGTGATAGCCCGTGCGGGAGCCTTCGACCGAGACATCCTGGATGTCGGTGACCGGCTCGCCGAGAAAGCTGATCTGGGTGTAGGGGTTGCCTGTGTCGGTCTCCGGTTGGGGGGACACATTGACGTTGGTGCCGGGCAGGGTCGCGCTGTGTTCGAGCGTCGCCGGCAGGCATGCCGGCGAGGGACCGCTCGGTGGCACGACCGTGTGCGCGCCCGAGAGAGCGCCGGTGCCAAGAACGACCGCCACGGTAACCCACGCGACGACCGCGATCAGCAGGACGATGTATCCGTTCCTTCTCATGTGTGCTTGGATGCCCGACAATACCGGGGAACCCGACGGCTTCCCGCGGGATGCTCAGATGCGGGCGTTCCTTACCAATTTCTTCGTGGACGCCGCGGCACCCCCATGAAATACCCTGTTGATCGATGAACACGAGATCGCTCGTGCTCCTGCTCACGGCAGCAACCGCAAGCGTCGCCGCGCAGCCGGGCGCCGCGCTTGCCGACTCGCCGAACGCCGCCGCCACCCAGGCGTACGTCCAAGCCAACTACGCGCTCGTGCAGGCGGCAAGATCGCACGTTGCCTCGGCAGAAGCGTCGTTTGTGAGGATCCTCCGCCAGGTTCGACAGGAATGTCCGGCGGCGGCCGCCGAATCCCCGGAGGACACCGACGCCGAACAGCTCAGCGACGAGGTGGTCGGCACGATGGTGCTGAGCGCGATTCGCCCCTACCTGCAGCCGATCCGCACCTTCATCCGGAAGATCGAGCCACTGCGCTGGAGCAACCACGGGCTGACGAGCGCGATCAAGGCGTACGCCGGCAAGCTCACGAGCATGTCCACGCTCGCGGTGCCCGCGCTGTGCGCGGACGTGAAGGCGTGGACCGCCAGCGGCTTTCAGACGCTACCCGCAACCACGGTGCGCTTCGATCAGCGGTTCATGTCCACGTGGGTCGCATCCGGCGAGCTGCCGGCGTCGTTGACTGCCTATGAGAGCCCGCAAGAGAGGGCGCTGGCCCGTCGCAGCCACCAAATCGAAGTCCAGCTGACCGAGTTCGAAGCCAGGGGAGCTGAACCGTGGGGAGACATCCTGGACGCGCTCGACCTGAACCCGTAGGACCACGCAGCCGTGGGACCGCTCAGGCGACCGCCCGCAGGTGCCGGTAGGGGGCGCCTCGCAGCTCGCGCACGAGCGCGTCGAGGACCCCTTCCTCGTCCGCCTCGCGGCCGTCGGTGACCGCGCCGATGACCGCGCGCTTGCGCTCGAGCAGTGTCGAGATCGTCTCGTCAATCGTGTCGGCCGCCAGCAGGTAGTACGCGTTGACGGCGTCCTGCTGGCCGATACGGTGACAGCGATCCTCGGCCTGGTCGTGCTTGGCGGGCGTCCACGCGAGCTCGAGGAACACGACGTTCGAGGAGCGCGTCAGCGTGAGGCCGTGACCGGCGACCTCGATCGAGCACACGATCAGCTGGTTGGCGCCGGTGTCCTGCGGCGCCTGGAAGGCCTGCACCGCCGCGTCCCTGGCGTCGGCGGTGTCCTGACCGAGGACGCGCAGAGACGTCGGGAAGCGCGCGAGCACCGCCCGCTGGATCTCGCGATGGCCGGCGAACACGACCAGCCGCTCGCCGGACGAGCAGAAGTCGTGGATCCACGCCAGCGCAGCGTGCAGCTTGCCGCGCGCGGCCAGCAGCTTGAGCGCATTGCACCGCACCAGTCGCTCCGCGCGTAGGGCCGCGGCGACCTTCGCGTCGAGCTCGCGCAGGTCCAGCGGCTGGCTGCGAAGCCAGGCGACGAGGTCGTGCTCGGCGAGCCGGTACTCGGCCTCGTTGTCCAGCTCCACCGGCACGATCGCACGCGTCTTGGCAGGCAGCTGCGGCAGCACCTCGGACTTCAGGCGGCGCACGAAGCAGCGGGAACGCAGGTGCCAGTGCAGGCGCACGTGGGCATCCGGGCCGCGGAAGCGCTGGCCGAACCGCACGCCCGAGCCGAAGTCCTCCAGCCGTCCGAGGATGCGCAGCTGCGAGATGAGCTCGGCCGGCCGGTTGGTGACGGGTGTGCCGCTCAGCGCGAGCACGAGGCCATCGCGCGGCACCGCGGCCGCCAGGCGCTGGACGGCCTGCGTGCGCTTCGCGGCGGCGTTCTTGCAGTAGTGGGACTCATCGAGCACGAGCGCGCGCGGAGGCCCGCTGCACAGCTCCTCCAGGCGCGCAGCCACGATGTCGTAGTTGACGACCGTTATGTCGGCGGCGGCGGCCGAGGCGCCACTGCCGTTGCCGCGCAGCGCGCGCGTGCTGCGCCCGGGCAGCCACCGCTCGAGCTCGCGCAGCCAGTTGAGCTTGAGACTCGCCGGGCACACGACCACGGCCGGGTACGCGGCGGCGGCCTGGAGCGCGGCGAGCGCCTCGATCGTCTTGCCCAGACCCTGCTCGTCGGCGAGGAACGCCCGCCGGCGGGCCAGCAGATAGCTCACTCCGGCGCGCTGGAACGGCTTGAGCTCGCCGCCGAGGCCAGCGACGTGCAGCGGCGCGTCCGTGGCGGCCGACAGCGCTACCAGTCCGGCGGCGCGCGCGTGCTGCTCACGGATCTCCTGCAGCAGCACCAGCGCGTCGGGGTCGACCCACACCTCGCCGTCGGCCAGGAACCCGTCCAGCTGCGGGACGCAGAACGGATCGGCGCAGATCGCCGGAAGCCGCTCGTGCTCGCGCCCGCCGCCACGGGCCCTCGGCGCCAGCGCACCCCTCAGGCCGGCGAACTCCTGCACCAGAGCCGAGTCGTGGCCGCCGGCCAGCACGAACGTGGGATCCTCGTGGATGGTCGAGCGTTCCAGGACGGCAGGCGGCGCGGGGCGGCCCTCCTCGAGGGCCGCGATGCAGCGCCGCGCGGCCGGGCTGATCCAGGCGTCCAGTCCCTCCAGCAGGCGCCACGACTCCAGCGTGAGCGCAATCGTCGCCCCGCCAGGCGCGCGCACAGCTGAACCGCGCAGCCGCTGCGGCAGACGCTCGCTGTCGCCGAGCAGCATGAAGACCGGTGCCTCTCGCGGCCCCTGCACGTCGACGTTGCCGCGCCATGTTCGCGCACGCACCAGCCAGGCCGTTACGCGCGGGTCGACGCTTGCGTCCTCGACCTGCTCCAGCACGGCGGCCAGGCGCTCGGCGTCGTGCTCGACTGCGGCCAGACCGAGCGTCCCGGCGGGACCCTCGAGCGCCCGCAGCCCGGCCTGATCGGCGAGCACGCGCGCCAGCTGCGCGTGCTCAGCGGCGATCATGATCCAGTGCTCGCCGCGGCGGTCGCGGCGGAACTCGATGTCGTGGCGCAGGGCGAGCCGATCGCCGCCGGTCCGCCCGGCGGCCTGTCGCCGCGCCCCGCCATCGCCGCCGCGCTCGGCTGAGACGCCCGAGCGAAGATCGGCCAGCGCCCGGCGCGCGGCCTCGCTCACGCGCACGCTCCCGCTCTCCTCGACGAGCCCGTGCACGAGCCGCGCCGAGCGCTGGTCGAGCGGCACGAGCGCACGGCCGATGGCCGGCAGGTTGTAAGCGTCGGGGTGCGCGAGCAGTTCGGCCACTGGCTCGGGCGCGGCGTCGGTGGCGAAGCTGAGCCACCAGTCCTCGTCAGGGCGCGCGAGGTCGACGAGGCACTCGTCCGAGCGCCGGCGCACACGGCGACGCGCAATCGCGCGGGCGAGCGCCTCGCTCACGTCCGGGCGACGCGGCAGGCAGGCCAGCAGGCGCGCGAGCGCCTCAGCCTGCTCGGGACCGAGCGGGATGCACCACACGCGCTCGAGCGGGTCCCAGCGCCGGCCAGGGATCGCACGCAGGAGCTGGCGCAGGCGCTCGTCGTAGGGGAAGCGCAGCACGGCCTCGCCATGAACCAAGGACGCTGAGAAGGGAACATTCGACACGGACACAGCACGATAGGCGCCCGCGAGGATGGTCGTCAGGCGCGGCGGCGGCGATCAGGCGTTGCGCTCGACTGCGGGCAGCGCCCGCGTGATCGAGCGCGTGAGCGCAGCACGCACGATCAGGGCCAGGCCCGGTATCGAGGAGGCCAGGCGGATGTCGTAGACGAAGTGCGTGCCGCCATCCACAGGCGTGAAGCTCATCACGCCGACGTGGCCGCGCAGCGGGCTGCCCTTGGTGATGCGGTAGACGATCCGCGCGGGGGGCGCGAACTCCGTGACGGTCTCCTCGAATGGCGCCAGCGCACCGATGCGCAGCTGTCGGACCGATCCGACGCCGTTGCGCTCCCCGTCCTCGCCGTCGCGCAGTCGAGTGATCTTGGCTCCGAACACCTCGGCCAGGTTCTCGTGCTCGGCCAGATAGGTGAAGACGCTCTGCGGCGGCTTGGCGAAGTCGTGCTCGATGTGCACGTGGTGAGCTCGAGCGCGCTTCATTCGTAGGTGAAACGGTCGGACGCGGCGATCGGCGAGCTCTGTTTGTCGACCTTGGCTCTCACATCGACAACTCCGACCGCGTGCGCTGGCGCCATCACGGTGCAGGTCGTGCTCGAGCTGCATTCGGCGACCTTCGCGCTCGCAGTTCCGAACTTGAAGGTCGTGGCGGTCGTGCCAACGGCAAAGCCGCTGCCGGTGATCGTCACGCTGCTACCGCCGAGCGTGCTTCCGGAATCGGGGCTTACGCGTTCGATGCTCGGTGTGTACTTGAAGCGGTCGTGCGGCGAGATCGCGCTCGGGCCGATCGGCGTCGTCACGGCCACATCCACCGTTGCGACCGATCCGGCCGGGGCGACGGCGGTGATCGCGGTGGCCGAGCTGACGGTGAATTTGATCGCGTTGGTCGAGCCGAACTTGACCGCCGTGGCACCGGTGAAGCCGCTGCCTGTGATCGTCACCACCGTGCCGCCGCCCGCCGGCCCGCTCTTGGGCGAGAGCTTCTTGACCGCGGGCGGTGCGAGGTAGCTGAAGCGGTCCAACGGTCCGGGGTGGCTGGTACCAGTGGGTGAGGTGACGGTGATGTCCACGGTTCCCGTTCCAGCGGGAGCGACAGCCGTGATGGACGTCGCCGAGCTCACCTTGAATTCCGTCGCGTCGCTCGAGCCGAACTTGACCGCCGTCGCGCCGGTGAAGTTGGCGCCGGTGATGCTGACGGTGGCCCCACCGGTCGCCGCGCCACTGCTGGGGCTCACGCCGGTGACCGCGGGGATCGGTTCGCCGAAGGCCAAATCGTGGGCTCCACCGGCCGATATGCCCACGGCCTTGGCGAGCGCGCTGACAGCCACGGGCACGTCGCTGGGTTCGCCGACGGTGCCGTTCCCGAGCTGCCCCTGTTTGTCCTCCCCCCACGTCATCACCGCACCGCTGCTGAGCAGCGCCATGCTGTGGTTGGAGCCCGCCGAGACGGCGGTGACCTTGCTGAGGCCGCTCACCGCCACCGGCACGTCGCTGAGCCCACCGACGATTCCGTTGCCGAGCTGACCGTAGGTGTTCCCGCCCCACGCCACCACGGTCGCGCCGCTGAGCAGGGCGAGGCAGTGGTTGGCGCCTGCCGAGATCGCGCTGACGCCGCTCAACCCGCTGACAGCGACCGGCACGTCGCTGTATTCAGGTAGTTCTTCTTCTTCTTTTGGTTCCTTCAACGCGGTGTCGCCGAGCTGGTCGGAGTTGTCTTCGCCCCACGCCATGACCGTCGTGGCTTGGCCCAACAGGGCGACGCTGTAGGCGCTGCCCGCCGCGATCGCCGTGACTCCGCTCAGGCCATGCACGGCCACCGGCACGTCGCTGTTTTTGGTGCTCGCGTCACCCATCTCACCGTATTCGTTGTCACCCCAGGCCATCACCGTGCCGTTGCTCAGCAGCGCCAGGCTGTGGCCGCCGCCGGCGGAGATCGCCTTGACGCCGCTGAGGCCATGGACGGCAACTGGCAGGTCGCTTTCTTTGGTGGTGGCGTTGCCCAGCTCGCCGTATTCGTTGTCGCCCCAGGCCATGACCGTGCCGTTGCTCAGCAGCGCAAGGCTGTGGGTGGCGCCGGCTGCGATCGCCGTCACGGCGCTCAGCCCGCTCACGGCGACCGGCGTGTCACGGAACCCACCGACGCTGCCGTTGCCCAGCTGACCGTACTCGTCGTCGCCCCACGCCACGACCGTGCCGTTGCTCAGCAGCGCGAGGCTGTGCAGCCCTCCGGCCGAGACGGCGCTCACCCCGCTCAGCCCGCTGACCGGGACCGGCAAGTCGCTGAGAGTTTCGATGCCGCCGTCACCGAGCTGCCTGAACGTGTTCTGGCCCCAGGCGACCGCTCCGTAGGACGCCGCCGACGCCGGCGCGGCGATGCTCAGGGCCAGCACGACGAGCACCGCTGACACGAGCGCTCCCGATGCTCGAGCGCGTTGACCTCGAGCGCGTTCTCGCCTGCGGAAGTCCATCTCCTCCAGTCCCCCTAAGTGTCCGCCGTCGCTACCTGCAGCTGCCAGGCTACAGGCTGAGGGCCAGATTTGCTTTGTGCGCATGTGAGCTTGCGGGGCTCGCGTGTACCGCCCTAGGGTTGGCGCAGCGCGCTTACTACCTGGTCGACCTCGTGTTGGTGAAGGAACGGGTGAATCGGGAGTGACAGCACCTCGCGCGCGGCCTGTTCGGCGCTCGGGCGCGCGGTGTCGCCCGCGGGCGCGAACAGCGGCTCACGGTGGAGCGGGCGCGCATAGTGGATGCGCGTCGGGACGCCGGCCCGACGCAGGCGTTCGCGAACGTTGTCGCGATCCTTGGTGCGTATCACGTACTTGCTAAACGCATGGGCCGCCCGGTCACGGCACTCGGGCGCCGTAATCGCAGGCATCGTCGCGAGCGCCGCGTCGTAGCGTGCGGCGATCCGCTGGCGCGCGACGCGCCAGTCGGGCTCGAGCTCGAGCTTATGGCGCAGCACGGCGGCTGATATCTCGGGGAGCTGTGAGTTGTAGCCGAGCTCGCCGTAGCGCCCGTCAGCGCCGCGGCCGTGCCAGCGCAGACGTCGCACGCACGCGGCGAGCTCCGGATCGTCGGTGAGCACGGCGCCACCGCTGCCGGGTGCGGCGAGCGGCTTGGTCGGGTCGAACGAGAGGCAGCTCGCTGCGCCGATGGCGCCGGCGCGCGTGGCGCCTAGCGCCTGGGCCGCGTCCTCGATTATGAGGAGGCCGTGCTCGCGTGCGAAGGCGTTGAGCTGTTGCGTCTCGAGCGACTGGCCGAACAGGTCGACGGCGATCACCGCGCGTACGTTGCTGGTGAGCGTGGCACGTGCGCTGTCGAGGTCGAGCAGGTGGCGCGCGTCGGTGTCGACGAACACGGGCCGTGCTCCGGCACGTACGACGCAAGACGCCGACGCGATGAACGACAGCGCCGGAACGAGGACGTCGTCGCCTGGGCCGATCGCGAGCGCGCGCAGCGCGAAGAACAGCGCATCGGTTCCCGAGCCGACGGCGACGGCGTGCGCGCGCCCGAGGCGCCGCGCGAGCGCGTCCTCGAACGACCTCACCGCCTCGCCCTGGAGCACCTGCCCGCCGGCAAGGACCTCGGTGACGCCGCCGAGGAGCTCGCGGCCGTGGAGCGCGAACTCGCGCTCGCCGGCAAAGAAGGGAATCTCGCCCGCCGGCGCGCGGAGCGTCTCGGCTTTCACGCCGCGACCGGCAACGCTACGGAGAGGTAGCGCTCGAGGCCGCGCTCGAGGCCGTGGCGCGGGTCGTAGCCGAGCGCGCGACGGGCGCGCGAGATGTCGAGCGCGCCACGGCGCGGGCGAAACGTCGTCGGATCGTCGGCGTGCTCGATCGCGACGGGGTGGCCGAGGTCGCGCACGATCGCGATCGCTTCGGCGAGCGAGCGCGCCTCGCCGAAGGTCATGTTGAAGGTGGCGCTCGCACCGGTCGGGTGCGCGGTAGCGCGGCGCAGCCCGTCCGCGAGGTCCTCGACGAACGTGAAGTCGAGACGCGTGTGCGCGGCGCCGGTCAGCGTCAGCGTGTCGCCGCTGCGCGCAGCGGCGACCAGACGCTGGATGAAGCGGCCGCCGAGGTCGCCCGGGCCGTAGACCGCCGAGGGGCGCACGACGGTCACGGCGTGCCCAGCGACGGCGGCGTGCCGGCGCACCAGACGCTCGGCCGCGTGCTTGAAACGGCCATAGGGCTCGCGTGGCCGGCACGGCCCCTCCTCGGGCATCGGCTCACGCTCGAAGTCGCCGTAGACCATGCTGGAGGACACGTACACGACGTGGCGCAGCTGCGGCGCCCGGTCGAGCGTCCGCAGCAGCGCTTCGGTCGAGCCGACGATCTCTCGCCTCGCCTCGCTGGGGCGCTCGAACGCACGCTGCGCAAACGGCAGGTTCGCGAGCTGGACGACCACCTCTGGCGCGCGCTCGGCGACGAGCGCTCGCAGCGTGTCGGTGTCATCCGTGGACAGCGTGTGCACGTCTGCTCCCGCGAGCAAGCGCTCGCACCGCCACGCGAGCGTCTGCTCGCGCTCGCCTCCCAGGGAGGCTCCATACGAGCGCCAGGCGTCCACGACGGTCACGGCCGTGCCGCGATCGACCAGCGTACGCACGAGGTGAGCGCCGATGAAGCCGCCACCCCCGACAACGAGCACCCGCGTCATCGGGCGGGCATGCTGACAGAATCGCGAGCGGTGCCGCCTTCCGCCTCGCTCGCGCCCCACGTTGGGAACGCGTATGACAAGTACGCCAGCCGCAATCCGCTGGCTGCCCTGCTCACGCGGCGCTTCCTCGACACGGTTGACGGGCTGCTCGCGCGGACCGCGCCAGGCTCTCTGCTCGACGTCGGCTGCGGCGAGGGCGTGCTCGCGCAGCGGTGGGCGCGGCGGTGGCCGTCGCTCGAGATCCTCGCGGTCGATCGCGAGCCGCTGGCGGCCGAGTGGGAGCGCCGCGCAGCGCCCAACCTGCGCTTCGCGGTCGCTGACGCGTGCGCGCTCCCATTCGAGGACGGCGCGTTCGACGTCGTATGCGGAATCGAGCTGCTCGAGCAGGTCGCGGACGCCACGCTCGCGCTCGCCGAGCTGGCACGCGTCGCGCGTCGCGCGGTGCTCGTGTCTGTCCCGCGCGAGCCGTTGTGGCGGGTGCTCAACGTGCTGCGAGGCGCCTACGTCGGCTGGCTGGGCAACCCGCCGGGCCATGTCAACCACTTCTCACAGCGGCGGTTTGTGCGGTTGGCGGCTGAGCACGGGCGGGTGAGCGAGGCGTGCTCGCCGCTGCCGTGGACGATCGCTCTGATCGAGGTCGCAACGTGAGCGCGACGTCGATGAGCGACCCGCCGGCCGTCGCCACGCGGCCGCTCACGGACCGCTGGCGGCTCGCCGGCTGGATCGCGCTCACGGCGCTCGCGGCCGTCGCGCTCGCGCTGTGGGTCGCATACCCGGTCGCCCCCACGTTCGACTCGGCGTGGGCGCTCGTGTGGGGGCACCAGATTCTCGCCGGGCACCAGCCGAGCTTCGCCGCCTACCGCGCTCCGACGGAGCACCCACTGTGGGTGGTGTTCGGGACGCTGTGCGCGACGCTCGGCGCGGCCGGCCCACGCGCGATGACGCTCATCGGTGTGGTCTCGCTGCTCGCGGTCGTGGCCGGGCTCTACAGGCTCGGCCACGACGCGTTTGGAGGATTCGCCGCGACGCTCGGATGCCTACTGCTGCTGTCGCGTTTTCACTTCGCGTTCTACGCCGCGTTCGCCTACCTCGATGTGCCCTACATCGGGCTGCTCGTGTGGGCGGCGGCGCTCGAGGGCGAGCGCCCACGGCGGGGAGGCGCCGTGTGGGTCCTGCTCGTGCTCGCCGGCCTGTTGCGCCCAGACGCGTGGCTGTATCTGTTCTGCTACGCGGTGTGGGTCGGATGGCGCGCGCCCAGGAGCAGGCGACTGGGCCTGCTCGCGATCGTCGCCCTGCCGGCCCTCCTGTGGGGGCTGCTCGACCTGACGGTTACCGGCGATCCGACGTTCTCGTTCACGTTCACGACCGGCCACGCCGAGGAACTGGCGCGCCAGAAACCGCCGCTCCAGATCCCAGGCGCGGCCCTCGAAGGACTGCTCGACCTGGCGAAGCTTCCGGTGCTGATCGGCTCGCTGGCGGGCGTCGCGCTCGCGATACGGCGGCTGCCGGTGAGGCGCTACGGAGCCCCGCTCGCGCTCGCCGTGGGCGGCGTCGGCTCGTTCCTGCTCACCTCGCTCGCCGGGTTCGCGGTCGTCAACCGCTACCTTGCGCTCGCTGCGGTCGCGCTGATGTGCTTCGGGGGCTACGTCGCGGCCGAGCTGCTCCGCGTGCTCGCCCGCCGCGCGCGCGGCTCGCGGGCACTGTTCGCCGGCGCGATCGCGGTGCTCGTGGCGGCGAGCGCGTGGACCGCGGTGCACCTGCACCCGGCGGGCGCCGCGAGCGAGCTGCAGCTGCGTGTCGACGTCGAGTCCGACATGCGCTCGCTGCTGAGCGCACCAGCGGTCGCGGCCGGCCGGCGCTGCGGCCCGACATCGCTGCCGAACCACAAGTTGATGCCGCTGGTCATGCTTGACCTCGCAACCAACGACGTCGCCAGCGTGCTCGCGCGCAGCGACACCGAAACGGCGCACGCCCGCGAGCGCGGCGTGGCGTTCGTGATGCTGGGCGATGACCGCGTGCTGTACGACAGCGAGTACGGGCCGTTCGGCAACAACAGCCACGACCCGCATTCGATCAACGATGTGCCAAGCGGGTTTCGATTCGCGGCGAGCCGGGAATATCTCGCGGCGTACGTGCGATGTTGAGCCCTACGCGGGGATCCGCAGCCCCTCCAGGAGGCGCTCGAACGTCGCGGCGACGGCGTCCGTCGCGTCGGGGTCGCGCACGACGAGCAGCGCGGCCTCGTCGAGCGCCCCCATCAACAGGTGGGCAAGTGGCTCGACCGCGATCGGGGCGATCTCGCCGGCGTCGATCGCGGCGCGGATGACGGCCTCTATCAGCCCCAGCCCGTTGCGCTCGGCGACCTCCCGCCAGCGGTCCCATCCGAGCACCGCCGGGCCGTCGATCAACACGATCCTCTGGACCTGCGGTGCGCGACACGCCTCGAGGAAGGCGCGGACTCCCGCGCGCATCGCCGCGAACGGGCTGGCGACATCGCCGAGCAGGCCGGACACGCGCTCGGTGAGATCGCGCTCGACCTGTTCGTAGACGGCGAGGAAGAGGTCCTCCTTGGCCGGGAACTGGTGGTAGAGCGCACCGCGCGTGACGCCCGCGCGGCGCGCGATCTCCTCGGTGCCGACGCCCGCGTAGCCCTTGCGGGCAAACAGCGCCCGCCCAGCCCGGATCAGCTTCGCACGCGTCGAGGCCGAACGCGCTGTTTGACGATTGACATTCATGCAGTCTGTATGTAACTTACGTGCAACCTGTACGTATCCCAATGACGATAGAGGAGGCTGCGGATGATCGACGCGAACATCGCACTCAATCAGGGCACGATCCGCTACCGCGAGGAGGGGCAGGGAGACCCGCTCGTGTTCGTCCACGGACTGCTCGTCGACGGGCGTCTGTGGGACAAGGTCACGCCGCTGCTGACGGCATCGCACCGCTGCATCGTCCCCGACTGGCCGCTCGGCTCACACCACTCGGCGCTGGACCCCGGCGCCGACCGCTCGCCACGGGGCATCGCGCACCTGATCGCCGACTTCCTCGACGCGCTCGAGCTCGAACGGGTGACGATCGTCGCCAACGACACGGGCGGTGCGATCTCCCAGATCCTCGCGAGCGAGCGCCCCGAGCGCCTGCGCGCGCTCGTGCTCACGAACTGCGACTGCCTCGAGAACTTCCTGCCACCGATGCTCCGCCCCCTGCAGTGGCTCGCGCACGTCCCGGGCGCCTACCGGGTGATCGCGCTCCTGCTGCGCTCGGCGCGGCTTCGCCGCTCGAATCTCGGCTTTGGCATGCTCAGCCACCAGCCGCTCGCCGACGAGCTCACGGCTGCGTGGGTCGCGCCGCTGGGCGAGCGCGCGGTGCGCGCCGACGTGGTCGCGACCCTGAAGGCGATCGACAAGCACGACACGCTTGGCGCCGCCGAGCGCCTGCACGAACGGCCGCTGCCGACGCTGCTCGCGTGGGCGCCCGATGACTTCGCGTTCCCGCTGCGCTTCGCCGAGCGCCTCGCGGCGATGATCCCCGGCGCCCGCCTCGAGCAGATCCCTGACAGCCGTGCGTTTGTTCCCCACGACCAGCCGGAGCGGCTCGCGGAGCTGATCGCGACGTTCGTCGGGGAGCACAAGCTCACGGCGCCCAGCGCCGAACAGCTCATTCGTAGGTGAACTGATCACCCGGCGGGTTGCGCGGGCTCTTGACCTTGTTCACCCTGGCAAGCACTTCCACCGTCCCCACGCTGTTCGCCGGCGTGAGCACCATGCAGCTCGTGCTGGAGGTGCATTCGACGCTCGCGGCCTGCTTGCCGCCGAACGTGAACGAGGTGGCGCTCGTCCCAGGGGCGAATCCGGCGCCCGCGATAATGACGGCCGTGGCGCCGGCCGTCGCGCCGCTGTGGGGGCTGAGGCTTTCGATCGCGGGGACGAGCTTGAAGAGGTCCGCTTTTGAGATCGCGCTGGTGCCGCTCGGCGTGGTCACCCTCACGTCGACCTTCCCGCCTGTCGCCGCCGGCGAGATCGCGGTGATCGAGGTCGCGGATTCGACGGTGAAGCTCTTGGCGCTGGTGGCGCCGAAGCTGACGGACGTCGCGCCTTCCAAGCTCGTGCCTGTGATCGTCACCGGCGTCCCGCCGGCGGCTGAGCCGTCTTTGGCTGACAGCTTCGTGACCGTCGGTGACGCTACATAGGTGAAGCGGTCGGCCGGGGCGCTCGGACTCGTGCCCGCGGGCGTGGTCACGGTCACGTCCACCGTTCCCGCAACCCCTGCCGGTGCAACCGCGGTGATCGAGCTCGGGGAGTTCACGCTGAAGCTCGTGGCATTGTTGGCGCCGAACCTGACCGCGGTTGCACCTGTGAAATGCGCGCCTGTGATGCTCACCGAGGTCCCTCCCGTCGATGGACCGCCGCTGGGGCTCACGCCGGTGACGCTTGGGATCGCTTCGCCGTAGGCGAGGTCGTGAAATCCGCCGGCCGAGATGCCCGAGACCTCGCTGAGCCCGCTGACGGCCACCGGAACGTCGCTGGGTTCGCCGGCGCTCCCGTCTCCGAGCTCCCCGTGGCGGTCTTCACCCCACGCCACGACCGTGCCACCACTCAGCAGCGCCAGACTGTTCTCACCGGCGGCGGAGATCGCGTTGACGCCCGAGAGTCCGCTCACGGGCACGGGCGCTTGCTCGCTGCGCGCGATGCTCCCATCGCCGAGCTGGCCGTATTCGTCTTCACCCCACGCCATCACCGTGCCGCCGCTGAGCAGCGCCAGGCTGTGCTCGCCGCCGGCAGCGACGGCCTCGACGGAGCTCAGCCCGAGCACCGCCACCGGCGAGTCGCTGAACTCTTCTTCTTCGTTTGTGACAGCGCTGTTGCCGAGCTGCCCGTAGTCGTCCTCGCCCCACGCCATCACCGTGCCGTCGCCGAGCAGCGCCAAGCTGTGTTCGCCGCCGGCCGAGACGGCCGTCGCGCCAGTCACTGCTTTCACGGCGACGGGCACGTCGCTGTTGCCCGTCTTGCCGTCGCCGAGCTGACCGTGTTCGCCGTTGCCCCATGCCATCACCGTGCCGTTGCTGAGCAGCGCCACGCTGTATTCATCTCCGGCTGAGACGGCGGTCACCTTCGTCAATCCCTGCACGGCCACGGGCACGTTGCTTTCGTTGAAGCTGGCGTCGCCGAGCTGCCCGGCTTCGTTTGCGCCCCACGCCATCACGGTGCCGTTGCTCAGCAGCGCAAGGCTGTGATCGTAGCCGGCCGCGATCGCCTTGACGCCGGTGAGTCCCTCGACGGCGACCGGCACCTCGCTCATCGTGTTGGTGCCATCGCCGAGCTGTCCGGATGCGTTCTCACCCCAGGCCATGACGGTCCCGTTTGCCAACAGCGCCAGGCTGTGTCGCCTGCCGGCGGCAACGGAGGTGACGAAGTTCAGATCGCTCACCGTCACCGGCACGTCGCTGTCGCTCGTGTTTCCGTCGCCGAGCTGGCCGGAGATGTTCTCGCCCCAGCCGACGGCGTCATAGCGGCTGGTCGCGACGGTGAGCGTGACCGCTTGGCTCGTCGCCTTGCCGGCCACGTTCTCGAACACAGCTCGGTACTCGTCGCCATTTTCGGAGGCTTTGGTGTTCGCGACCGTGAGCTGGTCGGTGGTGGCTCCTGCGACTGGAGTCCACGTGGCGCCGCCGTTGGTCGAGACTTCCCACTGAACGGACGGCGTCGGGAACCCCGACGCCATCGCTTCGAACACGGCGCTCTGGCCTTCGTCGACCGTCGCGCTCGCCGGCTGCTCGGTGACGGCGGGAGCCTTGTGGACGGTCAGCGTCGCGGCCGCGCTCGTCGCTTGACCGGCGGCGTTGTCGAACACGGCGCGATACTCGTCGCCGTTTTCGGAGGTTTTCGCGTTCGCGACCGTGAGCTGATCCGAGGTGGCTCCTTCGACTGCGCTCCACGTGCTGCCGCTGTTGGTCGAGAGTTCCCACTGCACGCTCGGCGCGGGGACTCCCGACGCCGACGCTTCGAACACCGCGCTCTGGCCTTCTTCGACGGTTACGCTGACCGGCTGCTTGGTCACCACCGGCGCCTTGCGGACGGTCAGCGTGGCCGCTTCGCTCGTCGCTTGACCCGCCACGTTTTTGAACGCGGCGCGGTACTCGCGACCGCTGTCAGACGTCTTCGTGTTGACGACCGTGAGCTGGTCGGCGGTGGCTCCCGCCACGTTGCTCCACGCGCCGCCGCCGTTGGTGGAGAATTCCCACTGCACGTTCGGCGTGGGGAACCCTGCCGCGGCCGCTTCGAAGACCGCGTTCTGGCCTTCTTCGACGGTCACGTTGAGCGGCTGCTTGGTCACCACCGGCGCCTTGCGGACGGTCAGCGTGACGGCCTTGCTTGTCGCTTGGCCCGCCACGTTGTTGAACGCTGCGCGCAACTCGTCGCCACTTTCAGACGTCTTCGGGTCGGCGATCGTGAGCTGGTTCGCGGTGGCTCCCGCCACCGCGCTCCACGTGCCGCCGCCGTTGGTCGAGAGTTCCCACTGCACGGTCGGCGCAGGGACTCCCGACGCCGTCGCTTCGAACACCGTGCTCTGGCCTTCTTCGACGGTCACGCTGACCGGCTGTTTGGTCACTTTGGGAGCTTTCGTTTCGCTGCCCGCGGGCGTCGGCCCCGCAGCCACCCGCGCCCAGGCGGGGCTGCTCAGGCAGGCGGTCGCGAGCAGGGCCACCGCGAGCAGCGCGGGCAGCAGCGCGCGAACGTTGCGCGGCTCCGAGATCGCGCCCGGACCGCGACCGGCGACCTTGTCCACGACCCGCACCGACCGGCATCGCTTGGTCATCCTTGCCACCTCGCCACTCCCCCGCGCTTCCGCTTGCCGTTCGCGCGCCGCAGCGTACCACGGCACGCCCTCCGCGATCAAGATTCCGGGGCCTGCGGGTGCTCGATGCTCCACAAAGGCAAAACAAGCGCAGGCACTTTGGACAAAGATGAGCGTTCCGGTGCCGCACCGCGGCAGCCCCGATCGGGTTCTCAGATATGGAGATGGCGGCGCGTTCAAACTACCCGGAAGAAGCCAGTGATAACCATGAATGACTTGAACTTGCTAAGTGTCGCCATCCCATCGCTCGATGCGCCGTGGCGCTCACTGGTTTCGTGATGGAACCGAACGGTTGGCCACTCGACTCAGTAACCGCCGCCGCGCTCGTGGCGCGTGTGATCGACGACATCGATCAGACGAGCGACGAGCAACGCGATGCCCTGCTCTCCGAGCTCCTGTGCGCGGCGTGGGGCAGCCTGTGGGCTCAGAATCAGTGACCGCGAAACCCGCACGCGCTCATTCGTGGCAGCGCGGACCGTGCTCAAAGACCCGGGCGAGCGAGAAGCCGATGCCGACGCGGATCGTGCCGGCGCGGCGCGCATCGACCCCGGTCCAGCCACCCGCCGCGCTGCGCACGCACCCGCGCCCCTGCTCGATCACCCAGTAGGGAGTGAAGCGCACGCGCACAGTCACTTTCCCGGGGCGCGGGGTGACCAGCGTGAACGAGTCCGGTCCCAGGTTCGTCAAGATGGCGGGTGGCTGCACGAGCGGGGTGGCGTCCCGTACCGCGAATAGGCGCCAGTGCTCAGAGCGCCACACTTCATGCAGGTAGGCCAGCCCGCCGGCCACCAGCCGTCCCTCCTGTTCGCCGGCGAAGTCGAGGCGCAAGTCGGGTATCGCGACGTAGGCGACCGCGTTGCTCTCCAGCCATTGCCGGTAGGCGGAGGCGGTGAGCGTTGGGCGATAGAACAGCGCCGCGTAGCGCGTATCGAGCTGGCGCTCCCAGCCGCGTGCCAACAGGATCGGGCCGCGCTCGGCGAGGTAGACCGACTCCCAGTGGGCCCCGGTGAGCGGCACCTCGACTCGGACCGGCCGGCCGCTCGCCAGCCGCTCCAGCTCGGCGCGCACGGGAGCATAGAACGAGGCGTTCACCGAGGGATCCCCGACGAGTTCCGCCACGTCGTTCAGCGGGGTCTCCAACTGCCAGTACAGCAGCGCGGGCGCAAGCAACAGCAGCGCGAGCCGCCGACGCTCCCACAGCACGCCGGCGAGGAGCGGCGCCGCGAGCAGGGAACCCAGGCGCACCGCGTTGCCGCCAACCGGCGTGTGCAGGGCGAAGGCGCCCGCCAGCGCGAGCGCGTATAGCCAGGCGCCCCACGTGAGCGCCCGCACGGGCCGCAGCGCGAGCTCGCTCCCCGCGCGGCCGAGCAGCAGCGCGATCAGGAGCACCCCCGCCAACGCCGGCCAGAACAGCGACGGCGCGAACGGCTCCCAGCCGCCTTCGCCGAAGGCAAGCGCGAGGAGCAGGATCGGGGCCAATGCCGCCGCAGCGAGCGCGAGCCCGGGCGCGCGTCCACGCCAACCGCCCACGGCGCGCCTGCCTCGACGCGGCGCGCCTGAGCCGTCCTCGCAACGGGAGTCTCCGCGACCGCTCGGCGCTCCCGCGGCGAGCGCGTCGGCGAGACCCGCAAGCGCGAGGAAAGCGCCCGCCACAGGGCTGGCGAGGCTCGTGAGCACGGCGAGCGCGAGTGCCTCCACCGTCAGCCCCCGCAGCAGCGCCAGCAGCGCTAGCAGCCCGAGCGCGATCCCAAGGCCGAACGCGACCCTCCCGGACAGCAGCCCGACGCAGGCGCCGAGCGCAAACGAGGCGGCGGCGACCCGAGCGCCCGCTGGCTCGAACAAGCGCTGCGCCAGCACGCCGAACAGTGCGGCCGCGACGAGGGCGGACAGCGCCAGCAGCAGACGCTCCCCAAGCAGCGCCCCCAACACGGGGGACAGCAGCGAGTAGCCTGGAAGGTAGTGCCCGCCATACCAGCCCCCATCCCACAAGGTGAGGCCCACGCGGGCGAGTAGCCCGCCGCGGTAGGTCGCGGCCGCCAGATCGCCGCTGGGCGGCTGCACGATCAGATAGCCCACCGCGAGCGGTACGCCAACCGCCAGCGCCACTGCCCACGCCGGCCAGGTGAGCCGAGTCCCACGGGTCAGGGGAATCGCTCTATCGTACCGGCCGCGCCGCGCCGCGCTGCGCTGCGCTCAACCAGATGGCGTCAGGAAGTAGATGCGTGCTGGCGGCACCGGTTCCCACGAGAAGACCGACCATGATCGGCCGGAGTACTTCACGGTCCCGCTGCGAGGGATCCTGCGCGGGCCGGAGCCGCCCGCGAGCCGCGTCGAGCCAGCCCTGACGAAGGCCGGGCCGCCGGTCGTGCTCCGCAGGACCTCGACAAGATCCTGGTAGTGCGCCGTAAGTGGGGAGAAGCGGGCCGCGATGTGCATTGCGATGGCGCCCCACGCCGAGACCCGCACGCTCTGACAGCTTCCCGCCGCGACCTTGTTCGTGGGCCGCGGGATGAGCAGCGCGACGCGCAGGGTGCCGCTTGGGAAGGCAAGCGTGTTGAACACATACGCCTGATATCCAGCGCCGCCGACGGTGACCGACGCGCCAGTGCTCACTGAACGTGGTGCAGGCTGGAGCGTGCCCATCAGGAACGAGCCATTCCTGTAGAGGTCGATCGGAACGCCGATGAAGCGGCTGACGAGCTTCACGTAGCCGACGTCGTCCTGCACCGACATCACGAAGCTTCCGACTGTCCGGCCCTTCCACCTCAGGGGGCCGGAGATGGGAGCGATGATGTATGGCCCGCCGACGTCGGCCAGGACCCGTCCGGCCCGCACGACGCGCAGCCGCACGATGTGCCAGTGGGGCGTGTACACGATTGCATGGACGGCCGCGTACACGGCCGACGCGTTGGAGTTGGCCACCGCGCTCAGGAGCGCCTGTGAGCCGGTGATGTGGGTGATGTCGGCGCTTACCTCGCGGCTGTGGACCTCTCCCGCGTAGATCTGCTGCGCGGCTGCCGCGTCCACGCTTGCGATGACGGCAGCGCTCGCAGCTCCGCACGGGGCCCGCGGGTCACCGACGGTCGCTGCGGTTGGGCTCACGACCGCCGCCAAGCGGGCGGAGGACGCTGGACGCCGAGAGCCTTGCTTGGCGGACCCAGGATCGTTGTGAAGCGTGACGCCCACGATTGCCCCGGCGATGGTCATCGCGGCGATTCCCGACACGAGACGCCGAGTTGTGAGGCGCTTTCCTCCCCTGCGCATAGCTCAAGTTTGCACGATCAGGCTAAGCGTGACATCAGCGACGCGTGAGAGGTGTCACATGGACCGCACATCACGGTCCGCGGTTGTTACGCTGAATGCGTGCGAGGGTCGCGGGAGGTGTACGTGCGCCGTCGGCTCGGAGTGCTGGCGACTGTAGCCGTGCTCATCGTCGCGGCCTTGATCGGTGGGAACCTCAGTCGCTCCGAACCGCGCGACGCTCGCGCGGTGAGGACCGCTGTCCACACGTCGCGCGCCGCGGGGCGAGCCTCGCCGATCGCGCCCGCTCGTGCGGCTGCCCCCGCGCGTCCGGTGCCGGCGCTGCTCGTGAACGCGCCTGCGCACACGACGGCGAGCTGGACGGCGGTGGCATACGTTCGCGGGCAGCCAGCGGCGTGGCTCGCGCAGCGCTCAGGCGCAACCGTGATGCGCTTTGACCAGAGCCTCCTGCACCTTACCCTCCACGCCGGTTCGAGCGACGGCGGCGCTGGCGGCTGGACCTATGGCGACCAGATAAGCCCGCGCGAGATCCACCTGCTGGTCGCGGCGTTCAACGGCGGCTTCAAGCTCACCTACCGCAACGTCGGGTTTGTCTCCGGCGGTCGCGTGGCGGTGCCACTCAAGCACGGGCTGGCGTCGATCGTCACCTACACCGACGGGACGACCGACATCGGTGGCTGGCAGGCGGGCGTTCCGAGCGCGCACAAGACCGTCTTCTCGGTTCTGCAGAACCAGCAGCTGCTCGTCGATCGTGGTCTCGCGGCGGCAACGGTGTCAGGCTGCATCATCGCGTGCTGGGGCGAAACGATTGGCGGGCGCACGGTCGTCGCGCGCTCGGGCCTCGGCGTCACCGCGGCCGGCCAGCTCGTGTGGGCGGCCGGCGAGCAGCTGCTGCCCGCGCAACTCGCCTCGGCGCTGATCGCCGCCGGCGCCGTGCGCGCGATCGAGCTCGACATCAACCCCGACTGGGTCGCCGGATACCTCTACGTCCATCATCGGGGCGGCCCGTCTGGCGTCCCAGTCGTGCCCGGTCAGCTCGGGATCGCCGGCAAGCTGCTGGAACCCTATAGCCGCGACTTCTTGGCGATCGTCGCCAACTGACGCGCCTCGGCTTCAGCGTCTACGCGCTTGCCGTCGCTCGAGCGCGACGGACACAACGCAGAACGCGAGCAGGGCCACCGCGACCAGCGCCGCGATCGCAAGGCCCGGCGTGGCGATCAGCAGCGTGATCGCGCCTACCACCCCGAGGCCGAGATCGACTCTCGCGAGGCGGCGGCGACGGGCCGCTAGGCGACGGCGGGAGCGTAGCTCGGAGATGTGCCGCGGCGGCTGCGATCTGGGCGCGCGCGAGCGGGTCGCGTCGCTGGAGGGTCGGGCCGCGCTCATTGCCTGATCCGCCGGAAGAGTGGACGAGGAAGCATCTTCAGCACGAGCATAAGCCAGCGCAGGGACGGCGGCGCCCATACGGTGTGGGCGCCGCGATCGAGCCCGTCGACGACGACGGTCGCCACCGCCTGCGGTGTGGTCGACAGCGGCGCCGGGTCGAGGCCGCGCGTCATGCGTGTGTGGACGAAGCCGGGGCGCACGACCAGCACGCGGACGCCTTCGTCGGCGAGCGCGTCGCCGAGACCCTGTGCGAGCGCGTCGAGGCCCGACTTGGAGGCCCCATATACGACGTTTCCGCGTCGCGGCCGCTCGGCCGCGACCGAGGAGAGCACAACGAGTGCTCCGCCGCCGCCGTCGCGCAGGTGCTTGGCCGCGTGGATCAGCAGCGACCCGGCGCCCACGACGTTCACCTGCAGCACTTCGACCGCACCAGCGACGTCTGCCGGCAGTCCGCCCCGCTCTCCGAGAAGGCCAACGGCGAGCACCACGATGTCGCCACCGCCGAGCAGATCGAACGCATCAGCGACGATCTCCGCGTGCCGATCGGCCTGCAGCGCGTCGAGCTCGAGTGTGATCGCCCGCTCACATCCGGCCGCGTGGAGGTCTGCGGCCGCGCGTGCCAGCGCGTCGGCGTCGCGTCCCGCGAGCGCGACCTCGCGCGGAGCCCGGTGTTGCAGCTCGCGCACGATCGCAAGGGCGATCTCCGAGCTGCCTCCAAGCACGATCACCCGTCTCCCGTCCGACCCAGCGTGCGGGTGGCTCACCCCGCAGCCCCGCACAGCCCCAGTCGCCGCGCGAGGTCCGAGCGGAGCGCTCCTTCCGGATCTACCCTCGCTCTTTGAGCGTGAAAGCGATCGAGCCGTGGGTACATCGCGGACAGCACGTCGGGCCGCAGACGAACGTCCTTCGTCAGGTACACCCGTCCGCCGCAACCGGCCACAACCTGATCAAGCTCGTCCAGCGCCGGCAACAGCCCCGGAGCCGCCGCCGGCAGATCGATCGCGAGGGTCCAGCCCTCGACGGGGAAGGACAGCGGGCCGCCGAATGCGGGACCGAAACGCTTGAACACGGCCAGGTACACCGGCAGTCGGCGGTTGCGGATCAAGTCGAAGCAGCGCCCGAGCGCTGCCTCCTGACCCGCGGGGATCACGAACTGGTATTGGATCAGGCCCGCGGGACCGTACAGTCGATTCCACTCGCCGAGACCGTCGAGCGGAAAGAAGTACGGCGCCAGCGCCAGCGGTCGTCCCCGCTCGCGCCGCGGTGTGGCGCGCCAGCGAAGCGCGTTGAACGTACGCATGCCAGCTGGGCGTAGAAGAGCCGCGGGAAGCCCGCGCGGCACCTCGAACGCCGGTCGCCGGGAAAGCGCGGCGGGATCTGCCTCGCGTGTCCCTCGCCGGCCGCGCACACGCGGCGTAGCGCCGTCGGCCGGCAGGGGGTTGGCGCGGCTGACGACTGCGCGTCCCATCTTCGGCCCGTCGGCGAGCAGGTCCAGCCAGGCCACCGAATAGCGGTGACGCTCCTCTGCGGACATCAGCTCGAGCGTCTGCTCCAGGCCATCGGTGCGATCGACGTCGGCCGCCAGCCATGGCGAGGCCAGCGGCTCGACGCGGAGCGTGGCCTGGACGATCACGCCCGTGAGACCCATTCCGCCGAGCGTGGCGTAGAACAGCTCGGGATCGGTCTCGGGCGAAACGTCGATGAGACCGTGCGCGGGCGTGCACAACGACAGCGCAACCACGTGCCTGGCGAGCCCGCCGTCGCAATGGTGGTTCTTGCCGTGAATGTCGCTCGCGATCGCGCCCGCGAGCGTGACGTGCCGGGTCCCAGGAAGCACGGGCAGCGTGAGACGCTCGGCAGCCAGTCGAGCTAGCAGCTGCGCCACGGTGGCGCCGGCCTGCGCGGTTATCAGGCCCCGCTCGCTATCAACCGAGATGATCCGGTCGAGCCGGGTCGTGTCCAGCACCTCGCCGCCGTCGTTCTGAGCGGCATCGCCATAGCTGCGCCCTGCGCCGCGTGCGATCACGCCGACGCCCGAGCGCGCCGCGAACGCGAGAACTTCGGCGACGTCCTCCACGCAGTGCGGCCGGAGCACGGTCGCGCGGCTTCGCGCGGTCCGACCCCACCCACACAGCGAACGCTCCGTGCCTAGAAGTGGCGTGCGGGCGATCGGCTCAGCGACCGACATACACGCCACCGAGGAACAGAAACGCCCACGCGACGCTGAGCGCCAGAAGCGTTCGATCACGAAGGATCAGCTCCTCCGGCGCCTGCCCCGCGCCGCCCCCGATCAGGGTCGCATACCGCGCCAGCCACAGCAGGAACGGAGCTAGCGAGAGGCCGTACCAGACCAGGTGAGCCGGTCGTGAAAACGCCCATCCCGTGTAGGCGACGCCCGCCACCGTCGCGGCCGCCAACAGCGTCAGGCGCAGGCTCGTGGGCGAATAGCGCCGCAGCGTCGCCCGCGCCGGACCGGGTCCGGTGTGCTCGCGTAGCTCGGCATAGCGCTTGGCGGCCACGAGGAAGATCGCGCAGGCCCCCGTCACGATCAGGAACCAGCGCGAGAGCCAGATGTCGGTCGCGACGCCGCCCGCGAGCGCGCGCAGCACGAACCCGGCAGCGATCGCGAGGATGTCGGCGACCACCACGCGACGCCACCACAACGAGTAGCTCGCCGTCAACGCAAGGTATCCACAAGCGACCGCGCCCAGGCCGGGGGCGATCGCGGTCGCCGCCACGACGCCCACGAGTGCCAGGCAGGCGGCAACGCGGAGGGCCGCGCGGGGCGAGAGCTCCCCTGCGGCGACTGGCCGCGTGCGCTTGCGCGGGTGCAGGCGATCCTGCTCGCGGTCGCGCACGTCGTTGACCAGATAGGTCGCGCTCGAGAGCATGCACATCACCACGAACGCGCCAGCGACCTCGGCGGCCACCTGTGGCCGGGCGATCACCCCAGCGGCACACGGCGCGGCGAGGACGAGTAGGTTCTTGCTCCACTGCCGAGGACGGCATGCGCGCAGCAGCACCGACGCACGGAGTCCAAGCGCGGGCTGCAACTGGGTGGACGCCTGCAGACGAGGACGCGGCACGGCGCCGGGTAGCCGCTCCAGGCGGACGCCCTCATCACTCGCTAGTGCCTCAATTGGGGGGTTAATCGGTGAACCTCCGATGGAGATGCAGCGAGGAGAACGCTGCTCCGCTGCGCGACGCAATGATTCCACACGAGTCAGCGATCTCCGCCTGCTCTGGCGATGAGACTGTTCTTAGCGAGAACTACCGCGCATCTCCTCGGTGAGACTTCGCTCATCGGCGCTCTTTCGCTCGGGCGGGGGAGCGCGGACGCCGTACAGTCTGAACATGGAGCTCGGTGCGGCCGCTCGCCATCAACGCGGTTCGGGCAGCAGGCGCGCCGGCTCGCCCCGCGGGATGAGCGGGCTCGCCCGGCTGCGGCGGATCGTGCTCGTCGCGGCGCTCGTCGCACTGGTCCCTGTGGTCTTCTCCTACGTGGCCGCGATGAACGAACCGTCGAACTCGAGCCTTGGGATTCGCACGGTCGAGTGGATGCGCGACCACGGCGCTGCCGGTCTGGTCGCCCAGGTCGAGTCCATCTACTACCAGCTGACGGCGCCGGCAAAGGGCGGACCCACACTGCGCACGCTACCGCGGGTCGGCTTCGGCGGCACCGCAGCCGGGGCCGCCGGCGGAACTCTGGCGGCGGCCTACCGACCGCCTCGCGTGCCCGCCCTGATCCAGCCCGCGCTACCGGGTGAGGGCGTGTGGCACGCGACACGCCCGCAACTCGAAGCCAACCCGCCGGTGCTTCTGACGACCTTGCGCAACCAGCCCGAATATCCACGCGTGGTGGCGGGGCTGGCGTGGATCGATACGAGACGCGCGACGCTGACGCTCAACCCCGGGCGTCTGGAGCCGTCGGTGTCGATCCCGCGCGGGTCGATGGACGTGCCGCAGGCGAGCAGGGGACGGCTGCTTGCGACGTTCAACAGCGGCTTCAAGCTGAGCGACGCGAAAGGCGGATTCGTGTTGAACGGCCACACCTATGCCACGATGCGTGACGGCCAGGGCACGCTCGTGGGATACACCGACGGGCAGGTGAACGTGGTCGACTGGCGCTACGGGTCCACCGCGCCGCCCTCGGTGTCCTTCGCCCGCCAGAACCTGCCCCTGATCGTCGACGAAGGAAAGCCCAACCCGAACCTGTCAAACGGCGCTGAATGGGGCGCGACGGTCGGCAACGCGGTCCTCGTGTGGCGCTCGGGCATCGGCATTGACAGATACGGCAACCTGATCTACGCGGCAGCTAACGACCAGACCGTCGAAAGCCTCGCGAGAACGCTCATCCACGCCGGCGCAGTTCGTGCGATGGAGTTGGACATCAACTCCTACTGGGTGAGCTTCATCACCTATGGAGCTCCCGGCGCGGAAGATCCGACCAACCTCCTCCCCGATATGAACCGTCCGGCCACGCGCTACTTGGAACCCGACGACCGGGATTTCTTCGCGATCTACTCGCGCTAGCTCTGCGCCGAAGCCGACGCCGACGCGGGCTCCGCCGGGCGGGCCGCTCGACCGGGCGCCGCCGCGCGCCGCGGCGCGGGCGTGAAGCCGGGCAGCTCGAGCTCGATCCGAGCGCCCCCCTCGGGCGAGTGCCCCGCTGCCGCCCGTCCCCCGTGAGCGTGCGCGATCGCGTCGACGATCGCCAGCCCCAGGCCCGTTCCTCCAGAGGCGCGATCACGAGCCGCGTCGGTGCGGTGGAAGCGGTCGAACACGCGCTCGCGCTGATCGGCGGGAATACCGGGGCCATCGTCTTCGACGAGGAAGCGGATGCGCTCGTTCGCGACGTGCTCGACCCGCATGCGCACAAGCCCCCGCTCGGAGGCGGTGTGGTCGATCGCGTTGCCAACCAAGTTGCGCAGAGCCTGCGCCAGACGGTCGGGGTCGGCGATCAGCGTCCCCGCCGGGATCGGCCCCAGCTCGAAGCGACGCGGGGCGAGCAGGCTGATCCCGTCCCACAGCTCGCGTGCATGGATGGGCAGATCGATGGGCTCGACGCGCAAGAACTGCGTCTGTTCGGTCTTGGCCAGCAGCAGGAGATCGTCGACCAGGCGCGTGATGCGCGCGATCTCGGCCTGCACGAGACGCTCGACCCGATGCACCTCCTCACCCGACGGGCTCGGCTGGGCGGCGAGCACCTCCAGCTGGCCGCGGATCACGGTAAGCGGCGTGCGCAGCTCGTGCGATGCATCGGCGACGAACGCCCGCTGACTGGCAAACGCGTCGGTCAACCGATCGAGCATGTGGTCGAAGGCCTCGGCCAGCACGTGCACCTCATCGCGCTGCACGCCAGAGTCGTGGACACGCGGATGCAGATCTCCGGCATCCACCCGCGCGGCGACAGCGGCCATGCGACGCAACGGACGCGACACCCGGGCGCCGATCAGATAGGACGCAAGCAGCGCACCCGCGAGCGCGAGGATGCCGGCCAGGATGAACGCGCGCGCGACGCCCCGCTGCGCGTGGGCAACCACGGCCAGCGGCTCGCCCGCGCCGATCGTCACCGACAGACCCCCGGCAACGCGCACCACACGCTTGAGTAGCCTCAGGTTCCCGACGTCGGGCAGGGCGAGGGTGGAGTAGCCGTTGTGCACGCTCAGCAGCTGCGTCGAGAGCCGCGTCTCCTGCGCCTGCGCACCGGGACTCTCGTCGCTGTCGGCGACGACTCGGGCGAACAGCTCGGGACGGTTGGTCGCGATCGTCCCGGCGCCCGGGACGAGCGCAAACAGCAGCGTGGAGCTCGCGCTGAACGGCTGGTCGCGAACGTAGCGAGCAGCTGCTTCGGCCAGCCGCCTGGGCGAGCGACCGTCCGCGCGTGGGAGGTTGTGCGAGAGCTCTTCGGCGTCGCCTGCGATCTCCTGATCGATCTGGTGGCGCAGCTGGGTGGCGGTGCCGCGATAAACGGCGAGGAAGGTGATCCCGGTGCAGACCAGCGTAACCAGCGCGAACCAGCCCATCAGCCGCCAGCGCAGCCCGGTCGGCGCCAGGCGAGTGAGTACCGGCATACGCCCAGGATAGGCGCGGGCGTGCCAACGGTTTTGACTCTGGTGAATTCGATGAGCTTTCTCACGATTCACTCTAATTGCGCATCGCCGCGCCCACCGCTGAGCCCCGAACGGAGCCCGGGCTGAGTGCGGGCCAACGTAACTGTGCATATTCTCATCAAGTTGGCCCGCGACCTTGCCGCTGTCGTGGTGTCCTAGGCGGTGATGAGCGCGCGGCGCATCACGCGCAGGTCGTTGCTTGCTGGGTCTGCGGGGGCCGTGGCCGGTGGACTGCTGCGGCCCGGCGGCGCACTGGCGCTGCTGGCGGGCCCGCCGCACCCGACCCTCGCGCAGCGCTGGCTCGGACGACTCACGCCCGAGGGGGCGATCGTCGAGTTGACACATCCTGCGGATCTCGTAGGGCTCGAGTGGCAGGCGCCCCCCCAGGCGGATGTGTGGCTCCGCTTCCGTGGTCAGCTCGGGCGGTGGAGCGGCTGGGTCTCAGCGGGGACGAACGGACACGGACCGGACGCACGCGCGGCTACCGACAGGCACGTGGGCGATCCGATCTGGACGGGAGGAGCCACGTCGGTTCAAGTCCGCACAACACGGACCATGAGCGGCGTGCGTCTGCACCTCGTCGACGTCGGTGCTGGCGCGGGAGCGAGCAGGCGGGCAAGGATGACCTCGCCATTGGCGATGTCAGCGGCCCTGTCGATGGCCACGCCGGTGTTGGCATCTGGGTCGGGCCAGCCGCCGATCATTGCCCGCCAGACGTGGGCCCAGGGCATGGCAGTGCCGAAGGTCGCTCCCGAATATGGAGCCGTGCGGATGGCGTTCGTCCACCACACCGAGAACCCCAACGGATACGCAGCCAGCGAAGTCCCGGCAATGCTGCGAGCGATTTACGCCTTTCACCGCTATGTCAACGGCTGGAACGACATCGGCTACAACTTTGTGCTCGACCTCTACGGACGGATCTTCGAGGCGCGGGCTGGGGGCATTGACGAGCCGGTGGTGGGGGCGCACGCGGGTGGCTACAACCTCGTCTCAACCGGGGTCGCCGTGCTTGGCTCGTTCATGGCTGTGCCGATCTCGGCGGCCGCACGCCGCGCGCTGGAAGCGCTGCTCGCGTGGAAGCTCTCGCTGCATGGTGTGCCCGCCGAGGGAAGCGTGACGGTGAGGGTCAATCCGGCCGGCGCCTCCTACAGCCGCTTTCCCGCGAACGCCCGCGTCGCGCTACCGCGAATCGCCGGTCACCGCGATGCCGACTCGACCGATTGCCCGGGCAACGTGCTGTATCGCGAGCTGCCGGAGATCCGGCAGGGCGTGCGGCGCTTGGCACCAAATCCAACGAGTGCAACGCTTGCGCTCGCTACAGCGCCCGCCGCGTCAGGCGCGCCCGCCGTGTCAGGCGCGCCCGCCCCGTCAGGCGCGCCCGGCGCGCAGACGACGCCGGCAACGACTGGCGGCGAAGCGCCGGGCGGGAGCGCGACCGGCGATGTCCAGACGCTGGCAGGTCGCCTCGAGCTCCTCGACGGCACGCCGATTGCCGGTACGCCGATCGCGATTCAAGCACGCAGCGTGAGCCGCAAGGGAGAAGTCGTCAGCGAGCGAACGATCGCCGAAACGACTACCGACTCCGAAGGGCGCTGGTCGCTGTCGGCGACTGCGCTCAGCGAAGGACGCGCGGGGATGTGGCTGCGGGCTCTCTGCGTGGGCGGGCGGGGATTCGGCGCGTGTGTCTCGGACCCGTTGCACGTCCCAACGGCGCTGTCGCTGTCCGCGCCTGCTGCGACCCCGCCGACGCCACCCCCAGAAGCGACTACGCCGGCATAAGCCAACCCCCTTGACAGGTGACTAGATGGTCACGTATAGTCCAGCGGCATGGACGCGGTGTTCAGGGCGCTCGCTGACCCAACGCGCAGGAGCCTGCTCGACGAGCTGTTCGAGCAGGACGGGCAGACGCTCAGCGCACTCGAGCAGCGTTTGCCGCTGACGCGCTTCGGCGTGATGAAGCACCTGAAGGTGCTCGAGGAGGCGGGCCTGTTGACGACCAAGCGGCGCGGTCGCGAGAAGCTCCACTTCCTGAACCCCGTGCCGATCCGGCTCGTCCACGACCGGTGGGTGAGCAAGTACGCCGAGCCGTGGGCCGCGACGCTCAGCGAGCTCAAGAAGACACTCGAGGAGGAAGTCATGGAGAAGGTGTTTGAGATCTACATCAAAGCCACCCCGGAGCGCGTGTGGGAGGCGATCACCAACAACGAGATGCGGCGTAAGTACTCGTTCGGAGTGGGCGTCATCTCGGACTGGACGCCAGGCTCCCGCGTCGAAGCGGTCCAGCCTGACGCGGGCTTGGTGATCTGCGAGGGTGAGAACCTTCGAGCTCGAGCCGCCGCGGCGGCTCGTCCAGAGCTTCACGGCCCTGTGGAGCGATGAGGTAAGACGCGAAGGCAGCTCGAGGGTCACCTGGGAGATCGAGCCGGTGGGCGACTCATGTCGAGTGACGGTCACGCACGATCAGCTGCACGATGGCGCCAACGCTGAGCTGTACGGCGGTTGGCCGATGATCCTCTCCGGCCTGAAGACGCTGCTGGAGACCGGGGAAACGCTCACGACGCCTGGCTCGCTGCGCTACTCGCAGGCTTCGGCGCCCGCGGGCTGAGGCCATGAGGGAGTGATCGAGACGCCGCTGCGTCGCAGCGGCGTCTCCCGGGCGCGCGCTCGTGCGCGTCGCTCTCTGAGGTGCACGCGGGCCCGGACCACTGTGGGATCCTCGCGGATGGTGACAGTGAGTCCACAGCCCCGCCACGTCGCCCTGCTGACTCGGATCAGGTGGCTCGTGCGCGCCATTCAGGACGACGACGAGGCGATGGCCGAGGCGGTTCTCCGCCTGAGCCACTCGCGGCGCCTGTTCGCACCGCTTGCGTTCGCCGTCGGCGCGTTTGCGATGCTGTTCGATGGGCTCAGGCTGCTCCTGTCCAACTGGCGACTGACGCTCGTGCAGGTGCTTCCGGCGGCGTGGATCTGGCTGGCGATGTTCGACCTCAGGGCTCGGGTGCTGCGCGGCAAATCTTTCCCCGAGCTGCGGGGGCCGATTCTGATCCCCGTCGCTCTGGCCGTCGTTGCGATCACCGTGGCCAGCTTCTTCCTCAACGCGGTCTTCGCGTTCGCGATCGCGCGGTCGCGTCCTCCGCGGATCCGACCGGCCTTCGCCGCAGCGCGGCTCCATTGGCTGCCGATACTCGTGTCTGGCACGATCGTCGGCTCGATGCTGGCGGTGTCGAGTACCGTTGCCCCCCGTTGGCCGAACCCGTGGTTCACGTTGTCCCAGGGGATCGTCGTCGGCGTGATGATGGTCTGTTACGTCGCCGTGCCCTCACGACTGATCGGGATGAAGACCACGTATTCGAGGCGCGACAAGCTGACGGCAACGGCGATCGGCACTGCAGTGGGTACGACCGTCGCCACGCCCCCCTATCTGATCGGGCGCCTGGGAATCCTGATGCTTGGATCGCCGATTCTGCTGATCCCTGGAATCTTTGTGCTCACGTTCGGCGTGACGCTGCAGGCGGGCGCCACAGGCGCCGTTAGGGCGGTGAGGCTGAGCGCCGCGCTCACGGCGGGCGTGATCTCGCAAAGATTCACAAGACGATGACCGCTTCTGTTCACGCGAGGTTGCAGTCCGGCGAGTCGGCAGAGCGTGGCCGGGAGGCGCGCCGGGCCACACCGCGATCGGCTCACGGCGACTGGGCGCCGGCAGCGAACCGGCCCGATCCGATTGCGGTGCTCACCGCCCAGGCGGCCTCGCGCATCCAGGAGCTGGTCCCGATCCGCTACGGGCGGATGTGCGTGTCGCCGTTCGCGTGCTACCGGGGCGCAGCGGCCGTGATGGCGGCCGACCTCGCGGCGACGCCGGATTCGGGCATCGTCGTTCAGGCCTGCGGCGATGCCCACGTCTCGAACTTCGGGGCGTTCGCGGCCCCGGACCGCAGGCTGGTGTTCAGCCCGAACGACTTCGACGAGACCCTCCCCGGGCCGTGGGAGTGGGACGTCAAGCGGATGGCGGCCAGCGCCGAGCTCGCCGGCCGCGACGTCGGGCTCCCGGCGGATCGCCGCAAGCGGATAGTGATGGCCTGCGTGCGCGAGTACCGCGAGGGGATGCGCGGCTTCGCCAAACAGAGCCACCTGGACGTCTGGTACGAGCGCCTCAACGCCAGTGAGCTCGTCGATCGCTTTGGCGGCGAACTGGGCGCAGAGGGTCGGATCGTGTTCGCGCAACCGTTCGCCAGGGCGCGGCGCAAGACGAGCCTGCGTGCGGTCAAGAAGCTCACTGAGCGCGTGGGCGGCGAGCTGCGCTTTCGCAGCGTCCCGCCGCTGCTGGTGCCGCTGCGCGAGCTGCTCGACCCGACCGACGCTCGCGACGAGGCCGGATACAGTCGGGAGCTGCTTGACCAGTACGCTGCCGGCCTCGGCGTCGAGCGGCGATACCTGTTTGGGACCTATCGGTTCGTGGACATGGCCCGCAAGGTGGTCGGCGTCGGCAGCGTCGGCACGCGCGCGTGGGTGTTCCTGCTGGTCGGCCGCGAAGGGCAGGACCCGCTCGTATTGCAGGCGAAGGAGGCGCAGGCCTCGGTGCTCGAGCCATACATCGGCGCGAGCGAGTTCGCTAACCATGGCGAGCGGGTCGTCCGCGGCCAGCGGATCTCGCAGGCGGCGAGCGACATCTTCCTGAGCTGGCAGCGGAGCGAAGGCCTCGACGGCAGGGAGCACGACTTCTACATCCGCCAGCTGTGGGACTGGAAGGCGTCCGCCGACCTTTCAACGCTGAGCGAATCGGGTCTGCACGCGTACACGCGGGCGTGTGGGTGGTCCCTGGCCCGCGCGCACGCCCGCTCGGGCGACCGGCTGGCGATCGCCGCGTACCTGGGGGCCGGCTCGACGTTCGACGCTGCGATCGCGCGCTTCTCGGTGGCGTACGCCGATCAAAACGAGCGCGATCATCAACGGCTGGCTGAGGCAGTCGCCGCGGGCGACCTCGTCGCCCATTCAGGCGTGTGAGACGCGGCAGACCATCGCGCGCGAGGAAGGAGTGGCGGGAGATCGCTCGAAATGGTGGGCGATGATCTCGTCGGAGGTAGAGCGGACGCTGGTCAAGTCGCCGCCGGAGCTGTGGGCCGAGCTGAGCGACCCCGCCGCGCTGGCCCGCCACCTGGGTGAGCTCGGGGAGATCCGCATCGTCCGTACGGAGTCGGAAAGGACGGTCGAGTGGGCGGCCGAGAACACCACCGGGACGGTGGCGATCAAGCCGTCGGGGTGGGGAACCAAGGTGATCCTGAGCGTGACGCGTGAGCTCGACCACCCGCCAGCCGCCGCAGAAGCGCGGCCGGACGCCGGCCCCGCGATCGAGCCCGAGCCGACCACCCCAGCCGAGCCCGAGCTCACGACCCCGGCCGCGCGACCCGAGCCCGAGCCGACCGCACCAGCCGAGCCCGAGCTCACGATCCCGGCCGCGCGAGCCGAGCCCGAGCCGACCACCCCAGCGGAGCCCGAGCTCACGACCCCGGCCGCGCGAGCCGAGCCCGAGCCGACCCCACCAGCCGCGCCCGAGCTCGCGGCAACAGCCGAGCCGCAGACACCGCGTCGCGGCTTTTTCGCGCGCCTGTTCGGACGTCGCCGAGCGGATGCGGTTCGGTCGCAGCGAGGCGAAGACTTGGCACTTGCGCCGGCTCCGTTGGACCTCTCTGACGGCGCGACCGTGGAGCGCCCGGATGAACCCCGCGGAGATACAGCCGGGTTGCGGTGCTCGCCAGAGTCGCCAGATGTCTTTGCTGAGGTGCGACGGGCCCTATCAGCGGAGACCTTCACAGCGGCGGACCTATTCGCGACCCAGTCCGCACACGGACACACGAGCGCGGCGAGGACGCCCGAGCAAGAGACCGCCGGCAGGGCTGAAGACATCTCAGCAGAGCTGATGGCCGCTGAGGCTGTGGCCGTCGGGGAAGTGACGGCCGTGCTGACCGCCGTGCTCGACAGGTTGGGGGCGGCGCACCACCGCCCGTTCTCGCGCGCCTAAACCGTCACTCCGCACCGCACCGGGCTGTGCCCGGTGGGGCTGATGGATCGATCGGCGCGTTCGCCCGACATATCTCGTCCTATCGGCGGTGAGCGTCATCGGGCGCTGTTCGCGCGGCCCGCCACAGGGAGCCTGCTAACAGCGCGATGACCGAGAGTGGCATTACCCACCAGGCTTCGACGCCATGATCGGCGATCAGCGCTGTCAGCGCGATCGCAGCCAGGATCCCGACCGCGACGCGCCAATCTTCCCCGACGATGAAGTCATACCAGAAGCGAAAGAAGGCGAAGACGAACCTCATGCCCCTGCGCCCTCCTGCGTGGGCGAAAGATGCGTGAGATCTCGCTCGCGACGTAGCAGCCTGACCGCGACGAGCGAGACGACGAAGAGGAGCGCGAAGATCACGAGCAGAGCGGCATCGCCGCCAGGCCAGGCAACACCTGCGCCCTCCCCGCTCCAGAAGGTTCCAAAGCTCGTGAGCAGTAGCCCGACAACGAACTTCAGTGTGTTCTCGGGTACCCGGCTGAGGGGTGCGCGGACGGTTACGCCGACAGCGACCACGATCACGAACGCGGCGGCAGCAGCTGCAGCGGCGATCGTGACGCCGTGGCTCCGCGCGGCGCCAAATGTGATCACGATGAAAACGACCTCCAACCCCTCGAGGAACACGCCTTTGAAGGCGACGGTGAATGAATACCAGTCGAGCTCGCCCGGCCGAGCGGTGGCGATACTCCCCGCCTCGGCCCGCTCCTGTTCATACGCGGCTGCCTCGTCGTGGAGCGCCTTGTAGCCGCTCGCTCGGAGGATCGCCTTGCGCAGCCACTGCAGGCCGAAGACCAAGAGCAGAGCGCCTATAGCTACACGCAGAGCGCCGATCGGCACGCGGGAGATCAACGGGCCCAGCGCCGCGACGAGCACGCCGAGCAGGATCGCCGCAACGCCTGCGCCGAGCAGTGTCGATCGCCAACCCCGCGTCACTCCGACCGCAAGCACGATCGTCAGCGCCTCTACCATCTCGACGCCGCTGGCCAAGAAGGCAGTCAGAAAGAGAAATGCGCTTCGCGTCATCTGGTCTCGCATTATCGTCCGCGACAGATGAGGTTCGCAAGCCGGCGTGGCCTTAGACTCGCCAGCACATCTTGCGACGGCGACGGCACCCTTCGACGGGTGGCAAGGAGGACCGATGACCCAACGCAGCCCCGTAAAGATCCAGAGTCATCTCGCGAAGGCTCTACATCCAAGTCCCCGCGTGCTCAAAGAGGCGATGGACCAGGCCGAAGGCTTCAACGCGAAGCTCGCGGTGCTCATCACGAAGCTGGTTGGCACGATGTGGTGCGCGTACGTGTTCACGGTCATCGCCCTGATCGGCCTGCCGCCGGCGCTGAAGCCCGGTGGCGAGGGAATCATCGCCTGGATCGCCCAGACCTTCCTGCAGCTCGTTCTGCTGTCGGTCATCATGGTCGGGCAGAACGTGCAGGGCTTGGCCGCCGATGCCCGTTCTGAAAACACGTTCAAGGACACTGAGACGATTCTCGACCGTCTCGATGTGCACACACAGGGTGGACTGAGGACGATCCTCGACCGGTTGGATGAAATCGCCCCCGACGCTCAGCCAGGCATCCGAGCAAAGACGTGATGACGCACCTCGATCGCGCCGCCCCGGTGGCCAACCCACTGGGCTTGCGATGCCCTTTTCGGGCAGCCGAGAATCACGAGACCGTGCTTTGGTGGGCGCTGAGAATGGCCGATTCTGCCCTTTTCGGGCACTCGCAGTGGACAAATGGTTGCCCTTTTCGGGCTTAAGCGAAAGCCCGCGCCGCGACCTACCGATTGTGCGGCTATGAACGAGAAGGTGTCAATCGGCTTCAGCCGTCGCCTGGTATTCGCGTTCGCGTCGGTGTTCGCGATCCTCGCCATCAGCGGCGTTTGGCGAGCCATCTCCTCGCACGAAGCGGTGCGGCCTCTGATCGTTCTCGTCACGTTCGGAGGGCTGTCCGCGGTCTACGCGGCGCTGCTCTTTCAACGTCGCCCGGTGCTGGTGCTGGACGGCGACGGGCTCACGGACATTCGCAGGAGCATTGTCGTTCGCTGGCACGACATTGAAGCCATACACGTCGCGGAGCGTCGCAGGACCCTCGATCGCTATCACGACCTCGTCCTCACGCTTGCACCCGAGCAGACGCTGAGCCTCTCGCTCGACCAGCTGACGAGAAGGTGGAGCGATGTTGTCGAGTTGATCGAAGGCCGGATCGGCACGCAGGTGCCCGTCCGGCGCGAGACGAGCGTCCTCCCAATCCGATCACGTAGGCGCTCCAGCCAAACCGAGCTCTCTGGCGTCAGCGGGATCTTCTCAGGCCAGCTCGAGTAGCGGGAAGGCCCGGTGGCGCCGCGGCGGCACGAGGAAGTTCTGGCGTCGCGTGGCGGTAATGAAGCGCTCGAGGCCGAGGTTTCGGGTCGCACGTCGTACTGCTCGGCGAGGCGAGGCTTGGTTGCGGCGCATGGTGGCGCGCTTCACGTTGGGCACCGGTGGGGCCAACGAAGAAATTGGGACTAAAAGCCGGGCCGCCGCCATTGGTGAACTGGTCCGCGTTGCCGGTGCTGGGAACCGGGTTGGATGTGACCCACTCGACCGGAGCATCCGCATGGAGGGCGCGACCGGAGCGATATCCACTCGGTCACGATTACGTCAGCTCCCAGCGTCCAAGGAGGCCCGGATAAAGTGTAGACTCCTATGCGTGGACTTGGTCGTCGTTCTGCTTGTGGTTAGCCGTGGCTATGGGCTAGGAGGGCCGTTTCACACGCCGCGAGGTAAGGCTGGAAACGCTCAAGGAGGTTCGTATGTCGCGCAAGTTTGTGCTCATCTCACTGGTGCTTGCTTTCGCATTCGCGCTTCCGGTAGCTCCCGGGCAGGCTGCCCCGATCACCGCACCCAGCGTCAGCAGCGGAGACGTCTCAAACGTGAGCTACGCCTCCGCGACCCTCGGTGGGTCGGTCGACCCCCGGGGGCAGGAAACCAACTATGTCTTCCAGTACGGGCCCACCCATAGCTACGGGTCCCAGACGCCGCTCTCACCGGCGGGCAACGGGACAAAAACGATGGAGGTGAGCGAGTCCGTGAGCGGACTGCAGCCACTGACCACCTACCACTACCGGATCGTGGCGAGCAGCGCGGCGGGGACGACGAAGGGACAGGACCGCACCTTCACCACGCCGAAGATCCCCCTCTCGGTAGCGATCACCGGCGTCCCCAACCCGGTTGTCTTCGGCAACTCCTTCTTGGTCGAGGGGACCCTGTCGGGCACGGGCGCCGGCAACCACGAGATCGTCTTGCAGGCCAATCCCTACCCCTACTTGGGCGGCTTCAAGATCGTCGGCAATCCGGAGCTTACGAATCCCGCCGGGGGCTTCTCGTTCCCGTTCCTCGGCCTGCTCGAAAACGCGCAGCTACGTGTGGTGACGGTCGGTAAACCAGAAGTGTCCAGCCCCGTGGTGCTCGAGAACGTGGCGGTTCGGGTCTCCTTCCATGCGCGTTCGGTCGGCCGCCCCGGTTTCGTGCGCCTATACGGCACGGTAGCCCCGGCGGAGGTCGGCGCGCTCGTCGGCTTCCAGCTGATCCAGCCCGGCCACAAGTCCGTAAACGAGGGCGGCACGGCCCTAAAAGCCGGCACCCCTGCCGTCTCGAGCTTCAGCCGCGTCATTCGTATCCGTAGACGCGGTCTGTACCGCGCACTCATCGAGGTCCCAGCGGGGGCGCGCGTATCGAACTACAGCACCCCCGTCCTCGTCCGCTGACCGTGCTGACCGGCGCGGCGCGCGAGCTCAAGGCTCATTGTCACGCGCCCGGCTCTCTGGGGTTGCTTCTTCTCGGGTGCGTGCTTCTTGGAGGCTTTGGCTGCGTAGCGCTGGCGGGCCTGGCGTTCGCACGCTCGGCGCTTGGCCTTGGAGTGCTTGTAGCGCTTGTGGCACGCGGCGAGGGCTTTGGCGAGCGCCTGCGCACGGGTGAGCTTGGTTTTGGTGGAAAGCACGCTGCCGCAGCCGCTGGCCGCGATGGTCGTCGTCTCGTTGATGACGGCGCCGTTCTGGCCCGTGATCTCGGTCGGCATCTGCAGGCTCGTTTTGCAGAGGCTGTATTCCTCGCGTTCGGGGACATTGGGGGTCAGCACCCCGTGTGGGCCGGCGGGGAGCACCGTTTCAAAGACCGTGAACGGCGCGTCGGGCGCGGATTCAAAGCGCGAGTAGGTGACGCCGGCTTTGATGTCGGTCTTGCCATCGAGCAGCAGCGTGATGCCTTCGCCCTGCAGCACGAACTCCACGTCCGGGAACGCAGCACCACCGTGGGAGACCAGGTACGCCGGCCCCGACAGCGGGTTCGACAGCACCGGCGTATGGATCGTCGCGTAGCCGATCACCGAGGCTTCGTTGCACGACGCGGGGTTGGCGTTGAAGATCGCTTCGGCGCACGCTTTCTGCAGCGTCGATAGGCGCGAGGACAGCGCCACCGGCAGCGCCAGATCGACTTTCGCGATACCAGCCTGGGCCACCCCGCTCGGCCCCACCCCGCCGGAGGTGACCGTCACCGCGAGGCTCGTGCCGTTCGCTTTGCTGCCGTGCCCACCCGCGACCGCGGTCAGCTTCGGTGCGAACGGGAGCGCAGCGCAGTCTTCGGCCCGGAACGGCGAGGCTACGGCGGCGGTGGTTCCTTCTGAGCCGTTGATGCTGCCTTTGATTTCCATTGGGCTGCAGTTGGTGGGGTTGAACTCGAAGCCAGGCCTATCGACGCTCACGAGCACGCGTCCCAGCTGCAGCGGGATCCCTTTCAGCTGGGTGGGCAGCGGGTCTGAGAGGATCGTGATCGAGGCGTCATTGGGGTTAACGAAGATCTTCGAGCGCACCTCGACGTTGCCGAGGTCAAACGGCCCCGCCACCGCCGGCGTGACGATCTCAAGCCCGAAGGGGGCTCCCCCATAGGGGCCCGTGATGTAGACGCGCCCGCCCTGGACAAGGAATGGTTCTGGGCCGAGGCCAGAGAGCGCACTCGCCTTGCCGACTTCGCTTGAGGCAGGACACGCCACCGCGTTTGCCTGGCCTTCTGTGCACAGTGTGACGCTCGAGAGCATCGCCGCCATGCCGCCGGGCAGCTGCATGGAGACGCCCCGTAGGTCCTGGTCGCCGTCGGGGCGCGAGAGTTCAAGGGCGAAGCGCGTGAACGCGCCGGCTACGGGGTTGAGGCTCTCGGCGAGAAAGCCCGGGGCGAACGGCTGGGTGATCGGGCAGGAACTTCCCCCCGGGCCTTCTGAGAGCTTGAATTCTTCGGCGGGGGAGCTGACGGAAACGGGACCGTTGCCAGACCAGGGGGTAAAGAGGGCTTCAGTCGCATAGGAGCCGCAGAGGGCCGGCGTCGAGACGGACGCCCTCGGTCCCGGGAAGAGTTCCAGGCGCAGTTCTTCGAAGGGGACCTGCGGGGTGTTGGAGAAGCTCGTCGAGACACGCAGCGTTCCTTGATCGACATGCCCCTCCCCCGCGAGCTTGACCAGCACACCCGAGCGCGGGTCTTCGGCCACCAGGTAGAGCGCGATCAACGAGTTGAACGGATTGTTCCCGGCTTCGCCGTTTGGCGCCGGGGTAGCCAGGTAGACCGAGCCTTCAAGTTCGTGGGAGAGCAGCGGCGTCTTTATGTGCACGCTGCCGAGCTTGGAGGCGTCTGGGCAACTCGCCTTTTCGTTGGAGAAGCCGAGCATCCCTCCCTGACCTGGTCCTTCATAGCCGACCTGGGCCTCCGAGCAGGCCTGTAGCCCATTGGCTGCCGAGGGGGAGAGCTCGACTCCTGGGGGCAGCGTGACCGTCGAGTCCCTGACGTCGGCCTGGGCTAGCTTTTCGGGTTCTTGAAGGGCCCCTTGCGGGACCATGACCTTGACCGTGAGGCCCGTCGGGGTGGCGGCGGTGTGGGTCGCCTGCCCCTGAGATTCTGGGGCGACGTCGATCTGGGGGCTGAAGCTGAGTGCTTCGCAGCCCGAGAAGCCGAGCGCTTCGCCGCTCACTCCTGTCCAGGTGTATTCGCTTGAGACGTAGTTCCCCGGTTCGGCCCAGGAGTCGGCGGAGACCGAGGAGGTCACCGGTTCGCTCGCGGGGTTTGCCTCGCACGAGGTAGGGTTGCGCAGGAAGGGCCTTTCTGGCTCCTGGGAGGTGGCGGGGCAGGGTTTGCCCGCCTGCTTTGAGAATTCGCCCCCCGCCACGCATTCCCAGCCCCTCGAGTTGTTGTGCCTCGGATCGCCCGGGTCTCCCCAGAGTGTCACCTGGCTCGACAGCAGCCCAGCCGTCTCGGTTGCGTTGCGAACCGTTGCGAGGACTCCATAGTCGCGGCCCGAGCGCACCGCGGTGTCGATCACGATCGGGATCTTGCCGATCACCTCGAAGCCGAACCGCGCCGGCTCGCCCTGGGCGGGGACGAGGTTGAAAACGGGAACCGTTTTGGTGACGAGTTTTGCGATCGGTTCCCACGCGACGACCGTCGCTGCCCCTACGACCGTGCTTGCTGGGCACAGGTTGGTTTCGTCCACGAGCGCAGCGAAGTCGACTTCACTGCACTGGGTGACAGTGTTGGGGTTTCCGATCAGCCCTGCCGGCAGGTTGAAGCTCAGATCCTTGGGAAGCGCCACCGGCAGGCGCGCGGCGGTCTGATTGGTCACGAGTGTCGTGGTGAGCTGGAAGGGCTGGGAGCCAGCCTGGGTCGCTGAGGTGCCGCCTTCGTTGAGCGGGGACAATTCGTATCCTTGGACCCCGAACCGAATGGGGCTGCCGTTGACGAGAAGCTCTTGCGTGCTCGAGGCCTGCGCAGCGCCTCCGCCTTCCACCGTGACCTCGTTCGGTAGCGACGTCACGGTTCCGGGCGGGACTTCGATCTTCACCCTGATCGTCATCGCCAGCCGTTCGTATGGGTTCAAAGCCCCGGTGTACGTACACGTTAAAGGTGGCACTGGAGGTTCGAGCTTCGAGCACGTGAGTTCGCTTCCCTTCTTAAGCTGACCCGAGACCGCGAGCGCCTTCACTCCCGGCGGCAGCACGTCGGTGATCGTGACCTGGGACTTGCCGCCTTCCACTGGCACATCGCCCAAGTCGCCCGCAGCCACGATGATCTCGCCTTCTCCACCCGGCGGGAGATTCGTCGGCGCCACTTCGCTCGTGATGTGCCACGATGGCGCTTCGGCAGACGCTGTGGTCGTGTGGCCCGCAAGCGTCGCGACAGCACCCAGCAAGGCGACGCTCAGCAAGCGCGTCTTCCGCTCGAGAGAGAGCCGCCGGCCCACGGTCATCGTGTCCCTCGCGGCGCTCGCCTGCCTGTCTTCTTCGCCTTGGCCTTCGCCGGCGCCTTGGCAGCCCACTTCTTGCGCGCCTGCGCTTCGCACCTCGCCTGTTTCTTGTGGTTCTTGACCTTCCTGCAGGCCTTCAGCGCTTTGGCGAGCTTCTGGGTGCGGGTGGGCGGCTGGGAGCTCGTTTTGACCCCTTTGACTTCCTGTTTGGCTGGCGCTTTGACGATGTTGCCCGGGCCGGAGGTGCTCGCGCTGCCGGAGGCTCCCAGAGGGGCCTGCTCGCCGGGTTCAGAGGGCCTGCAGGCGTCGGCTTCGCTGCAGCCTGGGGGCGCTGGCGTCGGCGGCGTCAGGCACGGTGAGGCCTGCGTGCAGACCCTCGCGTCGTAGATGTCAAACGCGGTGTCGGTGTCCTGGGGCAACAGCTGCGCGGCGGTCACGAACAACACGTCGTTGCCACTCGGCGTCGCTTCAAGGAAGGCCGATTCTCGGTTCGAGTCCCCCGAGGAGATCAGCGAGACGCAGCCGCCGCTCGGGCTTTCGCAGCTGCCCACCCCCGAGGGCTCATACTCGTAGACCGCCTCCTTGCCGCTCTTTGCCTGCGGCACGAGATGGTCGGGGCTGTTGAAGAACAGACGCCCTTCGTCGTTCAGATAGCGCGACTGAAACAACGCGCTGACGAGGTTTTGCGCGGTCCAGCCGGGGATGTTGCCCGCGAGCCAGTGTTCATGGCCCGCTTCGACCCACACCTTGCGGCGGTCGACGACCAGGCCGAGGCCTTCGCCGGATTCGACCGTGTCGAGGACTCCGTGCGGGCGCGCGCCCGTCGGGTTGCAAGATACGCACGTCAGCGTGGCCTGCTGGGAGTCGTAGAGGTAGACCTCCTCATCGCGCCTGCCGCTCGTCCGGTCGCGGTTGTCGTATCCCGTCGGGCTGGCGTTCGACATGAACGCCAGGTAGCGGCCGCTCGCGGAGACGCGAGCAGTCAGGAACGCAGTGTCGGCGACTCGGTTGCCTTCCCACTCCGGGCTGTCTTCGCTCGACAGCTGGGCGATGAACGTCGTCGACCAGCTCGCGCCGCTCAGGTGCAGCTCATAGAGATTGTTGCTGCCCGCTTCGGCCCGTTCGCCGCTTCCGTTTTCGTTGCCAGCGAGGACTCCCTGGGCAATCAGATAGACGCTCGAGCCGTCTTCGCTGGCCCCGAACACGAATCCCTGCACCGCAGCGTGCCCGCCTGGGTTGGGGTCGACCGTCAGATCTTTGAGATTGCACGCGAGCGTGCCCGCTTCTCCGACCACTTCGCACTCATACAGGTCGGCCTTTTCGGGGAACGTCGGCTGCGCGGTGGAGTCCGCCGTCAGCCGCTGCTTGTCGGTGAAGAACACCCGGGAGCCATCGCTGCTCGCGGTCTGAAACTCGGCGGAGCCTTGTCCGGGTTCCGGAGTGCCCTGAGCAGCGTCCAACTGGAGCGTCTGCCCCGTGATTGTGTCTCGAAGGTAAAGATGTCCGGCGCCGGTGTTTTCGTCTTTGCTCGTCCAGATGATTCGCGAGCCGTCGCTGGAGACCGCGTGGGCAAGCACGTGGCCGTCGAAACCGAGTTCGGCTTCGCCCGCCGGTGCTCCAGCAGGCAGGGCGCTGACGAACGTGAGCGTCCCGCTGCTCCACTCATAAAGCCCTTTCCCAGATGGGGGCGCCGTGAGGGCGACTTCCGAGCGCAGCACAACATGGCTGAGGTCTGGAGTTGCTGAGAGGAAGTGGAGCTTGTCGCCAAATTCCACTCCCGGCGAGACATTCACTTCGGTGACGAGCGGCAGGTAGGTACCGGTCGCGTTCTCGCGCAGATACAGGGTCTTCTGCTTGGCTTCCGGTGCGAGCGGCGGTTCCGCACCCACCGGGTCGACCAACGCGAACGACAGATCGGGGGTGAAGTACTGATACTCCGGCGCATTGCCCCCGTTCACGCCTTCCGCTTTCGCGCTCGGCGTCACGATGTCTTCCGTCGTCCACCCCCCAGGCGTCCGCCGCGAGATGTCCTGCTGCATTTCCGGGCTGCGCTGACCCTGCGGTTCTTCGACGATCGACCCCTCGGCCACATAGGTGATCGAGTTGCCGTCTTCCGCCGCCAGGATCAGCCCTCCTTCGCGCGTGAGCGCTTCGATCGGCGCCCCGTGCTTATTGGGCGGCGAGACCATCTCCCAGGTGCGGTTGTCCGCCAGCGCGAAGGGGGTTTCGCCGGCTTGAGTTGTCATCGTGCGTTCTGGGCCTTCAGAGGTGCCGAGGCTGTTGATCGCCAGGAAGCGGTAGTGGTAGGTCGTAGAGGGCTCGAGCCCTTCGACGGTTTCTGCCACCGGCACGGGCGCTTCGCCCGCACCGATGTCCTTGCCCGGCGGCACCGGCACGTCGCTGCAGCCGGCGGGGTCTGCCTTGCAGGGTTCCACGCCGTACTGGACGTAGACGGTGCTGTCGTGGCCCAGCGGGTTGATCTGAGCCTCGAGCTTGGCCGAGGCTGTGGTGACTTCGAGCGCCGAGGTGCCTTCGATCAACGCCGGCGGGACCGTTTCAAAGCTCTGGTCGCCCTCCAGCGTCTCGCCAGCCGAGTTTTCGGCGATCAACCGGTAGTGGTAAACGGTGCCGATCTTCAGCCCCGAGAGCGACGCCGAGACCGCTTGGAAGGCTTCCCCGGGGGCGAGCTTGCCGGACGTCGTTTCCGAGCCATAGGCCGTCGTGGTGCCATATTGGAAGCGGTAGCTCGTTTCGAGCTCGCCCGGGTCGAGCCTGGCGTTCAGCGTGGCCGCTTCGTGGGTGATCGCGCTGGTGGGCTCGGGAGTGATCTGTGGCGGCCCGGAGGTCGTGAAGTGCGCATCGGCGCCTTCGGTTGTGCCGAAGCTGTTGCTCCCCACCAGACGGTAGTGGTAGGTCGTGTTGGGCTGAAGGCCCTGGAGTGCTGCTTCAGCCGTGACTGCTTCTTTGGCAGAACCGGCGTCGGTGCTCGGCGTGCTGGAGCCATAAGCGGTCGTGGTGCCCCATTCGAAGATGTAGTGCGCGTCTGTGCCGTTGGGGCGCAAGGACCCGGTCAACACCGCTTCGGTGGGCTCAAGACCCTGCACGGGCCCCGTGCTCAACGCTTCGACCGCGGGATGAGTCGTGAATTCCTCATCGGCTCCCACGTTCGCGCCGTTTTCGTTTTCGCTCACCAGCCGGAAGTGGTAGCTGACGCCGGCTTTCAGACCCGTGAGTTCCACTTCGATCTGTTCTTCTCCGGGGCCCGCCGCGGTCGAGGCGGTGATCTGGCCGTAGGCTTCGCTTGTCCCCCACTCGAAGTGGTATTTCGCCGCTTTGCCCTCCCCGTTGACGATCCCGTCCAGAAGCGCACTCGTTTTGGCGATCTTCGCGGCCTTGTCCGTCTGCGCGTCGGGCACCACCACACCTGCACCGAAAATGTCCAGCTGGCCTGCGAGCGCGTCGGCGACATAAAGGCCGCCGCCGGGCGCCACAGCCACGCCGTCCGGTTCAAGGAACCCGCCCGAGGGCGCGCCAACCACCCAGCCGATCCATTCGCCGGCAGCGTCGAACTCAGACACCACGTGGCGTTCGGCCTCGGCGATATACAGCTCGCCTTCTTCGGCTGCGATCCCACGGACGTTGCCTTCTTCGCCTTCGGCGCCTTTGAAGCCACCTTCGGGCGAGCCCACCCCGGTCACTTTGGATTCAAAAACACCAGAGGGGCTGTAGATGTCCACGACGCCCTTGGTGCTATCGGCGACGTATATCTTGCCCGTCGAGGCGTCCAGCGCGATTGCGTTCGGTTCTTCTAGCTTTCCGCCTTTTAGGACCGAGAGGAAGCCGCCTTCCGTTGCTTCTTCGGGGCCGGACGGCTTGGGCTTATAGACGTCGACCACGCTGTTCGAGCCGTCGAGGACGTACACGTCGCCGGCGTTCGGACCTTTGGAGTTATCGACACCGACGCCCTTCAGTTCGCCGAATTCCTTGCCGGGGGTGTTCGCGCCTTCCCATTCGGAGAGCAGTTCGTAGCCGCCCGCTCCGTTGGGCCTGAAGACAAGCACCGCGTTGACGGAGGCCACGTATACGTCGCCTGTGGCTTCATCGACGGCGACGCCGGTGGGTTCTAGGCCTTCACCGAACTGGGTGATGAAGGCGCCGGTGGCGCTGAAGACGTCGATCACGCCGGCGCCGGGGTCGGCCATGAAGACCGTCCCGCTCGAACGCTCGACGGTAGCCGGGCCCGGTTCCTTCAGCGGGGTTCCGGGCGGGGCTTCTGTGACCTTCGCCGAGAAGTTGTGGGTGGTAGCGGCCTGGGCGGGGACCGAAGGCAGCAGGCAGCCGAGCGCGAAAAGCGAGGCGACCACAACACCCGCCATGGACGAGCGCCTCGCCAAACGGCGAGCCATTACGCTCGCGGCGCCAGAGCCGCACCTCAGCGCGTGAGCGCTATCTGCGCCTATCGACCGGCCGACCATCGATCCCGCCACCCTCCCCACTCGTGTTGCCGTTGCTGCCGGCTCCAAGCAATGCGTGGGGCCGTGCCTACGACCCCACGCATTGCTTCATTGCTTCACTCCGTGATCGCGACCTGGTTAGGCTTTGATCTCGACTTCTTCGCCGCTTGACTGTTTGTTTTCGTTGGTGATCGCCTCACCGGATTTCTCCAGCAGCGTGCTGCAATGTTCAGGTGTTTCGCTACAGAACTGGTAGTCTTCAAGCAGCTCGATGTGCTTGCCTTCGAATTTGCTCGGGATGTTTTCCTCGGTTTCTTCGTTGATTGTGTACGTCTGCGTCAATCCCGTCGTCATCGTGTTCACGGGCGCGATCGGCGAGATGATGCCGTCGTAGCCGCCCGTCTTTTCCGGAGAGTACGCGGCACCTTCCTTTTCATTACCGACACCCACGACGGTCGTCAAAGTGCCACCACAGATGAACGTCGCAAACGGCTGCTTCTTGGCCGCGGGTTCTAGTAGAACGCCGACATCCTTTGTCGATTTGTTGATGTAGCCCAACGTACCCTTCAGCAGGTTAGTGACGATCTGGCCTTCTTCGGGCCCGTTCGAGCACGGTGTCGTCCCGTTAAGCTTGCAACCACGGAACACGACAGTGACGTTCTTTACTTCCTTGGTCCCAGCGGCTTCACCGTGATTGGTCTCAGATTCGCATTCGATGTTCTGCGAAGCCGGCGTCAGGATTACGCCTCCTTCGGCCAAGCACTTCGATCGCGGGATGCGCGACTCATTAATGTTCGGTTCACCCGAGCAGAGACGGAATTCCGTGGTCAAGACGCCGCCGCTGCCGACGTTATGACCTTCGAACTTTTTGTCTTCGACTGGGACTTCGGTGCTCTTACGCCATTCGTAGGCGCCCGCGCCTTTTTTGGCTTTGGTCTGACAGTTCTTGTCCGCGTATTTGCCACCGGCCTTCGCGTAACACTGCCCCCATTCCGGCAAGGCCGACGCGCTCGTCGCCGCGATTGCAGCCATCGCGAACACCGCGACCAGACCGAGTCCTAGCATCCTTACATGTCTCATTCTTTCCATCACTCCTTTATTACCCCTCGAGTTATGATCGATCGACGCCCGAACCCGCCCTCACGGAGAGCCCCCAGCGCCGGTCACTTGCAACAGCACGCCCGGCTGGGCCCAACGAGCCCTGCGCGGGTGCGCACTCGTCACCGGCGCGGACACCAGCGGTGTCCGGGCCGACGCACGCTTGTAAGCGACGAGCTCACGCAGCGCGCGCGGCGCCGCGCCGCGGGCGGCCTCGCTGCTGCGTTGTGCTTGCCCGTCCCAAAGATCGCTCAGGTCACACCTCATCACGCGGCCTGCCTGACGCCCGCGCCGGCCGAGACATGCACGTCGGTAGCGCTGGCGAGGCCGAGTAGCTCGATCACGCGCTGCCCCGACGCTGTCAATAGCCAGGCGTTCTCGCGCCTGGAGCCGCTGCGCGGCGGGACCTTGGCGATCAAACCCCGCTGCGCGAGGCGGCCCAGCAAATGTGAGGTCTGGCCCTCGTCGCCGATCCCGGCGGCGGCGGCGACGTCACGGTTGCTCGAGCGCGGTGCACGCGCAATCGCCTCGAGCGCAAGGGTCGTGCGGCGTGTAACCGGGATCGGCGGACAGCTCGCCGAGATCGCTCCACGCTCGACTGCGCCAGCGGGCGGCTGATCTGCCGGCGACGAGCCGAGCAGCAGCTCCCGGGTCGCGGCCGCCTGACCGAGATACTCGACCGCGATGAATGACATCAGCGACGGCGTCAGCTCCACCAGCGGCCCGCAATCGCCTTCGGGGTCGCATAGCCGCGCACGGATCACCGAGAGGACACCGCCGATCAGCAGCTCGACAGTCAGGTGCGGCTCGCATGTGCGCTCCGCGATTGCCCACGGACTACCGTCATCCATCAGCGCCGTCAGCACGCCCAGCACGCGCTGCTCACAACCAAACGCGAGCGTCCTGTCCTCGACGGGCGCGCCGAGCATCAGTACGCGACCCCACCCGCGCTCGTCTTCGAGAAACCCGAGCAACGCCACCAGGCCGGCGCGCACCCGATCAAGCCAGCGCCGCTCGCGCCCAGCTGCCTCCTCGACCACCCCAGACAGCCGCGCAAGACCCTCCTCGAAGGCTGCCAAAAAGCACTCATCGGCGCTCTCGAAGACCTCGTGGAACGCGCGCTGGGACACGCCCGCGCGCGCCGCCACCGTCTGTTGCAGACGGGGGTTACTGGCGTCTAGGCCACTTGACTCTGACGCTCAAGTAGACAACGGGGTACCCCACCTGGAGCTCGACCCGTCGGCGTCTGGGGCCTTGATCCCAAGGGTCTAGACCCGCGAATGTGCGCCTGTGAACGGCGATAGCCTCTTGACAAACTTGTGGCTATATGTTTCCATAGTTCCCGCAGAGACGTCGTTCGTTTCGTCTGGATGTGGGAGAGGAGAAGGGATTATGAGGGGACGCGAAGAGCTCACCATGGACGGCAAGACCCGAATCACATGGGTCCTCAGACCCTCCCAGAACACCCAGCGAACACGCTCACAGCGCGTAACGACGGGCATAAGCAGCCGACGCGAGGCCCTTCGCGCCAAGCTCATCGCGGCGACCGTCGAGCTCGCCGCAGACGCCAGTAACCCCCGTCTGCAACAGTCGCGGGACGCCTCTGCGGCCCTATAGATACTGGGTTTTCGGCGGCTTCCCCGCGCGCTTCCCACTGACGTCTACCGGCAGGGTGCGCCGTGGCGTCCTCGCCCGCCGCACGGTGTTGGAGCCCCGGGCGCTCGATGGCCCGCGGACGACTCGTTTCAGCCCAGACGAGCGACTCCGCACGAGATTCCCCTGTGCCTTGGCCACCCGATCGCCCTACCCGCGGGCTCAAGCAATCCCCCTCCACGTGTCCGGGCGCACACCGTCGGCGACCTCGGCCGCCGCACGCCTCTCGACCAGGTGACCCCACCGCGACCGATCGTGAACTGGTTCGGTATCTAGTCGACACCTAGCGGCGGCACAGGAAGCGGCAACAACGCGGGCACCACCAGCGCGCCGGCGACTTACCGCTGCCCGTCCTCGCTGCCGCGACCGACGGATCCGTGCACTACTCGCGCATCGCGCCGGCATGGACGCCCAATGTCCTTGGGAAGTCCGGCGCGGAGGTTGACTTCTAGAAGGTCAACGGGCGACACCCACTACCGAGGCTCCATCCGGCTGTGGAAGGAGGCAAGTCCCCGCCTTCGGCGCGGCGCCATTGATCACGATCACCGGTTCCGCTACCGCCCTCGCGTCGATGGCGGGACGGCTCTTGGCCGCCCCGCCTGGACATCGACGACTCGATGATGGAGGCGATCCGCGCGCATACGAGTCATGAGGTGGAAGCCGGAGCTGAGCACTCTCGCGCCCCGCGCGGATCCTCGCGACGGCGGCGCGCACCCGACGGCCAGTCAGCCGCGCCAATATGCGCAGTTTCACGCCACGGACACGGCGGCGCAGTCGCGGCCGCGATGGGAGGGTTCCGAGCTGGATAACGGGCGGATGATCCACACCGCCTCGCGCCCCGGGTCCCTGAGCCGACGCGAGCCCCGGCATGGCGAACAACGCTGCGACGAGCATCGCGGAGAACCGGCGCTTGCGGTTGAGATACATAACGACTCCCGTCATTGGAGTCGGTTGGACTTCTGAGTGCCGCTGCGGATAGAGCTTTGCGCGAGCGCATGAGCGCCGCCTTCACGGCACCTAAGACTTATCTGTGAGCCGCCAACCACGATCCGAGCCCCCGCCAGGCAGGCCCATCTGGTGCGAAGCGATGTTCGACGCCTCGATCGCCGCGGCGTGGCTGTCACGCGCTGGTGTGGCGCTTGTGCCTGGCGCCCTCCTGCGCGTTGGTCTTGCGCGCGGCCTTCTTTGCAGCGTAGCGTCTGCGGGCCTGGTGTTCGCAGGTGGCGCGCCGACTGCGCGAGTGCTTGTCGCGCTTTCGGCACGCCGCGAGTGCTCTGGCGAGCATCTGTGCGCGGGTCAGCCTGACGGTCTTTGAGTCCTTGACGCCCGCACAGCCCGTCACCGCGATTTTCGTACTCTGGTTGATGACCGCGCCGTTCTGGCCGGTGATCTCGGTCGGCATCGCAAGGCTCGCTTTGCACAGGCTGTATTCTTCGCGTTCGGGGACGTTGGGCGTCAACACCCCGTGTGGGCCCGCGGGGAGCACGGTTTCGAAGACCGTGAACGGGGCGTCCGGCGCGGATTCAAAGCGCGAGTAGGTGACGCCGGCTTTGATGTCGGTCTTGCCATCCAACAGCAGCGTGATGCCTTCGCCCTGCAGCACGAACTCCACATCCGGGAACGCCGCACCACCATGAGACACCAGGTACGCCGGGCCCGAGAGCGGGTTCGAGAGCACCGGCGTGTGGATCGTCGCGTAGCCGATCACCGAGTCTTCGCTGCAGGACGCAGGGTTGGCGTTGAAGGTCGCTTCGGTGCACGCTTTCTGCAGCGTTGATAGGCGCGAGGACAGCGCCACCGGCAGCGCCAGATCGACTTTCGCGATCCCAGCCTGCGCCACGCCGCCCGGCCCGACCCCGCCCGAGGTGACCGTCACAGCGAGGCTCGTGCCGTTCGCTTTGCTGCCGCGGCCACCCACCACAGCCGTGAGCTTCGGCGCGAACGGCAGGCTCTGGCATTCCCCGACCTGAAACGGTGAGGACACCGGTTCCGTCGCACCTTCTGAGCCGCTGACGGTGCCTTCGATCTTCATCGGGCTGCAGTTGGTCGGGTTGAACTCGAAGTCCGGGCGGTTGACGTTCACGAACACGCGTTTGAGCTGCAGCGGGATGCCACGCAGCTGCGTCGGCAACGGGTCTGAGACGATCGTCACCGACGCGTTTTCCGGGTTGATGAGCAGCTTCGAGCGGACCGTCACCGACCCCAGGTTGAACGGCCCCGCGACCGCTGGGCTGACGATCTCGAGGCCGAACGGCGCGCCGCCATAGGGGCCCGTGATGAACACCTTGCCGCCGCCCTCCACATACGGTTCCGGGCCCAGGCCCGCGATCGCGGTCGCTTCCCCGACCTGGCTTTCCGCCGAGCATTCATCCCTCGCGGCCTGCGGTTCCTCACACAGCCTCACCGACGAGAGCAGCGCCGCGACCCCCGGGGGCAGATGCATCGAAACCGAGCTCAACGCCTGATCGCCATCCCGACGTGCCAATTCCAGCTGGAAGCCCGTGAACGCCCCAGCCTGAGTGCTCGTGCTTTGGGCGCTGAACCCCGGCGAGAACGCCAGAGAACCCCCGGGGCACCCCCCGCCATACGCACCAGAGCGGATTTCGAATTCCTCCGCGGGGGAGACCAGATCCACCGTACCCGTCCCCGACCACGGCGTGAACGCCGCTTCGGCGCCATAGGACCCGCAGTGCGGTGGGGTGCTCACCGATCCCCGCGGACCACCGAACAATTCCAGCTTCAGATCTTCAAAGGGCACCTGCGGCGCATTCGTGAACGTCGTCGCCACCCGCAGCGAACCTTCATTCAGTTCTCCCTTCCCAGCGAGCTTGACGAGCACACCCGACACCGGGTCTTCCGCGACGATATACAACGCCACCAACGACTTGAACGGGTTCCTGCCCGGTTCTTCATTCGGCGCCGGTGAGGCCAAGTACACCGCGCCTTCAAGTTCATGCGAGAGCAACGGCGTCTTGATATGCACCAACCCCACCTTCGACGCCGCCGGACACGACGGCCCGCCCGCCGTGAATTCCTGCGTCTGCGTCGCCGCATTCAACCCCACATAGCCAATCTGCGCCTCAGAGCATGCCTGCAGCTCGTTTGCTGCCGACGGGTTGAGCTCCACCCCTTCCGGCAGCGTCACCGTCGTATCCCTGACGTCCGCCTGTGCGAGCCCACCCGGTTCGAGCAACCCCTGCGGGGGAACCCTCACGTCAACGGTCAACCCCGTCGGGGTGCTCGCCGTGTGCTCTTCGGGGGAGACCCCAATAGATGGGGTGAACGGCAGTTCGCTGCATCCCCCAAGCGCGGGGATCGTCGCGGCTGCTTCCATGATGTCCCCGGACCAGGAGTCCCCGGTCAACGTGGCGGTCAATGGGGCTTCGCAAAAGGTGGGAAGTCGCAGCAGCGGAAGCGAGGGCCGCGGGTCTGGTGCTTCACAGTTCTCGCCTTCGGGCGCCTCGGCGCCCCCGACGATACATCCCCAGCCGCGGGAGGCGTCGTGCTTGGGGTCGCCGGGTTCGCCCCAGAAGACCACCTGGCTGCCCAGCACCTGCGCGGCGGAGGTGCTGTCGCGAACGTTGACCTGCACGCTGTAATCACCGCCGGTCTGCACGGCTGTGTCCAGGACCACCGGGACGTCGAACGCCTCGAAACCGAACCGCGCCGGCTCGCCCGGTGCCGGCGTCAGGTTAAAGAAAGGCACCGCGATCGTGATATAGCCAGCGTTCGCGGGTTCGTTGAGCGTCACCAGCGCGACCCCGACCGTGGTATCCGCCGGGCACAGGTTGGTGTCCTGCAGATACAGCGTTGAGAAGTCCAGGTTCGAGCACCGCGGAGTCGCCTGCGGGTTGCCGACCAGCCCGGGCGGCAGGTCGAAGTGCAGATCCTTCAGCAGCGCGGGCGCCTGCGGTTCGATGCCCTTCCCCTGTTCGAGGGTCTGGTTGAAATCCAACGTCGTGGTCAGCTGAAACGGATGCGTTCCCGCCCGGGTATCCGGCGCGCCACCCTCGCTTTCGGGCGAGAGTTCGACGTTTTCAACGCCGAACGGGGTGGGTTCATCCGCGACTTTCAAGGGACGGGTCAGCGTCGCGGCCGCGGCTTCGCCGCCTTCCACCGCGACCTGGTTTTCCAATGGTCCCGCTTTCAGGCCTCCCGCCACTTCCACCGTGACCCTGACTTCCAGACGCCCATAGGGCGGCACGGGTTGCGAGAACGTGCACCGGACCGCCGGCAACGCTTCGCAAACTCCTTCCTGATGGTGGACCGAGGCGATGAGTTTGACCGCCTTCGGGGTTAGCCCGGAGGGCAGCTTGTCCGAAACCGTCACCGTCCCCGCCGTAGCCGTATAACCCAGGTTGCTCACGGCGGCTATGACCACGCTTTCCTTCTCACCCGGCCGCAACAACGTCGGCGCCGAGCTCGAGGACAAGCGCCACCACGAGGCACCGCCCGCAGCCGACGCCGACGCCGACGCCACGAGCAGGCTTGCCTGTAGCCCGGCGAGTAGCGCCAGGCCCAGCAGCAGCCGCGCCGCTGGGCCGAGCGGCAGGGCAGGGCGGAAGAGGCCTCGGCGGCTCACGCGCGGCCCTTCCGCACGGGTCGGCTCGTCTTCTTGGCGGCGTCACGTTTGCGCGCCTGCCGTTCACATACCGTGCGGTGCTTCCTGAAGTGCTTCCACTTCGTCCGGCAGCTCTTCAACGCCTTGGCCAGCTTCTGCGCCCGCGTTTCTCTAGGCGGCGGAGGCGCCGATTCGCCTCGTTCGATGACGGTATGGTTGCTCCCGGGCGCTGAGAACGCCGCTGTCCCCGACGGGCTGGTCGGCCCCGGCACCCCCGTCGGTGGTTCCCTGCACGCGTCCGCCGCTTCACACGGTCGCGGGGAAGCAGCTGCTGAGGTCAAACACGGCGATTCCTTCGTGCATACCCGAGCGTCATAGAGATCGAAGTTCGTATCACGATCCGCCGCCACGAGCGGCTGAGCGGTCACGAAGAACGCGTCGTTTCCGCTCGCGCTGGCATCGACGAACGCCGATTCCTGTTCGGCCGTACCCGAGGAGATCACGCCTACACAACCCTGCGCTTCCTTGCAGCTCCCCTGCCCGTCAGGCTCGAACTGATAGACGCTCTCGACCCCGACCTGGACCGGTTCTTTGTTGATCGTCTCCTGACGTGTGTGGGCGCCCGCGACCGCGACGAGCGGGTCGGCGCTGTTGAAGAACAGCCTGCCGCTGTTCGAGAGATAGCGTGGCTGGCGCAGCGCCTGGGCTGCGCTTGAGAATCCGAGCGGTGACCAGCCCTCGATGCTTCCGGCGAGCCAGTGGGCCGTGGGGGCGGCAGTGGTCGTCTTCGACGCCCAGTCTTCGCGTCGGTCGACGAGCAGCCCGACGCCTTCGCCCGCCAGTTCGGTGTCGAGCACCCCGTGAGGCTGTTCGCCCCGCGGGTTACACGACGCGCACACCAGCAGCTTGCTGGTCGCGTCATACAGGTAGACCTCCTCATCCCTTGCGCCTTTCGCCGCCGGACTCGCATCGACGTTGTTGAACCCCGTCAGGCTGCGGTTGGACATGAACGCCAGGTGTTCCCCGTTCGGGGAGGCGCCCGCCGTCAGGTCGGCGAGATCCTGGAAAGGCTCGACGCTGCCTTCGCCGCCCTTCAGGAGTGACGCTTCGGAGCGACCCCAGTCCGGAGAGTCTTCGTCGGACAGCGACGCGATGAGCGTGACCGTCCCGTGGTGCCAGACATACAGGTTGCACCTGGCTTCTGGTGGCGGTGTTTCGGTGTGGACTTTGACGCAGCCGCCGGGGCTGGCGCCGGGCGCGAGGACGCCGTTGGCGACGAAGTAGACATAGGAGCCGTCTTCGCTGACCCCCGGTACGATGTCGAGCACGCTGGCGCTTTCCCCGACACGGTGATCGACGGTCAGGTCGTGCAGCCGGCAGCCGAGATTGCCGGATTCTTCGACGATTTCGCACTCGTAGAGGTCGGCCGGGTTCGTCGTGGAACCGATGGTCGGCGCCAGGTTGGAGTCTTCGGTCAGCCTGGCCGTGTCGGTGAAGAACACCTTCGTCCCGTCGCTGCTGGCCGCCTGGAAACCGACTTCGCTTTCTTCTTCGCCCGGTTCCATCACCGGTGGGGCCGCGGCGTCGATCTGCAGCGTCCTGCCCGAAGCCATATCTCGCATGTAGAGGTGCCTGACGGTTTCCGTGCTTTCGCCGACCTTCACTTCCGCGGTGCCCATCCAGAACACGCGCGACCCATCGCTGGAGACCGCGCCTCTGACGTTGTGGTTGTTGGCACCGAGAGCGGGTTCAAGCGCGGGCATGCCGTCGGGTAGGACGCTCACCGGTTCAAGAGCCTTCCCCGACTGCCACTCGTACAGGCCGGCCGCGCCGATGGCCGTGAGCGGCACCTCGGAGGCGAAGACGACGTGACTCAGGTCAGGGGTGGCGCCTGCGAATTCGAGCTTCTCGCCGAACTGGGTATTGGCGGTGTCGTTAGCGGGTGTCACGAGCGGCTGGAAGAGGCCGGTGGCGGTCGCCCGGACGTACATCGTTTTTTCGGTCGCTTCGGGCGAGAGCGGAGGCTGTTCCAGCGGTTCGATGTGCGCTTGGTTGTCGGGTTGGACGAGGCTCAGCGACAGGTCCGGGGAGAAGAACCGGTACTCCGGCGCTTCCCCTGGGATGAACCCCTCGCCCTTCGTCCTGGGGGTCACGATCTGTTGGGAGGACCACCGCGAGGGGCTGCGTTCGGCGAGCACCTGAGTGGGATACGGCGCCCGGTTGCCTTCCGGTTCGCTGACGATTGGGCCGTTCGTGACGTAGGTGATCGAGTTGCCGTCTTCGGAGGCCTGGATGAGACCACCTTCGTTTCGCAGCGGTTCAACGCTCGAGCCATCCTTTTCGAACGGGGACACCAGCTCCCACGCACGGCCGTCGGGGAGCACCCCTGCCGCGACGGGCAGGGTAGTGATGGTGCCGAAGGTTTCGCTGCCTTCGGCTTCCCCGTGTTCGTTCGCGGCTAGAAGCCGGTAGTAGTAGGTGGTGCTCGGTTTGAGCCCCTGCAGTTCCACCCCGGCGGCCTGCTGAGTAAACCCGGAGCCGATGTCGGTGCCGGGTGGCGCCGGCGTGTCCGTGCAGGATGCGGGATGCGCCACGCAGTCCACGGTGCCGTAGGCGAAGTAGTAGTGGGTGTCTGAGCCGGTCGGGTTGACCTGGGCGCTCAGCGCGGCCGAGGTCGGGGTGAGATCCTGGGCGGAGAGATCGGCGACCGCGGGCTTGCCCGGGGGTTCGGGTTCGAACACGTCGATCTTCCCCGAAGCCGTATCGGCGACGTACACCTCTCCAGTTTTCGCGTTGGCCGCGATGCCGCTGCCGGCCGGACCTTCCCCGGGCAGCGCGAACCGCTGCACCAGCGACCCGCCCGAGCCGAAAGCCGCAACCGCGGCGACGTTGTCCGCGAGCACTTCCCCGGAGGCGCCGTCGACCGCCACCCCGGTCGTCTGCAACGGGTCCAACGCACCGTTCGCCGTGACCAGGCCTTCGCCTTCGCTGTGCAGCTTCGCCGCGACCACCGGACGAGCCGGTTCGCCTTCTTCGGCCGGGCAGAAGCCTTCGCCGTTGGGCTCTTCATGATCCACATAGACATCGGAACCGGTGGCGTCGACCGCCAGCCCCGCTTTGGGGCACAGCACTTCTGTTGGCAGCGCGGGTTCCTGGAACACGTTCGCTTCACCGTCGCTGAACCGTTCCAGGGTGCCTTCCGCTTCCACCCCGCGGTACACCCACACGCGCCCGCTACCGTCCACCGCGACGCCGGCCAGCGCGCCTTCCCATTTCACTTCGGTGCCCGCCTGTTTGAGCTGGGCGAGGAGCACGCCTTCCCCCGTGAACTTCGCCAGCCGGCCCTTTTCCGCGCGCGCATCCATCACCACATACACATCACCCCGCGACGGGTCCGAAAGGTTCGCGGAATTGTCCACCGCGATCGCCCCGCCCGAGCTCAGCTGGCCTTTGCTCCCACCCGCTAGACCAGCCCGGCATTCGCTCACACAAACCTCGTATTCTTTCGCGCCGTCCTTCACCCCCCAGCCCCACACCGCGATGAATTCGCCAGACGGGCCGAACCGCTCGATCCGGTCGTTCGCCCGATCGACCACGTACACATCCCCCGTCGCTTCACTCACCGCGACCCCCGCCGGTCCAGACAACTGCCCCGAACCAGCCCCCGGGCCCCCAAACGAAAAGCCCAACACATGACCCCGCGCACTAAGCGCCGAGGCGGACGTCGCCGACAGACCGAGCGCAAACACGGCCGCGATCACCACAGCCAAGACCCCAGTGCGCAGCTCACGGGACCCGGGCACATCCACCCAAGACCCGCGGTCCCGTCTAATCCCCGCGCGATGCCTGCTCCGGTCCCGCTTCACGTCAGCTCCCTCTCATTGGCTGCGCCTCCACGTCTTCTGTCTCCCCTCCAGCGGGGCGGCGGTATGGAGCCACCGTAGGCCCCATATCGCCTTCCTTGCCGCCACACCGCCCGCGTCCTAGAACACCGTGTTCAGCTCCGCGGCTTCTTCGCCCGTCTGCGTCGACGTGATCGTGATACCCGACTGTTCCGGTTTTTTCCCGTTGATTTCCGCCAACAGAACGTCATTCGGTTCACCTTCGAAGTGTTCCGGTTTCTGTTTGCCTTTAGAGGCCACGTATTTCAACGTCAACGTCGTCACCATTTTATTCGTCGGAGTGACCGGCACCAGGACGGAACCTCCAACCGTCATATGCAGCGACACGCCACAATCAAATGTCGCGTACAGGCCTTCGTCGGCCGGAGCTGGAACCAGATCCAGGCCAACTTTGTTCTTTTGTGGCACTTCTTTTGTTTCGGAGAAGGATCGTTTTTCGATGCCGATCCGCCCTTCCAGGGCGTTCGTCACAATTTCGCCTTCTTTCGAACCCGCCGTCGCACACTTCAAGCCCACCGAGTGACACCCAGTGAATCGCACCACGATACCCGTAACAGTTTTCGGCGAGTTGAATTCGCCGCCGCTTTCCTCCGTTTCGCAACCAACCGTCGTGCCATTCAACGTTTCAAGCGCACCTACCCCGCCCGTCGTTTTGAATTTCGTCTTGACGCCTCCCGGAAGCCATTCGTAGCTGCCACCTTTCTTTTCTTTCACACACGTGGCACTGCCCATCTTGCCCGTACGCGCGGCCACTTTTACGCAGCGGCCGACTTCGGGTGGTGAAGCAGCCGCCGTCGCTGCCACCAGCGCGCTCAATGCGCAAACCGCAAGTAGCGCTCCTGTCGTTCTTGCCCATCTCATGGTCGTGACCTCTCTCATATCGGCCGTTGGTGAACTCTTGCTGCTATCCGATCTGTGCCGGTAGCGGCGGATGAGCGTGACGGCGATCCGCGCGCTGTCTCACTCGAGCTTTTCGCTCGGCGGTCAGACGCCCGGCTTCGTGCCGGGCGTCCGAACCGGAGACGCTGCCGTCGGACAGCACAGCTGCATCTCTCCCGCAGTTGGGACCGTGTGTGTCTAGCTCACACCGTTGCGCTCACTACTCTTCTAGCTTAGCCTCCACCGCTTCAGCCGTGGCGTTCCACAGCGTGCCCTTCACTTCGGTCACGTTCGCTCCGGCAGGCGCCGGCAGTCCGAACGCCGTGTCAATGGCTTCGTCGATCAGCGGTTCTGATTCGGGGAAGCCAGGCGTCTGACATCCGCGAGCCTGCGGCACGGCGTAGGTGTTGTCCACTACCTTGTTGTTCCAGATCCTCACAATCTGGAAGCCTTCACCGAACTTCAGGTTGCCGACCGCGCCGAAGATCGGCATCCAGCCTTCGGGTGGGCTTGCCGGTTTGTCGTATTCGGTCGAGCCGGACGTCAGTTTCTGGACGATCGGTTCTTCCGCGCTACCCGCGTAGCAGCTTTCTCCCACCAAGTTGCCGAGAGGGTTTGTGAGATGGATCTGGAGGGGAACTTCCAGTGTCGTGCCTTCCGCGTTCAACAGGTTCGCCCGGCTGATGCCCGGTTTGCCCACCAGTTCGGGAGTCTCGAATGCCTGCTTGGCTTCATTGTTTTTGCCCGCCAAGACTTCCTTCCATCTGTTCCTGAGTTCCGCTGGCCAGCTTTTTGGAGTGTTGACGCGCGCAAGCCCGCCAGGCACTTTCAGCGCGGCGCTTTGAAAAGCCGAGGTGCCGTCCGTAGGCTCCACGACGGTTTCCGCGCCTGTTTCTTCGTTCACGGTCTCGCCACCCTGAACGGCCAAGACCTGGTTCAGCGGCACGGTTATGCCCCCCACACTGAACTGTCCGCCCGCCTTCAACGATTTGCCGTTGCTGATCGCCTGGAAGCAAAGCGCCACTTCGGGGCTGTGCACCGGACAGTGCTTGAAGTGTTCATAGATTTCTTTTGTTTCCGGGATGTAGCGAGGTTCCGCTGACGCGGAAGTCGCCGCGACCGACGCCACCGCGAACGCCGCGACCACGCAGAGCCCTAGCATCCTTACATGTCTCATTCTTCCATCACTCCTTTTTTACCCCTCGAGTTATGAGCGACCGACGCCCGAGCCCCGCCTCACGGAGGACCCCCGGCGCCTGTCACTTCCAACAGCACACCCGACCGGGACCAGCGGCCCCCGCACGGCTGCGCGCTCGTCATCGGTGCCGACACCAGCGGCGCCCGCACCGACATACGTTTGTGAGCGGCGAGCTCACGCAACGCGCGCGGCGCCGCGCGCCGGGCGGCCTCGCTGCTGCGTTGTGCTTGCCTGTCCGAACGATCGCTCAGGTCACACGTCATCACGCGGCCTGCCTGACGCCCGCGCCGGGCGAGACATGTACGTCGGTCGCGCTGGCGAGGCCGAGGAGCTCGATCACGCGCCGCCCCGACGATGTCAATAGCCAGGCGTTCTCTCGGCGGGAGCCGCTTCGCGGCGTGACCTTCGCGATCAGGCCCCGCTGCGCGAGCCGCCCTAGCAGATGCGAGATCTGGCCCTCATCGCTGATCCCGGCGGCGGCGGCGACCTCACGGTTGCTGGAGCGCGGCGCGCGGGCGATCGCCTTCAGGACGAGCGTCGTGCGGCGCGTAACCGGAATCGGCGCGCAGCCCGCCGAGGGCACGCCACGCTCGACTCCGCCCGCCGGCGGCTGATCTGCCGGGGGTGAGCCGAGGAGCAGCTGCTCGCTCGCGGCCGCCTGCCCGAGATACTCGACCGCGATGAACGACATCAGCGACGGCGTCAGCTCCACCAGCGGCCCGCCATCCCCTTCGGGGTCGCTGAGCCGCGCACGGATCACCGAGAAGACACCACCGATCAGCAACTCGACGGTCAGCTGCGGCTCGCACGTGAGCTCCGCAATCGCCCACGGACTACCGTCGTCCATCAGCGCGGTCAGCACGCCCAGCACGCGCTGCTCACAACGAAACGCGAGTGTCCGGTCCTCAACCGGCACCCCGAGCATGAGCAAACGAGTCCACCCGCGCTCGTCGTCGAAAAACCCCAGCAACGCCACGAGGCCGGCACGGACCCGATCCAGCCAGCGCTGCTCGCGCCCCGCCGCCTCCTCGACCGCCGCAGACAGGCGCGCGAGGCCCTCCTCGAACGCCGCCAAAAAGCACTCGTCGGCGCTCCCGAAGACTTCGTGGAACGCGCGCTGCGACACGCCGGCACGCGCGACCACCGTCCGCCCCAGACGGGGGTTACTGCCGTTTAGGGCACTTGACTCTGACGTTCAAGTAAAGGCAAGAGTACCCCAGCCGGAGCTCGGTCCCTCGGCGCCTGGGGCCTTGATCGCAACGGTCTAGACCCCCGATTCTCAGCTTGTGAACGCCCGTAGCCTCTTGACAAACCCGTGGCTATATGTTTCCATACTTCCCGCAGAGGCGTCGTTCGTTTCGTGTGGATGTGGGAGAGGAGAAGGGATTATGAAGGGACGCGAAGAGCTCACCATGGACGGCAAGACCCGGATCACGTGGGTGCTCAGACCCTCTCATGATGCCCCGCGCACACGCTCACAACGCGTAACCGCGGGCATCGGTGAGCCACGCGAGGCGCTGCGCGCCAAGCTCATCGCGGCCACCGTCGAGCTCGCCGCAGACGGCAGTAACCCCCGTCTGGGGCGGTCGCGGGACGCCTCTGCAGCTCTATAGATACTGGCTTTTCGGCGCTTTCCCCGCGCGCTCCCCACGGACGTCTACAGGCAACAGGTGCGCTCCGGCATCCTCGCCGCCGCACAGCGTTGGGGTCCCGGGCTCACGACGGCCACCAACGATCGGTTTTTCAGCCGAGGCGAGCAACTCCGCGCGGAGACTGCCGCGTGCCTTGGCCCCCCCGATCTCCCTACCCGCAGGCTCAAGCAATCCCCCCTCGACTTGTACGGGCGCACACCCTCGACGACCTCGGCCACCCCGCGTACCTCGACGAAGCGATCCCGCCGCGACCGATCTTGAACTGGTTCGGTATCTAACCACCACGCAGCGGAAACACAGCAAGCGGCAAGAACGCGGACGCACCAGTCAATCAGACGCTCGCGAACCGATCTCGCGCCGGCTGCAGTAGCCGCTCAGCCCGGCGCTGCGCCCACTTGCGATCGACCGCGCTGACCGGACTTGCGCTGTAGCCGGCTCGAGTCTTCATCCCAAGCAGCACCCCGAGCGCCTTGGCCAGCTCCTTACCGCCCGGACGGACTTTAGTGATCAGCGCCAGCGCCTCGTTGTGGTCCTCCCCGACCGCGTACACGCCCAGGCCGACGCAGCAAATAACATCCGCGGCAGCGATCCCGGCATGGACGCACAACGTAACGTAGATGTCGCCAACCTCGGCCTCGTGGTCTGCGAGCTCGCGAGTGACCTCGGCGGCCTCCCAGAACTGCTCTGCCTTGCGAAGCCGTCCGCGAGTGAGGACATCGTCGCAGGGGCGCGTACGGGTAGTCACCCTGGTGTCCTCGAGTCGATCAGCCGTCGTAGCTCGCGCTTAGAGCCAAGGAGCTCAACGCCCTCGCGTAGGACGTCCTCCAGCGCAGGCTCGGCCCGTCCGCCCGCAAGATCCTCGGCCCCAATCTCCAGTACTCGCGCGTCGTTGCCACTCAGCGCTGTCGCCGCATGCTGGAGATGCAGGAGTTGGGACCGCCATGCGTCGGAATCGGGATCGCAGTTTTGGCCGCGAACAACGAGGATGTCGAGGTCGCTGCCAGCTGTTGCTTCGCGCCGAGCGACGGAGCCGAACAGAAACGCGAGACTCGCTGACGCTTCCCATCCGGAGATCAGCATTCGGAGGCGGTCGATCAGCTGATCGGGCAGGGTTGCCAGTCCCTCGATCCAACTGGCAGCGATGTGCTCTCTGTTCAGTCGGTAGAGATGAGCGCCGCCGGCGACGCGGCGGGAGACGATTCCCTCCGCTACGAGTCGATCTGCGGCGCGGCGGATGCCCTCTGTGCTTCCGTGGCGGGCGCGTCGGGCAAGCTCTCGACCGCTGAACTCGACGTCGGCGCCGGCCAGCACAGCTAGCACGTCTCCGTCGAGAGTGGGTGTGACGACCGTGAGGGGGCGGCGGAAGTCCATGCGTAGAATAGTAGTCGATCGCCTAGTATTCTGTGCATGTGCAACGAATCGTGTGCAGTAGCTACCGGAACTGGGCGTACCAGCACGCCGCGCGGGGCGTGCGTCCAGCCGCTCGGAACCATGTGTGTGACGCCCGCCTACCCGGCGCGTTCGTCCGTGCAGACGATCAGCACGCTGCAGCTCGCGTGGTGGGAAACCTTGTTCGGCACGCTCCCCAGCACCCGCGTCATGCCATGCATCCCCCGGTTGCCCACCACTATCAGCTCGGCCTTCTCCCGTTCGGCGAGCTCAAGCAGCGCGTCGGCCGGGTCACCCTTGATCGTGTGCAACTCCACCTCAACCCCACTCATGCGCACGGCCGCCCCAGCCTGCTCCACGATAGACTGCACCGCAACATCCGGCTTGACATCCCACACCCGCGCAGCGCCCTCAGGCGCACCCGCGATACGAAGCCCGCGCTGCGGCTCAAAGGCCGACACGAGATGGATCTTGGCACCCAGCGCCTTCGCCAGGGCGGCCGCCTCCGCGACCGCGCGCCGGGCGGTCTCGGACCCGTCAGTACCGACCACGATCGACTCGTACACGCGACCCACCTCCCGTTGCCGCACACTAGCCGACACGCGCCCACCGCGCATGCAGGCGCGCGTGACCGTGACGACGAGCACGCAGCGCTGCTCGCGAGCGTCATTCTCGGCGCACCGGGGATCGCGCACGCCACCGCCGCGACTTGCGATCGCCAGGGGCCCGTATCCCGGACGACCTAAAGGCCTCTCGCTTGGGCTAAACCGCCGGCCCGCCACTTGGCGAGCCGCCACCACGCGATGTACGCTCGCATCCCAGATGGCCTACGACGAGGAACTTGCCCACCGCCTCCGGGAACAGCTTACCGGTGAGGCGGGTGTGACAGAGATCGCGATGTTCGGCGGGCTGGCCTTTCTGTTGCGTGGAAACATGGCGGTCACGGTGTCGTCTCACGGAGGGCTGATGGTCCGCGTCGGAACGGAGGCTTCTGAGGACGCGCTGAGGCGTCCTCATACAAAGCAGATCGAGATGAGAGGGCGGCCGATGCCGGGCTGGATCCATGTCGCGCCCGACGGTGTGAAGACAAAGCGCCAGATCGGAGTCTGGGTGCGACGCGGGGTCGAGTTCACGCGCACACTGCCGCCCAAGGGCTGAGCTTGTCGGCGCTCGAGCGCTGCACCACGATACGTGGGTTCCCGTCGTTGGGACCTGGCGCGCCGGACAGGCCGTTTCCATCGTTCACGTCTCTGGGTCGACTGTGACCTCGGCGGCGATCACGATCTGATTCTCATCCACCGCAGCCCGCACTCCGAGGGCTCGGGAACAAGCCCCGCGAGCAGCCCACGGGGGTCTCAGCGCTTGTGCGCGGCGCGATCGTGCGCGTTGCTCTTGCGCGCGGCTTTCTTGGCAGCGTAGCGCCGGCGGGCTTGGCGTTCGCAGGCTGCGCGCCGGCTGCGCGCGTGCTTGTCGCGCCTGCGGCACACCGCGAGCGCTCTGGCGAGCATCTGCGCCTTGGTGAGCTTGACGGTCTTTGAGCCCCTGACGCCCGCACAACCCGTCACCGCGATGTTCGTGCTCTGGTTGATCACCGCGCCGTTCTGGCCGGTGATTTCGGTCGGCATCTGCAGGTTGGCTTTGCAGAGGCTGTACTCTTCGCGTTCGGGGACGTTGGGGGTCAGCACGCCGTGTGGGCCCGCGGGGAGCGCCGTTTCAAAGACCGTGAACGGCGCGTCCGGCGCGGATTCAAAGCGCGAGTAGGTGACGCCGGCTTTGATGTCGGTCTTGCCATCCAGTAGCAGCGTGATCCCTTCGCCCTGGAGCACGAACTCCACATCCGGGAACGCAGCACCACCATGGGAGACGAGGTAGGCGGGGCCGGTCAGCGGGTTTTTCAACACTGGCGTGTGGATCGTGGCGTTGCCGATCACCGAGCCCGGGCCACAGCCGGCGGGGTTGGCGTAAAAGACGGTTTCGGTGCACGCCTGCTGCAGCGTGGACAGCCGGGAGGAGAGCGCTTTCGGCAGCTGCAAATCGACTTTCGCGATGTTCGCCTGGCCGAGCCCGGTGGAGGCGACCGTAACGTCGAAGCTGGTGCCGTCAGCTTTGCTGCCGCGCCCGGCGGCTGTGGCTGTGAGCTTGGGCGCGAACGGCAGGCTCTCGCAGCCTGCGACCTGGAAGTGGGAGGCGACGGGCTCACTGGCGCCTTCGGCGCCGGTGAGGGTTCCGGTGATCGCGCTCGGGTCACAGCTCGTGGGGTTGAACTCGAAGTGTTCGCGGTCGACGGTGACGTGGATCTGTTTCAGCGCCAGGGGGATGCCCGAGGGAGCCTGCCCGACGCCCTGGACGATGCTCGGTAGGGCGCTCGAGATCGTCACCTGGGCGCTCGTGGGGTTGACGTTGATGCTCGCGCGCACGACGACATCGCCGAGGTTGAAGGGGCCGGCCACGGCGGGGGTCACGATCGACAGGCCGAAGGGGGCGCCCTGATAGGGGCCGGTGATGTAGACGCGCCCGCCGGGGACGGTGTAGGGGTCGGGCCCGAGGCCGGAGACGGCCGTGGCCCGCCCGATTTCACTTTCCTGCCCGCAGGTGCCCTGCGAGGCCTGCGGTTCGGGGCAGGGCGTGACCGAGGATAGGAGCGCCGCGGCCCCCGCCGGCAGCGTCACCGAGACCGCCGAGAGCGTCTGGTCTTGATCCGGGCGGGCGATCGTCAGGGAGAAGTCGGTGAAGGCGGCGGCCTGCAGGTTTTCCGCGCCGGCGCTGAAGGCCGGGGCGAACGGGAGCGGGTCGGCGCAGGGAGCGCCGCCGGGGCCGGAGGTGATGTTGAATTCTTCCTGCGGGTCGGGCGATGCGCTCTGCAGCGCCCCGGCGGCGGACCACGGCGTGAAGGAGGCCGCCGTTTGATAGCTACCGCACAGCGGCGGCGTGGAGAGCGAGGCGCGCGGGCCAGCGAAGAATTCCAGCTGGAAGTCTTCGAAGGGGACCTGTGGGGCGTCGAGGAACGTCGTCGTGATGCGACCCGTGGTTTCGTTCAGTTTGACTTCGCCCGCGAGCTTGACGCGCACGCCCGAGTACGGGTCTTCGACGACGATGTAGAGCGCCAGCAGCGAGCCGAAGGGGTTCTGATCCTGTTCGGCCAGGTACACCGCTCCCTCCAGTTCGTGTTCTAAGAGCGGCGTGTGCACGCGTACGCTGCCCACCTTTGAGGCTTCGGGGCAGTTTGCGGGTGCGCTTGAGAAGCGCAGCGGCGCGGGTGCCCCCGGCGCGAAGGAGTCGAGAACCGAGGGGCCTTCATAGCCAACCTGAGCCTCTGAGCAGGCCTCTAGCCCGTTCGCCGAGGAGGGGGAGAGCTGCACGCCTTCGGGCAGCGTCACGCTCGTGTCCTTCAGATCGGACTCGCCCACCTCGCCCGCCTGCAGGGTGCTTCGCTGAGGCATGTGCACGTCCACCTGCAGCCCGGTGGGGGTGCTCGCCGCGTGTTCTGTGCTTCCCAGATGGATCGCGGGGCTGAAGGGCACTGTCGAGCAGCCTTCAAGACCGGGCAGCACGTATCTGGTGGAGGGTCCTTCGAGAGAGAAGATCTCACCGGGTTCGCTGGCGAGCGCCTCGAGCGGCCAGGAGGCCCCTTCGACGGTGCTGCTGAGCGCTCCCGTGCACGCGCTCGGCAGCGTCAGGAACGCGCTGGTGGGCCGCGGGTCCGGTGGCGTGCAGGGGACTTCGTGGTTGACGTAGACGCCTTCAAGGATGCACGCCCATCCCCGCGCGAAGTCGTGGCTGGCTTCCCCGGGCACGCCCCAGATCGTCACTTCACTCGAGAGGATCTGGGCCGCCTGCGGGGCGTCATCGACGCTCACGCTGACGCCGTAGTCGCCGCCGCTGCGCACCGATGTGTCGAGCACGATCGGGACTTTGAGCACCTCGAAACCGAGCCGTGCGGGCTCGCCCTTGGCGGGTTCGAGGTTCCACAGCGGGACCATCCTGGTGACGTAGTGGAACTGGGCGGGTTCATTCAGCGTGACGACGACGACGCCGATCGCCGAGTGCGCCTGACACTCGTTGGTGTCGCCGTTGGTGATCGCCAGGAAATCCACCGCCGGGCACGCCGGCAGCGCCAGCGGGTCGCCGATCAGCCCCGGCGGCAGGTTGAAGGAGAGCTGCTTGGCAAGCGCCGGCGCGGCGGGTACGACGCCGAGCCCGGCGACCGTTTCTGTCGTCTGGTTCAGGTTCAGCGTGGTCGTCAGCTGGAACGGGTGCGACCCCGCACGCACGTCGAGCGCGCCGCCTTCTTCTTCGGGGCTCAGCTGATAGCCATCCGGTTCGATCCCGAACGGCGTCGCGCCCGCGCTGAAGCTGACCGGCACGGCGATGCTCTGCCCCGGCACTTCTACACCCGGCGTGCCTTCCTGTTCGCCGCCTTGCACGCTGAGCTTGTTTTCTTGCGCGCCCGAGGCGTCGGGCTTGACGTTCACTTCGATCGTCACGTCGAGCGCCTGAAATGACGGGAACACTTCAGCCTCAGATACACACGACACCGTTTTCAGGTCGCATTTCATCTGGTGCCCTTCTTCTATGAACTCGAACGCCGGAGCACCTTTGATCGCGATCGCTTCTAGGTCGGCGGGCAGGCTGTCGGTGATCCTCACCGGCGTGCTGGTGGCGTTCACGCGACCAGCACCGACGTTTGACGCGGTCAGGATCAGGGTGGCTTTGCCGCCCGGCGGCAGAAGCGTCGGAGCGGCACGCGCCGACAGCCGCCACCACGCCCCCGCAAACGCAGGCGCGGGCGCGGGCGCGAAGGACAGCGCCAACGACACGCTCAGGAAGGCGATCGCCAACAGGACCGCCAGCCGCGCAGCTGGGCCGTGGCGTAAGCTCATCGGCGCCTCCGGGAAGAGCTGCGCTTGGCCGTCTTTCGCTTCGGCGAGCTGGGCTTGAAGCGCTTGCGCGCGCGCGCCTGACAGGCGCTTCGCTTGTGGCGGTTGTTGATCCGTTTGCACGCCTTCAGCGCCGCGGCGAGCTTCTGAGCGCTGCTCAGCTTCGGCGCGCTGGTTTTGCTCGAGGAGGGCGTTTGCAGTCTGGTGGTGTTCCCCGGGCCAGAGAAGCCCACGGTTGCCGGCGCCGTGAAGGCGGGCTGCGGTGTTTGCGGCGGCCGGCATTCTTCGCCGCTACAGAGGGGCGGTGGGGGTGGTTTTGCGGGTAGGCACGCGGGTGCTCCAGTCGTGCCGCAGACCTTGGCGTCGTAGACATCGAGGCTGTTGTCGGTGTCGCTTGGGGCGAGTGGCGCGGCGGTGATGAAGAACGCGTCGTCGCCGTTTTCGCTGGCGTCCAGAAACGCGGATTCCTGTTCCGAGGTGCCGGAGGAGATCAGCGATAGGCAGCCGGGCTCTGCCGTGCAGCTGCCTTGCCCGCTGGGCTCATACTCATACACGTTCTCAACGCCGACCTGCGCGGGTTTGCCGGCGATTTGCTCGCTGCGGGTGCGCGCGCTGACGGCTTTCAGAAGCGCGTCGGCGCTGTCGAAGAACAGGCGGCCGTTGTTTGAGAGGTAGCGCGACTGGTGCTCGGCGATCGGGTTGTTCAGCGCGAACAGCGTCCATCCGAGCAGCGACCCGGCGAGCCAGTGCCCGGTCCATGTTTCCGGACGATCGACGGTCAGCCCGAGCCCTTCGCCGGCTTCTTCGGTGTCGAAGACGCCGTGCGGGGGTTCCCCGCTCGGCTCACAGGAGGCGCACACCAGTCGCCCTTCGCTTGCGTCGTAGAGGTAGACCTCCTCGTCTTTGGCGCCGTTGGCTTGGGGGTTTGAGTCGAGGTTGTCATAGCCGGTCAGGGGCTGGGCGGACATGAACGCCAGGTAGCGCCCGTTGGCGGAGACCTGGGAGGTGAGCCCACCGAGGTCCCCAGCGCGTTCTGAGCCAGGGTGGGGCGAGTTGCCGGCGCCCCAGTCGGCGGCGTCTTCCTCAGAGACGCGGGCGATCAGCCTGGTCAGGCGCGCTCCTGGGTGTTCGGGGTCGGGCTCTGAGACGTACAGGTTGCACGCCTGTTCTGGGTGGGGCAGGTTGAACGGGTTAGTGCGCTGGCAGTCCCCGGGCGCCGCGCCCGGGGCCAGGACCCCGTTGGCGACGAAGTAGACGTAGGAGCCGTCTTCGCTTATCCCGGGCAGCGTGCCGAGCACGTCGGCTGGTTCGCCGACGTGCTGATCGACGCTCAGGTCGCTCAGCTTGCGGGTTTCGCTGTCGTATTCGTATAGGTCCAGGGGGCGTTCGACGCTGCGGCTCTTCCCGGGCGCTTCTTCGATTACTTCAAGGCTTCTCAGCGGTTCGAGGCTCGATTCGCTGCTCAGCGGCCAGGAGTCGGTGAAGAACACCCGCCCACCACTCGGGTCCGCTGCCTGGAAGTGCACTTCATCAAGGCCTTCTTCGCGTTCTTCTTCATCGGGTTCGCTGACGCCCTGGGCGGCGTTGATCTGGACCGTCGCTCCGCTGGTCGTATCGCGCTCATATAGGGGCCCTTCATCGGCGGCGCCCTGGGTCCAGAAGACTGCGCTGCCATCGCTTGAGAGCGCGCCGCGCACGACGCGCCCGAGGTCGCCGAGCGCCGGTTCGCTGGCCGCTTGACCGTTGGGGAGCACGCTCACAAGCGCTAGCGGCGATCCCGACTGCCACTGATACAGGCCTTCGCCGCTATCCCCGGCCAGCAGCGGCACTTCCGAGCCGAAGATGACGTGCGACAGGTCTTCGCTTGCGCCCTGGAATTCCAGCGTGCCGCCGAAATGGCTGCGTTCCCCGGGGGCCGTTTCGCCCGTCACGTCGCCTTCATCGACGAGCGCTTCAAAGAGGCCGGTCGAGTTATCGCGGCGGTAGATCGTCTTTTCGCTCACGCCGGCGGCGAGGGGCGGGTTTTCCAGCGGTTCTTTGCGCACCTGCGGCTGCACCAGCGCGCGCGAGAGGTCGGAGCTGAAGAAGCGGTACTCGGTGCCTTCGCCCGGCTCGAAGCCTTCGCCCTTGGTATGCGGGGTGGCGATGTCCTGCGAGGACCAGCCGTCGCCTGAGCGCGTGGAGAGCACCTGCACCGGTTCTGGACGGCGGTTGCCTCGACCTTCGCCGCTCACCGGCGAGCTCGCCGTCCAAGCGATCGCACTGCCATCAGCCGATGCCTGGATCAGCGCGCCTTCGCGGCTGATCGGTTCCACGAGCGCGCCGTGCTTTTCCGCCGGCGATACCTGCTCCCACTCGCGGTGATCTGCCAGCACACCAAGCGCGGAGGGGAGCGTCGTGAAGAACGTTTCGCTGCTTTGCGCGCTTTCGCTTGAGCCGTCTTCGTTAGTCGCGATCACGCGGTAGTGGTAGGTCGTGTTGGCCTGAAGGCCTTCCGCCTGCACGCTCAGAAGCCGATCCCCGAAGGAGGCGGCGATTTCGCCACCCGGTGGCAGCGGGAGATCCGTGCACCCGGCCGCTTCTTTGGCGCAGTCGCCGCTGCCGTACTGAAAGTAGTAGTGGGTGGCGAGGCCGTCCGGGTCGATCTGCGCGCTGAGGCGCTCGGAGCTAGAGCTCAGGTTCTGGGCTAAGACGCCAGCGACGCTCGGCGCGCCCGCCCCGTCGGGCGCGAACACCGCGACCTTGCCTTCGCTCGGCTCGGCGACGAACACATCGCCTTCGCCGACCGCGGCGAGCGCCCCGCCGCCGGAGAGCTGCGGTGAGCCGAAGCGCTGTGAGAAGGAGCCGTCGGGCGCGAACGCCGCGACGCTTGAGAGGTTATCGGCATACACCTCGCCTTGGGAATCGACGGCGACGGCGCTCGTGGGTTGCTCATCCAGAGCGCGGCTGAGCAGTGCCCCGGCGGCGTTGAACTTCGCCACCAGCGACGGCGTCGTTTCTTCTTCGCCACATTCTTCAAGCGGCGTCTCGCGTTCATGGGAGACATAGAGCGCCGAGTCATCGGGAGCCACGGCGAACCCTCGGCTGGCGCGGCATTCAAAGCGAAACGGGATTTCCAGATCTTTGCTCAGGGCCGGTTCCCAGCGGTTTGCTTCGGCGTCGCTGAAGCCGCTGATCAGGCCTTCTTCACCCCAATAGACCCACAGCCCGCCGCTTGCGTCCACGGCGACGCCGTTGATGTCTTCAAGCGCCAGTTCTTCTTTGCCCGGGGCGTGGAAGATCGTCTTCTTGAAGAGCACCTTTTCCGTGGCCGGGTCGTACTTGTAGAGGACGTCGTGTTCTTCATGCCCGGCGCCTTCTTCTTCTGCCCCGACCACATACACATCCCCTGCCGAGGGATCGCTCGCTTCGCTTGAGTTATCGATCGCGAGATCTTCTGGCGAGCGCACCGCAAAGGAGGAGACGAACTGAAAGCCGCCGTTGCCGTCGGGGCGAAAGCGCTCCACGCGTTCGTGGGGCTGGGCGCGGTCCACGACATAGACTTCGCCGCTGGCTTGATCCACAGCGACTCCCGTCGGGTCGTGCAGCTGGCTTTCGCCGACGCCTTCAAAGGTTCCCTGGAAATGATGGCCCCGGCCGACCAGCGCCGAGGCAGAGGACCCGCCGCACAGCAGGGCGACCGCGGTGGCGGCCACGGCGAGGGTGGCTCGCGGCGCCCGCAAGCCGCCTGCCCCTGATGCACCCCTCGACCTCAACATCCAGCCCGCTCTCCCTCTCGTGATCTAACCCTCTAGCCCCTGCCCTCGGCCCTGGTCCTGCCCATGGCTCCGGCCCTGCCTTGGCTCTGGCAAACGCTCCTGCCCTCAGCAGGAGCGGCGAGACCCCGATCCGTGGGACCCCGCCGCTTCACAGCCTCACGCCGGCCTCAGACCACCGCGTTTAGCTCGAGCTGTTCTTCGCCGCTGATCGTCGAAGTGATGTTCTGACCGGACTGTTCGAACGGACCTCCTTTGAAGCTCGCTTCAAGGATCGTCTGTCCCGGTGCTTCTTCCCATTTTTCCGGTTTCTGTTTACCGGCTTTCGCTACGAATTTCAGGACTTCAGTCGCCGTCATCTTGTCGTTTTTGATCGGCACAAGAACGTGGCCGCGCACTTTCACGACCAGGCCGACGCACGAGAATTCGATGAAGTAGCCGTTGGGAGCGCTCGCCGACGGGTACAGCTCAAGGTCGGTCTTTTTTTTCGCTTTGTTTTCCCAACCGACCAGTCCGTCGAGTTCGTTGGTGATCAGTTCTTCCCTTTCCGCGCCCGGCGTATTGCACGCATTGCCGACGGATTTGCAGCCGTTGAATTTCACGAACACGCCGGCCTCTTCTTTGTTGTTGCCTTCGACGAATTCGCCCGAGCTCGACTCGGTTTTGCATTCCACGCCCGCGCCCCCGACCGTCGTCAGGACGCCGATACCACCCGAGCTTTTGAATTTCCTTTTTCCGGCACCCGGAAGCCATTCGTATTTAGCCTTGGTTCCTTCACCCACAATCGTGCATTTGCTCGCCGTGTAGCCTTTCCCTTCAACTTTGGCTTTTTTGACGCATCTCCCGTATTCGGGCGCCGTCGCCAAGGCACTACCTGTACCCACCACGCCGATCACCAGCGCAGCAACAATCAGACCTACCCCTGCGACCGTGATGCGTTTCATAGTTTTGCCACTCTTTCCGTTGGAACCCTCTGTTACACCATTTGTCTGTCGACTGCGGCCGATAGCGAGGACTCCGCCTCCCGAAAGAGGCGGAGTCCTGAGCCCTGCAAGTCAGCGTCGTATTAGTGAGCTATACCCTTGCTCTTGATGAATTCCGCAGATGCCAGGTACAGTGTGCCTTTCAGCTGCGTGTTGCTCGCTCCCGCGACGGCCGGAATTCCGAACGCTTTGTCGATCGCCAAATCGATAGAGCTCGAGTACGGGCCCGTGCAGCTCACGCCCGGAACGGCATACGTGTTGTCGACGAGGTCGCTGTCCGTCAGGAAGAGCGACCTTCCTTCATTGAAGATGTCCAGGCTGCCTTTGGACCCGTGGAGTTCTTCTCCGCTGAGCGGCGACGTGCTCAGCCCCGAGGTCAGATGCTGCGTGATCGGGTCTTCTTCAGAGCCGATGTAGCAAACATCACCCAGTTCGCTGAGCCACTTGTTTTCGCCTTTGATCTTCACCGGCGCTTCAACCCCGACACCCTCTTCAATAAGGATGTTGGTCGGGTTCTGCACTGGGTTGCCGGCCTGTTCGATCGACTCGGTCACCTTCTTTACCTTGCCGCGCTTTTTGGCCTGCGCGTAGCTGTACTTCAGGCCCACGGGCCAGCCCTCTTCTTCCTGTTCTGCTTCGGTGATGTTCCCGATCGGTTCGCCGGGCACCACCTCTGGCGTCGGGACGATTGCCGGGGCACCGTTGGTCGGCGCGATGAATTCCTCTTCTTCTTCGTTCGGGTAGGGCTTTTCGGCGACCGCGTACTGCAGCTGTACCTGTCTGGTCAAGGGAACGGTGATCCCGCCGACCGTGAAGGATCCACCTTCAGGGGCTGCTTCGGTGGCGGAGAAGACGCAGGCGACAGCTGGTTGCCCTCCGGCCGACACGCCGTTAACTGGGCAGTTTTTATAGATGGACAGTTTTTCTGTCGGGTTCTTCACCGTACCCGCTAGCGCGCTCGTCACGGTCACTGCGCTTACCGTGAACGCTACGGTCAGGCAGAGCCCTAGCATCCTTACATGTCTCATTCTTTCCATCACTCCTTTTTACCCCTCGAGTTATGATCGACCGACGCCCGAGCGCTCCTCACAGAGGCCCCCGACATCGGTCATTTCAACCAGCACGCCCGGCCGGGACCGACGGCCCCCGCACGGATACGCGCTCGTCATCGGGGCGGGCACCAGCGGTCCCCGCCCCGACGGACGCTTGTAGTCGGCTGACTCCCGCGCCGCACACCGGACGCTCCGATCACCAGCCCGGGCGCAGCGCTTTGCCCGCCCGTCACAGATATATGTGGGCCTGCAGCTCATCACGCGGCCTGCCGAACCCGGACGGCCGCTGGGACCTGCGCACGCTCAGTGCTGTCCAGCCCGAGCAGCTCGATCACGCGCCGCCCCGACGCTGTCAATAGCCAGGCGTTCTCGCGTCGTGAGCCGCTGCGTGGCGTTACGTTGACGATCAAACCCCGCTGTACCAGCCGCTGTAGCAAATGCGAGGTCTGGCCCTCGTCGCTGATCCCGGCGGCGGTAGCGATCTCCCGGTTGCTGGAGCGCGGTGCACGCGCAATTGCCTCCAGGACGAGTGTCGTGCGGCGCGTAACCGGAATCGGTAGACATCTCGCCGAGGTTGCGCCACGCTCGACTCCGCCAGGCGGCGGCTGATGTGCCGGGGGAGGCGATCCGAGGAGCAGCTCCTGGGTCGCGACCGCCTGCCCGAGATACTCGACCGCGATGAACGACATCAACGACGGCGTCAGCTCCACCAGCCCCCCGCCATCACCTTCGGGGTCGCCTAGCCGCGCACGGATCACCGAGAACACACCGCCGATCAGAAGCTCGACCGTCAGCTGCGGCTCGCACGTTAGCTCCGCGATCGCCCACGGACTACCGTCATCCATCAGCGCCGTCAGCACGCCCAGCACGCGCTGCTCACACCGAAACGCGAGCATCCTGTCCTCGACGGGCGCACCGAGCATCAGCAGACGACCCCACCCGCGCTCGTCTTCGAGGAACCCAAGCAACTCCACCAGACCCGCGCGAACCCGATCCGCCCAGCGCCGCTCGCGCGCAGCCGCCTGCTCGACTAACCCGGACAGCCGCGCGAGACCCTGCTCGAACGCCGCCAAGAAGCACTCATCGGCACTCTCGAAGACCTCAAAGAACGCGGACTGCGACACGCCCGCGCGTGCGGCCACCGTTTGCCATAGACGGGGGTTACTGCCGTCTCGGGCACTTGACTCCGACGCTCAACTAGACACGGGGGTACCCCAGCGGGAGCGCGACCGTCCTTCGTCGGGGGCCTTGATCCCAAGGGTCTAGACCCCCGATTGCGGGGCTGTGAACGGCGATAGCCTCTTGACAAACTCGTGGCTATATGTTTCCATACTTCCCGCAGAGACGTCGTTCGTTTCGTCTGGATGTGGGAGAGGAGAAGGGATTATGAGGGGACGCGAAGAGCTCACCATGGACGGCAAGACCCGAATCACATGGGTCCTCAGACCCTCCCAGAACACCCAGCGGACACGCCCACAGCGCGTAACGACGGGCGTCAACGAGCGACGCGAGGCCTTGCGTGCCAAGCTCATCGCGGCGACCGTCGAGGTCTTCGCAGACGGCAGTAACCCCCGTCTATGGCAGACGCGGGACGCCTCTACGGCCCTATAGATACTGGGTTTTAGGCGCTCTCCCCGCGCGTTCCCCGCTGACGTCTACAGGCGGCAGGCGCGCTTTGGCACCCTTGCCCCCGCCACGGTGTTACGGCCCTGGGCTCTCGACGGCCCGCCGACGACCCGTTTCACCCGAGGCCCGCGACTCCGCGGTGCCGTGTGCCTTGGCCACCCCGATCGCCTTACCCGCAGGCTGAAGCAACCCTCCATCCTCGCGTGCAGGACCACACTGTCGGCGACCTCGCGTATCTCGACGAGTTGATCCACCGCGACCTATCGTGAACTGGCTCGGTATCTAATAGACACCAGTTGGAAGCACAACGAGCGGCAAGAACGCTGGCGTACCAGCACGTCCGCGCGCCGGCGCGCGGGGTGTTGCGCCTTTGTTGCCACCCGATGGGCGCGGCGGTTTGCAGTGGCCCCGGCGCGGCGGCGCAGTGGAGCCAGATCAAACCGCCGTTCCCACCCGAGGCCCGAACATCGCTTCCGGACCCTGTACGCCTAATCAAAGCCGCCTCATTTGCAGGGCATTCGATGAAGCCGACGCGGGGACTCGAACCCCGGACCCCTTCATTACGAGTGAAGTGCTCTACCAGCTGAGCTACGTCGGCGCGGCACCTGATGCTAGCGCCGCAAACGCGCTCGGGTGGAGCCCGCGCGTGCGCGTGGGCCCTGCTATGCCGCCCTGCGCTCGGATGCATCGAGCGTCGCGACCATCGCCAGCAGCGACTCTCCGTGCTTCTCGCACAACGCCCGCCCGATGCCCCTGATCTCCAGCAGGTCCCCCACGCTCTGGGGTCGCGTGCGTAGCAGCGACCGCAACACCGCATCTGTCGCCACCGTGTACGCCGGCTTGCCCTCCGCCCGCTCAAGCCGCCACGCCCGCAGCTCGTTGAACTCGCGCTCGTCCACCGGCCCGTCATCCTGCTCTGGCCGTGCGGCCCGTGCGCCATTGCCCGCGCGCGTGCGCCCCGCTGGCGCGAGCGGCGCCTGCATCGCCCGCTCGAGCGCCACGTCCGGGTCGCACACGTCGCAGCAGCGGCCCGTCGGCGCGCCCTGCGCCGCGTCGCCGAAGTGGTCCAAGATCTGGCGCCTGCGGCACGTCTGCCCGTCGGCGCTGAAGCGCTCGATCGACCGGTAGGACTCCCAGCCGCGGTCCTTCGCCGCCTTGATCGCCATGTACGCCTTGCGCGGGCTGCCACGGCCCGTCACGCGCACAAGCAGCCCGTCGCGACCGCCCGGGCTCAGCTCCACCGCGCCCGCCCGCTCCGCGATCGACAGCAGCACCCGCTCCCGCTCACCCAGCTGTCCATGTCCGATCGCCAGCACGCCGTCCTCCGCGCCGCGCCGCAGGCCCGCCACATAGCGCTTCACGTCCTCCACCGTCGTCTCGCGCTCCTTGATGAAGCGGATCAGCCTCCCCAGGTCCACCCGCGACGCCAGCAGCAACGCCCGCGCCTGCCCGCCGTCGCGCCCGCCCCTGCCCACCTCCTGGTAGTACGCATCCAGGCTCGTCGGAAGCGCCCAATGCGCCACCGTGCGCACGTCAGCCTTGTCCACTCCCATGCCAAACGCGTTCGTCGCCACCACCACCTCCGCGCGGCCCTCCATGAACGCCGCCTGGCTCTCCCGCCGAGCCTCCGGGCTCATTCCCGCGTGGTAGGTCACCGTCGCGATCGCCCGCTCCGCGATCCTCTCCGCCACCTCCTCGGTGTCCCTGCGCGTGCCGCAGTACACGATCGCCGGCCGCGCCGCGCCGTCCTCCAGCGCGTGCATCAGCGCCGCCCGCTTGCGCGCCATCGCCCCCTTTCCCTCCGCGCTCAACACATCAAACGCAATGTTCGGGCGGTCAAAGCCCGAGCGAATCGAAACCCAATCGCGCAAGCCCAGTCGCGCCGCGATCTCCTCCGCCACGCGCGGCGTCGCCGTCGCCGTCGCCGCCATCACCGGCGGTCGGCCCTGCGCCGTATTGCCGTCGCTCAGCGATGCGATCGCGTCGCGCAGCCTCAGGTAGTCCGGCCTGAAGTCGTGGCCCCACTCGGCCACGCAGTGCGCCTCGTCCACAACGAACAGCGCCACCCTCCTGCGCAACAACGCCGCGCGGAACGCGCCCGAGCCGAACCGCTCCGGCGCCGCCAGCACCAGCTGCGTCGCCCCAGCTTCGATCTCCCTCAGCGCCTGCGCGTTGTGGCCGTCCTCCATCCCCGACGCCAGCATCACCGCCCTCACGCCCGCCTCGTGCAGCCGTCGCAGCTGGTCCGCCATCAGCGCAATCAGCGGGCTCACCACAACCACCAGCGGGTGCTCGGGCAACCAATCGGTCGCCAGCGCAGGCAGCTGGTAGCACAGCGACTTGCCGCCACCAGTCGGCATCACCACCAGGCTGTCGCGGCCCTGAAGCGCCGCCTCCACCGCCTCTCGTTGACCCGGCCTGAACTCCTTCAAGCCGAAGCGCTCGAGCAGCTCCTCAGGCGTCGTCGGTGTGCTCGCGCGCATCCACCAAACGCTACCTCCCGCTTCGGCGCTCCCACACCACTTCCGCACCCGCCGCCGGTACCAGCGTGATCGCCCGCCGCCTGATCCACTCGCCGCGGCGCCACCTCCACCCGCCGGGCGCCCGCGGCTCCAGCTCGCTTAACATCGTCCGCAGGATCAGCTTCATCTCCAGCAGCGCAAACGACGCACCGATGCAGCGGCGGATCCCGCCGCCGAACGGGATCCACGAGAACGTCTCCGGCGCCGCCCCCAGGAAGCGCTCCGGGCGGAACTCATCCGGGCGGTCATACACGCGCGGGTTGCGGTTGGTCAGATAGATCGACGGCACCACCCTCGTGCCCTTTGGAATCAGGTAGGAGCCCAGCTGCAGCTCCTGCGTCAGCATCCTCACCACGATCGGCACCACCGGGCGCACCCGCAGCGTCTCGTTCACCACCGCCGTCATGTACTCGTCCGTGCCGCCCTCCGCGCCCGCGTCGATCTCCGACATCAAGCGCCGCAGCTTGTCGGGATGGCGCACCAGCCGCTCAACCGCCCACGCCACAGACGTCGCCGTTGTCTCGTGCCCCGCCAGCAGCAGCGTCACGAGCTCGTCGCGCAGCTCCTCGTCGGTCATCTCCTCGCCGTCCTCGTCGCGCGCCCGCAGCAGCAGCGACATGATGTCCGTCCGCTCCGCCAGGTCGCTCTGCGCCCGACGGCGTCCGATCTCCTCGTAGATCAGCGCGTCCAGTCGGTCGAGCGCCTGCCCGATCGCCCCCGTCGGACGCTCCATGCTCGGGCGTCGAAGCAGCGCCCGCAACACCGCAACCATTTGGATCGGCTCAAACAGCTCGCCGATCGCCACCTTCAGCGGCTCCATCCGCTGCGCCTCCACGCCGAACACCGCTCGCAGGATCACCTCCAGCGTGATCAGCCGCGTGTGCTGTTGCAGGCGCATGCGCCCGCCCAGCGGCCAGTCCGCCATGTCCCGCCTCGTCGCCTCCACGATCACGTCCTCGTACTCACGCATCCGCTCGCCGTGAAACGGCGGCAGCAACAGCTTGCGCTGGCGCACGTGCTCCGGCCCGGTCAGCACCAGCACCGAGCTGTGGCCCACCACCGGCGCCACCGGCGAGCTCGCCGCCGCCGACGGCGCCACCTCCGGAGGCGCCGTGAACACCGCCTTCACCGTCTCCGGGTCGCTGAACATCACCAGTTTCAGCCCGCTCGGCGCGAACGTCAGCGTGAACGCCTCACCCAGCCGCTCCGCGCAGCGGTCCATCACCCACGTCGGCGCCAGCGCCCACGCCACCGTCAGCGCCATCGCCGGCAACCTCGGGCCCGGCGGCAGCCGCCCGCGGTCTCCGCCCGCCAGCCCATCCGCGCGATGCGCGCCTGCCGTCGCCGTCGCCGCCCTCGTCGCTGTAGCGCTCGCCACCCCTACAAGCTACCGCGCCCTCAGCTCAATGCTTGGTGGACTGCTTGGTCGACTGCTTGGTGGTCTTCGCACGCGCGTGCTCCTGCTCGGCCTTGTCGCGGTCCAGCACGTTGCCCACCGCGCCCTTCACGCTGTGCGCCGCATGTCCCACCACATGGCGTACTCCCGGCGAGATCGCGTACGCCAGCAGCGTCGCCGCGATCCCCACCGTCGCGATCAACACCGCCAGGCGCGCGCGTCGCCGCTCACCCTCCGGAGAGGCCGGCCGCGCACTGAACGGTGAGATCGACATGCTCGCCAATCAACCTAGCGCCCGCCGCGCCCCCGCACCAACGGTTGGCGGTGCAAGCGGACCCGGTGCCAGCGCCCGCCTGCGGCCCGACGGTGCGTGTTGTGTTCGAGCAGCGCCTGTGCCACCAGCCCGCGCGCCCGCTCGATCTCCTGCCGCGACAGGCTCCTCGGAAGCTTCGCCAGATAGCGCACCAGCATTCGTGCCGGAACCACACGCACGCCCTTCCTGCGCGCCATCGGCCTGTCCACCCAAGCGCCGCTGAACACGATCAGTGGCTCCACCTCCAAGCCCGTCACCCGCTCAATCGCCCTCCTCTGCGCCTGCGCCTGGCTCAACGTCCCGCCGTGCAGCCGCGCGACGCGCACCGGCCCAGGATGGCTCTTCGTCTCGACCGTAAACACCCCCGGCGGGCCGATCAGGATGTGGTCCACGTTTCCCCTGCCCAGGCTCGCGTCGTGGATCACCTCCCAACCATGATCTGACATCTGCTCGAGCAGGCCCCCCACCTGCTCCTCGCCCTTGGCGCCGCGATCGCGGCGCTCAACCAGCGGCAGCACGTAGCGCGAGATCACAAACATGCTCGCCAGCAGCGCAATCTCCGACGCCAGAAAACGCTTGTCGTGGAGCCCGAACGTTCGCCCCAACAGCGCCGTCGCCACCGCCAGCGCCCCCAGCGTCACCAGCGTGCGCATGCGCAGACGCTTCACCGTAGCGCGCGCGTACTGCCCGGCGGTGCGGCCAGTCGGGTCGGTGTCAGCCACGTGCATCTCTCTTTCCGGTCGCCTTTCCCTGTTCATTCATCGGCCCAACCCCGCTCGCTTCTTGAGCACACCCAAAACGCACCAAAAGACTGGAGAAGCGTGGAGACCAAAGCCCTGGCTCTAAAGCAGCCATATCGGCACGCCGAAGCCCAAAGCAGACCCCAAGCAAAGCGAGCCCTCGATCGCCTCCTAGCCGAAGACCCTCGATCGCCGCGGAACCGAATGCCGGCTCATGAGCGACCATGCCAACACCTCTCATCCCCCCGATATCTGCCTGATCCTGCGCGCCCACAGCGAGCAGCGCTGGCTGATCTCCGAGGTGCTGCCGATCGTGCGCCAGCTAGAGCAGCCCGGCTTGATCCCTGACGACCAGGTCGGCGCCGCGCTCGCCTACCTCGAGGTCCTGTGGCTCGACGCGTGCACGCGCGCAGTCGACACCGACGCCGCGCGCGCGACGCTCGACCGCACCAGCGCCGCCAGCGACCGAGCGCTCTGCAGCACCGCTCGTCGTTACCACGGCGCCGTGCGCACGCTCAGGAGCGTCGTCCACCGCCGCGTCGCCGCGCTCACCAGCCTGCACTGTCACGAGCCCGCACGCGAGCACGCCAGCTCCTGACGCGATCACATACGCTTGCCAGCGATGGCGCCTCGCTTCGACCTGCAGTCGCACTCCACCCACTCCGACGGCGTCCTCTCCGCCTCCGAGGTCGTGCAGCGCGCCGCCCACGCCGGCGTCCAGCTGCTCGCGCTCTCCGACCACGACACCATCAGCGGCGTCTCCGAGGCCGTCGCCGCCGGCCAGCGCCACGGCGTGCGCGTCGTCCCCGCAGTCGAGATCTCCGCCGTCGACGACGGCTCCGCCGTCCCCCGCGAACTGCACATCCTCGGCTACAACATCGACCACACCGGCGTCCGTCTAACTCAGAAGCTCACCGAGTTCCTTGCCGATCGTGAGCAGCGCACGATGCGCATGGCCACCGCGCTGAAGGAGCTCGGCTTCGAGCTCGACGAACACCAGCTCAACGCTCGCGTCGCCGCCGGCAAACCGATCGGTCGGCCTCACCTCGCCGAAGCCGTGCTCGGCGCACCCGCCAACGCCGAGCGCCTGCGCCAGGAGAACATCGACGACGTCGGCTCGCTGATCCGGGCCTACCTGATCGAGGGCAAGCCCGCCTTCCGGCTGCGCCAGACGCCCACGGTCGCCGAGGCCATCGACGCCATCCACGACGCCGGCGGCGTCGCCGTGTGGGCGCACCCCTTCTGGGACATCTCCGACGCCGACGAAGTCCTCGCCAGCATCGATCGCTTCCACCTCCTCGGAATCGACGGCGTCGAGGCCTTCTACGTGACCCACACGCGCGAGCAGACCGAGCTGCTCGTCGCGCGCTGCGCCGAGCTTGGCCTCATCACCACCGGCTCCGCCGACTTCCACGGCCCCGACAACCGCCAGTTCTCGAAGTTCATGGCCTTCGAGACCTTCGGTCTGGAGCCCAACCTCGGGCCGATCGCCTGACAGGCCTGACCCAGCCTCACGCCCTCACGAGCAGCCCTTCCAGGCGATACGCCAGCGCCTCCAACGCCAGCTCCTCCGACACGTTAACCGACAAGCTCAGGCGCGTGTCCGCAACCAGCTCGACGGCCCGCCGCAGCGCTGACGCGTCGCGGTCGAGCGCGTCTTGACATAGCTGCTCGACGCGATCAACTGCGTACACGAGCTCCCGTGCGCCTTCGCGCACGCACAGCATGTCGCGCAGCCACAGCTCCGCCAGGCGCAGCCCCAGATCGAGCGTAACCGTGCGCGCGCGGCGCTCGCCGCGGCGCTTTGCCTCCGCGCCTTCGCGCTCGTAGCGCCTCCGCTCCTTCGCTGGTAGCAGCTCCAGCTCGCGCTCCATCCGCTCCTGTGCCCGCTCGCCCGCAGCCGTGCCCGCCGCCTTCGCCAACTCCAGCAGCCCCAACCACGGGCGCCCGCCTGTGGAGCCCTCCAGCGCGCAGCGCACGAACTCCTCAGCGCCCGCCCGCAGCACCTCGCCCTCCTCGCTCGCTAGCCGCGCCGCCACCTCCGCGTCGCCCAGCGCCAGTCGTGCGCACGCCCGCGCGCGCACGCCCTCAACACCCTCGATGCGCCGCGCGATCAGCGTTGAGGGCAGCGGGTCGAAGCGAACGTGCTGGCAGCGCGAGGTCACCGTCGCCAGCACGTCCTCCCTGCGATCGGCCAGGAGCAGCAGATGCGTGAACGCAGGCGGTTCCTCCAGGGTCTTCAGCAGGCGGTTGGCCACCTGGTCGTTCATCCTCTCCGCCGCCTCGATCACGAACACGCGCCGCCGGGACTCAAACGGCGTACGCGTAGCCGCCGCAACCACCGGCTCCTCGATGTCCGCCACCAGCATCTCCGCCGCGCCCGACGGCGTCACCCACGTCAGGTCCGGGTGGCAGTCGCGCGCCACCCGCTCCGCCACCGTCGCAGGGTTGCGCGCGCCGTCAGCCAGCAGCGCCGCCGCGAACCCGCGAGCGACCGCGCGCTTGCCCGTCCCCGCGGGGCCGTGGAACAGGTACGCGTGCGAAGGACTGCCCTGCGGCGGCAGCGCCGGGATCAGCACGGCGCGCGCGTGCGGATGCGCATCGATGCCCGGCAGCGCGCCGGGGGGTGGGTCAGCGTGATCGGCGGCGGATGGAGCCGTGACGGACATCTCCGGCCATCGTAGATAGTCTCACGAACAAAAGACTGTATAGCTATGGTTATACAGCGTTGTTGCTGTCGGTACGCCTCCCGCAAGCTCGCAGCCGCTGATCGAGCCGCGCTCAGATCGGCGCTCGAGCCCGCTTCTGTTTACCGTGCGCACGTGGCGCGCGGCACGCTGATCACGGTCGAGGGGCTCGACGGCGCCGGCAAGTCCACGCTCGCCGACGCGCTCGCCCGCGAGCTCGCCGGCCGCGGCTCGCCCGTGGAGCTGCTGCGCGAGCCCGGGGGCGTCGAGGCCTCGGAGCGGATTCGCGCGCTCGTCAAGGACCCCACGCTGGCCGTCTTCCCGCGAACCGAGGCGCTCCTGTACGCCGCGGCCCGCGCCCAGCTAGTCCAGGAGCGCTTACAGCCGCTGCTCGACGACGGCGCCGTCGTGCTGCTCGACCGGTTCGTCGACTCCTCGCTCGCCTACCAGGGCGCCGGGCGCGCGCTCGGGATCGAGGAGGTGCGCGCGATCAACGTGTTCGCCACCGGGCCGCTCGCGCCCGACCGCACGCTGCTGCTGCGCATCGCTCCGGCTACCGGGCGCGCGCGACAGCGCCAGCGCGCCGTCGAGCCCGACCGCCTCGAGCGCGAGGGCGAGGATTTCTTCGCCAGGATCGCCGCCGCCTACGAGGAGCTCGCGCGCGCGGAGCCCGATCGAATCCGCATGATCGACGCCGGCCAGCCACCCGACGCGGTACTGCGCGACGCGCTCGCCGCGCTCGCCGACCTGTGGCCTCTCGCCGACGTTTGACGCGGTGCGCGCATGCGCTGTCGGCGCCAGCAGCTGACTGTCAGAGACGGCAGCTGAGTTAGCATTGCGAGCATGCGCACCGCCATCGCTCACCCGCGCACACGGCGCTTCGGGCTCTCGCTCGCGGTCGTGCTGCTCGTGCTTGGGTCGGCGACGCCTGCCGAGGCCATCCTCGGCCTGCCGATCGAAGTCCAGGGCGGCAAGGTGGTCGTCAAACGAACCGTCAAGCCGACCGGGAGCACGACCTCGACCACCACGCTTACCGCCCCGGCCAGGGTTCATCCAGCGACAGGACGAGGGTTGCTCGGCCCGAATACCAACACACCAGCACAGGCGACGGGCACCCGCACGAGCACAACTCCCGCGACCGCAGCCACGACGCCAACGGCTGCCACGGTGCCGCCGCTATTCGGGCCCTCGACGACCACGACACCCGTGCGCGCTCCGACCCGCGCGAGCTCTACGCACAAGAGCAAGCTCTCCGGCGCAGCGATCGCCGCCGCCGTGCTCGCGGCGCTCATAGCGCTCGGCTGCCTCGCCTGGGGCGTCGCTCGCCTGCTGGCCTTCGAGCCCCGTCGGAGCCTGTCAATGCGCCACGCGATGGCCGAGGCGGGCTTCCGCGCGTCGGCCACCTGGGCCGAATTCAGCGACTGGGCTCGGCTCGGACGGTAGGCCGCGGCGCGTCGGTGCGGCGGGTTCGCGCGCACCGCACGGAGCTCGCAAAACCCGCTCTTTTTGGGCCTCAAAAACACGGGCTATGAGCGGTCGTCCGCTATCCTGTAGGGAGTCGATCTTACCTCGCTCCGCGACTAGAAAAGGTCCGTCCGACCGGAGGCGGATGATTCAGTGTTACCCCCAAAAACACTGTATTTTAGCCGCAAATTGAGGGTTTGTTGCGGCCCGAGACGAGGAGACAAGTTAGATGGATGGCGCCCCGCAGACAGCAATAGCTCAAGACGTATCAGCCGAGACGGCGCTGACAATCAAACGTCTCTTCACGACGCCCGGAGTGCACCCGTTCGACACCGTCGAATGGGAGCTGCGCGACGCGCGAATCGGCCACGGCGATCGCGTCGCGTTCGAGCAGCGCCACGTCGAATTCCCAAAGAGCTGGTCCCAGAACGCCACCAACATCGTCGCCCAGAAGTACTTCAGGGGTCAGATCGGCGCGCCCGAACGGGAGAGCTCGGTCAAGGAGATAATCAGCCGCGTTGCCGGCACGATCACGGGCTGGGGACGCGCGGGCGGCTACTTCGCAGCCGAAGAGGACGCGAGGGCCTTCAACCACGAGCTCACCCACATCCTGCTGCGCCAGATGGCCGCGTTCAACTCGCCCGTGTGGTTCAACGTCGGCTTCGAGGAGTCGCCCCAGTGCTCGGCGTGCCTGCCCCACCATGCGCTGGTGTCTACGCCTGAGGGAATGGTCCCCATCGGTGAGATCGTCGAGAACGAAGAGGTTGGTCGTGAGGTCTACGACTCCGCGGGGACCACTCACGTGATTGCTGTCAAGGACAATGGCCGTAAGCCGGTATGGCGAGTCACGCTGCGCAACGGCAGCTTCATCGAAGCCACGCCCGACCACGTCGTCAAGGCGGTCGCACAACGGCGCTCGCAGCCGCAATGGCTGCGCGTAGATCAGCTGCGTACGGGAATGCGCATGCATCTGCACCCACACCGCTGCAAGACCGCGCAGCCCGTGCGGGTCGCGGTCGGCGCCGGCGGCGTCGACGCGGCATTCGAGCTTCTCGATGAGACCGATCGCGTCGCAGTTGCCGAGGCTGCGCTTGCCGGTTGGTTGCAGGCCGACGGATTTGTCGGCCAGTACGCAACCGGGACCAACCGCTCGCTGACGATCGAGTTCCAGGTCGCCAGCGACGACGAGTTCGACTGGGTCATCGAGAACCTGGACATCGCGTTCCCCGAGGTGCATCGTAAGGTTCGTGAGGCGGACACACAGACGACACGTGTTCGTCGTATCCGCCTCTACGGAGAGGTTCTCCGCGCGTTCGTCGAGCGTTGGAGTCTGCTCGCGCGGGGCACGGAGATGCGGGTTCCCCAACGACTCTTTACTGCGTCGCACGACGAGATCGCAGCCTACTTGCGGAGCCTCTTCCAGGCCGACGGGTATGTGTCGATACGCCGTGAGCACGACTGCGAGAGTGCGCGTATCGCGTTCGCCGTGATCGGCGAGCGCTGGACCGAGGACGTGCAATTGCTTCTTGGAACGCTGGGGGTTTACTCGCGCCGCGTTCACAAACGCGAGAAGCGCAGCGATCGCCATGACCTCCACGAGGTCGCGATCTCGATCGGCTCCGAGCGCGCCCGGTTCGCCGAGCTGATCGGCTTCGTGGGACATGAGAAGCAGGACAAGCTGTTGCAGTCGCTTGCTCTGCGCAGCCCGAAGCGCTGTCCCGACCTGCGTGAGGAGGAGATCGTCTCGATCGAGCCCCTTGGCGAGATGAACGTCTACGACATTCAGACCGAATCGAACGAGTTCCTCACCAACAACGTCGCGGTCCACAACTGCTTCATCCTCTCCGTCGAGGACACGATGGAGTCGATCCTCGCTTGGAACACCAAGGAGGGGATGATCTTCAGGGGCGGCTCCGGCTCGGGCATCAACCTGTCGAACATCCGCGGCTCGATGGAGCCGCTCGCCAAGGGCGGCACCGCCTCGGGCCCGGTGTCGTTCATGCGCGGCGCCGACTCGTGGGCCGGCACGATCAAGTCCGGCGGCAAGACGCGCAGAGCCGCCAAGATGGTCGTGCTCAACGTCGACCACCCGGACATCCGCGAGTTCATCTGGTGCAAGGCCAACGAGGAGGACAAGGCCGCAGCGCTGCGCGACGCGGGGTTTGACATGTCGATCGACGGCGAGGGCTTCAAGTCGATCCAGTACCAGAACGCCAACAACTCGGTGCGGGTCACCGATGAGTTCATGCGCGCCGTCGAGGAGGACGGCGAGTGGCGGCTGACTGCCCGCACCACGGGCGAGCCGATCGGCGAGCCGATCCCGGCGCGAGAGCTGATGCGCGAGATCGCAGAGGCGGCTTGGCGCTGTGCGGACCCGGGAGTGCAGTACGACACGACGATCAACCAGTGGCACACCAATCCGAACACGGGACCGATCACCGCATCTAATCCGTGCAGTGAGTACCTAAGTATCGATGACTCAGCCTGCAACCTGGCCTCGCTCAACCTGATGAAGTTTCGCCGCGCCGACGGGACGCTGGACGTCGAGTCCTTCGAACACACCGTCGACATCATGCTGCTGGCCCAGGAGATCATCGTCGCGCCATCGAGCTATCCGACCGAGCAGATCACCAGCAACGCGCGCGCGTATCGCCAGCTGGGGCTCGGCTATGCGAATCTGGGCGCATACCTGATGGCCGACGGCGTGCCGTACGACTCAGACGCCGGACGCGGCACAGCTGCTGCGATCACAGCTCTGATGACGGGCCGCGCCTACCGGCGCTCAGCAGAGGTCGCCGCGGTACTAGGTCCCTATGAGGGATATGCGATCAACCGCGAGCCGCACAACAACGTGATGAGCATGCACCGCGACGCCTCCTACGCGATCCCCGACGCGGCCTGCCAGGACGGCGAGCTGCTGGCGGCCGCGCGGCGCTCATGGGACGAGGCGGTGCAGCTGGGCGAGCGCGTCGGATACCGCAACGCGCAGGCCACCGTGCTCGCGCCGACGGGCACGATTTCCTTCCTGATGGACTGTGACACCACCGGCGTGGAGCCGGATTTCTCGCTGGTCAAGTTCAAGGAGCTGGTGGGCGGCGGACAGATGACGATCGTCAACGGCACCGTGCCGCTGGCGCTGCAGACGCTCGGCTACTCCGAGCAGCAGGTCGAGCAGATCGAGGCCCACCTGGCCGAGCACGGCACGATTATCGGCGCCCCGGGGCTCAGCGAGGAGCACCTGCCCGTGTTCGACGTCGCCGTCGGCGAGCGCGCGATCTCGCACATGGGCCACCTGAAGATGCTAGGTGCCGTGCAGCCGTTCATCAGCGGCTCGGTCTCGAAGACCGTTAACCTTCCGCAGGAGGCGACGGTCGAGGACATCGCCGACGCGTTCACGCAGGCGTGGCACCTGGGGATCAAGGCGCTTGCGATCTACCGCGACGGGTCCAAGACCGCGCAGGCGCTGCGCACCGACGCGCAGCAGGGCGTCCAGGAGCCGGTCGACGTCGACGCGATCGTCGAGCAGGCCGTGAGCAAGGCACTGGCGGAAGCCGGGCCGCGGCGCAAGCGCATGCCGCGCGAGCGCCAGTCGATCACCCACAAGTTCTCGATCGGTGGCCACGAGGGCTACATCACCGCTGGCATGTACGAGGACGGCTCGGTCGGGGAGATCTTCCTGACCGATATCGGCAAGGAGGGCTCGACGCTGCGCGGCATGATGAACTCGTTCGCGACCGCCATCTCGATCGCGCTGCAGTACGGCGTGCCGTTGGAGACGCTGGTCTGGAAGTTCAGCCACATGCGCTTCGAGCCGGAGGGAGTGACCGGCAACCCGGAGATCCCGTTTGCCAAATCGATGCCCGACTACATCATGCGCTGGCTGGCCTCGCGCTTCCTGGACACCGACAACCAGGAGGAGCTCGGCATCCTCACCCCGGATGTCCGGGCCCGCAAGGCCGCACAGGAGGCTGCCCAGTCGCTCATCGCCTCCGACACGGCCGGGCCCGGCGCCGAGGATCAGCCCGGGGACACACCCCAGGCCTCTGGCGGCAACGGCGGCCACAGCGCGCCGGCCACCGCCGCGCTCACGGATTCACCGCCGGTCGTGCCCGCGCGGCTGCACGGACTCGACCTCGGGCCGGCGTGCAGCCAGTGCGGAGGCATGATGCAGCGGACGGGATCGTGCTACACGTGCTCTAGCTGCGGCAACAACACCGGCTGCGGCTGATCGATCGAGACGCCCACGCCATGCGCCTGCGGGTGTTGCGGAGCTAGCGTGCTGCCCTGTGGGTGGCGGTCTTGCGATCCGCCTTTTTGGCGGCGTAGTGCTTGTGGGCGTGCTTTTCACACGCGACGCGTTTGCTGTGGTCGTGCCTGTACTTTCTCCTGCACGCCTTCAGGGCTCTTGCGAGTAGCTGTGCCCGTGTGAGCTTGACCGCCTTGTTGCTCTTGACGCCGGCGCAGCCGGTGACGATGATGCTGGTGGTTTGGTCGATGAGGGCGCCGTTCTGAGCGGTGATTTCGGTCGGCATCTGCAGGCTCGTTTTGCAGAGGCTGTAGTCTTCGCGTTCGGGGACGTTCGGTGTGAGCACCCCATGCGGCCCCGCCGGCAGCACCGTTTCAAAGACCGTGAACGGGGCGTCCGGGGCGGATTCGAAGCGCGAATAGGTCACACCCGCTTTGATGTCGGTCTTGCCGTCCAGCAGCAGCGTGATGCCTTCGCCCTGGAGCACGAACTCCACGTCCGGGAACGCCGCGCCACCGTGGGAGACCAGGTACGCGGGGCCTGAGAGCGGGTTTGAGAGCACGGGCGTGTGGATCGTCGCGTAGCCGATCACCGAGTCTTCGCTGCAGGACGCGGGGTTGGCGTTGAAGGTCGCTTCGGTGCACGCTTTCTGCAGCGTCGATAAGCGCGAGGACAGCGCCACCGGCAGCGCCAGATCGACTTTCGCGATGTTCGCCTGCCCCAGCCCATCCGAGGTGACCGTCACCTGCAGGCTCGTCCCGTTCGCTTTGCTGCCATGCCCGCCTGCGATCGCGGTGAGTTTCGGTGCGAACGGCAGGCTTGCGCATTCCCTGACCTGGAACGGCGAGGACACCGTCGCGGTCGCTCCTTCTGAGCCGCTGAGGCTCCCGTCGATCTCCATCGGGCTGCAGTTGGTCGGGTTGAACTCGAAGTGTTCCCGGTCGACGTTCACGACGATCCGTTTGATCTGTGCTGGGATGCCCCTGATCATCGTCGGAAAAGCTTCGTGCCGTGGACCCGGATCGGTCGTGATCGAGACCGCCGCCGTATTCGGATCGACGTTGATGCGCGAGCGCACATTCACGTTCCCCAGATCAAACGGGCCCGCTTTTGCGCGAGTCTGGACGAGCAGGCCGAACGGCGCACCGTCATAACCCGCCGTCAGATAAGCCCGTCCCCCAAGCGTGATTGGATAGCCGCCCAAGCCCGATATCGCCGTGGAGTGCCCGATCAGGCTTTCAGGACCACACGACCATTCCACTCCCGCCGGCGGTTCGACGCACGGCGTCACCGACGAGAGCAGCGCCGCGATGCCTGTCGGCAGATGCATCGTCAGCCCGGACAATGCCTGCTCGCCGTCGGGACGAGCGATTTCCACCGTGAATGACGTCAACCCAGCCGCGGTCGTGTTCGTGCTCTGCGCGCTGAATTCCGGTCCGAACCCCAGCGGACTACCCGGACACGCCCCCCCACGGACCCCGGACGAGACCTCGAATTCGTTGGCAGATGAGGAGACGCTGTACGGGCCTGTGCCGGACCATGGCGTGAACACGGCGTTGCTGGGATAGCCCTTGCAGAACGCCGGCGTGCTAACTGGCGCTCTTTCCTTACCGAACAGGTCGACTTTCAGGTCTTCGAACGGGACCTGCGGTGCGTTGTGGAAGGTCGTGCTCACGCGTCCCGTGCTTGCGTTCAGGCTCCCTTCCCCGGCGAGCTTGACGAGCACCCCGGACACGGGATCTTCGGCCACCAGATACAACGCCACCAGCGAGTCGAAGGGGTTCTTTCCATTTTCGCCGCCCGGCGCCGGTTCAGCGAGATACACGCTGCCGGTGAGCTTGTGGGACAAGAGCGGCGTTTCGATTTCGAGTGTACCGACCTTCGACCCCTCCGGACACGAAGGCCTGGACGCCGTGAATTCATCCGTCTCGGTCTTTTCGTTGACGCCCGTAAAACCGACCGCCGCCTCAGAGCATGCTTCCAGTCCAGTTGCCGCCGAGGGGTTCACCTGCATTCCTTCAGGCAGCGCCACCGTTGCATTCCTCACGTCTGCCTCCGCTATACCATTCGCTTCAAGCGTCGTCTTCTGAGGCAGTTTCACGTCTACGCTCAGGCCCGTCGGCGTCTCCGCGCTGCTCTCTTCAGGTGTAACGCCGATTTCAGGCGTGAAGGGCAGCTGGCTGCAATCTTGGAAGCCGAGCGGCTCGCCGGAGCCCGAGAGCCACTCGTATTCACTTCCCAAGAACTGCCCGGGTTCAGCCCACGAGTCGGCTTCTATGGAGGAGATGACCGGTTCCTCCTGCGGGTTCGCAGAGCACGAGGTCGGCAGGCTCAGAAACGGCTTTTCGGGCTCTTCGCTCGATGCGGGACAGATCCTTTTGACCTGGTGCGCGAATGCACCGCCCGCGACGCATTCCCATCCGCGTGCATTGTTATGGCGCGGATCGCCCGGGACTCCCCAGAGCGTTACCTGGCTGCTCAGCAAGCCAGCCGTCTCTGTAGCGTTCTCTACGCTCACATCCACCCCATAGTCACGACCCGACCGCACAGACGTGTCGATCACGATCGGGACCTTGCCGACGACCTCGAAGCCGAACCGCGCTGGCTCGCCCTGAGCGGGCACCAGGTTGAACACCGGGACCGTTTGGGTGATGATCTTGGCGATAGGTTCGTTCGCGACGACCGTCGCGACGCCCACCACCGAGCTCGGCGAACAGAGGTTGGTTTGTTCTACGAGCGCAAAGAAGTTTGTCATGGTGCACTGTTCCACCGCGGTCGGGTTGCCGACCAGGCCAGGCGGCAGGCTGAACTGCAGATCCTTGGGCAGCTCGACGGGATACCGTGCCGTAGTCTGGTTCAACGCGAGCGTCGTGGTGAGCTGGAAGGGGTGCCCGCCGGCCTGCGCGGCCGGCGTTCCGTCCTCGTCGAACGGAGCCAGTTCATAGCCCGCCACACCGAACGTTGCGAATTCGCCGTTTACCGGCAGCGGGAGCATTCTCGAGACTTTCGCCGCCCCTCCGCCTTCCACGCTCGCTTCATCCGACAGCGATGTGACGCTGCCGTGCGGCTCTTCGACCTTCACTGTGATCGCGACCAACATCTGTTCGTACGGGTTGAGGGTCCCCGTGAACGTGCATTCCATTGTTGCGAGCGTGCATTCCACTTGGGTGCCGTTCTTAATCGGGCCCGTTATTGCAGTGGCCGTGAGCCCGGACGGGAGCTTGTCGGTGATGATCACCCGTTCTTTGCGACCGTCGACCGGCGCGTCACCGAGATTGCTCAGCACGAGGATGACCTGACCTTGCCCTCCCGGCGACAGATGTGTGGGCACGGTTTCGGAGCCGATCTGCCACCACGGCGCTTGGGCGAGCGCCGGCGCCACATCCGCTGTTCCCAGCAGGAGAGCGACCGTAAGCAGTAGCAGCGAGAACCGTCTTACACACCTGTCCGATCTTGCGAGCAGCCATAGGTGGATCACCGAGCACCCCCTCCGGCCGAGCGTCTGCTAGAAGACCGCTTCGTACTCGCCTTCTTATTCGCTTTCGCTTTCGTGCTCCTGGCTCCATAGCGTTTCCTGGAGCGCTCTTCGCATGCCCTTCGCTTCTTCTTTGGGTGCTGTTTCTCGCAGCTCTTGAGCGCGTTTGAGAGCTCCTGCGCACGGCTTAGCGACTTCGTGTGCGTCTTGATGCCCCTGATTTCCTGTTTGGCGTGCGGGGGCTGAGCTATGTTCCCCGAGCCCGTGGACGTCGCGCTTCCCGACCCGCTGACCGGTGATTCCTCTGAAGGGGTAGCAGGACGACAGGCGTCGGCGGTACCGCACCCAGCGGGCGCCGGCGAGGGCGGGGTGAGGCACGGAGCCACCTGTGTGCATTCTCGCGCGTCATAGATATCGAATGCCGTGTCGGTGTCCGGCGGCAGCAGCTGCGCCGCGGTGACGAAGAACACGCTGCTGCCCTCCGGCGTAGCTTCGATGAATGCCGATTCTTTGCTGGAGCTGCCCGAGGAGATCAGCGCTACACATCCGCCCGTTGTACTTTCGCAGCTCCCGAGCCCCGCAGGCTCGTACTCGTAGACATCCTCCTTGTGGTTGATCGCCTGCGGCACGAGATCATCGGTGCTGTTGAAGAACAGCCGTCCGTCGTCGGATAGGTATCGCGACTGGACAAGCGCACTTGTGAGGTTCTCAGCCGTCCACCCCGGGATGTTCCCGGCCAACCAGTGCCCGAACCACACCTTGCGCCGATCCACGAGCAGGCCGAGCCCTTCACCGACCCCTTCTGTGTCGAACACCCCAGTCGGTCGTGCGCCTGTCGTATCGCAGGAGACACACCTCAAGCTCGCATTGCTCGCGTCGTAGAGGTACACCTCCTCGTCGCGGGCGCCTTTTGCTTCCGGATTGGCGTCGACGTTGTCATAGCCGGTCACACTCGCCGCCGACATAAACGCGAGATAGCGTCCGCTTGGCGAGACACGCGCGGTCAAAAAGGCTGTGTCTGCGAGCCTGTTCCCTTCCCACTCAGGATTGTCTTCGCCGGACAGGACCGCGATGAATGTCGTTGTCCATCGGATGCCGTCGTAGTGAACCTCATACAGGTTGTCCTTGCCGGCCGCGGCTGTTTCACCGTTGCCGTTTTCGTTGCCCGCGAGAACGCCCTGGGCGACGAGATAGGCGCTCGCGCCGTCTTCACTGGTGCCGAGCAGTAGGCCCTGCACGTTCGCGTTCGCACCTGGGCTCTGATCGACCGTGAGGTCTGTCAGCTTGCACCCCAGTCTGCCCGCTTCTTCGACCATTTCGCACTCATATAGATCGGGCCTGTTTGAAGTCGGTTCCGCGGTGGAATCGTCGGTCAGCCGCTGCTTGTCAGTGAAGAACACGCGCGAGCCGTCGCTACTGGCCGTCTGAAAGCGCGCGGTACCTCTTCCGTGCGGTTCCGCGATGCCCTGCGCGGCGTCGAGTTGGATCGTTTCCCCCGTCGCGGTGTCCCGCATGTAGAGATGTCCAAGCTTCGGTTCTTCTTCCGCCGTTGTCCAGATGATCCGCGAACCGTCGCCAGAAATCGCGTTCGCCGAGTCGTGGGAATAGCCGAGTTCCACCAGCCCCTTCGCGGGCGTGCCGCCGGGCAGCACGCTCACGAGCTGAAGCGCACCGGCCGCCCAGTCATACAAGCCTGACGCCGAAGAGGGACCGGTCAACGCCACGTTTGAGGCGATCACGACATGGCTGAGATCGGGAGTTGCGCCAACGAAATGGATCTGAGCACCGAAGACGGTGCCCGGAGCCACGTTCGCTTCGGTGACCAGCGGAACATACGTGCCAGCCACGTCATTGCGCACATACATCGTGGCCTGCGTTACCCCAGGCGCCAACGGCGGTTCCGCGCCCTGCCCTGCTGGCTGCACCAGCGCACTGGACAGGTCCGGCGTGAAAAACTGATACTCAGGCGTCTGACCTGCCGTCACGCCCTCCGCTTTGCTGCTGGGCGTGGCGATGTCCTGCGAACTCCAACCGCGGCTGTTGCGAGTCGCGAGGACCTGCTGCCATTCCGGACTGCGGTCGCCCTGCACGTCTTCACCGAGAGCGCCATCCACGACATACGTCAGTGCGTCGCCGCCTTCGGAGGCGAGTAGCAGCCCGCCTTCGCGGGTCAGCCCTTCCACGGGGGCTCCCTGCTTGTCGGGGGGGGAGACCATCTCCCACGCCCGGCCGTCGGGCAATGCGAACGGGGTTCCTTCTGGCTGGGTCGTGAAGGTGTGTTCGGCGCCTTCGGTCGTGCCAAGGGAGTTGATCGCGAGAACCCGATAGTGGTAGGTCGTCTTCGGTTTCAGCGCGCTCAGATGCACGGTCTTGGCGACGTCCTCTTCACCCGCGCCGATGTCTTCTCCCGGGGGAGCGGGAATCTCCGTGCAGACGCCCGGGTGTTCGACGCATGTTTCGGTGCCGTACTGGAAGTAGAAGGTGGTGTCGTGGCCCAGCGGGTTTATCTGGGTGTGGAGCGTCGCTTCGCCGCTGCCGACTTCGGTCGCGTACTCAGCGTCCACCGGCGCCGGGGGTGTCGTTTCGAAGGTCTGGTCGGATCCTGTTGTGATTCCCGCTTGGTTGCTGGCCACCACGCGGAAGTGGTAAATGGTGCCGATCGTCAGTCCAGTGAGCGAGGCCGCTACTGCCGCCGATTCAGAGCCGGCGCCGATATTCGCGCCGCCCAGTGGCAGTTCGGTGCCGTATGCGTTCGTTTCGCCGTATTCGAAATGGTAGGACGTCGCGATCTCGTCAGGATTGACGCGGGCGTGGAGTGTGGCCGCTTCGTGGCCGATGCCAGTGGTCGGTTCGCCCGTAATCCGCGGCGGCCCAGCGGTCGTGAATTCGCGGTCGCTGCCGAGGGTGGTTCCGTATTCGTTGACAGCGACCAGCCGGTAATGGTAGGTCGTGTTCGGCGTCAAGCTGCTGAGTCCCATTTCCGCGGTCACCGTGCCCGAGGCGCTCGTCTGTTCTTCAGCGCTGTCCTTCCCGTAGGACGTCGTTTCGCCGTATGCGAAGTGGTACTTAGTGGTGATCCCTTCCGGTTTCAGCGAGCCACTCAGCGTTACGCTGCTCGGTTCCACCTTCGACGCCAACCCGGTCGTGACCCCACTGACCGCCGGATGCGTGGTGAATTCGATGTTGACGCCGTAGTTCACACCGTCTGCGTTTTCACCGACGATCCTGTACTCGTAGGTCGTGGCTGAGTTCAGCCCTTCAAGCACCGTCGTGACGTTCGCTTCGGTTTCGCCTTCTCCGGCGCTCGCAACGGCCGTGCTGTGTCCGTAGGCTTCGCTTTCGCCCCATTCGAAACGGTAGCTCGCGGCTTTGCCGTCAGGGTCGATCGACCCGTTCAGCATCGCGGCCGTGCGCTCGGCTTTCGACGCTTTGGTGGTCTTGACATCCGGGACCACAACGCCCGGCCCGAACGCCTCCACCACCCCCAGAGCTGGATCCGCCACATAGATGTCCCCCGAGGCGCCGACCGCCACACCATGCGGCTCGCCGAACCGCCCGGGCGCGGCACCCGTCAGCCACCCAACCCATTCTCCCGCAGCGTTGAACTCGCTCACGACACGTCGTTCGGCCTCAGCGACGAGCAGATCGCCCGTCGCTTCATCGACCGCAACTCCAGTCACGTTGCCTTCTTCATGTTCCTTCCCGGCAAACGAACCCTGCGGCGACCCAGCCCCCGTGATCTGTTGTTTCTCGTACGTGCCTTCCGCGCCGAACACATCGACCGCGCCCTTGACGCTATCGGCGACATACACCGTCCCAGCCGTCCCCGCCGCGGTGCTCACCACCACACCATTCGGTTCTTCCAGCTTCGCGCTCGTCAAAGTCCGCACGAGCTCGCCTTCGTCCGCTTCTTGCGGCCCCGCGGGCGTCGGCTTGAAGACATCCACAACGTCCTGAGCCGAGTCCACGACATAGACATCTCCCGCCGCCGAGCTTGACGAGTCATCCACCGCGACACCGGCCACTTCGCTGAATTCCCCGGCCAGCGTACCCGCCCCCGTCCATTTCGAGAACAACTCATACCCGCCCACACCGTCCGGCTTGAAGACATCCACGGCGCTCGCCCCAGGGTCGGCGACGTACACGTCCCCGCTCGCTTCATCGACGGCTACAGCTTCAAGCGCACCCTCACCAAACTGGGTCAGGTAGCTCCCGGTCCCACTGAACACATCCACGACCCCTCCAGGAGGATCAACCACGAACACATCCCCTGTCGCATGGTCCACAGCAACGGCCCCGGGTTCCTTCAACGCCGTACCCACAGGCGCTTCGCGCAGGCTCGACAGAAACTCGTGCCCCGTCGCCGCCGTCGCGGAAGCATCACAAAGCACCAACCCCAAGACAACCGTTAGACAGGAGCACACCGCGATGATCGCCGACATCTCAAGCGACCGACGACGCCACGCACGCGAGCCAAACCCCCGAGAGCCTGTCCGTCCTCTGCCGCATGTCCGCAGGCCGCTCATCAGCGGTACCCCTACCTCTCTTAAACCGTTACTCTATGGCGCACCGGTACTTATGAGGGCGCGTGGAGCCATCGTGGCCCCACGCACGACCTCATAATTTCAGCAGGCGACTTACGCTTTGATCTCGCCTTCTTCTTCCGGTGTGTTCACATTCGTGATTTCCTCGCCAGCCTGCTGCCACATGGTACTGTTTTCCGGGTTTTCCGGAGTGTAGTCGTACGTTTCGAGCAGCTCTCTGTGCTTACCTTCGAAGTTGCTCGGGATGTTTTCCGGACTTTCCGCGCTCGCCACTGTGTATACCTGTTCGTAGTGGCTGGTCATCGTATTGACCGGACTGATCGGCGAGATGATACCGTCATACCCACCATGGCTTTCCGGTGTGTACCAAGCGCCTTCTTTCGAGTTGCCTACACCAACCACCACCTCGAGAAGGTTGCCGCAGTCGAATTTCGCAAATTCACCACCTTTTTTGGTCGGTTCGAGGAGGACGCCCACCTTCTTTTCGGCTTTGTTGATGTACCCCAGCCCGCCCTTCAAGGCATTTACCTGGATTTCCCCTTCAGTCGGGCCATTTGAGCACGGCAGCGAGCCAAAGAGCTTGCATCCCAGGAACTTGACGGATACGTTACCCACCGAGTCCTTACCGACCGTTTCGCCCGTGTTGTGCTCGCTTTCGCATTCAATAGCGACGTGTCCGGCGGATACTAGTGTTCCGCCTTTTTCTTCGCACTTCGCGCGTGGGACCCTCGCAAAACCGAATTCACCCTCGCATTCGTACAGTTTAGAGTACAGGACGCCGCCGGTGCCGACGTTGTTGCCTGAGAACTTGACGTTTTTGCGGGTTGCGCCCTTTATCCATTCGTACGCGCCTGTGCCTTTTTTGGCTTTCGTCTGGCAGTTGGAGTCGGCATATTTGCCGCCGGCTTTCGCTTCGCACTTGCCCCATTCCGGCGTAGCCGCCGACGCAGCCGTCGCCGCAACAGCCACGACCGCGAACACGGCGATCAGGCAGAGCCCTAGCATCCTTACATGTCTCATTCTTTCCATCACTCCTTTTTACCCCTCGAGTTATGATCGACCGACGCCCGGACCCCGCCTCACGGAAGACCCCCGGCACCTGTCACTTCCAACAGCACATCCGGCCGGGACCAGCGGCCCCCGCACGAATGCACGCTCGTCATCGGTGCGGACACCGGCGGTGCCGGCACCGACGCACGCTTGTAAGCGGGCGAGCTCAGACGCCACGCGTGACGCGCCACCACGCGCAGCTCGGCCCGCGCGCTGCGCCAGCGCGGCGCCGCGCCGCGATGAATCAGCTCGTAGCGCATCACGCGGCCTGCCTGACCCTCGCCCTGCCTGGAGCGTCCGGCGCCGCGGGGCCACCGAAACTGAGCAGGTCGATGACGCCCCGCCCGCAGGGCGTCAGCAGCCACGCGTTTTCCCGCCGCGAGCCGCTGCGGGGCGTGACCTTCTCGATCAGCCCGCGCCGCTCCAGCCGGCGCAGCAGATGCGAGGTCTGGCCCTGATCGCCAAGCCCTGCAGCCGCCGCGATCTCACGGTTGCTCGAGCGCGGCTCGCGAGCGATTGTGCGCAGCACCAGTGACGTGCGGTAGCTGACAGCAATCGGGGGCGCGAGCGGAGCCCCGCCATCCTGAGACCCGGCCTGCTCGGGCGGCCGGTCTGCGGCCGAGCAGCGCGCCGTGAGCTCGGCGCTCGCGGCAGCTTGCCCGAGATCGAGACCGACGATGGACGTGCTCTCGGGAGCCCCCGCAGGGGCGGCCACGGTCTTGATTAGACGGGGGTCAGGGCCACTTCGCGGGCAACCAGTGACCCCTAGAGGCAGCGCGGTCGCACCGCCCTGATGCGTGCTTCGGCGCCCCTGAAACCTTAGGTTTGCGGCGCCTGGACCCTAATCCTTGGGTCGGGGATCCTCGGTTGAAGGCGGCTGAACGACGATCGCATCTTGACAAACTCGTCGCGATGTGTTCTTATCCTTCCCACAAAGCTTGTGAAGTAGTGGCAGGGGTTTTGGAGGAGGATAAGGGGACTATGGAGGGACGCGAAGAGCTCACCATGGAAGGTCAGACCCGAATCAAGCGGGGTTTCAGGCCCTCCCGGGAGGCCCCGCGCGCCCGCCCACAACGCGTATCCGCGGGCACCAGCCACCAAACGGGGGTCCTGCGAGCGAGGCTGATCGCCGCCATCGTCGAGGTCGTCGCAGACGCCAGTAACCCCCGTCTAATCAAGACGCGGGACACGCGCGAAACCGCACAGATACAGCGTTTTGCGCGTCCCTCCCACACCCTGCCCACGCACATCGTGCGAGCTGCCCGGGCACCATGGCATCCGTGCCCACCGCAGGTGCCAGCTCGGGCTCCGATGCACGACCGTTCGCAAGCCTGAGAGACGCGATCCGGATCCACGCGGGGACTTCGCTCGCGGTCGAGACATCCCGATATCGCTCGCACCCCTGATCGTCTCTCCCCGCTGACTCGGGCAACCTTCGAAGCGCCAAAGGCACACGCCGGCGAGATCGGCCGCCGGCACCGATTCTCACCCCACGCCACCGAGCGCTGAACGGATCCGGTATCCAGCCCGCCGCAGGGACTCGCGCGGCGGCTGGCAGCCCGCGGCCGATGCAGGCTACGGTGTCGCAATCGTACCGACCTCCGACAGCGTCCCGTCGCCCCAAGCACCTCTCGAGGGCGGCTGCCTGTGCGGCGCGATCCGGTTCGAGATCACCGCACCGTTGCTCTCGGCCGGCTACTGCCACTGCACACACTGCCAGCGGCGCACCGGCACCGGCTCTTCGGCCAACGGCCGCGCGCCCCAGACCGGCTTTCGGCTACTGCAGGGCGCGGAGGAGCTGCGCTCGTTCAAGCCGCCTGCAGGCGTGCCGAAGCTGTTCTGCGCGACGTGCGGGTCGGCACTGTTCAGCGGCGACCCGTTCGCCGATGAGGAGGTGGCGGTGCGACTGGGGACGCTCGACCGCGACCCGGGCATCCGCCCGCACTACCGGCAGTTTGTCGACTCGGCCGTCAGCTGGGAGCCGGTCCCCGAGGACGGCTTGGAACGCTTTGCCCGCTCGCGCCAGGCCTGAACCGGACGGTAGCCGTACCGGCGTCTCGCAGCTAATGATCGTGCGATTCCGCCGCCGTTCCTTCGGCGGCGGGGGAGCCACCGCCGCCGCCGTCATCGCCGGAGGGGTGGGAGTCGTCGGATTCGCCGCCGGGGGAGCTGCCTTTCTGTGAGCCGTCGTCGCCCGATTCGCTCCCGGGGTCCTCGCCGCCCGCCCTTTCGCTCGCTTCCCGGTCTTCGGCGGGGGCTTCACCTCCGGTCGGAGCGGGGGCTTCACTGACGGTCGGTGGCGTTCCCGCTTGTTCGGCAGGGGCGGTCGGGGGCGTGGATTCGGTGGAGCTGACACGCGCGGCGGAAGCCGCTGGCGCGGCTTCCGCGGCCGGCGCGGCACCGGCGTGACTGCGCTGCGTCGCGGGCTGGCCGTTGGCAGCAGTCGGTTCGGATGACCTCGCCGGAGCGCGCAAGCCGCGAGAGCTCATGGGAGCTTCGGCGCGGGGAGCCGCGCCGGAGTCCGAGCCAGTGCCGGTGCCCGAGCCTGTTGCGGAGAGTCGCGACGAGGAGCCGAGGGCCCGAGCGGTGAGCTTCTCGGTGACCGGCGAGGTAGCGCCGCGCGGGAGCGCCGCGGCATCCGCGTCCCCAGGCCGAGCTACGACCGCCAGCGCCGCCACCGGACCGCGCGGGCGGGCGTGGTGGGGGACGACGGCAACGCCAGCGACGACCGCGGCCGCTGCCGTCAGCGCCACCGCTGCGCCGCGGGTCAGCGTCGCTGTCATGCCGCCGGCGCCGCACGCGCACAGTTCGGCCAAGCACGCTGTCGACGGCCCGCCGCGCCCGCTGCAGCTGTAGCTGAGGAATGGCTGGGGGGTCAGCGCTGCGACCGCTCCGCGCAGGGCGGTTCGTGCCCTATAGAGCAGGCCCCGCACGGCGCCCTCGCTGATTCCCAGGGTCCCCGCGACCTCCCTGTAAGAGCGGCCCTCCACCGCGCTCATGAGGATCGCCTCGCGCTGCAGCCTGGGCAGACCGGCGAGCTCGCCGAGCGTCGCCCTAACGGCGAGGCCCGCGTCGGGAGCGGCGCCCGCTCCGACGCTCAGCTCGAGCTGTGCGTCGTCTGGAAGCGGAGCATGCTGCTCGGCGCCTCTGCGCAGGGCGTCAACAGCGGTGTTGCGCACGATGCGGTACAACCAGGCCCGCAGCTCTCGCACATCGTCGCCACGCTCGAGCGCCAGCCAGGCTCGCAGCAGAGCGTGCTGCAGGACATCCTCGCCGCGCGATTCGGACAGCCCCATTCGCCCGCAGTAGCGCAGCAGTGCCCGACGGTAGCGCAGGACGATCGCCTCGAAGGCGAGCTCGTTGCCCTGGGCTACCAGCTCGACCAGCCGGCCGTCGGACTGGGTTGCGAGCAGCCGGACCGACAGCCTCGGCGTCATGACAGGGAAACCTTAGCGCCCGCGCGTCAGGCGCCGTGCTGCCCTGCCGGCTGCCGCACATCACCGGCCCGGGCGGGCCGGTGACATCGGCGATGTTCGCCCGGGCTGATCAGTCGTTGAGGCGCTTCTTGAGGGCGCTCGCAGCTGAGAACTTCGCCGCCTTGGAGGCGGCGATGTTGATGGTCGCGCCGGTCGAGGGGTTGCGCCCCTGGCGGGCGGCCCGGTGGCTGACGCTGAACTTGCCGAAGCCGGCAAGGGCGACCTCACCTCCGGCGGCCAGCTCGTCGGAGACGACCTCGATTGCCGCCTCAACCACCTGCCGTGCCTGGCTGGCGGCCAGTCCAGTGCGCTCCGCGATCTGTTCGGCTAGCTCGTTCTTGGTCATGCCACTCCCTTCTCGAGTGTCGTTGCTGTGAGCAGGCTAACCGGTGGTGAGGACGGCCAGACACGCAAATACGGGCCATGCGGAGCGAACAAGCCCTAATTTCCGGGGGAATTAAGCGGCGCGAGGGCCTCTGGCGCCCCTCTGGCGCCCTCCAGGGTCCGCTGTGCGCCGCTTGGCGCAGGGGTGGGCGCCGGGCGCCCAGCGGCGCACGCGGCCCACAGGACGGCCAGCCAGGCGCCGCACGCCAGGGCCACGTGCACCCATACGAGCTCGGTGGGCAGGTGCGTCTCGTACTGATCCAGCCCCACGACCCCCTGCAGCGCCAGCAGCACGCACACCACGGTCAGCGGGCGCTGCACCGCCGGGGGAGCCGCCCGCCGACGCGCGAGCCACCACAGGCCGACGGCGGCGAGGCTGAACACGAACGCGATCTCGGCGTGACGGTGGATCACGAAGTCCATCGTGCCCCGCCCGTCGAAGCTCAGCCGGTTGATCCGCTGGCCCGGTGAGCCGCCAGCGTGCGGGCCGGCAGCGGTGGCGGCGGTCCCGGCGAAGATCGTCAGCGCGCCAAGCGCCACCAGAGCACGCGCCGCCCCGACGATCGTGCGGTCACTGACTGCGTCCGCGGCCGGACGGTACGCCGAGCGACCGTCGTGGCGCTCCTCGTGCGGCTCGTGCGACGCCCTCCAGGCGAGCACCACCGCGGCGAGAAGGATCAGCATCGACAGCGCGAAGTGACCCATCACCCAGCCGTAGTCGAGCGCGCCTTTGACGGTGAAGCCGCCGAGCACCGCCTGACCGACCACACCCAGCGGCAGCAGCGCACCAAGCCACATCAGGTCCCGCCGGTACGGGCGGCGGCGCAGCGCGCCCAGCCAGGCGGCGCCCGCGGCGATCGACACGGGCACCGTGATCAGGCGGTTGGAGAACTCGATCACGGCGTGCGTGCTCAGCGGCGGGTACACGTTGCCATAGCACTTCGGCCAGGTCGGGCAGCCGAGGCCGGACCCTGTGAGCCGCACGGCGGCACCGGTCAGGACGATCAGCGTGAGCGCGCCGAGCGCCACGTAGGCGACGCGCACGTACTGCTCGGGGGTGACGGTGTAGCCGTTGGTGCGCTCGCGCAGCCACTGCAGATGGGCATGCATTCGCCGTTAAGGATGCCACTGAAACGGCAGCTCGTCGGCGATCTCGCTCAACCGCGGCGCGGCCGCGTCGCGCTCGGAGACGCTCAGCTCGTGTGCAGGCAGCGGCCACGCGATGGCGAGCTCGGGGTCGTTCCAGGCGATCGCCCTTTCGAGCTCCGGGTCGTAATAGGCGCTCTGCTTGTACAGCACGTCCGCCACGTCGCTGAGCACGCAGAACCCATGGGCGAAGCCGACCGGCACGTACAGCTCGCGCATGCTCTCGTCATCCAGTTCGACCGCCTCCCAGCGCGCGTACGTGGGGGAGCCGCGGCGCAGGTCAACGGCGACGTCCAGAATCCGCCCGCGCGCGCAGCGCACGAGCTTGGCGACGCCGGCGCCCACCTGGAAATGCATGCCCCGTAGCACCCCGCGCGTCGAGCGCGAATGGTTGTCCTGCACGAACCGCTCTCGCTCGGGGACCCCCACGTCCGCGTTCCACTGGCGCCTGTAGGTCTCGCAGAAGAAGCCCCGCTCGTCGGGGTGGACGGTCGGTTCGATCACCACGAGGCCGGCGAGGTGGACCGACAGGGCGCGCATAGGCGCAAGAGCGTAACCGCCGTGGCAACGTTCGCGCGGCAAAGCTCGCTGATCGAGACTCGCCGGGCACGAGTCAGCGCGGTTACACTGCCGTCCACGGAGCCTGTCCATGACTGAACGCATCTGCGCGGCGCTGCTCGAGCCACAGATGCCCGCGGCGTCAGACCGCTGTTGGACGCCCGGGCCGGCGCATCCGCATCTCGCCGCGAACACGCTGCACTTGTGGCGAGCCGACCTGGAAGCCGTGGGCGACGATGTGGTCGAGCTGCTCAGCGCGGAGGAGCACGCGCGGGCCGAAGCCATCGTGCACGAGCGCAAGCGCCGACGGTGGACGCGCTCTCGCGGCGTGCTCAGAGCGCTGATCGGGCGCTACACGGGCCAGCACCCCGAAACGCTGCGCTTCAGCAGCGGCGCCGACGGCAAGCCTGAGCTCGTCGAGGAGGCGGATCAATCGGCCCCTGCGCAGCCGCACTCCTCGGCTAGCTCGCCCGGCCTGTCGTTCAACGTGTCGCACTCAGGTCCGCTCGCGCTTTATGCGTTCAACGCGGCGGGGCCCGTTGGCGTCGACGTCGAGCTCGCCCGCGGGCCGATCGATGAGGTCGCGCTCGCCGCGCGCGCCTTCGGTGCCGGCGAGGCGCGGCGTCTTGAACACCTCGGTCCGGCCGCCCGCCGGCGGGCGTTCCTACGGGACTGGGTTCGGCACGAGGCGCGACTGAAGTGCCTGGGGACGGGCATCAGAGGCGATCCCACCGGCGCGAGCACCCGCGAGCCGTGGATCGTCGAGCTCGAAGATCGGGCCCGGCGCCGCGGCTGCCGTCGCAACCGAGCATCCAGCACACGAGCTGCGCTGCTGGGACTGGCGGATCTAGCGCAAGGGAGCTAGCCGCGGAGTGTGCGTCAGGCCATAGACAGCCTCACGCACACTCGATTGTGTCAACGCGCGCAGGCCACCTCAGGCCGCGGTGATTTTCTTATCGCCCAAGGGTCCTTTAAGTGTGTCCTTGCCGGTGACTGTAACTGTTCCGAATCCCCCAGAGAGCATTGCACCCCCTTCGAATTCAAGGACGCTTTTACCGACTTTGGGACTTAGCGTGCCCGTAAAGACACCATAGGACATCCCTTTCTTGCACCTGAATTCCAATGCCACACCTGCGATCACGTCCCTGATCGGCGGTTCAGACACGAGCTGCGTCGGCCACGGCAAGCCCAGCGCGATCACTTCGATCTTGGTTGTGCAGATGCTCGGCGTGCCCACCGGCGTCGCGCAGCCCGAGAGCTTGAACGAGGTCATTTCGTCTGTGCCCGGTGCGCCGGTCGGCGGGTTGGTGATCGTCTCGGTGTCCTTCACCTTGCACGTAACCATTGCGCCGAACTGCGTGAGGTCGAACGTCAGCTTGCCCGCGGTTTTGACCGGTACGGCTTCCCCGACTATCAGTTTGCCTTCGCTGAACCAGTGCGGAGTAGGTCCGGCCTGGGCCGCCAGCGGCATCGTTGCGAGCGCAGCCATCGCAAGCACCGGCACCACACTGGCGAGAAGCTTCTTGTTCATCGTGTCCTCCGTTCCTCCGTGACGGTCTAAGTCTGGTCCGGCCTGGCCCGGAACCCCCCTGCGCCAGGTCGCACCACTCGCACGCCCCTGACGCTACAGGATCTTGACGTCGATCGTCTGTGAGATCGTCTTGCCGGCGACGACGGCGGTAAGCGTTGTAAAGACGCCGTTGTGCCTGCGGATCAGCGGCATCAGGGACGGCGCCACACGAATCGGCAGGTGGCTCGTCGTCTTTCCGAGCACGGTGAAGGTGCCGCTGCCGACGCTCACCCGCCTGCCTCCCAGGCTCAGCGTCGCGATGACCTTGCATTCGGGGGTGAGCCTGCAGTAGATGGCGACCGCAACGACCCGCGCCTGATTGATCCCGTCGGTCTGGGGACCGATCCTGATGGGCGGCAACGCCGGCGGCAGGCCGGCTGACCCGCCGGCGCAGATGTGCGTTGCGTCGGGGCCCGTGCCGAGCGTCACCTGCATCATCAGTTCCTCGTTCTGTGTCGACGCGAAGCCGTCGTTGGCGGTGCGGTCAGACGCAGACATGGTGGCGCCATCACCGGTGCCGCCGTTGCGCAGGAACGAATCCGCCATCGAGCCCCGCACCGAGCCCAGCACCTTGTAGGGCACGCCGGAGCGGTAGATGTTTTCTACGTACCCCCCCTCGTCGTTGAACGCGACATAGTCGCCGTTGCTGACGCACAGGTTGGTGGGTTCGTAGGTGGTGACGGTCGAGCCGCTCGCTCCGCTGTGCCCACACACTGGGATTTCGAACGCTTGCGAGGTGAGATTGACCCTCGCGCCTCCTTCGGACAGGGGAGAGATGTCCTGGAAGTGGATCTGGGTCAACGGTGGTGGTCCACCGGCGGCAGGCCGCGCGCAGCCCTCGAGGCTCACCTTCACCGCCTGGCCGGTCGCGGGCACGCTCGGAGAGCCATTGGCCTGCGCCGCGTTCCACACGGCGGTGTCCGCACCGTAGTGAAACGTGTGAAAGATGCCGTCCGGGGCTTCGGGGCCGACCGGCACCCCCGTGTTGGTGCCCAGGTAGCCGAGGTTTTCGGAGGTGTTCAGCGTGGCCGGCACCGACAGCGGGCTACCGATCACGATGACCGCCGCGCCCGCGCTCGCGCTCGAAAGGACCGCCGCCAGCAAGCCGGCCAGCAGGACCCCCAACGGCAGCAGCAGCCTGGACCGCGGCCCAACGCCGCACCGAGATGCGGGGATGCTCAGGAGCCGAACCATTACCCTCCAGAGATCGGAAGGCCCGGCTTTAGGCTTGAGCGAATGCGCCGCCAATCAGCGCGTTACCCGGTGGCACGAGCGCTCGAGCGCTCGACCAGGACGACTCGCCGCACGAACAGCCCCAGAGCGCGGCCGTCGGATGAGACTCCCAGCGACTGTGGGGAGCGCGGATCGCGGATCCGCCACTCAACCAGGATGTCGCCGTGCTCGCCCACCACCGGCGCGGGCAGCGGCACCTGCGCCAGCGACGGGACCCCGTTAGGGCCGTCGTAGCGCAGCGACGTCAGCCGGCGTCCATTGAGGAGCAACTCGACCTGCAGTCCGCGCCCCGACGTGCCGAGGAACGGAATTGCCTCGAGCTCCAGTTGGAGCGGCGCGACGATCGTCGTCGCGGCCGAGGCGCGCAGGCGAGCTCGCGTCGGGCGTGCTCAGCACGAGATCCAGGCGGGTGCGGCCAGCGACCGCCTCGCGCGGAAGGATCACTGGCTCCCCGCGCAGGTTCGCCCTGTGGTCGATCGCTAGCTCGGCCACCGCCGAGCCGTTCACGGACACCCCCAGCCCGTGGAGAGCTCAGCCTCGCCGAGGTCGAGGAGCTCACCGAGCCCGATCGGTCGGTGCGAGGCCTTACCGACCCCGCGTCCCACCGCTGCCGCCATCGCCGAGGCGGGCCTGCCGCGTCCGCGCCGACCGCCCGAGAGCGCGTGGTCCAGATCGCGGACGCGCTCGATGCCCAGGCGCCTTCGCGCGAGCTGCAGATGGCTGCCAAGGGTCGGCCTGCTCCGCAGCGGCAACTCACGTCTCAGGTACTGCTCGTGGTAGATGATCTCCCACTGGATTGCGCGGCGCTGTCGTGGCTGGATGCTCTGCGCGCGGAACTCTGCACGCTCGAGCAGGAGCGGGCTCAGCGACCTGAGCGCACGGATGCTTCTAGTGCGCGCCGCCCAGGCGCCTTTGCGCGGCGGCGAGCGCAAGCTCGACTGCGGCGACCGTTCCAGCTCTGTCTCGGGGACCGTCCAGCAGCACGACGGCGCCGGGCGCCGCGGAGGCGATGGCCTGAGCGATCGCCTCCGCACCGGGGCGCCTCCAGTCGGAGGTGTCCACATCCCAGAGCATCGTGCCCATCCCGAGGCTCGCGGCTGTCTCTTCGATTGGGACGCTCGTGTAGCCGTACGGAGGCCGAAACACATTCGGCCGCACGCCGCTCGCCGCCTCGATCGTGTCGCTCGTGCGGGTCAGCTGGTCGCGGACCGCACACAGCGGGAGCGTTCGCAGGTCGGGGTGATCCCAGGAGTGGTTGCCCAACCGGTGACCATCCCGGTCTATCCGCTCCACCACTCGCTCACGATGAGCCACGCGCTCGCCGACTAGAAAGAAGGTGGCCGTCACGCCGTGGCGGGCGAGCACGTCGAGCAACGTTTCGGTGTCCTGCGCCGGTCCGTCATCGAACGTGAGCTGCGGGATCGCTGCCATACTCAAAGAACCATCGATGGGCTCCGGTACTCGCCGAGCGCTCGGTCGATCTGGCGGCGTAGCCCCTCCGCGAGCGCAACCCGTGGCCGCCAGGCGAGATCTCGCTGCGCTCGCGAGATGTCCGCGTTGGTGCTCAGCGCCTCACCCTCGTGCGCGGGCAACCGGCGTACGCGAACGCGTCTGCCGAGGCCCTGTTCGATGAGCCGGAGACCACTTACGACCGTCGCGGGCTTCGGCCCGGCCACGTTGTAGACCGCACCTGCGGGGGCGTGCAGCGCGCGCATCGTCGCGTCGACTGCGTCTCCTACGAATGTGAAATGGCGCACGTGCTCGCCTCCTTCGATGAGGTGAGCGACTCCGCCGTCCAAGGTCGCGGCGATGAATGCGGCAAAGGCCATATCGGGACGCTGACGTTCCCCGTACACCGTGAAATACCGGAGGACAACCGTTTCCAGACCTGAGCGCCTGCAACTGAGCTCCGCGGCCAGCTTCGTGCAGCCGTAGAACGAACAGGGCGCGGGCGACTCGTCCTCACGGACCGGCCGGTAGGACTGACCGTAAACCGACGACGACGACGCGAGGATCACACGCTGCACACCCGCCTGTTCCAGTGCATCGAGCAACCGCGTCGTGCCTCTGACGTTGGTCTGCCACAGTCCCTTGCGGTCAGCCGTGCGTACTCCCGGAATCGCTGCCATGTGGATCACGGTCTGGCATCCACGCACAGCACGGACGATCGAAGGCGCGCACACGTCGTCCTCGACCAGCACGAAGCGTGGCTCGTCGACAAGGCGGGCGAGGTTGCGTTCCTTCCGCCCACGCGAGTAGTTGGAGGTGAAGCAGTCGATCCCCACGACATCGTGATCGTCGGCGATGAGCCGCTCGACGAGATGCGATCCGATAAAGCCCGCCGCGCCGGTGACGCCGATGCGGCCCATTCAACCGTCAAGGCTTGCCAAGGAGGAAGTCACGATCACGCACCGTAACCGCTTCCTCGCCGTCGGCCGACATAATGTCGCCGTGTGTCGCTTTCCATTTGCCTGCTGACGGCGGATCCTCCCGCACGCATAGCGGCCATCCTCGAGCCCCTTCAGCCCTTCGCCGACGAGGTGGTCATCGCTGCCGACTCGCGCGTGGATGAGGTGATGCTGGCCGGATACGGCCGTCTCGCGGACAAGCTGTTCAGGATTGAGTTCGTCCAGGCCGAGCGGCATCTCGCCTGGCTGTACGCGCAATGCCACGGCGACTGGATCCTCAAAATCGACGGTGACGAAGTCCCGAGTCAGGCGTTCCTCCGGCGGCTGCCGGAGATGCTCGCTTCACGGCAGGTGCAGCAGTTCTGGATGCGTGTGGCATGGCTATACCCCGACGCCGACAACGTGCTCGCGTCCATGCCATGGTCGCAGGGATTCGTCAATCGGCTGGTGCGCAATGATGGAACGCTGCGCGTTCGCGGGCTTCAGCATCTCCACGCGGAGCCGGTCACCCCGTGCGAGTACATCGATGAGCCGTTTTACCATCTCGAGCTGCTGACAACCGACGAGGATGGGAGGCGTGACAAGGCCGTTCGCTACGAGTTCTGGCGCCCGCACCTGCTCGCGCCGGGCGGCGGACGCATAAACGAGGCCTTCTATCTCCCGGAGCTTCGTGACGCGCTGGAGCTCCGCCCGGTCCCAGAGGAGGACCGCGAATCGATCGCGCGGGCGCTTGCCGGGTCATCCGCGTTGGCGCCACCCGTATCCGTCGAGAAGGTGCCGTTCGTCTCGCTGGAGGAGATGGACCGCATGTGGGAGGGGCGCACCGTTGGACCAGACGCCTACCGGGCGAGGATCGAGCCACGCGAACCGACCCTGTCGTTGACGCCTTCCGAGCGGCGACACGTCCTCTTTCGAGTCCACAACGCAGGCAACGAGCGCTGGCCCGCCAACCTCGACGAGAGACCGAAGATCCGGCTCTCCTATCGCTGGCTCAACCCCGATCTGAGCATCCACACGCCCGAGGGTCCGCGCTCGGCCTTTCCCCGGGTGGTCGCTCCCGGGCAGAGCATCTTCGCGCCCCTGCACGTCGACGCGCCGGCAAGCGCCGGCGACTACGTGCTCGAGGTCGACATCGTCCATGAGCATGTGCGCTGGTTTGACTGCGCCTGTCGCCTGAGTGTTCGCGTGGAGCAGCCGCTGGAGCTGCCGGCGAGCGGAGTGCGGCTCCGCGAGACCCCGCCTCCCCGTCTCAAGCGCTTGCGGAAGGTACGCATCCCGCGCACGATTCACCGAGTGTGGCTCGGCGGGAAGCCGATGCCGGAGGAGCACGAGCACTTCGGGAGGAGCTTCGCTCAGCATCACCCCAACTGGGAGATGCGGCTGTGGACCGACGCCGACCTGCCGGCGCTCGGCATCGGCGCGGCGGAACGCAAGCGAGCTCGCACACACTCAGAGCTGTCGAACCTCGTGCGCTACGAGGTGCTGCACCGCCACGGGGGCGTATATGTCGACACCGACGTCGAGTGCCGTCGGCCGCTCACCCCCCTGTTGCGCGGGATCGACGCCTTCGCCGCGCTTGAGGTGCCAGGAGGCATCGGGAGCGCCATCCTCGGCTCGGTCGCCGGCCATCCCGTGTTCGCTCGCGCGGCCAGACTCGCGCAAAATACGATCGGGACCGGCGCCAACTCGCCCGATGCGAACGGACCACACTTCCTGAGCCTGATCGTCGAGCAGGAGTCGAACGTCGCGATCTTCGCGGCGCGCCTTTTCTACCCGTATCTCTGGGACGAACTCGAGCGCCGTCACGAGACGTTCCCCGACGCCTACGCAGTGCATCACTGGACGCTGAGCTGGCTGGTGAAGGGTTGACCGCGCGCGGCCCCCATCGGCCGGCGGCCTGCCCAGCGCCCAGCTAACCTCGCGAATCTCACGATGACGCCGGATCGAAGCCGCTCACGACTGTTGCGCCCCGTGCAGGAGCGCATCGAGCGGTGGCTGAACGCCCGCGTCCGTGCCCTCGCCGGCGAGCACGTCCGTCGAGAGCTCGCCGCCGGGCGCCAGGCCGAGCTCACCACGCCACGACTGTGGGGACCACCCGGGCGGCTGCACGTTGCATCGACTGCCGTGCTCAACGACGCCCTGCTCAATACGGTTTCGGGAAGCATCACGGTCGAGGAGTACGCATTCTTCGGCCACGGCGTCGCGCTGCTCACCGGCGCGCACGACGTAAGCCGCATAGGGCTCGAGCGCCAGCTCGCGGTGCCAGGCAGGGGACGGGACATCGTCATCGGGACCGGCGCGTGGATAGCTTCGCGGGCAATTGTGCTCGGCCCGTGTCGCATCGGCGCCAATGCAGTCGTCGCGGCCGGCGCCGTCGTCAGCGCGGACGTGCCCGCGGGAGCAATCGCGTCGGGTGTTCCGGCCCGCGTCGTCGGGCACATCGGGGCGGCTTGCGCGCCACCGCCGGCGCCCGCCGGATGACCACACGCCCGGGGCGAGACCTTGGCGGAGCGACGGGCGTTGCCCGTACACTTAGCCGCAGTCACCCAGCGCTGGGTGCGCAACTCCCATCGAGCTGGTGCGTTGCCCAATAGGACCGTCCCTCATGCACGTTGAGCCTTCATGAGACGCAATCTCGCAATCGTTCCCGCATTCAACGAGGTTGATGCGATCGCGGCGACCGTGGCGGCGATCCACGAGGCAGCGCCCGACTTCGATGTGCTCGTCGTCGACGACGGCTCGAGCGACGCCACGGGCGCACGAGCATCGGCGGCGGGCGCGGCGGTGCTGCGAATGCCCTTCAACCTCGGCATCGGCGGTGCCATGCAGGGCGGCTATATCTACGCGCTCGAGCGCGGCTATGAGGTGGCCGTCCAGGTGGATGGCGACGGCCAGCACGATCCCCTCCACATCTACGACCTACTCCGACGCCTGCGCTCGGATCCCGAGCTGAACATGGTCACGGGCTCTCGCTTCCTCGACCGCGACGGCGACGGCTACCGCTCCTCGGCCGCCCGTCGCGTCGGCATCCGCGTCTTCTCCTGGGTCGTATCGCTCATCACCCGCCAGCGCGTGACAGATCCGACGTCCGGCTTTCGCATGACCAATCGGCGCGGCATCGAGCTGTTCGCCCGTGACTATCCCCACGACTACCCAGAGGTCGAGGCGATCCTCCTGATACACGCCCATCGGCTGCGCAGCTGCGAGGTCCCGGTGCGGATGCGACCGCGGCTCACCGGTCAGTCGGTGATCTCCTCGAGCCAGTCCGTGTACTACATGGTCAAGGTGTTGCTCGCGGTGTTCGTGGGGCTGTTCCGCCGGCGCCCCACCGTCGAGGGCGCAGACTTCCCGGCCGTCGCTACGGAGCGAGCGACGTGACCAACGTGACGCTCCAGCGCGGCCTCGCGATCGCTCTCACGCTCGCGCTGCTCCTGTTCGTGTTCGAGCTCGTGCGCCGCAAGCACCTCTCGGAGCGCTACGCGATCCTGTGGCTGCTGGCCGCGGCGACGCTGTTCGTGCTCGTCGCGTGGAAGGGACTGCTCACCTCGCTCTCTCACGACGTCGGCATCGCCTATCCGCCGTCCGCCCTGTTCGCGGTCGCGATCGGACTGATCGTGGTGCTGCTGATGTACTTCTCACTGGTCGTCTCGCGCCTCTCCGACCAGAACAAGATCCTCGCCCAGCGGCTCGCGCTCTTGCAGCAGCGGGTGGAGGAGTCCGAGCGGCTGGCGGCTCGAACGCAGGCCGGCGGAGCGATCCCAGAGGAGACCGGCGCCGACATCCTGACCGAGCCCGAGCCGCGCTCGGCTGTGACCGTCGAAGAGCTTTCTCGCAGAGCCTAGCCGCAGCCTCGAACGCTCGCCGTCAGGGGAAGCACTATTATGCCCGCCAGGCTGTCGGGTATCGGCGTAGCATGCAAAATCCAACGCGGTTTGGAGGATATCTCAGTTGTCTGTGAAGCGAGCACTGGTGACGGGAGCAGCCGGTTTCATGGGATCACATGTAGCCGACGCTTGCCTGGCGCTCGGCATGGAGGTAATTGCCACAGACGACCTCTCGGGCGGCTTTCGCGAGAACGTGCCAGAGTCCGCAGACTGGATCGAGGGTGACCTGCGCGACGCCGGTTTCGTCCACCACCTCGCGGCGAACGGACCCTTCGACTATGTATATCACCTTGCTGCGTACGCAGCCGAGGGCCTTTCACACTACATCCGACGCTACAACTATCGCACCAATCTCGAGGCCAGCGTCAACCTCATCAACGAGGCGGTTCTTGGCGATGTCGAGCGGTTCGTATTCACCTCATCGATCGCTGTCTACGGCTCCGGTCAGCTGCCGATGCGGGAGGACATGACACCGACACCCGAGGACCCGTATGGCATCTCGAAGTACGCGGTCGAGTTGGATCTCGCCGCCGCACATCGCATGTTCGGACTCGATTACACGGTCTTTCGTCCACACAACGTGTATGGCGAGCGTCAGAACATCGCCGACCGCTACCGCAACGTTATCGGCATCTTTATGAATAACCTCTTGGGTGACAAGCCGATGCCGATCTACGGCGACGGCTCCCAGACCCGTGCATTCAGTCACATAGCCGATGTCGCCCCGATCATCGCGCGCGCGCCGCTCGAGCCCGCGTCGCGAAACGAGGTGTTCAACGTGGGTGCGGATGAGGTCCACAGCGTGCTCGACCTCGCACACGCGGTGGCCGCGGCGGTGGATCTGCCAGCGCGGGTCGAACATCTGCCGGCGCGGCACGAGGTCGTGCATGCGTTCTCCGACCACAGCAAGGTTCGCACGGTGTTCGGGACCGGTGAGCCGGTCTCACTGCAGGAAGGTCTCATGCGGATGGCGCACTGGGTGCGCGAGCACGGACCGCAGGAGCCGATCGAGTTCGCAGGTGAGATAGAGGTGCCGGTGAACCTGCCGCCGAGCTGGCAGCTGACGCCGGACGAGGTGTAATCATCACCTTTCACCATTTCGACGAGCGGACGCCGCTCGTACACGCCGACGGCGTAGACAACACGGATCGGCAGAGCGCCGGCATCTCGACCCGGTGGGTCGTGTAAGTGCCGGGGTCGGTGACAGCGGTGATCATCTGCTATGACGAGCCGTCCGAGGATGTCGGCGCGGCGATCGACAGCCTGCTCGCACAGACGCAGCCGCCTGGCGAGATTCTGATCGTCGATAACGGCCCCGACGGCGCACTGGCACAGGCCCTCGGCGACCGCAGCCCCGTCGTCGAGGCCATTGCGACTCGTAGCAACCTCGGCTACCGCGCCGGGATCAGCCTCGCGGCGGCGCGTGGGTCGGGAGATTACCTGCTGGTTCTCAACCCGGATGCTCGCGCGGACAGCCTCTGCCTCGAGCGGCTGACCACGGCGGCCGACGCCGATCCCGACGTTGCGATCGTGGGCGCGCAGATCCTGCTCGAGGACGGCGAGACGTGCAACGCCGGCGATAACCCTCTGCATCCCACGGGCATCTCGACCTCGGGACGATACGGAGAGCCAAGGGAGCACGGTCGGCCCCGCGACATCGCCGCGGCCTCGGGTGCGTGCTGGATGATCCGGCGCAGCGCTTTTCGTGAACTCGGTGGCTTCGTTGACGAGCTGTTCCTCTACTACGAGGACACCGACCTGAGCTGGCGCGCGCACATTGCCGGCATGCGTGTCGTCTACCTTCCGGAGGCGTTCGTTCTCCACGGCTATGAGTTCGGTAGGCGTGGGCGCAAGTGGTTCCTGCTCGAGCGCAACAGATTGTTCGCCGTGCTGGCCAACTACGAAGGCCGCACGCTGCTGGCGCTCGCCCCGCTGTTGCTGGCGAGCGAGGCGGGGCTGCTTGTGGTCGCGGCGCTGGGCGGCTGGCTCGGCCACAAGCTGCGAGCGTATGCCTCGCTGGTGAAGCTGCGCCGGCAGCTGTTCGAGCGCCGCAGCCTCGTGCAGGCGATGCGCCGGCGCTCGGACGCAGAGCTGTTCGACTTCTTCTCGGATCGACTCGATTCCCCGCTTCTACCAGGTCCCGGCGTGGCGCTCGCTAACCTCTTCTGCGTGCCGTACATGCAGGTCGTGCGGCGACTCGCGCGCTGAGCGCACGACGGGCCCGGGCGAGATCGGACAAGAGCTTCCTACCGCCGATGCACGTAGGCGTCAATCTCCTGTATCTGCTCCCCGGTGAGACCGGTGGCCGCGAGACCTACGCACGCGAACTGATCGCGGCGATGATCGAGCGCGAGCCGAAGCTGAGGGTCACGGCCTTCGTCAACCGAGACGCCGGATCGCGGCTGGGCGACGAGCTGGGGGACAGGGTGAGCGCGGTGGCGCTCCCGATATCTGCTCGCCGGCGCGGGCAGTGGGCGTTCGGAGAGCTGGTCTCAGTGGCGGTAGCCGCCCGCCGGGCGCGGGTCGAGCTGCTGCACTCGATGGCCAACTTCGCGCCGCCGTGGGGGCCGTTCCGACGGGTCGTGACGATCCACGATCTGCACTTCCGCGCTGTGCCCGAGCTGCTGTCCTGGCCAATGCGCACCGGCACTGCCATGCTCGTGCAGATAGGCGCGAACCGCTCCGACCGCATCATCGCCGTGTCCGCCTCCGCGCGCGAGGAGATCGTCGCCGGACTGGGCGTCGAGCGGAATCGCATCGATGTGATCCCCAACGGTGTGCGCACCCCGCCTCCCGCGCGGCCGTCGCGACGGGATGCTCGTGAGCGCTGTCGACTCGGACGGCGGCGCGTCGCGCTGGCCGTCGCGAGCGATATGCCTCACAAGAACCTGCCGATCCTGATCGACGCCCTCGCGCTGATCCCGGCGCCCGAGCGTCCGGCGCTCGTGATCGCCGGGCACGGGACCAGCACCGGGGAGCTGCCGGGACGCGCGGCGGTCGTCGGTGTGGACGAGGACGTACGCCTGCTCGGAGGCGTCTCCACGGCCGAGCTCGAGTCGCTTTATGCGCTCGCCGACTGCCTCGTCGTCCCGTCTCTGCATGAGGGCTTTGGGCTACCGGTGCTCGAGGCGATGGCGCGATCCGTTCCGGTCGTCTGCTCGGATATTCCCGCTCTGCGCGAGGTGGGCGGGCCGGCGGCTCTGTACTTCGACCCGCGAGTCCCTGCAGAGATCGCGGCGAGGATCACGGAGGTGATCGCGGACGCGCAGCTCGCTGGGCGCCTACGCGAGCTGGGCCGTGCCCAAGCCGCAGGCTTCAGCTGGTCGGCTGCGGCATCGGGGACGCTCGCGAGCTATCGGCTGGCGCTGGGCGCGCACGACGAGCCGCACGAACGCCGGGGAGGTGCAGCACCGCTACGACGCCGATGAGGGCGAGACCCACCGTGATGCGCCCAATCGTTGTGAAGACATGAGCATCGTACGCAGAGCCCGTGAACGGGCTGGTCCAATAGGCCCACAGAAGCCCGACGAAGTACAGCAGCCCTACCGTCAGGTAGTAGGAGGCGATGGACCTGCGACCGTAGCTGCCAAGGAGCACGGTGAGCGCGACCGCCAACCCGATCGGCACGAACAGGCCGGGATCGAATCCTTCCGGCTGGATCTGTGAGACGAGTGACTTGATCGCGGGCCACACGCGCGAGCGATGTTCCACGAGGAGCCCGATGTCGACGCTCTTGCCGAACGAGAGATCGCCGTGAATCCCGTTGGCAGCGAGCCAGATGCGCCACGGCAGGACTCCGAGGATCACGATCGCTCCCGCCGCTGCCGCAAGGGGACGCAGGCGGCCGCGTTCACGCGCGAACCACAGCGTTCCTGCGGCAGCTGCCAAGGCTGCGGCCATGCCGACGGCTCCCTCGTTCTTGACGTTGGTCGCCCCGATCAGCAGGATCGTCGCCACCACCAGATCCTCACGTCTGCCCCGATCCAGCCACAGTCCGAGCGCGAGGACACCCAGCGAGAGAAACATTGCGCTGGGCACGTCGGCATACGCTGTTGTGACCGTCGAGATCATCAGGACCGCTACTCCGCAGAAGATGGCGGCGGCCACCGCCCGACTGCAGACGCGGCGGCAGAGGTATATCCCGGCAAAGACCCAAGCGACGAGCAACAGCCACCCGACAACGTGAACGGAGCGGTCGTCCAGGACCCCCACCGCGCGGAGGTGCGCTGCCTCCAGCAACGGAAGCAGCAGCGGATAGTAGGACTGGATGTAGCCCTCGCGCGGACTGCGAAGAACCGTCGTGGGCAGATGGGTGCCGAGGAACATCAGGTTCGCCTTTCGTGCCCACAGGTTCCAGGCGTCGTATTCACCGCCGCCGATCGCACGGTTTGAGACGGCGTAGAGGCCGAGCACCGCGATGACGCCGAACACGATCAGGGTGGCCCAGAAAGAGACGTCCTCGGCGGGTAGCGATCGCACCCGCCGGGCGAGCACCGCGAACCCCGGAGGCATCGCGAGACGACGAAACGGGGGGCTTCGGAACGCGCTCGGCCCAAGGAGCGCCGTGAACAAGAGCATGAGCACGGCGATCGTCTCGAGCGTGAACGGGAGTCCGATCACCAGCAGGATGACCGCCGTAACCAGGACAGCGGCGATGCCCAAGAGATAAGCGAGACCGGCGGCAGCCACCGTGCGCAGCGACCAGACCGTCTCGATCATCCCGGAGGCCCTCAGAACGCCGAAGCCGGCCGCCATGAAGCCGAGGTGGAGCAGGAGCGGACCGAAGAACGGTCTCATCGACGCAACTTCACAATCGCCTCTTGCCCGGCCACGAATTCCGCGTCACCAGACGTGTTGGCGGGCGCGAACACTTCAAGCGGCTTCCCACGCGCGTACGCAGCCGAGCTCGGTGGGATATCGTAGAACAGCGCATACTGAGCTTCGGAAGGACTCGTCACGAAAGCGCGAGGCGTCAGGCGAAAGGTCACCCACTCACCTGGACAGTGGCCGTTGCAAGCGAGATAGACGGTGGCGTCCTTGGGGATATGGGCGTCGACCCAGGCGAGAAACCCCTCGTCGGCGGGAAAGCTTCCACCGGCTGCCCAGTCGGCCTGTTCCACCGTCGTCCCTTCGTCCGAGGCGTGTTCGTTGAGCAGAGTGCGCAAGCGCGGGTATCCGCCGAGCCAGAGCGACACGCCCCCGAGGGCCACGGCGATCGCGGCGACCGCGGTGGTGAGCGATATCGAGCGGTCGGGGACCAGCGCACGAGCCGCTGCGGCGAGCACGATGATCCCCACGACCTCGACCAGCAGAGTCATGCTCCCGGCATCCTATTCGTGCCGCCACGGGAGAACGTGCAGGAGCTCGACCGGAAACGCGCGCAGCACAAGCAGTAGCGCGACATAGACCACCGAGGCGATGAGCCATTGAATCACGCTCGGCAGCGGGAGCAGGAGCGAGCATGCGGCAGCGGCAGCGCCAAGCGCCACCCGTGGAAGAACCGTGAGCCGCGGCAGCAGCCGAGCAGGCCCGCGCGCCAGCGCGAGCAGATAACCGCCGGCCACCACGAACTCGCACGCGGCCGAGGCGATCGACGCTCCGTTCGCGCCGAGCCCGGGGACGAGAGCCACCGAAAGCCCGATCGACACGAGCAGTCCCACAGCCGTGACGCGCAGCAGCGCGCCGTGCATCCGCAGCGAGAGCAGCGTGTAGCTCCACGTCGCGCCGAGGAAGCCGCCCATCAGGGCGACCGCCTGCAGGCGCAGCACCGACACCGCCGGAGCGAATGCCTTGCCGCCGAGGACGGCGATCATGAACGGCGCGGCGACGATCAGGCTCAGCATCACGTACACGCCAACGATCAGCGCCGTGTCGGTGACCTTACCGACCGCGTAGCGCAGACGCTCGTGGTCGTCGCGTCCGGCGCGAGCGAAGATCGGGAAGGCCGAGCTGGCGATCAGCCCCGAGGTGCCGCCAACCACCTCGACCACCTTGAAGGCGGTCGAGTAGTAGCCAGTCTGATCGGCGTTGGAGATCAACGACACCGTGATCAAGCCGATCCGCGGGTAGAAGATCGCGACGGTCGCCGCTGCGGCGTATGGGATCGAATCCCGCACGAGCTCGCCCCACGCGCCGGGCTGGAAGCGGGGGAGCAGTGAGACGCGGCGGCGCAGGTACAGCGCCGAGGCCACGAGCGCTGCCGCCGAGGACACGACGCTCACGAAGAAGAAGGGGAACAGGCTCGCGCCGATGACCACGAGCAGGACCGTGCAGGCAGCGACCACCACGGCGTTGATCAGTTCGAAGACCGAGGCCATCCCCCAGTCGAGCTGGGCCGTCAGCGAGATCGCGTAGGTCTGCTGGACGTTCAGGAGCATGAGCCCGACGCCGGAGACGAGCATGCCCTCGACGACGACCTGCGGGTAGCCGGCAAGCACCATCAGCACCGTCGCGATCGCAAGCCCTGCGACCGTCAGGGCCGTTCGCAGGCCGAGCAGGTTCGAGAGCAGCGCGCGACGTTCGGAAGGGCGCGCGAGCGCGTACTCGCGAGTGCCGATCCCGCTGAGACCGAACTCGGTCACGCCCGCGACGATCATCACGATTGAGGAGGCCGTGACAAACCGCCCGAAGTCCGCGACGCCGAGGTGGCGGGTCATCAGCGGGACCACCGCTCCGGTCAGCAGGATCGTCGCGGCGTAGGCGCCGCCCCTGATCGCGCCCCCGCGGATCACCTTCGCGCCGGCCTCGGGACGATCGAGGATGTCCGCGGGAGGAGGCGGCAGGGCTCCCTCGATCTCCGGTCCCGAGGCCATCAGCAGGCGTACGTTACGTGCTCACAGGAAGTCGGCCAGCACGCGTCCGTCCGGCGCCCGCAGCCCGAGCGCGCGCAGAAGTCGCTCGGCGACGTTGGGCCACGTGTACAGGCTCGATCGCTGATGGGCGTCTTGGCCCATCCGGATCGCCGTAGCCGGATCCGCGAGGCGCAGCATCGCCTCGACCAGCGACTCCTCGTCATCCGGCTCGACGACGACGCCACCGCCATCACCGATCACGTCGCGAGGTCCGCCCACGCTCGTGGCGATGCTCGCCACGCCGGCGGAGGCCGCCTCGACGTAGGCGATGCCGAACGGCTCGATGCGGGATGGCATCACGAAACAGGTGGCGCGCGCGAACAGCTCGAGGATCAGCCTGCGATCGCGATCATCGCCCCTGGAAAGCACGCCGTGGCCGGTGACGCCCGGCTCGTGCAGCGGCGGATGACCGCCGACTACGTCGAGCGCCGCGTCGGGATGGGCGGCGCGCACGCGCGAGAACGCCTCGATGACCTGTGGCCCACCCTTTCTCTCCCAGTCGATCCCGACGAACAGGAATCGCGGGAGCGCCCAGTCGCGTTCGGGCACGCTCGCCGCGTGCGTCGCACCGAATCCCACCACCGCCACACGCTCGCGAGGTATGCCGTAGTCGCCGGTCAGCGACTCGGCGGCCCAATGACTCGCGACGGCGCACATGCAGGCACGAGCGTAGATCTCGACGCGGCGCTTCTCCCAGCGTTCGATCCCGTACCGGGACATGCGGCTGAAGACCGGGTGGCTGACGCTCGCTTGCCGCAGCGTCATGTCCTCGAGGGTCACGTAGGAGGTGCCTGGCGGGAGCGCGAAGCCCGTCCCGATCTGAATCACGCCGTTGACCAGTGCTCCCCTCAGATGCCTGCGCGCGAGCGTGCCGCGGATGCGCATCGTTAGAGCCGCACCCTCCGCGTCGTAGCGGTTGCGCGTTCGCGCCGCCGCGCCGACGAGCATCGCCTGCTCGACCCCTGCAGGTAGCGCCACGTTGATCGTCGAGCTGACGACCCCCAACTCGCGCAGGCCGCCGAGTATCCCGGCTGTGACACCGGACCAGGTCGCCGGGAGCTCTGGGTTGCCCACCGAGGCGAGCGCCACCGCCGTGGACGCCTCGGCCCGATCAGCGGGACGCCCGCTGGGAGACACTCCGCCTCGCAGCGTGCTCATGTGGGTCCGGCGCCGGGGCGCGGTTGATCGAGCACCGCCGGGGCGCCGCTGCCCACGTACGTGTACTTCGCCACGTAGAACTGCACCATGCCCGCATACAGCCCCTGGTAGAGCGACATTCTCAGGTTCTCGCGGATGCCGTAGACATCTCGCTCGCGCCAGAGGTTGACGAGGAGGACCGCCGGGACGTATGGCACGAACAGCAGCGGTGCAAGCCGGTTGAGGATCCGCCGCCGGGTCGGCCAGTCTGAGGGTCCATCCCAGTTGAACCTGGGTATCTCCGCGAAGGCCATCAGGAATTCCGATGCGTTGATCCGAGCCCAGCGCCGCCACTTGGTCCACACCGTGCTCAGGGCGAAGTTGTTGTACGTGGGTCGGTGCTCGAGCTGAAGCTCGATCCTGCGAATAGGAGGATCTACCCTCTCGATGCCGTGGATGATCCCTAGGAGGTGGACGCAGGACCTTCGGAAGAGCGCGAGCTTATATGGACCATTCTCCGTGATGTAGCGCGTTCCGTCCCACATACGCCAGAGGAACTCATAACCGTTGACGTCCTGCTCGCGGACGAGCTGGCGCAGCTGGTTGCGGAGAGGTTTGCTCAGGTACTCGTCGGCGTCGATCGGGAGGAGCCACTCCCCCTGCGCTTGCTCATAGGCGAACACCGCTGAAGCCTCCCTGTGCCCTGTTAGCGGGCGGATGAAGATACGACACCCGTGCCGAGCCGCGATCTTGAGCGTTCCGTCCTCGCATGGGCCGTCGTGAACGAGCACGATCTCGTCGACCACCCCGTCGAGGCTGTCGAGGCAGCGGCCGACGATGGCCTCCTCGTTACGAACGACAAGGCACGCCGAGATGGTTCCCGGCGTTGGAGATGAGGGTTCGACGCGTTGCACCGCGGACCAGCGTAGGACCTGGCCACGACCGACGGCCCGTGGACCCTGAGACCACCCATGGGAACCCGGGCCGCACGCGGCCCACCGGGCGGGCATGATTCGCGCGTGACCGGAGCGCCCCGCGTAAGCGTGATCATGGCCGTCCACAACGAGGAGCGCTTCATCGCCGAGGCCGTCGAGAGCGTGCTGGCCCAAAGCTTCGCGGACTTCGAGCTGATCATCTCCGACGACGGATCGACCGACCAGACTCCAGCGCTCGCGCGCGCCCTCGCAGCGCGGGACCCCGAACGCATCCGCGTGCTGCGCGCCGAGCGGAATCAGGGCAAGCCGTTCGCCCTCAACCGGGCGCTCGCGGAGCGCCGGGGCGAGTACGTGGCGTGGTTGGACGGCGATGACGTGATGCTGCCGACCAAGCTCGAACGTCAGGTGAACGTGCTCGATCAGGATCCCGGCGCCGCCGGCTGCGCGCACGATGCCGAGATGTTCGATTCGGACAGCGGCCGCGTGATCGGGCGCTTCTCGCGCGTGGCGAGCGCCGGGCCGCTGCGCAGCGGCGGAATCGAGCTGTGGTTCGATCCCACCTACAAGATGCTCCCCTCAGCGACGATGATCCGCTCGTCGCTGTGCCCGCCCGGAGGCTTCGACGAGCGCCTGACGTTCACCAACGACTGGCTGTTCGACATCGAGGTCTTCCGCAATGGTCGCTGCGTCGCCATCGACGACGTTCTCGTGCGCTATCGCCGCCACGGCGACAACTTCACGACGCGAGCGGAGGAGTCGGGCGTCTCGTACGAGGAGAGCCTTATCACCATGGCAATCGTCACGGCCAGATACCCGCAGCTGCAGCGCCGCGCGCGCACGATCAACGCCGCGATCATGCTCGGCCAAGCCCGGAGACGTCTCGGACGGCGGGACTGGCGCGGAGCGTCCCGCTGCCTGTCCGCGGCCCTGGGCGTGGGTGGCGTCGCGGGCATGCTCGGCGTCGCGGACGCCGTGATCCGCTCGGGGATGCGACGGCGCCGGTCGCGTGCCGGCGGCCTGGAGTGATGCGTGCGATGAGCGCCGACGCCTCAGAAGCGGTCGACATCGTCTTCACGGTATTCGAGCGGACATACAGGCGGGCCCTGGCAGGGGATCGGCTCGCGGCTGCGGTGGCCGACAACCGTCACCCGTTCGCGCGCCGCGTCGTCCTCATCAACAACGTGGACGATCCAGACGACGCCCGCGCACGGGCCCAGGAGCTGATCGACGCGAGCGCGGTCGACGAGTTCTACTTTGTCGCCGAGCAGCTCGATCGAACACTGAGGACCGTCGGGCTCACGCGCGCCGAGCTCGAGCCGCTGCTGCACTACAGCGACGGACCGCTCGTGGCGGCGACGCTGCCGGGCAGCCCATGGTTCCTCTACTGGGACCCGGAGGCACGCTTGACATCTCCGTGCGACTGGGTGTCACCGACACTGGAGACGATGCGCGCCGACGCGCGCATCATGGTGGCCAACCCCAGCTGGGAGGCCGCGGGACCGGAGGGAGACTCACTCGCGGTGCGCCGGGAGGCGATCGACGTACGCGACGGATTCGCGCTCGGCCACGGCTTCAGCGACCAGGTGTTCCTCGCCGCCAGGGCGAGTATGGCGGCTCCAATCTACCGGCAGCGCTGCATCGCGAGCATCACCTACCCAGCGGCGCACAAGACGCGCGTGTTCGAGGCCCGCGTCGGCGCTCACATGCGCCACCACGGGCGCTTGCGCGCAACCTCACTGTCGACGTCCTACGTCACCGACATCTCCGCCGGCGGCTCGTCGTACCCGCCGAGCGGCGCCGTCGAGTCGCTGCGCTACGTACGTAACGCACTCGCCATCAGGACCTTCCGGACGCTCCCCTGGCGACCCGCGTGCCTACGCCAGACGTGGCTGTAAAGCGACTCATGGCGGCTTTCCGGAGACCGGACGCGGGCCCAGACGACCGGAGAGGGCATCGGCGAAGCCTTCGCGCACCGCGTGGAGCGCCGCGCGTCGATCGGTGCGCGTCAGGGAGTGGGCGCAGAACGCCGCGAGGATCGTCAGATGCCGGGCGCGCATTCCCAGCCGCCCGAGCGGCCGTCGTCGGTCGAGCACCGTGACGGTGTTCCGCACGCCGTAGTAGAGCGTGTGGGTCGACGCGCGCTCGCCTCCGGTCGAGCTCGAGACAGCGTGCCACGCGCGCGCGCCGGGCGCGAACACGACCTCCAGGCCAGCGTCGCGGATGCGCAGCGCCCAGTCGACGTCCTCGACATACGCGAACAGGTCCTCCTCGAGCAGCCCCACCAGCTCGATCGCGTCACGCGATACGGCCATCAGCGCACCGACGGCGCGGTCGGTGACGGTCACGCGGCTGTAGCGCGCACCGTCGGAACGTCCGTAACCTCGCGGACGGCCCGAGTAGCCGCTCAGCTCGGCGACGCGCTGGCCCGCGAACCAGATCGTGTTCGGGCGGTCGGCGAAGTACACCTTGCCCGCGAGCATGCCCGCGCGCGGGTGTTCTCGGGCCGCGCGTTCGAAGCCGCCGATCACGTCCGCCGCCACGGTGGCGTCGTTGTTGACGAGCATCACCCAGCCGGCGCCGCGTTCAAGCGCGCGTCTTATCCCGAGGTTGTTGCCCGCGGCGTAGCCGAGGTTCGCGCCGGCCTCGATCAGCTCGACCTCGGGGAAGCGGTCGCGCACGGCCTCCGGCGTGCCGTCGCTTGAGCCGTTGTCGACGCACACGACGTGCAGGCCCGGATGGACTACCCGCTGCATTGACGCCAGGCAGCGAAGCGTGTCCTCGCGACCGTTCCAGCTCAGGACGACGGCATGCCATCCAGGACCCGCCGGTCCACTCTGAACGTCTTCGGCGGTACACATACGCCGGACAGTATTGCCCCGACCGATGGCGCACGAGGGGTCACATGTGCCGCTCGTGGCCGCGCCAACCGCTATACATAGCGCGCTTGATCGGATCATTCATCAGCGGCGGCATCCTGTTCCCACTGGTGCTGCTCGCTCTCAGCGGGGGCTCGGGCCTGCTTGTGCGCAGGCTCGGTGGCGGCTGGCTGCCCGGCGTCCTGGTGGCACCGGTCGGGTTCGCGCTGGTCGTCACGACGTGCACGTTCGCCACCTACATCAGCTGGCTCGCCCCCGCCGCGGGCTACATCGCCGTCGCGCTTGCGGTCGCTGGCGTCGTGCTGGGCGCGCGCGCGGGCGAGCTGAAGCTGAAGCGGCCCAGCGGCGTCCCGTGGGCGGCGCTGGCCGCCCTGTTCGCGTTCCTTGCAATCGGCGCGCCAGTGCTGTTCACCGGAACTCCCACCTGGACCGGCTACACGCGCCTGGTCGACATCGGCTTTCAGATGGACTTCTCGCAGCACCTCGCCTCGGTCGGGCGGGCATCGGTCAACGACGACTCGTCCTACAACGCAGTCATAGGCAAGCTGCTGGGGATCGGGTATCCGGGTGGCGGTCAGGCCGCGCTCGGCGCGATCGCGGCTCTCATCCGCACCGACCTGGCGTGGTGCTATCAGATGTACCACGCGGTGGCAGCCGCTATGGGAGCACTGGCCGTCTATTCGCTGCTCGGCCGCGTGTGCAAGAGTCGTCCGCTGCGCGCGGTGGGAGCGGCCGTCGCGATCCAGCCGACACTGCTCTACGGCTATGCGCTGGAGGGCGGAATCAAGGAGCTTACGACGGCGGCGACGCTGATGACCGTCGCCGCGGTCCTCGCCGAGCGCTCGCCCGGGGACGGGCCACGCCGAACCGTGCTGCCGGCGGCCGTGGCGATCTCGGGAGCGTTCGCGGCGTTCAGCTTCGGGGCGCTGCCGTGGCTGGGACTTCTGGTCGCAGCGCTGTTCGTGATCACGCTTGTCCCGAGCGGTCGCTGGCGCACGATCGCTAGCTGGGCCACGCTGGTCGCGATCACGATCGCCATCTCGCTGCCCGGCATCATCAGCGCCGCGACCCTGCTCAGCGGAGTGGCCGCCTCGGCTGTCGGCGGCGTGGTCGAACTTGGGCTCGGCAACCTCGCGGCTCCCGTGCCCGACTGGTCGGCTGCGGGAGTTTGGCTGACCGCCGACTACCGTTTCCCGCTGACGCATGTCGCGATGACACACAGGCTCGACGTGTTCGTGATCGTGTTCGCGGTCCTCGGAATCGTTTACGCGCTGCGCAGACGCATCTGGGTCCTGGCGATCATCGGCATCGCGGCGCCGATCGCCTTGGCGTACTACAAAGCCCACAGCAGCGCCTGGCTGCAGTTAAAGGCATTCGGGATCACCGGCGTGTTCGTGCTGACGCTCGCTTTCACGGGCATCGCGTGGCTGGGCGACAGTCGCAGGCGCTGGGTGGCGGCGCTCGGCTGGCTTGCGGCAGCGGTGATCGCCGGCGGCGTGCTGTACGGCAACGCAATCACCTACCACGACACGACGCTCGCGCCGGCCGCGCGCTACCACGACCTGGCGGCGATCGGTAAACGATACGCGGGCAAGGGGCCGACGCTGTACCCCGGATTCGACGAGTACGCCGAGTATTTCCTGCGCAACGAGGACGGAAGCTCCAGCGTCAACCCGGCCCACGGCGATTACACCCTTGTTCCCGGGATCCCCGAGCCTGGGGGCATCGGCTTCTCGTTCACCCTGAACCAGTTCCAACTGCCCTACCTCCAGAAGTTCAACCTGGTCGTCGAACCGCGGAGTCCGATCGCGGTACGCGCGCCGAGCAACTGGGATCTGGTCGAACGGACCCGGTACTTCGACGTGTGGCGCAAAGATCGACCCGCGACCGACGTGTACTTCCACTACCCGCTCTCGGGGCTGCCCCACGAGCGCACGCCTGAATTCTGCGAGAAGCTGGCGAAGGCGCTGCATGGTGCAGGGCCGGGCGCGACCGTGGCCTACGTCACGTCGTTCGCCGCGGTCGATGTCCTGCCAGCGACAGGAGTGCGCCCGGACTACTGGCGAGGGACGGGTTCCGGCGTGGCCGCCTACGGAGCAGGTAGTGACCGCATCACCTTCAGCGTTCCGCGCGCAGGAAACTACAGCCTGTGGATCGCCGGCTCGATCGGGCGGCCGGTCAAATTCATCCTCGACGGTCGCTCGGTGGGAACGATCGCCTATGAAGAGCGCTATCCCGGCCAGTTCCTGCGGATCGGTTCGCAAGACGTCGCAGCGGGGATCCACACGCTCGTACTCTCGCGCGGAGGTGGCAGCCTTCATCCCGGCAGCGGCGACGACGTTGATCCCGACACCCGCGCGCTGGGGCCGATCGTGCTGCTTCCCGGCGATGCGCCGTCTGATCGAGTGAACGTGGTGCCCGCGAGCGAGGCGCAGCGGATCTGCAGCGCGCCAGTGGGCTACCAGTGGATAGAGGTGCTCAGGCCCGGGGCGACAAGCGCCTGACGTCTACCCCGGCGGGCGCGGACCCGCCCCGCCTGATCCAGAACGAGCTGCCCGTTCCACCCGGATCGAGCGCACCGGAGGCCTCGAGCCGTGCGGTGCGCTCACGCGCGAGCGCATGCACGGCGCAGAGGACCTCGAAGCTCGAGTTGAAGGCCAGGAAGGCCTGCAGCAGGTACTGCTCGGCCCAGTACAGCGCATAGTCCGCGAAGAAGAAACGGAGGTACTCATATGGCAGGAAGATGTCGTGAACGTGCACGATCACGCCCTCCTGGACCAGCGGCAGCAGGCGCAGGACGATGTGGTTTACGTCGCTGCCAATCTTCACCGTGTGCGTCGTGTCGACGAACAGGACATCGCCGGCCCGCAGCTCCGCGATCACCCCGTCGGGGACGTCCTGAGCCTTGACCCGCACGAGCTCCTCGAGACCGGGCAGGCCGTCGTCGATCGCCGTGGGAAACGGATCGAAGGCGCGCAAACGCGCAGGGTGCCCTTCGCGCTCATTCTCTCGACATGCCTGGGCCAAGACGCGCGTCGTCTGTCCCGAACCAAGCTCCACGATCCGCGAGGGCCGCAGGTGACGGACCATCGCATACAGAACCTTTGCGTCGGCGAGTGGGTAGGAGTCGTTGCTCGGCTCATAGGCGTGCGCGGGCGCGACGTCCGGCCCCCAGGCCAGTCCGCCGATGTGAGACGCCAGCTGGGACTCCACGAACGCCATCTGCGCGTCGAGGTCGAAGGGGATGCCGCGCAGCGGGTCGCGCGCCTCCCATACCCCTTCGGGGAGCTGCGCGAGATCTGGAATCGGGGAGTAATACGTCTTGAGGACGACCTGCAGCCCGAGTCGCTCGGCCGCCGAACGCGCCAGGCCGTATCCCTTAACGGCCGCGGGACTGCTCCACAGGCGCCGGCGACGTATTGAGCTGCCCTCGCCGAACACCTGCGTAACCCTATCCGGGGGACACGGCGGAGAGCTCCTCCAGCCGCCGCCGCATCGCCGCCCCCGTGGCCTGCGGCGAGAGCGTCCGCAGAATGTCCTCCCGCGCGCGGGCGCCGATCCGCGCAGCCTCCTCGCGCTCGTCGTGGACGCGGCGCATCAGCTCCGCCGCGTGCTCGACGCTCGGGTCCGCCCACTCGCCCTCCGGCGGGTAGATCTCGCAGTCGGGCCCCACGCGGCAGATCGTGTAGTCCACGAGGTAGCTGTTCTCGGCGTTCATGAAGTCGACGTTGCCCGAGTAGCCGGTTCCAATGACCGGCTTGCCGATCGCCATCGCCTCGGCCATCGTCAGCCCGAAGCCCTCGGCACGGTGCAGGGAGACGTAGCAGTCGCACGCCGCCATCAGGCCGTCGAGCTCCTCGCCTCTGAGCGATCGGTCGATCACGTGGATGTCCGAACGCCCGTGTGCGGACCACAGCACCTCCTCCTCGGCCAGCGGCCGCAGCGGCGCGTTGATCGTCTTGATCAGCAGCTGCGGGCCCTCACCGGGCGCGAACGCGAGCTTGAAGGCCTCGATCAACCCCGCGGGGTTCTTGCGCTGAATCGTGCTCAGGTAGTCGAACACGAACAGGAACAGGAAGCCGTCGGGGACCCCGAGGCGCAGCGGGGCGGCCGGCTCTTGCGGTGGCTGGACCGGGGGCGGCAGGGGAATGACCGGCACCGGCGCCACCGCGCCGATGTTCTCGGCCATGAACCTTGAGTAGACCCAGATCTCGTCGATGAGCGCGAACGCCTGCTGCCAGCGCGGCGGGATCGTGTTCGTCTCCCACCCCCAGATGCCGATGCGCGGTCCCTCGAAGTAGCCCTCGCCGAGACGCTCGACGAAGTCGGGGAGCTCATCGGCGTTGACAGCGATGATCTCGAAGCCATGACGGCCGTCCTGGACGAGATCCTCGAATCCGTGCCGGCCGTACTCCGCCGCGAGCTCCACCGGCAGCGCGAGATGATGCAGGGGCACGCTCACCGTCCGCACCGGGACGCCGGCGGCGTCGAGCGCCCGCACATAGCCCCTGGCCGCCGCGCCGAGCCCGAGCGTGTGCCCGAGGTATCCGGTCAAACGGACCGCCGGAGCGTCCCCGGCGGGCGCCCCGGGGGACGCGGGCGCCGCCGGGCGGGGAGCCGGCGCAGGGCGCGAAGCGGCGGCCGCCTCGGCGGCCGTGTTTGGTCCGGCCTGGCTGGCGCGCCGCGACTCGCCGACCGGAGCCTGCCCCGGCCGGGGGGGCATGAAGCGATCGGGGATCGCGAGCTCGTCTCGCCCAAACGCCCAACACCAGGCGACGTACGCGGGCCCGTCGACGCCGTCGAGGTCGGGATAGGCTCGCATCACGTCAGGTCGCTCGCGTGCCACCCGGTAGAACACGTAGCGATTGATGCCGTGTGCGCTACCGCGGGAGGCGGGTCCCTGGAGCCAGTCCAGGAAGGCGCGCGTCCCCTCCTCGCTGAACGGGTCTTCGAAGCGCTCTCCGAGTGCCAGCGCCGAGGCATACATGATCCGCAGAGAGTCGTCGTAGACGAGCCCGTCGGCGAGGCGCCGGCCCACCTCCTCGCGATACTCGGAATCCTGCCAACCGGCCGCCAGCAGCTCGCCTGCGTAGCGCTCGCACAGCTCGTGCAGGGCCGGCGAGCGACTGACGCGCGCCCTGCTCGCGATCGCGTTCAGGCGATACGGCTTGCCGGGGTCGAATCCCGGCAGGTTCAGGAACCGCAGCGGCCAGCGCCCGTCGACCAGCATCTGATCCCGCGTGGCTTCGAGCGTATGGCCATGCAGGTTCCACATGTTGAGGTTGCAGCCGCGATCGTCCAGGACGGCCGTCGCGAAGCGCGCGGGGGCCAGCTCCAACAGGCGCGCCAGCCAGGGCCGATCCTCGGGCCGGGAACCGTTCTGGCGCGCGTCGAGCGACCCGAGCGTCTGCTCCACGCGCTGCCCCCACCAACACAGAAACCCCTCCGCGCCAGGCGTGCCGTCGACCGCCATGATCGTCTCCTCGATCCGGCCCGCCCGTTCCATCTGGTCGAGCGACGGTTCGAGCCCATCGTTGGGCACATCTGCCGTCATCCTCGGCACGAGCAGCACGCTGCTCCTCGACAGCGCGTCCTCGATCGACTCGAGGCCCCCCACCACCCACGCGCTGCTCGGCAGGTGCAGCACCGGCCCGGACGTCCGCGCCGCGTAGCGCTGCAACAGTCGCGGCAGCAGCAGCGCGTTGAGGTCCTCCTCGGCGTGACGGGCGAGCAGCGTCTCGACATCGACGTCGAGCTCACGCGCGGCAGAGCGCACGCGCACGGACTCCACGCTGTGCGCGGCCGCGACGATGTTCTCGCCGGCGACGAGCACGAGCTCGAACGGCCAGTCGGGCTGGTGGTGTTGCAGTGAGCGACCCAGAGCCCGCGCCTGTGGCATCGTGGCGAGCGTCGTCAGCGTGACGACCTGCATCAGTCCTCGCCTCCATGCGCCGGCGAGGCCGTGGCGACGACGGCATAGGCGGGCGAGTCGAAGCGGGCGCTCTCGAAGCTCTCGAAGTTGGGCGCGAACACGTAGGCCGACTCGAAGCCGGCGATCGCGCACAGCGCGAGCGCGACCTCGGGGAAGATCGGATGCTGGTGGGTGAGATCGACCCAGAACGTCTTCAGCGACGAGACGCGGTGCGGGTTCACGGTCTCGGCGATGAACACGCCGCCCGGCTGCAGCTTGCGCCGCGACAGCGCGAGCATGCGCTGGAGCGCGGTATACGGCAGGTGCTCGATCAGCTGGGCCGAGAAGACGGTCCCCACCGTCGAATCCTGCAAGCGCTCCAGATACTCGTTGGCGTCGCCGAGCGTCGCGTCGACGCCGAGCGCATGGCAGCGTTCGATCATTCCCGCGTCGCTGTCCACGCCGCGAGCGGAGATGCCCTCACCGGCGAGCAGCGCGAGGAACTCGCCGCGGCCACAGCCCACGTCTAGGACCGGCTGGTGCTCGCGGACGAGCGCCAGGTACGGGCGCTGGGACTCGGCGACGCGGGCCCCAGGTCCGCGGAAGAGCTCCTCGAAGTCCACGTAGCCCGAGCCGCCGCCGCGCATCGCCGCCGAGGAGCGATAGCCGAAGACCTCGCCCACCGGCGAATCCATCCGCTCGAACGGGCTGTCGGCCATGTAAGGCAGCGCGTTGAGCTCCGTTTCGATCAGCTCGATCTCTCTATGCGCGGATCTCGCGGCGGATTTCATCGCGATATCGACGTCTGAGACGCCACGACGCAGCGCCTCGGCGGTCAGGATCAGCTCGCGCGCGAGGTCCTCGAGACGCTCGATCTGCTCGCCATGGCGCTCGCCCGCCCGCTCGACCTCTGTCTCCACCCGCCCCAGCCTCACGATCGTGTCGGCTCGACGGGCGCGGCGACGGGTATAGGCCGGGGCGAGACGCCAGAGCGCCCTGCGCGCGAGCGCGCGCGAGCGCTGGCGCAAGCGTTGCAGTAGCTGGGCAGGGTTAATTGCCTGTCTTCTCTGGTCGTCGGCGGTCATCGGCGCGGGGCTGGCGGGCCATTATCGCCCAACGTTGCGGCCGGTCACGCGACTGCTCTAGGCTGCCTGCTCCGCTGGCCGGAACGCGAAACACGTGAACGAGTTGCTCGAGACGACCCAACCGCAGGCTCGCGGAAGCGTTTGCGTGGTGATCGCCGTCTCCGACGAGCAGTCACTTCTGGACCAGTGCCTCGACTCGCTGCGGGCTCACACGCCCGCGGCGATCCAGCTGATCAGCGTCGCCGCGACCGCGGCCGCCGTCAACCGCGCGCAGGAGCAGCTCGCGCCCGCCGACGTCGTCGTCATCGAGGAATCGTGCCGCGTCACGCCGGGCTGGCTCGAGCGCCTGCGGGATGCCGCGCGGCGCGACTCGAACACCGCTACCGCCAGCGCTTTGGCGGACGTCGGCACTGCGCTGGCGCTATCAGACGAAGACAGCCCGCAGCAGGATGCGGAGAAGCTGGCCGACAGCCTCGCCGAGCATACGCTCACGCTGCGCCCACGCCTTAGGCGGGCGATCGGGCCGTGTGTGTACGTGCGCCGGGAGGCGCTCGAGCTCGTCGGCGCGCTCGACGAGGAGCTCGACTTGCGCTGGGCGCTCGAGCTCGACTTCGCGCAGCGCTGCCTGCTCTCGGGCCTCGCGCATGTCGCCGCCGACGACGTCGTCGTGCAGCGGCTCTCGGCGACTGCCAACGGTGACGGCGACGGCGACGGCGACGGCGACGGCGACGGCGAGGGGCTACCCGCGGCGCTGGTCGAGCGCTATCCATATCTGTCAGAACGCCCCGCGCTGGCCGACTTCGAGCGTCCTCACGCTCGCCCTGGAGGCGGCGCGAGGGCCTCGCCCGCGGCTGTGGGTGACGCTCGACGCGCGCGCGCTCGACGGCGCCGTCACGGGCACGCAGGTCCACATCCTCGAGCTGATCCTCGCGCTCGCGCGGACCGAGCAGCTGCGCCTGCGCCTGCTCGTGCGGGAGCAGCGAATCGACCGCGAGACCCTGGAGCTGCTGCGCGGACTGCCCGAAACCGAGATCCTGGCGGCCGAGGGCCTTGACCCGAGCACGCCGAGGAGCACCGTCTTCCACCGTCCGCAGCAGACGTTCTCGCCCAGCGACGTCGCGCTGGCGCTGGCGCTCGGCGAGCGGTTCGTGCTCAGCCAGCTCGACCTGATCGCCTACCGCAACCCCGGCTACTTCGCCGACGCCGGCGCGTGGGAGGACTACCGTCGCGCCAGCCGCCATGGCCTGTCGGCGGCCGAGCGGGTGGTCGTCTTCTCCGATCACACGCGCCGGGAGCTACTGTCCGATGCGCTCGTCGAGAACTCGCGCATCAGGATCGTGCCTCCCGGCCTCGACCACCGCGCGGCCGGCGAGCCGCGTCGCCCTGCGGCCCTCGACGACGCCCGCGAGAAGTCTCTAGGCGACGACGGCTTCCTACTGTGTCTGGGCACGGACTTCCGCCACAAGAACAGGGAGTTTGCGTTGCGGCTGCTCGCCTCGCTGCGCGAGCACCACGATTGGTCGGGGAGCCTCGCGCTCGCCGGTACGCACATCGCGCACGGATCCTCGCTGGAGCTCGAGCGCGCGTTCCTGCGCGCGCACCCCGAGCTCGCCGATGCGGTGGTCGCCCTGGGCCCGGTCAGCGAGCGCGAGAAGGCGTGGCTGATCGCCCACGCCGGCGCGGTCGTGTACCCGTCGGTGTACGAGGGCTTTGGGCTGGTGCCGTTCGAGTCGGCTCTCAGCGGCATCCCATGCGTGTTCGCGCCCCAGTCCTCCCTCCGCGAAACGGCACCAGACGAGACAGCGACGATCGTGCCGTGGGACCCGCAGGCGAGCGCGGCCGCCACCTATGCGCTGATCACCGATGCCCGCGCACGCGAGCGGCACGTGAACGCGCTGGCCGCCGCAGCTCGTGAGCTGACATGGTTGTCCGCAGCGCGCGAGCTCGTCGAGATCTATCGCCAAGCAGCGGTCGCACCCGTGCGCGACGCCGCCACGTTGAGCCGCGACCTGGTGCAGCGAGAAGGCCGGCTGAGCGTCGAACACGACCTCGAAGCGGCGCGGCTCGTGCGCGAGCGCGAGCACGCGCAGCACATGTACGACGAGCTCAACGCCGAGGTCGGCTTCGGGCTGAGCCTGATCGGACCGCACGGTGCATTGCCGGAGGGCCTGCAACGGGCGCTGCTCGCGCTCAGCGCGCGTCCCGCGTTGAGCCAGCCCCTGTTCGCGATCCTCTCCCGCACGTTCCTCGCCGCACGGACGGCCGGGCGCATCATGCGCGGCCGCTCGGGCCGGGCGCGCTGAGCACCTACCGGCCGGTCCCGGCACCCCCCCGCTATACCCTCCAGGGACCGTGCCAGCTGAGCAGACAGCCATCCAGCGACGCCCAGCGCTCGCCGCCGAGGGCGTCCACAAGCGCTTCAAGATCCCCGAGGAGCGCACCCACACGCTCAAGGAGCGCGCGCTTCACCCGCTGCGCCGCTCGCGCCACGAAGAGCTGTACGCGCTCAAGGACGTCTCCTTCGCGGTCGAGCCGGGAGAGTTCTTCGGCATCGTCGGGCGCAACGGCAGTGGCAAGAGCACGCTGCTGAAGTGCCTGGCGGGCATCTACCGCGCCGACGAGGGAAGGATCTGGTGCAACGGCCGGATGTCGACGTTCATCGAGTTGGGGGTCGGCTTCAACCCCGACCTCGCCGCCTACGAGAACGTCGCGTTGAACGGCATCATGCTCGGGCTCTCGCCGCGGGAGGCCCGCTCGCGCTATGAGCGTGTGATCGAGTTCGCCGAGCTCGAGGAGTTCCAGGACCTCAAGCTCAAGAACTACTCCTCGGGCATGCACGTGCGTCTGGCCTTCTCGGTGGCGATCCAGGTCGACGCCGAGATCCTGCTGATCGACGAGGTGCTCGCCGTCGGTGACGCGGCCTTCCAGCAGAAGTGCTTCGACGTCTTCAACCGCATGCGCGAGGAAGGCCGCACGATCATCTTCGTCACGCACGATATGAGCGCCGTCACCCGCTTCTGTCATCGCGCGATGCTGCTCGAGCGCGGCGTGATGGTGAGCATCGGCGACCCGACCGACGTGGCCGACCGCTACCTGGAGATCGCCTTCGGTCGCGCCGCGGGCTATGACGGCGATGACGTAGGCAGCACGCGCATGGGCGACGGCGCGGCGCGCGTGACCGACGTGTGGCTCGGCGACGAGCAGTCCGAGCGCCGTGCCGTGGCGCCGCAGTCCGAACCGCTGACGTTGAAGGTGCTGGTGACGTTCAACTCCGATGTGGTCGATCCAGCGGTGAGCATGACGCTGCTGAACGAGCACCGCCAGCCGGTGGTGGTGGCCACTACCGCGAAGGACCACGAGGAGACGGGCGGCTTCCACGCTGGCGAGCGCGCCGTGTTCGCCTTCTCCTTCCACAATATGCTCGCGCCCGGGCGCTATCACCCGATCTTGACGATCACCCATCGCGGCGAAGGCCTGGCCGTCATCGACCGCTTCGCCGGCGGCCTGTCATTCGTGGTCTCCGGATTGACATCGAGTGGCGGCATGGTGGAGATCCCCGTGCAAACCGAGGTGACGCGCTGGGAGCTCGCACCGCCGAGCGAGATCCAGACGGCCGGAGGGCCTCGATGAGCGCGCCGGCCGTGTCCGAGCCCCTCGGGCAGCCGATCCGCGGCCCGCGCGCGTTGAGCGACAGCTGGTCGCGCTTCTGGCAGCTCGCCTACAACATCGCGCGCAGCGAATTCAAACTGAAGTTCTTCGGCTCGGCGCTCGGCTACCTGTGGCAGGTGATGCGCCCGCTGCTGCTGTTCAGCGTGCTGTACGTGTTCTTCGTCGTGATCGGCCACGTCGGCAAAGGCGGCAAGCCCGGGGAAGCGCTATACGGGGTGCAGCTGCTCGGCTCGATCGTGCTGTTCACGTTCTTCGGTGAAGCCACCAGCGGCGCCGTGCGCAGCGTCGTCGATCGCGAGAACCTCGTACGCAAGATCCAGTTCCCCAGGCTGGCGATCCCGATCTCGGTGGTGCTCCTCGCGCTGTTCAACCTCGGCTTGAACCTGGTCGTGGTCATGATCTTCGCGCTCCTCGCCGGCGTGCGCCCAATGCTCAGCTGGCTGGAGCTGCCACTGATCCTCGCGATGCTGATCGTGTTCGCCACCGGCATGGCGATGCTGCTGTCGGCGCTGTTCGTGCGCTTCCGCGACATCCAGCCGATCTGGGAAGTCTTCAGCCAGATCCTGTTCTACGCCTCGCCGCTGATCATCCCGGTCGAACAGGTCCGCGAACGGCTCATCAACAGCCCAGCCCATGTGCCCCCGCTGCTGCATCCGCCCGACTACCAGCTGCTGTGGCACATCTACACGCTCAACCCTCTGGTGACCATCTTCCAGCAGTTCCGCCACGCGATGATCACCCACGCGGCGTTCAGCGCCGAGCAGACGCTCGGCAGCTGGGCGGCCCTGCTCGAGCCGCTCGCGATCGTGGCCGCGATCTTCGTGCTCGGCTTCTGGTACTTCAACCGTGAGGCGCCGCACATCGCCGAGGATCTCTAAGCCAAAGACTTAGCGTCGGGATTCGTTAGGCTCTCGCGAACGAGCGCAGCGCGCCCGCATGAGGAGTTCGGCGGACGCGGCCGCGCCGCGACAAGAAAGGGAAAGGACGTGTGTCGATGAGAGCAGGACTGAGAGGGCACCTGTCATATGCGAACGTCATGGCGAGCATCGCTGTGTTCGTTGCGCTAGGCGGCGGTGCGTACGCGGCGACCAGCTCGTTCGTGGCCGGCAACGGCACGATCAGGGGCTGTGTCAGCAAACACGGGGGCACGCTGCAGGTCGTGAAGGCGGGGAAGAAATGCCCGAAGCGGACCGTGGCTTTGTCCTTCAATCAGACAGGGCCGAAAGGCACGCAGGGGGCGGCGGGTGCCGCGGGGTCGCAGGGACCCGCAGGTCCGGCGGGCTCTCAGGGACCCGCAGGCATCTCTGGACAGACTCGCTGGGGTAACGTCCTCGTCGCCCCCAATGCGCCCAACGTGGTCCTCGCGCAGGTGGGTCCCTTCACGATCTCCGCCCATTGCAACGCTTCTGGCGACGGCTCCGAGCTGCTGAGCACCTCCTCGGCGCCTGCACAGGTCGAGGGCGAGGACAGCGGCTACAAGGAACTCAAAACGACTGGTGAATCGGCGGAAATCGGCGACGATGAAGACTACGACGAGGCCTTCTACGCTTGGTCCTCGGGCTCCGGCGCGTCGCTCAACGGCAACACGTTCCTTTGGAACAAAGAACACGCTGGTGGCAACTGCGAGTTCCAGGGAGTGGTCACCCAGACGAGTTGAACCAAGACGAGCAGCTCGGGACCCACAGGCGGCGCTTGTAACGCCTGACGGTTCGTGCCGTGAGGTCTCCTGCTGCGGCGTCGCGCATGCCGCAGCAGGAGGTTGGCTCCAGGAGCCTTCGGTGCTTAACGCGGCGTCTGCGGCGCGAGCTCCCCGGCGAGCTCCCCCGCCAGCGCCATCCGCCGTGACGCGGCCACCCGCTGCAGAAACCCCTCGAGCGCGTCGATCCGCCGCTCCCACGCGTACTCCCGCGCCGTCTCGATACCGGCGCGCCCGAGCCGCGCACGCAGGTCGGGGTCGGCGAGCAGGCGTGCGATCGCCGCGCTGACCGCGCCCGTGTCCGGCTCCGGCATCAGGCAGTTGACGCCGTCGATGCAGAAGTCGCGGTTGCCGTGTGCGTCGGTGCACACGACCGCCGCGCCCGTGGCCATCGCCTCCAGCGGCGGCAGGGCGAAGCCCTCGTGGACGGAGGTCTGGACGAACACCCCGGCCTGACAGAACAGCTCGTTGACGTGCTCGTCATCGGGAGACTCGACATAGCGCACGCCCTCACCGCCCGCTATCCCCCCGTCGGCCGCGAGCTCGGGCTCGACCCCGAACAGGCACAGCTCGGGACGGGGCCGCTTCAGCGCCCGCCAGGCGGCGAGCGTGAGCGGCAGGTTCTTCAGCGGGTTGGCGCGCCCGAGCGCAAGCACCATATCCTCGCGCCGCGCCACCTCCGCACGCGGGCGGAACGTCTGCAGATCGATCCCCGGCGGTATCAGCTCGGCGTCGAGGCCGAGCTCGCGCAGCCGCTCGCGGTTCCACGAGGAGATCGTCATGTAGCGGAACTCCGGCCGGTAGGAGTCGAGCACCGCGTGGCGGGCGTGCTCGTGGTCGGGGTAGTAGGAGGTCTCGATGTCCTGCACGAAGTACACCGGGATGCCGCGCACGATGCTCGCGCGCCACACCGGCGCCGCGGTCATCCACCAGGTCGCCACCTTGATCGCCTCGATCGCCGCGAGCGAGCGAGCGAGCTCGTCGTAGTCGGCGAAGCTGTGCACCGGGACGCTTAGCGTGAACCAGTCGGGCGGGTCACCGAGCGTGTACAGCGACACGTCGTGGCCGCGCGCGGACAGGCGGTTGAGATGCTCGAACACGTCCCGGTGCCCGCCACCCACGCCGGTGCCCTCGGTCACATACGCGACCCGCAGCCGGGTCGGCCCGGGCGCTCACCGAGCGTGCGTCGAAGAAGTCCGACCAGCGCTCCCAGAACAGCCGCTGCGACTCCCGCTCGCGCTCGCCGAGCTCGGTGCCGCGCGTAACGGACTCGTGGTGCACGAGCTGGGCGGCCGGAAAGTACAGTACGCCGAAGCCTGCCTGCCACGCGCGTAGACACCAGTCGACGTCCTCGTAGGCCATCGCGTAGCGCTCGTCGAGCAGGCCGATGCGTTCGATCAGCGCGCGGCGCACGTACATGCACGCACCCGTGACCGCCAGCGCCGGGCTGCTGCGCCCGGCGGGACCCCAGTCGGCGGGCTTGAAGCGGTAGCGGTGGTCGAACCACTCGGGCGCGTCGCGGTTGCGCACGGTTCCTGCGAACTGGATGCGCCCGTCGGGGTACTGCAGCTGCGCGCCGACGATGCCGACATCCTCGAAGCGATGGGCCGCGTACTGCAGGCACTCGAGCCAGCTCGGGAGCGCCTCGACGTCGGAGTTCAGCACGACCGCGTCGCGCGCGCCATCGCTCGCGCGCAGGCCGCGGTTGGCGTTGGCCGCGAAGCCGGCGTTGCGCTCACCGGCGACCAGAACGTCGATCCCCTCGATCTGCCGCAGCGCCGCCACGTGCTCCGGGCCGCTGGCGTCGTCGGCGACGATCACGCGGGCCATCCCCGGCAGAACGCTCTTCTTGATGCTGCGCACGAGCGCGCGCACGCGTGCGGCGTCGCGGAAGCTGGGGATAACGATGTCCACCGGCTCGCCATGCGCGCGATACCACTCGACCGCGCTGCGCAGTTCCTGGTCGCGCGCGTGCGTGCGCAGTCGCAGGCGGCGCTGCAGCGGCGTGAACCGCAGCGGCAGCGTGATCGCCCGGAACAGCAGCGTGCGCAGGCCGAAGTACCTGTAGGTCAGATATATCCGCCGTCTCAGGTTCGCAAACGCGCCCTGCGGGCGTCCCTCGATCGGATTCTCGCTCATCGCTTGCACGGGTGTTCGATCGGTGGCGTGCGCTCGCCGTCCAGATCCAGCGGCGCGAAGCCCGCGCGACCCTCAAGCGACAGCCTGCGCCTCGCTGCGGCGGGCAGCCGCTCGGCGCGCGAGCCGAGCAGCGCACCCGCGCGCGAGACGACACGGTGGCGGGCGACCGCCGCGAGCGTCGCACAGCGGCGTCCGCGCGAAGCATCCTCGCCGATCAGCTGCGCCCGCGCCTGCGCCAGCTCTCCCCGCAGCTGTGAGAGCAGGCGGGCGGGGGAGGCCGGCTCGCGCCAGCCGTAAACCTCGCGCAGCCCCCGCCACTCGTCGAAGCTGCGGCGCAGTTGCTCGCTCGTGCTGTAGTCGTGGGAGTGGATCACTGCGGCCTGCGGCACGAACGCCTTGGCGTAGCCCGCGCGCAGCATGTCGATCGCCAGCACCCTGTCCTCGGCGTAGGGAACCTCGCGAAACGGCACGCGCTCCCACGCCGCGCGCGCAAGACAGGCGTTGGCGTCGGTGAAGAAGCCCCGGCGGCCGACGAGCTCGAGCGCCGGCAGCGACCGCTCGTGCTCCGGCAGCCGCTCGAGCTGCGGGGTTCGGTCAGGGGAGAGCGAGGCGAACCATCGTTCGAGCTCGATCCGCACCGGCGTGGAGGCGTGCGGCCGCGGAATGTAGGGCCCGAACACGATCGCCACGTCCGCTGCAAGCGCGAAGCCCTCGAGCAGGCGCGCCAACCAACGCTCGTCGGCCGGCTGCGAGTCCTGGGTGAGCAGGGCGACGTGCGCACCGCCAGCGGCGTCCAGCAGGCGGTTGCGCGCGCCACCGTGGGTGAAGCGCTCGGGCGCCAGCTCGAGCACGCGCGCGCCGTGCGCACGCGCGAGCGCGGCCGACCCGTCGCGCGAGCCGGAGTCGCACACCAGCAGCTCGTGCTCTACCGTCTGCGCGGCCAGCGCCGCCAGCACGCCGGCAAACAGCTCGCCGCCGTCGCGCACCGGGATCGCGACGCTCACGTCAGGCATAGAAGGTCGTCAGGGTGAGGAGCTGGGAGGCGTAGCTGAGCGCGAGCATCGCCACCAGCAGCGCGACGCCGACGCTCAGCATGCGCCGGCGACCGAAGGCGTGGAGCGCTCCCACGACGAGCACGGCGGTCGGCCCGATCGCCGGGAACGCGTAGCGCCCGAACTCGGCGATCGCCGTTCGGGGAGACCGACTGTAATAGGCCGCCTCGAAGCCGACGATCACCGAAACCGGCATCGCCACCAAGATCAGCAGCTCGAGCCAGTGCTGGCGCACCCAGCTCCACTCGCGACGTGCGGCCCATGCGCCGAGCGGGACCGCGAGGAGCATCACGAGCAAGATCACGATGTACACCCACCGCTGGAAGAACACGTCGTACCAACCGAACGCGGCCCAGCCGCGTTCCACGAAGATCACGAAACCTGGGTCGGCGAACAGCGCGAAGCCGGGGTGCATCGGCGGCGGGAAGTGGGGGGTCATGAACGCCAGGCGCGGTAGCAGCGCCTGCCAAAGATAGGAGACGAATTCGGGGATGTTGTGCAGCGCGTCGCTGACGGCGCTCGCGTTGGAGCTGATCGTGGCCGAGCCGGTGGCGGAGGCGTAGGGCTGCAGCAGATCGAGCACGTGGGCCGAAAGCTCGCCCACCAGCACGGCGGCCACCACCAGCGCGGCCCACCCGTACAGATCCCGGCGTCCGTGATGGCGCCACAGCGTCGCCGCGAACACGATCGCAGCGAGCGGATACAGCGACAGCCCCGTGCCCTTGACGATCGGCAACGCGATCAGCAGCGCCCCCGTGAGCGCGCCCCACGGGATCGTGATCCCGCGTCGCAGCATCCGGATCAGCAGCAGCTCGAGCGCAGCCGCCGCGGCGTTGACGCCCACGTCGTTGTTGATGATCCCGGAGATGAAACCGTACATCGGCTGGTATGCGACGAGCAGGCCGGCGAGGACCGCCAGCCACGGACGCCCCGGCGCGAGCTCGCGCGCGAGCAGGAACGTGAACAGCACCACGAGCGCGCCGATCAACGCCGAGGTCATGCGCATCAGCGTCACCTGCGAGAAGACCGAGCCGCGGCGCGTGAGCAGGTACGCAGGGGACAGCGCCATGTAGTAGAGCGGGCCGTGTGCCGCCGAGGTGCTGTAGCCGCCGCCGTCGTCGGGGGGTGGACGCAGGATCGCCACATCTCTCTGGTACGCGCGCTGCTGCGAGGCCAGCCACGGAGTCCTGCTGTCCCCGACCTGGTGATCGGTCAAGAAGCTCATGTCTTCCAACGCCTGGTTCTCGCTGCCCGACCAGCGCTCCAGCGACGAGTTCGGGTCGTGGCTCGGCCCCTGCCCCCGTTCGACCAGCGACTGCACGTAGGCGAAGTGGTCGACCTCGTCCGGCCCTTGGAAGACGGGCGAGATCAACGCCCAACAGCAGGCGTTGACGGCCGCGATCGCGAACAGCCACGCGCCCAGGCGCCGTCCGCGTCCCGCGGCCGCGAGGGCCAGGCAGCGCACGGCGAGCAGCGCCGCCACCGGGAGCACGAGCGCCAGCAGCAGCGGGTAGGTCCAGGCGCCCACGATCCCGGGCCTGAACAGCGCGGCGCGTTCGAAGATCACGCCCGCCCGCGCGAGGTAGCTCCGCTTCGATCCCGCCGGCGGCAGGTACCAGATCGCCACCCGTGCGGGCAGCGGCGCTCCGCCGAGCGTGGGAGGCGCGTTCCCGAGTGCGGGAAGCGGCGTGCCCCCCCACCTGAGCGGGCCGTCCGAGCTCGCGCACAGCGACGCGGGTCTCGCCGCGGGGCTGGCGCCTGTCTGCGGGATCTGAAAGTCCGCGTTGGTTATGCGGTCCGCAGGCGTGGGCAGTGCCGATATGTAGGAGCTGACCGTGCGCCCCGCCAAGCTCATCGTCAGGCGCAGCGGCGGGCGCTCGCGCGTGGGTGACATGACGCGCAGGCGCACGACGGCGGTCCGCGCGGGCACCAGCAACCCAGGGACGCACAGCGGTACCCGTGCCGGCGCCTTCGCGGGGTAGTTCACGTCCTCGACGCTGTCGGTACCCGTGTAGTAGAAGCGCGGGTGCACGCAGTAGAACGCGCACAGCAGCACGAACGGCACCGCTGAGATCGCCGCGACGCGCCACACGCGACGATCGCCGGCGAACACCGCCGCCAGCATCCGGCGGACGGGCTCCACCTTCAGCGCCGGCGAAGACCGAGAATCGAGAGCAAAAACGAGGAAAAGAAGATCTGGATCCCAACGATAACCAGCGAGGCGGCTATCACCGCGAGGTGTTCATCGGCGAGCGATCCAAAGCCGTGCGAGATCCAGGTCACCACGATCACCGCGCCCATCGCGACGCCGATCAGCGCGATCACGCCGCCCAGCAGCAGGCCGTGCTCGAGGCGAAAGCGCGCGCGCATACGGTCGAACCACGGATCCTGCTCGCCCATGAAGTACGTGCCATAGGCGTGCGCGCACAGCCCCAGCGCGAGCACCTGGGTGCCGACGATCATCAGCAGCGCGCCGCCGATCAACGCGTGCAGACCCCAGGCGCGCCCGAAGAAGTCGAGGCCCACCCCCACGAACACCACGATCACAGACCCCAGCCCGGCGAGCGCGGCGCCGGGCACGATGAACAGATGGTTCGGGCTGTGCACGAGCAGGAAGCGCAGATGGCGCCAGCCGTCGCGGAAGCTGGACAGCTTGCTCTCGCCCCCGCGGGGGTGGTACTCGATCGGAAACTCGGCGATCCGCAGCTTCTCCTTGGAGGCCCTGATCACCATCTCCGAGGCGAACTCCATCCCGGTCGTGCGCAGATCGAGGCGCGCGAGCACGTCGCGGCGCAGCGCGCGCATGCCGCAATGGGCGTCGTTGACACCGGTGCGGAAGAACAGGTTCAGCACTCCCGTCAGCATCGGGTTGCCGACGTAGCGGTGCAGCCAGGGCATCGCGCCGGGCTGGATGTTGTCCATGCGATCGCCGATCACCATCTCCGCCCCCGCCTCCAGCGCTGCCACAAAGCGGGGGATCTCGTTGAAGTCGTAGGTCAGATCGGCGTCGGCCATCACGATGTAACGACCGTGCGAGGCCGCGAAGCCGGCCAGGTATGCGCTGCCGTAGCCGCGGCGGCGTTCGACCACGACGCGCGCACCAGCCAGTTCCGCGAGTCGCGCCGAGTCATCCTCGGAGTTGTTGTCCGCGACCACGACCTCGCCCCGCACCCCCATCCGCTCGATCGACTCCAACGCGCCGGCCACGCACGACGCTATGTTCTCGGCCTCGTTCAGGCAGGGAATCACGACCGACACAAGCGGCTCGACTTGATCCCCGGCAGCCACCGGACTGCTAGGTGTGGTCTGCTCTACGGTGCTGGTCATAAGGGCGATGGGCACTCGAAAACGCGGCGGCGTCGATCCCAGGTCGCTCTAGCCTAAAGCCTCACGCGTAGAACGACGTCAGCGTCAGCAGCTGCGAGGCGTAGCTCAGAGCGATCATCGCGACGAGCAGCCCGATCGCGACGTCCAACATCCGGCGTCGTCCGAAGGCGTGCAGGGCTCCCACGACGAGCACTGCAAGCGGTCCGATCGCTGGAAACACGTAGCGGCCGACTTCTGCGATCACCGGTCTGACCGTCGGGGTGAAGTAGGCGGCCTCGAAGCCCACGATCACCGCGACGGGCATCGCGATCAGCACGACCAGCTCGAGCCAGTGGCGGCTGACCCAACTCCACTCGCGCCGCGCCGCCCATACCGACAGCGGGATCGCGGACAGCATCACGGTCAAGATCACGGTGTACACCCACGTCGGGAACGTGACCGTGTAAGAGCCGAAGGCCGCCCAGCCACGGATGACAAAGATCGAGTAGGCGGGATATACGGACGCGGGAAAGTGGGGAGCCATGAACGGCAACCTCGGCAGGAAGACCTGCCACAGGTAGGACAGGAAGCCGGGGATATCGCTCAACGCCCCACCGACCGCGCTCGCGTTCGAGCTGATCGCCGATGCTCCCGCGGGTGAGGCCGATGTGTGCACGCCTCCCAAGGCGGCAGCCGAGAGCACGCCGATCAGGATCGCGCCCACGACGAGCGCTATCCAGCCGGGAAGATCGGCGCGCGTGCGGTGGCGCGCCAACACGCCGAGCAGTGCCAGTGCAGCCACGGGATAGAGCGATAGCCCTGTCCCCTTGATGACCGGCAGCGCCAGCAGAAGCATCCCCGTCAGCGCACCCGAGGCGACCGTGATGCCGCGTCGGAGCATCCGGATCAGCAGCAGCTCGAGCGCAGCCGCCGCGGCGTTCAGGCCGACGTCGTTGTTGACGGCGCCGGAGATGAACGCGTACATGGGCTGGTAGGCGACCAGCAGCGCTGCCACGACCGCCAGCCACGGGCGTCCCGGCGCGAGCTCTCGCGCGAGCAGGAACGTGAACAGCACCGTGAGCGCACCGATCAGCGCCGAGGTCAGACGCATCAGGGTGAGCTGCGAGAAGGGCGAGGAGCCGCCCGCCGCGTAGGCCGGCGCGAGCGCGGCGTAGTAGATCGGGCCGTGGGTCGCCGCCGTCTCATTGCCGCCGCCGTCGGCCGCGCTCGGGTGAAGCCTCGCCACCTGCAGCTGGTAGTCGCGCTGTTGCAGCGACAGCCACGGCGGGTGCGAGTCGGCCGCTTCATGGTCGGTGAGGAAGCTGACGCCTTCGAGCGCGAGGCGCTCCGCGCTCGACCAACGGGACGGGCTCGAGGCGGGGTTCCGCGACGGCGCGCTGCCACGCTCGACCAGTGACTGCGTGTAGGCGAAGTGGTCGACCTCGTCGGGAGCCTGAAATGGGGGAGTGATCACGGCCCAGCACGCGAAGTTCACGGCCGCGATCGCGAACAGCCAGGCGCCGAGGCGCCGCGGCGGGCGGCCCGCGACGGCGAGCGCCAGGCAGCGCAGCGCTGCGAGCGCGAGCAGCGGCAGAACGATCAGGAGCACCAGGACATACAGCCACGCGCCGACCCACGCCGAGCGAAACAGCGCGGCACGGCGCAGGATCGTCCCGGCCTCAGACAGGTAGTTGTGCCGTGCGCCGAAATACGGCAGGTACCAGACGGCTATGCGCGCGCGCAGGCGTACGCCCGCCACGGTCGGAGCTGACGCCAACGGCGGTGCGGGCAGCGCAGTTCCCCCCCAGCTGACCGCGCCGCCGGCCGTCAGGCAAGCCGTAGCCGGCGTCGCGGAGGGGCGCTGCGGGCGCTCCGGTATCGCGAACACAGCCGCGCTGACGTCACCCCCGCGCAGCGTCAAGCGGCCGAGGTCGCTGTGCAGCGTCGCTCCAGCAATCCGCAGCGTCAGGTGCAGGGAGGGGCGCGTGCGCTCGCGCGAGAGGACCTTGAAACGCAGGCGCGCGGTACCCGCCGGGATCAACAGCCCGGGTAGGCAAAGGGGTTGACGAGCCGCGGCGCGGGCCACATAGCCGTGAACCTCGACACTGTCGGTGCCGGTGTCGTAGTCGAGCGGCCGCAGGCAGTACACGCAGAGCGCGAGCGCAAACGGGAGTGCGAACGCGGCAGCCAGGCGCCACACACGGCGGTCACCGACGAAGACGGCCGCCGGCACCCGACGAACATGCCACACGGTTCGGGATCGTAGCGGTCGGTGTGTCAGTCTCTCGCCGTAATGCGCATCTGCGTCGTCTATGACTGCCTGTTCCCCTACACGGTCGGAGGTGGCGAGCGCTGGTACCGGAACCTCGCGCAGCGTCTCGCGGCGGAGGGACATCGGGTCACCTACCTGACACTGCGCCAATGGGACCGTGGCACGCGGGTCGAGCTCGACGAGCACGTCCGCGTCGTCAGCGTGGGGCCGCGCATGGCGCTCTACACCGCGAGCGGGCGGCGGCGCATTCTTCCGCCGCTGATCTTCGGCGCCGGCGTGTTCGTCCATCTGCTGCGCAACGGCCGCCGCTACGACGTGGTGGACACGTGTTCGTTTCCCTATTTCTCGCTGCTCGCGGCGGCGATCGTGCGGCGGATGATGGGATTCGAGCTGGTGGTCGACTGGTTCGAGGTCTGGAGCCGTCGCTATTGGCTCGACTACCTCGGCGTCCTCGGCGGCCGCGGCGGAGCGCTGGTCCAACGCGCCTGCGCGCGGGTTCCCCAGCGGGCGTTCTGCTTCTCCGAGCTGCACGCGCAGCGTCTGCGCGACGAAGGTGTCCGGGGCACCGTCACCGTGCTGCGCGGGATGTACGCCGGGCCCAAGGAGCCGGCGACGCCGCGCCAGGCCGAGCCGGTCGTCCTGTTCGCGGGGCGCCTGATCCCCGAGAAGCAGCCGACGCTCGCCGTGGCCGCGATCGGTCTCGCCGCCCAAGCGATCGAGGGGCTGCGGGGCGAGCTCGTGGGCGACGGGCCCGAGCGCGCCGCCGTGGAGGCCGCGATCGCCGAGCACGAGCTCGAGGCGATCGTCTCCGCGCCGGGCTTCATCGACGCCGAGCTCCTCGCGGCGAAGATGGGCCGCGCTCTGTGCATGCTGCTCACCTCGCGCCGCGAGGGCTACGGCATGGTCGTGGTGGAGGCCTCGGCGCGCGGAACGCCGAGCATCGTTCTCGCCGGCGAGGACAATGCCGCCACCGAGCTGATCGAGGAGGGCGTCAACGGCACGATCGCGCCCGCCTCGGACCCCGCGACGGTGGCTGCGGCGATCGTGCGCGTGCACCGGGGCGGGACCGCGCTGCGTGAAAGCACCGCGCGGTGGTTCGCCGAGAACAGCGAGTCGCTCTCGCTCGAGTCCTCCCTACGGCGGGTGTTGGAGAGCTACTCGTGGCCCAGCGTGCGGGCGTAGCTGGCGAGCGTGAGCCGAGCCGTACGCTGCCACGTGAGCTCCGCCGCGCGATCCGCACCGCGGGCGCGCAGTCGCTGAGCGAGCGCCGGATCGTCCAGCAGCCGCTGGATAGCCGCGGCGATCGCGGAGGGGTCACGGGGATCGAACAGGAGCGCGGCGTCGCCGGCGACCTCTGGCAGCGAGGAGGCGTTGGAGCACGCGACGGGCACGCCGCGAACCATCGCCTCGAGCACCGGCAGCCCGAAGCCCTCGATCAGCGAGGGATACACGAACGCCTCGGCCACCTCCCACAGGGCCTCGATCTCCGGCGCGGGCAGCCACCCAAGGAAACGCACGTCGCGCTCGACACCTGCGGCGGCGGCGGCCGCGCGCAGCTCCTGCTCGTAGACGGTCGGATAGCCGGGAAGCAGCAGCAGCGGGCGCCGCGTGGGGGGGATCTCCGCCAGCGCCCGGATCAGCACCTCGAGGTTCTTGTGGGGCCGCTTGGCGGAGAGCGTCAGCACGACGCGACGCTCGCCCAGCCGAAAGCGCGACCGGGTCGCCGCCACCGACAGGGACGCTGTCTCGCGTACGGCGCTCACACCCAGCTCGACCACGTCGATCTTGGCGCTCGGCACCGCGAGCAGCGCCAGCAGGTCGCTGCGCGTGCTCGCGGAGCTGGCGATGACGCGCTGTGAGCGGCGCACGGCGAGCGGCACCAGCACACGCATGCCGCGGTCGCGTATCCCGGCGTGCGCCTCGGGAAAGCGCGCGTATATCAGGTCGTGCACCGTCACCACCCTGCGAAAGCGCCCCCACGCGGGAGCGGTGCTCGCGAGGCTGTGTAGGAGCCCAACGCCGGAGCGAGCGGCGAGGCGGGGCAGCAGTGCCTGCTCGCCCAGCACCCACTGGACACGGTTGCGCGCGTGGACGGGCACCGTCACCGCCGGCAGCAGCTCCCCCCACGGGCCGCCACCGGCGCTCGCCGCCTCGCGGTTGATGAACGCCGTGAAGCGCATCCCCGGCGGAGCGCCCGCGATCAGCGCCGGGATCAGCTCGCGCGCGTATGTCTCCATTCCTCCCGTCTCCCCGGGCACGAGGAAGATCAGGTTCAGACCGATGTGGGCTCGCGCGCTCAAGGCCGTGACAGGCTAGTGCCCGATCGCAACGCTGCCCTAGCATGGCGCCGTGGCCGCCTCGATCGACGTCGTCGTTCCCGTCCACAACAACTACGCGCTGACCTGCAGCTGCCTCGAGCACCTGGCGCGCCAGAGCACACCCCACCGCGTGATCGCGGTCGATGACGGCTCCAGCGACGCGACCGTCGAGCAGCTGCGGCGTGACTGGACGGAGGTCACGACGATCGAGCTGGGAGCGAACCACGGATACACGCGAGCTGTGAACGAAGGCGTGCGCCGCGGCGATGGCGAGTACGTGGTGCTTCTCAACAACGATGTGCAGCTGCGCGCCGGCTGCCTGGAGGCACTCGTGGCGCCGCTCGAGCAGGACGCGAAGATCGGCTCCGTGGCCGCGCTGATGCTCGCACCGGGAGAGCGCACGATCGACAGCTTCGGCATCACCGTCGACGTCACGCTCGCCGGGTTCGCGCGTCTACGGGGCCATCCCGCCGCGCAAGCCAGCCTGGGCAAGCCGGTGCTCGCCGGCCCCGAGGGCAGCGCCGGCGCCTACCGGCGGACGGCCTGGGAGCAGGTGGGCGGGCTCGATCAGACGATCCGCGCCTACATGGAGGTGCTCGACCTCGCGCTCCGGCTACGCGCAGCCGGGTGGAAGACGACGGGCTCACCGAACGCGGTCGGAGTACACCTCGGCTCGAGCACCTACGGCCACCGCTCCCCGGCGCAGCGACGACTCGCGGGCTTCAGCCGGGGCTACCTACTGCGCCGTTACGGCGTGATCAGAACGCGAGCGGCAGCGCGTGCGCTGGCAACCGAGGCGATCGTCGTAACTGCCGACGCGCTGTTCTGCCACGACGTGCAGGCGATCGCCGGGCGAGCTGAGGGCTGGCGCGCAGCCGCGCGGCGCGAGCGCCATCCCAGGCCACCGAGCGATGCGATCGACGCCTCCATCTCGCTGCGTCAATCGCTGGCGCTGCGACGTAGCGCACTCCCGGCGACCGGCTCAGCAGGAGCGGACGCCTGAGTGCCTGGGCCGGTGCGGCGCAGGACCACGATGAACTCGTGCTCGTTGTGCTCGAGCGCCTCGAGCGCGAAGGCAAGCCCGCGCTCCTGGCGAGCGTAGTCGAGCAGAGCCCTGAACTCCCACGGCGCCCACACGTGAAAATGGATCGAGTAGTCGCTGTCCTCCAGCAGCGACGCTCGCGCTGACACCTCGCTCTCGGGCACCTTCTCCACCAGGCGCGCCCATTCCTCCTGATGCGATCGACGCGACCACGCGGGCCCCTGCTCGTGGTCTTGGACGACGTGCGCAAGCGGTGTCGGCTGCCGATCGGCGTCGAAGGTTCGTCTGCGGTCCGGGACGGCCAGATAGAGGATGCCGCCAGGGCGGAGCACGCGCAGGTGATTGGCGAGCGTCCCGATCGGGTCCTCGGTGTGCTCGATGAAGTGGTTCGCGATGATGAAATCAGCGGAGCAGTCGGGCTGCGAGGCGAGCCTCTCGCCGTCATCGACCAGGTCCACCTCGACGAGCTTCTTGACCGGCAGCTCCGGGTAGTGATCGTGCAGCTCGCGCAGATCCATCCGGTCCACGTAGCGCACCGTCACACCTGAGGGCACTCGCAACGGACAATGCAGGGCGCCGATCTCGAGGCCATCGCCACGCAGGTATCGCCGCGCAAGTCGCCGGCGCCGGAGCTCGAACCTGACGACGCGGGGCGCGTGCTTGGCCCTGGCGGGCAGCGTGGCGAGATGTGCGCGCAAGCTCATCGGCGGCCCGATTTTCTCAAACGAGCGCCTGCTCGCCCCAGGCGTCGAGGGAAAGGCGGCGCCTGCGGCGCGGCGATGCCTGCTGCCAGTCACGCGTGCGGTTGTCCGCCACCAGCAGGTTCTCCTGCCGGCCGCTTCGGTAGCTGCGGCTGCGCGGCCACTCATCGACGTCGTACACGCGCCCGTCGCCGCCGACCACCACCGCCCGCCGACCGCGCTGCTGAACCTGTCGGGTGATGCTCGCGCGCCCGCTCTCCAGCAGGTAGGCCGCGCGCTTATTCCGTACGTGCTCGAGCCCCATCGTCGCGACCGTCGCCCGGTCGAGCATGAACGCGGTGGTGCGCACGTGCGGGTTGGGAAAGCGCGGGTACTCGCGCCGGGCAGCGCGCAGGCGCAGCAGCTGATACGGCCAGTAGATCGCCCGCCCGCGCACCCACTCGGCCTGGCTCTCCCAGCTGGCCGTGGCCCCCGCCAGCCCCACGCTGGGATCGTCCAGCGCACCGGCGAGCAGGCTCAACCAGCCGTCGACCGCGAGCACGCTGTAGGAGTTCAGGAAGCACAGCCGCGGGCACTCCAGCTGGCGCGCCGCGTGCCCGTACGCGGCGAGATCGAGCATCGCGCGCTCGAGCACGATCAGCCTGTGCTCGATCCCCGCCAGCTCCGCGAGCAGCGCCTCGCGCGAGCCCTCGCGGCCGCCGGCGGACCCCACGCCGGTGGGCCCCACACCGTTGAGGACGATCACGAGCTCGTGCTCGGCGCCTGCGGGGTGTGCGCGATAGGAGCGAATGAACTCGCGCAGAGGCCGAGGGCCCAACGGCCCCCACACGAGATGCACCACGGCGATCATCGACGGCCGGCGCGGGCGACGCGCTCGAGCTCGGCGGGGGTGATGGTACGCGTGCCCTGCACCGCGTGGCGCTTTCGCAGGGCGCTCGACAGTCCCGCCACCGCGTCGCGCATGGCGCGCGCCCAGACGCGCAATTTCCGTTCGCGCAGCGCCGTGTAGAGATTGCCGGCCTGCCCACGCAGCAGGGCGGGTGCGTGGCGCAGCAGCGTGCTCGCGGGGTAGCACTTGGCGATCAGCCAGATCGGATTGCGCCACAGGTGGTAGCCGTTGAACTCGTTCATCCCGCGCCCGAGCGTGGCGCTGCCGCGGTGGTAGAGGACCGCGCTGGGCACGTACCGGCAGCGGATGCCGAGCAGCTGCGCGCGAAAGGCCCAGTCGATGTCCTCGTAGTAGGCGAAATAGGCCTCGTCGAAGACGCCCACGGCCTCGAGCGCGGCGCGCCGGTAGAGGGCGGCGCCGCCGCACGGACCGAACACCTCCTCGCCGCGGTCGTACTGGCCGACGTCGCGCTCGTCGTGGCCGCGGCGCGTTCCGCCGCCTCGCCAGTTGAGCGCATCGCCGGCTCCGTCGAGCAGCGAGCGGTCGCTGAAGTTGAGCATCTTGGGCGTAACGGAGCCGATCTGGGGGTGGCGGTCGAGCTCTGCAACGAGCTCGGACAGGCACTCCGGCGCGAGCTCCATGTCGTTGTTGAACAGGCCCACGAGCTCCGTCTCAGCGGCCTGCAGGCAGGCGTTCAACGCGGCCGTCACGCCGCCGCGCGCGGGCAGGCACACGACGCTTACCTGCGGCCAGTGCACACGCAGATACTCGACCGAGTCGTCGTCGGAGCAGTCGTCGACGACCACGATGCCAGACGGCCTGAGGCTCTGGAGCGCCAGCGAGGGAAGCATCGCTTCCAACAGGGCGCGGCCGTTGTGGTTGGCGATCGCCACCGTCAGCTCGAGGCCGGTGTGGTTCTCCGCTTCCGCGCCGCCGCCCCCCGATCGGGGTGCCGCGCTCATCACGCCACCGCCCGCGCCGAGCGGGGAAGCGGATCGGCCCGGCGTCCCCAGGCAAACGCCGACAAGAGCCGCCGACGCTCGATTGGTCCGTTCGCATACATGCGCGTCTGGTTGTCGGCGACCAACAGCCCCTCCTGATCGCCCTGCCACAACGTATGGCTGCTCGGCCAATCCTGATGGTCGTAAAAGCAGCCGTCGCGTGCGACGACCAGCGTGCGCAGGCCGAGAGCGTGCACCTGACGGGTGAGGCTGTGGCGGCCGCTCTCCAGCAGGTACGCGTCGGTCTTGCGAGCCACGCTTCCAAACCGCAAGCTCGTCAAGGTGGCGCGCTCAGCCATGAAGGCGTTGGTCCGCAGATGTGGTGCGGGGAAGCCCTCGAATCGCAGGAGCTGCGTCGGCACCGCGGGCAACGTGCGCAGCGCGGCGAGCACCGCTCCGACCAGCGAACTGGCGGGGCGCGCGCCGGGCTCGATCTGCTCGCCCGAGCGTGCGCGCTCGATCGCAGTTAGTTCGAGCTCGATCGCACGCAGCTGCTCGCGCGCGATCCTCCGTCCGGGCACCACGCCGCGGTAGGCGTTCGGCATGAACCAGGCGTTTAGCGTCGCCGAGCGCACGCTCGCCCACGAGCCGGTGGCGCCGACGAGCCCGGTGCGCTCCTGGTCGAGGGCGTGCTCGAGCTTGGCGAGCCAGTCGACGGCGAGGATCACGCTGTAGGAGTTCAGAAAGCACAGGCGCTGGTGCTCGAGGCGTCGGGCGGCGTGGGCGTACGCGGCCAGATCCTGCACGGGCTGCTCGAGCGTGAGCAGGCGGTGCGCCACACCCTCGAGCTCGGCGTCGAGCGCCGGGCGCTGGTCTCCGCTCACGCCGTTGAGCAGCACCACGAGCTCATGCCCGGCACCGGCGGGGTGGCGGCGATAGGAGGCGAGGAACTCGCGCAGCGGCGCCGGCCCAAGCGGCCCCCAGACGAGATGCACGACGGCGGTCAACTGCCCGCGCTCCGCTCGACGCTCGCGCGTTTGCCGATCCACGGCGCGAGATCCATCAGCTCCGGCGGGAGCGCCCGCGTGACCAGCACGACAGCGCCGAACAGCGTCGTGGAGATGAGCAGGCGGACGATCACCGGCAGACCGGTCAGGGCGAGCGGCAGCAGACCGAGAGCGGCGGCGAGCGCGACGAACGGGAGAACTCGCAGCGGCGGGCGCAGCTCAGGCTTGTCTCGAACGACGGCGACGGCCTGCGCGCCCATCGCCACGATCTCCGCAATCGCCGTCGCGATCGCCGCTCCACGCGCTCCATCGAGCGGCACCAGCGCGCTCACGAGGATCGCGTTGAGCAGCAACATCGAAACGCTGATCACGAGAATCTGTCGAAACAACCCAAGGCTGAGCATCGCGTTGGCCCACACGAGGCTCACGAACATCGCTCCCAGCGCGACGCCCTGGATTGCCAGCACGGGGGCGGCGGCGCTGAACTTGGCTCCACCGATGATCGCGATCGCAAGCGGAGCGCCAACCGCGATCGACACCGCTACCCAGGCACCGGCGATCAGCGCGACCTCGAACACCCGCCCCAGTGCATATCCGAGGCGCTCGTGGTCGTCGTGCGCCGCTCGTGCAAAGATCGGGAACGCCGAGCTCGCGAGCAGTGCAGGCACGAGCGTGAGGACGTCGATGATGCGGAACGAAGCGCTGAAGTAGCCGAGCTGGACGGCGCTGGAGAGAACCGACACGAGCAGGATCGACACCCGGAAGTAGAGCGCGGACGCGGCCACCGCGGCGGAATAGGGAAGCATGGCGCGCATGAAACGGCGCCAGCGGCTCAAGCTGAAGGTAGGCGCCAGGGAGTGCACGCCGCGGACGAGAACGACGGCCATCGCAAGCACGATCGCTCCCACTGGGATGGAGATGCCCAGGAACGGCACGAGCGTGGCGCCAGCCAGCACGAGCGCGACCGTAGCCAGTGCGGTGAGGACCTGGCGCGTGAGATCGAGCGCAGAGACCCATCCCAGCCGCAGCCCGACCACCAGCGGAAGCGCGAAGTTGTCCTGGGTGGCCTGCAGCAGCAGACCGACGCATGCCAGCGCGACGCCGACTGCCATGGTCGAGGAGTAGACGAGCGCCGCGATCGCGATCACGACGACGCTTCCAACGACGGTGAGCGTGATCCTGAGGCCCAGCAGGTCGCGCGCGAGCGGCCAGCGCTCGTCCGGAGGGCGCGTCGAGAGCTCGCGCACGCCGACCGCGGTGAGCCCCAGATCAGAGACCGCCGCGACGATCGCCACAAGCGACAATGCGGTGACGTAGCGCCCGGTGTCCCGCACCCCGAGGTGGCGGAACAGCAGGGCCGCCGCGAGCACGCCGACGAGCGTTCCAGCGAAGTAGCCTCCGACACGCATGGCACCACCACGAACGGCAGCCGGTCCCGCCGCGGAGGTGGCAAGCACATCCTCGATCGGTAGCTCGCCCAGCGCGGGCGCGGACGGATGTTCTTGCTGTGCGATGGCCGCTGATGCTAGAACCCCGCCGTGATGGCGGCGGCCACAGACCTCGCGTGGCGCGTGCGCAAACGGATCGACGTGCTGCGCAGGGATCGCGTGCTGCTCGCCCAGGCGAGGACCTTCGCGGGAGCGGTCGCACTCGAGCCCGGTGGACCGAGCGCGCTGTTCGCGCAGGACGGCCTGATGCCCGTCTATCCGCAGCTCGCCTCACTGGACACGCTCGACTATGCCGACCGCACGCTGTGGTCGGATGACAGGCAGGCGCAGGCCGGGGTCGTCACGGCTGTACGCCGGCGGCTGATCGGAGAGGCTGCGCGGCTGGAGGACATACCGAACGACTCCTACGACGCCGTCCTCGCGTCGCACGTGTTGGAGCACATCGCCGATCCGCTCGGCGCGCTCGCCGAGTGGGCGCGCGTCGTGCGACCCGGCGGACACGTGCTGCTGATAGTGCCTCATCGCGACGGCACATTCGACCACCGCCGCCCCGTCACCCCACTGGAGCACCTACGAGAGGACGCCGAGCGCAAAACGGGAGAGGACGACCTCACGCACATCGAGGAGATCCTCGCGATGCACGACCTCGAGCGTGATCCGGGGGCGCCGGACCGCGAGATCTTCGAGCGGCGCTGTCATGAGAACGCCTCCACGCGAGCGATGCATCATCACGTGTTCGCGTCGCGGACCGTCGTGGAAGCATGTGAGGCCGCAGGCCTCGAAGTGATCATGCTCCGGCCCAAGGAGCCGTTCAACATAGTGTGCATGTGCCGCGTCGGCACGCCCGTCGGTGGTGGTCTGAGCGAGGCTCGGCTCTCCCGAACCCTGCGTCGCAGCGTGTTTGCCTCCGATCGGGCGACGGCGCGCCAGAGCTAGCTCTCCTTGCGCATGACGAGCGTGACGGTCGACCCGCGGTGGCCTGTGCGTTCCAGCGGCGACAGCGCCCGGCTGACGGCCCGTGCGGCATAGCCGACAGGCCGCGACGTCGCGCCCTTGGCCGGCTGCCGCCTGAGCGCGTTGATCCAGCCGAACAGGTTGAACTCGACTCCTTCGGGGTCGTTGGTCGTGATCGCCACGGTGCGCATCCGCAGCTCCTCGCCGCGGCGCCTGAGGGCGTCGGGAGGGATCAGGCACAGGTGCCGCGGCGCATCCAGATGAGCCCATCGACTGCCCAACAGGCCAAACTGCAGCGAGCTGGGATTTGGAACCCCGATCGCCAGCGCCCCGCCCGGCAGCAGCTTGTGCGCGACGGCCTCGAGAATCTCGGCCGGATTGGAGAGATGCTCGAGCACGTGCCACATCGCCACAGCGCGAGCCTCGGGAAGCGAGGCGAGTGCCTCCAGCGGCCGGTCGCTGCAGATCGCCCTGATCCCCTCGCGCTCGCTCAGGTACCTGCAGCAACGCTCGTCCATCTCGATCGCGCTGACGTCGAAGCCCGCGGCCTGCGCCGTCGCTGCGAAGGCCCCTGTACCGGAGCCGATCTCGATCAGGTGCCCGGGCGCGACCTGGTCTCGCAACAGCGCCACGCGGTAGGCGGCGGAGTTCATGCGATGCTCGTTGCCCCTCCACAGTGGCTCGCCAGCGGAATCGAAGTGGTAGTAGTCACCCTCGTAGTAGCGGCCGAGATCCTCTGGCGGCTCGGCGAGGAACACCGTCCCACATGCCTCGCATCGCGCGTATTCAAAGCGCGCTTGGGTGATCTCGCGGTTGCGGTCTCGCGCGATGAACGCCCTTCTGCTCACACCGGCGCAAAATGGGCACGAAGTAGCCGGCGTCGCCTTCGGGGTCTCTGCCGCGGCTGTCGTTGTCGGGCCCACCCTGGAGGGGAGCGTAGCGAGCGTCACCGCTCCCGCACGCCCACCACATTGGAGGAGCCAGTCGTGAACGGATAGTCCGCCTCCGCTTCGCACAGCAGCCGGAACTGGTAGTCGGCGGGACCGGGAAACTTGAACTGGTAACCGGCGTGGAAGCGGCCGCGGGCGTCGCTGCGGATCACGTCGAACTCCAGCCACGAGCCGCCCGGCGAGCGCGCCTCCAGCACCAGCAGCTTGCCGCCCTTGGGGATCGGTCCGCCTTGCAGGCGCCCAGAGAAGTGGATGCTCCGGCCCACGCTCACCGTGCGCGGCGCGACCCTCAGAGCCACGCCCGCGCGCACGCTCAGAGTGAGCGTTGCCGTCGTGACCGGCGGCGAGTCGAGGTCGTCGCTGTAGGAGAAGCGCAGCGTGCGCGAGCACACGCCCGCGGGCAGGCGCAGCGTGAAGCGCCCATCGGCGCCGGTGCGCGGGCTCGCCATCGCCGCCGCCTTTGCCCCCGCGTAGTCGGGCGTCGAGGCCACCTCGATCTGAGCCCCGCCGATCGGCACGCCGCCCGGACCCGTGAGCCGGCCCACGATCGTCTCAGCGTGGCCATACCCCCTCGTCAGGCGCTCGCTCCTGACCCGCTTCCAAGCCACGACTAGCGTCGCCTGTGGCGAAGCGTTCGTCCCGTTCGGCCCGCCCGGGGGAGGTGGGTTGTCGATCGTGAGGTCTCTGTCGAGCACCGTCGCCGCGTTCCCCGCAGCGTCGATCACGCTCACCACCAGATGGTGCGCGCCGTTTCCCACCCTCGTCGTGTCAAACCCCACGTCCGCGCTCGCCGACGCGGGACACGGCTCGAGGTACAGAAACGCCGGCAGCCCGTCCGTCGTCTGGCCCACGTTCCTGCAGCGCCCGCCGTCTTCGTTGACGACGGAGCGCTGCACCACCTGCCCATCCACGCTGAACACCGCCTCGTACACGCCCGAGCCCGGGTCGCTCGCGCTGAACACCACGTCGCTCGTGCCCGCCACCACCGGTGCGCTCGCCAGTTCGCCGCTCACGTCGGAAACGCTCGGCCCCGTGCTCTGTTCGAGCGTCAGGTCGGCCGCGTAGAGGTATACGACTGCTGCGTAGCCGTTGGGGTCGCCGCTGCCATTTGGGCAGTTGTATTCGGACACGCCCCCACACGACGCCTTGACATAGAGATGAGTGCCCAGGTTTGCACTCGGTACGGCCACGCGATTTTCGGCCGATAGGGGCTGCGTAAGATTGCCCTCGCCAGCACATTTCAGGACGTTCAAGCATTCATCGAAGATCTTCGTTTCGACTGAGCCCGCCAACCAGAACTGATACGTCGCGTTGAGAGCCTCGCCACCATCGGTATCTCCTGCGCGCCACAGCGCCCCGGCTGCGATCGTCGTGTCCGCCGGCGCCGCGAATGCCCACGTCGCCACATCCGCGTTGGCGGTGCGCGCCGTCCTGTCACGAAGCGCCGCGACCAGCGCGCCTCCGGCATGGGAGCACGTGTCTTCGGTGAGGGTTTCGCTGCCCGTCTGAGACCCGCTCCACCCGTCCGTGGGAGCGCTTTCGCCAGACGGCGTGCGGCACGAATACACGTGGTACTCGCCCGCGCGGGCGCTCCCGGCGACCGCCGCGATGGCGGCCACCGCCGCACTGACTGCGGTCACGAACGCGAAGACCCTCGCCAAACGCGACGCCCGCTTAGACCTCCGTTCGAGCACACACACCATCTCAACCTCATGTCGCTCGCAGGCTCTTCATGGCCCCTCCCGAAATTGTTCCACTTTTCGGATGCTTTGCAATGCCGGCGGCTGTCGTGACCGGTGCCGACGACGCTGGAGCAGCGACCAGCGAACGTGTCTCCCGAAAAAACGCCCGCTAACACGCCGCGCGCGCGGCGCTCAGACGGCGAAGCGGATCGGCAGCTCGGCCAGCCCGTAGATCCCGGTGATGCTGTCGAACACCGGCTCGCCGTCGAGCTCCAGGCCGCGCACGCGCTGCGCCAGGAACGACAGCGCCTCCTGCAGCTCCAGGCGCGCGAGGTTGGCGCCCACGCAGTAGTGGACGCCCGCGCCGAACGTGAGCTCGCGCGAGCGGCCACGCTGCGCAGCGATGTCAAAGCGATCGGGGCCCCCCGCCCCCTGCTCCCCCTCAGCCAGGTCACGGTTGCCCGTGAACGCGCACACCATCACGATCGTGCCTGCCGGGAACGTCACATCGCGGAACACCAGCTCCTCGGTGGTCATCCGGGCGGTGAACGGCGTGATCGGCTCGAACCGCAGCGCCTCGTCCACCGCCGCCTGCGCCAGCGCGGGATCCTCGGCCAGCAGCGCCCACTGCTGCGGGTGCTGCGCCAACAGCCTCACCGCGTGCGCCAGCTGGCTCTGCGTCGTGTCCACGCCGCCCGCGAGCACGTTGAAGACGAGGTTGATGCACTCGACGTCCGACAGCCGCTCGGGTGCGTGGGCCGGGTCTGCAGCCTCGATCAGCGTCGAGATCAGGTCGTCGCCAGGGTCCTGCCTGCGCGCGTTCAGCAGCGCGTCTGCGTAGCAGTAGAACTCCTCCACCGCTCGCTCGATCTGCTCGCGCTCGCTCGCCATGCTGACCGCGTCGAACTGACGCTGGATCCAGTTCGACCAGTGGTGCAGCTTCGGCGCGTCAGACAGCGGCGCGCCCATCACCGTCGCGATCACCTGCGACGGGTACGGCTTCGCGAACGCGTCCACGAACTCACACCTGACGACCCCGCCCTGCGCCGAGGACGCGATCGCCTGCTCCAGCAGCTGCTCGAGGAACGCGCGCATCGCCGGCCTGTAGCGCTCCACCGCCCGCGGCGAAAGCGCCGGGTTGACCAGGCTGCGCAGGCGCGAATGGTCGGGGCCGTTGACGTGCAGGATGTTGCGCTTCATCTGCTCGTACAGCGGCCCCTCGCTCACCCCAAAGATCTCCGCGATCTTCATCCCCGGGAACGTCGCCGAGCGCGAGCGCAGGAAGAACTCCGCCGACTCCCGATCCAGCACCATGTACCCATACGGCCCCGCCGCCAGCCAGCCCTCGCGGCGCAGCTGCGCCATCGCCGCGTGGAAGCGTTCCCCGCGCAACGACGGGTCGGTGTAGTCGAACGCGGGGAGCTCCAGCTCGCTGACCAGCGCCATCGCGGCGGGCCGACTCGGGCGGGCGAGATCGGGGGCGGAATACGGTCCTATTTCTTCGGGCTCACCGCCTGCTTCAGCGCCGCGCCCGCCGAGAACTTCGGCGCCTTCGACGCTTTGATTTTCACCCTCTCGCCGGTGCGCGGGTTGACGCCCTGACGGGCCGCCCGTTTGATCACCGAGAACTTGCCAAAGCCCGTGATGCTCACGTCGTCGCCTTTCTTCAGCGTCCTCGTGACCGTGTCCAGCAGCGACTCGACCGCGCGAGACGAGTCCGCCTTGGTCAGACCGCTGTCCGCTGCGATCGCCTCGATCAGTTGCGACTTGTTCATGTGGCGTTCCTTTCAAGTAGATGTGCCCGGCGACCGCGCACAGTACCGCGCCAGCTTCGTCCCCGGGTTGAGCAGATCCTTCGGGTCGAACGCGCGCTTGATCTGCTCGTGCAACTCGAGCGCCCGCTCGGGCCATTGGGACTCCAGGCGCCCGCGCTTCAGCCAGCCCACACCGTGCTCGCCCGCGATCGACCCGCCGAGCTCCACCACCAGCGCGAACAGCTCCTCGCCCACCGCCTCCGCCGCCTCCAGCTCCGCCTCGCGCTCGGGGCTGACGAGCACCGTCGCGTGCACGTTCCCCTCGCCCCCGTGACCCCACGCGCACGAGCGCAGCCCTCGAGCCGACGCGATCTGCTCGAAGCGCGCCAGGCCCTCCGCCAGGCGCTCCACCGGAAACACCACATCCTCGCTCACCTTCGCGCCGCGCACCGCCGTCACCGCCGGATTCACCCCGTCGCGCCACCGCCACAGCGCCTGCGCGTCCGCCGGCTCGTGCACCGCTATCGCCCGCGCGGGCGGGCCGCTCATCAGCTCCACCAGCGCCTCGCGCTGCGCCTGCGCCTCAGCGCGCGCGCCGTCCACCTCGCACACCAGCGCGAAGCCCGCCCCCGCCGGCACGCTCGGCCCTGGATAGGCGCGCGCGAGCATCTCAAGCGTCGCTCCGTCCATGAAATCCAGTACCGACGGGCGCAGCCCCGCCGCGAACACTTCGCCGATCGCCGCGCAGCCCTGATCGCGCGTGCGCACGAACACCACCAACGGGATCGCGCTCTCCGGCGCCGGCAGCAGGCGCAGCCTCACCGCCGTGATCACGCCCAGCGTGCCCTCCGAGCCGATCAGCAGGCTCTTCAGGTCATAGCCAGCCACGTCCTTGCCCGCCCAGCCTCCCACCTGCACCAGCTCCCCCGGCGCGAGCACCACCTCGACGCCCGCCACCCACGCGCCCGTCACGCCGTACTTCAGCGCGTGCGGGCCGCCCGCGTTCGTCGCCACGTTGCCGCCGATCTGCGACTGCTCCGCCGCCCCCGGGTCGGGGCCGAAGAACAGGCCGTTCTCGCGCGCGAGCCGCTGCACATGGCGCGTGCTCACGCCCGCCTCCGCCAGCATCCGCCACAGGCCCGGCTCGAGCTCGCGCACCCTGCGCAGCCGCTCCAGCGAGCACACCACGCCGCCGTGCGTCGCCACCGCTCCCCCCGTCAGCCCCGTGCCGCCGCCGCGCGCCACGACCGGCACGTCGTGCGCATAGCACCAGCGCACCACCGCCGCCACCTCCTCCGCGGTGCCCGGCAGCACCACCGCGTCCGCGCGTCCCTCCACGCCCCTGCGGTTGGAGCAGTCGCGGTTGTACGGCGATGCGGCAGGAGCGTCGAGCACGTGCTCTGAGCCGATCAGGCGGCTGAGCTCGCGGACGGTCGCCGCGGCAGCGACGCTAGGCCGTTTCGGGAACGGGTACGGCAACGATCTCGAGCTCGTCGATCCCGCTGAAGTCAGCGGGGTTGCACGTGTATACGGGCAGGTCGTTCGCCACGGCGGTAGCGGCGATCATGGCGTCGTAGGTGCGTGCGGTCGCCTTGCGGCCGGAACGCCGCAGCGACGCGGCCACGCGCCCGAAGGCACGGGCTGCGTTGACATCGAAAGGAAGCGGGTCGAAATCGGACTCGGCCTGCTGGAGGTGGGCTTGGCGTGCAGCTCGCTCGCCCTCCTGGTCGGCGATTAGGGGGCCTAATGACAGCTCGGCGAGCGTCACGGCCGTGATCAGCGGCTCACTGGGAAGCGCGCTCGCGTCTGTGAGGCGCTGCATGAGGATGACCGTCGAGGTGTCGAGGATTCCCCGAGCCGACGTTCGTGCCGGGAGCGTCGGCGGCTCCTGCGAGCTCATAGGCCGGCGTCCAGCAATCCGTCGATATCGGCCCGCAGCGCGACAGGATCCATAGGTGGCAGTCGGCGCCGGCGGCTCAGCAGCACGTCCGCCGAGAGCGGGGGATGCGACAGGGCTCGCAACTCGGCGACCGCTCGCCCCGCGCGAGTGACGGTTATGTGCTCCCCGCGCGCCGCACGGTCGACGACGTCGCCACCGTGGTTGCGCAAATCACGGATGCTCACCTCGGCCATGGATCGCAGTGTATCACGCGTGATACGGGCCCGCCGCAGCGCGTGCCTACCACAGCGACGCCACTCCGTACGCGGCCAGTGCCGGGTCGCGTGTCACGATCGGGATGCGCTCGCTGAGCGCTTGCGCGGCGAGCAGGCGGTCGAACGGGTCGCGATGGGCTCGACCGCCGACGTGCGGGTACGGAAGGTCCTGAAGGCGCGCCACGTGGGGCCACGCGATCCCGAGCAGGCCGAAACCATCAGCCTGGACCTGCTCCGGCCAGTCGGCATCGATCGGAAGCTTGCCGATCGACCGCTTGATCGCGATCTCGACGGCGGTCCCCGCACCCACCAGCGGAGCTTGCGCCCCTTCGATCGCCTCGCGCGCTATTCCCGAGAGATGCTCGTCCGCGCCGAGCCACCAGAGCAAGGTATGGGCGTCTACGAGCAGACGCGTCACGGCGAGATGCCGAGCGCCTGCGCGATGTCCTCGGGCCACTCGTCGAGGTCCTCCGGCACGCTCACGCGACCGGACATCCGCCCCGGGGTTCGCTTGACGGCGCCGACATTCCCTGTGAGCGCCACGAGGCGGGCCACCGGTTGCGACCCCCGGCGGAGCACGACGTCCTCGCCTTCCTCCGCCTGGCGAACCAGCTTGGAGAGCTGGGTCTTGGCCTCGCCGATGCTGTACGTGGAAGACATCGTCACAGCTTAGCCAACCTGGTCAACCTGATCAAGATGCGCTCACTAAAGCGTTGCGCCGACGAGAAAATGCGCGCGTGGCCAGCGAGTAGCATGAGCGCGACATGGCAGTCAGCCCCAAGCCTCGCGCGAGCGAGCCCAGTTCCACACCAACCGAGCTCGACTTCCGCACCCTCTCCGACGAACCCGTGCGCGAGCTGTACACGGCGGCGGACCTGCCCGCGGGGATCGGCGCCGCGGACGGCGAGGACCCGATCGGGCTGCCCGGCGAGTACCCGTTCACGCGCGGCATCCACCCGTCGATGTACCGCAGCCGGCTGTGGACGATGCGCCAGTTCGCCGGCTTTGGCACGAGCGAGGAGACCAACGAGCGCTTCCACTACCTGCTCGAGCACGGCCAGACGGGACTGTCGACCGCCTTCGACATGCCCTCGCTGATGGGCCACGACTCCGACCACGCGCGCTCGCTGGGAGAGGTGGGCCGCGAGGGGGTCGCGGTGGACACGCTCGACGACATGCAGACGCTCTTCTCCGGCATCGACCTGGGGCAGGTGTCGGTGTCGATGACCATCAACGCGCCCGCCGCGATCATGCTCGCCTTCTATGTGGCAGCCGCCGAAACCGATGGCGGGGCGGGATCGAATCCACGGCGTGACCCGATCCCGCCCGAGCAGCTCTCCGGCACGATCCAGGCGGACATCCTCAAGGAGTACATCGCGCAGAAGGAGTGGTGCTTCCCGATCGACCCCGCGATGCGCCTGTGCGGCGACATGATCGAGTGGTGCACGCGGCGCATGCCCCGCTGGCACCCGATCTCGATCTCCGGCTACCACATCCGCGAGGCCGGCTCGACCGCCCAGCAGGAGCTCGCGTTCACGCTCAAGGACGGTCTCACCTACGTCGAGCAGGCGATCGCGCGCGGCCTGCACGTTGACGAGTTCGCGCCGCGCCTGTCGTTCTTCTTCAACGCCCAGCTCGACTTCTTCGAGGAGATCGCCAAGTACCGCGCCGCGCGGCGCATCTGGGCGCGGGAGATGCGACAGACGTTCGGCGCCGCCGACCCGCGCTCGTGGCAGATGCGCTTTCACTCACAGACCGCAGGCGTCTCGCTCACCGCGCAGCAGCCGCTCAACAACATCGTGCGCACGACCGTCGAGGCGCTCGCAGCGGTGCTCGGCGGCACGCAGTCGCTGCACACCAACTCCTACGACGAGGCGCTCGCGCTGCCAACCGAGGAGGCCGTCACGATCGCGCTGCGCACGCAGCAGATCATCGCCCACGAGACCGGCGTCACGAACACTGTCGATCCGCTCGGCGGCTCATACTTCGTGGAGGCGCTCACAGATCAGATGGAACAGCGTGCGTACGAATATTTTAAGAAGATCGACGAGTTGGGTGGGATGGTTGACGCGGTCAAGCTGAACTATCCGCAGCGCGAGATCGCCGACGCCGCCTTTGCGCTGCAGCGAGAGATCGACGCGGGCGAGCGGATCGTCGTCGGCGTCAACAGCTTCCTCGCAGCCGACGAGGAGCCGATCCCCACGCTGCGCGTCGACCCCGCGCTCGAGCGCAAGCAGATCGGCCGCCTGCAGGCGGCGCGGGCGAGGCGCGACGGCACGGCTGTGGAGCGCTCGCTTGCGAGCCTGCAGGAGGATGCCGCCCATCCGGATCGAAACTTGATGGATGCACTACTCGCCTGCGCGCGCGCACACGCCACCGAGGGCGAGATCGTGCAGTCGCTGCAGCAGGTCTTCGGCGACTATGCCGAGACACCCGTGTTCTAACCACGATGCGGTTGCATAGCACCCTCCTCGCAGGCGCGGTGTTCGTGGTCCTCGCCGGCACCACCACGCTCGCGCTTGCCTCGCGGCGGATCACCGCCGAGAGCGCCGCCTACAGCGCCCCGAGCGCTGGTCCCTGCACCCCGTCGACGCTCAACGGCTCCGCCGTGCTGCCCGCGACGAACCTCGCCGTGTCGCCGCTGCCGGACTCCTACGACGCCTCGCCGAACACCCAGATCAGCCTGCTCGGAACGCCCGCGAGCGCCCTGAGCGGCGTGCGGGTGAGCGCATCGCAGACGGGCCCGCATGGGGGTCGCCTGCTCGCGTACTCGCAGGGCGACGGCGCCAGCTTCGTGCCCTCCAAGCCGTTCCGCGCGGGCGAGACCGTGACCGTGCGCGGCGACGTCCGGGTGGGATCGGCCACGCGCGCGTTCGCGTACCGGTTTGTGGTCGCGCACGAGGTTCCCGTGGACTACGCCGCCAGCGTCACGCGAGACTACGGCGAGACGCAGCACTTCCGTACGCGCCCGGAATTGGAGGCGCCGGTGATCGATGTGACCGCTCGCACGTCGCAGACCGCCCCGGGCGACCTGTTCGCCGCGCCCTACTCAGGCCCCGGCCCAAGCGGGCCGATGATCTTCGAAGAATCCGGCAACCTCGTGTGGTTCGAGCCGCTGCCGACGGGAACCGAAGCCACCAACCTGCAGGTGCAGCAGTATCAAGGCCAGCCGGTGCTGACCTGGTGGCAGGGCCGCATTCCACCGCAGGGCTTCGGCCAGGGTGAAGACATCATCGATAACAGCTCCTACCAGCAGATCGGCAGCGTGCACGCCGGCAACGGCTACCTGGCCGACCTGCACGAATTCCACATCACGCCGCAGGCGACCGCGCTGCTGAGCGCGTTCGACCCGATCAACTGCAGCCTGTCGGCGGTGGGCGGGCCGAGCGACGGCGTGGTCACCGACAGCCTGTTCCAGGAAATCGACCTCAAGACGGGCCTGGTGCGGCGGGAGTGGCACAGCCTCGATCACGTTGGCCTCAGCGAATCGCTCAGCTCCGCGATGGGCGCGAGCACCGCCTGGCCGTTCGACTACTTCCACCTCAACTCGATCGACCAGCTCGCCGGCGGAACGACCCTGATCTCGGCGCGCAACACGTCCGCTCTGTACGAACTCGACACGCGCAGCGGCCAGGTGATCGCACGGATCGGCGGCAGGCACTCGAGCGTCAAGCTCTCGCCCGGGGCCGCCACCGCCTACCAGCACGACGCCACCGCGCTCGCGAACGGAACGATCAGCCTGTTCGACAACGGCGGCGTGCCAAAGGTCCATCCCGAGTCGCGCGGGCTCGTGCTGGCCGTCGACGCGCACACCAAGACGGATACCGTGATCGCCCAGTACGAGCACCCCACGCCACTGCTGTCGGGCAGCCAGGGGAGCATCCAGACGCTCGAAAACGGCGACGTGCTGATCGGTTGGGGATCGGAGCCGTACTTCTCCGAGTTCAGCGCCGCAGGTCAGCTTCTGTACGACGCTCACATGCACGGCACCTATCAGTCCTACCGCACCTACCGCTTCCCGTGGGCGGGCTCGCCGAGCGAACCGCCCGCGATCGCGGTCTCGAATACGGGCGCGAGCGCTCCCGTGATCGTGTACGCGAGCTGGAACGGCGACACCCGCACGGCCAGCTGGCGCGTGCTCGCCGGAGCCTCGCCTGCGCAGCTCGCGCCCGTGGCCACCGCGACCCGCCAAGGGTTCGAGACGGCGATCGCCACACCCGGACCGGAGCCCTACGTGGCCGTGCAGGCGCTCGACGCTACGGGCGCGGTGCTCGCCACTTCGCGCACGATCGCCGCTTGATGGCCGCTCGATCGCAGCTCGATGGCCGCTCGAGCGGGGCTCAGGCCGATTTCATAAAACCGACTTGACTTAATGGGGGCGGTCGGATAAACTCGTTTTTACTTAGAGTTAGGTTGGGCAGAGGGAAGAAGAGGGGATGATCTGAATGGCGGCTCGAAACGCCGGACATAGGCCGCCCAAGTTCGACGCCGGTGACCCCCCGGACGTCGATGCAGGAGGACCGCGGGCGGAGGCCGGGCGTTACTCCCCGCTCCCAACAGGCACGCACGGCCTCACGCCCGACCTGGTGAAGCGAGACCAGCGCGAGCGGCTGGAGAAGGCGATGATCGACCTGATCGCCCACAAGGGGTATGCGGCGGTGCGCATCGGCGATCTGGCGAAGCTCGCGCACGTCTCGCAGCCGACCTTCTACAGCCTCTACGCCGACAAGGAAGACCTGTTCCTCAACACCTACGACGACGTCGCCGCGCGCACTGCCAGGCAGGTGATCGCGGCCTACGAAGTCGACGGCTCCCAGTACGAGCGCCTGATCGCTGCGATGCGCGCGTTCGCCGAACTGGCAAATACAGAACCGGAGGCGATCTCGCTGCTCGTGCTCGGCGCGTTCGGCGCGGGCTCGAAGGTGCTCCAGGGGCGCACGCGCATGCTCGAGCGCGTCGAGGAGAGCATCGGCACAAGCCGCGACGGCGCCCCGCCCGCGCACGCGGGAGACCTGACCATCAAGCTGATCCTGGGTGGCATCCGCGAGGTGACCGCCGCGCGCCTGCGCGTGGGTCGCGCGAGCGAACTGCCCGCACTGGCGGATGAGCTCGCGGCGTGGGCCTCCTGCTATCCGCGGCGCCTGCCACCCGGGCTGGACGCCCCTCCCGTGACGCGCTCCCGACCAGTCGAGGTGGCGGAGGCGTTCCCCTCCGAGCGCGCGCGCGCCGCCGAAGGCCGGCTGCCGAGCGGGCGCAGTGACCTGCCACGACAGTTCATCATCAAAAGTCAGCGCGAGCGGATCGTCGACGCCACCGCCGCGATCGTCGCCGAGCAGGGGCTCGCGGGCCTCACGATCCCGGAGATCGCCCGCCGCGCCAACGTCTCCCATCAGACCTTCTACAGCATCTACGCCTCCAAGCACGACGCGTTCATGGGCGCGCAGAAGGTTGGCATGCACCAGGCGCTGCGCGTCTACCTCGACGCCTACGAGTCGCATACGGCCGACTGGCCCAGCGCCGCGCGCGCGGGCCTGCTGGCGCTGATCGACTATCTCGCCTCCGAGCCCGCGCACGCCCATCTGAGCCTCGTCGACACGTTCGCGGCCAGCCCCGAGGCGATTGACGTCCGCCACGCAGCACTGCACGCCTTCGCCGCGTACTTCGACCCGGGATACGAGCTCGCCGGCGGCGAGCGTCACGTCCCCGCAATCGCCGCCGAGGCGACGGCCGGGGGGATCTGGCAGGTCCTGCACTACTACATCGAGAACGGCTGGATCGCGGAGCTGTGCGGTGCCGCGCCGCAGCTGGTTTACTTCTGCCTCACGCCGTTCGTCGGGCCCACCGAGGCGGCCGCCTACGCCGCGCTCGACAGCGCGTAGGCCGTCCGGCCGTCGCGCATGGCGCGCGCAACAGTCCCGGCACGCCGTAGGCGGCGCAGGCCCTCGCGGATGTCGGCGCCGGACATCGCGGTGACGAGAACGAGCTCGCTGACCGTGTGCGACCCGTGCTCGAGCGCCGCCACGATCGCCTGCTGGACCGCGCCCGCCGGAGCCCGACCGCGCGCACCCGAGCGCCCCGCTCGCTTCGTCGACGCGGTCTTGGCCCTCGCTTTGGCCTTCGCTGCCGACCCGGCCGCCTTGCCCTTCGGCTCGGCCTTGGCCTTCGGCTCGGCCTTGCCCTTCGACTCGGCCTTGCGCTTCGGCTCGGCCTTGCCCTTCGGCTCGGCCTTGCCCTTCGACTCGGCCTTACGCTTCGGCTCGGCCTCCAACGAGTCGGCGGCACCGAGCAGCCGCTCGTACTCCGCGACCGCCGGCGCCAGCTCGGCCAGCCGGGCATCGAGTTCGGCGCGCACCCGTGCGAGCAATTCAGCGGCCAACGTGCTCCCCGCCTTCGACCATCGACGTTCGACTCAACTGAGCGCCGCGCCGTGCAACCCGCTGGCGGGGCGCTCGCGCGCGTCCCACCACTCGTTGACAACGTCGAGCGCACCGCCGATGATGCCCTCCTTGAACGACGGAGTGTCGTTGAGGCGCGGCAGCGGCTCCGCCGGCGCCGGCAGCTCGAGGAACTCGCACACGGGCTCCCATCCTTCGGACGGGTTCCACACGAGCAGGCGATCGGCCGGCACCGTGCTTTTGACGCTCGCGTTCCAGCGGTCCATCACCTCGATCAGACCAGCCTCGGTGGACGTGTCGCCGGCGAGGACACCAGTGTGCTCGTCCCAGGTCATGTAGCGCATCAGCGCCAGATAGCGCCGCCACAGCGGGTCCAGCAGCGCACGCGTCTCGCACATGTAGTGCAGGACCGAGTCGCCGTGAGCGACCGCCCACACGGTCTCCTTCATGCTGCGCGCCCATTCCTCGCCGCCGCGCACGCTCAGCAGCACCTTCGCATCCGGGTAGTAGTCCATCAGCTCGCGGTAGTAACGAGCCGAAGGCCAGTCGACCGTCGATCGCGCCGCGCCGAAGATCTGCTCCCAGTCGGGGTCGCCGGCGGCGACGCGTTCCCACAGCGGCAGGCCCGCGTCGAGATCGGCGAGCAGATCGCGCATGTGGTAGCACGGGCCGTACCCGAGCTGTTCGAGGGCGAACATCTGCGTGGTGGTCGCCGTGCGCGGAAGCCCCGCCCCGACGACTCTCATGAGGGTGCACACATCTTGGTTCACCGGTTTTTATCACGTCGGACGCTCACCGCGTGACGACTATCGCGCCACACGCAGATACGCGAGCACGGCAAGCACGCGGCGGTGGTCGTCGTCGCAGGCCGGCAGCCCGAGCTTGGCAAAGATGTTCGTGATGTGCTTCTCGACTGCGCCCGGCGTCACCACGAGGCTCTCTGCGATCGCGGTATTGGACCGCCCCTCCGCCATCAGCGCCAGCACCTCGCGCTCGCGTGCGGTAAGGCCCGACAGCGCCCGCATGCCGCCGTCGCGGGGGGCGAGCAGCTCCGCGACGACCTGCCGGTCGAGCACGGTGCCGCCGGCGGCCACGCGCTGGAGCGCATCGAGGAAAGCCCTCACATCGCCCACCCGCTCCTTCAGCAGGTAGCCGATCCCAGCCGTGCCCTCGCCGATCAGGTCGCTCGCGTAGGCGGTCTCGACGTACTGGGAGAGAACGAGCACCCCCAGCGCCGGCTGGCGGCGGCGCGCCTCGATCGCGGCCCGCAGCCCCTCGTCGCTGTACGTAGGGGGCAGGCGCACGTCCACGATCGCGAGGTCTGGTTCGTGGCCGGCGATCGCTCGCAGCAGCGCCGGGCCGTCGTCGACCTGGGCCACGACCTCGATCTGGTTCTCCCGCAGCAGCGCCACCAGCCCCTCCCGTAGGAGCGCCAGGTCCTCGGCGATGACTACCCGCAAGGAAGCCTCACCTCGAGCACCGTGCCGCCGACGTCGCGGCTCTCGACGCGCAGGCTGCCGTCAAGCGCCTCCACGCGGGCGCGAAGTCCGGCCAGCCCCGACCCCTCCGGGTCGGCGCCGCCGCAGCCGTCGTCGCCTACGACCACCGCCAACTCTCTGTGCTCGTCTCTCAGCAGGACCCAGCTGTGGTTCGCGCACGCGTGCTTGGCGGTGTTCGTCAGCGCCTCGGCGATCACGAAGTACGCTGCGCTCTCGACCGCCGGGCCGAGCCCGCGATGGGTGTCGACCTCGATCGAGGTTCCGAGGCCGTAGCGCGCGGCGAGCGATTCCACCGCGGCCGCCAGGCCGCGATCGGCGAGCAGCGGCGGCACGATGCCCCGCGCGAGGTCGCGCAGCTCGGCGATCGCGTGGTGCGCCTCACGCTGGGCGTCGAGGATCAGGCCGCGGATCTCGGGCTGGTCCTGGACGCGCACCTCGGCGCGCCCCAGCTGCAGCGTCAGCGCGACCAGTCGCGCCTGCGCGCCGTCGTGCAGGTCACGCTCGATCCGCCGCAGCTCCGCCGCCTGCGCGTCGACCGCCTGGCGACGCGTGCGCGTGAGCATGTCGATCCTGGCGCGCAGCGCGCGCCGCCCGTGGGCGACCAGCACGCGGTCGTGCAACGCGATCAGCGAGTACGCGCTGCCGGCCGTCGCCAGACCGAGCAGCGCCCATCCCGGCCAGAACGTGCGCACGCCCGCCAGCAGCCACGTCAGCAGCCACGTGAACAGGAGGATCACCGCCGCCACGCCCACCAGCGCCCACACGCACGCCACGCGACGGACCGGTCCTGGCGGATGGCGCCAGGCCCAGCCGGCGGCGAAGTCGAGCAGCACGAGCACGCCCAGCCCGAGCCACGCCCACGCCGGCCAGAAGTAGCCCTGCCCGTCGAGCATCCAGATCGCCGCGAGTAGGACCGCGCTGAGAAACGCGAGTCGGCGCACCAGCGAGCGGGCATATTCGCCGATCGAGAGCCCCGCGGCGAGCGCCGGCATCCACCGCCGCGGGTTCACGCCCTGCGCCAGGGAGATGTCCATCGGAAGCCGAGCGCGCCCACCCATCACCTTTATCGTCTCACGGGCGCCGCCTGTGCCGGGCCCTCGGCAACACGTGCCCGGCCCTCGCGCCGGCCGAGTGCGGGGGGGCGTAGTCCGCCCGGGCACCAAGTCGGGGTTTCTCCGGATGACACGGCCACCGGGCTGGCGTACTGTCGAAGCAACAGGCGGAGTTGTGGCGCCCAACCCGCAAGTGCAGTCGGGTTCGGCCAATCAGCTTTCGCGAAACTACGTGACGGGGCCAAGGTCCCGAAGGTGGTGGAGCTGATGCCCGAGACGAAGATCCAACGCCGCCCGCCGGCAAAAAAGAAAGCGGCTGCTCCCACACGTCGCGCGTCACATCGCGAGCGCGATGCCAGGAAGGCAGTCGATCGGACCACGGAGCTATCAGAGGACGTGCTCAAGTCGCTCGACGACGGTGCACAGACGGCGATCGACGCGGTGCGCAAGTTCGTCGAGACAGTCGACAAGGCGCTGCCGCCGTACGGAGACGGCCCGTCCAGGAGGGAGGAGATCACAGACTCCGCCCTGGAGATGGCCCAGCGGCTGGTCCACACGCAGTACGAGTTCCTGCGCAAGGTTGTCGACAGTGCAGGCAAGACGCTAAGCAGATCAGACGGCGCGAAGTAGCACGGTCGCAGGGGGCCGGCCGACCTGAGAGTCGGCTGCTCCCTGCCCAAACCGCGGCGTCGCCGGTTTGCACCTGGCGCTCGAGCGCGCTTACGCCGCGCTGTCGGTCGCCGCGACCGCGTTGGGTGGATAAACCTGGTGTGCGCGCCCGTCACGCCCCGCCGCCGCTACGAGCTCGCGCATGGACTGCTCGATCCCGCTACACAGCACATCGATGTCCGGGGCCTCGTCGTAGTCGCCGGTGACGCCGAACGCCAGCCCACCGTCGTAGGAGAAGATGGCCACTCCGATCCGGACGTGCCCGGCGATCGGAACGTAGGGGAAGCACTCGAGCATCCGGCGCCCGGCCGCGTACAATGGACGCTGAGGGCCGGGAACGTTTGTCGTCACCGTGTTGACGCTGCGCTGCGGCATCCGCGTGGCAGCGCGCAACCCCAGTGCGAGCAGCATCGCCGGAGCAAAACCACTGAGACCCACCAGGACGTCGCCCGCCACGGCTTCGCCCGATTGCTTGAGGTGCTCCATCTGCGCCCGCATCGCCCCGAGCCGCTCGACCGGATGCTCAATCCCCACCGGCAGGTTGGCGAAGATCGCGGAGACGCGATTGTTGTACTCGCCATGCTCCTCGTTGGAGCGCACGGACACCGGCACGAGCGTTCGCACGTCGCGCTGCGTGGACTCTCCGCGCGCGGCGAGCAGCACGCGAAAGCCGCCCGCGATGGCGGTCAGAACTACGTCGTTGACGGTGCCACCGAACGCACCGCGAACACGTTTGACGTCTGAGAGCTGTGATCGTGCCCACGCCCAGCGGCGGTGGGGGCCTATCGCTCCGTTCAGCGACGACGACGGCGGCGGCGCAACCACCCCGGCTATGGCCCACAGCCCGCGAGCGGTCGCAGCGGCGGTCCTGGCCGCGCGGCCCGGCGAGCGCGCCGCGAATCGCAGGGTGCGCAGTTGCTCGTATGGACTGACCGCCCTTTGCGCGAGCGCCTCGAGGGCCAGCTCCGCCCCCAGGGGCTGACGCTCAGGACGCCAGTCGTCTGGTGGGCGAAGCTTAGGATCGCGCTCGGAGTCGAGGATCACAGTCAGGAGCTCCGTCCCGGCGACGCCATCGACCATGCAGTGGTGCAGCTTGGTGATGACTGCCCAGCGCCCCTCGCTGAGCCCCTCGATGATCCACATCTCCCACAGCGGCTTGCCACGGTCGAGCTGCTGGGACATGACGCGCCCGACCAGGTTGCGCAGCTCCTCATCGCCGCCCGGCGGCGGCAGGGCGGTGCGGCGCAGGTGATAGCCCAAGTTGAAGTGCGGATCGTCCACCCACACCGGCCGGCCGAGCGCGATCGGCACGAAATGGACCCTCTGTCGATAGCGCGGGACGCTCGGCAGGTGCGCCCGGACCATCCGCGCGAGCGCCTCATACTCGGGTGGCGGCCCCTCGAGGATCGCCACGGAGCCAATGTGCATGTGGCTCACTGCGTCCTCGAGATGCAGGAACGAGGCGTCTTGCGGGCTGAGGCGCTGCACGACTTCCACCGCCGGTCGAGGTTGCGAGGACTACGTGAACCGTACCACCGTCATGGATTGTGAGCACGGGCGGCGCCGTGCTTCGGTGTGCAAGGATCGGTTGCTCCCCGTGACTCCCGTTCAATGAGATCTAACGCCGCCCCGCCCGTTCCCGCCCTCGCGCAGACGCTCGCGCTGTTCGAGGCGCATCGCCGGCCGACGGCGCCGCTCGTCGAGGACGGCTATCTCGATCTGCTCGGCGAGGGAGATCCCACTGGAGCACGTCCCGGGCAACGGCTGATGCTGAGCAGCGCCCTGGCGCTGATCTACCAGCGCCTGTGGCGCCCGCTTGGTGGACGCGTGTTGATGGGAGCGACCGGTCCCGGCACACGCGACGAGCGCCGCATGGCCCTGCGCATGCTGGAGCTGTCACCCAACGACCGTGTGCTGGACGTCGCCTGCGGGCCCGGCAACTTCACGCGGGGCTTCGCCCGCGCCGCGGGCGAGGGCCTGGTGGTGGGACTCGATGCCTCGAGGGCGATGCTCGCCGTCGCCGTGCGGGAGTCCGCGAGCGCCAATCTCGCTTACGTGCGCGGCGACGCCTGCGCGCTGCCCTTTCGCGACGGCAGCTTCGATGCGATCTGCTGCTTCGCTGCGCTGTACCTGATCCAGGAGCCGATGCGAGCGCTCGATGAGATCGCCCGGGTCCTTGCGCCGGGCGGTCGAGTGGCGCTGCTGTCGAGCTGCAACCGCGGCCCACTGCCCGCCAGCGCGACCAACGCGGTCGTGCGAAGCCTGAGCGGCGTGCGGATCTTCGCCCGCGATGAGCTGACGCGAGCGCTGCGCGATCGCGACCTTACGGGCGTCGAGCAGCGCGTAGTCGGCCTCGCGCAGTTCGTCTCCGCCAGCAAGCCCGCCTGAGTGCCCCACGCGCGTGCCTGCGATCAGACCGCCTTGGCCGCCTGCCTGGCGGCGCCGATCCGCTGCACGTCCCAGACCAGCCCGCCGCGCTCCAGGGCAGCGATCACGAGACCCGAGACGTCGATCTCGGCGCGGCCCATCCCGTGAAACGCCGAGGTGGGAAAGGCGTGGTGGTTGTTGTGCCACGCCTCGCCGAACGAGAACGGCGCCAGCCACAGCAGGTTGCGCGAATGGTCCCCGGTGGCAAACCGTCGCCGACCGAAGAAGTGACACAGCGAGTTGATGCTGTAGGTCACGTGGTGGAGCACCAGGATGCGCACCGCGCCGCCCCACAGCATCCCCTCGAGCCCCGCCTGCAGCGTGCCGCCGATGAGCACGCCGAGGCCGAAGGGAATCGCGAGCCCGACCAGCGCCCACAGCACGAACGTCCTGTCCACGAACGCGACGACCGGGTCGGCCAGCAGATCGGGGGCGAAGCGCTCGCGCGACCCGCGCTGGGTGTGGTCGAACAGCCAGCCCACGTGCGCGTGGGCCAGGCCGCGCAGCGCTCCCCGCCAGCCGCCGCCGCGATCCACATGCGGGCTATGTGGATCGCCGAAGCGATCGGAGTAGACGTGATGCTTGCGGTGGTCGGCCACCCACGAGATAACAGGGCCCTCCACAGCCATCGTGCCCAGCACCGCCAGCACTCCCCGCAGCGGCGGCGAGGTCTTGAAGCTGCGATGCGTGAGCAGCCGATGAAAGCCGACGGTGACCCCCAGTCCGATCGGAATGTAGAGCACGATCAAGATCACGACGTCGCGCAGGTGCAGCTCGTGGTTCCACAGCCCCCAGGCCGCGAGCACCAGCAGCAGCGGCGGCACCGCCGTGATCAGCCCCGTGATCGCCCGGTCGACGTTTTCAAGGACCGGTACCTGAATCTCCTCCGGCGTTGGGCCGTGCCTCGGCTCGGCGACCTTTGGCTCGGCGACCTTTCCCTCGGTTCCCTCGGCGACCTTTCCCGGGGCGACGCTCATATCCCATGTGATCTTGATCGAAGCGAGCGCGATTGTCGATACAGCCCGCCACCGGCGTGCCGGCGGCGCGCCCCCCAATCGAAGGTGGGGATAACCCCCGGCCAGGGGCCGGCGCAACCGCACCCGCTGCCCTGGCGACCCATGCCTGCGCTACCTTGGACGGTCCGCGATTAGAGGGGAAGGTCGATTTGAGCCCTGTCGACGCAATCAAGGTCCGCCAGCAGGACCTGCACGGTCATCTGGTCGCCTACCGCCAGGCCGGCAGCGGGCCGGCGGTCGTGCTCATCCACGGGATCACCTCCGACTCCCGGACCTGGCGTCGCGTGATGCCCCGCCTCTCCGGGCACTTCACGGTGCTCGCGCCCGATCTGATCGGCCATGGGGAGTCGGCCAAGCCCAGAGGGGACTACTCGCTCGGTGCCCACGCCAGCGCGCTACGCGATCTGCTCCTCACACTCGGGCACAAGCGCGCGACCTTCGTCGGGCACTCCCTCGGGGGAGGCATCGCGATGCAACTCGCCTACCAGTTTCCCGAGCTGTGCGAGCGGCTCGTGCTCGTCGACAGCGGCGGCCTGGGTCGCGACGTCAGCCTGCTGCTGCGCGCGGCGACGCTGCCGGGCTCGGAATACGTGATGCCGCTCCTCGCGAGGACCCGTGTGCTCGAGGCAGGACGACTCGCCACAAGCCTCCTCGGCCACGTGGGCCTGCATTTCGCGACCGTCGACCTCGAGGAGGTCGCCAACGCGCATGACACCCTGTCGGACCCCGAGGCACGCGCGGCGTTCGTCCACACGCTGCGCTCGGTCGTCGATCCGGGCGGCCAGCGCGTCAACGCCTCGAACAGGCTGTATCTGGCCAAGCACATGCCGCTGCTGCTCATCTGGGGCGAGCGCGACAGGATCATCCCCGTCTCCCACGGCCGCGAGACCCACGCGCGGGTGAAGGACAGTCGCCTCGAGGTCTTCCCCGAGTCCGGCCACTTTCCGCAGCTGGATGAGCCTGAGCGCTTCGTCGACGTTCTGAGCGACTTCATCAACTCGACCGAGCCGGCCGATCTGGATGCCGCGGGCTGGCGGGCTCTGCTCAAGACCGGTTAGGTCGCAGCGCTTCTCAGCTGGCGCGCACGTCCAGCACCACCTTGCCGGTCGCGCGGCGCTCGTCGAGCGTCTTCAGCGCGTCAGCGGCGCGCTCCAGCGGGAAGCGGTCGCCGACGACCGGGCGCACGTGGCCCTCGTCCACCATGCGGTTGACCACGGCCCCAATCTCGCGGTTCAGATCGGGCTTGCCCATCACGTAGGCGCCCCAGCCCGCTCCCACCACCTCGGTGTTTCCAAGCAGTAGCCGGTTGACCCTCACCTCGGGGATCGACCCGCCGGTGAAGCCGACCACGACGAGACGCCCGTTCTCGCGCAGCGAGCGCAGGCTGTCGGTGAACCGGTCCCCGCCCACCGGGTCGAGCACCACGTCCACGCCGCCGCCCGACAGCTCGAGCACCTCGTCCTTCCAGCGATCGCCCAGGAGCAGCGCCTGATCCGCGCCCGCCCGTTCAGCAACCGCCCGCTTGGCCTCGCTCGAGACCAGCGCGATCGTTCGCGCGCCGATGCCACCGGCGACCTGGAGCACAGCCGTGCCCACGCCGCCGGCGGCTCCGTGGACCAGCACCGTCTCGCCCCGCTTCAAGCGTCCGCGCAGCACCAGCGCGAAGTAGGCGGTGTGGTAGTTGAGGATCAGCCCGGCGCCCTGCGCGAAGTCCAGCGCGGGAGAGAGGGCGAACGTGAAGAACTCTGGGGCCACTACCGTCTCGGCGAAGCCGCCGAGCCCGCAGAACGCCGCGACACGCTCACCCGGCCGGACCGTTGCACCCTCGGGGGCGCTGCGCACGATCCCGGCCACCTCGCTCCCGGGCACGAACGGAAGCGGCGGTTTCATCTGGTATTCGCCGCGCGTCTGCAACAGCTCCGGGAAGGAGACGCCAGCGGCGTGCACCTCGACCACGACGCCAGCCCCGGGCGTGAGCACGTGCGAGGGCTTGGGCTCGGGCAGATCGACCAGCGCGAGCGCGCTGTCCGGGCCGGACTCCGCGACGATCTGGACGGCTCTCACGGCCGCTGACGATACAGGGCGTCCCGCACAGGCTCATAATCGCGTGATCGCGTTCGGAGCTGCTGCAGGCCGGACGACGGGCAAACATCGAGGAAGGGGTCAGGCGATGGCGAACGTGCTGTGCGTGCTGTACGACGATCCGGTCGACGGCTACCCGCCGTCGTACGCGCGCGAGAGCATCCCGAAGATCGAGCGCTACTACGACGGCCAGACCACACCTACGCCGGAGGCGATCGGCTTCACCCCCGGTGAGCTGCTCGGGTGCGTCTCGGGCGAGCTGGGGCTGCGGGATTTCTTGGAGGGGCGCGGGCACCGGCTGACGGTGACCTCCGACAAGGACGGCCCGGACTCTGTGTTCGAGCGCGAGCTCCCGCACGCGGAGATCGTGATCTCGCAACCGTTCTGGCCCGCCTATCTGACGGCTGAGCGGATCGCCAAGGCGCCCGAGCTGAAGCTCGCGCTGACGGCGGGCATCGGCTCAGACCATGTTGATCTGCAGGCGGCGATCGAGCACGGGGTGACGGTCGCCGAGGTCACTTACTCCAACAGCATCAGCGTGTCAGAGCACGTGGTGATGATGATCCTGGCGCTCGTGCGCAACTACATCCCGTCCTATCAGTGGGTCGTGAAGGGGGGCTGGAACATCGCTGACTGCGTGTCGCGCTCGTATGACCTCGAGGGCATGCAGGTCGGCACGGTCGCGGCCGGGCGCATCGGCTCGGCGGTCCTGCGGCGGCTGAAGCCGTTCGAGGTGGGCCTGCACTACACCGATCGCCACCGCCTGCCGCAGCAGGTGGAGCAGGAGCTCGGCGTCACCTTCCATCCGACCGTCGAGTCGCTGGTGGAGGTGTGTGATGTGGTGACGATCAACGCGCCGCTTCATCCCCAGACCGAGCACCTGTTCGACGCCGAGCTGCTCGCGAGGATGAAGCGCGGCGCCTACCTGATCAACACCGCGCGCGGCAAGATCTGCGACCGCGATGCGGTCGCGGCAGCGTGCGAGAGCGGCCAGCTGGCGGGCTACGCGGGCGACGTGTGGTTCCCGCAGCCGCCGCCGAGGGACCATCCGTGGCGCTCGATGCCGCACCACGGCATGACGCCCCACACCTCTGGCACCAGCCTGTCCGCGCAGGCCCGCTACGCTGCCGGCGCACGCGAGATCCTCGAGTGCTTCTTCGAGGGGCGCCCAATCCGCGAGGAGTACCTGATCGTCGACGGTGGCCAGCTGGCGGGCGCCGGAGCGCACTCCTACAGCGCGGGCGACGCCACCGGCGGCTCGGAGGAGGCGGCGAAGTTCAGGGGCTGAGCGCTCGGAGGCTTCACGGCGCGGCAGCGCACCCTTGGCCGTAGACGAAGAACGTGGGCGTCGAGCTGACGTCGATCCTCCAACCGAGCTCGGCGAGTCGCCGTTGCAGTGGCTGGGGCTCGTGGAAGCGCTTGACGATGCGGTACTCACGGCCGTCGGCGAGCCGGCGTAGCATTGTTTCCTCGTCCTGCTCGGGGAGCTCGTGGTCGACTGCGGACGCCTGCCGGCTGCGGAGGCTGTCGAGGAAGAACACGCGGCCTTCAGGGCCGAGCGCGCGCGCCACTTTCGCCCAGAAGGCCTCGAAGCGCTCCGCGGGGACGTGTGAGAGCCAGAAGCCGAAGAAGCACACGTCGTAGGCCCGGTCGGGCTCCCACGCGAACAGGTCCGCCTCGACGTAGCGGACGCTCGGATCGTTGACGCGGGCGCGGCACAGCTCGAGCATCTCCGGGGAGCCGTCGACCGCGGTCACGCCAGCGGCATACGAGACCAGTCGCTGAGTCCACAGACCGGTCCCGCACGCGAGCTCCAGCACATCTCCCGCCGGCTTGAACCGCTCAAGGGCGCTCTCCAGCTCGGCTGCGTCCGCGAACCAGCGTGCGTTCACCCCTGGGCCGTGGTCGTAGCGTCCACGACGAAACCACCAGTCCTCGTACTCGCGGGCTCGTTGGCGGTAGTAGTCGGCCTGCTCGGCGAGCAGGCCCTCGAGCTCGTTCATCTCGTCCTCTTCCTCCTTCCCGGCAAGAGCCGGGGCATTTTGCGGCGTCGGTCGACACCAGCACATTAGATGATAGTTGCAATCTGAGTTGCTGTCATCATCCAGACATGCCCCGCGCACCGCGACCGACGCGCGCCGAAACGCAGGCTGAGACCCGCACGCGACTCATCCAAGCGGCCGCGAGCGTGTTCGCGCGGCGTGGCTTCCAGGCCGCCACCGTCGAGGAGATCGCCGCAGAGGCCGGTTACTCGCACGGCGCCGTGTACTCCAACTTCACCGGCAAGGAGCAGCTGTTCCTGGCTGTGTTCGAGCAGTACATGACCCAACGCATCGAAGAGGTCGCACACGCGACCGAGATCGAGGGATCGTTCGCCGAGCGAGCCCGCGCCGGCGCAGACCAGTGGATGCAGCGCTTCACCGCCGATCGCGACACTTTCCTGCTGCACCTGGAGTTCATGATCCACGCAGCACGCAACCCCAAGCTCAGCAAGCAGCTCGGGCGCCGCATGGCGGCGCTGCGACTGGAGATCGAGCGCCGCCTCGCCGACCGTGAAGCGGAGACCAAGGCCGTCCTACCACTCCCCGCCGCAGACCTCGCGCTGATCCTGCGCGCGCTTGGGATCGGCCTGGCCGTCGAGGCCCTCAACCAGCCAGGCGATATCAACACGCGCCTGTACGGCGACTTCGTCGCGCTCGTGGCGAACCTGCTCGAAACGGTCGGGGCCGGTTAGCTCGCGCTACATCAGCCCCGCCGCCGCGGCCCGCGCTTCGGCCTTCTTGACGGTCGTGCGCGTGACGTAGAAGGCGATCAGCAGGGCCGCGATGTTGGCCGCGACCAGCAGGCCAGTTTCACCGCTCGCGAGCCCGATCAGCAGCACGCACGCGACCGCGGACGACGTGAAGCTGGCCGCCCACACCGACGTCAAGAAGCGGTTCATGCTGATGAACTCCGGATGCGACCAGAGCGTCTCGGGAGCCGTCCGACGCGCGATCGCCAGCGTGAACGGTCGTCGGACGAGCAGCGAACTGAGGGCGATCACAGCGAGGGCGCCCGCCGACAGCGCGGGGATCCAGCGGTGGATCGACGAACCGGAGGAGATCAACGCGATCACGCTCATCACCGCGAAGAACACGAGCGTGCCGATCGACAGCGGGTCGAGTTGGCGCTTGCGGATCAGCGAGACCGCGAGCAGCGCCTGCGCGATCAGCGCAACGACCACGCCGACGCGCCAACTGACCGCGGAGGAAAGCACGGCATAGGCGATCCAGGGGGAGAAGCTGAGCACGTATTCCACGGTGCCCTCCTGATGCTCACGAGGCCGACGCGACAGATCGTCTGCGGGCGGCACGCGCACTCTCTCCGTCGCTTGTGCTTGCGACGTTACACCTCCGCGCCGACTGGGGAAGCTACGATGGGCCGGTGGAAGGGCGCTCGCTGTGGTCCGATGGCTCGTTTCTCTCGGTGGGCTCCACCGGCTCGTTTCTGTCGATCGGGTCGGTGGGCTCGGCGCTGTCGATCGGGTCGATCGGCTCGTTCGGCTCGGCTTTCTCGGTCGGGTCGGCGGGGTCGCTCGGGTCGGTGCTGTCGGCCCGAGCGAGGGCATCGGTGCTCTCCCAGGGAACGAATGGAGCGATTCTCGGCAAGCCGGGGCACCGGCACACGAGCACGGCTCTCGCGAGCGCCATTCTGGCGATCGCCGCCAGCCTGATCGTGCGACGCGCGCGGGGCTGAAATGCTCGCGCGGCTCTACCGCGTGGGCTCGCGCAAGACCAGCGCTCGCGCGGGCTCGAACGTGCGCGCATCTGCCAGCACCCAGGTGACCGCCGCGGTCGCCGCCGCCACGATCAGCACCGACGCCCATGGCCCGACCGCGAGCGCGAGCAGATGCGAGACGACGAAAGCCGCCAAGCCAACGCCTGCGAGGGTCACCGCCGTCCGCGCCCCATGACGCTTCCTCCAGAGCCCGATGCAGCAGCAGCCGCCGATCGCCAGCACCGCGCCGCCGAGCGGTCGTGAGCCGGTAGCGGCAACGACCGCGTAGCTGGCGATCAGCGAGCCGGCTGCCAGGGGCGCTGTCGGGGCGGGACGCACTCCGTGCACACTACCTGCGTTCAGCCCGCGTCCGCGGCTGCGTTCGCGCGCGGCAACACCAGCAGCGAGCAGCGCGAGTGGCGCTCCAGATAGTCGGAGGTGCTGCCCAGCACCAGCCGTCGCACCGGGCCGTAGCTACGCGAGCCGACGACCAGGACGTCCAGTTCGTCACCGAAGGCGGCCAGCTCCTCACCCGGGAGCCCGTACACCGCGCGACCCTCGACGCCCGTTAGCTGGCTCATGCGCTCGTTCGCTTCGGAAAGCATCAGGTCGATGCCCTCCCCGACGCTGGGGGGCATCATCCCCGTAAACGCGTAGCTCGGTATCGCGACGACTTCCAGCGCGTCGACCGTCGCGTTGGTGGGCGCTGCCACCTCGAGGGCCTTCGCGAGCGCTCGGCGGCTCTCGGGTGAGCCGTTGTAGGCAACGCCGACCCTGGCGATCGGCGTCGGGTGCTCGGCATAGCCGCGGGTGGCGATCGCGACCGCGCACGGAGAGCCGTTCAGCGCCGCGCGCGTGTCGTCGCCGATCATCGCGCGCCCCAACGCGCCGCGGCTGCACGAGCCGACGACCAGCAGGTCGGCGTCCTGCTCCTCGGCCCGCCGGTGCAGGCCGGCCCCGGGGCTGGCCGCGACGACGCTCACCAGATCCGCGACCACATCAGCGCCCGCGCGCTGCTCCTCGAGCAGCCTCATCGACGCTTCGGCCTCCTCGGCCAGCATGCCCGGCGTGACAGCGTGGACGGGATTCAGCTCGCCCGCGTGCACGTGGGCGAGGGTCAGCTTCCCGTCCGGGTCGGTCAGCCGCGAGGCGAGCGCGACCGCGTCGAGCCCGTTGGCCCTGCCGTCGACTCCCACGAGCACGTTGTTGAACATCGCCAAACCTTCTCGTCGTTGGCGACGATGGTAGGTGCGCGCGAGCCGGATGGCCTCCGGGGTAGCCACCTCGGCGGCTGCGGACTTCTACGTGGGCGGGCGTCACGGCATCGCTCGCAGGCGAGGGTGGCCGGCGCGCCTATCCTGCCGGGCACGGAGGCGTAGCATTGAACGCGTGCCGGACGAAGCTTCCACCGGGCCCGATCGCCTGCAGGGCGGGCCCTCAGAAACCCATGCCCCATTGCCGCGTGACAAGCGCGGCTGGCACGTTGCGCCCGCCCCCGATGGTCGCGGCATGCCCGAGCGAGCGCCGACAGGTACTCCGCCGCATCGTATGCGCGGCTTCTGGATGGTTCGTGCTGGCGCTGATCGCGATCAACTGGCTGTCGGTTCTCTTCTTCCAGCCCTCGACCGGCGAACCGCGCGTAACCGTGCCGTTCAGCCCGTACTTCCTGGAACACGTCAAGGACGGCCAGGTCAGCACGATCTCCTCCAAGGGCGACACGATCCAGGGCAAGTTCAAGACGAAGCTGCGCTATCCGTCGAGCGACACGAAGGCGACGCCTACAACGCTGTTCGCGACTCAGGTGCCGACGTTCTGGAACGGCAGCCAACTGTCCGCGCTGCTGCAGGAAAAGGGCGTGGAGATCAAGGCCGAATCGACGAGCACGAGCCAGTCGCTGCTGGCCGAGCTGCTGCTGGGCTTCGGCCCGACGCTGTTGATCGTCGGCCTGTTCGTGCTGATCGCGCGGCGTGCCGCCAGGGCCGGGGGAGCGATGGGCGCGCTCGGCAACTTCGGGAAATCGCAGGCGCGACGGGTGGACCCGGCAAAGATCCGGGTGACGTTCGCCGACGTCGCCGGGATCGACGAGGCCAAGGCCGAGCTGTCGGAGATTGTGGACTTCCTGCGAAATCCCGACCGCTACGGACGCCTCGGCGGGCGCATGCCCCACGGGGTGCTGCTGTCGGGCGCGCCCGGCACGGGCAAGACGCTGCTCGCCCGGGCCGTCGCCGGCGAGGCGCACGCGGCCTTCTTCTCGATCTCCGCGTCGGAGTTCATCGAGGCGATCGTCGGAGTCGGCGCCTCGCGCGTGCGTGACCTGTTCGCCAAGGCCAAGGAGGCGGCGCCGGCGATCATCTTCATCGACGAGCTCGACGCGATCGGGCGCTCGCGCCAGGGCTCCGTGTCGGTGACGGGGGCCAACGACGAGCGTGAGCAGACGCTCGATCAGATCCTCACGGAGATCGACGGATTCGAATCCTCCGAGGCAGTGGTCGTACTCGCCGCCACCAACCGCCCCGACGTGCTCGACCCGGCGCTGCTGCGACCAGGGCGCTTCGACCGGCGCGTGACGGTGCAGCCGCCGGACCGCAAAGGACGCGTGGAGATCCTCAAGGTCCACACCCGCTCGATCCCCTTGGGCGATGACGTCGACCTGGATGCGCTGGCCGCCAGCACCCCCGGCATGGTCGGGGCGGACCTGGCGAACCTCGCCAACGAGGCCGCGCTGCTCGCCGCCCGCCGCGGGCACGAGAAGGTTCAGATGAGCGACTTCACCGACTCGCTCGAGAAGATCATGCTCGGCTCGCCGCGCGGCATCCTGCTCTCCCCCGCCGACCGTGAGCGCACGGCCTACCACGAGTCCGGTCACGCGCTCGTCGGGATGCTCACCCCCGGCGCCGACCCCGTGCGCAAGGTGTCGATCATTCCCAGGGGCATGGCGCTGGGAGTGACGCTGTCCACACCTGACAGCGACCGGGTCTCCTACTCGCAGGAGGATCTACGCGCGAAGATCCAGGTGGCGCTCGGCGGGCGCGTGGCCGAGGAGGTCATCTACGGCACGATCACCACGGGCGCCGAGTCCGACATCCAGCAGCTCACCCAGGTCGCACGCCAGATGGTCGGGCGCTGGGGCATGAGCGAGGCGATCGGCCCGATCGCGGTCCTCCCCGAGGACGGTCAAGGGCCGTTCCTGCCGGGTGTCAGCGAGACCTCACAGGAGACCCAGCGTGTCGTGGACGAGGAGATGCGCGCGCTCGTCGACGGCGCCCACCAGGAGGTCACGCGGCTGTTGGAGGAGCATCGCGAGCAGCTGGAGAGCCTCGCGCAAGCGCTGCTCGCGGCGGAGACCCTCGACGCACCCGACGCCTATGCCGCTGCGGACGTACCGATGCCGCGCGAGCAGCCGGCCGCAGCCGTCGCCTGAAATCCCTCGCTGAGCGCGCTCAGCCGGCGCCTCGTTTACGCCGTGCCGTGGACGGTTTCGGCGGGTAGCGCTTACGCTCCTCCGCCGTCATCTTGCGGATCGTCAGCGATCCATCCTTGACCTGCCGCTGGACCTCCTCCAGCTTTGCACGGCGCCGTTCGGCCGCGCGATCCGCCTGCGTGAGCATGTAATCAGGTTAGCGCGCCGAGACCACTCACCCGACGCTCGGCGCGTGGTCAGGCTGCGGATCCCAGGTGCGCGTCGCGTGCCTCCGCAAAGGTCACCATCCGGTCGCGTTCCTCATCCCACAGCTTGAGGCGCACGGCGCGCAGGCCGTCCCGCAGTGAAAGCGTCGGCACCTGGTGAAAGATCGGGTTCTCGTCGTGCGCCCGCTGCAGGTTGTAGTTGGGGATGCGAGCGCTCAGATGGTGCACGTGATGCAAGCCGATGTTGCCGGAGAAGAACTGGAGCGCCTTCGGCAGCTTCAGGTAGGAGCTGCCCTGCAGCGCCGCGTCCGCGTAGCTCCACCCCTCAGCGCTCGTCCAGTAGGCGTCCTCGAACTGGTGTTGAACGTAGAACAGCCAGATGCCGGCCGAGCCAGCGAGGAGCACAGTCGGTGCTTGCACGAGCAGGAAGTCGCGCCAGCCGATCAACCAGCAGAGCAGTCCGACCAGCACCGCGAGGGCGATGTTCGTGCGGATCACGCTGCGGCGCATCCGCGGACGCGCATCGCGAGCCACGATGCGGGGTCCAACGAGGAGCGCGACGATCGGACCGACACCGAACATCAGGACGGGATTGCGAAACAGGCGATATCCCAACTGCGCACGCGGCGATAGCCCGCGGTATTCGGCGACGGTCAGCGTGCGGATGTCGCCGCCGCCGCGCCGGTCCAGGTCTCCTGAGGTCGCATGGTGGATCGCGTGATCGTGGCGCCAGCGCAGAAACGGGGAGTAGACCAGCAGCCCCAGCAGCACCCCAAGCCATGTATTGGCGCGCCTGGAGGGCAGGAAAGAACCGTGAGAGCAATCGTGGAAGACGATGAACGTGCGCATGAGGAATCCCGATGCGGGGATCGCGATGACCAGCACGACCAAGTAGGAGACGCCGAGCGCCATATACATCAGGACCGACAGCGCTAGATACGGCACGACCGAAGTCGCCAGGTCGAGCAGGCTGCGTCCGAGATGTGGCCGAGCGTAGGGAACGAGGGCCTGCCGCCAGAACGCGTCCCCTGGACGGGACGACTCGGCTGTAACCGCGCCAATCACCGGTGTGACTTCGCCCATCTCGCTCCTATCGCCTGTGGCCGATCGCCTGTCGCCGCGGCGGGAGCGCCCAGCGAGCCTTTAACCACGATGATAGGTCACGCCCCGACGGAATGCGTCGCCTGGGGACGCCGGGCCTGCCAACGGCTTGGCCTCAAGCCTCCGGCGTCAGCCTGCGGCCCATCCATACATGGGGGATGCCGGCCTGCTCGAACGAGTCCGACTCGAGTGTGAAGCCCGCCCGTCGATAGAGCCCGGTGGCCCCCAGCTGAGAGGCCAGGCGCACTCGCACGCAGCCTTGCTCCCGCGCCCCGGCCACGGCGAGACCCAGCATCCGCGACGCGATGCCACGGCCGCGCCAGTGACGTTCGACGGCAACGCGGCCGACCTTCGCCGTGTCTGCGTCCACGAGCAGTCGCAGCGTGCCGATCACGCGGCCGGCGTCTTCTTCAAGCGCGACGACGTGCCGCGCTCTCTGATCGCGCCCGTCGATCTCCTGCGCTCGGGTGCACGCCCTGCTCTCGGCAGAACACCTGCTCTCGCACGGCGACCGCCCCGCGTAGATCCTCGGCGCTGCTAGCCCAGCGAATGTTGATCGCGGCTGCGTCCACCCACGCCAACCATCACCGCGCTCCGGCTACTGGAGCTTCGAGACCCCTTCGACTTCGTTGGGCGCGTCCACGACCGTTCCCGTGTTGCCGGTTACGGTCAACGATCCCTCGACGGTGTTGCGTGTGACGGTGACGCCGCCGCCGTTGCCCGTCACCTTGAGCGAGCCGTAGAAGAGGTTCTCGTCGACCAAAACCCCTCCCGTGTTCGCCTTGAGGGTGACCGTGCCGTGGAACGCGCTTGCCGGGCACGCTTCGGTGGCTTCACCGATCACGACCGATCCGCTGCCGTTCACAGCTTTGACCGATCCCGCAACCATCGCTCCGCAGATTCGCAGCAGTGCCGCCCCGCTCGCGTTGAGCGGACCCGAGATTGTCGCTCCCTCGACATCAAGCGCGCCGCCGGGCTTCACCGCGACCGTCCCGCTGACTTTCGCCGTCGAGGTGAGCTCCACCGAGTGGCCGGCCTTCACCACGAGCTTGCCTTTGATCGTGCCCGTTAGGACTTCGGTGGATCCTTCCACCTGTGTCGTGCATGACTTGGTCGTTTCCAGGCCGACGTTGGAGACGGCGGTTGTGCTCACGGTCTTTGCGCCGGCGGTGCTCGTGTCGATTGCCACCGTCCCGCTGGGTTCGCTCGCCAGGCCCGAAAATTCGTCGGAGGCGGCGAACGTGGCGCTGGCCGGACTCCCGACCCGAGCCGTCGCCGGGCACGTGATTTCCAGGCTCGGCGGCGTTGCGTCGACCTGGATCGTCAAACAAGCCGGTGCTGAGACGTTGCCGACGTTGTCCGTCGCCGTCCCGCACGCCGTATGCGAGCCGCTCGTGCTGAACGTCTGCGGCGAGGGGATTGACGCCAGATCGACGCCGCTTCCCGGGCTACCGTCAGACAGCGGCGGGTCGCCGTTTGAGGCGAAGGACACTTCCACGCTGTCCTTGTACCAGCCGCCGCGACCAGAGTAGTCCGGGGGTCGGGAGGCCGTTACCGACAGCGCGTTCGGCGGGGTCTTGTCGACCTTGACTTCAGCCGAGGCGCCCGAGTATTCGCTTTCGGGACCTTCGTTGGCCGCGAGCACACGGTAGGTCCACGTCCCTTCCTGCTCCGCACCCCCGGGGCTAAACGTGTATTCGGGGCTCGTGAGGCCGCTCGCGACGGTGCTCCAGCCGCCGCTGGCGTTCTTGTGCGCCAGCGTGTAGGTCAGGCCGGCCGCCGCCTGCGAGGGTTCCCAGGCCAGCGTGAAGACGCCGTTGGCGTTCGGGTTGCTCCCGCTTGAGATCTGCGGCGCACCCGGCACCGTGCTCGGGACGTTGCGCGCGAGCGCGTAGCCCGGTGGCAGGTACTTGGGCAACGGTGTCTGGATGAGGCCGCCGTCGCTTCCGGGCGCTTCGATCGTCGGCAGCCGCAGCTCGAGGTTCTTTACCTGGATCGACTGCGGTGACGAGGAGTTGCGCGCGTAGGTCGAGTCCTGCACGAGCAGCTCGAGCTTGACGACATGCCCCGCCGCAACGGCCCACGCCTGCGGGTGCAGCTGGAAAACCTGCTTGGTGAAGCCGCCCCCGGGGTTGATCGGTCGATAGATGGCACGGCCGATCAGCTGCTGGGTGCCACCGCCTGGTTCGTTGACGTCGTAGAGCCGCGCGATGATCTGATCGTTCGTCCCCGGCGTCGAGAATTCGCCGATCACGGTGGGCGAACCGGCGATCGTGAAGCCTTCAGCAGGCGCCGGCGCCAGTTTGTAGGTCGCGGCGGAGGCGTTGTTGCCGGCGGCTTGTGTGCTGCACACGTTGCCAGAGGTGAATGCGTTCGACGGAGCGGTGCCGGGAGCTTCAATCGTCTGCTGAGCGGTGCCGTCGAGTCTGATTTCGCCTGGTGCCAGGCTCGCCCAGTTGGCCGCCTTGTATTCGTGCCCCGAGCTCGAGCTGCCGACCGGGCAGACGCTGGTGATCGCGGTCACGCCGCCGTGGGCTTCGCCCGGTTCGCCCCCTTCGTTCTTTAGGTAATAGGCAAACCAGGCGTTCTGAGCGGCGGTGAGCTTGCCCACGTCGGCGGTCGAGGCGCTGGCCGCGGAACGCGGGCTGTGCCCAAGGTCCAGGTAAAAGAGCTTCATCGCCGCGGTCGGGTAGACCGCGCGGACCTTGTTGTAGTAGTCGACCGTCTGGTCGACGGGGAACAGGTCATCGTTCCAGCCGTTCTCCATCAGCGCCGGCGCGGGTGCCTCGGAGAGATTGGTGTAGTACGGGCTGTGGTTGGGCATCTGTTCGGACTGCTGGATCGCCAATGGCAGTCCGTTATAGGGGCCGCCCGTGCTGTTGAACGTGTTCCATTCGACGATGTTCGCTTCGGGGTCGCCGACCGACGTCGGCGCGTAGTAGGCGAGGAAGGAGCCCGCGTTGTAAAGCGTTTCGTTCCAGTTCCGCTTCTGAATGCCGAATTCGTGGTTGCCGAGCATGCCCTGATACGGGGCGTTGGCGACATAGTCCAAGTTGCTCCCGTTGGGCTGCAACGCCTGCGCCAGGTCCGTCCACGGATATTCTGGCGCCGTCGCAGCGATCCGCATCGGGGTGCCTTTCGGGCTGACCCACGGGATCAGTTCACCGTCGGGCAGCTGCACGCGATCCTTGAGCGACCCGAGCTGTAGCGACATTCCACCCCCGTAGCTGGCGCCGGTGGCACCGATCAGCTGCGGGTTGATCACGCCTTCGTCGGCGAGCAGACCGAGCAGGAACTGAGCGTCGCGCACCTCGTACGCTCTGCTCATCAGGTGGACGTATCCGTCTTCGCACGGCGGCGGCTTGAGCGTGTTGGCGGGTTTGGCGGGCCCCCCGCACGAGTCGCCCCAGCCCCGGTCGCTCATGCTGAAGACCGCGTAACCCTGAGCCAGCCACCGCTGCGCGGTCGCGCTCGACGGCGTGATCTTGGAGCTGCCCCACGGATGAAAGATGCCAACGACCGGATAGTCATCGTCCGAGCCCGAGGCCGGCGGGAAGCCGACGGAAACGTCGATCGGCGTGCCGTCCCAGGTAGGGACCGTCGTCCCCGACGAGTTGCCGCACCAGCGCTGGCCGGCGGTCGCGCCGGAGGTCTGGGTCGTGCAGGCGACGCTCCCGAAGACTTTCGTGATCGTCGCGCCGGCGGCAGAGGGAGCGAGCAACCCGACGATCACACCCGACACGGCGAGCAGCGTCCGCATAGCGAAACGATCGACCACGGCGGTCCCGTTGAACATCCCTATCACCCCTCCTCCATCGCCGACCGAAACATCGGCTACCCGCCAGACAGCAGCTCAAACGCCCGCATCCCCCGACCCCGTGGCGAATCACCGCTCGCCGCGAGACTATCACGGCGGAGTGCAACTGGCATCCCGCCGAGCCTGCGCCGGGACGCCGTCTGACACCTACCGCTCGCCACCGGTCGCGGTCCGCCGCCGTAGCGTCCTATTCTCTACGGATGGCGATTGGGTCCGCTCACCGCGGCGCTGTGTCGTCTGGACATAGTCGAACGCGGGTGTTGGTTGGCGTGGGAATGGGCGCGATAGTCGTTGTCGCGGCGTTGACCGTGGCAGCTGTGGCGTTGTCGGGCGTGACGCTCGCGAGCGACGCGACTGCGCTCGCGCGAGTGACGGTGCAGCCATTGGGCGGGACGATCGAGCGCGTGCAAGCTTTTGGCCCCGGCGGGCAGACGGTGCCGCTCGCGGTGGTTGGTGGGCGCCTGACTCCGCTGAAGCGGCTGACGCCCGGCGAGCAAGTGTCGGTGAACGTGGAGGTTCGCCGCCCCGGATGGCTCGGTTGGGCGTTGGGAAGCGAGCACAACGAGCAGCTGACGCTGCGCGCCCCGGTTGCCCACGTGACCGAGCACTGGATGACCGTGCGCCCAGGCTCTGCGGTGCGTGTGAGCTTCGATCAGCCGGTGAGCGCGGTCGCCTACGGGAGCCCGGGATACTTGGTCCACCACGCGCTGAGCGGCACGCACTCCTCGATATCGCTCGGTAGACAGCCGGCGACGGGAACCACGGAGGTCGCTGCCGCGGTGCGTCCGTGGGAGCGCTTCGGCGCTCCCACGCAGGTGAGCTGGTTCCCCCCATCGCAGTCGCCGGTGATGGCGACCAGCCCTGCTGCGGGTACGCACATCTCTCCCGCGACAGCGATCTATCTGACGTTCTCAAAGCCGGTGAGCGAAGTGCTGGGCTCGGCGAGCCCACGGCTCTCGCCGAGCACGCCCGGGCACTGGCGTGAAGCGAACAGCCACACGCTCGTGTTCACCCCGTCGGGCTTTGGCGCGGCGCTCGGCTCTCAGCTGCGCCTCCAGCTCCCGCGCGCGGTCGCGGTGACGGCGAGCACGGGTGACGGACTGCGCACTACCAGCCAGATCGAATGGACGGTGCCACCAGGCTCGACGCTGCGCCTGCAGCAGCTCCTCGCCGAAGCCGGCTACCTCCCGGTCGACTGGCAGCCAGCGGCTGCCGCCGTAGCGCGCACACCCAGCGCACAGGCGCGGGCGGCGGTCGAACCGCCCAGTGGCAGCTTCAGCTGGCGTTATGGGAACACTCCGCCGCAGTTGCAGGCGATGTGGAGCCCGGGCCAGCCGAACGTGATCACGCGCGGCGCGGTGATGAAGTTCGAGAACACAAACAACATCACCGTCGACGGCGAAGCTGGATCGACGACGTGGCACACGCTGCTCGGCGATGCGATCGCTGGCAAGCGCCTGAGCGAAGGCTACAGCTACGTCTACGTGCATCGCGAAGTTCCAGAGACGGCGACACTTTGGCATGCCGGCCGCACAATCCTGACCGCGCCCGCGAACACGGGCATCTCCGGAGCAGAAACCGAACTCGGGACGTTCCCCGTGTTCGAGCACATCCCCGAAGGGACCATGAGCGGCACCAATCCCGACGGCTCGCACTACGAAGATCCTGGAATCAAGTGGATCAGCTACTTCAATGGCGGCGACGCGCTCCACAACTTCGACCGCGCTTCGTTCGGGACGCCCCAGAGCCTCGGCTGCGTCGAGCTGCCGCTGGCGGCCGCCGCGCAGATCTGGCCCTACACGCCGATCGGCACGCTCGTCACGGTCGAAAGCTGACCGTGAGATGCTTCGCGAGAGCTCTATCGCCGGTGCTGATGGTCGTGCTCGCCGGCACCGCGGCGCCGGCGACGGTCGAGGCGGCCCCTTCGCTTAGCTGGTCGACGACCGCAGCGTTCGACGCCGGCGGGACTCCGAGCGCGGTGTCGTGTCCTTCCGAATCGCTGTGCATCGCAGTCGACGGCGCGGGAGACGCGCTCCGCACGCTCGATCCGACCGTCCCAGCCCCGTCCTGGAGTGCGAACGCGATCGATCCCGGTGGGCGGCCCTTGAACGCGGTCTCGTGCTCTGCGGACGGACCGTGCGTGGCGGTCGACGCTCACGGCGACGCGCTGGTGAACCCTCAGCCAGGCTCCTCCGCGTGGTCGTCGGCGTCGATCGACGGCGCCGTAGCGCTAACGGGCGTCTCGTGCCCCACCGCGTCGCTGTGCGTCGCAGTCGACGAAGCGGGAAACGCGCTGACGAGCGCGAGCCCCGGATCGGGTGGCTGGCCGGCCGAGAGCATCGACCCAGAACACCACCTGAGGGCGGTGTCGTGCTCCTCGCAGTCGCTGTGCGTCGCGGTGGACAACGCCGGCGACGTGCTCTCGAGCGTCGACCCCACGGGCGGCGCTGCGGCCTGGCATATGCAGCGAGTCGACTTCGGGGAACTGCTTGCCGTGTCCTGCTCGGCGGCGGGGCCGTGCGTGGCCGTGGACGCCAGCGGCGACGCGCTGTCCAGCGCCGACCCCGGCGCCTCGGCGGCGACGTGGAGCGTGACGCCGATCGACGGCGAACGTCTCACCGGCGTCTCGTGCGCATCCTCAGATCTGTGCGCCGCGGTCGATGGCCGTGGCGAGGCGTTGGCGAGCGACGACCCGGACGCTGCCGTCGCGGCATGGAGCGCGTCGAGCATCGACTCGGGACCCCTCGCGGGCGTCTCCTGCCTGCCGGGCGGCTTTTGCATGGCGGTCGACACGGCCGGACGCTCGCTTTCGGCGCGGGTTCCAGCGCCCGAAGTCACGACCCTCACGCCGACGCAGGTCACCTCCTCGAGCGCGGCCCTCGCGGGTGCGGTCGATCCGAACGACGCGGTGCTCGGCGCGTGCTCGTTCGAATACGGCACTGCCGTCCCCTACGCGCAATCGATCCCCTGCTCGGTGCTGCCTGCGGCGACCGGCGGCGTTCAGAGCGTAGCGGCGCAGCTCACGGGACTGGCCCCCAACACCGGCTACCACTACCGAGTTCTCGCCTCGAGCCCGGCGGGAGCGAGCGCGGGCGCTGACCAGGCGTTCACGACGGCCGTCTCATCGCAGGTGGCGCTCGTCTACCCTCATCCGTCGATCACGGGCACCCCCGCGACGGGCCAGCGGCTCACGTGCCATCCGGGCACGCCGACGGATACCTCGGCGCGGCTGAGCTACGCGTGGCTGCGGGACCTGATCCCGATCCCTGAGAACGCCGCATCGAGCTACACGATCAAGGACCAGGACAGCGGGCACCACCTCCAGTGTCAGATCACCGCGACCGACGGCGGCGGCAGCGTGACGGCGAAGAGCGCGTTCGTGACCGTCCCAGTCGGAGGGGTGCCGGCGTCGGCCGGCGAGACCTCGGTAGGCAACGCAACCTTCAGGAGCGGGCGGGTCAGCGTGCCGATCACCTGCTCGCCGCGCGCGAGCAGCGGCTGTCAGATCACGCTGCGCCTGACGGTCCTCGAGACGCTCAGGGGGGCCCGCGTCGTGGCGATCGCGGCAGGATCCGCAAGCGGCGCTCACGACAGCGCGGCGGCCCTCCGGCGCCAGATGGTCACGCTCGCAAGCGCCCGTTCGCGCCTCGCAGCGGGCGCACACGGAACGGTCACCGCCACTTTGAGCGCGAGCGGCAGACGCCTACTCGCCTCTCGCCGGCGCTTCTCCGCGTACCTGGATGTGAGCGGGACGGTCATCGGCGTGATCAAAGCGCAACTCGCACGGCGGCTGGTCCTGCTCGGCGCGTCGGCTTCCAGACGCGGTACGTCCGCGGCCCTGCGATCGCCCCCTGTGCTCGCAGGCGCGCAGCGGCGCGCGAGCGCAGCAGCACCGAGCATGCTCGCGGCGACCCCTTACATGGGCTGGGACACCTACTTCGCGTTCGGCGGCCGCTACAGCGAGGCGACGGTCCTGAGCGAGGCAAGCGAGCTGATCTCGCTCGGCCTCGAGAAGCGCGGATATCGCTACGTGTGGCTCGATGCCGGCTGGTGGCACGGGACTCGCAGCGCAAACGGCCAGATCACCGTCAGCGCGACCCAGTGGCCCCACGGGCTCGCCTGGCTCACGCGCACGCTGCATGCGGCCGGCCTACTCGTCGGCCTCTACACCGATGCGGGCCCAAACGGCTGCGGCGGCGCTGGGCAGGGCAGCTACGGTCGCTACCAAGAGGACGCGAACACGTTCGCGTCCTGGGGCTTTGACGCGGTTAAGGTCGACTTCTGCGGCGGCGCCGAATACCAACTCAATCCGGCGGCCGCCTACTCGGCGTTCCACGCGGCGATCGAGGCGAACTCGAGCCACCGGCCGATGTTGCTGTCAATCTGCAACTTCCTGCAGCCGGAACAGTACGCCGAAGGTGAGCCGCCGCTGGACGAATCGGCCTTCGACTCCTACACGTTCGGCCCGAGCGTGGGGAACAGCTGGCGCACAAACACCGATGTGGGGTTTCCGGGCAATGTGCCCTTTGCGGACGTGCTGCGCAACATCGACGCCGACGCCGCGGCGCCGCAGGCGGCCGGACCGGGTCACTGGAACGACCCCGACTACCTCGCCCCCGACCAGGGGATGTCCGCCACCCAGTTCCGCAGCCAGCTCAGCATGTGGACGATGCTCGCGGCGCCGCTGATGATCAGCGACGCCCTCACGAGGATCAGCCCGGCTAGCCTCGCGGCCGTGCAGAACACCGAAGTGATAGCGATCGACCAGGACCCGGGCGGTGTTCAGGGCACGCTCCTGTCGTCCTCGGGCAGGGCACAGGTGTGGGTCAAGCCGCTGATCGACGGCTCGCGCGCAGTCGCGCTGCTGAACCGCAGCTCGGGCGCGACCAGGATCGAAACGCGTGCGAGCGCCGTCGGCCTGCCGCCCGCCTCGAGCTACAGGCTGCTCAACGTGTGGACTCACAAGGCGAGCTCGACGCATGGCTCGATCAGCGCCGAGGTGCCAGGCGACGGCACCGTGCTGCTGCGCGTCTCGGCGCGCTAGCGCTAGCGGGCGCCATCTCAAGTACCTCCCGTTGCCTGCCGATGGTGTGGGCAACATTTCGCCGCACGCGATCGACTCCTGACAGGGACGCTCAACAGGTATTGATGACAATGGTTAGGACTTCGGCCACGCTGCCCATCATCCACGTTCACCAAGCGCCGGCGAGCCGGCGCTGTGCGCAGCGCGCAGCGACCTCGGCGGTGGCGCTGCTGGTGGGGACGTTGGCGCTGCTGGCGTGCTCAGCCGCGACGGCCGGAGCGGAGGTCGTCTTGGACCAGGCGATCCACAAGCGCTTCGGCGTGGTGCCGACGGTCAGCCGAGCAAACCGCGCCGCCGCGAGCGCGCCGTTCGGTGGAGGCACGTGCAACGCCGACGGCGGCGATTGCACCGCGCTCAGCTACAACGGCGGGCCAGTCCAGCACGGGGAGACGGACTACCTGTTGTTCTGGACTCCAGCGGGCTACAGTGCGCCCAACGAATACGTCTCAGGTATTCAGACTTGGCTCGACGAGGTGGCGGGCGCCGACTACACGCAAGGCAACCCGTTCGCGATCGACCAGCAGTACTACGACCTTTCGGGACCGGGTGGCACAAAGAGCTTCGTCCCGTACGGGATCGTCGATGGCGGCGCCTTCATCGACACCGACACCTATCCCACCAGCGGCTGCACCGACACCGATGGTGGCGGCAAATCAATGTCGGTGTGCTTGACGAGCGAACAGATCACAACCGAGCTGTCGAGCTACATCGCAGCGCACAGCCTGCCGACGGGTATCGACGTCGAGTATTTCGTGCTCACGCCTCAGCACGTTGGCAGCTGCTTTGATTCGAGCAGCACGGAATGCTCCTACACCCGCTACTGCGGCTACCACGACTTCACGGGATCCGGGCAGACCCAGATCGTCTACGCCGACATGCCATGGGCATACGAGGTCCCAGGGTGCGATGTCAATGAAGCGTTCGGTGCCGGATACCCGAACTCTAACTACATTGACCCGGTTGTGAGCGTGTTCAGCCATGAGCTGAGCGAGACGATGACCGACCCCAACCTCAACGCGTGGTTTCAGGACGGCGGCACCGACGGCGGCTATGAGATCGGCGACAAGTGCGCCTACATCTACGGATCGAGCGGCTACGGATCGACCGGCGGACTGAGCAACAACGGAAGCGGCTACTGGAACGTGGGACTTGCGAGCAACGTCTACCTCATGCAGCTCGAGTTCGACAATCGCAGCGCAAACTGTGCGCTGGAAGACACCGACACACAACCGGCCGTGTCGGTCTCGATCAGCCCGCCTTTGCCGGTGCGGGAATCACAGGCGACGTTCACCGCGAACGTCACCGATCCCGCCGGTGTGAGCAGTGTCCAGTGGAGCTTCGGCGACGGCACGAGCGCGTCCGGCAGCGCCGTCCATCACACCTACGCGACGCTGGGTGCCAAGACGCTGACCGCGCTCGTGACCGACGAACACGGAAACGAGCGGCAGCTGACCGAAAAAATCATCGTCACCGACGTGCCGCCGACGGCGTCCTTCGGCGTGAGCAGCAGCTCACCCACCGCCGGTCAGGCGGTGTCCTTCGACGGCTCGGCCTCGAGCGATCCGGAAGGGACGATCGCCGGCTATAGCTGGAGCTGGGGTGACGGCAGCGCGGCCGGCAGCGGCGCGACGCCCACCCACACCTACGCGACGGCGGGCACCTACACGGTGACGCTCACCGTCACCGACACCACCGGCGCGAGCGGACAGCTATCGCGGGAAGTCACGGTCGCGGCCGCGTCCGGTGGCACTGGCGAAAGCGGCGCTGGGGGCTCGAGCACGGCGCTCGTCACGGCGCCCAACCCGAGCGCCACGACCACCGTCAAAGGCACGAGCGCCAAGACTGCGAGGAAGGCCCGGCCGCGCTGCATCACGGTGACCCGGCGCCTGCACGGTCACAAGCGCAAGGTCAGGATCTGCCGCCCCGCCAAACCGAGAGCGAAGGCGAAGAAGACGCGAAGAACGCACGCCTGATCGATGTTTTAGCGGCGTCTGCGCGGTTCACTTGTGGCGAGGGTCACTCAGACGCGGGTGTTTCACTGTCCTGCTTCGCGGAGGATCGCGCCACTCTATAGTGACCGCCTATGGCTACGGTGATCGCGAGCGGCCTCACCAAGCGATTCGAGACAATCTGCGCGATCGACGGGGTCGATCTGGTGGTGGGCGAGGGCGAGGTGAGGGGCCTGCTCGGTCCCAATGGCGCTGGCAAGACGACGCTGTTGCGGATGCTGTTCGGGTTGGTGCGCCCGGATGCGGGCACGATCGAGCTGTTCGGCCGCACGCTACGCGAGTCGGACACGCTGGTCTTGGACGGCGTGGCGGGGTTTGTGGAGGATCCGTGCTTCTATCCGTACCTGTCCGGACGCGCGAACCTCGAGCTGCTGGCCGAGCTCGATCGCGGCGCCTCGCGCGCCCGCGTCGAGGATGTGCTCGAGCAAGTGAAGCTAGCGGGACGAGGCGGGGATCGGGTGAGCGGCTACTCCTCTGGAATGCGCCAGCGTCTGGGCATCGCCGCAGCGCTGCTGCGTGCGCCCCGGTTGCTGCTTCTAGACGAGCCGACTGCCGGGCTGGACCCGGCGGGCGTCCGCTTCGTCGGCGAGCTGGTCCGCGGTCTGTCCGCAAACGGAGTTGCGGTGCTGCTGAGCAGCCATCAGATCGGCGAGATCGAGGGCGTCTGCGACAGCTTCAATGTGCTCAACCGGGGTCGCATGGTGTGGGAGGGCACCGCCGAGCAGATGCGGGTTCAGGCGCCGCCGGCTGCCTACCGGATGCTCACGAGCGATGACGCTCGGGCGCTTTCGATCGCCGGCGACCAGCGCGGTGTGCAAGCCGAGCTGTCGCCGACGGGTGGGCTCACGGTCGAGGTGGAGGACTGGGCGCTGGATCCCCTTGTGCTAGCGCTCGGACGAGCGGACCTGGCTATCCGCCGGCTCGAGCTGGCCGTGGGCTCGCTCGAGTCGATGTTCTTCGCGCTCACCGACCCACAAGAAGATCCGCGAGCCATCCCCGAGCTGACGCACGAGAACGCATGCCGACAACTGTGACTGCGCACCGCGCTCGGCGTGAGCGAGTCGTGGCAGAGAGACACACGAGCGGTGGCGTGTTGGGCGTCTATCGAGCCGAGCGGCGCAAGCTCCTCGCTCAGCTCTCGACACGAGTGCTGGCCCTCGTTTGTGCGCTGGCGCCGGTCGCGTTCACTGCGATTCTGAAGCTGCAGAGCGGGGTCCCGGCAGACACGCTGCTGGGCGTATGGGTCCACACCTCTGGCTACGCCGTTCCGTTCGTGGTCCTTGGGTTTGGCGCCTTTTGGGGATTCTCGGTGCTGGCAGGCGTGCTCGCCGGCGACCTGTTCTCCTGCGAGGATCGATACGGGACGTGGAAGACGATCCTTACCCGGTCGGCCAGCCGCAGAGACGTGTTCGCCGGGAAGGTGCTCGCCGTCGCGACGTTTTCGCTGGCACTGGTTGCGCTGACCGCGCTGTCCAGCCTCGCCGCCGGCCTGCTGTTGACCGGCGATCAGCCGCTCGTCGGCCTGAGCGGGACGGTCATCTCCCCCGGCGAATCCCTGCTGCTGGTGCTCGCGAGCTGGCTGCTCAGCATCCTGCCGGTGCTGGCGTTCACGAGCTTGGCGGTGCTGTTCTCGGTCGCGACGCGCAACGGAATCGTGGGCGTGCTCGGAACCGTGCTCGTCGGCTTGGTCATGCAACTGCTGGCGTTGATCGGACACGGAACATGGGTCCACATGCTGCTGGTCGCTTCCGCGTTCGATGACTGGCACGGGCTCTTGACCGCACCCAAGTTCTACGGCCCCATAATCATCGGAAGCTGCGTTTGCGTCCTGTGGGTGCTGGCATGCCTGGGCACATCGTGGCTGATCCTTCGCGGCCGCGACTTTGCGGGCGCCCCGGTCACCCGGAGGCCGGGGTGGGCGATGCCCGTTCGCGTTGTGCTCGGCTCGGTCGCGTTGGTCCTCCTACTCGGAGCCGCCAGCAACTGGGGGCCCGCGGCCATCACGAAAGCCCGCCTGCAGGCTTCGATCACGCCCGCGTTTAACGATCTCACGCGGCTACAGCAGCAGGAGCTTGGTCGGTCGCTTCCGAACCGAGCCGAACTCAATGACCGCACTTTCTGCAGCCGGCGCTCTGGCGCGACCAACGGCCCGGGCGACGATTGGAGTTGCACGATGACCCTCTTTGCGCCACAGCCGGGGGCCAATCCGTTCCAGATCACGCCCGTCACCTACGACGTGAGCGTGGACTCCGACGGCTGCTACAAGGCGCAAGCGCCACCGTCGTTCGTGGGGCAGCAGACGATGTCCAACGCACACGGACATAGCATCGTAAACCCGCTCTTCACGATCTACGGCTGCTTTGACACAACAGCCGCAGCCAACTGCGCGGAAATAGCGAACTGTGCCGCGACCAGCACACATGCCGGCAACAGCCGCCGAGCGCCGAGCGCGAGCCGCCCAGGAACTCGCGGCAGGAGCAAGGCCGAAGTGGAAGCTCTGCGCGCGGCCGAACGGGCAGCGGGACCAGCGGTCATGCGGGAAATCAACGAAGCCGAACGAAAGGAACTAGGAAAGGGTGAACCAATCGAACAGCCAGCCGCGCAAGCGGTCAAGCCCAAGGCAGGCAAGTAACGGTGCGCGCTCACGGCCCGCTTAACCGCATGGGGCCCTAGGGCTGCGTGGTGAAGGTCTGATCGAGCCCGTAGCTCGTGCCGCCGGCGTTTGTGGCGACGATCCGGAAGTGGTAGGTCGTGTTCGCTTCCAACCCCCAGACCACGGCGGACACCGCGACCGGGCTTTCCCCCGACCCAGGCGAGGAGACACACGATTCGGTGCTCGTATAGAACGGCGCCGACGTGCCGTATTCAAGCTCACAGGAGCTGACTTCTCCGCCGTTTGGGTTGACGGTGCCGGCGAGCGTCGCCGAGGTTTCGCTGACCGAGAGAGCAGCTTCAGTCACGACAGCGGGGGCTTCGGGCAGCGTCGTGAACGTCTGGTCGTCTCCATCGCTGAGACCTCCGGCGTTCCTGGCGACGATCCTGTAGTGGTAGAGCGTGTTCGGTGCCAGGCCGCCCACGGCCGCAGACACCTCCACCGCCGCAGAACCCGAACCCGGCACCGAGGCGCATTCGACCTTCGCGCCATACTGGGTGCCGGTGCCATATTCGAAGTAGCATTCACTCACTTCACCTCCCTCCGGGTTGACCGTCGCGTTCAGCGTCGCGGAGGTCTGGCTGAGCGAGGAAGCGGCTTCGGTGACGACCTGTAGTGGTCTCGGCAGCGTCGTAAGGACGCGGTCCTTCCCATAGCTCGTGCCGCCATCGTTTGCGGCGACGATCCTGTAGTGGTAGAGCGTGTTGGGTTCGAGGTCGATCGCGGCCGCCGTCACCGCGACCGGGCTGGAGCCCCCACCGGGCAACGAGGAGCACGTGGTGCTCGCACCATACTGTGTGCTCGTCCCGTATTCGACGTAGCATTCACTGACTTCGTCTCCTTCCGGGTTGACCGTCGCGTTCAGCGTCGCCGAGGTCTGGCCGATCGACGAAGCTTTTACGGTCACCACAGCAGGGGGCTTCGCCAGGGTCTTGAAGGTCTGGTCGCTCCCATAGCTGACGCCGCCGGCATTCGTGGCGACGATCCTGTAGTGGTAGAGCGTGTTGAGCGTGAGGCCCTCCACCGCTGCGGACACCGCCACCGGGCTGGAGCCCGAACCCGGCAGCGAGGAGCACGAAACCTTCGCGCCGTACTGTTCATTCGCCCCGTATTCGAAGTAGCACGCGCTCACTTCGTGGCCTTCCGGATCGACCGTCGCGTTCAGCGTCGCCGAGGTCCGGTTGAGGGCAGAAGCGGCTTCGGTCACGACGGGTGGGGGGTTGGGCAGCGTGATCAAGGTCTGGTCGCTCCCATAGCTCGTGCCAGCAGCGTTTCTGGCGACGATCCGGAAGTGGTAGGTCGTGCTCGCGCTCAGTTCACCGACGGTGGCCGCGACCGCAACTGAGCTGGAGCCCGAGCCGGGCGGCGAGGAGCACTGCGCGCTCGCGCCATACTGTGCAGTCGTCCCGTATTCGAAGTAGCATTCACTCACTTCGTCTCCGTCAGGATTGACCGTCGCGTTCAGCGTCGCCGAGGTCCGGGTGAGCGAAGAAGCGGCTTCCGTCAGGACGGCCGGAGCGTCGAGCGTCGTGGTGAAGGTCTGATCGCTGCCGTAGCTGACACCGCCAGCATTTCTAGCGACGATCCTGTAGTGGTAGGTCGTGTTCCCTTCCAGCCCGTAGGCAATCAGGGACACGGCGACCGGGCTTTCGCCCGAGCCGGGAGAGGGCGAGCACGGTTCGCTGCTCGTATAGGAGGTCGAGGTGCCGTATTCGAAGTAGCATTCGCTCACCTGTCCACCGTCAGGATTAACCGTCGCATTCAGCGTCGCCGAGGTCTGATCGACGGGAGAAGCGGCTTCGGTGACGACAGCTGGAGCGTGGGGCGCCAGCGTCTTGAAGGTCTGATCGAGCCCGTAGCTCGTGCCGCCATCGTTTGTGGCGGCGATGCGGAAGTGGTAGGTCGTGTTCGCTTCCAACCCTTCGGCCACCGCGGACACGGCGACCGGGGTCTTGCTCGACCCAGGCGGCGGCGAGCACGGCGCGCTGCTCGTGTAGAACGCCGACGTGCCGTATTCGAGCACGCACGAACTGACTTCTCCACCATTGGGATTCACGCTGGCGTTCAGCGAGGCTGAGGCCTGGCCGACCGAGGAAGCAGGTTCAGTCGCGACCGACGGGGCGTCGTGCGGCGAGGTCTTGAACGTTTCATCGCTGCCGTAGCTCGTGCCGCCGGCGTTTGTGGCGACGACGCGGAAGTGGTAGGTCGTGTTCGCTTCCAACCCTTCGACCACCGCGGACACGGCGACCGGCGCTTTGCCCGACCCAGGCGGCGGTGAGCACGGCGCGCTGCTCGTGTACGAGGCAGTGAGGCCGTACTCGAGCCTGCACGAGGTGACTTGCCCGTCATTGGGGTTCACGCTGCCGTTCAGCGTGGCCGATGTCTGGCCGAGCGAGGAGGCGGGTTCGGTCACGACAGCCGGAGCGACGTGGGGCAGTGTCTTGAAGGTTTCATCACTGCCGTAGCTCGTGCCGCCGGCGTTTGTGGCGATTATGCGGAAGTGGTAGGTCGTGTTCGCTGCCAACCCGGCGGCAAGCGCGGACACCGCGACCGGGCTTTCGCCCGACCCGGGCGGCGGCGAGCACGGCGCGCTGCTCGTATAGGACGTCGAGATGCCGTATTCGAGCACGCAGGAAGTGACTTCGCCGCTGTTGGGATTCACGCTGGCGTTCAGCGTCGCGGAGGTCTGGGTCAGCAACGACGCAGATTCCGTCACCACGGCGGGGGCGTCGGGCAGCGTCTTGAAGGTCCGATCGAGCCCGTAGCTCGTTCCGCCATCGTTTGTGGCGACGATCCGGAAATGGTAGGTCGTGTTCTCTTCCAACCCTTCCACCACCGCCGACACGGCGACCGGGCCTTCGTCCGACCCGGGCGGCGGCGAGCACGGCACGCTGCTCGTATAGAACGCCGAGGAGGTGCCGTATTCGATCAGGCAGGAGCTGACTTCTCCACCGTTGGGAGTCACGGTGCCGTTCAGCGTCGCGGAGGTCTGGGTCAGCGCCGAAGCAGCTTCAGTCGCGACAGCGGGGGCGTTGGGGGGCAGCGTCTTAAAGATCCGATCGAGCCCGTAGCTCGTTCCGCCATCGTTTGTGGCGACGATCCGGAAATGGTAGGTCGTGTTCTCTTCCAACCCTTCCACCACCGCCGACACGGCGACCGGCGCTTTGCCCGACCCGGGCGGCGGCGAGCACGGCGCGCTGCTCGTGTAGGACGTCGAGGTGCCGTATTCGAGCACGCACGCACTGACCTCTCCACCGTTGGGATTCACGCTGCCCGCCAGCGTCGCCGAGGTCTGGCCGAGCGAGGCAGCAGCTTCGGTCACGGCAGTTGGGGCGCTGTGGGGCAAGGTCTTGAGGGTCGCATCACTCCCAGCGCTGGTGCCGCCGGCGTTCGTAGCGACGATCCGGAAGTGGTAGGTCGTGTTCACTTCCAACCCTTCCACCACCGCCGACACGGCGACCGGCGCTTTGCCCGACCCGGGCGGCGGCGAGCACGGCGCGCTGCCTGTGTACGCGGTCGATGTGCCGTATTCGAGCACGCACGAAGTGACTTGCCCGCTATTTGCATTCACGCGGCCGTTGAGCGTCGCTGAGGTCTGGCCCACCGAGGAAGCAGGTTCAGTCACGGCGATTGGGGCGTAGGGCAACGTCGTGAAGGTCTGATCGCTGCCGTAGCTCGTGCCGCCAGAGTTTGTGGCGACGATCCGGAAGTGGTAGGTCGTGTCCGCTTCCAACCCGTGAGCGACCGCTGACACGGCGACCGGGCCTTCGCCCGACCCGGGCGGCGGCGAGCACGGCACGCTGCTCGTATAGAACGACGTCGAGGTGCCGTATTCGAGCACGCAGGAGCTGACGTCTCCGGCATTGGGGTTCACGCTGCCCGTCAGCGTCGCGGAGGTCTGGGTCAGCAACGACGCAGATCCCGTCACCACGGCTGGAGCGTCGGGCAGCGTCTTGAAGGTCCGATCGAGCCCGTAGCTCGTGCCGCCCGCGTTTCTCGCGACGATCCTGAAGTGGTAGGCGGTGTTCGCTTCCAACCCGTGAGCGACCGCTGACACCGCGACCGGAGCTTCGCCCGACCCAGGCGACGGCGAACACGGCGCGCTGCTCGTGTAGGACGTCGAGGTGCCGTATTCGAGCACGCAGGAGCTGACTTCCGTGCCATTTGGATTCACGCTGCCGGCGAGCGTCGCCGAGCTCTGCGTGACCGGCGCTGCGACCCCCGTGACGACCCGGGGGGGCAGCGCCGCGGTGGAAAAGGTCTCGTCGGGCCCGGTCTGCGTTCCGGCGGAGTTCGTAGCGACTATCCGAACGTGGTAAGTGGTGTTCGGCTCGAGGTTGCTCACCGACGCGGAGACTTCCACCGGACTGGAACCCGACCCAGGCAGCGAGGAGCACGGCACGCTCGCGCCATACGCTTCGGTCGTTCCGTATTCGAAATGGCAATCGCCGACGACGCCTTCGTCTGGATCGACCGTCGCGTTGAGCGTAGCTGTGGTCGTTTCGGTGGCGGAGGCGACGCCGGTTTCCAAGCTCGGCGGCTTCAAGGCGGTGGGCGGGACTGATGCGGGACCGGGTTTCGGTAAAACCGGCAGAAGCAGCGGCGGTCGCGGCGCCTGGTTGAAGTTGAAGTCGCTCGCGATGCTCCCGAGCCCGGCGGCATTTTCGCGCACGTCCGGCCGCGGGTCGGGACGACCGTCCGTCGCGGGGTTCAGGCGCGCACCCGAGAGGAAATCATCCTCTATGAACTTCAGGTACGAATCGTGGCTGAGCTGCTGGTGATCGATGTAGCCGGCCCTTGCGTACGGGCTGATGACGAGTCCCGGCACGCGAAAGCCATAGCCGTTGGCGTCCACGTTGGGAGGCACGACGTGGTCATAGAATCCTCCCCAATCGTCCCATGACAAGAAGATCGCCGTGTTCTTCCAGCAAGGACTGCGCATGATCGTGTTGATCAGGGTCGTGACATACGCTTGGCCTGTAGCAATGCTAGCGGGAGGGTGTTCTCCGTACAGCTGATTCGGCACGATCCAATCCACGTTCGCGAGTCCGCACGACGGTGTTTCGTGTATCGCTTCATAGAACTTGGTGAGAGATTGAATGTCTTCGAGCTGGTGGTCCTGCTGAACATCGGTGAAGTCAGGGAGCAGGTTCCACATCCCCGGAGTCGCTGCCTTCTGCCTAGCTTTCGTACACGCCACTTCTTCGTTGCTCTCACAATCGGGCTGGCTACCAGTATCTATGTAATAACGCCAAGAAACGCCGGCTTTATGAAGAAGCCATGTGATATCGGTCCAAGGATAGGTTGTGCGACCAGGTTCTAGCGGCAGTCCCCATTTCTTTGCTGGTGCCCTCGGCCCGAGCGAGTTGACGCAGCCAAGGGGGTTTTCGGCTCCCTGCGGGCATAGCGCCGACCATCCAGACACGAAATACAGATGCTCCGGCAGGCTCCATGACCCAGCCGACTCAAACATGTTGTCCTGAAGCACATAATCCTGGGCGTACTTCCAGTAGTTCGGGATCTCTCTAGCATCGTGATACCCCATGACGTCCCTGGCGCATTCCGTAGCGTGGGCACCCGCACACTTCACACAGCCGCCGGTTTCCTTGCATTCAAAGCCGCTCTCAGCGGTTTCAAGAAAACCGCTCATCGCTCCCTGATGAAGGTCTTTCACATATGCGGCCCGTCCATGAGGCCCGCCATTGTTTATGACCAAGGAAGTATGATACGGCGCTACACATCCGCCGTGCGCGGGATCGGGCACGCAGGCCGCGGCGGGAATCCCGTTGGCGCCCGGATAGGTTCCAAAGTAGGAGTCGAACGAGCGGTTCTCCTGCATTATCACCACGACATGCTGGATGTTGTGGATGCCTTCGCCTGGCGCAGCAACGGCCGGTGCACTGGCTGCCAAACAGGCCAATTGAATCGTCGCGACGACGGCCAGAAGCATCCAGAAGGGTCGAGCAGAGGCGTCCCGCCAGATCAATGTACCCCCCCTTACTTTCCAGACGCAGACCTCGCCAAAACGCGGCGGTCGACCCTAGGGCACACCGCTGTCCGGCAGCGGCGGATGCTACCACACCAACGGGCATCGGCGCGCCAGTCCGTAGACGCTGCGGCCACCGCCCCCCAAGCGAGCGCCGCCGGAGCCTGGGCGCGACCGGGAGCCCTCGGAGCTTGCCCACCCGCGTGGTTCTCGCCCGCTTTGACGAGCTGTGTCGCGATGCCGCAGCGGCGCCGCCCGTCTTGGTCTGCACGCGCTCACGACATATTAGGTTTTGCTAAAATAATGTGCGGTGCCCCGACCACATGCGAGTCAAGACGTCTTTCACGCGATCGCCGACGGCAATCGCCGCGTGCTGATCGACTTGATGGAGCCGGGGCCGCGCGCCGTGGGTGAGCTCGTACTCGCGTCGGGGTTGTCCTACTCAGCGACCTCTCAACATCTCGCGATCCTGAGACGAGCCGGGCTTGTCAGCAGCGAGGCCTACGGACGGCGTCGCATCTATCGGCTTCGCCCAGCGCCGCTGCGAGAGGTCTACGACTGGTCAGGTCGATACCGCGAGTTCTGGCGCGGCCGGCTCGACGCGCTCGGCGATCTCCTCGGCGAGCAGCCATGAGGCTGGATATCTCGATCGAGGAGCTGTTCCCAGTACCGATCGATCGTGTCTGGCACGCCGTGACCGATCCAGGCATGATCGAGCGCTGGCTGATGAGGCCGGATGGCTATGAGGCGAAGGTCGGGGCGCGTTTCACCCTTCGCGAGACCCCGCGTGCGGATTGCCGCGGCCAGGTCGAGTGCGAGGTGCTCGAGCTCTCGCCGCCCCACCGCATGGTCTGGTCGTGGCGCGGCGCCGAGGATCCCGCGACGACGCGCCTCGTCATCGGCCTGGAAGCCGACGAGCGGGGAACTCGCTTGACGCTGCGGCACACCGGTGAGTCCGATGAGCCCACCGTCAGGGGTACCACCGGCGGATGGACGGACAAGCTCGGAGCACTCGCCGAGCTGCTCACCACAAAAGGAGGTAACGGGAATGACTGAGTCGCTACACGCCGTCCGGTTTCCGGGCGAGAACGACGAGTACCGGCGGGCGCGCGACGAGCTGCTCGAGGCCGAGATCGACCTACGCCGGCGCACCGAGGCGGTGGCAGCGAAGCGGCGCACCCTACCCCTAGGTGGGGCGGTGCCGGAGGACTACTGCTTCGAGGAGGTCGCCGACAGCGGTCGCGAGGTGAGGTTCTCCGAGCTCTTCGCGGCGGGCAAGGATACGCTCGTCGTTTACAGCTTCATGTTCCCGCGCTCGCCGGGCGACACCCGGCCGGGGCCGGCTGGTGAGACGGGCAAGCTGGCGCTCGCAGAGACCCCGTGCGCCTCCTGCACCTCGATCCTCGACTCGCTCGACGGCGCCGCCCGTCACCTCGACCAACGGCTCAACCTTGTCGTGGTCGCGAAGTCAGATCCGCAGCGAATCCGCACGTTCGCCCGCGAGCGTGGGTGGCGAAACCTGCGCCTCCTTTCCTCGCAGACCAACGCCTACAACCGCGACTACCAAGCCGAAAACGCGGAGGGCGCCCAGATCCCCATTTTGAACGTGTTCGTACGCGACGGCGAGGAGCTTCGTCACGCATGGGCCACCGAGCTCATGTTCGCGCCGCGCGACGAAGGCGAGGACCCTCGGCACGTCGACTCCATCTGGCCGATCTGGAGCGTGCTCGACATGACCCCGGACGGGCGCGGAACGGAGCGGGCCTTTCCCCAGCTGCGGTATGGCTGAGAGGATGCAACGGCAACCTCTAGCTGCGCAACCGGCTACGGCACTCGGGCGCCTCGGCAGGCAAACGGCGCTCGCTGGCACGTTGCTCACGCTCGCGGCCGCAGCGTGGGTCGCGACCGATCTGAGGATGGCCGGGATGGATGGCGGACCTGGAACGAACCCGGGTGCCCCCGGCTTCTTCATCAGCACCTGGGTCGTGATGATGGCCGCGATGATGCTCCCGGCTGTCATGCCGATGGTCCTCGCGTATCGCGACCTCCAACATGAACGGCGGGGACACCGACGAAGCGCGAGCGCCGGCAGTACAGGGCTGTTCGTCGCCGGTTACCTCGCCGTCTGGGCCGCGGCAGGACTTGTCGGCTATGCGCTGCTCGAGACGGGCCGCTCCCTCGACGGCGGGCTCTTCGCGTGGGATCGCGCCGGGCGCCTCACCGCCGCAGGCGTGCTCGTCGCAGCCGCGCTCTACCAGCTCACGCCGTCCAAGAACGCGTGCCTGAGCAGATGCCGAAGTGGGCGCGCGTTCCTCGTGAACGGCTGGCGCGACGGCCCCGACGGGGCGCTGCGCATGGGGATCGAGCATGGCGCGTGGTGCCTGGGCTGCTGCTGGGCGCTGATGGCCGCGCTGTTCGCGCTGGGAGCGATGAGCGTCGCGTGGATGGTGGTGATCTCCGCGCTGATCGCGGCCGAGCGGCTGCTGCCGCGGCGCGCCCTGGCTACCATCGGCGTCGCGTCGCTACTCGCCGCGGTCGCGCTCGGTGTGGCCGCAGCGCCCGCCCGCGTCCCGATGCTCACGATTCCGGACAGCCCGACGGCGATGCGCGCGATGGGCATGCCGCCGCATCGCCACATGCAAATGCTGGAGCCGAAGCGGAATCGCATTTATCATGGTTCGATGAAAGGCAGCAGCCGTGAACGGGCCATTCGAGGGGGCTGATGGCAGGCACCGTTGATCTTGCTGGCGTGCGCGAGCTACTCGAGCGCGGCGCGCAGCTCGTCGAGGTGCTGCCCCGTGAGGAGTACCAAGAACTCCACCTCCCCGGCGCGATCAACCTCCCCCTCAAGCAACTCGACGCGCGAGCTGCCGAGCGACTTGACCGCGAGCGCCCGATCGTCGTCTACTGCTGGGACGCGCTATGCGACATGAGCCCACGGGCCGCCGCCACGCTCGACCAACTCGGTTTCGATGCCTACGACTACGCGCTCAGCAAGGTCGATTGGATGGCCCACGGCCTGCCGATGGAGGGCACCGCAGCCTCACGTCCGATCGCGCTCGCCTTCGCTCGCGAGGACGTGGCGACGTGCAAGCTCGATGACCGCGCCGAGCAGATCAAGCGGGCGATCGACTCGAGCCCCTATGGCTTCGCCCTTATCCTCGCCGGCCGCGTGGTGCTCGGCCGCGTGCGCCGCTCACACCTGGACGACGCTCCCGAGAACGCGAGCGCTGAGCTGCTGATCGAGCCCGGACCATCAACCACACGCCCCCACACCGATCCGGACGAGCTCACAAGCCGGCTCCAACGCATCGGCGCTAACACCGCGATCCTCACGACGCCGGAGGGCGAGCTGATCGGCATCGTGCGGCGAGGCGACCTCCCAAGCGAAGCCTGAGCACGCGCCATCACAGGTCGCCTGCGTTGACGATGTGGTGGTTGTGGGCATCGATGATGATCGCGCTGATGAGGCACTGCTCGTTCGCACGGCTGCCGCCGCCTGTTGACCCGTCGGCGGCCGTAGCTCCGCCTGCCCCACGATGGCCAATCGATCGCCTCGACTGGGCAAATGAGCGGGCACACACAGCGTGCACGCCCGCTCATTGGGCTGCTAGCGCAGCGACCTGAACGCCGCTCGCATCTCGTCCGCGAAGAGCTGCGGCTGTTCCCAGGCCGCGAAGTGGCCGCCCCGGTCCAGTTCGTTGTAATAGATCAGGTTATTGGGATACGCCCGCTCCGCCCAACTCCGAGGCGCTTGATAGAGCTCGTCGGGAAACACGCTTATGGCAAACGGGATGGAGATGTTCTTGGCATCAAAGAAGCCCGCCTTGTTCTCCCAGTACAGCCGACCCGAGGAAACCCCCGTGTTCGTCAGCCAGTAGAGCGTGATGTTGTCGAGAACGTCGTCAAGCGTCAGATCGCCCGAGGGGTTGCCCTGAACGACCTGTTCCACGAGCCCGGGCTGCCCGGCACCGTCACCGTGGTCAAGAATGAACGACGCCAGGTCGATGGGCGAATCCGCCAGCCCGTACAGCGTTTGCGGGCGCGTCGTCATGATGAGCGCGTAGGCGACGTGCTTCGCGTAGAAGTTGCTCAACTGCTCATAGGCGCGTCCCTCCTCGGTTGAGAGACCGGATGGCGGCGGGTCGCTGTGCAGGAACCCGTTTACAAGCTCGGGCGGAGCGGTACCAGGCATGTTGGAGTGAATGCCAAGCAACTCCGGAGCTGGCTGTTCTCCCATCGCTTGCGTGACGGCCGCGCCCCAGTCGCCGCCTTGGGCGACAAACCGTGTGTATCCAAGGCGCTTCATCAGCTCTACCCATGCGCCTGCGATCTGCGGTGGACCCCACCCGGTGGAGGTGGGCTTGCCGGAGAAGCCGTAGCCCGGCAGCGAGGGAATCACCACTTCAAAGGCGTCTGACGCGCTCCCGCCATGAGCCGTGGGGTTGGTCAGCGGATCGATGATCTTCAGCTGCTCGATGATCGAGCCAGGCCACCCGTGCGTGATGATCAGCGGCAACGCATCCTCATGCTTTGAACGAACATGGATGAAATGAATGTCCAGGCCATCGATCTCGGTGACGAACTGCGGGAGGGCGTTCAGCTTGGCCTCGCACTTGGACCAGTCGTAATCCGTCCCCCAGTAGCGTGCAAGCTCCTGAATCGTCGCGAGCGGCACGCCCTGCGAATCGTCCGTAACCGTCTCCCGCACGGGCCACCGTGTTGCGAGTATTCGCCTACGCAACTCGCTGAGCTCCGCCTCGGGAAAGCTGATCTGAAACGGACGAACCGCGGTCGGGTCGCTGCCCGTCTGCTGCCCTACATCCTGTTGAGTGGCAGTCGTGCTCATTGCCTGTGCTCCTTTGCTTTGGTGAGGGGGGAAGGCGTCAACTGGACCGGCAACGCGGCCGGGATAGGAGGATCTGTCTGTAAGCGCAAGACCCCCAAGGTCAGGACGAGCCCTGCTGGGAAAGACGGCGTTTCCGTCGCTACGGACGAAACGGCCCGTGAGGTCGGCGAGCGGAGCCGCCGCAGCCTGCGCGAGAGATCCGAGCAGTAGTGGCCGGTAACGGCCCTACGTGGAAACTACCCCCAAGTTCCGAGGGCGGCAAGCGCCGCCGGCGCGAAAATTGTCGCAAAGAGCGGCGTTTATGCGTGAGCCGCGAGGATGACGTCGCCCTCGACGCTCAAGCGCCGCCAGGCCATCGCGGCCACAGAGGGGTCGGTTGTTACTTTCGTAGACCAAGCTGCGGGTCGGCGTCGTCGTAGACGCGGGCGGCGGCCAACCCGCCATTCTCGCCCCGGACATAAACTGCGATGCCCGCCTCGGGCGGGAGCTCGGTCCGGCCCACCGCACGACGTTGTACTCCAAGGCGCAGGCGCGCCCATTGTCGGTAACGGCGCAGTGCTCCAACGGGATCCCACCGTCGTTTGAGAACAACAGTTCGTAGAACTCGCGCAGGCCCTCTGAACCCTCGTGGACGTACTGGCCGCCTGCGGGCTCCCGAGCGTAGGCGCCGGGTTCAAATGTGGCCATGATCGCGTCGAGGTCGCCGGTCGCGAGCGCACTCTGATGCTCGCCAACGACGCCCGGCTCGCGCAGCTCCGGGTCGGGCTGCAGCAGAGGGGGGCCGTTCGCGGTGTTAAGAATTGTAAGACGACGGCATCGAATGAGAAGAGCGCCTGTCCCATCCGTGAAATGGCGAGTAGTCGCCCGCATCCCACGCTTCGCGCAGCCCAGGCTTGCTTAGATCCCAGTCGGGGCGGATGTCGCGGGTCACGGTCCGTAGGTCGTGCGAGAGATCCACGAAGGAGGGACGTCCCCAGAACCAGTAGCCGTTGTAGATGCTGTGGATGACCAGGCCAGGCTTGAGCACGAAGGTGTGGGGGATCATCGGGTCGTGCTCGGGGTCGGTGTACTCCTGGATTTCGAGGTCCTTCTGGACGGTCCGCTCCGGGTCGGAGAGGAAGGGCCACTGGGCGCCGATCGACGCGCGGAACTCCTGGCTCGCGTGATGGGTGTCGGTCGAGATCGTGGCAATCTTCGTGTAGGCCACTGCGATCTTGGGGTAGTTGGCAGCGAGCTCGAGGTGCTGCTGGTGCTCCTTGGGGCAGTAGTGCCCGCGGGCGAGCGTGAGGATCAGGGGGTCGTCGCCTTGGATCTCGCTGAGCTTTCGAGGGAGGTTCTCGTGATCGGGCAACTCGTAGTCGGGGAAGGTGCCGCCGGGGGCGATGTCGCTGCGCATGATCTGCTCCTGTCCATGGTTGAGGAGTGACGAGAACGATGCCCGCCGTCGCGTCCATTCGCGCCCGGTGGCCCACTGGTCCGGACCCCCCGGTCCGCGGCACGGGTGTGGACCAGTGGTTACCCGGGCGCCATCGGAGCCTTTCGGGTCTACATTGAGCCTAGTCAAACGGCGCCGCCGGCGCCAGAAAGGGGGCAATCCCAATGGGCATCCACACGCCGGTGTGCGAGTTGCTGGGGATAGAACGCCCGATCGTCCAAGCGCCGGTGTCTGCAGATCCCCGCCTGCCCGCCGCGGTCTCAAATGCCGGCGCTCTCGGCAGCGTGGCGCTGTGGTGGGCCGATGACGCCGGAGAGCTGGTTCGTGAAACGGCAGCGCTCACCGGCCGGCCCTTTGCCGGCAATTTCGTTCTTACATCGGATCAGCACCGTCGACTCGATGAGGCACTTTCCGCTGGTCTGCGGATCGTGTCGTTTCTGTTTGGCGATCCCGACAGCTATGTCGGCTCGGTGCATGACGCCGGAGGGCTTGTTCTGCACACGGTCGGGAGTGCCGAGGAAGCGCGGCGCGCAGCCGGATGTGGAGTGGACATCGTCGTTGCCCAGGGCTGGGAGGCCGGCGGGCACGTATTGGGTTGCGTGGCAACGCTCCCATTGGTGCCGGCTGTGGTCGACGCGGTGGCACCGCTACCGGTCATTGCGGCCGGTGGTATTGGCGACGCTCGAGGAGTCGCGGCCGTGCTCGCCCTTGGCGCGCAGGCCGCCTGGCTGGGCACCCGGTTTCTCTTGGCCGACGAGATGCCGATCCACGAGGAGTATCGGCGCCGCCTGATTGCCGCGACCGAGACCGATGCAGAGTGGTACCCCAACCTTTATGAGGTGGGATGGCCGGACGCCCCCCACCGCGCCATCCACAACTCAACGGCGGAGAGGTGGGAGGCCGCGGGCCGGCCGCCGCCGGGTAGTCGGCCGGGAGAAGGGGAAGTGATAGCGCACTTCGCTCCGGGCGAACCCATCCTTCGATATTCCCCCGCTCCCCCGCTCGTTGGAACAACCGGCGAGATCGACGCGCTATCGCTGTGGGCCGGACAGAGCGTTGCGCTCGCCAAACAGCGGCAGCCCGCCGCGGAAATCGTGGCCGAGCTCGTCTCCTGCTTGTAGCACCCACCCACGTCGAGGGCTTCGCCTCGCGGGGCGGCACTCAGTCCAGCGCGCCACCCGCGTCGACGTGCATCGGCTCGCTGACCGCCGGGGCGCTCTTCGTCAGCTCGCCATCGGCGGTCCCGCGCCGACAGCCTTGCGCGCTGCCGTGATCTCGCCGCGGAGCGTCTTCAAGGCGGCGACGTAGATCTCCGAGAAGGTCGGGAACGGCTGGATCGTGTCGGTGAGAACGTCGAGTGGGATGCGGGCGCGGATCGCGAGCGTGGCCTGCTGCAACCACTCGCCCGCCTCCGGGCCGAGCGCGTAGGCGCCCGTCAGCCGCTCGCCGTCGCTGAGCAGCGTGAGGAAGCCGTTGCTATCGGCGTACCCACGCGTGTAGGTGGCGGTCTTCGACACCTTCGATAGCGGGACCATGGCGCTGAAACGGCCGGAGGAGGCCCCCACTGCCGCGGCTTGCGGGTCGGTGTAGACGACGCGGGGAACGGCCTCGTAGCTTGCCTTTCGCGGCTCGCCGAGGATGTTCGCGGCGACCACCTCGCCCTCGTACTTGCCGACGTGGGTCAGCGGCCAAACGCCATTTACGTCGCCGATCGCCCATAGGTTCTCCGCCGCGCGCAGGTGCGCGTCGACCGGAACGCCGTGGGCGTCCGGCTCGACGCCGACGGTCTCAAGGCCGAGTGCCTGCACCCGAGGACGCCGGCCGGTGGCGACGAGCAGCCGGTCACCGCGCAGCTCGCGCCCGTCGTCCAGCTCAAGGACGTAGTCCTCGCCCTCACGACGTACGGCGGTCGCGTTCGAGGACAGGGCGAGCTCGATGCCCTCGCGGCCCAGAACCTCTCCGAGCGCCTCCCCCAGCGGGGCGGGCTCGCGCCCGAGCACGTGCTCAGCCATCTCGACGATCACGGTCTCGCCGCCCAGTCGCCGAACGGCCTGCGCCATCTCCACGCCGACCGGGCCGCCACCGAGGATCAGCAGACGGCGCGGAATGGCCTTCATGGACGTCACCTCGCGGTTGCTCCAAACGCCGTCGAGCTCGCGAAGGCCTGCTACGGGCGGCACGACCGGATCGGCACCGTTTGCGAGCACCACGTGCTCGGCGGTGTGGCCCACGCCGTCGACCTCGACGACGCCCGGGCCGGCGAGCCGGCCGCTGCCGCGCAACAGCTCGATGCCGTGATCGGCCAGCCAGCGCTCCTGCCCGGCGTCTGAGTAGTCGGAGACCATGAAGTCACGCCAGGCAAGCGCCGCCTCGACATCGACTTCGGCGCTCGCGGCGGCCTCGCGCGCCCCATGGACCGCCTCGCCCGGCCGCAGCAGCGTCTTTGAGGGAACGCAAGCCCAGTAGGAGCACTCCCCGCCCACGAGCTCGCGCTCGACGATCGCCACGCGCAGGCCGCCCTCCGCCAGAGCGGCCGCGCAGTGCTCGCCCGGCGAGCCGCCACCGAGCACGATCACGTCATAGTCGCTGCTCATGTCGGCAGCTCCTCGCCGGCGCGCTCGCGCACCATGTAGAGCGCGTACCAGTCCGGCCAGTTCGCGTCCGCCTGGCCCGTTCGCTCCTCGTGTTTGCCGTGTGCCTCGGCCGCCCGCCTGAGCGCGTCCGCGAGGTCTTGCACGGACTCATAGCTCGTAGCCATCAGCCTCTCCTTTCAGCGACCGGGCAGCCGCGTCGTGATCTCCTGGAGCAGCCCGCCGTGAGCCCAGCGCCGCGTCGTCGCCGACCCACGCGGCGCGAAGCAGCCGCGGCGAGAAGGCCGACGCTGTGAGCCTGCGTTGCGGAGGTGCTGTCGGCACGAACTGCCTTTTCCTGGTCGCCCTCAGGGCCGTTCTTCGGACCGAGAGCGCTCCCGTCGGGTCGCAAACACTCTCCCTCTCATCCGAGCAGAAGTCAAGGTCGTCCCGTGCGGCGCGTGGCGAGTCCGGCGGCGGTGAACAGCGAACCCGCTTTTGTGGCTGCGTCGACATGCATCCCGCACGACGCTGGATTGATACCAGAAGTCGAAACCGCCCTACGGATGCCAACATGAGCAGCATCGAGACAGCGGGCGAGACAATGCGGATCGGGTTTCGGACTGTTGACGGAACCACGATCCGCTACGCCGAGAGCAGGGGGCCTACCGAGCGATGAGCGGTCAGCTTCCGGATCCTCGCCTGAGGAAGGTTTACCGCTTGGAGGCGACGCTCGGAGCACCACTGGATCTCGGCGAGGTCGCGCAGGGCCACCGGCGGATCGTCCCCCAGACGGGCGGGACTTTCACCGGTCCCGAGATCAACGGCAAGCTGCTCTCCGGCGCCAGCGCGGACTGGCAGATCATCCTGCCGGATGGCACCTCGTTCGGCGACATCCGCTACACGCTGCAGACCGACGGCGGCGATCTGCTCTACGTCCAATCACGAGGCGTGCGCCACGGCAGCGCCGAGGTCCTCGCACGTCTCGCGCGCGGTGAGGAAGTCGATGCCAGCGAGTACACGTTTCGCACCTCGACCCAGATCGAGACCGCCGCCCCCCAGCTCGACTGGCTGAACAAAGGCGTCTTCATCAGCGTAGGCGGCCGGCAGCCCGCGGGCGTGATCTACGAGACCTACCTCGTCGAATGAACTCGCCGCCTGAGCACAACAACGGGAAGGTCGCGATCATCACCGGCGCCTCGCAAGGGATCGGCGCGGGTCTCACGAGGGCATACCGTGAGCTCGGATACGTCGTGATCGTGACCGCTCGATCGATCGGGCCGTCAGAGGACTCTGGCATCGTTGCCGTCGAGGGCGACATCGCCGACCCTGACACCGCGCAGCGCGTCGTGGACGCGGCGCTCGAGCGCTTTGGCCGGATCGACACGTTGATCAACAACGCTGGGATCTACATCGGCAAGCCGTTCACGGACTACACCCTCGAGGATTTCAATGCCCTGATCGCTGTCAACCTCGCGGGCTTCTTTCACATCACGACGCGCACGATCAGACACATGCTCGACCAGCGCCGCGGGCACGTGGTCAACGTCTCGACGACGCTCGTTGAGCAGGCGGACAGCAGTCAACCAGCCGCGCTGCCCGTCCTGACCAAGGGGGGTCTCGTCGCGGTCACCAAATCGCTTGCGATCGAGTATGCCTCCCGTGGTCTACGGGTAAATGCCGTTTCTCTGGGCGTGATCAAAACGCCGATGCACGACGAGAGCTCCTACGCGGGGATGGGGGCGTTGCACCCCGTCGGTCGGGTGGGCGAGGTCGAGGACGTGGTCGGTGGAGTCCTCTATCTCGAGTCGGCGCCTTTCGTGACCGGAGAGGTCTTGCACATCGACGGCGGCCAGAGCGCCGGACACTGACCGTGGGGCTATCGTCGCGGAGCGACACTGAGGCGCGATTCGCGGTGTAAGGCTCGATTATGGAGTCAATCCCAACAACGGAGGTCAGCATGAGCACGATCGATATGGAGATGGTCTTGGGCCACTTCATCGTTTCCGATGATGTCGAGCGTTCCCGCCGCTTCTACACCGACGTACTTGGCGGCAAGACGGTCATCTCCGGCGAGGCGAATGACGAGGTGACGTACGTCGCGCTAGCCAACAGCTGGATCATCATCAACGTCGGAGGCGGTCCGACCGACGACAAGCCGACCGTCACACTCGAGACGCCACCCGACCCAGATCAGGTGAGCAGCTTCCTCAACATCCGGGTTGCGGACATCCAAGCTGTGCACGCCGAGTGGAGCGCGCGGGGCGCCCAATTCCTGACGCCGCCCAAGCAGCACGAGACCGAGATCCGCTGTTACATCCGCGATCCCGATGGCTACATCATCGAGGTGGGTCAAACGACGCTGCCCAGAGGTTGGCGTCCACCATCTTGATCACCACGCATGCCCGCTTCGCGCCGAAACGGGCGCCCATCGCCCGTCGCTCTATCGGCTCGGGATTGATCGTGGTAGCCCGAACCATGGAAGCACCGTGTTCTCGAAGCGGGTCATCGCACAGATCTCATCGCCCGCGAGAGTGGCCCACGTCCTCGTAAGCGGCCGTAGCGTGCCGCGAGCCGTCGAGGTCGTCGAGGAGATCCGCGCCGCCGGCGGTAGCGCTGACTTCGTCGCGGTCGACCTCGACGGCTCGCGCTCGACATCGACGGTGCTGGCGGCCGATGCAACCCGCATCCTCGGTGGACGCATCGACGTGCTCGTCAACAATGCCGGCATCTACCCCGCCGCGTCGACCGTCGAGACCGACGAGGAGACCTTCGACCGCGTCTATGCCGTCAACGTCAAGGCCCCATTCTTCCTGACCGCTGCTATCGCGCCCGCAATGGTCGCGCGCGGGGACGGCGCAATCATCAACCTCGGATCGTGGATCGCGGCTGAGGCGCGGAACACCCGCAGGCGCGAGCGGTAGGCCCGATGCGATCGCCCACGCGGCGGTTTACCTTGCCAGCGACGAGGCCGAGTTCGTGCACGGCACGGTGATCGACGTCGACGGCGGCCGCGTCGGAGTAGCCGTGATCGCGGGCTGAGCAGCGGTCAGGCTGTTCCTCGCAGCGACCCAAATACGAGGAAGATCCCCTCTTTGCGGTCTCGAGTGGCGAGTCTTCTGCCCGCCCATGCGGTGCCGAACGCGGGTTCAACCCTTGGAGACCGCCCATTTGCAGGCACTTCCACGGGAGCGACGGGACTCGAACCCGCGACCTCTGCCGTGACAGGGCAGCGCTCTAACCTGCTGAGCTACGCCCCCGCGGTGCTTGGAACGCCGGAGCGACGTTTCGCGCACCCCCAGTATGCCAGGGCGGCAGCGTTCGCCCTCCCGCCCATCGAACTGGCCATGCGGCCAAGATTCGACTAGGCTTGTGCCGTGGCGCTGGTCGGTCCTCCCGCTGTGCTGAACTCGAGCCCGCTGTCGGTGCTGCTGAGCGACCTTCGCGACGAGCGCTCCGCCACCGTCCCGTTCCCGCCGGGCGAGACTCGCTTCTCGCTCGCTCGTACGCGCCGCTTCGCCGACGAGCCCCTGCCGATGCTGCTCGAGGCGTACGAGCGCTTCGGCCCGATCTTCACGCTGCGGCTGTTCCACGGCAACGTCGTGTTCATGCTGGGCCCGGCCGCCAACCATTACATCACCGTCTCGCACGCCTCCAACTTTCTCTGGCGCGAGTCGCACTTCCGGGACCTCATCGGCCTGATGGGGGACGGCCTGCTCACGATCGACGGCGAGTTCCACCGCCGCTCGCGTCTGATCATGCTGCCCGCTTTCCACCGCGACCACATCGAAGCGTCGGCGGACGCAATCATCGATGAGACCACGCGCGCACTGGACGAGCTCACGCGCGGCGCGACCATCAACCTCTATACCTGGACCCGGCGCCTGGCCGTACGCGTGGCGATGCGCGCGCTGTTCGGCGTCGATCCCGACGGCGAACTGGCCCGCTCGATCGACGCCGCCGGCCTGTTCGAAGAGGCCCTGTCGTTCTACGCGACCGATTACTTCCTGCGCATCCTCCGCGGCCCGCGGACGCCCTGGGCTCGCCTCCAGCAGGCCGCGCGCAAGCTCGACACGCTGATCTACGCGGAGATCTCCCGCCGCCGCACAACCGGCCAGCGCGGGCATGACATCCTCAGCCTGCTTCTCGACGCCCACGACGAGGACGGAAACACGCTCTCCGACCTGCAGATCCGCGACGAGGTGATGACGCTCCTGTTCGCCGGCCACGACACCACCACCTCGACGATCTCGTTCATGTTCTACGAGCTGGCGCGCCATCCGGAGATCGTCGCTCGTATGCTCGCCGAGCAGGATGCGCAGCTCACCGATGGCCGGCCGACGATCTCGCAACTGGTCTCCGGCGAGCTCACCGAGCTCGAGCTGGTCCTCGACGAGACGCTGCGCAAGTACCCGCCAGCGTGGGTCGGGCCTCGGCGCTCGATCGAGGCGTTCGAGTTCGAAGGCCGCACCGTCCCCGCGCGCGCGTTCGTCAATTACTGCTCGTGGGCCTCCCACCACCTCCCCGACGTCTTCCCCGAGCCGGAGGAGTTCCGCCCTGAACGCTTCACCCCCGCGGCCAGCGCAGCGCTGCCAAAGGGCGCCTATGTCCCCTTCGGCGGCGGCTCGCGCACGTGCATCGGCATGCGCTTTGGCCAACTGGAGGTACGCACGATCGCCACGCTCATCCTTTCCCGCTTCACCCTCTCCCTCCCGGACTCCTTTCAGCTGAGGATCCGCCAGATGCCGACCATCAGCCCCAAGGACGGGCTGCCGGCGATCGTCCGGCCCAGGAGCACGACCGCCGCGGGCCGTCTTCCGGCGGCGGCATGAGAGCACCGGCGAGCTGCGCCAGTGACGGCGGCTCGGCGGCGATCGGGCGCGCTCAGTGTAGGCGCGCGCGCATCGTCAGCCGGTAGCTCAGCGGCTGCTCGCTCTGCACGCTCGCGCCCACCCCCTCCACGTAGACATGCGGGTCGGAGAACAGCTTCAGCTGCACTCCTTCCAGCAGGAACCCTCGTGGATGCGCGACGAGGTTTCCGTCGCTCGCACCCGCCACGGCATCCACCGACGCACCGACGCCGAAGAACGCACCGGTCGCGTGGACTTCGACCTCGCCGCCTTCGCTTCGCAGCAGCTGCACGCCGAAGCCCGCCGGCAGCGCGGCGTGGACGTCCGCCGCGCTCGTCAGCGCTTCAGCCGTCAGCGAGCTGCCGCGCTTGTGCAGGCTCGCGTCGGTCAGCCGCAGCGAGCCCACCTGCGCGCTTTCGGCGCTCACGTCCATGCTCGCCACACCCCGCGCTTCCCACAGCAGCTTGGCCGCCTGCGCCGGGCTGAGCGCGATGCGCTTCACCCTGACCCGGACCGAGTCGACGCTCCCCCACAGCATCTCCACCGCCGGCCACGCCTTCACGCTGACGCTTTGCACGGTTCCGTAGCGGCCCACCCGCGAGGAGATCCTGCTCACGGCGATCCGCGGCAGGAGCGCCTGCGCCAGGGCCAGCACAAGGATGCTTACCCCCACCAACGCTGCAGCGATCCGCCCGGCTCGTCTCATGCGCACAAGCTTTGCAGGCGCCTGTGCCGACTCCCGCTAGCCTTACCGCACGAGGGCGCGTAGCTCAGTTGGCTAGAGCACCTCGCTTACACCGAGGGGGTCGCCCGTTCGAGTCGGGCCGCGCCCATCCTCTCGCCCCACCCACAGCCACACCCGACCTCCAGCACGGCCGATGACCGACGAGCCCCCTCTCCGCATCGCAGTGGTCGGCTCGGGTCCCGCCGGGTTCTACGCCGCCGGGCACCTCCTGAAGGACTCCAACGAGCGGTTCGAGGTCGACATGCTCGAGCGGCTTCCGACTCCGTGGGGCCTGGTGCGTTCGGGCGTGGCCCCAGACCACCCCAAGATCAAGTCGGTCAGCCGCGTCTACGAGAAGACAGCCAAACACCCCCGCTTCCGCTACTTCGGCAACGTCACGTTCGGCGTGCACGTCTCCCGCGAGGACCTGCTGGCCCACTATCACGCGATCGTGTACGCGACCGGATCGCCGTCGGACCGGCCGCTCGACATACCCGGCGAAGACCTCCCTGGCTCGCACGCGGCGACCGAGTTCGTCGGCTGGTACAACGGCCATCCCGACCACACCGAGCTCGAGTTCGACCTCCTCTCGGCCGAGCGGGCGGTAGTCATCGGCAACGGCAACGTCGCGCTCGACGTCGCCCGCATGCTCGTGCTGGCGCCCGAGGAGCTGGCATCCACCGACACCGCCGACCACGCGCTCGAGGTGCTCGCCCGCAGCCGGGTCTCCGAGGTGGTGATCGTCGGCCGCCGTGGACCCGCGCAGGCGGCCTTCACGAACCCCGAGCTGCTCGAGCTCGGCGAGCTCGCCGATGCGGACGTGATCGTCGAGGAGGCCGAACTTGAGCGGGCGCTCGCCGTCGCCGACCCGGACGCCGCGAACGACATCACCTCCCGGCGCAACGTCGAGATCCTGCGCTCCTACGCATCGCGGCCCGTCGCACCTCACCGCAAGCGCATCGTCCTGCGCTTCCTGCTCTCGCCCGCCGCGTTTCTGCCCGGTGAGCACGGCCGTCTCGGCGCCGTGGAGCTGATCCGCAACGAGTTGGCTCCTGCGCCCGGAGGCGGACTGCGGGCGCAGCCGACCGACGAGCGGGAGACGATCGCGGTCGGTCTGGCATTCCGCGCGATCGGCTACCGCGGCATCCCGCTCCCGGGCGTCCCCTTCGACGAGCGCTCCGCCGTCATCCTCAACGACGCCGGTCGCGTCCTTGATCCCGACAGCGGTGCGCCGCTTGCCGGCGAGTACGTCGTGGGCTGGATCAAGCGCGGTCCCTCGGGGGTCATCGGCACGAACAAGCGCGACGCACAGGAGACCGTGGACGCGATGATCGCCGACCTCTCCGCGCCTGGGCGCAGCCTCGCGCACCTCCCCAGCTCGCCGGACGCCGCCTCTATCGAGACGCTGCTGCGCTCCCGTCAGCCGGCGCTCGTCACGTACGCCGGGTGGGAGACGATCGACCGTCACGAGCGAGCTCTCGGCGAGGCTGCCGGCCGACCTCGGGTCAAGCTCACGCGGATCGAGGAGCTTCTGCACGTAGCCGCCTCCGAAGAGCCCTAGCCCGCGCCGGCGCGCTCTGCGAGCGCGTTCCCCCCACGGCCAAGCTGGTCTGCCAGACTGTTCGCCCGCAAGCCCCGTTAGCTCATCTGGTAGAGCGCCGGACTTTTAATCCGGTGGGGCGGGTTCGAGTCCCGCACGGGGCATTTTCAGGGGACCGACGCGCCCGCTTTGATGCGAAACCCGGCAGGCGTCGATGGTTCCGAGGGCAGCGCAGCCTCGCGCCTCCCCGCTGCGCCATCGCGGACGCAGCAGGTTAGCCGACCGCGGGTAGGCATCAGTAGTTTTCGACAGAGCAGGATGCGGCTTGACCCGGATGACCTGGAGTCAGACCCGATCTAGCTTAAAGCCATGTTCTCCGGAAGCTCCACGGCTCGCACGCGAGCAGTGAATCTCAATCCGCAGCCTTGGCGCTGGAGCCACCCGCGGGTGCTTGTCGAGCACCCAGACGAGGTGACCGGCCTCGCGATTGCCTCCGGCTTGCGCTTCGCCGGCTACGCGGTCGCGGTCTGTCCCGGCCCACCTGGACGCGGGCAGTGTCCGCTGACCGGACCCGCAGGGTGCGCGCCCGCTCACGACGCCGATCTCGTCGTCTGCTCTCTGGGCTATGAGCACGAGGCGGCCCGGGAGGTCTTGCGTGAGCTGCGCACGCGCTATCCCGACACGCCGCTCCTGGTCGAGGTGCCCACGGACATAGACGCCGACCTGCGCGAGCTCTTGGACGGCTGCCACCAGTTGCCAGCCCACGCGAGCCCCGAGCAGATCGTGGCCGCTGTGCAGAGCCTGCCGGGCCACGCCGCCGACGAGGGCCTCGCCGGTGCGTAGCCCCTTTCACAGCGAGCAGGAGGCATTCCGCTTTGTCCTGCTGCTGACACTCGCCCTGATCCCCGTCGTCCTCGCCGCGGCGCTCGGCCCGGCGTGGCTCGCTCTCTCCGTGCTTGCGGTCGTGCTCGGCGCTCTCACTGTTCGGATGGTGCAGCTGCGGATGCGCAAGCTCGGCGGCCTCGAGCTGCCGGTGAAGATGGCGCCCCCGCACCTGGGCTCAGCGGCGCAGCGCCGCGTCCTCGTCGTCGCGCACGACACGCTCAGCGAGGAGGCGCTCCTCAGCGAGGTCGACAGGCTGGCCTCCGTGCCGGGTACGCACGTGCTCCTGCTCGTGCCCGCGCTGATCTCCCCTGGAGCCCGCTTGACAGGCGCCGTCGACGGTCTCCTGGACCAGGCGCGCGTCCGCCTGAAGACGGCCCTCGACCGCGTTGGCCACGACCTCCTCGTCGCGGGCGAGATCTCAGAGGCGGAGCCTCTTGAAGCCATCGAGGACACATTCGCCACCTTCGCGCCGGATGAAGTCATCGTCTCCACTCGCTGGGAGCGGGCCACGAGCGGGCTCGAGCCGCGGCTCGCGGGACTCGTGCGTGAGCGGTTCGCCGTACCCGTTCGTCATCTCGTCTTCGAGCCCGGCTCCGCCGCGCAGGAGCCAGACAAGGACACCGAGGCGAGATATCGGCACGAATTCGGTGAAGTAGCAGCCAGGAAGTTCGGGCTCAAGGCGCTCGCGGGTGTGGGGATCCTGGCCGCAGTGCTGATGTCGATGGTCGCACTGGTCCAGAGCAGCGAAAGAGAGGAAGCACGCGCCGCATCCCAGGCCGTCGCGCTAGCGCGAGTGGCAAAGGCGGTCGATCTGTCGGTCATCCCCGAATACAAGGTCGGTCCGGAAGGCGAAAAGCACGATGCCTTCACCAGGACAGAATTCGCGGTCCGGGTGGGCCAGCCCCAGGAGCTGCGGATCGACAACACCGATAGCGTGCCTCACAGCATCACGGCGCCCGCAGCGGGCGTCAACATCATCGTGATGCCCGGAACCCACACCTACACGCTGATCGTCAAGCAGGCGGGCACGTTTCTCTGGTTCTGCACCTTCGTATGCGACGAATGGGCGATGGGGCACCCAGGCTACATGAGCGGCTACATCACCGCCAGCTAGGCGGCTACGGGTAAAGGCTGAGCGAGTTCATGATTTCGCCCCACGTTTCGACCGACGCCGCTTCGAAGTTGGTGATCCGCATTTCCAGCTGGTTGCTGCGATTGACGATGGACGCCTCGGAAGGCTGCTCATACGGCTTCAGAGCGGCGGGAATGTCCCCCAGCGCAACCCAATTCGGGACGAACAGCTGATCAAAGTGAGCGGTGCTCGCTGGCAACGTGCGGAAGCCGCTGGCGGCCCACGCGGCCACGTCGCCGCACAGGTTGGGCGCCGCCAGCGTGGACATCGCCTTCAGCTTGTTTGCGTATTCGTGGATCGTGCGCGTCAACGCGCGACTGCTCCACCGCGAGCGCTCAGCCACGCGCAGGAACGCGCTGATCTCCGGTTGCGCGGGGTGGATCGCGGCGATCACCATCGCGCCGATCACCTCGTTGCTCATCTGCGTGGATTCGGGGTCCTGAGGCGACTGCGCGCCCGCGTTCGGACACAGGCTTTTGACCTTGTAGAGGACGCCTTCCAGCAACGTCTGTGCGGTCCCAAGCCGCGTGGCGCTGAACTGCACGAGCGCGTAGTTGGCCTGGATGTAGGTGCGAGACGTCGAGATGTCCGCCGGGCTCGCGAGCGCTTGGGCTTGGCCGACTGCCAGAATCAGCGCGGTAAGGAGCAGAGCGCGTCGAACGATCACAGGCAACAGTGTACGGCCGGACTCTCCACGGAGCGCAGGGTGCTGAGCCTTATCGGGTCGCCGCAGGAGGGCTGGTGTTGAGCTTGACCCCGAGCAAGTGGTCGAGCTGCTGCATTAGCGAGGACCTCGACGGTCTGCCGCCCGACCCGGGGAGCGGTCCGCTTGCCAGCGGAGGCTGCGGCTTACCGCCGATCGCCATCTGTACGCCGCCGCAACCCCACGGATCGATTTCCGCGACCGCCGACGGCACCGAGCTGCGTCTCGCATAGAACACCAGTCGCACGCGGATACCGAAGTCGACCGGGCACGACCTGACGCCTGGCTGGGCCGCCGGCAGCGCGTTGAGCAGCGCAACGATCCCGTCGATCTCCTTCGCGGAGGTGACGCTGAATGGCCGTTGCCTCGGCTGGTTGCCCTTGATTTGGCTGCGCACGCTGACCCGTAGGAGGTGGGCTCCCGGCGGAATCGTCTCCGACGCACGGCGGCGCGTCACCCACACGGCGCTGATCGAGACAGTGACCGCCGGACGCGACGCCGACGCCGACCGTGCGCTGCCGTCTGTCGCGATCCACACGCCGCCGCTGGCGACCGCCACAGCAGATGCCAGGGCGCCGAGCTTGTAGGCGATCGGAGCCACCACCGCTCAGCCCGGTCGTCGCGGCCGCTGACGCAGCCGTGGTCGACGACCCGCGTCGAGGGCTCGTCTTTCCCGCTTGCGCCGGCGCTCTTGATCGCGCGAGAGATCCCGCTCCTCGCTGAGGCCGATTTCGAGGAACAGGAGCAGCAGGCCGCCGGCGAATCCAGCCGACATCAGGACGATCGTGAGCACTTCGCCCGTCACCCCCCCGACCACGGCGGCACACACGCCGCCTGCCGCAACCAGCGCTGCGGCCGACCCGAACGCGACGATGCGCAACCGAGGGGTCACCGCTCCAACGGTATACCCAAATCAGCAATCGCTCGACGCCGTCAAGCTCCTCAGGTGGGTGGCCGCATCCTCGACGCGGTCATCGCCCCAGAACGACTCGCCGTCAACGGCGACCGTGGGCACGCCGATCACGCCCATCTCATACGCGGCGTCGGTGGCCTCGCGCAACGCCTGCTTGATCTGGGGCTCCTGCGTGGCGGCCTCCACCTCGCGGCGGTCGAGTCCCGCGCGCTCCGCCGCGTCGAGCACGTGCGCCGCGACGCCCAGGTCACGGCCGTGCTGAAACGCGGCGCGGAACGCCCCCACGGTGAACTCGCGCCCACGCCCCGCGGCGAAGGCGAAGGTCGCGGCACGCATCGCCAACAGGTAGTTGGTCGGCCACGGGTCTGGCCAGCGGATCGCGGGCAGCCGGTAGCCGCGCGCACGGCGTTCGATCTCGGCCATCCCCGCCTGCCGGCGTTGGAAGTCACCGAGCGCCCACGAGCTTCTTCCGGTCAGCTTGAACAGCGCGCCCAGCGACACCGGCCTCCAGTCGACCGGCTCCCGCAGCAGCTCGGGCAGGCGCTCGGCGGTGAGGTACGCGTACGGCGACCCGAGGTCGAAGTAGAACGTCACCTGTGGCATCTGGCTCCCCCTCGTGGGTTCGCTAAAATGAACGTAACGTTCTTTATGATAGACGACGGAAACGGAAACGACGTCCGGCGCGTCCTCGCCGCGAACCTGCGACGGATTCGGATCGCGCGGCACCTATCACTGTCCGAGCTCTCGCGCGCGACGGGCATCAGCAAGGCCACGTTGTCGGGCATCGAGAACGGCCACGCGAACCCGACGATCGGGACCCTCGGTGGACTGGTGGGCGCGCTGCGGATCTCGTTTGGCGAGCTGCTGGAAGAGCCGCCGCTCGAGGAGATACGCGTGGTACGCGCCACACGGCGCCGAACTGCCCGTGACGGCACGCCAGCACGGCTGCTCGACGCGACGTCGTCGGGCGACAGCGGCGAGGTCGCCGAGCTCGTCCTCGCCGCGCGTCAGACCTACCACGTCGAGGCGCGGTGGAGCGGCGCCCGCGCGCACGTGTACGTGCTCGCAGGAAAGCTGATCGCGGGTCCCGCCGAGCGCCCCACCGAGCTGGCAGTGGGCGACTACGCGTCGTTCCCCGCCGATGTGGCGCAGGTGTACGAGGCGACGCGGCACCCTGCCCGCGCGCTGCTGCTGACGCAGATCCCGAGCTGAGCCGTGGCTACAGCGGGCTCATCGTTGCGACCGACTCGGCGCGCATGGTCGCCCACTCCTCGGCCTTGAGGCCCCGCGAGAACTCGTCGATCTTGCGTTTCGGGCCGGTGACGGTAAAAGCGACCTGCGTCGTGAGCAGGTGCGGGTGCTCGATGATCTTGCACTCCAGGCCCAGCTTTCCGGCCCAGTCGCCCATGCTCTGCTCGAATTCCGCCCGGATCAGCTTGCCCGAGCTCGCGACCATCGTGCGCGTCTCGACCGCGTCCGCGTCGCGCTCCGCGACGTCCTCGCGCTGCTGCGCTTGAGCGCTCAGCGGCGGATCGGTCTGGCGCCACTCGTCGCGCTCGTCATCCCAGTGGCTCACGCGTACGCTGGCGTTGATCCCGTCGTGCTGGAGCGTGCGCTCGATCGCGGCCCGCGCTGCCCTGAGCGTTTCCTCGTCGGCCGCGTACGCAAACAGCAGCTTGCCGTCGTGCGTGATCACCACGTCGTGTGGAACCGCCGCCTCGATCTCCTTCACGAGGTCGGGACCGCGCAGGCGCGCGACCAGATCACGTAACGCGCCGCGGGCGTCCGCGGCGTCCAACTCGACCGCCAGCCGCCAGTCCTGATCACTGGAGCTCTCTTGCTCGGGCGTTGCCATCGCACCAGGGACGATATACCTCGCCCCCGTCCCAGGCTCACGCCGCGCGCGAGAACTCCCAGATCGCGATCGACAGCATCGCCAGCCCGAGCACAGCGATCACCGCCGCCTGCACCGCGGTGGGCACGTGCCAGCCCCACCACGTGACGCCCGGGTCGAGCGCGTGACGCGCTGCTGCGCTGACGTTCAGGTGCGCGAAGATCGCGCTGCGCATCGGCTCGACCGCGTAGGTGAGCGGGTCGAGGCGGTTGAGCACCGCGAGCACAGGCGGCAGGTGGGCGACGGAGAACAGCGCGCCGGAGAGAAAGAACATCGGCATGATCGCCATCTGCATCAGCGCCATGAACGACTGCATCTGGTTGATCCTCGCGGCGAACATCACACCGAACGCGGTGATCGCGAACGCGAGCAGCAGCGCCAGCGCGAACAGCTCGAGGATCAGGCCGAGTTCGTAGGGGACGTCCACCAGCGGCATGATCGCGATCACGATCAGGCCCTGGAAGCCCGCGACGGTGGCGCCGCCGAGGCACTTGCCGAGCACAATCGAGCTGCGCCGCACGGGCGCCACCATCATCTCGCGCAGGAAGCCGAACTCGCGGTCCCACACGATCGACGCGGCGGAGAACATCGCGGTGAACATCACCGCCATGCACAGCACGCCGGGGTAGATGAAGGTTTTGAAGTTGACCCCGTGGGTCCCCGCCGCGGCGAGCGCGGACAGACCGGTGCCGAGCACGAACAGGAACAGGAACGGCTGCATCAATGAGGTGAGGATCCGCAGCCGGTCGCGGCTGAAACGGATCAGCTCGCGCTTCCACACGACCTTGATCGCACGCAGCTCGCTGCGCAAGCTGCGCAGCGGCACGCGCACGCGCGCGAGCTCGTGGGGAGTGGGAGCCCGCCCATCCTGCCCACCCGTGTGTGGCGCCAGCTCGCCGGCGGGTCGTGTCGTCGTCTCGGTCGCCATCAGCGATTCATCATCCTCGCAACGTTGCGCATGCGGTCCGTGTTCGAGGACTCCGCGTCGCGGATCGTGGTGCCCGTGTAGGACATGAACACGTCGTCGAGCGACGGACGCGCGACGCTCACCGAGCGGATCGGCCGCTGCAGCTCGGCGAACAGGCGCGGGACGAAGTGCTCGCCCTCGGCCACGCCGAACGTCACCGCGCCCTCAGCCACCGTCGCCTCGATCCCAAAGCGCTCGCGCAGCGCAGTGATCGCCGCGTGATCGTCGTCGGTCTCGATCTGCACGCGGTCCTTGCCCACTTTCGCCTTGAGCGCCTGCGGTGTGTCGAGCACGATGATGCGACCCTGATCCATGATCGCGATGCGGTCGCAGTACTCGGCCTCGTCCATGTAGTGGGTGGTGAGGAAGATCGTGATGTCCTCGCGCGCCTTCAGGTCGCGGATGTAACGCCAGATCGAGCTGCGCGTCTGCGGGTCCAGGCCGACGGTGGGCTCGTCCAGGAACAGCACCCGCGGCGAGTGCAGCAGCCCGCGCGCGATCTCCAGGCGCCGCTTCATCCCGCCCGAGAAGGTGTTCACGAGGCTTCCCCGCCGCTCCCACAGCCCGACCATCTCCATCACCTGGCGCAGGCGCTCGCGCACCATCTCGCGCGGCACGCCGTAGAGCTCCGCGTGCAGCTGCAGATTCTGCTCCGCGGTGAGGTAGCCGTCGAGCGTGGTGTCCTGGAAGACGAGGCCGATGTTGCGCCTGACGTCGTCGCGTTCGCTCGCCACGTCGTGACCGGCCACCCGCGCGCGGCCGGCGCTCGGGCGCACGAGCGTGCACAGCATGTTGATCGTCGTCGACTTGCCCGCCCCGTTCGGGCCCAGGAAGCCGAAGATCTCGCCGGCCCGGACCTCGAAGTCGATGCCCCGCACCGCCTCGACCTCGCCGTAGCGCTTGACGAGGCCGTCGACCGACACGGCGGCAGCGGGGCTGGGGTCGAGGGCGCCTGGATCGTTCACTTGTCCTTGTCTACCGTACTGGCCTCGCCGTCGCCATCCGCCAGGATCCTGTACAGGTCGCGGCGGACACCCGCAAGCACGTCGCGCGCCTTGGCCATCTGCGCGTCGCTGCCGGTGCGCATCACCTGGACAAACGCCGAGGCGACCTCGCGCATGAGCTTGCCGAGCTCGTGCACCTCGCTTCCGGCCTCGCCGCCCGTCTGCTCCCACGGCGCGGGTCGATCGGCGCCGCGCTCGGCGACGAGCTCGCGCCCGGCGTCCGTGAGGGCGAACAGCTTGCGCCCATCGACCTCCTCTGAGCGGATCAGTCCCTCGTCCTCGAGCTGCGCCAGCGCCGGGTACACCGAGCCGGGGCTCGGACGCCAGACGCCACCGCTGCGCTCCTGCACCTCCTGCATGATCTGGTAGCCGTTGCGCGGCTCCTCGTTCAGCAGCAGCAGCGCCGCCGTGCGGATGTCGCCGCGGCGCGCCTTGCGCCAGCGGCCGCGTGGGCCTCCGCCGCGGGAGAACGGGCTGAAGGGGACATCGCCGAACTCGCCCCGCGGACCGTACGCGAAGCTGCTGCCGCGATCGCCACCGTGGCGGCTCGGGCGGCAGCCCTGCTTTGCACCACTGGAATAAGTCGTACTACCACACATATCTACTCCTATCGTGAGCTATCTAAGTACGCTCACGATATATCGTTACGAGGAAAACGTCAAGTCCTCCGCTGCCGCGGCTCGCGGCTGCCGAGGCGCATCTCGATCGCGCGGCGCCCTGTGCGCTGTGCGCGGCGAGCGGCGAGCCTGCTAGGCGGCGAATCGCTCGGCGGCTCGCGCGCGCGCCTTGGCTGCCTCGACCTCGCGGCTCTTCGGCGGGGCGTTTGTCAGCAGCTCGTCGAGCAGGCGCGTCGAGATCTCAGCGACTGCGTCGACGGCTCGATCGAAGGCCTCGGCGTTGACGTGTGAGGGCTTGCTGAAGCCGCTGATCTTGCGCACGTACTGGACGGCCGACGCGCGGATCTCCTCGTCGGTGGCAGGTGGCTCAAAGTTGTAGAGGGTGCGGATGTTTCGACACATTGGGCGATCGTACACCGACATCGACGCGTAGCCCGTCTCGGCCATGCCGATTTCCGCCCATTTGTGGCTCGTGTCTGCGCGGGCGAACGCCGATATCTACCGTGTGAGTCCTTCCCTGGACCAGTTCCGCCTGAACAAAAGGCTCATGGCGTATACCGCCGCCGCGATGTACGGAGGCGCGGCGTTCGATGGCTCGATCGAGGGCTTTCTGCCGGGAGATCCCAGCTTTGCGATCGCTCCCGTGTTCGCGGCGATCGCGATCGCGGCTCTGCTCGCGCTGCTCGGGCCGCGGCTTCCCCGCTGGGCCCTGGCGCCGCTCGGCCCGATCGGGGTTGTGCTGATCGCGTACGCGCTGACCGCAACGACCGGTGCAGGCGACGGCGCTGTCCTGTACGTGTGGCCTGTTCTGTGGACGACGTTCTTCTTTGGCCGCCGCGGCGCCGCGTCGATCGTGGCGTTCGTCGGCGTCGCGCATGCCGTCACGCTGCTGCTGCTGCCCGCAGCGAGCAGCTACCCCGGCAGGTGGGTCGACGTGATGGTCTCGGTGTCCGTGGTGGCAGTGGTCATCCTGACGCTCGTGCACCACAACGACCTGTTGCTCACGCGACTGGCCGACGAAGCGCGCACCGACGCGCTGACCGGTCTTCTCAACCGGCGCGGCTTTGACGAGCGCGCGGAGCTCGAGCTCGCGCGCGCGCGGCGCGAGGGTCACTCGGTCGCGGTGGCCACGATCGATGTCGACTACTTCAAGCGCATCAACGACGACTGGGGCCACGAGATCGGCGACCGGGTCCTCACCCGCACAGGCGTGCTCCTGGCTGCCGAGACGAGGGACATCGACGTGGTCGCCCGCTTCGGCGGCGAGGAGTTCGTGGTGCTGCTGCCCGGCTGCGACAGCGCCGACGGCGAAGCGTTCACAGAGCGCGTGCGGCTCGCGCTGGCCGGCGAGGACCCCTCTGGGCTGCCGACCGTGCGTGTGAGCGCTGGAATCCACGCTGCGGTTGCGCCGAGGAACATCGACACGATGCTGCAGCGCGCCGACTCGGCGCTCTACGAAGCCAAGCGTGGGGGGCGCGATCGGACTGTGACCTTCGAGCGCCACGACCGCGCCCGCGCCGGCAGCTCTAGTGCCTGAAGTGGCGGCGGTCGGTGGCGACCATCGCCATGCCCGCTGCGTCCACCGCCGCCACCACCTCCTCGTCGCGCACCGACCCGCCGGGCTGGATAATCGCGCTGACGCCCGCGTCGAGCGCGAGCTGTGGGCCGTCCGCGAACGGGAAGTACGCGTCCGAGGCCAGCGCCGAGCCGCTCAGCAGCTCACCCTGGAACGCCCGCGCCTTCTCGATCGCGATCCGCACCGCGTCCACCCTGCTCATCTGACCCGCGCCGATCCCGATCGTCGCGACGCCCGGATGCGCCGGCGGTGCCCCCGTCGCGCCGTCGCCGGCCGCGATCACGATCGCGTTGGAGCGCACGTGGCGGCAGACCGTCCACGCGAACAGCATCGCCTGCCACTCTGACTCGCTCGGCGCCCGCGCGCTGATCACGCGCATCTGCTCGCGCGTCTCTGAGACCACGTCGCGGGTCTGCACCAGCTGCCCACCGATCACGGGCTTGCCTTCGACCTCGCGGTTTGGCGCGGGCCAGTCGCCGAGCTCGAGCAGGCGCACGTTCTTCTTGACCTGCAGCACCTGCAGCGCGTCGGCATCGTAGCCGGGAGCCAGAAGCACCTCGATGAACTGCTTGCCGAGCTCCTCGGCGAACGAACGGTCGACCGGCCGGTTGACCGCGATCACGCCGCCGTAGGCGCTCTGCGGGTCGCACGCGAAGGCGCGTTCGTAGGCCTCGCGGCCGCTCCCAGCCACAGCGCAGCCACACGGGTTGTTGTGCTTGACGATCGCGCATGCCGGCTGGTCGCGCGTACCCGAATGGGTGAACTCCTCCACCAGCTCGCGCGCCGAGCTGAGGTCCAGCAGGTTGTTGAACGACAGCTCCTTGCCGTGCAGCTGCTCGACCCCCTCGAGCAGATGCGTGGGAGAGCCGACGCGCGCGTAGAACGCGGCCTGCTGGTGAGGGTTCTCGCCATAGCGCAGATCGCTCACCTTCTCGTAGGCGTCGCGCCAGCTCGGAGGGAAGCCCTCATGCGTGCGCAGCGCGAACCATGTCGAGATCGCGGCGTCGTAGCGGGATGTGCACGCGAACGCCTTGGCCGCCAGCTCGGTGCGCGTGTCCAGCGACAGCCTGCCACCGGACTCGCGCAACTCGCCGAGCACGCGCTCGTAGTCGCTCGGGTCCACCACCACCGCCGCGAACGCGCTGTTCTTGGCCGCCGCCCTGATCATCGTTGGACCGCCGATGTCGATGTTCTCGACGATCTCCTGCTCGTCGGCGTCGTTGCGCGCGAGCGTCTGCTCGAACGGATACAGGTTCACGCACACGAGGTCCACCGCCTCGATCCCCTGCTCGGCCGCCGCGCGCAGGTGCGTCTCGTCGTCGCGCCGCGCCAGCAGCCCCGCGTACAGCCGCGAATGCAGCGTCTTCACGCGCCCGTCCATGATCTCGGGAAAGCCCGTGAAGTCCTCGATCGCACGCACGGGGATCCCTGCGGCGGCCAGCTCGCGCGCGGTGCCGCCCGTGGAGACGATCTCCACGCCGAGCTCGCGCAGGCCGTCGGCGAGCTCGACTATGTGCTGCTTGTCGGACACCGACAGCAGCGCCCTGCGCACGCGCACCTCGCCCGGCGCCGCGCGCTCGACGCCGGCTGCGCCGGCTGCGCCGGCGGCGCGATCGGTCATGACGTCGCTGTCCGGGGCCATCGGTGACCGCAGCCTATTCCTCGCCTGTGTTGATCGCGATGCGGCGAGGGTTACCCGGGTCGGCGCTGAGGGCGCCGCGCGCGAACAGCGTGACGGCCTGCACCAGCAGCGAGTGCTCGAGCGGGCGCAGCGCCGCCAGCACCTCATCCGGCTGGCGCGCGTCCGGCAGCTCGATCGCGCCCTGGAGGATCACCGGCCCCGAGTCCACGCCCGCGTCGACGACGTGGACGGTCACGCCGAACACCTTCACCCCGTACGCGAGCGCCTGCTCGATCGCCTCCATGCCGGGGAACGCCGGCAGCAGCGAGGGGTGCACGTTGATGACCGCGCCGGGGAAGCGCGCGAGGAACGGCGCGCCCAGCAGCTCCATGTAGCCCGCCAGCACCACCAGCCGCGCGCCGCGCTCGGCCAGCCAGCCGGCCAGGGCCTCGTCGCGCGCGGCGCGGTCCGCGTAGTCCGCGCGGACGAACACCGCCGTGGGCACGCCGCTGGCCTCCGCGCGCCACAGCGCCGGCGCGTCGGCGACGCTCGAGGCGACTCCGACCACGTCGGCCTCCCGCCCGTGGACGCTGTCGAGCAGCGCCTGCAGGTTTGTGCCAGTTCCTGAGACCAGCACCGCGATGGGAAGTCGGTCGGTCACGTCCGCTCACGATAGCTGTGAGCAACGTCACAGAGCACGCTCGTGCGATCGCCTTCAATGGAGTGCAGGGTGGAGGGGCCCACGACCACAACCGTCAGATAGGTAGGACAGGCCCATGCTCACATCCATCCTCATCACCCTCCTCATCATCGCCGCGCTCGGCTACGCGCTGCGCTCCGAGCGCGCCGGCAGCCTGATCGTGCGCCGGCCGTACAACAACCGCTACAACGACGCGTCAGGCGCGCGCGAGGATCACCTCGGCTAGAAACGCCCGTCCTGACGATCGAAGGGCAAGCGTGACAAGGACGCAGCGAGCGTGGCGTGCTATGCACGCGAGCGAACGAGGACGCCGTCAGGCGCCGCCATTCGGTCGTCAGGCTCCAACGAGTACTTGCCGGCGGCGCTATCGCTGCCGGCGAGCGGGTACTCGCCCGTGAAGCACGCGTCGCAGTGGGTGGCGCGCGTCGCGCGAACCGCCTCGTAGACACCCGCGAGCGAGAGGTAGTGCAGCGAGTCGCAGCCGAGCTCGGCCGCGATCTCGTCGGTGCTGCGCCCGTGCGCGATCATCTCCTCGCGCGTGGACATGTCGATGCCGTAGTGGCACGGGTGCTTGATCGGCGGCGCGGAGATGCGCATGTGGATCTCGGCGGCGCCGCCGTCGCGCAGCATCTGCACGATCTGGCGGGTGGTGTTGCCGCGCACGATCGAGTCGTCGACGACGACCAGGCGCTTGCCCGCGATCACCTCCGGCAGCGGGTTGAACTTCAGCCGCAGCCCGTGCTTGCGCAGCTCCTGGCCCGGCTGGATGAACGTGCGCGCGACGTAGCGGTTCTTGACGAAGCCGTCGTCCTGCGGCAGCCCGGCCGCGCGCGCGAGCCCGCGGGCGGCGGGATTGCCGGAGTCGGGGACCGCGATCACGAGGTCCGCCTCGACGGGCGCCTCGCGCCACAGGATCTCGCCCATGCGCCCGCGCGCAACCTGCAGCACCTGGTCGTTCATGCGCGAGTCCGGCCGCGCGAAGTAGATGTACTCGAACACGCAGAACGCGCGCCTGCCGCCGGCGACGACGCTGCGGCTCTCGAGACCGTGCTCGCCGAGGGTCACGACCTCGCCGGGCTGCACGTCGCGCACGAACTTCGCGCCGATGATGTCGAACGCGCACGACTCGCTGGCGACGCAGTAGCGGGCACCTCCTTCCCCACCGTCGGGCGCCTCGGCCCCGGGGTCGAGCACGCCGATAGAGAGCGGGCGCAGGCCGTGGGGGTCGCGGAAGGCGACCACGCGGTCCTTGGTCATGGCGACGATCGAGAACGCTCCGCGCAGGCGCGGCAGCACGTCGGCGATCGCATCCTCGACGTGCTCGGCGGGGTGCGTGGCGATCATCGCGGCGATGATCTCCGAGTCGGAGGTCGAGCTGAACGTGACGCCCCGCTCGAGCAGCTCCTCGTGCAGCTCCAGCGCGTTGATCAGGTTGCCGTTGTGCGCCAGCGCGACCTCGCGGCGCGAGCCGTTGGTGCCCTCCGAGCGCTGCACCGGCTGCGAGTTCTCCCAGGCGTTGGACCCGGTGGTCGAGTAGCGCACGTGCCCGATCGCGAGCTCGCCGGCGAGCGTGCGCAGGTCGTTCTCGGTGAACACCTGGCTGACCAGGCCGAGCTCGCGGCGCGTGATTATGTGCCCGCCGCGATCGGCTGCGGCGATGCCCGCCGACTCCTGCCCGCGGTGCTGGAGGGCGTACAGGGCGAAGTACGACAACCGGGACACCTCGTGACCGGGCGCATACAGTCCGAAAACTCCGCACTCGTCGCGCGGTCCCTCACGCATCGCCTTCACAAGCTAGCAGGGCAGCTTGGTCGGGCTTTGGGCGCCGCCGGCCAGCGCACGCGCCGGGCGTTCGCGCGCGGCGGGCTGCGGTGCGTTACACACTTTGCGAACACTGTATAGCAAAAGTATTCACAATCCGCGTGCACGTAGATACCATTACTATACAGGCCTTTCAAGAGAACAACTCCCCCAGACTCGCATGAGCGCCGGCGAGCTCGTCCAACGTAAGCGTGATCATCGTGCCAGCGGTAGCGCCCGCCTCGACGATGCTCAGCACATCGTCGCCGACCCTGCCGATCACGCGCACGGGCGCGCGCGCGCCCAGCTCGCGCAGCGCATGCGCCTCGCCGCTGACCACGAAGCCGCCTGGGCCCTCACCGAACAGGGCGGCGGTCATGGGCGTTGAGGCCGGCGACACCGACCCGCGACCCGGCGCCCAAGGCGGGATTGCCTCCCAGAAGTCCTCGCCGAGCTCGACCTCGGCGCCGAGGCCTCCCGCGAGGCAGCACTCGGCGAGCGCGATCGCCAGGCCACCCTCGGCGAGGTCGTGGGTGCTCGACAGCAGGCCCGCGCGCACGGCGTCGCGGACGGCGCCGTGCGCGACGCGGACGGCCTCGATGTCGGCCTGCGGGAGCCCATCCGGGAGCGGCTGACCGAGCAGCTTGGCGAGCTCGCTGGCGGCGAGACAGGGCGCGAACGGCCCGACGAGCGCGATCTGATCGCCGGCGCGCACGAAGCCGAGGCGTCCGGCGCGGCGGGCGTTGGGCAGCCGACCGACCATGCCGATCACGGGCGTGGGGTAGATGGGGCCGGTGGCGCCCTCGTTGTAGAGGGACACGTTGCCGCCCACGATCGGGGCGTCCAGGGCGCGGCAGGCGTCGCCGAGGCCGCGCACGGCCTCGCTCAGCTGCCACGCGATGTGCGGCTTCTCGGGGTTGCCGAAGTTGAGGTTGTTGGTCGTGCCCAGCGGCTGTGCGCCCACGCACGCGAGGTTGGCGGCGCACTCGAGCACCGCCTCGACGGTTCCCGTGTAGGGATCGGCGGCCACGCGGCGGCCGTTGCCGTCGATGCTCACCGCGAGCGCGCTGCCGTCGGGCAGCGCGAGCACCGCAGCGTCCGCGTGCCCCGGGCGGCGCACGGTGCGCGCCTGCACGATCGAGTCGTACTGCTCGAACAGCGGTCTGCGCGATGACATGTTTGGAGAGGAGAGGATGGCGAGCAGAATCTCCCGAGACGTTGACGCCAGCGTGATCCCGGCCGTGGGCGCCGGCGGCGGGTAGATCGGCTCGGTGGGCTTGCGCGGCGCCAGGTCATACAGCGGGCAGTCGTCCACGAGCGCGCTCACCGGAATGTCCCCCACGAGCTCGCCGTCGCACAGGACGCGCATCCGCCCCGTGGCGGTCACGGCGCCGATCGCCGCTCCGTTCACCTCCCACTTCGCGCACACGTCCATCACCGCGTCCACGTTCGCCGGCTCCACCACGCACAGCATCCGCTCCTGGGACTCGCTGACCATCACCTCGAACGGCTCCATCGCGGGCTCGCGCAACGGCACCTTGGCCACGTCCACGTCGATGCCGACGCCGCCCTTGGAGGCCATCTCCGAGGCCGAGGAGGTCAGGCCGGCGGCGCCGAGGTCCTGCAACGAGACCAGCAGGCCGCGCTCGAGCAGCTCGAGCGAGCACTCGAGCAGCTTCTTCTCCTCGAACGGGTCGCCAACCTGCACGGTCGGGCGCTTGCCGTCGTCGCCGCCCTCGGCGTCGAGCTCAGCCGATGCCAGCACGGAAGCGCCACCGATGCCGTCGCGTCCGGTGGAGGCGCCGAACAGCACCACCACGTTGCCAGGCCCAGTGGCCGCGCTGCGCACCAGCCGCTCGCGCGGCGCGAGGCCGAGGGCCATCGCGTTGACGAGGCAGTTGTGCTCGTAGGGCGCCTCGAAGTACACCTCCCCGCCGACGGTCGGCACGCCGATCGAGTTGCCGTAGTGGCCGATCCCCGACACGGCTCCGTCGAGCAGGTAGCGAGCCCGCGCGCCGCCCGGCTCGCCGAAGCGCAGCGAGTCCAGCACGGCGATCGGGCGGGCGCCGATGGCGAAGATGTCGCGCAGGATGCCCCCGACGCCGGTGGCGGCGCCCTGGAAGGGCTCGACGGCGCTGGGGTGGTTGTGGGACTCGACCTTGAACGCGCACACGAGGCCGCCGCCGACGTCGACTGCGCCGGCGTTCTCGCCGGGACCCATCACCACGTGCTCGCCCTCCGTGGGCAGCGTGCGCAGGAGCTTCTTGGAGTGCTTGTATGCGCAGTGCTCGCTCCACAGCAGCGAGTACATCGCGAGCTCCACGCGGTTGGGCGCTCGACCCTGCTTGGCGCACACGAGCTCGTACTCGTCTGCGGTGAGGCCCAGGGCGAGCGCGTCCTCGACGGTGGGGATGCGTGTGTCTCTTTGCAAACGCTGTATAGCCATAGTCATACGGTCGGCGCGGTGGTGATCATGCGAGCGCCCCCTCGACCCCCTCGACGGTGAGCCGCATCGACTCGAAGATCGCGAGGCCGTCGTGGGAGCCGCCGATCAACTCCTCGACCGCGTGCTCGGGGTGGGGCATCATGCCGAACACGTTGCCACGCTCGTTGTGCACGCCGGCGATGTCGCGCAGCGAGCCGTTGAAGTTGTGGCCGGGCGCGTAGCGCAGGACGACCTGGCCGGCGTGTTCGATCGCGGCGAGCGTGTGCTCGTCCGCGTAGTAGCGCCCCCAGGCGTGCTTGGCGGGGATGCTCAGCCGGATCGATGGGCGGGGATCCGATCTAGACGCGCGCGTGAACGCGGTGTCGGCGTTGACGATCTCGAGCTCGACCTGCCTGGAGATGAAGCGCAGGTTGGCGTTGGGCAGCAGCGCGCCGGGAAGCAGGTGCGCCTCGCACAGCACCTGGAAGCCGTTGCAGATCCCCAGCACGAGCCCGCCGTCGGCGGCGAACTCGATCACCGACTCCATCGCGGGCGAGAAGCGCGCGATGGCGCCCGCGCGCAGATAGTCGCCGTAGGAGAAGCCGCCGGGCACGACGATCGCATCCGCGCCCTTGAGGTCGCGCTCGGCGTGCCAGATCAGCTCCGCGTCGCCCACGCGCCGCGCGGCTTCGAGGGCGTCGACCTCGTCGCACGATCCCGGGAACTGAAGAACGCCGAACTTCATCGAGCCGTCAGCGAATCGACCGCCGTGGCGTCGGCCGGGTCGATGCGCTGCAAGCCGGCGATCCCGTCGAAGCCGCGGTCGGGGCTGAGGATCGCGTCGATGCCACGATTCAGCGCCTGGGCCGCGAAGATCGCGTCGCGCATGTCCATGCGCTCGTGCTCGCACCACAGGTCCAGAGCGCGCTCGATGTCATCCGGCGCGACGGTGTGCAGCGGGCATATATCGGCAACATCTCGTGCCGATTCGGCCGCATCGGCACGAGCGATCCTCCGCCTGGACCGCACATAGGCGAACTCGTGGATCATCTCGATGCTTGCCTCTCCGGCGAGCCGCCCGCCCCTCATCGCTCGGAGTATCGCTCGGCACGGCTCGCGGTAGCGGTGCTCGCCGCCGAGCGCGTACACGAACACGCCCGTGTCGAAGAGGAATCGACGCACCCGCTTGTCAGTCGTCGTCGTACAGCTTCATGACGCTGGCATACCTGTCTTCGAGCATCTGCTTCTTCATCGCCGGCCAGTCCTCGACAGGCATCGGCTCTGCGGCGAGCAGTTTGTCGATCGCCTTGGCGCGATCGTCCTGCACATGCGAGAGCTTCTCGTCGATTGCCTCGCGGATCAAAGCTCCCATCGAGATGCCCCTCTGCGCAGCGGTCTCGCGCAGGCGCCGGTGCAGCTCATCGTCAAGCAGCAGCTGGGTTCGGCGTGTCAACAGCGAAGACGACATACACCTACATTAGCACATACACAACTTCACCTGCACATACATCACTCGTTTCCGTCATCGAGCACGATCTCGTAGTCCTCGACCAACGGATTGGCGAGCAGCTTCTCGCACATCGGCTGCAGCTGGTCCGGGTCATCGACGTCGAGCTCGATCAGACGCCCGACGTGGACGTTGCCAACGCCCCCGAACCCGAGCGCGGGCAGCGCGCGCTCAACAGCCACGCCCTGGGGGTCGAGGATGCCCGCCTTCGGGCGGATCAGCACGCGCGCCCTCACGCGGCCCCGTCGGCGGCGGCGCCCGTGCGCTGCAGCCACGCAGCGAACGGCTCGCCGGTGATGCGCTCGTAGGCGTCGACGTAGCGCGCGCGGGTGCCGGCGACGACATCCGCGGGGATCGCGGGCGCGGGCGGCTTCTTGTCCCATCCGCTCGCGGCGGCCCAATCGCGCACGTATTGCTTGTCGAAGCTCGGCTGCGCGCGGCCTGGCTGATAGCCGTCGGCCGGCCAGTAGCGCGAGGAGTCGGGCGTGAGGACCTCGTCGCCGAGCACCAGTGCGGGCGCGCCGCCGGCGGGATCGCTTTGGTCCAAGCCGAACTCGAACTTGGTGTCGGCCAGGATCACGCCGTTTGCGCGCGCGTGATCGGCGCCGTAGGAGTACAGCTCAATCGAGGCGTCTCTTACGCGCTCCACCAACGTGCGATCGCCGACCAGCGCGACTGCGCGCTCGAAGTCGATCGCCTCGTCGTGGCCCTGCTCGGCCTTGGTGCTCGGCGTGAAGATCGGCTCGGGCAGGCGCTCGGACTCGCGCAGACCCGCGGGCAGCGCGATCCCCGAGACTGAGCCGGTGGCCTGGTAGTCCTTCCAGCCCGAGCCGGTGATGTAGCCGCGGACCACACACTCCACGGGGAGCATCTTCAGCCGTCGCACCACGAGCGCACGTCCGCGCGCCTGCTCGGGCACACCGTGAGTGGCCGAGATCAGGTGGTTGGCCACGATCCGCGTGGTCTTGGCGAACCAGAACACCGACAGCCCCGTCAACACGTTGCCCTTGTCAGGGATCGGCGTTGGGTGCACGACGTCGTACGTGGAGATCCGGTCGCTGGCGACCATCAGCAGCGGAGGCGGCACTCCGGGAACGCCCTCGACCCCCTCCAGGTCGTACATCTCGCGGACCTTCCCGCTGGCGATGAGGGGCAGGTCTTGGAGCTGGGTCACGTGGCGCGATGCTACCAGCGCCCGACGACCGGATGGCGGCGCGCCGCGGCGCACTACGGCGCGCTCAAGCGATCGCGTCGAGCCGCGCGAGGATCTCGTCGGCGTAGCGCACGTAGTGGCGGTAGTCGAAGATCGCGTCGAGGTCGAGCTCGCGCGCGCGCTCGTCGGCGGCGAGTAGATCTCGCAGCGGTATGCCGTCGTCCCAGGCGCGCTGGGCGAGCTCCTGGACGGCACGGTAGGCGTCGTCGCGAGAGGACCCCGCCTCGATCAGCGCGAGCAGCACCCGCTGCGAGAACAGCGCGCCGTGGGTCAGCTCGAGGTTGGCGCGCATCCGCTCGGCGTCGACGGTCATATCGCGCACGAGCGCGATCGCGCGGTGCTGGAGGTAGTCCAGCAGGATGGTTGAGTCCGGGAGGATCACGCGCTCGACGGAAGAGTGCGAGATGTCGCGCTCATGCCACAGGGCGACGTTCTCGAGCGCAGCCTGGGCGTTTGCGCGCAGGACGCGCGCGAGCCCGGCGATCTGCTCGCTCTTGATCGGGTTGCGCTTGTGCGGCATCGCCGAAGAGCCCTTCTGGCCTGGGCGGAACGGCTCTTGGACCTCGCGCACCTCGGTGCGCTGCAGGTGGCGGACCTCGGTGGCGAAGCGCTCGAGGCCGGCGCCGGCGAGGGCGATCGCTCCCATCAGCTCCGCGTGGCGGTCGCGGGGGACGATCTGCGTGGAGACGCTCTCGCACTGCAGCCCGAGGCGGTGCAGGACGCGCGACTCGAACTCGGGGCTGGTGGCCGCGTAGGTGCCGACCGCGCCCGACACGGCGCCGATGGCGACCTGGGCGAAGGCGCGCTCGAGACGGTCGGCGTTGCGGTGCGCCTCGAACGCGAAGCCCGCGAGCTTGATTCCGAAGGTGGTGGGCTCGGCGTGCACGCCGTGGGTCCGCCCGACGCTCAGCGTGCTTGCGTGCTCGCGGGCGCGTGCGACGAGAGCCGACACGAGCGAGCGGGAGCCCGCCACGATCACCTCGCCGGCCGCGCGCAACTGCAGCGCCAGCGCGGTGTCGAGCACGTCCGACGAGGTCAGGCCGAAGTGAATCCAGCGGCCGGCCTCGCCCACGGACGCGGCGAGCACGTCCACGAACGCGGCGACGTCGTGCTCGGTCACGCGCTCGCGCTCGTGCACCTCCGCCACCGTGAAGCTCGCCCCGCGGATCGCCTGCAGCTCCACCGCGGTGGGGCCCTCATCTCCGAGCAGGCCCGGCAGCTCCTCGCACGCGGCGATCTCCACGCGCCTCCACGCATCCATGCGCGCCTCGTCGGTCCACAGCTCGCCCAGCTCGGGGCGGGTGTAGCGCAGGATCATGCCCCGAGAATCTGCGCAGCGAGGATGGCCGCGTTGCGCGGGTTGTCCAGGCCGACGCACGCGACCGGCACGCCCCCCGGCATCTGCACGATCGACAGGATCGCGTCGAGCCCGCCGGCTGCGGTCAGCGGGCCCGACAGCGGCACGCCGATCACGGGCAGGTCCGTGTGCGCGGCGACGGCGCCGGGCAGCGCAGCGGAGATCCCGGCGCCGGCGATGATCACTCGCAGGCCGCGCATGCGCGCGTTCTTGGCGTACTCTGCGACCAGGTCGGGCTCGCGGTGTGCGGACATCACCCGAACCTCGTGCATGATGCCCCGCTCCTCGAGCTCGCGCGCGGCCTTCTCCATGATCTCCATGTCGCTCTTGGAGCCCATCACGATGCCCACGCGCGGGGCGTCGACGTCGATGTCGTCGAGCTGCGCCTGGACTTCGGACTCCCCCATCAGCTCGGGCACGAGCGAGATGCCCGGAGCGCCGCTCGGCCGGCCCTCCTGGGCGGAGGGATCCTCTGTGTGCTTGGCGACGATGTCGCGCACGTTACAGCGACGCGATGAAATCATCGATCGGGATCGCGGCCAACGTCTCGTAGCGGGCGGTGCCGCGCGAGCCCAGCTCGAGCGACAGTCGCGCCATCGCGCCCTCATCGGGCGCCTCGACCACGGAGATGAAGTCGATGTGCCCGAGCGTCGCCCACTGCGCCTTGACCGACGCGCCGAGCTGCTCGACCTCCTTGTTGACCTCGTTGATCCGCTGCGGGTTGTTCTTGACCGTCTGCACGCCCTCGGGGGTGAGGGTCGTGAGCATGATGTAGGTGGGCATGGCGGTGGCTCCTCCCGGGGCTTGGGGCTGGTTGCGGGCGCTTCGCGCGCAATGTCGTTTGTAGCGGATCGGCTGCGGGACCGTGGAGGTGGCGGTGACCAGCTCCGACGGCACCCTCCGCAGGCCAGCGCGATCCTCGCGGCCTACCCCGACTCACTCGCTGATTTTCGCTTTCAACCACCAGGTTACGCTGTGTAGACAATCGTCTATAAAGCGCGGCTGGCGTGTCTACTGGCTTCGGCTGCGAGGCTCGCGCTCGTAGCGCCCGGTCAGGTATTCGTCGACCCATGCGCGCGTGCTGCGCCACGTGCCGTCGGCGGCCTTGGAGGCCTTGAGGCGCCCCCGCGTCGCGGCGACGCGTAGCGCGTTTGCGGAGATTCGTTCGGAAGCCAGAGCAGGCAACGGGACCAAGCGTGATGGGCCGGCGACGGCGGGCACAACGAACTTGTGGAGGCTGTCCAGGATGGCGCGGGCGAGCAGCTCTCCGAGGGGCCCATGGTCACCCCGATCGGCGCTCTGGAGTGCGGCCAGATATCTTCGGCGATCGCCCTTGAAGATGATCGCGGGGGGATAGCCAAGCCTGACCAGGAGCAGATTCAGAACAAGCCGGCCGGTGCGCCCGTTGCCGTCGAGAAATGGATGGATCTGCTCGAAGCGCGCATGTACCTTGGCTAGCGGTTCGGGCTCGATGCCCACACCGTCCCGGCCCAGCGCTTGCACCTCGCCAATCCAGTCAGTGACCATGGCGGGGACCTCGGGCCACGGCGGTGGGCGCATCCCGCCTGGAAACGGCCTGATGTCGTGCTCACGGAATGAGCCCGGACGCTCGCTCTGGCCAGCGCTTGAGTGAGGCTCGACATCCCAGGCGGGTGTGAGCGCGAGTCGGTGGATGTGCCGAAGCTCGGTCAGCGAGAGCAGCTCGCCGCTCGACCATGCGCCAGGGTTGAGCGCCTGACCGTAGACCCAGTTAGCGGCATCGGCGTACCCACGCACCTCCATGTACTCCCTGAGCTGCTTGTTGCCCACAGCTCGGCCCTCCTCGAGGAGCTGCTCGACCTGCTTGAGCATGAGCGTGTTGCCCTCGATCGCGGTCGAGTGGTGAGCCTCCTCGAGCCATATCCCGCGCCAGATGTCGTCTGCTTCGTCAGGCGACGGCAGACCACCGAGCCGGTCACGCAGTTCGCCGATCTGAACACGCAGACGCTCGTAGACGGCAGCTCGCGTAGGCCGACCGCGGCTGCTCTTCGTGGTTTTGTTCGGTTGAGGCACTATCCAATTGTACCAAACACTTTCCAAAATGTGCGGCTGATGCCAAGCTAATTGCACCGAACAAATACGTGAATGTCCGTCCGTCGCGCGCGGCCGCGTCCATCACATCGCGGTCCGTCGGCCACCACGTCCAGCCCGCGCTGGCGCAAGACGCGCGCTATGCGCGGCGAGAGCTGCTCGTCGAGCAGCGTCTTCACGCGTCGAGCGCCTTCTTCCCCGCCTCCCAGGCGCGGTAGCCCCGCTCCCAGTCCGCTCGGTTGAGCGCTATCTCGGCGTCGATCTCCTCTCGGTACTCGCCGTAGTATGAAACCGCAGCCTGTGCGAGTCCGGGAGCGATCTCGAGCAGCGCGGCCGCCTCCTCTAGGTCGCTGTCGTTCTCGCGGATCGTCGCGATCACCTCCCACACGTCCAGCCCGCTGCCCACGAGCGCCGCTCGCCGTCCGCTGGGCCCGTCGACGAAGCGCACCAACGGGTGATCCTCTCGCCGCAGGCTCTCGTCGACGTAGCGTTGCGCCAAGGTCCGCGGCGCGAGCCCGGCACGCTCGTCGCGAGGCCGGTGATTGCGTTCGAAACGCCGGCGCGCCCCTTGCGCCGGGGCGGCGGGGCCACATAGGGTGCGCCAATCTCGATACCAACCGAAGTAGAGGAGCAGGTCATGAGCAAGTTGAGTAGGGTGCGTGTTTCACCGGCGCTCGTAATCGCGATCGTCGCGCTGGTGCTGGCTGCCGGAGGCACGTCGTTCGCGAGCGTCCCGGTGGCCTACGTCGCCAAGGCACTGGGCCTGAACAAGACGCAGAAGAAGCAGGTCAAGGCGATCGCCGATAGCGAGATCACTAGCAAGGCTCCAAAACTGTCGGTGCTATTTGCGAAGTCGGCGGGGAGTGCAGCCTCCGCCGGCAGCGCAGCCGTTGCGGGTAGCGCGGCCAGTGCGACCAACGCCACCAACGCCACCAACGCCACCAATGCCACCAATGCGACGAACGCAACGAACGCCACCAACGCGACGAACGCTGGCAACGCCAACACGGTCGGCGGCAAGCAGGTCAAGCAGTTCTTCATGAAGGGCGGTGCAAATACGCCCTCCTCGACGATCCTGAACGTCGACGGCATCGTCCTCAAGGCCGGTTGCAACGGAACAATCGAGCCGGTCGCAACCATCGAAAACGACTCAGGTATCGGCGCAGAGGTGCATGGTGTGGTGAGCAACTACAAATCGCCACCCGAAAGCAAAGGCATCAACGACTCGGCATTCGAAGGACCCGACGACATCATCCAGGGGCTCGAAATCGGCTCGGGCCAGCTGACGGCAGCACTGAGCAACGGCGTCGTCGTCTCGATCCAGTGGGCGTTCGACGACAGTGAAACCTTCGGTAGAGAAGAAGTCTGCACGGTGAACGGAAGCGCGATCGCCAGCTGAGACCTGCCTGCCGGGTGGCACGACCAAGGGAGTCCGTGCCACCCGCCTCGGCGGGCGTGGCCGCGCCTCTGCGCTGGCGGATGCACTAGCCACCGCGCAGTGGGTTCTCCCAGCGAAGGCCGGCGAAGCGTGCGAAATCGCCGTCGCTGCTGCATACCGTCAGACCATGCTCAATCCCAAGAGCGGCTTCTCGAGCGCAAGCTGCCCGTCGACCGCGGCGGCCAACTCCTTTTCCAGCTGGCCCTTGCCGACGGTAGCCCGCCCCGGGGCGGCTACCGCCGGCCTTCATGCTCGGGGCGAGACTCCTCAGCCGATAGAGCTCGTCTGTATCGCGGCCACGCTCCGTTCCTCGACGCCTATCCGTTCGACTGAACCGATGTTGAAGAAGTAGTCACAGACGACCGAGATCGTGGTGGAGCCTGAGGATTTCAACACGCCCAACAGCGTCATGGGCGTGTCCGCAAAGTGCTCTGTGGGTGAATACGTGCCGAGCTCGGCGTCGTTGTATGCAGTTGCGAGCGAGCCCCCATCTGAGAGTTCACATTTCACACCGATCGCCCCTGCTGCTGCGCTTTCACCAAACACCGAGACACTTGCTGTCACCAGGTAGCTCCCGGCCGGGACGACCTTCGAGACGACTGTCACTTCTTCCAGTTCGTGTTCCAGAAGCACTTCGCCGACATTCCGGGTGAAGTAGGTCGCCACTGCGCCGTTCGTCCCATTGGTCCCATTGGTCCCATTGGTCCCGTTCGTCCCATTCAGTCCATTCAGTCCGTTGAGCCCGTTTTTGCCTTGGGGCCCTTCGGAGTTCCAGGAGATTTTCGTTTCGCCCTTCTTGCATTTCGGCTTCTTTGTGTAGACGTGGGCTGATCCGCCCTTTTTCACGCACGCATACAGCGTGGCGGCCTGTGCTGAGGGCGCAGCCGCGAACGCGACCAGCATCAGGGTCGCGCTGGCCGCAAGGGCGAGGCACCCCCGCCGGGCGATCGGTGTTGACATCTGGGTCTTCCTCCAGTCTCGTGAGTTGGCCGCCGGGTCCTGGCTTCGCCGTAGTCGTTCGTGGTAGCGCCTACCGATCCGCTCGCCAGGTCGGGTGGGCGCATCCTCGCAGCCCGATCGGACCGCTTCGCCCCGCGATTCGTGAGCGTTTGGTCCTACCCGCCGCGTCGGCGAGCGTGCACCTTACGGAGAGCCGACGGGCGCCGAGCTCGCGTCCCGTACCACCCGTTCGAGCTCGCCCGGCCGGTCGAAGCTGAGCGCGTGGCCGGCGCCGTGGATCACCTCGAAGCGGTGGTGATCGGGCAGAACCGTGCGGAGCTCGCGCGCGATCCTCTGCAGGAACGACGGGCTCAGTTCGGTCAGCGCCAGCGTCACCGGGCAGCCGATCGCGTGGACGCGATCTCGGGCAATATGACTGCCGTCGCCGGAAGCCAGGTCAGCGAACAACGCGCGCCCGTTTGCGCGCATCGCGTCGCGTCGCTCCTCGGGGAAGTCCTCGCGATCCCATGCGCTGCCCCCGGTCGAGTAGCTCGTCACATAGCGACCGAAGATCTCAGCGCCACGCGCAGCTCCTCGAAACCGCCTCGCGAGCTGCGCAGCGACAAACATTCTCGCCAGACCCGGCGTCGTGTGGCTGCGCGCGTAGATCGCTGGGTCGATCAACACGAGCGCCGACACCAGCTCGGGCCGCTGGACCGCCAGGTCCAGTGCCACGATGCCGCCCGCGCTGAAGCCCATCACCGTGGCAGGCGCCGCTTCGAGCTCTCCCATCAAAGCCGCCGCATCCTCACGGTGGCGCACCCAGTCGCTGATCGGCTCACCGGAGCCCGGATAGCCGCGCCGGTTGTACGCGATCACCGTGTGATCGCGCGCGAGACCGTCGACATCGACCGCAGACCACAAGTCCCCGTCAGCGCCGCCGCCGTGGATCAACAGCACGGACGGACCCTCGCCAGCCACCCGGTGTCGCAGCTCGCTCGTCACTTCAGAGCCCGCCATCTCGCGCAGTCTAGACCGCTGACTCAGCTGTTCAAGCGGCCGCCACGCCAGCCGTCTCTGCCTTCTTCTCCAGCGCGAGCTGCCCGTCGACCGCGTCCACCCGCACCGAGTCGCCGCTGCGGATCTCGCCCGCCAGCAGCGCCAGCGCCAACCGATCGGTGAGCTGCTTCTGGATCACGCGCCGCAGCGGGCGCGCGCCGTACGTCGGGTCATAGCCCATGTTGCCCAGCAGCAGCCTCGCGTCGTCCGTGAGCGTCACCTGCACGCCGCGCTCGGCCACGCGCTCGATCACGCGCGCCACCTGCAGGTCCACGATCTCAGAGATCTGCTCGCGACTCAGCGGGTGGAAGCGCACCACGTCGTCCAGGCGGTTGATGAACTCCGGCTTGAAGTGCTCCAGCAACGCGTTGCGCAGCTGTGTGTCCGACAGCCCTTCTGATTCGGTCCCCACACCCAACCTTATGTTCGAGGTCATGATCAGCACCGTGTTCTTGAAGTCCACCGTGCGCCCCTGGCCATCCGTCAGGCGGCCGTCGTCCATCACCTGCAGCAGCGTGTTGAACACGTCCGAGTGGGCCTTCTCGATCTCGTCCAACAGCACCACCGCATACGGGCGGCGGCGGACCGCCTCCGTCAGCTGTCCGCCCTCTTCGTAGCCCACGTAGCCCGGCGGCGCGCCCACCAGGCGCGACACCGAGTGTTTCTCCATGTACTCCGACATGTCGATCCGGATCATCGCGTCCTGGGAGTCGAACATGAACTCCGCCAGCGCGCGCGCCAGCTCGGTCTTGCCCACGCCCGTCGGTCCCAGGAACAGGAACGTGCCGATCGGCCGGTCCGGGTCCTGCAGGCCCGCGCGCGCGCGTCGCAGCGCCGTCGCGACCGCGTCGATCGCCTCGTCCTGGCCGACCACCCGCTCGTGCAAGCGATCCTCCATGTGGATCAGCTTCTCCGTCTCCCCCTCCAGCAGGCGGCTCACCGGGATGCCCGTCCAGCGCGCCACCACCTCCGCCACGTCGTCCGCGTCCACCTCCTCTTTCAGGAACACCGGCGCCGCATTGATCTCATCGGCCGACCCCGCGGGGCCGCCCTCGAGGGCGGCCAACTCCTTTTCCAGCTGCGGTATCTCTCCGTAGCGCAGCTCCGCCGCGCGCTCGAGGTCCGCCGCGCGCTCCGCGCGCTCCGCCTCCAGCCGCGCCTCCTCCAGGCGCTCCTTCTTGGCGCTCACCTCCTGGATCGCGTGCTTCTCGTTCTGCCACTGTGCCTTCATCGCCGCCGAGCGCTCCTGCAGCTCCGCCAGCTCGCGCTCGATCGCCTCGCGGCGCTCGGCCGACGCCTCGTCGGTCTCCTTCGCCAGTGACGTCAGCTCGATCTCCAGCTGCATCACGCGGCGGTCCACCTCGTCGATCTCCGTCGGCAGCGAGTCGATCTCGATGCGCAGGCTCGACGCCGCCTCGTCCACCAGGTCGATCGCCTTGTCCGGCAGGAAGCGGTCGGCGATGTAGCGATCCGACAGCGTCGCCGCGGCGATCAGCGCGTTGTCCTGGATGCGCACGCCGTGGTGGACCTCGTAGCGCTCCTTCAGCCCGCGCAGGATCGCGATCGTGTCCGCCACGCTCGGCTCGCCCACCATCACCGGCTGGAAACGGCGCTCCAGCGCCGCGTCCTTCTCGATGTGCTTGCGATACTCATCCAGCGTCGTCGCACCTACAGCCCGCAGTTCCCCGCGCGCCAGCATCGGCTTGAGCAGGTTGGCCGCGTCGACCGCGCCTTCCGCAGCGCCCGCGCCGACGATCGTGTGCAGCTCGTCCAGGAACAGGATCACCGAGCCTTGGGCATCGGAGACCTCCTTCAGCACCGCCTTCAGCCGGTCCTCGAACTCTCCGCGGTACTTCGCGCCAGCCACCAGTGAGCCGATGTCGAGCGCGATCACCCGGCGGTCGCGCAGCGACTCCGGCACGTCGCCCGACACGATCCGCTGGGCCAGGCCCTCCACGATCGCCGTCTTGCCCACCCCCGGCTCGCCGATCAGGACCGGGTTGTTCTTCGTACGCCTGCTCAGCACCTGGATCACGCGCCGGATCTCCTCGTCGCGCCCGATCACCGGGTCGAGCTTCCCCTGCTCGGCGATCGCCGTCAGATCGCGCCCGTAGCGCTCCAGCGCCTGGTACTTGTCCTCCGGGTTCTGATCTGTCACTCGGTGCGATCCGCGCACCTCCGCCAGCGCCGCCAGCACCCGCTCGCGGCTGGCGCCCACCGCGCGCAGCGCCGCTCCCGCGCGACCCTTCTCCGCGGATAGAGCCAGCAGCAGATGCTCGGTCGACACGTACTGGTCGGAGAGCCCGCGCGCCTCTTCCTCGGCCGCGCGCAGCAGCGCCGTCAGCTCAGCCGAGGGCTGCGTCGAGGACTCAGTCGAGCTGGGCGTGAGCCGCGGCAGCTCGTCCAGCGCACGCTCGCTCTCCGCGCGCAACGCCGGCAGCTGCACGCCGAGCTTCGCCAGCACCGGCAGCACCACGCCGCCCGCGCCCGCGCCCGCGCCCGCCGCGCCCGCGCCCGGCGGGCTCGCGCCCGCCGTGCCGCCGTCGCCGTCCAGCAGCACCGACAGCAGGTGCGCCGGAGTGATCTGCGGGTTGGCACGATCCTGCGCCAGGCGAGCCGCGCCCGCCAGCGCCTCTTGGGACTTGATCGTGAAACGGTCAGGCTGCATCGGCGCCTCCTCCAGGGCCGTTTGGATGCGCTCGCGGCGCCCGCGGTTGGCGGGGGCCGAACAGCGAGCGAACGTCGCTGGCGCGCACCAGCTCCACACCGCCACGGTGTGGGACCGTGAGCTCGGCGCGGAAGGAGCGACGCACCTCCTCGAGCTCGTTCGCCAGGCGCACCTGTGCGTGCAGCGCTTCCAGCTCGATCTCCTCGATGCGTGCCCGCATGCTCTCGATCTCCTCCTCCAGGCTCAGCACGCGCTCGACGCCCGCCAGGTTGAGGCCGAGGTCCGCCGTCATCTCCTGGATGCGCCTCAGCCTCTCCACATCATCCTGCGAGTACAGCCGCGTGCCCTTCGGTGAGCGCTGCGGCTCGATCAGGCCGCGCGTCTCATACATGCGCAGCGTCTGCGGGTGCATGTTCGCCAGCTGCGCCGCCACAGAGATCATGAACACGCCGCGGTCGGTCTCCACCTGCACATGAGCGATCGCCGCTCGCCGCGGGCGGCGCCGATCGGGGATCGGTGCCTCGCCGCCGGTGCGTGCCATCAGCTCTCACCGGCCTTCGCCGCGTCCCGCTCTGCGCCAGCGCCCCGCGGCGCCGAGCCGTTCTCGAACAGCCGCGCGCGCGGGTCGCCGTCGAGCGTCCTGGAGAGCTGCTCGATCGCGCTTTCCTGGTCCTTGCTCAGCTTCTGTGGAACGTCGATCACGAAGCGGTAGTGGATGTCGCCTTTCTCTTGGCCTCCCGCGCGTCCGGAGCTGCCGGGCTTGGGCGGTCCCTCGCCGCGCAGGCGCTGCACGGTCCCGTGCGCCGTCCCGGGACGCACGCGCAACGTCTTCGTCCCGGTCAGGGTCGGCACCTGCACCTCCGCGCCGCGCAGCGCCTCGGGGATCGTCAGGGGCACCTCGACCTCGAGGTTGTCTCCCTTGCGCGTGAACAGCGGCGACGGCGCCACGTGGGTGATCAGGTACAGGTCGCCCGGGGGTCCGCCGTTGCGACCGAGCTCGCCCTTGCCCGCCAAGCGGATGCGGCTGCCATCGTGCACGCCCGCGGGAATGTTCACGCGCAGGCGCTTGACGGTGCGCACCGCGCCCGTGCCGTGGCAGGTCGGGCACGGATCTTCGATCACCGTGCCAGTCCCGCCGCAGCGTGAGCACGGCTGCGAGATCGAGAACATCCCCTGGCCCTGCGTCTCGATTCCGCGTCCCTCGCAGCGGGGGCACACCGACGGCGCCGTGCCCGGCTTGGCGCCCGTGCCGCGACAGGTCGAGCAGGTCGCGTGCATCGGCACCTGCAGCGGCACCTGTGCACCGGCGACCGCCTGGTCAAAGGAGATCGAGACCTGTGCCTCCAGGTCGGCGCCGCGTTCAGCCCGCGGTTTGGTCCGCACGCGCCGCCCACTCGCCGAGCCGCCGAACAGGTTCGACAGGATGTCCCCCATCGAGGACGCGTCGAAGTCGAAGTTGCCAAAACCCCCGAAGCCGCCGTCGGGGCCGGCTCCCGTCGCAAACGGACCGGAGCCGCTGTCGTACTGCTTGCGCTTCTCCGGATCGCCCAGCACGTCGTGAGCCTGGGAGATCTCCTTGAAGCGAGCCTCCGCCTGCTTGTCGCCAGGGTTGCGGTCCGGGTGGTACTGGCGCGCGAGCTTGCGGTACGTCTTCTTGATCTCCTCGGGGGTCGCCTTCTTGTCGACCCCGAGCGTCTTGTAGTAGTCGGGTCGCGTGGCCATCTGAAAAGCCCCGTCCTAAGCGGCCACGACCACGCGCGCCGGGCGCATGATGCTCGCGCCCAGGCGGTAGCCAGGCTGGTAGACCTCCACCACGGTCCCGCTCTGCGCGCCGCCGGGCGGCTGCGCGGCGGTGGCCATCGCCTCGTGCACCGCCGGATCGAATGGCTCTCCGACAGGCGAGAAGGACTCGATACCCACCCGCGCGAGCGCCGCTGTCAGCTCCGAGCGCACCAGACGCACGCCTTGAAGCAGCGGGTCGTCCTGGGCCGCCGCCTCCAACGCGCGATCGAGGTTGTCGAGCGCCGGCAGCAGCTCCTTCGCCAGGGCGCACACTCCGCGCTCCTGCGCGGCAGCCGCCTCGCGCGCGACTCGCTTGCGGTAGTTCTCGAAGTCCGCCTGCGTGCGCTGCGCGAGCGCCAGGTACTCGTCGCGCTGCGCCGCTGTTCTGACCAGCTCATCAAGGTCGCCCTCGATCTCGGCAGCCTCGCCGTCCCCCAGCGCGGTGGCGCCGGGGGACTGCTGGGGCTCGTCATCCGCGAGCGGCTGCGCGGGGGCCCTCTCGGGTTTCTGCTCGAGCGTCTGCTTGGTCGTGTCGGTCATCTCGCGCTAGGCCTTGGGCTCGTCGACGACCTCGGCATCCACCACGTCCTCGTCATCCGAGGATGAGGTCCCGTCGCCGTCGGCTGACGCTCCGTTGGGTGCCTGCTCCTGCGCGCGTTGGTACATCGCCTCGGAGACCGCGTGGAAGGCCGTCTGCAGCGCCTCCGCCTTCGCGTTGATCAACGTGGGGTCCTCCGACTCGAGCACTTCCCTAACCTCCTTGATCGCCTCCTCGATCCGCGACTTGGAGTCGGCGTCGACCTGCTCGCCCAGGTCCGCCAGCTGGCGCTCGGCCTGGTAGGCGGCGTTCTCGGCGTTGTTGCGCGCCTCCGCCAGCTCGCGCGCGCGGCGGTCCTCCTCGGCGTGGGACTCGGCGTCGGAGACCATGTTCTTGATTTCGTCGTCCGACAGACCGGAGCCGGCCTTGATCTCGATCTTCTGCTCCTTGCCCGTCCCCAGGTCCTTCGCGGAGACGTTGAGGATGCCGTTGGCGTCGATGTCGAACGCGACCTCGATCTGCGGGATGCCGCGCGGCGCCGGCGGGATGCCGGTGAGCTGGAACTTGCCGAGCGACTTGTTGTACTGGGCCATCTCGCGCTCACCCTGCAGCACGTGGATCTCCACCGACGGCTGGTTGTCCTCCGCCGTGGAGAAGACCTCGCCCTTGCGCGTGGGGATCGTGGTGTTGCGCTCGATCAGCTTCGTCATCACGCCACCCTTGGTCTCGATGCCGAGGGTCAGCGGGGTGACGTCCAGCAGCAGCACGTCCTTGACGTCGCCGGCGAGCACGCCCGCCTGGATCGCCGCTCCAACAGCCACCACCTCGTCGGGGTTCACGCCGCGGTGGGGCTCCTTGTGCGTCAGCTCTTTCACCTTCTCCTGCACTGCCGGCATGCGCGTCATGCCGCCGACGAGCACCACGTGCTCGATCTCCTTGACGCCCTTGGCTTTGGCGTCGTCCAGCGCCTGGCGCACCGGCGCCACGACGCGGTCGAGCAGCACGGAGGTCAGCTCCGAGAGCTTGGCGCGGGTCAGCCGCGTGTCGAGGTGCTTCGGTCCGGACGCGTCCGCCGTGATGAACGGCAGGTTGATCTGCGTCTCCTGCGTGGTCGACAGCTCGATCTTGGCCTTCTCCGCAGCCTCGTACAGGCGCTGCAGGGCCATCGGGTCCGCAGAGAGATCTATGCCTTGGCTCTTCTTGAACTCAGCGACCAGCCAGTCGACGATCGCCTTGTCGAAGTTGTCGCCGCCGAGGTGGTTGTCGCCGGCCGTGGACTTGACCTCGAACACGCCGTCGCCGATCTCCAGCACGGACACGTCGAAGGTGCCGCCGCCGAGGTCGAACACGAGGATCGTCTGGTCGGACTCCTTGTCCAGGCCGTACGCCAGCGACGCCGCGGTCGGCTCGTTGATGATGCGCTTGACGTCCAGCCCAGCGATCTTGCCGGCGTCCTTGGTGGCCTGACGCTGGTCGTCGTTGAAGTACGCGGGAACGGTGATGACCGCCGAGTCGACGCTCTCGCCGAGGTAGGCTTCGGCGTCGGACTTGAGCTTCTGCAGGATCATCGCCGAGATCTCCGGCGGGGAGTGCTGCTCGCCGCCGGCCTCGACGCGGGCGTCACCGTTGGGCCCGGCGACGACCTTGTAGGGGACGATCGACTCCTCCTCGCGCACCTCTGCCTCCTTGCGGCCCATGAAGCGCTTGATCGAGAAGATCGTGTTCTGCGGGTTGGTGACCGCCTGGCGCTTGGCGACGGTGCCGACGAGGCGCTCGCCCGACGCAGTGAACGCGACGACGGACGGGGTCGTGCGGCCGCCCTCGGCGTTCTCGATGACGGTGGGCTCGCCGCCCTCGAGCACCGCCATGCACGAGTTCGTCGTGCCCAGGTCGATGCCTATGGTCTTAGCCATGTGAAAGTGCTCCTTCTATAAGCTTGATAAATCTTAGTGGCAGTATGTCAGATTTCCTGACGGACGTCAAGTGGCGCCGTGTCTCGCCACGACGACGTCTTCGACCATCCCCTCGGCCCGCACGGAGCTTCCTGCGGCCGGCCGCCGTAACCTCCTGAGCGACCGCGAGTAATGCTTCTTACGTGACCCGCCTGGAGCGCAACGTCAATATCGCCGCCGTGGTGATCCCATTTCTCGGGGTGGTAGCAGCGGCGGTGCTGCTGTGGAACCACTTCCTCGGGCCGCGCGACCTGGCGATCTTCGCGCTCATGTACATCCTCACGGCAGTCGGGATCACGGTCGGCTTTCATCGCCTGCTGACCCACCGCGCATTCGAGACGCACCCGTGGCTGCGCTACACGCTCGCGATCCTCGGATCGATGTCGCTGCAGGGCCCGGTGATCGACTGGGTCGCCGACCATCGCAAGCACCATACGTTCACCGACGAAGAGGGCGACCCGCACAGCCCGCATGCGGGGCAAGGCGCCGGCTTGCGCGGCATGGTCAGCGGCCTCTGGCACGCGCACGTCGGCTGGCTGTTTGAGACCCACGGACAGGCCTCATCGAAACGGTTCGCCCCCGACCTCGTCGAAGATCCGACGATGCGCCGCATCAACAGGAGCTTCCCGCTGCTGGCGCTGCTCAGCCTTGGCGCGCCGTTCGCCCTCGGCTTCGCGCTGAGCGGCGGCTCGCTCGTCGCCGGAGGCCTCAGCGCGCTGCTGTGGGGAGGCCTGGTGCGGATCTTCCTCGTGCACCACATCACGTGGAGCATCAACTCCATCTGCCACTTCTTCGGCAGCCGCCGGTTCGACACCGACGACGAGTCAACGAACGTCTTCTGGCTGGCGCTGCCATCGCTCGGCGAGGCCTGGCACCACAACCACCACGCCTTCCCTCAGTCCGCCTTCCACGGCCTGCGCTGGTACGAGCTCGACCCCTCCGGCTGGCTGATCCTCGGTATGGAGCGCGTGGGCCTGGCGTGGGACGTCGTGACGGTGACCCCCGAGCGCGCCCGCGCGAAGCTGAAGGCCGGCGCCGCCTCTGCCCCAAGCTGAAAGCGGCTCCTGCGCGGCGCGGGCGCGCTACCTTCTGCGTATGGACATCGTTCCGTCGGGGCCACCGGAGTGCCCCGAACGGGGTATGAAGCCCCGGCTTCGGGGGGTGCTGCACGAGTACGGATTCTTCGTGTCGCTGGTCACCGGCGTGGCGCTGATCCTCGCCGCATCAGACGGGCGAGCGCGACTGGCGGCGAGCATCTACGCGGTCGCCGTATCTGGCCTGCTCGGCACCAGCGCGCTCTACCACCGGGTCACCTGGCGGCCGCAGGCGCGGCGCTGGATGCGCCGGCTCGACCACTCGATGATCTTCGTGCTGATCGCCGGCACCTACACGCCCGTTGCGCTGCTCGCGCTGCGGAGCTCGCTCGCGAGCACGATCCTGATCGTGCTGTGGGCCGGCGCGCTCGCCGGCGTCGTGTTCAAGCTCCTGTGGATCGACGCTGGCCGATCTCCGATCGGTAAGTGGCTGCTCGCGGGCGTCTACGTCGCGCTCGGCCTCGTCTCGGCCGCGATCTTCGGCGAGCTGCCCGCCGCGATCGGCTGGCTGGGCGTAGCCGGACTGGCGCTCGGCGGCCTGCTGTACGTGGTCGGGGCGGTCGTCTACGCGAGCGGCCGGCCGAACCCGTGGCCGAAGGTCTTCGGCTACCACGAGGTCTTCCACGCGCTCGTGCTCGCCGCGGCCGCGCTGCAGTACGCGGTCATCGCCTTCGCGGTCCTGCCCCGGGGCTGAACAGCCCGCGGCTCGGGCACATACGCGCCAGCGCGCACTCCGAGCACGCCGGCGAGCGTGCGTGGCACGTACGCCTGCCGTGGCGCAGCAGGTTGACGTGCAGCTCCAGCTCCTGACCGGGCGGGGTCAGGGCGAGCATCTGGTCGTGCAGCTCGTGAAACGGCGCCCCAGCCTGCAACAGCGCCAGGCGCGTTCCCACGCGCGCGACATGCGTGTCGACGGGCACATCCCGCAAGCCGTAGGCGAACAGCAGCACGCACGCCGCCGTCTTGCGCCCCACACCCGGCAGCGAGATCAGGTAGGCGCGAGCCTGCTCGATCGGTACGCGTGGAAGCCAGCGCAGTGCCCCGAACCCCCCGTGACGGGAGGCAGGCGGCATATCGAGCGAGAGCTCCTCGCCGGCGAGGGCTGCCGGAGGACCGTCCGAGACCGCCCGCAGGATCGCCTGGATGCGGACCGACTTGACCTTCGAGATCCCGCCCGGGCGAATCGCCTCCTCGATCTCGGCCAGCGGCGCGTCGCGCACCTGCTCCCACGCCGGAAAACGCTCCCGCAGGCGTAGGTACGCGACGTCGCGGTTGCGGTCGTTGGTCGACTGCGACAGCACCGTCAGCACCAGCTCCGCGATCGGATCGCCGTGCGGGCGCATCAGCGGGACGCCGTAGACCTGCCGCAGGCGGTCACGGATCCTCACGACGCGCGGGCGAGTGGGTGCTCTCCAATCTCGGGGCTCGCCGCGCACCGCACCACCGTAGCCGCCGCGCGCCACCCTTATATCCTCGGCCGGTGCCAGAGGTGAGCGAGCACAGCAGCGAGATCGATATCCAGCCTGCCCCCCGTGCCGGGGGGTCCGCGGTACAGGGCAAGCAGCCCGTCTTCTGGCGCAGCGCCGCCGCACCCGCGGGCAGCGATGGCGCTGCTGTGCCGCTGTACCTGCACGGCGTACCGAGCAGCTCCTTTGAATGGAGCGGGATGCTGGCGCGAACCGGGGGACTCGCGCCCGACCTCCCAGGCTTCGGCCGCTCGGGCAAGGCGGGCTTCCTGCGTTACACGATCAACGAGTACGAGCGCTTCCTCGAGCGCTTCTTGGCGGAGCTGGAGGTAGAGCGCGTGAGCCTCGTCGTACACGACTGGGGCGTGGTCGGCCTGGCCTTCGCCCAGCGCTTTCCCGAGCGCGTGAAGCGCCTGGTGATCATCAACGCCGTGCCGTTCCTGCCGGGCTATCGCTGGCACCGCACCGCGCGCATCTGGCGCACCCCCGGGTTGGGCGAGCTGGCGATGGGAACGACCAATCACTTCACGCTGCGGCTCGCCTCCCGCGAGTCCAACGCCACGCCGGGACCGATGCCAGAGGTGTGGCTGGACAGCGTGCTCGAGCACTTCGACCAGGGCACGCAGCGGGCGATCCTGCGCCTATACCGCAGCTCACCCTCGCGCGTGCTCGCGGCTGCCGGCTTGGGACTCGGAGAGCTAGACATGCCCGCGTTGGTCGTATGGGGGCTGAAGGACCCCTACATCCCAGCGCGCTTCGGTCGCGAGTACGCGCAGGCGCTGCCGCACGCCGAGCTGGTCGAGCTCCCCGACGCTGGGCACTGGCCCTGGTTTGACCGCCCCGACGTCCTCGACCGCGTGGTCAGCTTCCTGAGCGCCGAGTGAGCGCGTCGGCTCGCCGGGCGCAGGCGCCGGCCACCCGCCCGAGCGCGCTCGCGCTCCCGATCCCGGCGTGGACGATCACCGCGGCGCTCGCCGTCGTCTACCTGATCGCCGCACCCCCAAGCGCCGACCTGGCCGCCGCGAGCTACCGCAGCAGCCTGTTCGCGCGGATCGGCTTCTCGCTGTGGGACAACTCCTGGTACGGCGGTCACCACCTGCTCGCCTACTCGCTGCTCGCCCCTGCGCTGGGAGCGCTGCTCGGACCGCGACTGGTGGCCGCGATCTCGATGACCGTCGCCACCGCGCTGTTCGAACGCTTGATCGACGGCCGCTTCCCGGCGACCGCCACGCGCATCGGCGCCGCGTGGTTCGCGCTCGGCGCGGCCATCTCGCTGCTCTCCAGTCGCGTCCCGTTCGACCTCGGGCTTGCTATCGGCCTCGGGGCGCTGCTGCTCGCCCAGCGCAACCGGCTGGCGAGCGCGCTCGTGCTGAGCGTGCTCGCGTCGCTGGCAAGCCCCGTCGCCGGGGCGTTCCTCGCGCTCGCCTTCCTCGCGTGGGCGCTCGCAGGGCCCGCGCGCGCATGGCCGGCCGCGCTCACGCTCGCGCCGCTCGTTCCGATCGCGCTGCTGGCGGTGGCGTTCCCCGAAGGCGGGAGCCAGCCGTTCGTAGCGTCGGCCTTCTACCCGGCGCTCGCCGGAGTGCTCCTGATCGGCGCGCTGATCCCGCCGCAGCAGCGCGTGCTGAGGATCGGAGCGGCGCTGTACGCGCTCGCGCTCACCGCCTCCTACCTGGTGCCGACCGCCGTCGGCGGCAACGCTGACCGCCTGGGCGCGCTGGTGGCGGGACCGGTTGCCGCATGCGTGCTCGCCGGCGCCTCGCGCGGGCGCCAACGCCTACTGATCGTGCTCGCGCCGTTCCTGCTCTACTGGCAGGTCAACGCGCCCGCGGCCGACTTCGCGGCGGGTGTCGCCGACGCGTCCGTGAATGGCGCCTACTACGCGCCGCTGGTCGGCGAGCTGCGCGCCCTCGGCGTCGGCTACGGCGCCCGCCCGGCGCGAGTCGAGGTGGTCGCGACCGCCGACCACTGGGAGGCGCGGTGGGTCGCCTCCCACGTGATGATCGCGCGCGGCTGGGAGCGCCAGCTCGACGTCTACCGCAACGGCCTCTTCTACGACGAATCCGCGCCGCTGACCGCCGCGCGCTATCGGGCATGGCTCACGCAGAACGCGATCTCCTACGTCGCGCTCGCGGACGCCCCGCTCGACTACTCGGCACAGTCAGAGGCGCGCCTGCTGCGGGCGGGCGGCCTTCCGTACCTGCACGAAATCTGGCGCTCCGCGCACTGGCGCCTGTTCGCGGTGCTCGGCGCCCGCCCGCTCGCCAGCCCGCCGGGCGTCCTCACGAGCTTGAACACCGACTCGTTCACCCTGTACGCGCCTCGCCCCGGGGCGTACACGGTTCGTGTCCACTTCACGCCCTACTGGGCGCTCGCCGGCGGGAGCGGGTGCGTGAGCCGCGCCCCGGGTGATTGGACGGAGCTGCAAGCGCGCCGCGCGGGCAGCCTGCACGTGGTCGTCCGCTTCTCGCTCGCCCGCGTATTCAGTCGCGGGCCTCGCTGCCGCTGAGCATCGTCTAGGCTTCGCAGGTGCTCGCCCGCGCTCGTGTCCTGCAGGCGCGTCTCCTGCCGCACGGCTGGCTGGACGCGCTGCGACAGGTCTCGCTGTTCGCCGCCGCCTACCTCGCCTACCGGCTCGTGCGCGGCCTGGTCGAGGGGGAGGCCAACGCCGCCTTTGCCCACGCGCGCGATCTGATCTCGCTGGAGCGCACGCTGCACCTGTTCGTCGAGCCCTCGATCCAGGCTTGGGCCTCGAGCAGCCACTTCGTGATGGTGCTCTGCAGCTGGCTGTACGTCAACGCGCAGACCTCGGTCACGATCGCCGCGCTCGTGTACCTGTACCTGCGCCACAACCGCAGCTTCTACTTCGTGCGCAACATGTTCATGATCGCGATGGCCATCGCACTCGTCGGTTACACCGTGTTCCCGACAGCGCCGCCGCGGTTCATGCCCGAGTGGGGCTTCATCGACAGCGTCTCGGACTTCACCGGTGTCCACGTCTCGCACGCGAGCGCCTCGATGAGCGCCGTCACCAACCTCTACGCCGCGGTCCCGTCTATGCACGTCGCGTTCGCACTCATGATCGGCTGGACGCTCGCGCGCCTGTCGCGCCGGCGGATCGTGAGCGTCCTGTGGCTGCTCTACCCGTTCCTGATGACCTTTGTGATCGTGGTGACCGCCAACCACTTCATCGTCGACGCGCTGCTCGGCGCGCTGACCGCGGGCGCCTCCGCCTACGGCGCGAGCTGGCTTGCGCGCGTGCGGCCGGCCGTCTGGCGCTTCTCGGCCGTCTCGCCCGCCGGGCTGAGGGCGAGCGGGTAACGGCGAGCGACCGACGATGGCGCCGCGACAGCACACCCCCTCCCGCCGCACGCGCCCCGGTGCCTACCGCTCCGGCCGCTTACGCGCACGCGCTCCGATCGGCGCTGGGCAGCGCCGCGGGCTCATGCGCGAGGCGTTGATCGAGTCGCGGCTGACCCCCAACGCGATCTCCCTGACGGGGTTCGCGCTGAACGTGCTCGCCGCTGCGCTCGTGTGGGAACAGCTGTTCTTCCTCGGCGGGATCGCGTTCATCGTCGGCTCGATCATGGACACGCTCGACGGCCGCTACTCGCGCATGTCGGGCAAGGGCACGCCGTTCGGGGCGTTCCTGGACTCGACGCTCGACCGCATCGAGGAGGGCATCGTGCTTACGGCGGTCGCCGGGTACTTTGCGTTGCAGGGCAACCGCGCGGCGACCGCCGCGGTGGTGGTCGCGGTGCTGGCGTCGCTGATGGTCAGCTACACACGCGCGCGCGCCGAGGCGTTGGGCGTGGAGTGCAAGGTGGGGATCGCTACGCGGCCCGTGCGCGTCGTGATCCTCTCGATCGGCCTGATCTTCGCCACAGGCGCCTCGCTCGGCAACTTCGAGCTGCTGCAGCCGGCCGTGTACGTGCTCGCGGCGCTCAGCGTGATCACCGTCGCGCAGCGCATCTGGCATGTCCGCGCCGAGCTGTCAGTGTGACCTCCCGCGCCGGGCGGAGTAGTTAGCTCGAACTCAAGGAAGGACTTTGCTCATGAGCACACACGACACCAGCGGCCGCGCCCACAGCAACGGCGCCGCCCACAGCAACGGCGCCGCCTCCACCAACGGCGCCCGGCGCTATCAGTCCGAGAAGGTGCGAGTTGCGATCGTGGGCGTCGGCAACTGCGCCTCGGCGTTCGTGCAGGGCGTCCACTACTACCGCGACGCCGACCCCTCCGAGCGCGTCCCGGGCCTGATGCACGTCGACCTCGGCGGCTACCACGTGCGCGACATCGAGCTCACCGCCGCCTTCGACATCGACGTCGCCAAGGTCGGCAAGGACCTCGGACAGGCGATTTGGGCGGGGCAGAACAACACCATCAAGTTCGCCAACGGGGAGCGGGGGGTCCCTAAGAAGCTCGGTGTGCGTGTGCATCGCGGCATGACCCATGACGGCCTCGGCAAGTACCTGAAGGAGAAGATCACGAAGGCGCCCGGCGAGACCGCTGACATCGTGAGCATCCTCAAGGCGACCCACACCGACGTGGTCGTCTCTTATCTGCCGGTCGGCTCCGAGCAGGCGACCAAGTGGTATGTGGAGCAGGTGCTCGAGGCAGGCTGCGCCTTCGTCAACTGCATCCCCGTCTTCATCGCCCGCGAGAACTACTGGGACAGGCGCTTCAAAGATGCACGGCTCCCGATCGTCGGCGACGACATCAAGTCTCAGGTCGGCGCCACGATCGTGCACCGCGCGCTGGCACGCCTGTTCGCCGAGCGCGGCGTGGAGATCGAGCGTACGTCGCAGCTCAACGTGGGCGGCAACATGGACTTCTACAACATGCTCGAGCGCGAGCGGCTGGAGTCCAAGAAGATCTCCAAGACCAACGCGGTCACCTCGGTCATGGACCACGAGCTGCCGGCGGGCGACATCCACGTCGGCCCATCCGACTACGTGCCGTGGCTGACCGATCGCAAGTGGGCGCACATCCGCGTTGAGGGTCAGGCGTTCGGCGACGTGCCGCTGAACCTGGAGCTGAAGCTCGAGGTGTGGGATTCGCCCAACTCGGCCGGGATCGTCATCGACGCCGTACGCTGCTGCAAGCTCGCGCTCAACCACGGCATCGGCGGCCAGCTGGACGGCCCGTCCTCCTACCTGATGAAGTCGCCGCACAGGCAGCGACCCGACGAGCAGGCGCGCACGGACACCGAGGCCTTCATCGCCAGATACGCCGGACGGCCCGGCACGCGCGCGAAGCGAGGCGCCCGAGCGGCGAGATAATCGTTGAGCCGATGGCCTCGTCGTTCTCGATAGCCCACGTGACGCCGTATCCGTGGGAGGCGGAGGACAACGAGGTCAACGCCCACGTGGAGCGAGTGGCTTCGGAGCTCTCGCGACGAGGCCACCGCGTGCTGGTGCTCGCGCCGTCACGCTCGCAGGAGCGAGTGCGCGCCTCGCGCAAGGCGCTCCGCGCCGCCCGCAGCGGAGCGTCAGGCGCCACGTCTCTGCTCGACGGCGCCGATCGGGGAACGCCCCGGGTGATCGCCGTGGGCGAGGTGCTCGATCTTTGGGGTCCCGGGGGGGCCGGCAAAGCGCGCAGGCGACCATCGGCGCTGCCGATCGACGTGGCGCGCACGGTCGAGGAACTGCTGAGCACGGTCCAGCTCGATTTCGTACACGTGCACGAGCCGTTCGCGCCGAGCACCTCGGGCGCCGCTCTGCGCCATTCGCGCGCGCTCAACGTCGGCTCCTTCCACTCCTCCTCCGAGCGCCTGCTCTCGACGCTCGTCGCGCGCCGCTTCGTGGAGAGCTTCTTCGGACGCCTGGACGCGCGCATCGCGAGCCTACCGGCGACCGCCGAGCTGATGGGCCACTACTTCCCCGGCGACTACCGTCTGGTGCCCGACGGAGAGCAGGCCACAGCGGAGATCGAGGAGATCTACCGCAGCCTGGCCGCACGGCGGCATTCGGCAGACGGAGACCAAGCGCTGCGGCGGCGTCTGTCCACGCGAGCGCCGATCGAGGTCGATCTGCACATGCACACGGACCACTCCTACGACTGCGCCACGCCCGTGGAGGTGCTGCTGGCGAGCGCCCGCGAGCAGGGGCTGGGGGCGATCGCGGTAACCGACCACAACGAGATCTCCGGAGCGCTCGCGGCGCAGGAGCAGGCCGCGGAATTCGGTCCCCACCCGCCCGTGAAGGTGATCGTCGGCGAGGAGGTCAAGACGGCCGGGGAGGGTGAGGTGATCGGCCTGTTCATCAAGGAGAAGATCCCTCGCGGGCTGAGCCTGAAGGACACCGTCGCCGAGATCAAGCGTCAGGGCGGCGTCGTGTATGTGCCCCATCCCTTTGATCGTATGCACGCGGTACCCGACTACGAGCACCTGCTGAAGATCCTCGACGAAGTCGACGCGATCGAGGTGTTCAACCCGCGCGTGGCGATCGGCGCGTTCAACGAGGAGGCCGTCCGCTTCGCCGCCAAGTACCGGATCCCGGCTGGGGCCGGCTCGGACTCGCACGTAGCCCAGGGTCTCGGCTCGGTGCGGATACGGATGCGCGACTTCGATGGGCCGGGAGAGTTCCTGCAGTCGCTGCGCGACGGCGAGATCCTCACGCGCCCCTCCTCCCTGCTGTACGTGCAGGCGCTGAAGTTCCTGCAGACGCGAGCCACGCCCCGATCGGCGCGGCGTGCGAGCAAGGCGCGGCGCCTGAAGCGGCTGAACCGGGCCCACGGCAGCGGCGGGCGGAGGTAGCCGAGCGCGCAAGTACTGATGCACCGTCAAGGACAAGACGACGCCTCGTCAAATCCCTCGGGGTCGATGCCCGTGACCGATGACGAGATCCGCGAGAAGTATCTAGAGCGCGCTATCCGCGAGCTGAACACCCTGACACGTGAGCTGCAGGCATGCCCACACTGTCCGCGCGGCAACCTCATGCCGGTGCTCGGATCGGGACATCCGCAGGCGGACATCATGCTGCTGAAGTACTCCGCTCTGCCCTCCGAGATCGAGGAGGGCGTCGCCTTCTACGGGCGCGCGGGGGGCGCGCTGATGAAGTCGCTCAAGCGACTGTCGATCGATCCGCTCGCCGTCTACGGCACGCTGTGCGTGAAGTGCCCGTTGAGCGATGCCTCACTCGCTGACTTCGCGTGCGTCGCGCGCGTGGTCGAGGAGATCGCGATCGTACAGCCGAAGATAGTCGTCGTGATGGGCGCCGACGCACTGAGCGCGCTGCGCGACATGGACATCCCGCTGGCGCGCGCGCTGCACGACAGCGTTGGCGAGATCCAGCAGCTGACGCCCACGATCGACGCGCTGTATGTGCCCAGCATCGACGACTCGCTTGACGAGCAGGCGGCCAAGCGGGCGTTCTGGGCCGCCTTTCGCACGCTCGGCGACTGGTACGCATCGCAGCCACCGTACTGACCGCCGTATTACGAGTCCAACCTGATCTCAACGGCCACTAGGCGCGTGCGCGCCGCCGTCTGGAGCGCGAAGCGATGAGCCGCTGGGCGAGCAACATGACCGCCGGCAGCTTGAGGTCTCGTGGTGGGAGCAGCCCGATCTGCTGTGAGAAGTCATAGAGATCGTAGATGAGCGTGTGGTGGGAGATCAGACCGTCGCGGAACTCGTACAGATCGATTCCGTCGATGTCGATCGCCCGTCCGGTCGGCGCCAAAGTCGGTGGCCTTGAGCCGTAGCGCTTGCCCCACAACGCCAGCTCACCCGTGAACGTTCCGGTCAGTCGCCACGGCAGCGCCATCCCCGTTCCCTCTAGTGCGGGGTAGAGCGCGCCGGTGCTTTCGACCTGGACGTCGGGGAAGGCCCGGAAGAAGATCTCGATGAATGCTCTGAACTCGCGGCGGCCGTGGGTGGTCTCGCCGAACATCGCCGGGTCCTCGCACACGATGTCCTCGGTCACGAGGGCTTCGAGGTCGTCGAGGTTGTGTGTGTTCCAGGCCGTCTCCCAGCGCCCGAGGAAGTTCGCCAGCTCGTCGGCGCTACTGAGCCAGCGCTCGGAGAACCCCTGCAGGCCGCCTCTGAGCTGCTCCAGCAGATCGATGGTCTGATTGCGCGCGGGTGTTGCGATGGTGGTCATCGAAAGCCTCCTGTGTTCTGTCACATTGTGAGCACGATCTTGCCGAGCTTGCCTCCGGCGGCGAAGCGCTCGTAGGCGGCGGCAGCCTGCTCCAGCGAGAAGGTCTGCGCGATCGGCACGCGCAGCATGCCCGCGTCGAACAGCGGCAGCACCTCGTGCTCCACACGCCGCGCGACCAGCGCTTTCTGCTCGAGCGGACGCGCGCGTAGCGTCGAGCCGTGGATGCGCGCGCGCTTGCCCATCAGCGCGAGCATGTTCAGCTCGCCCTTGGCGCCCGCCGAGACGCCGATCACCGCGATGCGCCCGCCGGTGGCGAGCGCCTGCAGGTCCTCCGCCAGGTTCGGCGCACCGACCAGCTCGAGGATCGCGTCGAACGGCCCGCGCTCGGCAAAGGCCTCGGGCGCGATCGCCTCGGCGCCGAGCTCCGCGACCTGCCCGCGCAGCTCCTCACGGCGCACGGTCGCGGTCACCCGAGCGCCCGTAGCGCGGGCGAGCTGGATCGCCGCCGTGCCGACGCCGCCCGCGCCGCCGTGCACCAGCAGGCGCTCGCCGGGACGCAGCTCGGCCTGGGTGAACAGCGCGTCGTGCGCCGTGATGAACACCTCCGGCAGTCCGCCGGCGGCGGGCCAGTCGAGCGCGTCGGGCACGCGCATCAGCTGACGCTCGTGAGCGACGGCCAGCTCCGCCTGTCCGCCGCCGCCGACGATCGCCATCACGCGGTCGCCCAGCGCGAAGCGCTCGGCCCCGTCCCCGAGGTCTGCCACCTCCCCCGCGAGCTCCATCCCGGGAATGTCCTGAGGTGAGCCCGGCGGCGCCGGGTACAGGCCGCGTCGCTGCATCATGTCGGCCCCGTTCAGACCGGCGGCGCGGACGCGCACGAGCACCTCCCCCGCCCCGGCGACGGGATCCGGGTGCTCCTCGATCACGATCTCGTTGTCGCGGATGGTCGCTGCGCGCACGGCTCGCAAGCCTACCCTCACGGCGCCTCGTCAAGTCGCGCGCAGCGGCGCCCGATACGAACTCATGACAAGCGGTCAGCGGCGCGATGACGCCGGCGAGTCCGTCGCGGAGGCACAAGCGCCGGATACGCCGTGGTGGAGCGCACGGCGAATCCGCCTGCCGGTGCTGATCGTGTGCCTCGGGATCGCCGTGTTCGCGCTCCTTGGCGGCCGCCGCGGCATCCTGCTACCGGGGAGCGGCAGCTCGGCGGCGTCCACGAGCTGGTGCGTGCCGGTCATCCCACCGCCACTGCGGCAGGTGTCGTTGCGCCAGCTCGGGAGTCTGCGCGCCAGCCTGGTTCCGGTGATGGAGCCGTTGGCCCGCTCCCGCTACGCCTGGGGCGTCGTCCCGGCCGAAGTTGTTTGGACCGACAACCCACCACGCCGCATCGGCGCGAGCGAGATCGATGGGGGGTGGCCGGGCGCCTTTGAGATGCTCAGTTGGACCACCGACCCACAGCTGGCGCCACAGCTGGACGACATCGGGGCCGCGGTCTTCCTGTTCGCGAGCTCCGCCCAGGCAAGCCGTTTCTTCGCGCAGGCGACCGGCACCCGCTGCCATCGCGACGGCACCGAGCGGGCTGCTGCTCGACCACCCCAGGCCCGCAACCTGATCTGGGTGAACCCCGATGGCCCCACACAGGAGGACGTGTTCCTCCTGCGCGGCCCGCGCGTCTATCGGATCGCCGACGTGCGCCCTGAGAACCGGTCGCACCGCTCCTCCAACGCCGCACAGCAGGCGGGGGTCGCGAGGGTCAACGCGCTCGCGTGCACGCTGCCGGACGCGAACTGCCCTCGCTCCGGCGCCTAGCAGCGACGGCGCCCTGGCGACCGGCTACCCCCGCTCGAATAGCGCCACGCACTCGATGTGGTGAGTCTGGGGAAACATGTCGACGGGGCGAACCTCGCGCAGCCTCCAGCCCGCCTCGACCAGTTCGGCGGCGTTTGGCGCGAGCGTGGTGGGATTGCAGGAGACGTACACCACGCGTCTGGGCGACGCGTCGATGATGCGATGCACGACCTTCTTGGAAAGGCCGGCGCGAGGCGGGTCGACGACGACCACGTCGGGGCGCCCGACACGCTCGATCAGCTCCGGCAGGGCCGTGCGGGTGTCGCCGGCGAAGAAGTGTGCGTTGGTGATCCCGTTGCGACGCGCTCCCGCGATCGCGTCCGCGACCGCCTGCTCGACGAGCTCGATCCCCCACAGCTCGCCCGCGCGAGGGGCGAGCATCAGCGCGATCGTGCCAATACCCGAGTAAAGGTCGTACACGCGCTCCCAGCCCTCGAGCGCCGCGTACTCGGCGACCACGCCGTACAGCAGCTCCGCCATCTCGGTGTTCGTCTGAAAGAACGCCTCGGGCGAGATCAGCAGCTCCAGCTCCCCCAGCCGCTCGGGCAGTTCGCCCGCGCCCCACACCAGCTCGGTCTCGCCACCGGCGGTCGTCTCGGCGAGGCTGTGTGAGCGCGACCACAGCACCCCCGACAGGCTCTCGCCGAGGCCCTCGCTCAGCGCCGCCGCGAGCGCACCCGCATCCAGCTCCCCCTCGGTGGTCACAATCCGCACCTGCAGCTGGCCGGTGTGGCGCCCCTCCCGCACGACCAGGTTGCGCAGGCGCGCACGCCCGTCCAGCGCCGGTCCCGTCCGCTCACTGGGACCCGCCGCCGCACCGGCGCCCGCGCGTGCCTCCGCGCGCGGGCCGCGACTGCGCTCCCACGCGGTCAGCCCCTCCTTGCGACACCAGCCCAGCGCAACTTCGCGCGCGAGGTTTCCGCGCTCGGACGCAAGCAGGCAGTCCTCGATCTGAGCGACGCGATTAGCGCCCGCGGATACGTGGAAGCCGCACACCAGCTCCGGGCTGTCCGGATCGCCACCATCGCCGAAGGAGTACTCGAGCTTGTTGCGGTAGCGCCAGGGCTGAATCGCAGGGATGATGTCCCGGAGCTCGAAGCCCTCCAGCCGGCCGATCCGCCGCAGCGCTTCATCGACCTGCGCGCGCTTGACGAGCAGCTGGCGCTCGTACGGGATCACCTGCCAGGGCACTCCGGGATGATCGGCCGTCGGCGCGAGCCGTTCCGGGCTGGGGTCGAGCACCTCCAGCGTGCGCGCGTGGGCGTAGCTGCGCTTGCGCTTGTAGACGAGTGCACGCACGCGATCGCCGGGGATGGCGCCCGCTACGAACACCACGTAGCCGCCGCCGTCGCCGCCCAGCCGCGCCACACCCTCGCCGCCGAAGGCCAACGACTCGATCTGGAGCTCCAGCTCGTCACCCCGCTGCGGGCGAGGCGCGGCGGCGGTAGTGGGAGGCGTCGGTGCCGGGGGGTCGTTGTTCATCGTGGTGGAGTTTAGATCCTCATCCAAGTTCGTCCAAATTGCGCCAAGTTCTTGGAGATCGATCTGCTAAACTCCAAATCCTTGGACTAATCTGGAGCAATTTGGATGACCATTTACGTTGCCCGGCCGCCGCAGTACGGCGAGCTGATCACGCGACTCGGCCCCGAGCGCGTTGTAGAGTTGCTGCAGCTAGGGGTCACGGAGAACGGCCGCGAGTACGTCCATTGGGACAAGCTCCGTCAGCTCTACCCCCCCGCAAATCTTAGCCACGAGGAGTGGTGGTTCCTGATCAAGTGGGGTCGCCAGTCGACTCAGCGCGTTATCCCTCTCGCTGATCCCGCTGGTGCGCACTTCGTCTACGGCGTCCCTGATCTTATCGCTCGCCGACTGCACTACGTCGATCAGCACTGCAGCGGAGCGGTTGCGATGTCGGAGATCGTTACCGCCGATGAGCAAGCGCGGGGACATTATCTCGTCAATTCCTTGATGGAGGAGGCGATCCGGTCGAGCCAGCTGGAGGGCGCGACAACAACTCGCCGAGTCGCAAAGGAGATGCTCCGAACGGGCCGAGCGCCGAAGGACCGCAGCGAGCGCATGATCCTCAACAACTACCGAGCGCTGCAGCACATGCGTGACGGGATGCACGATGAGCTGACGCCCCGGACCGTGCTGGAACTGCAGCGCATTCTGACCGACGGCACACTGGACAACCCCGACGCTGCCGATCAGCTGCCGGAGCGGTTACATGCTCTTTGCGACTTTGCCAACGAAGGCGAAAATCCAGATCGGTTTATCCACCCCGTCGTCCGGGCGATCTTGCTTCACTTCTGGCTCGCGTACGACCATCCGTTCGAGGATGGGAACGGTAGAACAGCACGAGCGCTGTTCTACTGGTACATGAGGACCCGGGGATACTGGCTCGTCGAGTACCTCTCGATCTCGCGGATACTCCGGGATGCCCCGGGAAAGTACACGCGGTCATTCATTCTGACGGAGACCGACGAGCGAGACGCAACCTACTTCATCGTCTCTCAACTGGAGGTCGTTCAGCGGGCAGTCGAACAGCTCCACGAGTACCTTCGGCAGAAGATCAAGGACGTGCGCGACGTCGAAAAGCTCCTCAAGGGGTCGAGTCAGTTCAACCACCGACAGCTTGCCCTGCTGGGCAACGCCATCAGGACGCCAGACGCTAGCTACACCTTCCAAACGCACGCAGCCAGTCACGGCGTGACCCACGAGACTGCTAGAGGCGATCTGCTTCCCCTCGTCGATATGGGGTTCCTGCAACAACGGCGCCACGGTCGGCGATACGTCTTTACGCCCCCGATAGGGCTGCCGGGGCTTCTCAAGGCATCCCACTAGCACCGCCCCGCGGATTGCCTAAGACTCCTCGCGCTGCCCGTCTACCACCAGCAGCTCGAGCAACGCCTTCTGGACGTGCCGGCGGTTCTCGGCCTGATCCCAGATGCGCTGGCGCGAGCCGTACAGCACCTCCGCGGAGATCTCCTCCCCGGGATGGGCTGGCAGGTCGTGCATCGCGAACGCGCCCGGCGCGGCGGCGTCCAGGAGCGCGTCGTCGACGCGATAGTCGGCGAGCGCCGTGCGGCGCTCGTGCGCGGTGCTCTCATCGCCCATGCTCACCCACACGTCGGTGTACACGGCGCTCGCGCCCGCGACCGCCTCTCGCGGGTCGGCGTAAAGCGTCAGCGCACCCGTGGCGCCGGCGGGCAGCGTCAGGTCGTCCTCCAGCGTGTAGCCCGCGGGCGAGGCCACCGCGACGGTCATCCCCGCGAGCGTGCCCAGCAGCGCGAGCGAGCGCGCGACGTTGTTGCCGTCGCCGACGTACGCGACACGCACGCCCTGGAGCACGCCGCAGGCCTCGCGCAACGTGAGCAGGTCGGCCAGCGCCTGGCACGGGTGGTGGCGGGCGCTGAGCATGTTGACGATCGGCACCGAGCTGTAAGCCGCGAGCTCATCCAGGACCGCGTCGGGTCCGGTGCGCAACCCGACCGCGGCCACGTGCCTGGAGAGGACCAGCGCTGTGTCGCGCGGCGCCTCGCCGCGCGACAGCTGTAGCTCGTCCGAGCGCAGGACCACCGCGTGGCCACCGAGCTCGTCGACGCCCACCTCGAACGACACGCGTGTGCGGGTGGAGGGCTTCTCGAAGATCAGCGCCACGTTGCGCCCGGCGAGCGCCTGGGAGGAGAGCGGCGCGCGCTTCAGCTCCAGCGCGCGGTCCAGCAACGCGTCCAGCTCGGCGGCCGTCAGCTCGGCCCCGGTGAGGAAGTGGCGTGGGGTCATCGAATCGGCCAGTGTAGGCGCTATAGGATTGCAACCGATGAAAAGAGGTCTCGTCGCGGTGACCGCCTGCTGCACCGTGCTGCTCACAGCCGGCTGCGGATCGTCGAGCAACGCGTCGAGCAGCTCCTCCAGCGGCTCGACCACGACAACCGCGACGACCACGGCCGCGACGACCACAGCCGCGCCTACCAAGTCGACCTCGACGTCCGCCGGCGTGGGGCTGAGGCCCGACACGACTCCCAGATACGCCGTTCCGTCCTCCTCCTCGCCCGTGCAGAGCGGGCTCGTCCAGATCGCCTACCGCAACATCGCGATCGCCCCGGACGCGGTGAGGGTGAAGCTCGGCAGCACGATCAAGTGGACCAACTACGACTCGATCCCGCACAACGTCACCAGTCAGGGGGGGCCGCAGAAGTTCGCGTCCAAGAACTTCGGCGAAGGCGGCACGTTCAAGATCACGGCGCAAAAGCCCGGCGTGATCCACTACGAGAACACGCTCCAGCCGACCACGATGAACGGCACGATCGAAGTCGTGCAGTGATCGCCGCGACCCGCCCGTCGGCGAGCGATCAGTCGAAGTCGGCGAGGCCCTGCTCGGGCGTCGATGGGGTCGCATAGGTGCGACGGGGGATGCGCCCCGCGCCGCGCGCCAGGCGACCGGCCTCCACCGCGGCACGCATCGCGCGCGCCATCGACACGGGGTCCTGCGCGCGCGCGATCGCCGACGCGGCCATCACCGCGTCGCAGCCCAGCTCCATCGCCAGCGCGGCGTCGGACGCCGTGCCGACGCCGGCGTCGAGCACCACCGGCACATCGACCGCCTCGCGGATCAGAGCGATGTTGTACGGGTTGCGGATGCCCATGCCGCTGCCGATCGGCGAGCCGAGGGGCATCACGGCGGCGCAGCCGAGGTCGGCCAGCCGGCGCGCGAGCACGGGATCGTCGGTCGTGTAAGGGAGCACCACGAAGCCTTCGTCGACGAGCTCCTCGGCGGCGCGCAGCAGCTCGGGCGCATCTGGGAGCAGCGTGTCCTCGTCGCCGATCACCTCGAGCTTGATCCAATCGGTGGCGAACGCCTCGCGCGCCATACGCGCTGTGATCACGGCGTCGCGCGCGGTGCGGCAGCCGGCGGTGTTCGGCAGCAGCTGCACGCCCGCATGCGCGAGCACGTCGATCAGCGAACCGCCCGGGTGGGCGGGGCTTGGATCGACCCGGCGCAGCGCCACCGTCACGAGCTCGGTGGCGCTCGCGGCGATCGACTCGGCCAACAGCTCCAGCGACGGGAAGCCGCCCGTGCCGAGCAGCAGCCGCGAGCGCAGCGACCGGCCGGCGATCGTCAGCGAGTCGGCGATCGCCGCATCATCCTCCCTGCATCGCCGTCAGCACCTCTACGCGCGCGTGCTCGTCCAGGAGGAACGACTCCCACGCCGCGCGTGGCACCACCTCGCCGTCGACGGCCACGGCGACGCCGCGCGCGTCGAGCTCGACGCCCAGACGGGCGAGCACGACGGCGACGGTCTCGCCGGCGCGCACGTCGCAGCCCTGTCCGTTGAGGACGATCATCAGATGGCCCCCACGGTGGGCCCGTTGGCGGGAACAGCGGCACGGTCGGACGCGGCCGTGAAGCGGTCTGGAGCGCAGGCCGACAGCAGTGGATCGCCCGCCGGCGCAGGAGCGTTCGCGGCAGCGAGCGCGCTCACCACCAGCTCGGCGGTGAGCGGGGCGAGGAGGATGCCGTTGCGGTAGTGCCCGGTCGCCCAGATCAGGCCGGCCACGGCCCCGGGGCCGATCGCGGGTGCGTTGTCGGGGGTACCAGGGCGCAGGCCGACCGACAGCTCCTCGATCTCCAGCTCGCTGATGCCGGGTATCAGCTCGTGGGCGTCGCGCAGCATCTCGTACACGCCCCCGGCGGTGGGCGCGAGCTCGAAGCCGCGCTCCTCGACGGTCGCGCCGAGGATGTAGCGGCCATCCTCACGCGGGACCACATAGCCGCCGTGGAAGCGCACGACCCGCCGCAGCAGCCCCGGTCCGGCAGGGTCGCGCAGGCGCACGATCTGACCCTTGACCGGGCGCACGGGCACCCGCGCGCCAGGGGGCAGGCCCTCGATCCGCTCGCTCCAGGGGCCAGCGGCGAGCACCACCTGCTCAGCGGACACACGCTCGCCGTTCTCGAGCATCACCCCGAGCGCGCGCTCGCGCGCGCCGTCCAGCTCGACGCGCGCCACGGGCGCGTGCTGGCGTAAGTCCACCCCGGCCGACTCGCACGCCCGCTGCAGCGCCGGCAGCACCAGCCGGGGGTCGACCGAGTGGTCCTCGGGCGACTCCAGGGCGAGCCGCACGGTCGGGGCCAGGGCCGGCTCGAGCTCGCGGGCCTCGCTCGGCCGCAGGCGCCGCACGGCCAGCCCGAGCGACTGGCGGAAGTCGAGCTGGCGCTCCAGCTCGCGCGCCTCGTCCTCGTCGCGCGCGGCCAGCAGCGTGCCGGTGCGCATCAGGCCCACGGAAGTTCCGGTGCTCCCCTCCAGCTCAGAGGCGAACGAAGGCCACATCTGAACCGAACGCAGCCCCAGCTCCAGCAGGCGCCGCCCCGCGTTGCCGAACTCGACCTCCACGACCGGCGCGAGCATGCCGGCGGCCACGCGCGAGGTCGCCCGCCCCGCGGCCTCGCGCTCGAGCACGGTCACCGACATCCCCCGCTGGCGCGCGCGCCAGGCGATCGCCATGCCGATGATGCCGCCACCGACGACGACGACGTCGACACGCTGGTTCTCGGGCATGGCGATGATGCTAGCCCGCCGATGGCGTGGCGCGACTGTTTAGCTTCGCCCTTCAGGCCGTGACGCCGAGATCGAGTTCGTCTTTGTCGACGGCTGGGTGTCGGTGTAGCATCGACGACCATGGAGGATCTGCGGTGGGCCTGCGGTGCTTGGACTCGCCTGGGTCGGGCGGCGGTGTTGCGTGCAGCGCTCGGCGTGCTCGTGGTGCTTGCCTCGGGGACGCTGGGTGTCTCGCCCGCGCTGGCCAAGACGAGCCCGTATCTGAAGGAAGATCGGAACCTGGTCGACGTCTATGCGGCGGTCGAGGGGGCGAAACTCGGCGTCGTGCTCCCCGGCGGCCCGGAAAAGTTCATCACCATCAAGGAGTCCTCCGAAAACCTCATCAAAAGCGGGGGCGGCACCGCGCTTGCCGAAACCACCTGCCTCGACAAGAACGGCGTCCAGGAAGGGCCGGCCGTCGGCTGCGTGATCGAACTCGCCGTCCTGCCGCACAAGAACGGGGAACTCAGGGACACGATCATCCACGAGGTGTTTCATGTCTTCGAGTCGGTCATGTCGGGAACGCTCGCGAACTTCCACAGCGCGCCGCACAAAGACTGGCTGATTGAGGGGGCGGCGGCGTGGGCCGAGTCCGACCTGCGCCACTCCGACAACGGGGCCCGCCAGGAGTGGAGGAACTACCTCCGCTCCCCGAGCACGCCCCTGTTCAACCGCTCCGGGACCTCGGGAGCGCTGAGCGGATACAGCGCCGTGGGCTTCTTCGGCCACATGGACGCGGAGCACAAATCTCCCTGGACGAGGTTCCGGGCCATGTTCGCGGCGAAAGGCTCCGCCGCGGCCTACGCGGCCGCCGGAGTCGACGTGCCGTTCCTCCAGGACGAGGCCTCGGTGTTCTTCCGCGAACCCAAGTTCGGGTCGGAGTGGGACCAGACGGGGCCGAACGTCCCGTCCGCCCACGAAGTGGGCTTCAAACCGGCCCAGGTGAGCGTCACCTCGAAGGCGACCGTGCCGCTCGTCGTCAAGCCCTACGCCGACGGCGCCTACGACCTGACGATCACGGGGCTCCCGGCGTCGCAACCGGTGCTCGAACTGACGGTCGTGAGGGGCAACGTGAGGATTCACTCCACGAGCGGCGGGAGCGTGAACGAGGTGGACCCGCACGAGCTGCTGCTGTGCTCCAACCTCACGGTCTGCAGCTGCCCGCGACAGCCGAACCGCTACCTGCAATTCCAGAAGGGCGACCTCGCCATCACCGGCGGCCCGACGGGAGGGGAAGTCCGCCTGACGCCGCGCGAACCGTGCGAGAAGCTCCTCCCAGGAATCAACTGCACGGCACTGCTCCCCGGCTTCGTGCAGTTCATTCAGGCTGTGGAAGCGAAACCCACGAGCGTGGAATCGCGCCAACCGGACGGGACAGTGTCCTACGCGTGCGCGTTCCTGGAGAGGGGCAGGAACGTAGTCGGGCCCGAAGGCGAAGAGTTCGAAGGGCTGATCGCGCCCGTCGTCAGCGTGCTGAGAGCCTCCACCGTGGCGGGCGCCGTGAAGTACTTCGAACTGATGTCGAACCCGGTACCCCATTTTCAGTCGACGCGCCTGAGGATCGGAGACGAAGCGGTGCTTCGGACCGTGAAAGGGATCAGCGCCAAGGGCCAGCCCGAAGACGGCAGCTCGGCGATCGTGCGGGTGCACAACGTGGTCGCCAACTACGCCCTCTTCGGCACACCGGGGAACATCGAAGCGAGTCCCGAAGCGTCCTTAGGCCTGCTCGTGATCGTCGCCGGGAGACTGTGACTCGTCCGACCCCCGCGCGCGCCAGCCAACCTCATACACGGCCGCAAGGTCCTCGTCGGCATGCTCCTGGGCAGCGATCGAGAAGCGCTCGCGGGCGACCTCGAGAACCGGCATTTCGGCGGCCGAGGCTGCCTCGACCTCGCCGACGAGCTCAAGGTCCTTCAGCGCGAGGCGGACGGGAAAGCCAGCGGGGTACTCGCGGCTGCGCATCTCCTGCAGCTTTTCGCGAATGTAGGGAGAGCCGAGCGGACCATCCTCGAGCAGTTCGACGAACGGCTGCTGGTCCAGGCCCATCGCCTCGCAGAGATGCATGGTCTCAGCGACCGCGGTGACGGACGCGACCAGCCAATGGTTGGCTGCCAGCTTCAGGCGGGAGCCCATACCGGCCTGGCCAACCCACATCACCCTCGAACCGAGTGCCGCGAAGACTGGCTGCAACTGCTCGCGCACCGAGTCTGGCCCGGACGCCAGGATGGTCAGCCGACCTTCCAGCGCGGGGTGCGTGCTACCGGAGACCGGCGCGTCAACGATCGTGACTTGATTTTCCTGTGCAACGCGGGTGAGCTGGTCGGCCTCGCTCGCACCGATGCTGCTCATCTGCAGCCAGACGGTTCCCTCGGGCCAGTCGGACAGGAGCGGTTCAACTACGTCCAGGACGATCTCAGCCGTGGGCAGCATCGTGATCACTGTCAACGCGCTGGCGAGAACGTCCTCGGGCGAGCCGGCGGCCCGCCCGCCCGCCGCCTCCAAGGCGCGTGCGTGCTCGGCGGTGCGATCCCAGGCGATCACCTCGACGCCCTGTTCGAGCAGACGCCGAGCCATCGCTGAGCCCATGAGACCCGTGCCAAGCATCCCCACTCGAGGCTCGCTCCTACGGTTCTCAGCGGACAAGGCTGGGCTCCTCTCGATCGGCCGCGCTCGTGCCGACAATCTAGCGTGCGCGGGCCAGTGAGACCCGCCGCTTGAGATTCAAAGTTGGCCCGAGTGCGATCGCAACTTCAGCTCCTACGGTGTCATAGAGCCGCCCAGGGCCCTGCGTCCGCTCAGGTCGTTCTTCCTGGGTGGTAGCTACAAGATCCCCACGGCCGCGTTCGAATATGGGATCACGACACGGCTCGAGATGTACACGGGCCAGACGACCGTCGTGATCTTCACCGGGGGAGTCCGCGACGCTCCGAGGCTCGCCAGACGAGCGGCTCACGCGCTTGCGCGGCTGATCACACCCATGCTCTCGGGGATGTCAGCCGTCACGTTGCGAGCCCTCGCTGTTGATCCGCACGGGTGTCGCCGATCGACGTCGAAGTAGGGGCGGCGAACCGGACGTGTGGCAGCGTGTGGCAGACGCCACGCGTACGCAACACGGTACACTGCGCTGATGGCGAAGACGGTGCCGGTTCGTGAGTTTCGAACCAACCTCAGCACGCTGCTCAGTGACGTCGCCGATCGTCGCGATCACGTGCTCGTGACCCGGAACGGCACGCCGGCCGCCGCACTTGTTCCGATCGACGAGTACGACGCACTTGAGGAGACCGCCGAGATCCTGTCGGATTCCGCGACACTCGCCGCGATCGAAGCCGGCCTGGCCGAGCTCTCGCGCGGGGAGAGCGTTGAGCTCGCGGACCTTCGCGCCGAGCTCGACGAGCGGCGCTCAATCCGCTGAGCGGTGGCTCGCGTCGTCCTCGCGCGCCGCGCTCGTGTCGAGCTCCTGGAGCTCAACTGGCCTCTGATTGACGCCATCCAGGAGGCGCTCGGACTGCTCGAACGCGATCCCTTCGTCGGACACGTGCTGCGTGGGCGGCTGAGGGGCCTGCGCTCGCTGCGTGTCGGCGCCTACCGCATCATCTACCAGCTCGCCGAGGCCGAGCGGACAGCTCGGGTTGTCGCGATCCGACACCGGTCGATCGCATACGACAGCGACCCTCGGTGAACCACAAGGAGAGAAGGCCGCGCACGGTGACAGTTGACCTCATCGACTCGCCACAGGCTCCCTGGCGGGCCTCACGCCCTTGAAAACTTCTTTATAGTCAACGCCAATGCGATGACGTGCGCTGGCTGGGAGGTATCGCGGTTGCGGCGGCTTGCAAGGAGCGCGAGTGCGCGAGTGTTGCTCACTGCTCTGGTCGCGGCGTTGAGCAGCGGCACTATGCTGGGCAGCGCGCCGGCGCTCGCCGCTCGCGCGCCACGCGGCTCGGAGCTGCGGCTGGCACCGTCAGCCAAGGCAGGGAGCCGCTACAACGAAGCACTGGAGCGCGCGGGGATCGAACCGCACTCCACACACCCCTCGGGCACGCGACCATACGCCGTTTGTCCGCCTCCAACCAAACAGCTGTTCAGCTGTCTGTCGGTGGCGGTCCCCAAGAACCTGGCCTCGCAGAGGAAGGGCTCGCTCGCCGGACCGCGACTCGAAGGCAGCGGCGAGCTCGGCGGCTACTCACCCGCCGATCTGCGCTCAGCCTACAACGTCTCCGGCGAAGGCGGCAAGGGCGTGACGATCGCGATCACGATCGCCTACGACTATCCAACGGCGGAATCGGACCTGGCGGTGTACCGGAAAACCTACGGTCTGGCGCCTTGCACCAGCACAAGCGGCTGCTTTGAGAAGGTCAACCAGGAAGGCAAGGCGGAAAACTACCCCGCACCCAGTAGCGGATGGGCCGCCGAGGCGGCCCTCGACCTCGACATGGTCTCGGCCATGTGCCCACAATGCAAGCTCCTCCTGGTAGAGGCGAATGACAACACCTTGGCGAACCTCCCGCTCGCCGTGGACACCGCGGCGGCACTCGGCGCGAGCGTGATCAGCGACAGCTGGGGCGGCGAAGAGTTCTCCGAAGAGGCCTCGCTGGACCTGCACCTGAATCATCCCGGCATCCCGGTCCTGTTCGCCTCGGGAGACTCGAGCTACGGCGCGCAATACCCGGCGTCCTCACCCGACGTGATCGCCGCGGGCGGAACCAGCCTGCGCAAAGATCACAGCACGCGTGGCTGGCGGGAGACCGCTTGGATCGGCGCTGGCAGTGGTTGCAGCGCATACGAGAAAAAGCCCGCTTGGCAGACCGATGGGGGCTGCGCCAGACGCACCGTCGCCGACGTCTCCGCCGTCGCTGACCCCGAAACGCCCGTATCGCTCTACGACACCTACGGCGCCTATGAAGGCTGGGAGCTGTTTGGCGGCACGAGCGTGGCCACGCCGCTGCTGGCGGGGGTCGAGGGCCACTTCAGTGCCGCGCAGCGATCCAAGGGCGCCGAGCTGTTCTGGGAAGAGGGCCCTGAAGGCAAGCTCTACGACATCACCGAAGGCCGCAACGGCGCCTGCCGCCCCGAACCCGAATACCTGTGCCTGGCCAGGCTCGGCTACGACGGCCCAAGCGGCTGGGGGAGCCCCGGCGCCACTGGCCGTCCCGCTCCGCCCGTCGTCGGCACCTACGACGCAACAGAGGTGAACGAAAGTCAAGCCACGCTCAACGGCGCGATCAATCCCAACGGCGAGGCGACCACGTACCGCTTCGAATACGGACCAACGAGCGCCTACGGCACGAGCGTCCCGGTCCCGGACGGAAGTGCGGGCTCAGGTGTCGAACCTGTCGAAGTGGCAGCGCCGCTCACCGGGCTGCAGCGACAGGCCGCCTATCATTACCGCCTCGTCGCGAGCAACCCCCTCGGCACGACTTACGGCGGGGATCACACCTTCGTCACCTCGCCGTGGTCGGCGCAGTACATGCCGCGCGAGCAACCACAGCGCGAAGAAATGCTTGGGGTCTCGTGCGCCTCGGCGAGCTTCTGCATGTCGGTTGGGGAACAGGGCGTGTTCTACGAACCGCCGGCTCCCTATTACAACAACGCCCCGTTGGTCGAGCGTTGGAACGGCACAGAATGGGCGAGGGAATCGGTGCCCCTATACCACCAGCCCGCGGAAGGCTTTGCCAGCGGTCTGCAGGCGGTTTCCTGCAGCTCGCCCGACGCGTGCATGGCGGTCGGGGAAAACTATGAAATTCACGTCGGATATGGTCCGCTGGTCGAGGGCTGGGACGGCACGCAGTGGTCGACCGTCCCCGCGCCACTCCCCAGTGAAGCAGCGAAGAATTCAAATGGCACCTATGAAGTTCGCTTGCACGGGGTCTCGTGCGTGTCGGCGACGTCCTGCATGTTGGTGGGCCAGTTCACGAAGAGCTGGGACAGCGCGAGCCCAGAAGAAATCGGGACGCTGGTGGAGAGCTGGGACGGGAGCAGCTGGACGGTTCAGCCTTCGCCCAACCCGCCGGGAGTCAAGCAGACTCTGCTCTGGGGCGTCTCATGTGTGTCGAGCGCATCTTGTGTCGCCGTCGGGGAAAGCCGTAAGGCTGGTGGTGAACTGGGTGCGTTGATCGAGAGCTGGAATGGGGCGAAATGGTCGATCGATACCAGTCCCCACATACCGGGCGGACTTCAAGATGTGTCGTGCAGCTCGGAAGCCGCCTGCCTGGCGGTTGGCGGCACCGAAGGAGAGCTTGGCGGGGGCGGTGTCGCCGAGGTATGGAATGGGAGCCACTGGACCAGCTCGGCGCTGGATCACGCGATGAGAGGCGTCTCGTGCCTCTCTGCCGACCGCTGTGTCGCGGTTGGCGGCGAGCTCCGCTCAAACAAAGCCTACGCCGAGCTTTGGAACGGCGCCGCGTGGACGACAGACAGCTTGGTCCGCCCGCCTGAAGCCTCCGATGAACCGATGGAAATGAACGATGTCTCCTGCGTGTCGAGCGCTTGCACCGCCGTCGGCTGGTACTGGTCTTGGGGTTATGCACCGCTTGCGGAGGTAAGGAGCGCGCCGTCCGCCGCGCCGCCCAGCTCGCCGGAATACGGGAGATGTGTGAAGGTCAGCAAGGGTACGGGCAAGTACGCCAACGCTGGCTGCACGAGCTTGGGTGGGAAAGACGGCTATGAATGGGATTCCGGGGTCCTGGCAGCCCCCTTCAAGACCAAGCGCACGTCAGGCTCGGTCACGTTCGAAACGGTCAAAGGCTCGAAGGTGACGTGCACGGGCGAGGCGAGCACCGGCCAATACACCGGGCCCAAAACGGTGGGCGGCGTCGTTCTCACGCTCACGGGATGTCAACGGACCAGCGAAAAATGCTCGAGCGGGGCCGTAGCGGGAGAAATCGTCTCCAACCCGCTGGAAGGGGCACTGGGCGTCGAAAAGCTCGGCGTTGATAACAGCAAGAACAAGATCAGCCTCGACCTGTACCCCGTGGGGAAGACCGGGCCGCTGATGGAGTTCAGCTGTGGTGCCACGACCGTGTCGATTCAAGGCTCGGTGATCGTTCCGGTCAAGGCGAACAAGATGTCTCTGACGTCAGCGCTCAGGTTCACGGCGGTGGCGGGCAAGCAGAGATCGGAAAGCTTCGTGGGAGAACCGAAGGACATCCTCGAAGCGTCCTTCAACGGAGAACCCTTCGAACAGACCGGGCTGACGCTCACGACAACTCAAACCAATGAAGAACAGGTGGAGGTCAACTCAGTTGTGTAGCGGCGGGCGTTGAGGCCGCCCGAAGGTCGAAGCCCTAGTGTGCCTCTTTGATCTCTAGCTTTTCTTCATTGGTGATCGTCTCTGTACTTCTCAGGACAGAATCTTCGAACGGGTTGCCAAATGAGGTTTCGAGCACCTCTCTTGGTCCGCCTTCGAAGCTTTCCGGTTCCTGTTTGCTTCCAGCCGCGTCGAATTTCTCTGTGAATATCGTCGTCATTCTGCTGATCGGCGTGATCGGTGCGATGACCGATCCATTTATGGCTATACGTACACCAGAGCACATGAATTCCGCAAAAACTCCGCCCGAAGCTGATTCGAGACTCACGCCGATATCGGCTGGCTGTTTGATAAGACCGCCGACGCTCCTGAGTAGCGCAGTTTCTACCGTTCCTTCAGGCTGCACGCCCTGTTTGCACTTCACCCCAGATCCTTCGCATCCAGTGAATGTGATCGTCTCGAGGACTTCTGCGGTCCCAACATATTCACCCGCGTCGCTACCGCCTGCGCATCTGATCTTCTGACCACTGGCGCTTTCAAGTTCGGTTGCTCCCTCTCTTGAGGTAAACTTGTTTTTTACAGCTCCGGGGAACCATTCAAAGCGTCCTCCTACTTCAGTTGTTTCGCACGCGGAGTCTTTATATTGGCCTGTGCCACCGGTTGCTTTCACACATCTCCCCAGGCCCGCCGAAGACTCCGACGGCACGTTCACGACGACCGTGTTCGAGGTGAGCGTGCTCGGTGAGCCCTCGCCCACCGGTGGTGTGCCCGTGTTGGTCGCGGTGTTGCTGTAGGAGCCCACCGCGTTGAGCACGTGATCGCAGGTGAAGGTCACTGTGCTCCCCGGCGCCTCGGTGCTCTCACCCCAGGACGTTCCACAGTTCGGGTCGCTCGCGCTGTACATCAACGGCACGGTCCCCGTGTTCTTCACGATGATCTCATAATCGACAGTCTGACCGACATTGCCCGTCAGCGACGAGGTCGTGAACCCGGCCCCGCTACCGGCGATTTCCTGCAGCTTTTCGATCGAGAACCCGACGTATGTGTACTGGTCAGCTGTGTCGAGGCTCGTGGAGCTGCTGCCTGCCGGCGTGCTCACAACCACGGCCACCGCGCCGGAGGCGGACGCCGCGGGAGCCACCACGATGATCCTGCTCGACGACACAACCTGAATGCTCGTCCCGTCGTTCCCAGCGCCGAATTCAACGGTAGACGCGCCGGACAGGTTCGTCCCTTCGACCGCGACAGCGTTCCCGCCCGCCACCGGACCTGAGTTTGGCGAAACGCTCGTGACGGTCGGCACCGGCGGCGAGGTATACGTGTACCGGTCAGCCACATCGAGCGTCGTGGAGCTGCTGCCCGCCGGCGTCGTCACAACGACGGCGACCGCTCCCGCGCTCGACCCAGCAGGCGCCACCACGACGACCTTGCCCGACGACACCACCTGGACGCTCGTCGCGTCATTGCCAGGACCGAATTCCACGACCGACGCACCAGACAGATTGGCGCCTTCGACCGCGACCGCATTGCCGCCATCCACCGAACCCGAGACCGGCGCGACATTCGTGACCGTCGGCACCGGCGGCGAGGTATACGTGTACTGGTCAGCCGCATCGAGGGTCGAGGAGCTGCTGCCAGCCGGCGTCCCCACAACCACCGCCACCGGGATCGGCCCCGACGCCGCAGGAGCCACCGCGATGATCTTGCTCGACGACACGACCTGGATACTCGTCGCGTAACTCATCGGCCCGAATTCGACGACCGACGCACCAGACAGATTCGTCCCTTCAACCGCCACCGCATTGCCACCGTCCACCGAGCCGGAGTCCGGCGCGACATTCGTGACCGTCGGCGCCGGCGGCGAGGTGTACGTGTACTGGTCAGCCGTGTCGAGGGTCGATGAGCTGCTGCCAGCCGGCGTCGTCACAACGACAGCGACCGCTCCGGCGCTCGACGCAGCAGGCGCCACAACGACGACCTTGCTCGACGACACCACGTGGACGCTCGTCGCGTCATTGCCGGGACCAAATTCCACGACCGACGCACCAGACAGATTCGTCCCTTCAACCGCCACCGCCGCACCACCATCCACCGAACCCGAGTCCGGCGCAACATTCGTCACGGTCGGCAGCGGCGGCGCGAGATACGTGTACCGGTCAGCCGTGTCGAGCGTCGTGGAACTGGTGCCAGCCGGCGTGCTCACAACCACCGCCACCGGGACCGGGCTCGACGCAGCAGGCGCCACCGCGATGATCTTGCTCGACGAGACAACCTGAATACTCGCCGCGTAATTCATCGGGCCGAATTCAACGACCGACGCACCCGACAGATTCGTCCCTTCCACAGCGACCGCATTACCACCATCCACCGAACCGGAGTCCGGCGCGACATTCGTGACCGTCGGCACCGGCGACGAGGCATACGTGTACTGATCAGCCGTGTCGAGCGTCGAGGAGCTGGTGCCAGCCGGCGTGCTCACAACCACCGCCACCGGGACCGGGCTCGACGCAGCAGGCGCGACCACGACGACCTTGCTCGACGACACAACGTGGACGCCAGTCGCGTCGTTCCCAGGACCGAATTCAACGACCGACGCACCAGACAGATTCGTCCCTTCAACCGCCACCGCCGCACCACCATCCACCGAACCCGAATTCGGCGCAACATTCGTGACCGTGGGCACCGGCGGCGAGGTATACGTGTACTGGTCAGCCGCGTCGAGCGTCGTAGAGCTGCTGCCAGCCGGCGTGCTCACAACCACCGCCACCGGGACCGGGCTCGACGCAGCAGGAGCCACCGCGATGATCTTGCTCGCCGACACCACCTGGATACTCGTCGCGTAACTCATCGGGCCGAATTCAACGACCGACGCACCAGACAGATTCGTCCCTTCAACAGCGACCGCATTACCACCATCCACCGAACCCGAGTCGGGCGCAACATTCGTGACCGTCGGCGCCGGCGGCGAGGTATACGTGTACTGGTCAGCCGCGCTCTTGGCGCTGGTGCATTGGGGACAGGCGTCTGTGGTCACCGTCACATCCACCGGTCCCGCCGTGGTCGCCGCCGGAGCCAGGACGATGACCTGCGTCGTCGACGTGGCCGACAGGATCCCGGCAGGAGGGACGCGCTTCGAGCCGAATTCGACCCCGGGGGGTTGGGCGCCGGTGGTCAAGTTAGTGCCTTCGATGGCCACCGGTGTCCCACCGGCGACAGGACCCGATGTGGGCAAGATGCTCGTCACCACGGGCGTCCCCGGCAGCGCCGTGTAGGTGAACTGGTCGGCCGCGCTGATGGGGCTCGTGCAGCCGGAGCACCCACCGTTGGTAACGGTCACGTCCACCGTGCCAGCCCTCACCGCCGCAGGAGAGGTAAGGACGATCTTTGTAGCGCTGGCGGACGCAATCAGCCCCGGGGGCACCGCGATCGATCCGAAATCGACGGCGAGCGCGGCGGTCGTCGGGAAGTTCGTGCCTTCGATCGTCACCTTGGACCCACCGGCTACAGATCCCGACGTCGGTGATACGCTCGTAACGACCGGCGTCCCCGCCGACACATAGGTGAACCTATCAGCCACGCTGATGGGGCTCGTGCACCCTGGGCACGCCTGATTGGTCACGGTCACATCCACCGTGCCAGCGTCCATCGCGGGAGGCGCGGTAAGAACGATGTTTGTAGCGCTGGCGGACGTAATCAGCCCCGGGGGCACCGTGATCGAGCCGAAATCGACGGCGAGCGCGGCGGTCGTGGGCAAGTTTGTGCCTTCGATCGTCACCTTGGTCCCACCGGGCACAGGTCCCGACATGGGCGAAACGCTCGTGACGACCGGTGTCCCCGCCGACAGATACGTGAACTCGTCGGCCGCGCTCTTGGCGCTGGTGACGCTGCAGCCGGGACACGCCTCGTTGGTCACGGTTACGTCCACCGTGCCCGTCGCTCCCCCCGCCGGAGGAGGCGCGGTGAGGACGATCTTCGTCCCCGTGACCGACTGGATCTGCTGCTGGGGCACCGACACCGCGCCGAAGTTGACCTCGAGCGCCGATGCAGCTGTCGGGAAGTTCGTACCTTCGATCGTCACCTTGGTCGCACCGGGCACAGGTCCCGACGTGGGCGAAACGCTCGTGACCGTGGGAACCGGCGGCGTATACGTGAACTGATTCGCCGCGTTGAGGGTCATAGAGCTGCTGCCCGCCGGGGTCATCACGACGACTGCCACCGGGCCCAGGGTGGGCACAGCAGCAGACACGACGATGACCTTGCTGGAGGTGATCGACAGGATCTGGGTCGGGGGGACGATGACCCCGCCGAAGGCAACCGTCGGCGCGGCGCCCGTGATGGAGGTCAGGTTTGTGCCTTCGATGACCACCGGTGTCCCGCCGGCCACCGAACCCGAGTTCGGCGAGACATTTGTGACCATCGGGGCCGGCGGCAACAGATACGTGAATTCGTCAGCCGTGTCGCGCGTTGCCGAACTGCTACCCGCCGGGGTCCTCACAACCACGGCCACGGGGGCCGGACTGGATGCCGCGGGCGCCACCGCGATGATCTTGCTCGCCGACACAACCTGAATGCTCGTCGAATCATCCCCAGGGCCGAATTCGAGAACCGATGCGCCCGAAAGGTTCGTGCCTTCGACCGCGACCGCCGTCCCGCCCTCCACAGAACCCGAGTCCGGCGAAACGTTGGTAACCGCCGGCAACGGAGGCGCGCTGTACACGTATTCGTCAGCCGTAGCGAGCGTCGCAGAGCTGCTGCCAGCCGGCGTCCTCACAACCACAGCCACCACTCCCGCGCTTGACGCAGCAGGCGCCACCACGACGACCTTGCTCGACGACACCACCTGGATGCCAGTCGCGTCGTTCCCAGGACCAAATTCGACGACCGAAGCACCAGACAGATTCGTCCCTTCGACCGCGACCGCCGCCCCACCATCCACCGAACCCGAATCGGGCGAAACATTCGTGACCGTCGGCAGCGGCGGCGAGGTATACGTGTACTGGTCAGCAGCATCCACCATCGTGGAGCTGCTGCCAGCCGGCGTTCCCACAACCACCGCTACCGCTCCCGCGCTCGACGCAGCGGGCGCCACCACGACGACCTTGCTCGACGACACCGCGTGGACGCCGGTCGCATCGTTCCCAGGTCCAAATTCGACGACCGACGCACCAGACAGGTTCGTCCCTTCAACCGCGACCGCCGTCCCGCCCTCCACGGAGCCCGAGCCCGGCGAAACATTCGTGACCGTGGGCACAGGCGGCGAGGTATACGTGTACTGGTCGGCCGTGTCGAGCGTCGTAGAGCTGCTGCCAGCCGGCGTGCTCACAACCACCGCCACCGGGACCGGGCTCGACGCCGCGGGCGCCACCACGATGATCTTGCTCGCCGACACCACCTGAATGCCAGCCGCGTAGTTCATCGGGCCGAATTCCACTACCCACGCGCCAGACAGGTTCGTTCCTTCGATCGCCACGGCAGTGCCACCCTCTACGGAACCCGAGTTCGGCGAGACATTTGTGACGATCGGGGCCGGCGGCGAGAGATACGTGAATTCGTCAGCCGTGTCGCGCGTTGCCGAACTGCTGCCCACCGACGTCCTCACAACCACCGCCACCGTGCCGGCGCTGGATGCCGCGGGCGCCACCACGATGAGCTTGTTCGCCGACACCACCTCGACGCTCGTCGAATCATCCCCGGCACCGAATTCGACGGCCGACGCGCCCGACAGGTTCGTGCCTTCGACCGCGACCGCCGTCCCGCCCTCCACGGAGCCCGAGTTGGGCGAAACATTGGTAACCGCCGGCACCGGAGGCGCGCTGTACGCGTATTCGTCCGCGGCAGCGAGGACCGACGAGCTGCTACCGGCCGGGGTCCTCACAACCACCGCCACCGCGCCGGCGGTGGATGCCGCGGGCGCTACCATGACGAGCTTGCTCGACGACACGACCTGGATGCCAGTCGCGTCGTTCCCAGGACCGAATTCAACGACCGACGCGCCCGACAGGTTCGTTCCTTCGACCGCCACCGCCGTCCCACCCTCCACAGAGCCCGAGCTCGGCGACACGTTGGTAACCGCCGGCAATGGAGCCGCGCCGTACACGTATTGGTCAGCGGGAGCGAGCGCCGAAGAGCTGCTACCAGCGGGCGTCGTCACAACCACAGCCACCGGGGCCGGGCTCGACGCCGCGGGCGCCACCACAATGATCTTGCTCGGCGACACGACCTGGATGCCAGTCGCGTAGTTCATCGGGCCGAATTCAACGACCGACGCACCCGACAGGTTCGTTCCTTCGACCGCGACCGCCGTCCCGCCCTCCACAGAACCCGAGTGCGGCGAAACATTGGTAACCGCCGGCAACGGAGCCGCGCCGTACACGTATTCGTCAGCGGGAGCGAGCGCCGAAGAGCTGCTACCAGCGGGCGTCGTCACAAACACAGCGACCGCTCCCACACTCGACGCAGCGGGCGCCACCACGATGAGCTTGCTCGCCGACACCACCTGGATGCCGGTTGCATCGTTCCCAGGGCCGAACTCGACAACCGACGCGCCCGACAGGTTCGTGCCTTCCACCGCGACCGCCGTCCCACCCTCTACAGAGCCCGAGTCCGGCGAGACATTCGTCACCGTCGGTGCGGGTGCCGAGACATACGTGAATTCGTCGGCCGAGTCGAGTGTCGTGGAACTGCTGCCCGCCGGAGTCGTCACGGACACAGCGACTGGCCCCACGCCGGTCGCAGCGGGCGCGACCACGATGAGCTTGCTCGCCGAAACCACTTGGATACCAGCCGCGTCGTTCCCAGGCCCGAATTCAACGACCGACGCGCCCGACAGGTTCGTTCCTTCGACCGCGACCGCACCGCCGCCGTCCACAGAGCCGACGGCAGGCGCAACATTGCTAACCGTCGGGGCCGGCGCCGAGACATACGTGAACTCGTCAGCCGTGTCGAGCGTCGTGGAACTGCTGCCGGCTGGGGTCGTCACCGACACAGCCACCGCGACCGGGCTGGACGCCGCGGGCGCCACCACGATGAGCTTGCTCGCCGACACAACCTGAATGCTCGTCGCGTAGTTCATCGGACCGAATTCCACCACCGACGCACCGGACAAGTTCATCCCTTCGATCGCCACCGCACTGCCACCGTCCACAGACCCCGAGCTCGGCGAGACATTCGTAACGGTCGGCGCCGGCGGCGCGATGTAGGTGAACTGATCAGCCGGGTCGAGCGTCCTCGAGCTGGTGCCCGACGGGGTCATCACAGCCACGGCCACCGCGCCGAGGGTCGACACGGCGGGAGACACCGCGACGATCTTGCTCGCCGACACCACCTGGACGTTCGTAGCATCGTTCCCGGCACCGAATTCAACGACCGACGCAGCGGTCAGATTCGTGCCTTCGATCGTAACCGCACTGCCACCGTCCACCGACCCCGAGTTCGGCGAAACACTTGTAACGGTGGGCGCCGGCGGCGCGATGTAGGTGTAGGAAGGGCCGCCTGTGGAGGTCCCGTTCGAGTCCGTGACCACCACTTCGTCAGAACCGGCGACGGTCGCAGCCGTCGTCGCTTTGATTTTTTTCGCGGAGACGACCCTCACCGAGGTCGCCGCATTGCCGATCGTGACCGTCGCGCCAGCGAGGAACCCGCTGCCCTTGATCGTCACCGAGGTGCCGCCGGCGGTCGTGCCCGAGGCCGGCGAAACGCGCGTGACAGCTGGAGGCGGCGGCGCGATGTAGGTGTAGGAAGGGCCGCCTGTGGAGGTCCCGTTCGGGTCTGTGACCACCACTTCGTCAGAACCGGCGACGGTCGCGGCCGTCGTCGCTTTGATCTTTTTTGCGGAGACCACCGTTACCGAGGTCGCCGCATTGCCGATCGTGACCGTCGCGCCGGCGAGGAACCCGCTGCCTTTGATGGTCACCGAGGTGCCGCCGGCGGTCGTGCCGGAGGCCGGCGAAACGCTCGTGACGGTTGGAGGCGGCGGGTCGGAGCTATAGGGGAGGCCGCCGTGGTGCAGCGCGCTCGCGCTCGCGGGCATTATGAAGGGCGCGAGCAGGGCTGCCAGCGCAAGTGTGGCCAGACACGCCACGACGGCCACCGCTTCCGTCCGCCGAGCTACCCCCATCATCCTGCGCCCCTCTTTGCTCGCTGAAGGTGCGCTAACGCCGTGATGCCTTCGGTTCGCGGCAGGGCCCACCAACCTGCAGCGCGTCAAACCTACTCTGATCTCGCATTAAGTCAACAAATACAGCGCGAGACCCGCCGACACAGTCCGAATGAAACCGAGCCCAGGCAGCGCGCTCACTCTGCGAGACTCCGACCCATGTCGACTCGCGACCTCGGCTCCGACCGGCGCGCGCGCTTGGCCGCGGCGCGGCTGTACCTCGTGTGCGGCGCGGACCCGGACGGACGCGAGCTGCCGACCCTCCTAAGGGGCGCGATCGCAGGCGGCGTGGACATCGTGCAGCTGCGCGAGAAGCACCTGCCCGACGAGGAGCTCGCATCGGTCGCGAATGCGGCGCGGGCGCTGTGCGAGCAGCTGGGGGTGCTGCTGATCGTCAACGACCGTCCGTGGGTGGCGCGCGAGGCGGGCGCCGACGGAGTCCACGTGGGGCAGGACGACATCGCGGCGGCCGAAGTGCGAGAGCTCCTCGGCCCGGACATGTTGATCGGCGTCTCGACACACTCGCCCGCGCAGATCGACGCGATCGACGCGAGCGTCGTGGACTACATCGGCGTGGGCCCGATCCACGAGACGCCGACCAAGCCCGGCCGGCCGGCGGTGGGCGTGGAGCTGATCCGCTACGCGGCAGCCCACGCGCCGGTGCCGTGCTTCGCGATCGGCGGCCTGGACGCGGGCAACCTCGCGCAGGCGCTCGACGCGGGCGCGAGGCGGGCGTGTGTGCTGCGAGCGATCGCCGGCGCCGCCGATCCCGAGCGCGCGGCGCGAGCTCTTCGCGACCTGCTCGACGCGCGCCTCCTGGAGAGCTGAGTTGACGGCCGAGCGCGGCGAGCGTCCGAGCTCGCGCGAGCGCGACGAGCTGGCCCGCGCGACGCTCGCGCCGCTGGCGGAGGGCGAGCGCCCGGCGGCGCTGTTGATCGCCGTGGGTGTGAGCGCGCTGCTCGCGGTCGCGGTGCTCGTTGGCGGCCTGAGCATCCACGACCTCGCGCGCCACGGCGGCTCGCTGCCCGGCGCGATCTTCCTGGCCGCGATCTTCACGCTGCTGGCAGTCGGCATGTACCGCCGCCGCTACCTGGCGGTCCTCGGCTTCGAGGGCCTGCTCACCTTCCAGATCCTCGTGACCTCGCTCGCGCTCGTGGTCGCATCCACGCTCGCCGCCGCCGCTGCATGCCTGCTCGCGATCGGCCTCGGAGGGTGGCTGTTCTGGAAGCTGGTGCGCGTGATGGGCCGCATCCAAGCGGGTGGACGCGAGCACGGCGATACGGCCGGATAGCGGACCGGCCGTGCCTCGAACGCTTCGATAGGCTCAGGCCCGAGATGGCCGAGAGCTCCTACGACTGCATCGTCATCGGCTCCGGGCCAGGGGGCTATGTGGCCGCGATCCGAGCCGCGCAGCTCGGCAAGAAGACCACGGTGCTCGAGCGCGACAAGCTCGGTGGGCGCTGTCTGAACTACGCGTGCATCCCCGCCAAGGCGGTGCTGCGCTCGGCCGACCTCCTGTCCGAGATCCGCGACGGCGAGGAGTTCGGCCTGAAGGTGAGCGGGGTCGAGGTCGACTACGAGGCGATCCAAGCGCGGCGCGAGAAGGTTGTCTCGACGCTCACCTCGGGCGTGGGAGGGTTGTTCAAGAAACACGGGATCGACGTGATCGAGGGCAGCGGAAAGCTGACCGCCGACGGCGACGTGGTGGCGGGCGTGTTCGACGCCGACCGCTCGGAGATCGCCCAGCGGACGATCGGCGCGGGCAGCGTGATCCTCGCGACCGGGTCGGTCCCGCGGCCGATCCCGGGGGTGCAGTTCGGGGGGCGTGTGATCGGCACTGAGGAGGCGTGGGCGCTGCCCGAGGTGCCCGCCCGTCTGGCGGTGGTCGGCGCGGGCGCTTCCGGCGCGGAGATCGCATCTGCGTTTGCGCGTCTGGGGAGCGACGTGCTGCTGCTCGAGGCGATCGACCGCCTGCTGCCGAGCGAGGACGCCGACATCTCTCGGCTGGTCGAGCGCGGGCTCAAGCGCCAGGGAGTCGCGGTGTACACCGACACCCCCGTCTCGGACGTGGAGGGCGGCGAGACGAGCGTGAGCTTCTCCTACGGATCGGAGTCGACCAGCGTCGACTACATGGTGATCTGCGCGGGGCGGGGCGCGGACGTCGAGGGACTCGGCCTGGCCGAGGCGGGCGTCGAGCTGGACGCGAGCGGCCTCGTGCAGGTGGACGGCGCCCAGCGCAGCACGCGGGCGGGCGTGTATGCGATCGGCGACCTCGTCCACGGCCCCGCGCTCGCGCACAAGGCCTCCGACGAGGGGATCATCGCCGCGGAGGACATCGCCGGACGCGAGACGCACCCGATCGCCTACGTGGACATCCCGCGCGCCACCTTCTGCACGCCCAATGTGGGCTCGTTCGGCCTGACCGAGGCGCAGGCGCGCGAGCAGGGCTACGACGTGGTCGTGGGCAAGGTGCAGTACGGCGCGGTCGGCGGCGGCACCGTGTACGGCGACCGTACCGGCCTGGTGAAGGTCGTCGGCGAGAGCGGGTACGGCGAGCTGCTCGGCGGGCACATCGTGGGCGCGCGCGCCACCGAGCTGATCCAGGAGCTCGTCAACGTGCGCGCGCTCGAGGGCGGCTTCCCCGAGCTGGCCCGCATCATCCACGGGCACCCCACCCTGTCGGAGGCTGTGATGGAAGCCGGGCGCGCGGCCGACGGCTGGCTGATCCACGGTTGAGGTGTCCAGCACCGCGGCCGCGTTCCACTTCGACCTCGCGAGCCCGCTGGCGTACCTCGCAGCGGAGCGCGTGCTGCACGTGCTGCCCGCGCCGGCCGCGTGGCGCCCGGTGCTCGCGCGCGAGCTCGCCGGGTCGGACACGTTCGCCGCGTTCCGCTGCGGCGAGGAGCAGGACGTGTTCCGCTCGGAGGTCGAGCGCCGCGCGCGCGAGCTCGACCTGCAGCCGATCCGCTGGCCTGAGCCGTTCCCGTTCGACAGCTCCCTGGCGATGCGCGTGGCCACGTACGCAGCCTCGATCGGCCGCGCTGTGCCGTTCGCGCAGGCGGCCTTTCGCCAGGCGTTCGCGGGCGGGCGCTCGCTGGAGGACCCCGACTTCGTGCTGATCGCGGCGGCGGCCTGCGAGATGCACCCGCAGGCGGTCCTGCGTGGGGCGGAGCTGCGCTCGGTCGCCGAGCGGCTCGCGGCGGCGACCGCGGCTGCTTCAACGGCGGGCGTCACGGATGTCCCCGCGGTCGTGGTCGGTGAGGACGTGTTCGTGGGCGAGCGCGCGCTCGAGCGCGCGGCGGCGCGGATGGCATGAAGGCGAGCCGCGCGTATCGCCTGATCGTGACCCGCGGCGGGCGCGCGCCGGCGCTGCTGGCGGACCACACGCGCGTGGACCACATCGAGGTGGTGGAGATCGACAGCGGCGAAGTGGTGCTGTTCTGGGACCGGCCGCCGCAGGGGGCGTCGAAGCTCGCACGGGCGCTGCGCGCGGACCTGGCGCAGCTGCAGGCGGAGGAGTTCATGATGCGCTGGAGTACCGTGGAGCACTGATGAGCGCCCTTCCTGCACCGGAGCACGCGCGCGAGTGGCTGGCCGCGATGACGCTCATCCGCCGCTTCGAGGAGCGGGCGGGCGAGATGTACGCGCGCGCGAAGGTGGGCGGCTTCCTGCACCTGTCGATCGGCGAGGAGGCGACGATCGTGGGCAGCGCGCGGGCTCTGCGCGAGGACGACTACCTGATCTCCACGTATCGCTCGCACGGCTACGCGCTCGCGCGCGGCACGCGGCCGGAGAACGTGATGGCGGAGCTGTTCGGCCGCGTCGACGGCTGCTCGCACGGGCGCGGCGGCTCGATGCACATGTTCGATTTGCAAAAGCGCTTCATGGGGGGCTATGGGATCGTCGGCGGCAACCTGCCGATCGCCGCTGGCATGGCGCTGGCGAGCGACTACCTGGGCACCGACGAGGTGACGTTGTGCACGTTCGGGGACGGCGCGTCCAACCAGGGAACGTTCGGCGAGACGCTCAACCTGGCGGCGCTGTGGCGGCTGCCGGTCGTGTTCTTGGTTACCAACAACCAGTTCGGCATGGGCACGGCGCTGCAGCGCCACTCGGCGGTGACGGACCTGCAGCGCAAGGGCGAGAGCCTCGGCGTGCCGGGCATGCGCTGCGACGGCATGGACGTGCTCGACACCCATGCGGTCGTTGCAGAGGCGGTGGCGCGCGTGCGCGAGGACCGGCGCCCGGTGCTGGTGGAGGCTGTGACGTACCGCTTCCGGGGTCACTCGATGGCGGATCCCGAGCAGTACCGCTCCAAGGAGGAGGTGGCGCAGTGGCGCGAGCGCGATCCGCTGCCTGCGTTCGCGGAGCTGCTCGTGGACGAAGGCGTGATCGAGGAGTCCGAGCGCGAGCGGATCGACGGGGATGCGATCGCACGCGTGGACGCCGCGGTGGCGTTCGCGGAGGAGTCGCCGTTCCCGACCCCCGAGTCGCTGTACGACGACGTGTATGTGCTCGGCGGCGAGGTGCGCGGCGTGTACTCGGTGCGGACGACCTGATGGCCGAGATGCGCTACCGGGACGCGCTCAACGCGGCGCTGCGCGAGGAGCTCCGGCGCGACGAGCGGGTGATGCTGATGGGCGAGGACATCGGCGTGTTCGGCGGCGCGTTCAAGGTGACGGACGGCCTGCTGGAGGAGTTCGGCGAGCGCCGCGTGCGCGACACGCCGATCTCCGAGAACACGATCGTGGGCATGGGCGTGGGCGCGGCGATGACCGGCCTGCGCCCGGTGGTTGAGCTGATGACGATCAACTTCGCTCTGCTGGCGTTCGACCAGATCGTCAACCACGCGGCCCACATCCACTTCATGTTCGGCGGACAGGCGAGGGTGCCGCTGGTCGTGCGCATGCCCCAGGGCGCCGGCCATCAGCTCGGCCCGACCCACTCGCACTGCTGGGAGGGACTGTTCCTGCATATCCCCGGGCTGCTCGTGGCGGTACCCGCGACCGCGGCCGATGCGAAGGGTCTGCTCAAGACGGCGATCCGCGACGAGAACCCGGTGATCTTCATCGAGCACGAGTCGCTGTACGGCGTCCGCGGCGAGGTGCCCGATACCCCGCAAGGGGGCACACCCGATCACGGGGGGCAGGCGGGCGAGGAGGAGCACCTGGTGGAGTTTGGTCGCGCGCGCGTGGCGCGCGAGGGGTCGGACGTGACAGTGGTGGGCGTGTCACGGGTGGCGCTGACGGCCGAGCGCGCCGCCGAGACGCTGGCTGACGAGCACGGCGTGCAGGCCGAGGTGATCGACCCGCGCACGCTGCGCCCGCTCGACCTCGACACGATCCTCGCGTCGGTGCGCAAGACCAACCGCTGCGTGATCGTCGAGGAGGGCTGGCCCCACGGCGGCGTCGGCGCGAACCTCGCGGCGCTGGTCAGCGAACAGGCCTTCGACGATCTCGACGCGCCGGTGCAGCGCGTCACGGGAGCGGATGTGCCGATGCCGTATTCGAAGCCGCTCGAGGACATCGCCTACCCGCACGAGGCGCAGATCGTGGGCGCTGTGCTCGCCACCCTCGACCTGGTGCCCGGAGCGGTGTGATGGCCGACATCGTGATGCCGCGCCTGTCGGACACGATGGAGGAGGGAACGATCCTGCGCTGGCTCAAGCGCGACGGCGAGCAGCTCGCCCGCGGCGAGGAGCTCGTGGAGATCGAGACCGATAAGGCGACGATGATCTACGAGTCAGACCAGACGGGGTTCCTGCAGATCATCGCGGCCGAGGGCGCAACGCTGGCGGTCGGCGAGGTCATCGCGCGCACGGGCACAGCGTCGGCGACCACCGATGAGGGGCCGGCCTCTGGGGGGCCGGCCGGCGTGCGCGCGCGGGCTGCGGCTGCGGCGGAGAGCGGTTCTCAAGTGGCCGCCGCTTCGTCGGAGGCTCCGCCCGGCGAGCGCCCGGCGGTGGGTGCGCCCAGCGAGCGTCCCGCCGAGGTTCCGCCCGGCGAGCGGGTGGCGGCGGACGCGCGGATCAGGGCCTCGCCGCTCGCCAGGCGCATCGCGCGCGAAAGTGGGATCGACCTGCAGGGTCTGGCCGGGAGCGGCCCGGGCGGGCGAATCGTGAAGGCGGACGTGGTCGCGCCCTCCGGCGCCCCGGCGGCTCCACCGGTTGCGCTCGAGGGCGTGATGACGGCCAAGGGTGAGACCACCGTGGTGGAGCTGTCGCGCACGCAGCAGACGATCGCGCGGCGCATGGCCGAGTCGAAGGCGACGATCCCCGACTTCACGCTGCAGGTGGACGTGGACATGGAGGAGTGCGTGAGCCTGCGCACGGAGCTGAAGCGCCTGTCGGCGTTGGAGGCGCCGACGTACAACGACATGGCGGTCAAGGCGTGTGCGCTGGCGCTACGCGAGCACCCGCGCGCGAACGGCAGCTACCGCGACGGGCGCCTGCAGCTGCACGCGCGCGTCAACGTGGGCGTGGCGGTGGCCGCGCAGGACGCACTGGTGGTGCCGACGGTGTTCGACGCGGACGAGAAGTCGCTGGGGGAGATCGCGCGCGAGACGCGCGCGCTGGCCGAGCGCGTGCGCGCCGGCACGATCACGCCACCGGAGCTCGGTGGCGGCACGTTCACGGTCTCCAACCTCGGGATGTTCGGTGTGCGCAGCTTCAGCGCGATCATCAACCCGCCCCAGGCGGCGATCCTGTCTGTCGGCGCGCTCGAGCCGCGAGCGGTTGCGCGCGAGGGGGCGGTGGGGGTGCGCAACACGCTGACCCTTACGCTCGTGTGCGACCACCGCATCCTGTACGGCGCCGAAGCAGCGCAGTTCCTGGCCCGCATACGCGAGCTGCTGCACGCTCCGGCGGCGCTGACCCTGTAGCCGCCGGGTCAGCCCAGCAGCTTCACACCTTCGCGCAGCTCTGTCTGACCCTTCTTCACAGCGATAACTGCGTTGGTGGCTTCGGTTCCTGCCGCTTCGGGGCTCGCGGCGGCCTCGCCGTAAGCGGTCGACAGATCCTGGTAGCCGGCGATCACCGCCTGCAGCCCGCCCTCGACCTTCGCCCTGGCCTTCTTCACGCGCGGCGCGCGCGCCGACTGGTGCGCGACGTCGGACTTCAGCGATCCCAGAACCCCAACCGAGCTGCTGATCGCCGCCTGCACCGCGGTTGGGTTCTTGCTTTCCTTGTATTCGCCGATCGCCGTCAGGACGTGACCTTCAGCGACGTCGATCTTCGGGCCGTAGCTCACAATCGCGGCCTTGATGCTCCCGTCGCTCGCGCCAGCCGCTGAAACCGGCCCCACTATCGCGCCGCACAGCGACGCAGCGCCAGCAATCCAGCGCACGACTCCTCGATAGGTCATCCGAGATCTGCCTCCGTCGATTGGGGAAAGTCGCGGCACGTGGTTCTTCGGCGTGCTGCCTGCTGCGCGCGATACGACATCCGGCTACCGCTGATGCTCGCTCACCCTGTGAGTCGTCTGCGCTCAGGTTGGGCGGAGCGTTTCAGGCGACAGGCGCTCACGCCGCCAGCGGATCGACCCAGCGCAGGCCGGAGAAGCGGGAGAAGTCGTTGTCACATGAGTAGAGCGTGGCGCCGTGCTCGATCGCCAGTGCGGCGAGGTGAGCGTCACTCGTCAGGTTGCCGGCGGTGCCGAGCGGCGTGAGCAATTCGCGCATCACCGCCGCGTGCCGGTCGGTGGGATGGACCACCGTGACAGCAGGCTGGGCCAGCCAACGGTCAACCGCATCGAGCGCATCGCCTGCATCCCACGGTCGCACGAAGATCGCTGGATTCGTAGCGACGCGAACGAATCCCACGATCACAGCCCAGCCGAATGCGACCGTCTCCGTGCCGGACAGCGTCTCCTCCAGCCATCCGCGCGCAGCGGTTTGTCGTGGAGCGTCCGAGTCGTACGCGTACAGCAGGAGGTTGACGTCAGGCAGCTTCACTTGCGCAGTTCGAGCTTGCGCAGGATCTCCGCGTCTTCCATTTCGCCAGCGAGCGCGAGTGCCTTGTCGAGATTGACCCCCGGGCGCACGCCCATCGGTCGCGCGTGCACGCGGAAGCGTTTGCTCGGCTGGGAAGCTGCCGCCAGCCCGGCGCGCACAGAGTCGTTGAGCGCCGCCTTGAACGACACGCCCCGCTCGCGCATCACCGCGCGCAGCTTCGCCTCCACGTCAGGGTCGAGCGTCACCGTCGTTCTCATGTTGGCATCATAGCGTCACTCCAGACGCTGTCATGATGCGTCGACGACCCCGAAGCGCGCTGGCGCTAGGCTGATATCAGCAGATGACCGTCGCCGATCGATCGTCGCAAGAGCTGTGGGTGTGCCACCTTGGCACCGTTCCCTACCGCGACGCGCTCGCCATCCAGGAGCATCTGCGCGCGCGGCGAGACGGGGAGGAGCTGCCCGACACGCTGCTGCTGCTCGAGCACCCGCCCGTGTACACGCGTGGGCGGCGCTCCGGCGCCGAGGACCTGCCGTTCGCCGAGGACTTCTACCGCGCCAAAGGCATCGACGTGGTCGACACCGACCGTGGCGGGCGGCTCACGTATCACGGCCCCGGGCAGCTCGTCGGCTACCCGATCATGCGCATCGACGACGTGGGGCGCTTCCTGCGCGCGATGGAACGCGCGATCGTCGCCGCGCTCGCCGAGGAAGGGGTGCACGCGCGCTCCCGCCACGCGGAGGGCATCGACTACACGGGCGTGTGGGTGCGGGACCGCAAGATCGCCTCGATCGGCCTGCACGTCTCGCGCGGGATCACCACGCACGGGTTCGCCGTCAACGTGCACAACGACCTGCAGCCGTTCTCGTGGGTGATCGCCTGCGGGCTGCCCGATGTGACCATGACCTCCGTCGCCGACGAGCGCGCGGCCGGGGCCTCGACCGGCATGCTCTGCTTTCGCCGCCGCGTGGCCTTCCACTTCGCCGCAGCGCACGGCCGCCGCCAGCGCCTTGTCTCCCCCTGGCGCCTCGGCATCGACGCCGCCAACCCACGCAGGATCGCGGCCGAGCACCCCACGAGGGGGCACAGGCGATCCCCCATCAAAAAAACGATCTCCTCCGCGCCGCTCGAGGCGGTCCCCGCATGAGCGGGGTGGGCGGGACTCGATCCCGCGCCAACCCCGGCGGCATGGATGTGCTCAGCGTGCTCGGGCCCAACGTGCGACCGCTGCGCGAGCGCAAGCCGCCGTGGCTCAAGGTGCCCGCACCGGGGGGCGCGCGCTATCGCGAGCTGAGCGAGCTGATCCGCGCGGAGAGCCTGCACACGGTCTGCCAGGAGGCGGCCTGCCCCAACGTGGGCGAGTGCTGGGAGCGCGGCACGGCCACGTTCATGATCCTCGGCGACACCTGCACGCGCCGCTGCGGCTTCTGCAACGTCAAGACCGGCAGGCCAACCTGGAACGACCCGCTCGAGCCCGCGCGTGTTGCGCGCTCGATCGCGCGCATGGGCCTGCGCCACGCGGTGATCACATCCGTCGACCGCGACGACCTGCCCGACAAGGGCGCCTCCGCGTTCGTCGGCGTCATCCGCCAGATCCGCCGCCAGGCGCCCAGCTGCAAGATCGAGGTGCTCACGCCCGACTTCCAGGGACAGGAGATGCCGCTCGCGAAGGTCATCGCCGAGCGCCCCCACGTGTTCAACCACAACGTCGAGGTCGTGCCCCGTCTGTATCCACTCGCGCGCCGCGGATCACGGTTCGAGCGCTCCTGCCGCGTGCTGCGCCTCGCGCGCGAGCTCGGCGAGGGGGAGGTCGTCACCAAGTCGGGGCTGATGGTCGGGCTGGGAGAGAGCCACGAGGAGGTGGTCGAGACGTTCGCAGCACTGCGCGAGCACGGCGTGCAGGTGCTCACGGTCGGGCAGTATCTGCGTCCCTCCGAGCGCCACCTTCCCGTCGTGCGCTACTTGCATCCGGACGAGTTCGCCGCGCTCGAGCGCGCCGCCTACGAGCTCGGCTTCGACCACGTCGCCGCCGGCCCGCTCGTACGCTCCTCCTACCACGCCGACCAGCACGTGGGGTGGGCGGGCAAGCAGTCGCGCGACGGTCTCGGACCGCTCGCGGCGAGCGGCTAGTCTCGCCCGATCTTCCCGCTCAAGGACAACATCCCGCTCGCGCGGTTCCCGCTCGTCACCGTGGTGCTGGTCGCGATCAACGTGGTCGTCTACCTGCTCGAGATCCGTCACGGCGGTAGCTTCTTCGGCGGCCCCAGCGAGAGCGTCGCGCTCCATTACGGAGCGATCCCGTACGCGCTCACCCACGGGCAGAGGCTGTGGACCGTGTTCACGTCGATGTTCCTGCACGCCAGCTTCCTGCACATCTTCGGCAACATGCTGTTCCTGGCGATCTTCGGTCCCACGGTCGAGGACGCCACCGGACGGCTGCGCTATGTGGCCTTCTACCTGCTCGGCGGCCTCGTCGCGCTCGGCGCTCAGGTGCTGGCCGACCCGAGCTCGACCGCTCCCACGCTCGGCGCCTCCGGCGCGATCGCCGCCGTGCTCGGCGGCTACATCCTGCTCTACCCGCGCGCACGTGTGCTCACGCTCGTGTTCATCATCTTCTTCGTGACGATCATCGAGGTCCCCGCCGTGTTCCTGCTCGGATTCTGGTTCTTGGCGCAGCTCTACCTTGGTGCCGCAGGCCTGGCCGGAGCGGGTGGGATCGGATCGAGCGGCGAAGGCGTTGCGTACTTCGCGCACGTTGGCGGCTTCGTGTTTGGTCTGCTCGTGATCCGGTTGTTCCTCGGACGCGGCAAGGCCAAACGGCCGCTGGCGGTGAACTAGACAACGATGATCGCGCGCGCGAGAACACCCGCATGACCCGCCTGGTCGTGCTTGGCGCGGCGCTCGTGTTCGTCGCGGGCTTCGCCTTCCTCACCTACGCCGCGGTGGTCGAACAGGGCTTCACCATCGCAAGCCTGCTGTCGATCTTCATCCTCGTGCTGCTCGCGGTTGGCATCGTCGGCGCACTGCGCAATCCTCCTCGGAGATGAGCCACTCGCCCTTCCTGACGCCTGACCAGACGCGCAAGCGGCGAGCGCTCGCCGCCAGGGACCGGCGCCGGCGCAGGCTGCTCGCCCTTGGCGCGCTCGGCCTGGCCGTGCTCGTCGCCCTGGTCGTGGAGATGGCGTTCGCCAGCCGATCCACGGAAAGCCCGCGCGGCTCGACCCACCCACGGACCCGCGTCAGGCTGAGCCCCGGGCCCGCGCAGACGCTCTCGCCGGCCGGCTTCGCGCTCGGCAAGCCACCGATCGCGCTCGCGGGGATCTCGACGCCACAGCGAGACCCCGTGCAGGTTCGCTTCGCCGATCCGCCGCGCGAGGGCTTGTTGTTCAACGTTTCGAGCGGCCAGGTCCTATGGCAGCGCAACGCGTTCGCGCGCGTGCACATGGCAAGCCTCACGAAGATGATGACCGCGCTCCTCACCGTGCAATCGGCGCCACCGCATGCGCCCGTGCTCGTCACCAGGCAGGCGGTGGACATGGCCGGATCGAAGGTCGGCGTGCTGCCGCTCGGCAGGCACGTGCCGCTGGAGAGCATGCTCTACGGCCTGCTGCTGCCCTCAGGCAACGACGCCGCCGTGGCGCTCGCACAGCACGTAGCTGGCAGCGTCAACCGGTTCGTCGTGCGCATGAACCAGGAGGCGGCCAAGCTAGGACTCGCTTGCACGCGCTATTCCTCGCCGTCGGGCTACTACGACGAACACAACTTCTCGTGCGCCGCCGACCTCGCGGTGCTCGCGCACGTCGACCTTGAACAGCCGCGCATCGCCAGCATCGTCCGCACCTACTCCGCCGTCCTGCCGTTCCCGATCAAGGGCGGCAAGCTGTACCTCTACAACAACAACCCACTGCTCATCTACAAATACCCAGGCGCCACCGGGATGAAGACCGGTTACACGGAATCCGCCGGACGCTGCCTGGTGGCGACCGCGGAACGCCACGGCGTGCGTCTCGGGGTGGTGGTGCTGCACTCCCAAGATCCCGGCACGCAGGCTCGCCAGCTACTGAACCTGGGGTTCGAGGACGTCTACCACCAGCCGATCGTGCCCGAGGCGCCGTTTCCACCGGGCGCCTGAGACCAGCCAGCGCCCGCCGCACGACCCCACCTAGGTGCGGTACCTTTCACAAGCTAGATTGACTGGTCAGTCAGCCAAAGGAGACGACGTGGATCTCGACGACACACCGGAGCAGGCCGCTTATCGCGCACAGGTGCGCAGCTGGCTCGAGCAGCACAAGTCCGAGGCTCCCGTCCTTGCGGGCCCGGGAGCGATCGAGGACGAGGCCGAGATCGTGGCCGCGCGTCGCGTATGGCAGGGCAAGCTCGCCGAGGGCGGGCTCGCGGGCGTGACCTGGCCGAAGGAGTACGGCGGCCAGGGCCTCGGTCCGATCGAGCAGGTGATCTGCGGCCAGGAGATCGCCCGTGCAAAAGTGCCCGGAATCCTCGACGCGATCGGCGTGGGCATGCTGGGCCCGACGATCATCGCCCACGGCAGCGAGGAGCAGAAGTCCCGCTATCTCGGCCCGATGCTCCACGGCGACGAGGTCTGGTGTCAGCTCTTCTCTGAGCCGGCGGCCGGCTCGGACCTCGCGGCCGTGCAGGCGCGCGCGCGCCTGCAGGACGACGGCAGCTGGCGGCTGACCGGGCAGAAGGTGTGGACGACGAACGCCCAGTTCGCCTCGTACGGGCTACTGCTCGCGCGAACCGACGCGGACGTGCCCAAGCACAAGGGCCTGACGATGTTCATCGTTCCGATGGACGCCGACGGCGTCACCGTCCGCGGCCTACGCCAGATCTCCGGCGAGGCGGAGTTCAACGAGGTCTTCTTCGACGACGTCGCGCTCGACGGCGGCACGGTCGTCGGTGGCGTCGGCAACGGCTGGGGCACGGCCCTGACGACGCTGATGTTCGAGCGCGTGACGATCGGCCTCGGCGGCGAGGGAATGGGCTACAGCTCGACCCGCTTCGCGGCCGCGATCGCGGCAGACGAGGACGCCCGCCGCGACCCCGAGGTGCGCCACCAGCTCGGCGAGATCTTCGAGCGAACTGCTCGCGGTGAGGTTCACGGGCTACAGGACGCTCACGGCGCTTCAGAAAGGCCAGATCCCCGGTCCGGAGGCGGGCCTTGCGAAGGTCACGATCGTCAGCGGTGCGATCAAGGCGGGCGATCTGATCGCCGATGTCCGCGGTCCCGACGCGTTGTCGCAGGACAGCCAGTGGGCCTACATGATCTCGTTCCTCCCGGGCCTGAAGTCGGCCGGCGGGACCGAGGAGATCCTCAGGAACACGGTCGGCGAGCGCGTTCTCGGCCTGCCCCCGGAGCCACGTCTGGACAAGGGCATCCCGTTCTCGGAGCTGCGCTCGAAGGAAGGAGCAGCCGTATGAACCTGGCGCTGTCGGACGAGCAGGTGTTCCTGCGCGAGGCCGCCCGTGGCGCGCTGTCGCGCTCGCCGACGCTGCAGGCGGCCCGCGAGGCGCTGGAGGGCGACGAGAGCGCGCTGCCGGACCTGTGGCCGACCGCCAGAGAGGCCGGCTGGCCGGGCTTGCTGATCGACGAAGCGCACGGCGGCGCGGGGCTGGACGCGTTCGACGCGATGCTCGTGCTTAGCGAGTGTGGTCGCGTGCTCGCGGGGATCCCTCTGCTCGGTCATCTGCCGGCAACGGCGATCCTCAGCGATGCGCCGAATGCGGCCGAGTTCCTGCCCGCGCTGGCCAGCGGCGAGCGGCGAGCGGCGTACCTGCCAGCGCAGCCACCGGGCGACGTCGAGCAGAGCTGGAGCGCAGACCCGGCGGGCGGGCTCGCGCGTTCGCCGCTGCCGCGCGCCGAGGATGGGCAGGATCCAAATCAAGATGAGCGCGTATCGCTGAGCGGGAGCTTTGCGTTCGTGCCGGACGCACCGGGGGCCAACGTGCTGGTGGGCGTGGCGCTGCGCGAGGGCCGGCCGCTCGGCGTGGCGGTTCTCGCCGACGCGCCCGGCGTCGATGTGCAGCCGGTGCGACGCTACGACGCGACCAGATCGCTGGGTCACGTCTCGCTCACCGACGCCCCGGCGGTGGTGCTCGACGCACCCGAGGAGTCGCTCGCCGCCGCTTGGTACCTGGCGCAGGCGCTGATCGCCGCCGAGTCGCTCGGCAGCGTCGAGACGGCGCTCGATGTGTCTGTGGCATACGCCAAGGAGCGCCACACGTTCGGCCGCGCGATCGGCTCCTACCAGGCGGTCAAGCACTCGCTGACCGAGGTGCTGCGCCAGCTCGAGAACGGACGCTCGCTGCTCTACTACGCGGGCTGGGCTCGTCGCGGCGCGCCGCGTGAGTTTCCGCTCGCCGCCAGCGCCGCCCGCTCGGTGGCCGGGCGCGCGCTCGACTACGCCGCGCGCACGATGATCTCCGTCCACGGCGGCATCGGCGCCACCTGGGAGCACGACGCGCCGCTGTACTTCCGCCGCGCGCAGCTGTCCAGGCGGCTGCTCGGCGGCACCAACAGCGCCACCGACCGCGTGGCCGGCGAGCTGATCGCACAGGCCGACGCCGCCTGACCGGGCGCCGCCGGCGCCGGTGCCGGCTACTTGCGACGTGCGCGGTGGGCGGTGCGGGTTGCGGCCGCGGCCTTCGGAGGCGCTTCGGCTTCGAGTGCGGCCAGCACCGGCGCACCGTAGGCGGCGTGGACCGCTTCGACCATCGCCTGTTCCACGCCACAGTTGATGCAGAAGCCGTGCTGGGACCAGCCGATCGCGCGCGCGAGCACCTCATCGGCGTAGGTGACGCCGGTGGCGTCGTGACCGTAGTAGTCGTACGCGGCAGCCCACGCCGAGCCGTTGAGCGCGTATTCGGCTCCGTCCGCGGACAGTAGGTGCGCGGCGGCCATGATCGCGTCGAAGTCGTCGTAGATCGACGGGTGCGCGGCGGTCATGTGGTCATAGGAGGCGGGGCGCTTGCCGTAGACGTAGGAGTCGCTGACGAGGTCCCAGGTGGTTGGGATGCCCGCCCCCCCGTTGGTGACGTTGAACTGCATCGGGCCGCCGCAGCAGTGCGCGAAGTTCAGGCCGTTGTAGATGCCGGGCGCGGTCGAGAACGCCGACTCCTGCCTGTGGATCGAGGCCAGCAGTAGCCAGTTGACACCGAACGTGCTCTGGGCGGTCGCGTAGATCGGGTAGAAGCCTTCCATCCAGCGCCTGGAGATGTGCGTCTGCGTCCAGGTGGCGTCGACGAAGCGCCCGGCGTCGGCGCGCTGCTGTCCTACCGACGGCTGCGCGACGATCTTTGCGCCCACGCCGGCGCTCGCGCGTGTGGCGGGGGAGCCTGGTGAGCTCGGCACCGGGGTCGCCGCTGAGACCAGCACCGGAGGTGGCGCCACAGACGTCGTGCGTCCGACGACGCCGGTGAGCACCGCGACCAGCACCAACAGACCCAGCGCGGCGATCGAGCACGCCAGCAGCCACGCGCTCCGTTCCGATGGCGGCGCCGGCGGCGGGGCGAAGGGCGTCGCGCAGCCAGCAGCATCGCTCGGCGACGTCCGCCGTGGGCTGGACGCCGGCTGATCACGGCTGCTGGTGGGCTCCGCCCGGATGGTCATGGGTCGCTACGCCCGGCAGCGGACTCGACTGAGAGCTGTCCTCCTTAACACCGCGGCGCTGCCCTCATCCTATCCGAGCGCCGCGCCGATCTACGCGGTACCGGGTTTGAACTGTCATGCGCATGCTCACGCTCTGCTTCTCGACGCTCGCACTCGCGATTTCCTGCGCGAGCTCGGCGCGCGCCCTCTCGCCGGCGTCGGCGTCGGGCGTCCCCGTGGTCGCGCCCGCACCAGCTCTGAGCGCCGCGCAGCAGCGCTACCTGGCATTGGCGCAGGCCGGTGTCGCGCAGGCGCAGCAGCGCTGGTGGGATCCGCGACGCGGCTGGTATGACGCGCGGCTGAACGACCGCGAACGTTATCCGCTGGCCACTATCTGGGACAGCGCGCCGCTGTTCGAGTCGCTGGACGCGATCGCAATCGCCCAACCGACTGCCGCGAACCGGCATGCGCTCGCCAGCTTCGCAGCGGGAGCCGAGCGCTACCTGAACCGGGGACTGCGGCCCATACCCGGCTATTCACCCTATCCGGGCGACCGCGAAGCGGACACGGAGACGTGGTTCGACGACAACGGCTGGTGGGGGATCGCGTTCGTAGAGGCCTACCGCGCCACCGCCGCGCGCCGCTATCTCGTCGATGCCGAACGCGCGCTGCGCTACATCGCGACCGTCGGCTGGGACTCCCGCGCGGGTGGGATCTGGTGGAACACCGACCATCCGTACAGGGCGGGTGAGGCGCTCGCGTCGGGCACGCTGCTGGCGACGCTGCTCTACCAGCAGACCCACTCGAGCTTCGCCCTCGGCCAGGCGCACAAGTTCCTGGCGTGGGGCGACACGAGCGGCTTCAGCGCGGCCAACGAGCTGTATGCGGCCAGCAACCTGGACCCCACTCCGATCGACTACATCGAGGCGCCGCTGATCTACGCGCAGGCGGTGCTGTGCCGACTCACCGGCACGACGGGCGAATGCGAACGCGCCGAGAAGCTGAAGGCGACCGCGCTCAACCGCTTCGGCTACCTGCTCGACTTCTCGCCCCAGTACGACGCGATCTACCTGCAGTGGATGCTCGCGCTGTACTCGCTCGACGGCGACCCCACGCTGTACCTGCTCGCGGCGGACAACGCGCGCGACGCGCACACGCGCGCGGCTAACGGCGAAGGCCTGTACCTGCTCTCCTGGAACGGCGAAACCCTGCCCGAACGCTACGCGCTGCCGGACATGCTCCAGACGCAGACCGCCACCACAAGCGTGTTCGCGTGGCTGGCGGTATACCCACCGCCGCCGTGAGCGCGCCTCACACCCCGAGCGCCCGCCGTGCGACGCTGTCGAAGATGTGATCCGGAAGCACGCGCTTGGCGAGCAGCATCGCCTTCGCGTCCCTGCCGACGACATACCGTGACCTCATGCGCCGCGCGGTGAGCGCGCGCTCGATCGTCTCGGCCACGAGCTCGGGGGCGACGCCGCGCCGCGCGGTGTCCTGGATCACCTTGTCCATCGCCGCCGGCACCCGCCCGTATGGCTGCTGGAGCTCAGGCGGAATGACCACGCGCTCGGCCTCCGCGCGGATCTTGTCCCAGATCGGTGTCGCCACCGACCCAGGCTCCACCAGCGCCACCTGGACGTTGGAGCTGCGCAGCTCCACGCGCAGGGCGTCGCCGAACGCCTCGAGCGCGTGCTTGGAGGCTGCGTAGGGAGCGGTGAACGCCATCGCCACGCGTCCGCCGATCGAGGACACAAACACGATCCGCCCACCGGCGCGGCGCAGCGCGGGCAGCATCGCCTGCGTGACCGCGACCTGTGCGAACACGTTGACCTCGAACTGCCTGCGCAGGTCATCCAGCGGGACCAGCTCCAGCGGGCCGCCGATGCCGATCCCCGCGTTGTTGACGAGCGCGTCCAGCCCACCGCGCTCGGACGCACCCGCGCGGGCGGCCTCCTGCTCGACCTGCGCCGCGGCCGCCGCGATCTGCGCGGCGTCGGTCACCTCGAGCGCGAGCGGCAGCACCCGTCCGCGCGCGCCGGCCTCCTGGACGATCCGTTCGCCGACCGTCGGGTCACGTACCCCGGCCAGCACCGTCCAGCCTTTCCCGGCCAGGCGCAGCGTGGTGGCGCGACCGATTCCGGTCGACGCCCCGGTGATCAGCGCGAGCGGCACGTGCTCGACCCTAGCGTAGGTCCCCACGCGGGAGCTGCTGATCCGCGTGCTCGTCCCATCCCTGCCACTGGCGCGATCACGCCGGCGCGAGCGAATCCTGCTTGGCGCGCAGCGCCTGCATCAGCTCGTCGAAGGAGTCGGAGAATTTCTCGACGCCCTCGCGCTCGAGCGTGTCGGTGACGTCCTCGTAGTCGACGCCCGCGCGCTCCAGCCCCTCGAACACCCGCCGCGCGTCCTCCAGGCCGCTCTGCAGGCGCGGCTGCGGGTCGCCGTGATCCTGGTAGTCCTTGAGCGTCTCCTCGGGCACCGTGTTGACCGTGTCGGGTCCGATCAGCTCGTCCACGTAGAGCGTGTCAGGGTAGGCGGGGTTCTTGGTCGACGTCGAGGCCCACAGCACCCGCTGCGGAGTGGCGCCCTTGCCCTCCAGATACTCCCAGCGCGGACCGGTGAACGTCTCCAGGTAGTGGCCGTAGGCGAGTCGCGCGTTGGCGATCGCGAGCTTGCCCTTCAGCTCGTCCGCGCGGTGGGCGGGATCCAATTCGTCCAGGCGCCGGTCGGCCTCGCTGTCGATCCTGGATACGAAGAAGCTCGCGACCGACGCGACGGTGCTCGGGTCTCCACCCGCGGCGATCAGCCGCTCGATCCCCCGCAGGTAGGACTCGGCGACCTCGGCGTAGCGGCGCAGCGAGAAGATCAGCGTGACGTTGATCGAGCGCCCCTCGGCCACGACGTCCTCGATCGCCGCGAGCCCCGGCTTGGTGGCCGGGATCTTGACCATCAGGTTCGGGCGGTCCACGCTCTCATGCAGGCGCATCGCCTCGCGGAAGGTCTGCAGCGTCTCGTATGCCAACCTCGGGTCGACCTCGAGCGAGACGTACCCGTCGCGGCCGCCGGTGCGGTCCCACACCGGGCGAAACACGTCGCAGGCGTCCTTGATGTCCTGCTGTGCCAGGGCCCAGAACGTCCCGTAGACGTCCGCGCTCTGCGCCGCCAGCTCGTGCAGCTGCTCGTCGTAGGCGTTGCCCTGGCTCATCGCCTTCTGGAAGATCGTCGGGTTCGAGGTGGCCCCGACCACGGCGTAGCGGTCGATCAGCTCCTGCAGGTGTCCGCCACGGATCGACTCGCGTGAGAGGAAGTCCACCCACACGCTCTGGCCGAGGGCCGACAGGCGCTGGAGGGGCTGGAGTGCATCGGCGGGCATCGTGTCTCCTCTCAGTGTCTTGATTCAAGCAGCGCGTTTGCGCGCGCAAGGACGTTGCCGGCGGTGAAGCCCAACTCCTCGAGCACCGTAATACCCGGCGCGGACGCGCCGAACCGGTCCAGGCCGAGCACGTCGCCGTCGAGCCCCACCCACTTCCACCAGCTCATGCTCGCCCCCGGCTCGACCGCCAGCCGGGCTCTCACCGCGGGTGGGAGCACCGCGTCGCGGTACCCCTGCGACTGCGCTTCGAACAGCTCCATGCACGGCATCGACACGACGCGCACGCGCGTGCCCTGCTCGGCGAGCGTCCGCCCGGCTGCGAGCGTCAGCGCCACCTCCGCGCCGGTGGCGATCAGCACGATCTGCGGGAGGCCGTCCGCACCGTCGACGGCGCCGGCCCCGGCGCCGGCCCGCGGTTGAGTGGCGGGGAACGAGTCCCACAGCACGTAGCCGCCGCGCTCGAGCCCCTGCGCGTGCGCGACCTCGGTGCGGTCGAGCACGGGGATGCTCTGGCGGGACAGGAGCAGGGCGACCGGCCCGTCCTCGCGCTCGAGCGCCACCCGCCAGGCCGCCGCCGTCTCGTTGGCGTCGCCGGGGCGGATCACCCACAGCCGGGGAATCGCGCGCAGCGCGGCGTAGTGCTCGACCGGCTGGTGGGTCGGTCCGTCCTCGCCGAGCCCAACGGAGTCGTGCGTCCAAACCCACAGCACCGGCAGACCCATCAACGCCGACAGGCGCACCGAGCCACGCATGTAGTCGGAGAACGTCAGGAACGTCGAGCCGTAGGGCTTGACGATCCCGCCGTGTGCGGCGGTGCCGTTGACGATCGCGCCCATCGCGTGCTCGCGGATGCCGAACGGGACGTTGCGCCCGGCGTGCACGCTGGAGAACTCACCGCCGCCGTCGAACACGGTCTTGGTCGACTCCACCAGATCGGCGGCGCCGCCGATCATCGTTGGCGCGAACTCGGCGAAGGCGGCCATTACCTTCTGTCCTGCGGCGCGGGTGGCGATCTGCTCGCCCGCGGCGAAGCTGGGCAGCGACTCGCGCCAGCCCTCGCCCAGACGCCCGGCCCACGCCCGATCCCAGTCGGCGGCCACGTCCGGGAGCGCCTCGCGCCACTGCTGCTCGCGCAGCTGCCAGTCCTGCTGCGCTTCGGCGCCGTGCTCCCGCAGCGACATGTGCTCGTACACGCGCTCGTCCACCCAGAACGTGCGCTCGGGATCGAAGCCCATGACCTGCTTGGTCGCGCGCACCTCCGCCTCGCCCAGCGCCGCCCCATGCGCCTTGGCGGTGTCGATGGCGTGGGGCGCCGGATAGGCGATGTGCGAGCGGATCGCGATGAACGACGGTCGCTCGGCTTCCGCACGCGCCGCGGCGATCGCCGCCTCCAGCGCGTCGAGATCCTCGGAGTTCTCGACGCGCTGGACGTGCCAACCGTCAGCCTGCATACGCGCCGTATGGTTCTCGCCGTCGAACGAGATCGACGTGGTCCCATCGATCGTGATGTGGTTGTCGTCGTAGCAGACGATCAGCTTGCCCAACGCGAAGTGCCCGGCGATCGAGGCCGCTTCCTGGCTGATGCCCTCCATCAGGTCGCCGTCGGAGCAGATCACGTAGACGTGGTGGTCGACGATCTCCCGCCCGGGTCGATTGAAGCGATCGGCGAGGAAGCGCTCGGCGATCGCCATCCCGACGGCGTTGGCGAAGCCCTGCCCGAGCGGCCCGGTGGTGACCTCGACGCCCGGCGTGTGGCCGCGCTCGGGATGCCCGGGCGTGCGCGAGCCCCATTGGCGGAACTGGCGGAGGTCCTCGAGTCCGAGGTCGTAGCCACAGAGATGGAGCAGCGAGTACTGCAGCACGCACGCGTGGCCGGAGCTCAGGACGAAGCGGTCGCGGTCGGGCCAGGCGGTGTCGTTCGGGTTCACGCGCAGGAAGCGCTTGAACAGGATGTACGCAAGCGGCGCCAGCGCCATCGCGGTGCCGGGATGGCCGGCGTTGGCGCGCTGGACCGCATCCATCGACAGCCCGCGGATCGTGTCGATCGACAGCTTGCGGATCTCCGGCGCATCGACCACTGCCGCGCTGGCTCGCGCACCGCCCGCGGGGGCCTGGCCTTCGATCTCCGATCGGTTCCTCGATTCGGGCGAAGCAGCCATTGCAATCGATCCTACTAGCGTTGCCGACCGGCGATGTGTGCCGCTAGAGTCGCAGGATCGTGTCTGAGGAGTTCTGCGATGTGGGGAGGGGAATCACGCTCTGCTACGAGGCCTTTGGCGAGCGCTCGGACCCGACCGCCCTGCTGATCATGGGGCTCGGAACCCAGATGATCGCCTGGCAGGAGGACTTCTGTCGCGAGCTGGCCGGGCGTGGCTTTCAGGTGATCCGCTTCGACAACCGCGATATCGGACGCTCAACCCACGTGGTGGGCCGCCCGCCGACGGTCCCGCAGCTGTTGGCGCGCTCGAGGCGCGCAGCGCGTTACACGCTCGGCGACATGGCCGACGACGCCGCGAGCCTGCTGCGCGAGCTCGACCTGGCCCCTGCACACGTGATCGGCGCCTCGATGGGTGGCATGATCGCCCAGACGCTCGCTGCGCGCCACGCGGGCGCGGTGCGCTCGCTGGTGTCGATCATGTCCAACACCGGTAGCCTGCGCAGCGGGCAGCCCTCGCCACGCGTCTACCCGCTCTTGCTGCGCCGCCCTCCGCGCGGACGCGAGGCCGTGATCGCACACATGGAGCACCTGTTCGCTGTGGTCGGCTCGCCCGGCCTGCCTCAGGATCCCCGGGACCTGCGCGCGATCGCGACCGCCAGCTACGACCGCGACCACGACCCTGAGGGGCCGGGGCGTCAGCTCGCCGCGATCATCGCCGCGGGCAACCGCACCGCCGAGCTGCGACGCATAACCGCGCCCACGCTGGTCGTCCACGGCACCGCCGACCCGCTTGTTGCGCCCTCGGGCGGACGGGCAACCGCGCGCGCGATTCCGGGGGCCCAGCTGATGACGATCGAGGGCATGGGCCACGACCTTCCGCGGGCGGTGTGGCCACGCTTGATCGATGCGATCGCCGCGCACGCGCTCAGTGCCGACGGCCGCGTCAACGGGAATCCGCCCCTACCGGCCCGACCTCGTTCGCTGTCGGGCCTGTAGGGACGGGGCCTCCCCCCGATCCTCTCCTTAGCTCCCCTACGGTCGGCGGCTGCAGGTGCGCAGGCCCGCCAGCGAGTGAGCGCGCGCGCTCGAGCACCAGCAGGTGTGCGGGTGCACCTGCACGAGCCAGTGCAGGTCGTGGCGACAGTGGGAGCGCCGGTACGGCCAGCGGCCGTGCAGCGCGCGGAACATCCGGTGCTCGTGGCAGACGAACAGTCTCATCTCCAGCAGGCCTCGATTCCAGCTCGCACGCCTGCGGGGCTCCCGCCCACGGGCGTGCATCCCTCCTGCGATCGGCCTCGCATAGTGCTTGACCCAAAGCCCATCTCTCCCATCCCTTCCGTTCCTCCGCAACCGTTACGCCACCCGATGCTGCTGGCCCTCCGGATGGGCGGGAAACGAACCCCGCACGACATATAAATCAAATTTTACGCAGGATGTCAACTTAACCCGATCAATTGGCATGCAAACCGTGCAGCAACCCAACGAGAAGCCCCCCACGACGTATGCGCGCGCTACCGTTCGGTGGACGATGACCGCGAAGGAGAAGCTGCGCGAGGCGATCGAGACGCTTTCCGAGGAGGAAGCCGACGAGGCGTTGCTCGTTGGATGACGCGCTGCGAGAGTCCGAGTGAGCGGCGCGCCCTGGCGCGTTCAACTGACCCGCACAGGGTATTTTATGAAAGTGCGCCCGGCGGGAATCGAACCCGCGGCCTGCGGCTTGAAAGACCGCTGCTCTTTGGCTCCCCGAAGAGAACCGTTGACCACTGAGCTACGGGCGCGTGCGCTGTGGACGCCTATTCTAAGCACGCCCGTGCCGCGCGCGCGTCCACCAGGCGACGCGCGTCTCTACCGGCCGGCCAGCGGCCGTTAGGGCGCCGGTTCGATGATCGCGTCGCTCGGCAGCTGCGCGCGCCGCACGCCGATGCCGTCACACAGCTCGATGCAGGGCGCGTACGTCGGGCGGAAGCCGAGCAGTTGTGGGATCGTGACGATGCGATAGCCGCGCGCACGCAGCGAAGCGATGATCGCCGGGTAGGCGGCCAGCGTCTGGCCGCGAGGGCCGCCGCCGTCGTGGGAGATGATGATCGAGCCTGGCCGCACCTGGTCCAGCACGCGCTGCTCGATCGCGGCGATGCCCGGCAGCGTGTAGTCGCTGGGGTCAACGTTCCAGAGCACCGTCGCCAGACCCAGCGAGCGAGCGGTCTGCATGATCGACTGGTTGTAGGCGCCGTACGGGGGGCGGAACACGCACGGCGTGTAGCCGCTGAGCGAGCGGATCACCGCGATCGTGCGCTGCAGCTGGCCGCGAACGTCGCCGACCATCGTGAGGTAGGGGTGGGTGAACGTGTGATCGCCGAGCACGTCGCCGTTGCGCAGCTCGCGCAGCAGCGTCGGCCTGTACCCGGCGCTGATCTGCTTGCCGATCATGAAGAAGGTCGCTAGCGCGTGGCTGCGCGCGAGCATCGTCACGAACGCGCCGGTGTCGGGGGCCGGCCCATCGTCGAAGCCGATCGCCACCTCGCGCCTGACCGGACCGTGCGTGTAGGCGAGCGTGCCGCGGCTGCGACAGCCGGTGATGCGATACAGCTCCGCGCGCGCTCCGGAGCGCGGAGCGCTGGGCTCGCGCGAACCCACGCCGCCGGTAGCGTCGCCGCCAACACGCCCGGGCGGGGCGGCGATCACGGGGACGACGATCAGCAGCAGCGCAGCCGGGAGTGCCGAATACCTTTTGGCGAAGGACAGACGGGCACCGAGCGCCGTCGCAAGCAGCGACCACCGCCGGCCGTCGCGCCCACGCTTGGGGTCGGAGCGCACGGACGCTCACCATACACCGGGCTGCCGAGCACACGCGTAGGGTGAGGATATGGCCAAGTACGTGGCGGCGATCGACCAGGGCACGACCAGCACCCGCGCGATTCTGTTCGACGCCAACGCGCGCGTCAAGGCGCTCGACCAGCGCGAGCACGAGCAGATCCACCCGCACGCCGGGTGGGTCGAGCACGACGCCCGCGAGGTGTGGCGGCGCACCCAGGAGGTGATCGACGGCGCGCTCGCGCGAGCGAACGCACACGCCGGGGACGTCGCGGCGATTGGCATCACCAACCAGCGCGAGACGACGGTCGTGTGGGATCGCCGCACCGGCGAGCCGGTGCACAACGCGATCGTCTGGCAGGACACGCGTACCGCCGCGCTCGTGCGCGAGCTCGCAGGAACAGTGGGAGTTGACCGCCTGCGGGCGCGCGTCGGGCTGCCGCTGTCGACGTACTTCTCCGGCCCCAAGATCGCCTGGATCCTCGACAACGTCGACGGCGCGCGCGAGCGGGCCGAGAACGGGGAGCTGGCTTTCGGGAACATGGACGCGTGGCTGTTGTGGAACCTGACGGGCGGGCCGCGCGGGGGCGTGCATGCCACAGACGTGACCAACGCCAGCCGCACGATGCTGATGGATCTGAGGACGCTCGAATGGCATGAGCCGAGCCTGGAGTTGATGGGCGTTCCGCGCAGCGTGCTGCCGGCGATCCGCTCTTCCAGCGAGCTCTACGGCGAGGCAGCCGGCACCGCCCTCGGCGGTCGCCCTGTGGCGGGCATGCTCGGCGACCAGCAGGCCGCGTTGTTCGGCCAGACCTGCTTCGAGCGGGGCGAGGCCAAGAACACCTACGGCACGGGCTCATTCCTGCTCGTCCACACCGGAGAGCAGATCGTGCACTGCGACGGCCTGCTCACGAGCGTCGCCGCGAAAGTCGGTGAGGCGCCAACGACGTACGTGCTCGAGGGCTCGATCGCCGTGACGGGCGCCGCCGTGCAGTGGCTGCGCGACCAGCTGGGGCTGATCGAGACGGCGGCGGCGGTCGAGGACCTCGCCCGGACGGTGCAGGACAACGGCGGCGTGTACTTCGTGCCCGCCTTCTCCGGGCTGTTCGCTCCCTACTGGCGCGACGACGCGCGCGGCGTGATCGTGGGGCTGACCGCGTACGCCAGCGCGGGGCACATCGCACGCGCGGTGCTCGAGGCGACCGCGTGGCAGACGCGCGAGGTGCTCGACGCGGTGGGCGCGACCGCCGAGCTCCCGTTCGCCGAGCTGAAGGTCGATGGCGGCATGACCGCGAACGAGCTGCTCATGCAGTTGCAGGCCGACGTGCTCGGCGTGCCCGTGATTCGGCCGAAGGTGACCGAGACCACCGCGCTGGGCGCGGCGTTCGCGGCGGGCCTGGCCGCTGGCTTCTGGCCGGGCGAGGGAGAGCTGCGCGAGCTGTGGACGCAGGACAGGCGCTGGGAGCCGCGCATGGACGAGCGGGTGCGCGCACGCGAGCACACGCAGTGGAAGAAGGCTGTCGAGCGCTCGTTCGACTGGGCCTAGGATCGGAGTGTGCGCCGGCTGCTTCTAGTGATCTCCGCGTTGATGTTCCTGGAGCTGTTCTTCTTCGCGGTGCTCTCGCCGCTGTTGCCGGGACTCAAGCACGAACTCGGTCTCTCGACCTCCCAGGTGGGTGTGCTGGTCGCGATGTATGCGATCGGCGCGCTCGTCGGCGCGATCCCTGCGGTGATGATCGCGGTGCGCGTCGGCGTGCAGACGACCGCGCTCGCGAGCCTCGTGACGTTCGCGGCCATGAGCGTCGCGTTCGGCTTCGCGCGCAGCTACGACGAGCTGCTCGCCGCACGCTTCGCGCAGGGCCTCGCCGGCGCTGCGTGCTGGACGGCGGCGATGGTGTGGCTGCTCGAGGTGGCGCCGGTCCAGCGGCGCGGCGAGATGCTCGGGTTCGCGTTCGGCGTCAGCGAGGCCGGCGCGATTGCGGGACCGGTCGCCGGCGGCGTCGCGGCGGCAGTCGGGCGCGCCTCGACCTTCGGCGCGATCGCCGTGTTCAGCCTGTTGCTGGCCCTCGTCACGCGGCGCTTTCCGCGCCCACCGGCGGCTGAGAGCAGGCAGCTGCGGCTTCGCTCGATGCTGTCCTCCGGGCATGTCAGGACGGCGATGTGGATCGCGATCCTGCCGGCGATAGTGCTGGCCGCCGTCAGCGTGCTGGCGCCGCTGCAGCAACACAGCCTCGGCGCAGGGCCGGGTGAGATCGCTGCCACCTTCGGCGTCGCCGCGGTCGCCGGGATCTTGATCCGGCCACGGTTCGGGCGCTGGTCAGACCGGCAGGGCCCGCTGCGCCCGATTCGGCTGGCGCTGCTGGCGAGCTTTCCGGTCGTGCTCGCCGTTCCGTGGGCCGAAAACCGCTGGGTGCTGGCGCTCCTCGTGATCGGGGCGCTCGTGCTGACCGGCGTCCTATGGGCGCCCCTGATGGTGATGCTGTCCGACGCCTGCACGACAGCCGGCGTCGGACAGGTGATGGCGGTCGCGATCATGGACCTCACGTGGCCGCCGGGCAACGCCCTCGGCGCGACCGGCGCCGCGGCGATCGCGCAGGCGGCCGGTCAGCGCGCGGCGTATGCGACGATCGCCGTTGCTCTGCTCATCGGCTTTCTCGCGCTCTCGCACGGCCGGGCGCCAGTTCCCGACGGGCTGTACCTGCCGGGCCCGTGAGCCTCGCATCCGATCATGTCTGAGACCGACCCGCCCCATCTGGCTTCCGCGCCCTTCTTCGAGGACCTGGTGGTCGGCCGCGTCGAGCGCTCGGCGCCGTCGGTCACGCTGACCGAGGGCATGGCGGCGGTTCACCAGGCGATCGTCGGCGATCGCCTGCGGCTCGCGCTGGACCGCAAGCTCGCCCGAGACCTCCTGGGGCTGCGCGCACCGCTGGCGCATCCTGCGCTCGTGTGGGACGTGGCGATCGGCCAGTCGACGGTGCTGACCGGCCGCGTGATCGCGAACCTCTTCTACCGCGGGCTCGTCCTGGCGCGAGCGCCCGTTATCGGCGACACGCTGTCGACGAGCACCGAGGTGGTGGGCCTGCGCCAGACGGCGCCGCGACCCGGCCGGCCGGCCAGCGGCCTGGTGGCCCTGCGCGTGCGCACCACTGACCAGGACGCTCGCCCGGTGCTCGACTTCTGGCGTTGCGCGCTGCTGCCGCTGCGCGATCCCGGCGGCCGCAGCGGACGCGCCGACTCCTTCGAGGACGTCCCCTCGGAGCTGCGCTCAGCCGCGCTGCGGTCGGCTACCTCGACGTGGCGCCTGGACGCGTTTCCAGGCGCCGGGCGCGAGCGGATCGCGCAGCTGCAGGCGGGCACGCGCTGGAGCCTGCACGGAGGCGACGTCGTCAGCTCCGCCCCCGAGCTGGCCAGGTTGACGCTGAATGTAGCCGCGGTGCACCACGATCGCCACACGCAGCCCGACCGGCGCAGGCTGGTCTACGGCGGCCACACGATCGGCCTGGCGGCGGCGCAGGCGACGCGAGCGCTCCCCGAGATCGTCACGATCGTGGGCTGGCACTCGTGCGAGCACCTCGCACCGGTGCACGAGGGCGACACCCTCCACAGCGAGCTCGAGCTCGAGCGACTCGAGCAGCTGGCGAACGGTGGAGCGCTCGCGCACCTGCGCTCGCGCGTTCTCGCGTTCGGCGACGGCGACCCCTGCGAGGTGCTCGACTGGCGCTTCGTTGCGGTGCTCGCGTGACGCACGTGGGATCTGTATAGCCATTGCAGCACCACGCTCGCGACGAGCGATAGGCCTCCACCCGAAGGCGGTCGCGCTCAGGGCGTGAGGACGATCTTCAGCGCCTCGCGCCGGTCATAGACCGCGTAGGCCTCGGGTGCCTGCTCGAGCTTCATGTGGTGGGTGACCAGCGCCGTCGGATCGAGCACGCCCTCGGACATCATCGCCAGCACGCGGTCGACGTGGCCGATCACGTTGGCCTGGCCGCCGCGCAGCGTCAGCGACTTCAGCCAAAGCAGGCCGAGGTGGACCTCGGCGCGCTCGGCGTACACGCCGACACACTGGACGCTGCCGCACGCCCGCGTCAGGCGGATGGCCATGTCCAGCACCTGGGGATCGCCGACCGCGTCGATGCACGCGTCGACCCCGCGATCTTCGGTCCCGGCGCGCACCACCCCGCGGACGTCCTGCTCGCGCAGGTGCAGCGGCTCGGCGCCGAAGGACTCGGCCATGCTCAGGCGCTCGGGAACCGTGTCGATCGCGTACACGTGCGCCGCGCCGGCCGCGCGCGCCACCTGGACCGCGCACAGACCCACCGGACCCAGACCGAGCACGGCCGCCACGTCGCCGGGGCGCAGGCCACTGCTCTCGACCGCGTGGAAGCCGGTTCCCATCACGTCTCCCGCGAACAGCGCCACGTCGCTGCTCATGCCTTCGGGCACGCGCCGCAGCACGAGGTTGGCGTGAGGGACGAGCGCCATGTCCGCCTGCGTGCCCTGCAGCGAACCGAGCGCGGCACCGTGGCCGAAGGTGCGCGACTGCAGGCAGCGATGGAACAGGCCGCGCCTGCAGAAGTAGCAGCTCCCGCAGGCGGTCTGGAAGCAGCCGAGCACGCGGTCGCCCACCGCCACGCGGGTCACCGCATCGCCCGCCGCAACGACCGTACCGACGTACTCGTGGCCGATCGTGAAGCCCGGCTCGATCTGCACACGCCCGTGGAAGATGTGCAGGTCCGACCCGCAAACGCCGGTCGCCTCGATTCGCACGACCGCGTCTTCGCCGTCGAGCGGCTCGGGCTCGGGACGCTCCTCGACGCTCACCACGCCGGGGGCCTGAAAGGTGACCGCTCTCATGGCTGGCGGGAGCGTACTAGACCGGCGACGGCGCCCGGACTCGTTGCAGACCGGCGACGGCGCCCGGACTCGCTGGAGACCGGCGACGGCGCCCGGACTCGTTGCAGACCGGCGACGGCGCCCGGACTCGCTGGAGACCGGGCGCCGGGTACTTCGGCTGCGTTATGCGATCGCCCTTAGCTCTTTTCCCAGAAACGGAATTCGGGCAGATCGCTCGAGTAGAAGTGGGTCATGGCCTTGCCCAGGACCGTCACCAGCTTCTGGTTGTACACCCAGATCTGCGGCGTCGCTTTGACGTACAGCGCATCCGCTTCGTTGACGATCTGCTGCGCCTTTTCCGGGTCGCTGACATACGCGAGCGAGTTCATCAGTTTGTCGGCCTGTGGAATGCAGATGAGCGAGTCGTTGTAGGGGTTGACGTTGGGGCACTGCAGGTCGTAGGCCCAGTAGTACTCGGGCGCCACGATCTGTGGGCCGATCGCGATCACGAGCGGACCGGCGTGCGATTCGTACTCGATTTCGAGCGACTGAGCCGCCGAGACCGTCTTGACCTGGGCGTTTACCCCCAGCTGCGCCCAAGAGCCCGCGACGGCGGTCGCGATTTCCTTGCTCGGGATAGAGCCCTGGGCCACGTAGATGGGGAAGCTGACAGGCGTCTTGACGCCCGATTCTTTCGCCAGCTGCTTGGCCTTTTCGATGTTGTATTCGTGCGGTTTTCCGACCGACGCGCTATAGAACGAGTAAGAAGGCATCCACTCGCCGTAGTACAGCTGGCCGTAGCCGAACGCGACCGTTTTCAGGATCCCTTCGTAGGGCACCGCATAGGCCAGCGCCTGGCGGAACTTTTCGTTTTCGAACTCCGGGTTTTTGCTGTTCTCGGGGAGGATGATGCCCTGGCCTTCGCGTGATGAGAACGCCCCGACGACGCAGCAGGAATCGGTCGTGAGGCTGTGGGCGGCCTCGTTCGAGAGCCCGTAGCTGACATCCGCGGCTCCCGACTTGGCGTCCAGCAACAGCGTTTCGTCGTCGGGGATGAAGTTGACGATGATGTTCTTGGTCTTTGCCGGTTCGAAGAAGCTCGGGTTGGCTTCCAGTACGAGCTGGTGGCCGGCCTGGTAGCTCTTGAGCAGGTACGGGCCGTAGCCGGCGCTGTGGGTGGCCAGGTATTCGTTCGGCTTCGCCGGCTTCTGGCCACCGTGGGCTTCGACGACCGCGGGGTCATAGATCGACATCTCCGGCGAGGCCAGCACCGAGGGCTGGTTGGGCGCCGGGCGTTTGTAGTTGAGCACGACCGTGCTCGGGTTCGGCGCGGTGATCGAGGACACCAGCGGCGTGGGCTTGAATTCCGATTCCTCGAAGACTGAGTAGCCGCCGCTGCCGGAGGTGATGTCGCGCTTGAGCGACCACACGACCGCTTCCGCGTTGACGGGGTCGCCGCTCGGGAACTTCAGCCCCGTGCGCATGTGGAACGTGAGCGTCTTGTTGCCGTTGCTGAACGCCCACGAGGTGGCCAGATACGGATTCACCGCCGTCGGACTCAAGTTCGCCTCGGTCGTGCCGGGAATCGGCCCCGGAACGTGCCCGGCCTGGGTCAGCGTCGAGTACAGGGCGCCGTCGATGCCGACTTCCTGGTTGGCCTCGGTGAAGTCCGGGTCGAGCGTGGCCGGCGCGATCGCGAAGTTCGTCACGATCGTGGCGTTTGGGTTGCTCGGGGCCGTGCTCAGGCCCGCCGAGCTCGTGCTCGTGCTCGAGCTCGAGCTGCTGCCGCACGCGGCCAGGGCGAGTACGGCCGCGATGCCCGTCAGAGCGCACATGCCCTTCATCGGTCCGCGCGCGACACGTCTTTCAATGCGGTTCATGGGGTCTCCATCGGTAGTGCGGTTGATCGGGTCTCTCTCGACTCTGGCCACCTTGCGAGGCGGAGCGCCTCTGACGCTTGTATTGGATGAATGTCCTCCCTTCGCTTGCCCAGACTACGCCCCAGGCACTCCCATCAGCCTCCCGAAACCCCTCACTCGGGTTGCCGAGCGCCTAGGCTTTTATTATTCATGACGATCAGTCGATATGCCAAAACTTACCTCTCGCTCGAACCAGCGTCAAGAGCCCCGTATCCCGAGGATCTCGCGCGCCTGTGCAGGGGTCGCGACCGGTCGCCCGACCGCCTCGCAGACGGCCTTCGCCCGCGTGACGAGCTGCGCGTTGGAGTCCGCATACTCACCAGGTGCGACATACACGACATCCTCCAGGCCGGTCCTGATGTGACCGCCGAGCGCGAGCGTAACCGCCATCATCGGGAAGTTGTGCCGACCGATCGCCGTCACCATCCACGGGACGCCAGCCGGGACGAGCGAGGCGAACAGCGAGATCGTCTCGACGTTCGGGGGAGCGCCGCCGATCACGCCGAGCACCATGTGCATCATTCCCCGCGCGCCGTTCGCCGTTGCGGCGAGCCTGGCCGCGGTCACGGCCATGCCGATGTCGAAGCACTCGTACTCGGGCACGATCTGGCGCCGGGCCATCTCCTCGGCCAGCTCGGCGATCAGCGAGCTGGGGTTCATGAACACGACGTCGTCAGGACCGAAGTTGATGCTGCCGCAGTTCAGGGACGCGAGTTCGGGCTGCGCGTGCAGGGAGCGGCGGCGCTCCTCAGCGGGTGCGCCGAGCTTGCCACCGGTGGTGAAGTTCAGGACGATGTCGTCGACCTGCTCGCGGATCGCGTGCTTGATCGCCAGGTAATCCTCCGGCGCCTGGGTCATCTCGCCGTCAGTCGTGCGCGCGTGGATGTGCACGATGCTGGCGCCGGCCCGCGCGGCCTGCACCGCTTCCCTGATCACGTCGTCGCGGTCGACCGGTTGGTTGGGGTTGCCGGTGATGACCCCGCCCGCCACCGCGCAGGTGAGCATCACGGGCTCGCTCATGCGCGAAGGCCCTCTCGCGTTGCCCGACAGCTCATCGGCGACTCCTCTGATCGTGGTGATCGCTCCGCGCGCCGGCGCATACGCCTTGCGCGCGCGCGCGCGACAGCCGTAATATACCGAACGACGTACTTCCAAATCGAACGGAACAGGTGGAGCGCAGCGTGAGCTCAAGATCGTTGACGATCGGCGGTGAGGATCTCGCGGAGGTGCGCCCACCGGAGCCGACGGGCCCGACGGGCTCTGGCCTCTCCGCCCGCGCCAACGAAGCACTGCGTACGGTGCTCGCCGACCGCAAGCTCGCCGTGCCGCTGGCCGTGCTTGTGCTGATGGTGCTGTTCGCGATCTTCGTGCCGATCGTGTGGGATCAGAACCCCGACACGCAGAATCTGATCAACTCGTTGCAGCCGCCCTCGCTCGCGCACCCGATGGGCACCGACCAGCTCGGGCGCGACGTGCTGGCGCGCGTCGCCTCCGGGGCTCGCATCTCGCTGGTGGCGGCGTCGCTGATAACGCTCGTTGGCGCGGTGATCGGCGGCCTGATCGGCCTGCTCGCCGGCACGATCGGCGGCGTCAGTGACGGCGTGGCGATGCGCGTCATGGACGCGATCCTCGCGTTCCCGCCCCTGATCCTCGCGATGGCTGTCACCGTCGGCCTCGGTGTCGGCCTGGGCACGGCCGCAGCTGGAGTGGCGCTCGTGTCGATCCCGTGGTACGCGCGCTTGCTGCGCAGCGAGGCACTGCGTATCCGCTCGCTGCCGTTTATCGAAGCCGCTCACGCGATGGGAGCGACGCGCAATCGCATCATCGCCCGCCACGTCGCGCCGCACATGCTGCCGGTTCTGTTCATCCAGATGGCAGCCGCCTTCGGCTATGCGGTGCTCGCGCTCGCCGGGCTGAGCTTCGTCGGTCTCGGTGCGCAGGTTCCAACGCCAGAGTGGGGCGCGATGATCACCGAAGGCCTGTCCTTCGCCCTCACCGGCCAGTGGTGGATCAGCGTCTTTCCAGGAGTCGCGCTGCTGATCACGGTCACGGCGATGAGCATGCTCTCCGACCGGATGCGCGACCTCCTCGATCCCCGCGGGCAGTACGCGAGGCTCTAGCGCACGATGGGTCGCTTGGTCGGAAAAAGGCTGCTCGGCTCGATCGGAGCGGTTTTCGGCGCCACCGTCCTCGCCTTCCTGCTGATGCGCGTGCTGCCGGGCAACCCGGGCCGGCTGATCCTCGGGCCGCTGGCGCCGCAGCGCTCGGTGGAAGCGCTCGACCGGGCGCTCGGCCTGGACAAGCCGCTGTACGTCCAGTACTGGCGCTTCGTCTCGAATTTCTTCAAGGGCAACTGGGGCTACTCCTACAGTGAGGGCGAGTCCGTCAAGACGCTCATCATCGAACGCGTGCCCGCCACCCTCGAGCTGGCGATTGCGTCGTTCACGATCACGATGTTCGCCGCGACCAGCCTTGCGCTGCTATCCACCTACCGCCACCGGCCGGTGGTCGATCGCATCGTCCGCGGCGCGGCCTACGTCGGCTTCGGCACGCCGCCCTTCTTCCTGGCGCTGCTGCTGCTGATCGTCTTCTTCAGCTCGCTCGGGATCCTTCCCGGACCGGAGGGCCGGCTGAGCGTGCGGGCCGCGCCGCCGCCCGATGTCACCGGCCTGTATACCGTCGACGCGCTCCTCGCTGGGCAGCTGGGGACGTTCTGGGAATCGCTCAAGCATCTGCTGCTGCCGGCGATCGCGCTCGGGGTCTCCTCGTTCTCGTTCCTCGTGCGCCTGCTGCGCGCAAACCTGCTCGAGGTCTCACGTGAGCCGTTCATCACGGTCGCACGGGGGAAGGGCCTGCCCCGTTGGACCGCGTTCCGACGCCACGCCCTGCCCAACGCCTTCCTGCCGACCCTCACCGCGGGTGGGCTGGTGCTCGGCGAATTCCTCGCCGGTAGCGTGCTGATCGAACGTGTATTCAACTGGCCGGGGGTCGGATCGCTCGTGTTCGAAGCGATCATCAAGCAGGACTACGCGATCGTGCAAACGTTCATCCTGCTCAGCGCGGTCATGTTCGTGCTCGTCAACCTCGTCGTCGACCTGCTCTACGTGGTGATCGACCCGCGGGTCCGAATTCCGTCCGTGGCCACCGCCTAGCGTGCGCCTGCTGCCCGACCTCAGGTCCTTCTCCCGCCGCCGCCCGGCGGCGCAACCGCTGCCCGCCAATGGTGCGGCCCGCGACGGATCTGGCGGCGCTGACGAGGTGGCGCTGTCGGTGCGCAACCTCAGCACCGTCTACGACATCGGCGAGAGCACCGTGCACGCGGTCCGCGACGTCAGCTTCGACCTGCGGGCAACCGAGCGGCTCGGGGTCGTCGGCGAGTCCGGGTCGGGCAAGTCGGCGCTCGCGCTCTCGATCCTCGGCCTGATAGAGCCCCCCGGGCGGGTGATCGGGGGCGAGATTCACCTCCTCGGACGCGACATCTCCAAGCTCTCCGACCGCCAGCTCGCCCCAATCAGGGGCAAGGAGATCTCGCTTGTGCTGCAGGATCCCTCGACCGCGCTCGATCCGGTGAAGACGATCGGCAGTCAGATCGTCGAGGCGATCGCCGCGCACGAGCCCGATCTGCGGGGCCCCGCGCTGCGCAAGCGCGCGGGCGACCTCCTGCGGGAGGTGGAGATCTCGCAGGCCGACCGCCGCCTCGACGACTATCCGCACCAGTACTCCGGCGGAATGCGCCAGCGCGTGGCGATCGCGATCGCGATCGCCAACAACCCAAGCGTGCTGATCGCCGACGAGCCCACGACCGCGCTCGACGTGACCACACAGGCACAGGTGCTCGCGCTGCTTGACCGACTCGTCGACGAGCACCGCACGGCGGTGATCCTGATCACGCACAACCTCGGGATCGTCTCGGACTTCTGCGACTCGGTCGCCGTGATGTATGCGGGACGCTTCGTGGAGACGTCCAGCGTCGACCACATCTTCCTGGCGCCCACGCATCCCTATAGCGAGGCGTTGCTGAAGTGCGTGCCCAACCCCGAGCGGCTCACCGAGGGTCCGCTCCCGGCAATCACGGGCTTTCCCCCCGACCTCTCGCGCCTGCCCACCGGCTGCTCGTTCGCGGCGCGCTGCCCGATCGGGCGCGAGCTGGCGCGCTGTCACGAGCAGGCGCCGCAGCCGCATCGCGTGATCGGACCGGCAGGTCCCGCGACGGTCGAGTGCCACTTCGCCGAGCAGCGGATAGCCGAGATCAGGGCATGAGCGCACAGAGCGGACGGAGCGGGCGCTCGACTCCGGAGGCGGAGGGGACCGCGGCACCGATCCTGCAGGCCGAGCACCTGTCCAAGACCTTCCTGGTGAGCGGCGGCGACCGGCTCGGGCGCAAGCACCCGGTGACCGTGCTGGACGACATCTCCCTGAGCGTCTATCGGGGTGAGAGCTTCGGGCTGGTGGGCGAGTCCGGCTGCGGCAAGTCGACCCTAGCCCGCTGCCTGCTGCGGCTGCTCGAGCCGAGCGCGGGTCGCGTGCTGTTCGACGGCGTGGACTTGACGACGCTCGACCGCGACGAGCTGCGCGCGCAGCGCCGGCGGATGCAGTTCGTCTTCCAGGACCCGTTCGCCTCGCTCGACCCGCGGATGACGGCCGGCGCGATCGTCGAAGAGCCACTGCTGATCCACCAGATCGGCGACCAAGGCGAGCGCCGCGAGGCGGCGCTCGAGATGCTGGCCGACGTCGGCCTGACCACCGAGCAGGCCCGCCGCCGGCCACACGCCTTCTCCGGCGGGCAGCGCCAGCGGATTGGCATCGCCCGTGCGTTCGTGCTGCGCCCGGACCTGGTGATCCTCGACGAGCCGATCTCAGCTCTCGACGTGTCCGTGCAGGCGCAGGTGCTGAACCTGTTGGGCCGCCTGCAGACGCAGCTCGGTCTGACCTACGTGTTCATCAGCCACGACCTCGCCGTCGCGGAGTACTTCTGCGACCGCGTGGCGGTCCTGTACCTCGGTCAGGTGATGGAGGTCGCCGCGCGCTCCGCGCTGTTCCATCACCCGCTGCACCCCTACTCGGTGTCGCTGCTCTCCGCCGTGCCGGTCCCGCTCGTGGGCGGGCGCGCTCGCCGCGCCGGCCGCCCCCAGCCGATCGGCGAAGTGGGCTCGGTGGTGGAGCGCCCCCCAGGCTGCCCGTTCGAGCCGCGCTGCCCGGTCGGCCGCGGCCGCGACATCTGCCGCAGCGAGCGCCCTCCGATAACCGAGCCCGCCGAGGGCCACCTGGTGGCGTGCCACTTCGCGGGCGAGATCGCGCCGCCAGACGAACGCGCGCAACAGGCGTCAGCCGACCTGCACGGCGATCTCGCCCCGGCGACCGGGCAGGACGGCGCCCAGGCCTCCGGGCAGGACGGGAAAGCGCTCTAGGACGGTTGGATCGTGCCCGGGCACGATCGCCGCGCCGCGCCCGGCGAGCTCACGCAACAGGTCATAGCCGGCGTACATCTCCTGCAGGTCGGAAAGGACCGCGAATGGTCGATCCTGGTCGAGCTCCTCGTAGAAGTGCAGCGCGTCCGAGGCCAACACGACGATCGAGCGCCGACCTCTGACGGCGACGATCAGCTGACCGGGGGTGTGACCGCCGGTCCACAGCGCGAGCACTCCGCGAGCGATCTCGCCGTCGCCGTCGATTCGCCGGATCCGCCCGGCGCTCGCTGCCGACCACACGGCGGCGAGCTCGGCTGGCTCGACCAGCGCGGCGAACTGCTGGCGCCCAGCATATGGTCCCCGCCAGAAATCGAGCTCGCGTCCGTGGACGTGAAACGACGCGCGAGGAAAGGCGTCGAGGTTCCCGGCGTGATCGTAGTGGAGGTGCGTGAGCACCACGTGCTCCACCTCGGCGGGGTCGACGCCCGCCAGCGCGAGCGCCTGTGCGGGGGCGAGCAGGCACGCGCGCCGCCGTCGCGCTGCGACGAGCGGATCGAACCCCGTGTCAACCACGATCGTGCGCTCGGGACCTCGCAGCACCCACAGGAAGAAGTCCATCCGGACAGGTGCGTCGGGCTCGCCGTAGCGCTCGTAGGAGAGGAAGCAATGTGCTCGCGTGGTGAGACAGGTCCCGTATCGCAGCGCGAGCACTTCATAGACCGGCCCGGCCACGAGTGGCGCCAGGCGCAGATCAAGCGGTGTCGACACCACGCGCAGCGATCGTGGTACCGGCGCGGCCCTCGAGGACCTTGACGATCTCCGTGCAGTCCGCGCCCTCGACGGCCAGCGACTCCGCAGCGGCCCACACGCGCGCGACGGTTTCGCCGACGTCCATCGGCACGCCCGAGCCGCGCGCCTCAGCCAGGCAGATCTGCACGTCCTTGTTCATCAGCGCGAGCGCGAAGCCGAAGTCGAACGTGCGCGGCAGCACCGCTTCGGGGAACTTCTGCGCCGTCGCCGAGTTGCGGGCGCTGCTGGCGTTGAAGACGTCGAGCAGCATCTGTGCGTCCAAGCCGCGCTTGACACCCAACGCGAGCACCTCCGTCGTAGCGGCCAGCGCGGTCGCCGAGAGCAGGTTGTTGAGGACCTTCACGAGCTGCCCCATGCCCGGCTCGCCGCCGACGTGAAAGACACGGCCGGCGAGCTCGTCCAGCAACGGCCGGACCGCCTCCAGCGCCTGCACGCTACACGCGGCCATCACCGTCAGCGTGCCGCTCTCGGCTCCCTTGACGCCGCCGCTCACAGGCGCGTCGACGAGCTCTATGTCCGCGCGCGCGAGCTCCTGGGCGAGTTCACGCGCGACCGCGGGGCCCGTCGTCGACAGATCCACGCATGTCCGGATCGCCGAGCCGCCCGCGAGCCCGTCTTTGCCGGTCGCGACGACGCGAACGACGGCCGGCGTGGGCAGGCTCAGCAGCACGATCGCCGCTCGGTCGGCGACCTGCACCGGTGAGGCATAGACCTGTGCCCCCAACTCAGCGAGCGGCGCCATCGCCTCCGCGCGCGCGTCGTGCACGGCGAGCCGGTGGCCGCGCGCGAGCAGCCGCGCGGCGATGCGTCCTCCCATCGCACCGAGGCCGATCAAGCCGACCGCTGGCCTCGCCGCCACCGTCAACCCTCGGCCGCGGCGAACACCTGGCGTGCGACACGCGCGGCAGCGATCGCCGCGGGCACTCCGCAGTAGATCGCACTGTGGACGATCGCCTCGACGATCTCCTGCTGGCTGGCGCCGTTGGTGAGCGCGCCGCGGATGTGCAGCGCCAGCTCCTGCTCCTGGCCACGCGCGATCAACATCGCTACGGTCAGCATGCTGCGCGTGCGGGGTGTCAGCTGCGGACGCGTCCACACCGTCCCCCAGCAGTATTCCGTTATCAGCTCCTGCAGGGGCCGGAAGATGTCCTGCGGATCGGAGGTCGCCGCGCTGACGTACTCCGCGCCGAGCACGCGCGTGCGCATCTCGAGGCCCGCTCTCCAGCGCTCGTCGCTCATGACAGCGACGCCCACACGGTCTTGGTCTCCAGGTAGGAGTCCAGACCCTCGCGCCCGTGCTCGCGGCCCACGCCCGACGCCTTGATCCCACCGAAGGGGACGGCTGGATCGCTCATGCCCCAGCGGTTGACGTACACCGTCCCGGCGCGCAGCCGGCTCGCGACGCGGTGCGCGGTGGCGAGGTCGCGCGTCCAGATGCCGGCCGCCAACCCGTACTGGCCAGCGTTGGCACGCGCGACGGCCTGCTCGAGCGTCTCGTACGGCGATGCAACGAGGACCGGCCCGAAGATCTCCTCGCGGACGATCCGCAGATCATCGGATGTCGCGCTGAACAGCGTCGGTGCGAGGTAGTAGCCGCCGCTGTCCTGGAGCGCGGGCGCCCCGCCGGTGACGAGCTCGGCGCCCGCGTGCCGCCCGTCTTCGATGTAGCCGAGCACCCGCTCGAGCTGCTCGGCCGACACCAGCGGCCCGAGCTGCGTCTGGCGCTCGAGGCCCGGACCGAGCCGGCTCGCGGACGCGCGCTCGGCCAGCGCCGCGAGCACCTCGTCATAGCGCTCGGCCGGGACCAGCAGGCGCGAGCCGGCATTGCATGCCTGTCCGGAGTTGTAGTAGATCGCCTGAAAGGCACCCTTCACCGCCGCATCGATGTCGGCATCCGGGAGAATGATCGCGGCGGACTTGCCGCCGAGCTCGAGCGTGACGCGCTTCAGCGCGCGCCCGGCCTTCATGCCGACCTCCCTTCCCACCTCCGTCGAGCCGGTGAACGTGACCTTGTCGACGCCGGGGTGCTCGACCAGGGCCGCCCCAGTGCCACCGTCGCCGGTGAGGACGTTGAGCACGCCCGATGGGAGCCCTGCCTCGAGCGCCAGCTCAGCCAGGCGCAGCGCGACGAGCGGTGTCTGCTCCGCCGGCTTGAGCACCACGGTGCAGCCGGCCGCCAGCGCCGGCGCGATCTTCCATACGGCGATCAGCAGCGGGAAGTTCCACGGCACGATCTGGGCACAGACGCCCACGGGCTCGCGCCGCGTGTAGCACAGCATGTGGGGCTGCGCGACCGGCAGCAGCGCGCCCTCGATCTTCGTCGGCCAGCCCGCGAAGTAGCGCAGGTGAGCGACCGCCAGCGCGACGTCGACCGCCAACGCCAGCTTGACCGGCTTGCCGTTGTCGAGTGCTTCCAGATCCGCGATCTCAGCGGCGTTCGCCTCGAGCGCGTCCGCGAGGGCGAGAATCGCGCCCGATCGCCCCGCCGCAGCCATCGAGCTCCATGGTCCCGATTCGAGTGCGGCGCGAGCGCTCGCGACGGCGCGCTCGACGTCCTCCGGGCCGGCGTGCGCCACCCGCGTGATGAGCTGGCCGCTGGCCGGGTCGAGCGACTCGAAGCTGCGCCCATCCGCCGCGAGCGCGCGATCGCCGCCGAGCACCAGCTCGTGCACCGCTGCACTTTGCAGCCACGCACGCGCTGCCTCGCCGAGCGCCTCAGGCAGTGTCGCGGCGGCGGGCCCGGTCACGGTGTCAGCACGATCTTCAGCGCCTCACGGCGGTCGAACAGCTCATACGCCGCTGGCGCGTCGTCGAGCGACATGTGGTGGGTCACCAGCGGCGAGGGATCGAGCAGGCCATTCGCGAGCATCGAGAGCACAGTGTCCAGGTGCGCGATCACGTTCGCCTGGCCGCCTCTGACGGTCAAGGACTTGAGCCAGGCCAAACCAAGATGAACCTCCCCGCGCTCGGCGTACACGCCGAGGCACTGCACCCGTCCGCAGCTGCGCGCCAGCCGGATCGCCATGTCGAGAGCGTCCGGGTGACCGACCGCGTCGATCGCGACGTCGACGCCGCCGCGACCCTCCGTCAGTGCGCGTACCTGTGCTCGTACATCCTGCTCGGTGAGGTGCAGTGCCGTGGCGCCGAACGACTCCGCGACCGTCAGCCGTTGCTGGACCGAGTCGATGGCGATCACGCGCGCGCCCGCGAGCCTCGCCGCCTGCACCGCGCACAGACCCACCGGGCCGAGACCCAGCACCGCCGCGACCTCGCCCTCGCGCAAGCCGCTCTCGAGCACCCCGTGATAGCCGGTGCCCATCACATCACCCGCGAACAGGGCCACGTCGTCCGAGACACCCGCTGGCACCCGCCGCAGGACGAGGTTGGCCCGTGGGACGAGCGCGTACTCAGCCTGGGTCCCCTGCAGCGAGCCCAGCGTCGCGCCGAGGCCGAAGCTCCTGGACTCCATGCAGCGCTGGTACTCGCCGCGCATGCAGTGAAAGCAGATGCCGCATGCCGTCTGAAAGCAACCGGCGACACGGTCACCGACCGCGACCTGCGTCACGGCGTCGCCGGCGGCGATCACGGTCCCCACGTACTCATGCCCGATCGTGAAGCCGGGCTCGATCTTCAGGCGCCCGTGGTAGATGTGCAGATCCGAGCCACACACGCCGCTCACCTCGACGCGCACCAGGGCGTCGTCGGGGGCCGCCAGCTCCGGCATCGAGCGCTCCTCGATGCGCACCTGTCCCGGCGCCTGGAAAGTCAGCGCTCGCATCATGTGGGCCACAGCCGCTGGCCTGGGGCGATCAGGCGAAGTACCGGATCCTCCTCCTCCAACAGCGTGGGCGGCGAGGGCGTGGGCGCCCCGGCTTCGAGCTCGGTCCGCCGCGCCGCCGTGGCCTGCTCGTCGACGCCGCCGTCGTGCGCCAGCAGCACCCCGTAGATGTGTTGCGCGCGCTCGGGCGTGATCCAGCCCTCGGCGACATCGTGTCGTACGCGCTCGGGATCGCGCTCGATCGCCGGCCCGTAGCCGCCACCGGCGGCGGAGATCGAGATGATCGTCTCGTCGGGCTGCAGGACGATGCGGGCCCAGGCTTCCAGCCCCACGACCTCACCCTGCGCGGTGCGCATGAACGGGCGCAGCAGCGCGCCGTCGCCGCCGCCGCGCGCGCCCAGCGCGGGGTTGACGGTGCCGTCGGCCGTGTAGAGCACCTCGAGCTCCGTGGCGACGGGGCCGTACTCGATGTACAGAGAAGGGGCGCCGCGGAAGCGCCCCGCGCCCTCGGTGTCGGGGACGATGCGGTCGGCCCACACGCGGATCGGGTGCAGCAGCTCGAGCACCTCGGTGCTGTCGCGCATCATCGAGCCGCCGTCGCTGGTCTCGCCGTTGGTCATCCAGCCGTCGCCGTGGGCGTGCCCAGCTCCGCCTGAGTTGCCGAGGATCATCATGTCCACGAACGGGGCATCGCCGTGACGGGGATCGCGCCCGGACAGACTCGCCACGGCCGGCGGGCACTCGGGGCCGGTGGAGGCCATGCCGAGCCCGTCCTTGAACTCCGCCAGCGTCCGCTGGACGATGCCGGCGAGCCGCTCGGCCAGCCCCGAGGTCGCCAACGAGCAGCTCGCCGGGTGCACGGGGACACCCAGACAGCAGTTCTCGCGCAGCCTGATCCTGACCGCGCGCGCACTGCCCGTGTTGCGCGGCACCGTTTGGTCAATGCTGTTGAACACGCCGATCAGCGCCGAGGTCTGGGACGTCGATTCGGTCAGGTTCAGGCCGCACGGCAGGCAGTCGGGGTTGTTGCGCAGGTCGATCTCGATCTCCCCGGCCTCGGGGTCAACCGCGACCGTCACCTCCATCTTCACGCCCTGCTCGACCCCCGGAAGCGGGATGGCGTCGTGGATGTCATGGCCCGTGCGCCTGCCCGCGGGCAGGGTGCGGATCGTCGCGCGGATACGCTCCTCGCTGTAGTCGAGCCAGTCGCTGACATAACGGTCAAACGCGCTCCAACCGACCTCTTCGCCGATCCGCAAGAGCTCCCGCTCGCCGACGCGCGCCGCGCCGATCATGCCGAGGTAGTCGCCGTACCAGTCTTCGGGCACGCGGATGCGCGCCTGACACATGCGGATCACGTCGTCGATGTCGCGGTAGTCGTCCTGGATCTTCACGCACGGGAAGATCAGCGCCCCCTCCTCGTAAACGTCGCGTGCAGTCGCGGTCATCGTCGTCGGTTCGGAGTTGCCGATGTCCGCCATGTGCGCCTTCACGAACGCCGTCGCCCGGTGCACGCCCTCGTCATCGATCACCGGCACGACGATGCAGTGGTCACCCGCATGGGAGTTGCCGTGGTAGGGCGAATTGTGGATGAACGCGTCGCCCCGGCGCAGGTGCGGATGCAGGCGAACGAGCCAGCGGCTGATCAGATCCGGACCGCTGATCACGTGGATCGGCAGCGACTCCCCCATCACGAGCAGCTCGTGGTCGGCGCTCACCACACAACAGGAGAAGTCCCGCGCGGTGTTCAGCACGGTCGAGCGCGCGGTGCGGAACAGCGTGTTGGTCATCTTGCGCACCACTCCCTCCATGCGGTTGGTCATCACCGCCAACGCGACCACGTCCCGGCTCTGCACTGGTGTGGACCGCGCCATCGCCCTCACCCCACCGCCTCAGAGGAGCGCGCCCGCGCAGCCGCCAGCCCGTCTCCTCGCGGGTGCTCGCCGACGTCCGGGACGATCACCAAGCTGCCGCTCGCCGAACGCTCGGCGCTGGCGCCGGGATTGAGCACGATCGTCGTGAACGACGACTCGAGGATCGCCGGCCCAGCGACCGAGGCGCCCGGCGTCATCGACTCCAGGCGCCAGATCGCGGCATCGACCGCGCCGACGCCGCTGAAGAACACCCGGCGGCTCGGCAGCGCGCCGTCTGCCGGTTCGAGCGTGAGCTTGTCGGCCACGCCGCCGCTGAGCGGACAGGTCACGCGCGCCCTCAGGTTGACGACCTCGAGCACTGCACGCTCGTCGCGCACGGCGTAGACCTCCTCGTGCACCGCATGGAAGTCCTCCACCAGCTGAGCGAGGGTCTCCGGCGTGCCGAGCCGTCCGGCGCGGAGCGGGACGTCGAGCTGCCAGACCTGGTGGCGGTAGCGAGCCTCGGCGACGAACTCGAGCTCCGGCTCGGCGGCGACGTTACTTCGCGCCGCGAACTCCTCGCAGCGCCTGCGCAGATCCGACAGGAGCTGTTCGGCGCGCCGGTGGTCGAAGTCATCCGAGCCGGTGAAGAACGCCATCGCGTACTCGCTCACAAGGTCTGACATCAGCGCTCCGCGCGCGCTCAGCACCGCCCCGGCCTGCGGGATCACGATCCGCGGCGAGCCCAGCCGGCGTGCGATCGCGACGGCGTTCAGTCCCGCCGCGCCGCCGCCGCCGACCAGCACCGCCGTGCGCGGATCGACGCCCTGGTTGACGGTGATCTCCTCGATCGACTGGATCATCCGCTCCGTCGCCACCGCCATGATCGCGGCTGCTGCCTCGCTGCTCGCCAGCCCGAGTCGCGCGCCCACCCGCTCGGCGATCGCGCGCTCGGCGGCCGCGGGGTCGAGGCTCATCTTGCCGCCGAGGAAGTAGTCGGGATCTATGTAGCCGAGCACTACCGACGCATCGGTGACGGTCGGCTCGGTCCCGCCGCGGACGTAGCAGACCGGTCCCGGGTCGGCCCCGGCGCTCTCGGGGCCGACGTGCAGTAGCCCGCCCGGATCGATCCACGCGATCGAGCCACCGCCGGCGCCAACGCTGCGTACATCGACGGCCGGAAAACCGGTTATGTGGCCCTCGTACTCGGTGCCGAGCCAGGTCTCGCGCGTCACCGGGATGCGCCCGCGCCGAACGAGGGCCACGTCGTAGCTGGTGCCCCCGGTGTCGGCCACGACGGCGTTCTCGCTGAGTCCGTCGAGCGCCGCGTAGTGGCGTCCGGCAATCGGCGCCATCGCGGGACCGGAGTTGATCGAGTGGATCGGGGCGGCGGCCATGTCCGCGGCGTCGACGACACCCCCGCTGGAGGTGACCATCAGCAGCCGCCCGCCGAAGCCGGTTGCGCGCAGCCGGCCCTCGAGGCTATGCAGGTAGGTGGTCATCACCGGCTTGAGCGAGGCGTCGATCGCGGCGCAGGAGGCTCGACGGTACTCGCGCAGCGTTGGGTTGAGCGCGTGCGAGAGCGTGTACGGCACGCCCGGCAGGTGACGCTCGAGCAGCTCGCCGAGCGCGAGCTCGTGAACGGGGTTGGCGATCGACCACAGCAGGCAGACGGCAACGGATTCCACCTCGCCGTCCGCGAGTCGGCCGATCACCGCCACGCTGGAGGCCTGATCGAGCGGTTGCACGACCTCTCCCTGGCTGCCGATGCGCTCGTCGATCTCGAACGTGAGCGCGCGCGGGATATAGGGGTCGGGGAATCCGTAGGTCCAGTTGAACGGGTGGGTGCGGCCGCCCTCGCGCAACAACAGCATGTCGGGGTGTCCGCGCGTCGCCAGCAGCGCCGTGCGCGCGGTCGTGTTGGTGAGGATCGCGTTGATCGCGCGCGTCGTCCCGTGGATGAAGACCTCAGCGTCGGCGAGGAACTCCTCGATCACCTGGCCGGCGTCGTAGGCGGCGAGCGCGACCGCGTTGATAATGCCCTCGGCCGGGTCCTGCGGCGTGGTGGGGGCCTTGTACAGCCGCACGTCCTCACCCTGCTCGACCACGAGGTCGGTGAAGGTGCCGCCGGTGTCAGCCGCAAGCCGCATTCGCCGCTACCGGGACGGGGCCCCACCCGGGGTCGGGTCGAGCCGGGCATCCGGTCCACGGCTGGCCACCATCAGCACGTCGCGGCCCTCCTGGACCACCTCCCCGCGATCGCTATGGATGCTCACCCCGAGCGTCACGAAGCCGACGTCCGGGCGCGAGCGACTGGCGCGGCGCTCGAGCACCTCATACGCGCCCCACACGGTGTCGCCGGGGAAGACGGGGGAGCGAAAGCGCCGCTCGCAGCTGGCGAGCGCCAGGATCTGCCAGTCGTCGCGCACGCTGCGCAGGCCATAGCTCATCGACAGCACGAGCGGCCCGTGGGCTATGCGCCCGCCGAACGGGGTCTGCTCGCGTGCGAACAGCTCGTCGATGTGCAACGGGTTGAAGTCCCCCGAGACGCCCGCGAACGCAACGATGTCGGCCTCGGTGACGGTGCGCCTGCTCGTCTGGAAGGTGCCTCCGACCTCGATCTCCTCCAGATGGACGCCCACCGCCGCGCTACCTCAGCCGCCCGTGAACAGCGCCGGACGCTTCTGCACGAATGCAGCCACACCCTCGGCGTTGTCGTGCGTGGCCGCCAGCGCCTGCTGTTCGTCGGCCTCGAGCGCGAGCTGCTGGCGCAGCTGTGCGTAGGCCCAGGCGTTGAACTCGCGCTTGGCCGCGGCGTAGGCGAGCGTGGGACCGCTCGCCAGGCTCTCGGCCAGGGCGGCCGCGCGTGCCGGCAGCTCCTCGTCCGGCACGACGCTGTTGGCAAGCCCCCATTCCAACGCCTTCGGCGCGGCGACCGCCTCTCCGAGCAGGGCCATCTCCAGGCCGCGTCCCAACCCTGCCCTCGCCGCCACGAACGCCGACGCGCCGCCGTCCGGAGCAAGGCCGATTTTCACGAACGCGAGCATGAAGTAGGCCGACTCGGCGGCGATCACGAGGTCGCACGCGAGCGCCAGCGCGCAGCCGATCCCGGCCGCCGGGCCGTTGACCGCGGCGATCACCGGCTTCGGCATCTCGCGCACCCCGGTGATGATCGGGTGGTGGACGCCGACGAGCCGCGTGTGGATGTCCCAGTTGCCGTCGGCGCCCTCGGGAAAGCCCTCGCTCACGTCAGCGCCGGCGGAGAACGCGCGTCCGCGGCCGGTGATCGTCACCGCGCGAACCGAGTCATCGGCGCCGAGCTCCTCGACCGCGGCGCACAGCTCCTGCGCGAGCTGTTCGTTCCACGCGTTCAACGCCTGGGGGCGGTTGAGAGCGAGCGTGGCGAGCGCTCCCTCACGCGTCAGCTCGAGTGTCTGAAAGGCGCCCACCGCTCGCTCAGCCGCCTACCGGGAGACGCCCTTCGCGGCCCGTCGCCTGCGCGCGGGCCGCGGCGGGTCCGGAAACAGCGTGCGTATGACCTCGTCACGGATCTGGCCCGCGTCGAGCGAAGCCTCCGAGGTGAGCGCCTGGATCGCCAGGCCATTGAGGATCGCGTCGAGGCGCCAGCTCCATGGGATCGTCGCGGGGGCGTCCGCGGGGATCAGCCCCTCGAGCGCGAAGTCGATCAACCCATACCAGCTGCGCAGCCGCGCCTCGATCGTGTGCCGGAGGCCAGGCAGGCGTACGGCCTCGCCGTAGGCGTTGATCCACACGTGCCAGTCCTCGATTCCGTACTGATCGTGCGTCAGCGCGCTGTCGAGCAGTGAGGCAAGGCGCTCGCGGCCCGGCGGTATCTCCGCGACCGCATCACGCATGCGCGCCTGGGCGCGCTCGGAGACGAACACGAGCGCCTGCGTCAGCAGGTCCTGGCGGTTTGCGAAGTAATGGTTGAGCATCCCAGTGCTCACGCCCGCCTCCTCTGCGACCATGCGCATCGTGGAGCCGGCAAAGCCCTCGCGGGCGATCACCACGGCCGCAGCGCGGCAGATCTGCTCTCGCCGTATCGGTCCCATCCCGAGCTTTGGCAAAGCTCTCCTCTCCTCGACTCCCGTTGCGCCTCGCCTGTGCGCTCTCGCGACATGTGCGGGGAGCGCTCCACACCGTCGTGATGCTAGTGGGTGAGGAGGGTGACCGCTCATGCCTTTTCGCTGGCTTGCGCGTGGTCGCAAGTCTGCCTATAGTCGCATATCGAGTGATCGGTTTGCAATAGCGCGAGCCCGTCGAAAGGGAGCCATCAACAAATGAGCATCGAGCGTCTGACCACCAATCCGGCGTCGGGCTTCAGCGACGCCGTAACGGCCGTTGGCCCTGGTCGTCTCATCCACGTCGCCGGCAACGTGGGCTTCGGCCCCGACGGCAAGGTCGTCTCGGGCGGCATGGGGGCCGAGGCACAAGCGACGTTCGACAACATCGAACGCACCCTCACCGCAGCCGGCGCGGACATGTCGCACGTCGTCAAGATCAACGCGTTCGTCACCTCGCTCGAGGAATACCCGGCTTACGCGGCCGTCCGCGCCGCACGCTTTGGCGAGAAGCTGCCGGCCAGCGCGACCGTGCAGGTCGCCGGGCTGCTCGTGGGCGCCCACATCGAGATCGACGCGGTCGCATTCGTGCCCGACGCGTGAGGCGCATCACCTGCGACATCGGCGGAACCTTCACCGACATCGTCGTCAGTGACGCCAGCGGCGGCCTGACGGTCGCCAAGGCCCTGACCCAGTCCAAGCACCTGTTCGGGGGGCTGCGCGCAGCGCTCGAGCAGGCCGCCGAGCAGCTGCACGAGTCGCTCGCGGAGCTCCTCGGCCGCGCCTCGCTGTTCATCTTCAGCACCACACAGGCGACCAACGCGATCCTCGAGGGCACGACTGCTCGGACCGCGTTCCTGTGCACGGAGGGCTTCCCCGACATCCTGGTGCGCCGCGAGGGCGGCTCGCTGCGCCCGTACGATTACACCCGGCCGTTTCCCGAGCCGTACGTCCCGCGGCGGCTGACGTTCGAGATCGCCGAGCGCATCGACATGGACGGCAACGTGCTGAGCGCGCTCGACGAGACAGGCGCGCGTGCGCAGCTGGCAGCCGCGCGCGAGCTGGAGGTGCAGGCGGTGTCGGTGTGCCTGCTCTGGTCGATCGCCAACCCGGCGCACGAGCTGGCACTCGGCGAGTTGATCGAGCAGGAGCTGGCGGGCGTCCCGTACTCGCTCTCGCACCAGATCAACCCGATCGTGCGCGAGTACCGCCGCGCGTCGGGCACCTCGATCGACGCTTCGCTGAAGCCCCTGATGCAGCAGCATCTGAGCGAGATCGCCGGCGGCCTGCGGTCCGAGGGGTTCGCAGGCGAGCTGCTCGCGGCGAGCTCCGCCGGTGGCGTCGCGCCGATGTCCGAGTTGATCGCGCGCCCACTGTGGTCGGTGCGCTCGGGCCCGGCGCTGGCGCCGGTAGCGGCGCGCACCGTGGCGGCCGCCGAGACCGGCAGCGGCGACGTGATCGTGTGCGACACGGGTGGCACGAGCTTCGACGTCAGCCTCGTTCGCGACGGCGACCTCGTGTTCACGAGCGAGACCTGGCTGGGCGAGCCCTTCTGCGGCCATCTCACGGGCCTCTCGTCGGTGGACGTGCGCAGCATCGGCGCCGGCGGCGGCTCGATCGCGTGGATCGATGCGGGCGGCCTACTGCGCGTCGGGCCGGAGAGCGCAGGAGCAGATCCGGGGCCGGCATGCTACGGCCGCGGTGGGACACGCCCAACGGTCACCGACGCGGCGCTCGCGCTCGGATACGTCGACCCCGAACGCTTCCTGGGGGGCGCGATGGCACTGGAGCAGCGCGCAGCCGAGACGGCGCTCGACGAGCTCGCCGGCGCGCTCGGCATCGGCCTGCGCGAGGTCGCGCACGCGGTCCTGTCGGTCGCCAATGAGCGGATGATCGCCGCGATCCATGAGCTGACCGTCAACGAGGGCGTCGACCCGCGCGACGGCATGCTGGTGGCCGGCGGCGGCGCGGCGGGCCTGACGATCCTGCCGATCGCGCGCGAGCTCGGCTGCCGCGAGGTGCTGATCCCGCGAGCGGCCGGCGTCCTGTCGGCCTTCGGCGGCCAGCACAGCGACATCGTCCGCGAGGTCAGCGCACCCCACGTCGCCAACTCGCAGGAGTTCGACTTCGCCGGGGTCCGCGCCACGCTCGCGGCGCTGCGCGAGCGCATGCGCGCCTTCGAGCGGGAGCTGCCGGCGGGGCTCGTCGGCGAGGTGCGCCGGCGCTACTTCGTGGAGGCCCGCTACGCCCACCAGGTGTGGGACCTCTCGATTCCGCTCGACGGCGAGGGGCTGGACGACGAGCAGGCGCTCGGGCGATTGATCGCGCGCTTCCACGACGCGCATGAGCGGATCTTCGCCGTGCGTGAGCCTGGCCAGAGGATCGAGATGAGCCAGTGGAAGGGACGGGTGGTCGTCGACACCGCCAAGCCGCCCGCCGCCACCGCGCGCGCCGACGCGCCCGCCGAGGACGTGCCGGCGCGGCGCGTGGCGTTCTTTCCTGAGCTCGGCGAGGTGGAGATCCCTGTACACCTGGGCGCGCGGCTCGCGCCGGGGGCCAGCGCCGAGGGCCCCGCGCTCGTGATCGAGCCCGAGACGACGATCGTCGTCTACCCCGGCTGGACGGCCCACGTCAGCGAGCTCGGCAACTATCGTCTGGAGTTCGCGTGACGCACGAGCGATCCAGCGCCGCCACGAACGCCACTCGCCAGCTGGATCCCACGCTGATGGCGGTTCTCGCACACCGCTTCGAAGCGATCGTGCGGGAGATGACCAACACGCTGTTTCGAACTGGGCGCTCCTCGATCCTGAACATGGCGCGTGACTTCTCCTGCTCGATCATCACCGCCGACGACCAGCTGTTCGCGGCCGCCGAGGGGCTGCAGGTGCACGTCCTCGGCGCGGGACTGCAGACCGCCTCGATGCGCAAGCTGCACCCGGACCTGCGCGAAGGCGACGCGTTCCTGCACAACGACCCGATGCTCGGCAACACGCATACGGCCGACCACACGATCCTGGTCCCCGTGTTCGTCGACGGCGAGCACCTGTTCACTGCCTCCGCCAAGGCCCACCAGGCCGACTGCGGCAATGCGGAGCCGTCGACGTACATGACCTATGTCGAGGACGTGTACGCCGAGGGCGGGCTCGTCTTCCCGTGCGTGAAGGTCCAGGAGGACTACCGCGACGTCGAGGACGTGATTCGCATGTGTAGGCGACGGATCCGCGTGCCAGAGGTCTGGTACGGGGATTACCTGGCGGCGCTCGGCGCGGCGCGCATCGGCGAGCGGCGGCTGGGAGAGACGATCGCCCGCTACGGCGTGGAGACGATCAGGGCGTTCGTGGTGGGGTGGCTGGACTACTCGGAGCGCTGCATGGAGCAGGCCCTGCGGAAGCTGCCGGCGATGCGCCTGCACGCCGCCTCACGTCACGACCCGATCCCGGGTCTGCCGGAGGGCGTGGAGGTCAACGTGACGATCGACGTCGAACCCGACCACGGACGGGTGAGCTTCGACCTGCGCGATAACCCCGACTGCATCCCGTTCGGGCTGAACGTCTCCGAAAGCTGCGCGCGCGGCGGCTGCATCATTGCGCTGCTCAACTGCCTGGAGGAGGACATTCCGCGCAACGCCGGCGCCTTCCGCCGGGTGGAGGTGCTGCTGCGCGACGGCTCGATCGCGGGCGGCCTGGTGGAGCCCTATTCGGCGTCTGTATCGACCACGAACGTCCTCAACCGGATCATCAACGCGGCCCAAAGCGCGTTCTGCCAGCTCGGCGACGGCGCTGGCCTGGCCGAGGGCGCGGGCGCGCTGGGGGTCGGCTTCGCCGTCTTCTCGGGCACCTACGCGAACGGCGAGCCGTATGTCAGCGAGATGGTGATCGGCAACAACGGCGGTCCCGCGTCGCCGCACTGTGACGGCTGGATCACCTACGCGATGCCCGACTGCTCGAAGACGATCTACATCGACAGCGTGGAGATGCTCGAGCGCAGCTACCCGCTGCGCTTTCGCTCACTGCGGCTGCTGCGCGACTCGGGCGGAGCGGGGCGCCTGCGGGGCGGTCCCGCGTCGGAGGTCATCTACGGCCCGCGCTCCACGCCGCTGCGAGTCTTCTATCTCGCCGACTTCGCGCGCAACCCACCGCGGGGGGTTCGGGGAGGACTGGCGGGCACGGCGGCCGCGGCGAGCGTGCTCGACGTCAACGGCAGTGAGCGGGTGCTCGAGCCGGTGGGTGACTCGCTGCTGGCGCCCGGCCAGTGGATCCGTGGGATCGAGGCGGGCGGCGGCGGCTACGGCGATCCGCTGGAGCGCGATCCGCAGGCCGTGCTGCAAGACGTGCTCGAGTACTGGGTCAGCGCCTCCTCCGCGCGCGACGTCTACGGCGTGGTCCTGAGCGAGCACGGACCGGGCGGAGGACTCGCGGTCGATCTGCAAGCTACGCGCGAGCGGCGCGAGACCCTGCGCAGCGAGCGCGGCGGCGGCGGCGGGGGGCGAGCTTGAGCGCGCGGCGAGCTTGCAACACTGGGTGCGGGTCCTTTATGATGCATATCAACTGGTCGATATGCGATTTCGGGGACGGAGTCCCCGGGCGGTGAGCGCGAGAACGGAGTCCACGTGCCTGATGGTGAGCTGACGGCAATCGAACAGGAGTACGTGCGGCGCACGCCCGGATCGTGGCGGCTGATGGCGCGTGCATGTGAGCGCATGCCGCACGGGGTAACGCGCACGCTCAGCTGGTTCGCGCCGTATCCGGTCGTCTTCGATCGCGGCAGCGGCGCGAACCTGTACGACCTCGACGGCAACCGCTATGTGGATCTCTTCAGCAACGGCCTCAGCCTCATGCACGGTCACGCCTACGGCCCGATCGAGGACGCACTGCGTGCGGCGCTCCCGCGCGGGAGCGCCTGGCCGGGCGCCTCCGACGCGCAGATCGAGTTCGCCGAGCTGCTGTGCAGGCGCGTGCCCGGCGCCGAGCAGGTCCGCTTCACGAACACCGGCACCGAGGCGACCATGCTCGCCGTCAAACTTGCGCGCCACGCGACCGGCCGCCAGCTGATCGTCAAGGCATGGCACGCCTATCACGGCTCCTACGACGACCTCGAGGTCGGCCTGCAGGGCCAGGGTGAGATGCCCGGCCGGGTCGCGCTGGCGAGGTTCGGCGAGCTCGACAGCTACCGCGCGGCACTGGCGCGCCACGAGGGCGAGGTCGCGGCGATCATGCTCGAGCCTGTGCAGTACACCGGCGTCGTCACCCCACCCCCCGATGGCTTCCTGCCGGCGCTGCGCGAGCTCGCGCGGGAAGCCGGGGTGCTGCTCGTGCTCGACGACTGCCTCATGTTTCGCCTCGCCGAGGGCGGCTCCGCCGAGCGCTTCGGGCTGGACGCGGACATCACGTGCCTGGGCAAGTGGATAGGCGGCGGCCTGCCCGTCGGCGCGGTCACGGCATCGGCAGAGCTGATGGCGATCTTCGACCCGACCGTCGAAGCTGCGCTTTACCACGGCGGGTCCTTCAACGGGAACCTGCTGGGGATGCTCGCCGGGGCGATCGCGGTCCGCGACCTCACCGCCAGCGAGATCGCGCGCATCGACGGACAGGCCGACAGCCTACGGGCGGACCTCGCGCAGGGGGCACGGGAGGTGGGCGTGCCGATCCGCACGTGCGGCGTTGGCTCGGCGTTTGGCCTGTACGTGCTCGACGGGGCGGGCGGGGAGCAAGACAGGGTCGATTGGAAGGCCTCCTCGCTGCTGCATCTGGCATCCGTCAACCGCGGCGTGTACTACGGCAGAGGCGGCGAGTTCGGCCTGTGCACCGCTCTCAGCGAGGAGGATCTCCAGGACGCCAGCAGCGGGCTGCGCGCGGCGCTTGCCGACGTCGCTAACGTCGCGCTCGACCGTGTCTGAGGCCGCGCCGCGGGGCTACAGGCGCGCCGGCATGCTTTCGCTGCGCAGGAACGCGAGCGAGGCCTCACTGCTGCCGCGCGGTTCGTACTCCAACCCGACCGCTCCCGTATAGCCGCCCGCGTCGAGTGCTTCGAGGATCCCGCAAATGTCGAGCGTTCCGCTGCCGGGCTGGCCGCGGCCGGGGAAGTCAGAGATCTGAACGTGGCCGATGAGGCCGTTGCAGCGTTCGATCGCCGCGTGGGGGTCGGCGCCGGCGCGCGCCACGTGGTAGACGTCCAGCAGCACGCCGAGCGCGTCTGAGGAACACCCTTCGATCAGCTCGATCGCGTCCCGCGGCGTCGGCGCGAGGTAGCCGGGATTCTCGATCGCGTTGACCGGCTCGATCAGCAGACGCAGCCCGCGCGCGGCGGCCTCGGGTGCGAACGCGCGCAGCGCATCCAGCACCGCCCCCCGCTGGCGGGTAACGCTCACGTCAGGCAGCGTTCGGCCGACGAGCAGGTTCAGCTTGCGCGCGCCGATCCGCTGCGCAAGCTCGGCCGCCTCCAGGAAGGCCTGCTCGGCCTCCTCGCGCCGGGCGGGGTCGTTGACGAAGCCGCGCTCGCCGCGCTCGATGTCCCCGGCGCAGCAGTTGAGCAGGGCGACGCCGACCCCCTGCTCGGCGACCAGCGCCGGCAGGCGATCGCGCTCGGCCCGCTCCGGCCACGCGGTTTCGACCCAGCGAAAGCCCGCCCGGCGCGCCGCCCCCACCCGCTCGAGGTAGGGGAGCTCGCGAAACAGCCAGGAGATGTGCGCCGACCAGGCGAGGCTCACGACGCCCGAGCCCTTTGCAAGTTGCTCAGGTTCTCAGTCCTCCCCGGCGATGAACGCGACCGCCTCGACCTCTAGCCGCGCATTCTCGACCAGACCCGCGACCTGGACGGTCGCGCTGCTCGGCGGGTTGCCCGCGAACGCCTTGCCGCGCGCGACGTCGTAGTCCTGGTAGTGCTCGGTGCTGGTCACGTAGCCGGTGATCTTGACGACGTCGCTCATCGCGGCCCCCGCTTTCTCCAGCGACTGGCGTATGCGCGCAAAGCACTGGTCGGCCTCCGCCGTGAAGGTGTCGTTGACCATCTTGCCGTCGTCGTCTGCGCCGACCTGCCCCGAGACGTAGATCCAGCGGCCCGGTCCGCTGAAGCTGATCGAGTCGCAGAACGTCGTCCCCCATGGACTCGCTACACGTTGCTTGGCCATCGCTTCTCCCTTCGGTTCGATTACGCGGTCGTGAGCCGGGCCACGTCCTGCAGCGCCCGGAGCAGGCCTTCGCGTGCTTCGTCGAACGCCACGCCCGCGGTCGCGCTCGATAGGGCGATCTCGCCGCCCGGGCCCATGAACACCCCATGCGTCAGCGCAGCGAGGTGCAGCAGCTGCGTGGCCTCGCCGGCGTCGAACGTGTTGCCCTCGTGGCGCTGAAGGGCATCGGTGACGTACACGCCCATCACCGAGCCTTCGCCGACGATCGTGAGCGGCAGCCCGAGCGCGGCGGCCTCAGCGCACAGCGCCGCCCGCAGGCGCTGCGCGCGGTCGCCCATCGCGGCGATCGTCTCCCTCGTGAGGTGTTCGAGGCTGATGCGCCCGGCGACGCAGCTGAGCAGGTTGCCGTTGAACGAGCCTCCGTGGTAGAGGGGGTCCTCGCGGTGCGGGTCGAGCACGTCCATGACCTCCGCGCTCCCGCCGAGCACGCCCATCGGCAGCCCGCCGCCGATGAACTTGCCGAGGAAGGTCAAATCGGGCGCGAGCGAGTAGCGCTCGGCCGAGCCGCCGTATGCGAGGCGCAGCATCAGGCAGTCGTCGAGCACGAGCAGCGCGCCGGCGCGGCGCGCGGCCTCCTGCACGCGCCGCAGGAAGCCGGACGGCGCGGTGGTGACGAGTCCGCTGAACATCAGCGGCTCCAGCACCACCGCGGCGATCTCGCGCCCGTGCTCGGCGAGCTTGCGCTCGAACGCCTCGGCATCGCCGAACGGGGCGAGGTAGACGCGCCCCGGGATCTCGGGGCGCGAGTAAAGGCCGACCTCGAGGTCGTCGTAGGAGCCGTGGAAGCCGTCGATCGCCTTGAGCACAGCGCCGCGGCCGGTGGCGGTGCGCGCGACCTTCACCGCGAGCATCCCCGACTCGGTGCCGGAGTTGGTGAAGCGCACGCGCTCGAAGATCTCGATCCGCTCGCACAGCACCCGCGCGAACTCGATCTGGTCCTCGGAGGCGACCAGCCAGCCCGAGCCGCGCTCGATCGCCGTCCGTAGCGCCGCCACGACCGGCGCAAACGCGTGACCGTGGATCAGGCTGAGGCCATTGTTGGCGAGGTCGACATAGCGGTTGCCGTCGATGTCGATCAGGTACGGGCCTTCGCCGCGCGCTGCGACGATCGGATACGGCCGGTGGTAACCCCATCCGCGGGTGATGCCGCGGACCATGTAGCGGCGCGCGCGCTCCATTGCCTCGGCCGAGCGCTGGGTGCGGCGAACGTAGGCGTCCTCGAGGCTGGCACGCGCGTCGGCTGTGAGGAGGGGGCTGGTCATCTACCGCTGATTCATAAACGCCTTGGCCGATGTGACCCTATATCGTTCGATATCTTGCTTTCCGTACCGATATACCCTACCACCGCGTGCGATCCCTGTGCCGGCAGATCCGTACGATAGAACTACCGCCGTGGAAGGCGCGGTTCAGCCGATCGCTCGCAACCTGCGCCGCTGGCGGGTCACGCGCGGAATGACCCTGTCGGCGCTCGCCGAGCAGGCGGGCGTGGCGAAGTCCACCGTATCGCTGATCGAGCGTGGCCAGGGCAACCCGTCGATCGACACCGTATGGGCACTGGCGTCTGCGCTGCGAGTGCCGTTTGCGAGCCTCTTCCACGACGAGCCGCCGGCCGATGACGTTTCGGTCGTACGCGCGGACGACGTCGCGGTCGTGGCGATCGACCAGGCCGGGCTGCAAACGGAGGGCCTGATCGCCCGCCACATGCTGACCCGCACCGGGGGCGCTCTGATCGAGATCTACACGCTCACGCTGGAGGAGGGAGCGGACCGGCACGCCAACGCCCACGTGAGCGGGCTGTTCGAGCACCTCGTGGTCGCGACCGGGACCGTGGAGATCTCAACCGACTCCTTCTCCGAGATCGTCAGCCAGGGCGATCTGATCAGCTTCCGCGCCGACCGCTCGCACAGCTATCGCGTGATCGAGGGGCCCGTGCTGCTGCTGTCGGTGCACGAATACCCGCAGCGCGCGACCACCTGACAAGACGTCAGTAGGAGCGGGGAAGACCAAGCACGTGCTGGGCGACAAACGCCTGGATGAGGTTGTTGTTGACCGGCGCAACCTTGTACAGGCGCGTCTCGCGGAACTTCCGCTCGATGTCGTACTCCCGCGCGAAGCCGAACCCGCCGTGCGCGTCCAGCGCAGCGTTGGCCGCCTCCCACGAGGCTTCGGAGGCGAGGTACTTGGCCATGTTGGCCTCGGCGCCGGCCGGCTGTCCGTTGTCGTACAGCCAGGCGGCCTTCCAGCGCATCAGATCCGCGGCCGACGCGGCCATATGGGCCCTGGCCAACGGGAATTGGACGCCCTGATTGGCTCCGATCGGGCGACCGAAGACGACGCGTTCGCCGGCGTAGGCAACGGCGCGATCGAGAAAGAAGCGGCAGTCGCCGATGCACTCGGCCGCGATCAGGATCCGCTCGGCGTTCATGCCGTCGAGGATGTAGCGAAACCCCTCGCCCTGCGCGCCGATCAGCGCGTCGGATGGGAGCTCGAGGTTCTCGAAGAAGACCTCGGTGGTGGCGTGATTCATCATCGTCCTGATCGGGCGGATCGTCAGCTGTGTTCCCGTCCGCCCGCGCATGTCCACCAGGAACACCGACAGGCCGGCCGTCCGCTTCTGCACCTGCTCGAGCGGCGTCGTGCGCGCGAGCAAGACCATCAGGTCGGAATGCTCGGCACGCGAGGTCCAGATCTTCTGCCCGTTCACCACGTAGCCCTGACCGCTGCGCTCGGCGCGCGTCGATATCCGGGCCGTGTCTGAGCCGGCGTTCGGCTCGGTCACGGCGAATGCCTGAAGGCGCAGCTCACCGGATGCGATGCGTGGCAGGAACTTCCGCTTCTGCGCCTCGCTGCCGTGTCGCAGAAGCGTGCCCATCGTGTACATCTGCGCGTGGCAGGCGCCCGCATTGGCGCCCGAGGCGCAGATCTCCTCGAGGATCACGCTGGCGGTGGCGAGCGGGAGCCCCGACCCGCCGTACTGCTCGGGGATCAGCGCCGCCAGCCAGCCGTCGGCGGTCAGCGCGGCGACGAAGTCGCTCGGGTAGCTGTCCGGCTCGAGCGCACGCCAGTACTCGCCGGGGAAGCGCTCGCACAGCGCTCGCACGGCCTCGCGGATAGCACGGGCGTCCGGCGGCTCGGTGAAGTCCATCCCGTCTCTTTTAGCCGAACTGTCGCTCGAGCTCGGCGGCAACCTCAAACAGGTCCGCGACCGCGCCGTAGTGGGCGACGTCGAAGATGCGCGCGTTGGGGTCAGAGTTGACGGCGATGATCGTCCTCGCTTTGGACATGCCTGCGAGATGCTGCGCTGCGCCGGAGATGCCGAGCGCCAGGTACACCCTCGGCGCGACCGTTCTGCCCGACTGCCCGACCTTGCGCGCGCCGGAGACCCACCCGGCCTCCACCAGCGGCCCGGAGACCGACAGCGTCGCCCCCATCTGCTGGGCGAGCTGTTCGAGCCGAGGGATCCGCTCGCGGTCCCCGACGCCGCGCCCGAGCGACAGCAAGAAGTCGGCCTTGGCGATGTCGACGTCGCCGCTCGGCGGCTCGCGCAGCTCGAGCCGCTCGCTGCGGGCGCTTGCGTTTAGCTCCACCTCGAGACGCGTCGTGGACGCGCCGGCTTGGTGCGACTCCGTCGCACTCGCCGGCTCAAATGCTCCCGCGCGCAGCAGCACCAGCACCGTCTCTCTGTCCGGGAAGTCGAGCTCGGCCACGAGCCGGTCGCCGTAGGCGCCGCGACGGACGAGCAGGCCCTGCTCGCCCCAGGACACGCAGGTGACGTCGCTGGCGAAGCCATGACGGGCGCGCGCGGCGACGGCCGCGACGAAGCCGAGCGAGTCGACCGTGTGCCCGCCGAGGACCACGGCCGGCCGGCGCGCGCGGATCAACGCTTCGAGCGCCGTCTGCCATACGTGCGCCTCGAAGTGCGCATATGGCGCGGGAACGAGCACGATCTCCTCAACGCCGCCCACGTCCACCGCGTACGCGTGGGCCTCGGCGTCGCGAGCGATCAAAGCGACAGCGAGCGAGCCCGCGCCCTGCTCGCACAGGGCGCGACCGGCGCCGATCAGCTCGAGGCTGGTGGGCCGCAGCTCGCCGTCGGCGATCTCGGCGAGGACCAGCACCCCGGTGCTCATCGGGCGAGCTGCTCCGTGACGATCTCCGCGATGCGCGCCGCGATCTGCTCGGGCGAGCCTTCGAGCATGTTCGCGGCACCGGCTCGCGCCCGCGGGGCGAGTCGCACCGTGCGCGAGCCCGCCGCCGCCGACAGCGCGTCCGCGTCCAGGCCGAGCTCGGAGAGCCCGAGCTCGGCCAGAGGCTCCTCCCGAGCCTGCTTGATCGCCCGCAGCGTCGGCTGGCGTGGCCGGTTGATGCCCGTCTGGACGGTGAGGAGCGCCGGCATCGACAGCCCGAGCACCTCGACGGCGCCGCGATCGAGCTCGCGTTGCACTCGCAGACGCTGGCCGTGCCGCTCGATCATCACGACGACCGCGACGTGCGCCAGGTCGAGCAGGCCGGCCAGGGCGATGCCCGTGGCGGCGTTGGCGGCGTCCTCGGACTGCACGCCGCAGAGAATCAGATCGGGCGCCAGCTCGGCGGCCAGCGCCGCGAGCACAAACGCCACGGTGAGCGCGTCGGCGCCCGCAAGCATCGGATCCCACACGCGCACGGCGCGGTTGGCTCCCCGGGCCAGGCAGGCGCGCAGCGCCTCGTCGGCGTGCTCATCGCCGACGCTCGCGACCACCACCTCGCCGCCGTCCGAGCCCCCCTCGAGCAGCTGCACGGCCGCCTCCAGCGAGAACGTGTCCCACTCGTTCAGCGCCCGGTGCAGCGCGTCGGCGGCCACGCTCGCCGAGCCGTCCAGCTCGAACTCCTCGTCGAGGCTCGCGACCTGCTTGACCGGGACGAGGATGTTCATGCGGTGCGTTCGGGGCGCGGCTGACCCTAGCCGCCGGCGCTCGCAACGAGCGCGTGCTCGCGGTAGACGTCGGGAAGCTCGCGGATGTACGGCAGCGGCGTAGCGGGATCGGCCGTGTCGATCTCGCGCGCGAGGCGGTGGCCGTCGAAGATGTTTTCGGCGATCGTGCGCGGCGCCAGGCAGTCGCCGATTCGGTAGACGGCCTCGATCCCCTCCTGCAGCCGGCGCGCGGGCTGCGCCTTCAGCTCGTGGTAGAGCGCGTCGAGCGGTTCGCGCTGGGTCACGAGCACGACCGCGTCCGCGTGCCACTCGACCGCGTCGGGAGCCCACACGTTGTGCCCGTGCAGAACGGCGGGCGTGATCTCGGTGAGCAGGTGCAGTGGGATGACCTCGACGCCGCGCGCGCGCAGCTCGCGGTTCACGCGAAAGGCCTCGCCGGTGAAGAACATGAAGGACGCGAGGTTCGGGGCCGGCGTCAGCACCGTCACGCGCTTGCCCGCTGCGAGCAGCATCTCGACCATCCCGACAGCGGTGAAATAGCCGTCGGTGTCGTAGACGAGCACGTGCTCGCCGTCGATCGCCCCGCCAGCCGCAGAGACCTGCTCGGGCGTGTGGACGAAGGAGTGCTCGGCACCCGGGATCGGGGCCTGCGTGGGACCGTTCATCCCGTCCGATCGCCAGCGCGCCCCCGTCGCAAGTACGACGATCTCGGCGCCGTACGTCAGCACTCCCTCAAGATCCACGCGCGTGCCGGAGATGACCTCGACGTTCGCGAGCTTCTCGAGCTGTACCTGGCGGTAGGTGATCAGCCGCCCCCACTCGCCCAGGTTGGGGTAGGCGCTGATCGCGCGCACGCTGCCACCGAGCGCGTCCTGCTCGTCGACGAGGTGCACGGCGCTCAGGCCACGCTTGCCGAGCACCATCGCGCACTCCATACCGGCCGGCCCGGCGCCCACGACGAGCACGGTCTTCTCGGCATTGGACGCTTTTGTGAAGCGCTCCGGATGCCAGCCGCGACGGAACTCCTCGCCGAGCGTCGCATTCTGGGTGCAGACGATCGGCGCGCCCTGAGCGAAGCGGGAGGCGCAGATGTTGCAGCCGATGCACTCGCGGATCTCGTCGTAGCGCCCCTGTTCGATCTTCTGCGGCAGGAACGGATCGGCGATCGATGGGCGCGCGGCGGCGATGATGTCGATCACGCCCGAGCGGATCGCCTCGGCCATCGTGTCGGGGTTGGTGAAGCGCCCAACCGCGGCGATCGGCTTGCGCGTGGCGCCCCGCACCGCTTCGATGTACTTGCGGTGAGTGAACTCGCCGCCGAAGCGCGAGGGCACCGCGTCGTCGCCGGCCCATTCCGCGGCCACCCAGCCGCCGGCCTGCAGATCCCAGAAGTCGACCAGGTGGTCGGCGAGCTCGATGAACTCGTACGCCTCCACGCCGGCGCGGATCCCGAGCGGGCTGTCGTTGAGGGTGTCGACGCACAGGCGCGCGGCGATCGTGCAGTCCTCGCCGATCGCCTCGCGGACCTGTTCGAGCGTCTCGACCCAGAAGCGCGCACGGTTTTCGAGCGATCCGCCATACTCGTCGGTGCGCCGGTTGTACTTGGCCATCAGGAAGTGCTGAGGGAGCGCCCCGTCCTCTGAGCCGTGGACATAGACGATGTCGAAGCCGACGGCCCGCGCGCGCCGCGCTGCTGCGACGTAGTAGCCCTGTATCTCCCGGATCCCGGCCGTGTCCAGTTCGTAGCAGCTGGTCGAGTACAGGCTCTCGTCGGCCATCTGGCTGACGCTGCGAGCGGGCAGGCGTGACTCGAGGTTGCCGGCGACACAGCCTCCGTGCCACAGCTCGACGCCGGCGAGCGCGCCGTGCTCGTGCGCCACCTCCGCCATCCGGCCCAGGTTGCGCGCGTCCTCCTCGTCCCACAGGCGCGCGGAGACGAGCGGTCTCGAGTCGCTGGATGGGTGCACCGAGCAGAACTCGGTGTTGACCGCAGCCCAGCCGCCCTCGGCCTTCATGCCACGGATGTGAGCCTGTGCGCCAGGCAGCTCGGCGCCGAAGCTCGTGCAATGCGGGCTCTGGTAGAAGCGGTTGCGCAGCGTCTTCGGGCCGATCGGCACGGGCTCGAAGAGGACGTCATGACGGGGATCCCGGGCCATCGATCTCTCCCTATCTCCGATGCGTCCTTGCCATATCGATCAGTCGATATAGAGTACAGAGCATCGCCGCCTCGATCAAGCTAGCGGCCCGCGATCGGCTCGCTGGCCTGCTCGTTCTGCGAGCAGATCGGCCGCGAGGCCAGCGTCGCGGCGCTCGCGCAGCGCCGCCAGCAGCCCGGGATCGCTCCACACGTGCGCGCCAAAGCCCGACCCGGCCAGCTTTGCGTCGGAGAGCACCGGAAAGAGGTTCTCGGCGATCGCGTCGAACGTCCGCGCGCCGCCCAGCGCGACGGTCTCAAACGGACCCGTCAGGCGCCAGCGCCGGGCCAGGCCATCGCGCATCACCTCGTCGATCGCCTCGGCGCTTGCGACCCCGTGCTCTACGAGCCACAGACACTCGCGCAGGACGGCCAGCTGCAGCCGGTTCCACAGCAGGCCGGGGACCTCGTGCTCGAGGATCACGGGGCGCTTGCCGATTCCCAACAGCAGCGCGGCGACGCGGTCGCGTAGCTCGACAGACGTGCGATCCCCGGCGACGACCTCCACCAGGGGCATCAGCAGCGGCGGGTTCCAGTAGTGGGTTCCGACGATCCGCTCGGCCGTCCCGGAGGCGTCGCCGAGTGCGCCGATCGCGATCGAGGAGGTGTTGCTGGCGAGGATCGCGTCGGGATGCTCGGCGCACAGCTCGCCGAGCGTGGCGGCCTTGAGCCCGAGGTCCTCGGGCAGCGACTCGACGATCACGCCGAGCTCGCCCTCCGAGCCGACTGGACCGTCGCGGAAGCGCATCCGCGCGCGTGCGGCCTCGACCGCCGCCGTCTCGACGAGCCGATGGCGCAGCGCCAACTGCAGTGCGCGCTCGATGCGCTCCTGCGCACCGCGACGCTCACGGACGATCCATACGACCGAGCATCCGGCGAGCGCGTACTCGCAGCCGATCTGCGCGCCCATCAGCCCAGCGCCAACGATCGCCACGCGCTCGCCGTTGGCAGCTGCGTCGGTCAAGGCCCGACGGCGCGCGTGGAGGTTCCGAGCACCATCAGCGTCTTGGTCCCGGTCACGCGCCCGCTGCGTCGGAGCAGGTCGATCACGCGCTTGAGGTCCTCGACGTCCTTGACGCGTATCCACGCGAGCGCGTCGGGGTCGCCGGCGGTCGTGAAGATCGTCTGCACCTCGGGGATGTCGCCGCCGATCCCGGCGATCTCATCGACGGGAGAGTTGCCGGCGAAGCGCAGCTCGGTGAACGCCTGCAGCGGCTGGCCGAGCTTGCTGTGATCGACGAGCACGGTGTAGCCGGTGATGACGCCGTCGCGCTCGAGCCTGTCCACGCGGCGCTTGACCGCGGGCGCGGACAGCGAGACCCGCTCGGCGATGTCGGCGAATGTGCGGCGGGCATCGTGGCGGAGCAGCTCGATGATCTCCGCGTCGGTGGCGTCGAGCTCGGGAGCGGGAGCGGGAGCTTTCACGCAAGAATAGTATCGCCGATCGTAGATATGGGCATGAATCTTGCGTCCAGGAGCGCCTACACGCTATGAGAGTTGTGCTTTGTGGCCGTGTCGACTTACATGTGTGTCGATGTTCGACGTGCTCGAGGCGGTGCAACGACGCGTCTTGTGGCTGGCGGTGAGCATGGTCCACTACGCCAACAAGGTGCGCAAGACGCCCTCCGGCGTGAAGGTCGGCGGCCACCAGGCGTCGTCGGCGTCGATGGTGGGCATCATGTCGGCGCTGTACTTCAAACACCTGCGCGCAGCGGATCGCGTGTCGGTGAAGCCGCATGCGGCCCCGGTGCTGCACGCGATCAACTACCTGCTGGGGCGACTCGAGGAGCGCTATCTGACCGAGCTGCGCGCGTTCGGTGGATTGCAGAGCTATCCGAGCCGCACGAAGGACCCGGACCCGGTGGACTTCTCGACGGGCTCGGTCGGGATCGGCGCGACGGCGACGCTGTGGAGCGCTCTGGCTCATCGCTATGTGGCGGGCCACTTCGAGGTGCCCCGTGGCGGGCGCCACGTGGCGTTGCTCGGCGACGCGGAGCTCGACGAGGGCGCCATCTGGGAAGCGGTGATCGACCCGATGGTCGCGCGACTCGGCGAGGTGCTGTGGATCGTCGACGTCAACCGCCAGTCGCTGGACCGCGTCGTGCCGGAGATAGCGGTCGCGCGCACCGCGGCGATGTTCGAGGCGGCGGGGTGGCAGACGATCACGGTCAAGTACGGGCGGCGGCTGCGCGCCCTGTTCGAGCTGCCGGGCGGCGAGGCTCTGCGCCTGCGAATCGACGCGATGCCCAACGAGGAGTACCAGCGCCTGCTGCGCAGCCCCGTGGCGGAGCTGCGCGAGCGGCTGCCCGGGTCGGGTCGCCGCCGGCGCGAGCTGGAGCGGCTGATCAACGAGCTCGACGACCGGGAGCTCGCCGGCGCGATCCGGGATCTGGGCGGCCACGACCTCGCGGACCTGCTCGAGGCGTTCCGCCGCGCGGACGAGCTGAGCGACCGTCCGGCTGTGATCTTCGCGTACACGATCAAGGCCTGGGGCCTGCCGACGGAGGGGCATCCGGCCAACCACTCGGCGCTGCTGTCGAGCGCCCAGTGGGAGCAGCTCGCACGCGACCTCGGCGCCGACGCGGCCGACCCGTGGGCGCGCTTCGAGGATGGCTCCGCCGAGGCGCAACTGTGCAGCCGAGCGGCCGAGCGGCTCACGCCGGTCGAGGTGAGCCGTCGCGCTGCGCCCGCTGTGCCGCGCGACGTGGGGCGCTCGCACGCGGGCACGGTCTCGACCCAGCGAGCGTTCGGCCGCTTCTTCATGGACCTCGCGCACGCCGCGCCCGAGGTGTCCGCGTCGGTCGTGTCGATCAGCCCGGATGTCGCCTCCTCGACCAACCTCGGCGGCTGGATCAACCGCGCTGGGGTGTGGGATGGCGCCCTGCCCACCCCTCGCGTCGACTGGTTCGCCGACGACCACGACACGCTCGTGCGCTGGCGTGAGTCCGAGCACGGCCAGCACATCGAGCTCGGGATCGCCGAGGGCAACCTCGTTGGCCTGCTGGGCGAGCTAGGCGCGACTTGGTCGCGCGACGGCCAGCCGCTGCTGCCGATCGGCACGCTGTACGACCCGTTCGTCAACCGCGCGCTCGAGCAATGGTCATTCGGCATCTACGCGGGCGGGCAGTCGATCCTCGTCGGCACACCCGCCGGGGTGACGCTCGCGCCGGAGGGCGGGGCGCACCAGTCGATAATCACGCCGTCGGTGGGCCTCGAGCAGCCGCGGTGTGTCGCGTGGGAGCCCGCGTGGGGACAGGACCTCGAGTGGATACTGCTCCACGCCATCGGTCAGCTCGGGCGCGAGGGGGGCAGCTCCTCATACCTGCGTCTGAGCACCCGCCCGCTCGAGCAGTCGCTCGCGCTTGTGCCCGAGGATTCGCGCGAGCGCGAGCGCCGGCGCCGGCAGGTGCTGGCCGGCGGCTATCGCCTGCGCGAGAGCGCGAGCCCCCCGCGTGTGACGCTGGTGGGGATGGGGGCGGTCGTGCTGGAGCTGCTCGGCGCCGCCGACGAGCTCACGGCGGCGGGGATCGCCGTCGACGCGGTGTGCCTGACCTCCGCCGACCTCCTGTTCCGGGCGCTGCAGACGCGCCAGGGCCTCTACGACGGGGACCAGGAGATCCTGGACACGCTGTTCCCGCCCAGCCGCACCGCGCCGATCGTGAGCGTGCTCGACGGTCACCCGCACACGCTGGCGTTCCTGGCGGCGATCGCCGGAGCGCCGCTTGCTTGTCTGGGCGTACAGGACTTCGGGCAGTCGGGCGACGTGCAGGATCTCTACCGCCACTTCGGGATCGACGCCGACACGATCGTCGGCGCCGCCCTCGACCTCATCCGCTGACCCGAACGCGACCGGGATCTGGCCACCTTTAGGACTGGTCGGGGTTGGTTTAGGACTGGTCGGGGTTGGCGAGCACCTCGCGCAGCGTCCCCGTCTCGGGGTCGAACACGAAGCCTCTGATGTGCTCGCGCGCCGACAGCTCGCGGCTGGAGCGCAGGCGGGCGAGGCCGTGACTGAGCGCGGTCTCGACGTCCTCGAAGGCGCCGAGCCGCCAGCTGGGCGTCGCCCCGTCGGCGATCAGCGCCTGCGTGAACTCATCCTCGGAGGCGCCGCACAGGCCGCAGCCATCGTGCATGACCACGAGGATCTCGTCCGTGCCGAGCAGCCGCTGAGAGGCGCTGATCGAACGGATCGCGTCGTCGGTGACGAGACCGCCCGCGTTGCGGATGATGTGCGCGTCACCGCGCTCCAGCCCAAGCATTGCGAACAGGTCGATCCGCGCGTCCATGCACGCCAGTACGGCGACCTTGCGCCGCGGTCGCGGGCTCAGACGCGGCGCAGCCAACTCGCCGGCGCGCGTGGCCGCGACTTCGAGCATCTGATCGGCGTTGGGCATCGCTGCGAAACGGTGATCGGTGCGGTCTGATCAGCCCGCGGCGCTCGCGCGAGCGCTCCGCGCCGTCGTGCTCGGAACACGCGTGGGCGGCGCGACGAGCGCGAGCAGATCATTCATCCCGCGGCCGATTCCTGCGGTCAGGACGTCGATATCGGGTGCGCCGTCGTAGTCGCCGGTGATACCGAAGTACAGGCCGCCGTCGTAGGAGAAGATCGCGACGACGATCCGTATCGAACCGACGACCGGGACGAAGGGATAGGACTGGAGCATGCGCCGGCCGAGCGTTTGCACGGGCTGCTGAGGACCGGGGACGTTGGTGGTTGCGGTGTGTATGTTCAGGCGCGGAGAGAGCGTGATCAGCCGGCTGCCGAGGGCCAGCAGCAGTGGCGGCGCGAACCCGGACAGCGAGGTGAGCACATCTCCCGCGACGGCTTGCTTGGACTGCTTGACTCCGTCCATCTCCGCGCGGATCCGCGCCAGGCGTTGGGCGGGATCCACGAGCCCGACCGGGAGCCCGACGAAGACGGCGGACACGCGATTGTTGTACACGCCCCTCTCTCCCGGCCGGCGCACCGAGACGGGGACCATCGTGCGGATCACGCGGTCCTCGGCGACGTCCTCGCCTCTGGACTGGAGCAGCTCGCGGAACCCGCCCGTGATCAGCGTGAGCACGACGTCGTTCACGGTGCCCCCGAGCGCGGCGCGCACGCTCTTGACGTCGGCCAGGCGCGCGTCGGCCCAGCTCCAGCGGCGATGGGGACCGATCGGACCGGTTAGCGACGACGCCGCCACGGGGCGCATGCTGGGAGACGCCGCGATCGTGGCTCGCGCGACCTCGACGAGCGAGTGAAGCGTCTTGCGCGGTGTGCTCAGCATTCGCGTCAGCGCGTCCACCTGGCCGGCCGGGCTCGCACGCCGCCCGATCGTGCGGATCAGCACCTCGAGCCCGGACGGCTCGGGAGGCGGTGCCCATTCGCGCCTGGAGTCGGTGGCGGTCGTGTCGGAGAACATGACCGACATCAGGTCCGTCGCGGCGACGCCGTCGACCATGCAGTGGTGGACCTTGGACAGCAGCGCCCAGCGTCCGCCCTCCAGACCCTCGACCACCCACAGCTCCCACAGCGGCTTGTTCCTGTCGAGCTGCTGCGAGAAGACGCGGGCGGCCATCTGACGCAGCTGCCCCGTGGTCCCCGGCGCCGGGATGGCAGTGTGGCGGATGTGGTAGCCCAGGCTGAAATGGGGGTCGTCGATCCACGCCGGCGAGCCGACGGCGAGCGGCACCGAGCGCACCTTCTGTCGATATCGCGGCACCAGATCCAGCTTGCCAGCGACCATCGCCTGCAGATCCTCAAACGGCGGCGGTGGGCCCTCGAAGATGCTTACGCCGCCGATGTGCATCGGTGTGGTGTCGTTCTCGACGTGCAGGAACGAGGAGTCGATCGGGCTCATCCACTCCATGCGGCCTCCGTCTCGGCGTCGAGCACTCGCTGCAGCACCCGGTAGACCGCCGGGTTGACCGACATTCCACAGTGGCTGGAGTCCACCTCGACCGGTTCGGCGTGAGGGTCCAGGCATGCGCGCCAGTCGACGATCCCGTCGCTGCGCGAATGCACGGAGACCGCGTCGATGCTCGGCGCGAGCGGCGCCTTCAGGTCCGCTCGGAAGCTCTGACAGCAGGCTCCATCTCGGCAGCTGGACGAGAACACCCCCGGCAACCCCAGGTCGCCGAGTCGCGCAAGCCAGCGCGCCGTCAGAAGCACCGGCGAGGACACCGCCAACCCGTCACGCACCGGCGACCCCAGCATCACCAGCCCCCGGACGCTCTCTGGGTGGCGCACCGCGAGCGAGCGAGCGAGCGCACCGCCGCGACTCTGTCCGATCAGAACCACCGGACGCCCGCAGTCGGTGGCGAGCTCCTGCAGGTGTGCCTGCAGGCGGGTCACGCTTCGCTCGGCGCAGTCGACGTTGGAACGCATACCGCTCATCGCAACGCGATGTCCGCGGCGACGCAGCCAGCCCCTGAGCACCGTCAGTGACGCGTCGCCGGCCATGAACCCGGGGATCAAGAGCACCGGCGGCGCTTGCAGCCGGCGAGCCGGTGCGCGCAGCTCGCCATCGGCGAGCAGCTGCGCGAGCTCACGGCTGTAGCGCAGCTCCCCCCACACGGGCGCGACCGGCGACCCCGCCACGCTGGCCTGGGCAGTCATGGTCGACATAGAGTACATCCGATGGAGCAGCCCACAGCGTCGTCAAGAAGACGCTGGAGGCGCAGCCGGTCCGCTAGCGGAGCGGGCGCTCGCCGCCTGCTGATAGCGCCCGAGCGTGGAGGCGTCGTGAGAGCAGAACAGCTCGACCTCATCGCCGTGGCGCTGTGCGAGCTCGCGCAGCCGCTCGCTGTTCTGCTTGCGAGCGGCGCCGTCAACCTGGTTGATCAGCTGGAAGACGCTGAGCCCCGGCGGGCAGTGTGGTGGGGTCTGCACCTCGCGGTGGTCGAAGTAGGCGTCGCCGCAGTGCAGCAGCCAGCGGTCTCCATCCCTGACCGCGACGCCGCTGTGCCCGAGCGTGTGACCGAACAGTGGGATCAGCAGGATCTCCGCGTCGCTGCCCGGCAGGACGCGCACGCTCTCGAACCCGAACCAGTCGTCGCCGTCGACGTTGTGCTGGACCCAGCGGGGACCGTGCCTCCAGTGGGCGGCGATGTAGCGAGAGCGATCGCGCCAGCCGGGGCTCATCGCGGCGTCGAGCTCGCGGCCAAGCAGGTGGACCTCCGCGTCGGGGAAGTCGGGCAGGCCCCCGGCGTGATCGAGGTCGAGGTGCGTGGTGACGATATGGCGCACGTCGCCCGGCTCGAAGCCGAGCTCGCGGATCTGGGCGATTGCCGTCTCGGCGGCGTCCACGCGCGGGCGAACGACGGTCGTGAACACGAGACCGAGTTGCCGCGGGTTGTGAGCGTCGCCGACCCCGAAGCCGGTATCGATCAGGACCAGCCCCTCGGCGCCCTCCACGAGCAGGCAGTGGCAGACCAGCCGTGTCTCGGCCAGGAGCCCACCCTCGCCGGCGAGCAGGCGCGCCCCGCGCGGACACATCGTGCCGCAGTTAAGGTGATGGATCGCGCGGGGAGCGGTGTTCATCGAGGCTGGCGCGCGCAGCTATGCGGCGGCGGGCTGTTGACGCGCTTCGCGGGCTGCCGACGCATCCGGCTCTGCGAGCGCCCGCCCGTGGCGGATCAGGTCGGCGGCGCGCTCGGCAACCGCGATCGTCGGAGCGTTGGTGTTCCCGCGCGGGACCGCGGGCATCACCGACGCGTCGATGACTCGCAGAGCCTCCACGCCGTTCACGCGCAGCTGCCCGTCGACGACCGCACTGGCGTCCTCGCCCATGCGGCAGGTGCCGACGGGGTGGTAGATGGCCAAGGTCGTGCGCGCGACGTGCGCGCGCAGCTCCTCGTCGCTGTCCCCGTCCGGCGTGTTGAACGGCTCGGCGCAGTACGGCCTCATCGCGGGCTGCGCGCAGATGTCCATCGTCAGCCGCAGTCCGGCGATCATCCGCTGCAGGTCATCGCCGGATGTGTAGAAGGCGTTGTGCACGATCGGCTTGGCGGTGGGGTCGCTCGAGGCCAGCCGCACTGAGCCCCTGCTGTGCTCGGTGAGCAGGCACGGCGAGACCCACACGCCGTGCGCTTCCGGATCGCGCATCCCCTCGTCGACGATGTGAACCGGCGCGATGTGGAGCTGGACGTCGGGCGCGGGAGCATCGTCGCCCACGCGGGCGAAGCCGCCGGCCTCGGCGAGATTCGAGGCGAGCGGTCCGGTCTGCGTCGCTTCGTACTGCTCGAGCGCCGCCGGCTCCAGCGCGAGCAGCAGGCTGTGCGGCTCGGGCGTGGTCCACACGAGCTGCGCCGCGGGGTGGTCGGACAGGTTCTCGCCAACCGCCGGCTGGTCGAGCAGCACCTCGATTTCGCGCATCATCAGGTGTTCTGCCGGGCCCACGCCGGAGAGCATCAGCAGCTGCGGCGAGTTGTAGGCGCCGCCGCACAGGATCACCTCGCGTTCGGCTCTGAGCTCCTGCGCCTGCCCGAGCTGGCTCGCCTGCACGCCGACCGCGCGCGTCCCCTCGAACAGCACGCGCTGGACGTGCATGTAGGGCATCACCGTGAGATTCGCCCGCTCCATCGCCGGATGCAGGTAGGCGACGGCGGTGCTGGCACGCGTCCCGCCGCGCTGGGTCAGCTGATACATGCCCACGCCGTCCTGCTCGGCGCCGTTGAAGTCGTCGTTGCGCGCCAGGCCGGCCTGCACCCCCGCGTCGACGAAGGCGCGCGAGATCAGGTTCCCCGAGCGCTGCTCGCTCACCGGCAGCGGGCCGCCCACGCCGTGCCACCGCGAGGCGCCGCGCTCGTTGTCCTCGGCCTTCAGGAAGTACGGCAGCATGTCCGCCCACGACCAACCGGCCACGCCCCATTCGTCATAGTCGCGGCGGTTGCCGCGGATGTAGACCATGGCGTTGATCGAGGAGGAGCCGCCCAGCACCCTCCCGCGCGGGAGGGTGATCCGCCGCCCGTTGCACTCGTGCTCGGGAGCCGAGTGGTAGCCCCAGTCGACCTCGGTGCCGCCGAGCTTGAGATAGCCGAGCGGGACGTGGATGTTCTCGTTGGTGTCCGGCGGGCCAGCCTCTAGCAGTAGGACCCGGACGTCGGGGTCCTCGCTGAGGCGGTTGGCGAGCACGCACCCGGCTGATCCTGCACCAACTATCACGTAGTCGTACATGGCCTTGCTCCCTTCTCGCCGCCTACCATACTGGACCGGCCGCCAGCCGTAGAGCCCGATGCGACGACCGCGCGCCGTCGCATCGAGGGCGCCTATGCACGGATCGATCGTGAATCGCGGCGGGCGAGCCTTGCCAGCTGGCGATCGGGGCTGACGCGGACGACATCCCACACGAGACCGAGACGCTCCAGGCCGGCGATCACCCACGCGGAGGGATCGAGCTGCCACCAGCGCAGACCGTGGCGCGCAGAGGTGGGGAAGGCATGGTGATTGTTGTGCCACGCCTCGCCGAGCGTAGGCAGCGCGAGCCAGAGCAGGTTCCGCGACTCGTCGCCGGTCTCAAACCGCTTGCGGCCAAAGAAGTGACACAGGGAGTTGATCGAGAACGTGGCGTGGTGAACGAAGAACAGTCGCACCGCGCCACCCCACAGCAGGCCGGTGAGGCCTCCGGCGATGGAGCCCGTGAGCGCGACGCCCAGGGCGAACGGGAACGCCAGGCCTGCGAGCACCCACAGCAGGAACGTACGATCGATGAAGCGTGTGATCGGGTCGGCGAGCAGGTCCTTCGCATAACGCTCCTCGCTTGCGAACGCCTCGCCGCCGAAGATCCACCCCACGTGCGCGTGATAGAGGCCAGCGAAGGCGCCGCGCCAGCCGCTCGGGTGCTCGACGTGGGGGCTGTGCGGATCGCCGGGCTGGTCGGAGAAGCGGTGATGCTTGCGGTGGTTGGAGACCCACTCGATCACCGGACCCTCCACTGCCGCCGAGCCCAGTGCGGCCAGCAGCGCTCGCATCGCCGGGCTCGTCTTGAAGCTTCGGTGCGTAAACAGACGATGAAAGCCGACCGTCACGCCCAAGCCGGTCAGCAGATAGGTGAGCGCCAGCACGACGAGGTCGGGCCAGTGCAGCGCTCCACCCCACGCCAGCCACGCGGCCAAGCCGACGAGCCCGACCGGCACGACCGTCACCACCACGTTCGCGACGCGATCGACCGTCGCGAGCCCGACCGCGCGTTCATCCATCACTCAGGCCAGTTCGCTCGAGGTGGCGGTGACGCGGGCGGGGTCTCGCCGAGCGACGCCTCGAGCGACGCTGCCTCCGCGGCGGTGAGGCTCCGTCGCGTGGTGTCCCGCGCATCCTCATCGATCGCAGCCAGCATTTCGTCGACGTCCGCGGCCGCGGCGATCAGGACGATCGCCGAGGAGGACCGGGGAACGATCTCGCGCAGCTGCTCGGCGAGCACCCGGGGCTCAGCCTCGGTGTCGCTGTGCTCGCCAACCTCCGCGCCGGCGACCCCACCGATCATGATCCCGAGGGCGATGCCCGGCGGTCCGAGCAGCGCGCCTATCAGCCCGCCTGCGACGCTGCCCTCGGCAGCACCAGCCTGCGAGACGTGGTCACTCTCGTCGACATCGACGTAGTGGCCCGCGAAGGTGCCGCGCAGCAGCAGGCGCCCACCGTGGTGATGTTCGACGAAGCCCACCTCTCGCGCCCACGGCGCACCCGCATCGGAGCGATCCCTCGCGGCGGCGAAGCGCTCGACCGCGCTGCCCTCGCCATCGAACCGCGCGAGTGCGAAATCGAGATTCACGCGGCCCAGTTTACCGTTCGGCTCCGAGACGCTTACACCGGGTCAGGCGGTGCTCGACGGCGCCCAGATGTTGATCCCGCTGTCGACCGCGTGGCGATCGATCTCGGCGAGCTCCGCGGCGGTGAAGTCGAGGTTGGAAAGCGCCGCGAGGCTCTGTTCCAGTTGGCTGACGCTGCTCGCGCCCACCAGTGCCGAGCTCACGCGCGGGTCGCGCAGTACCCAGGCGATCGCCAGCTGCGCCAGCGACTGGCGACGCCGCGCCGCGATCTCGTTCAACGCGCGCACGCGCGCGAGGTTCTCCTCGCTGAGCAGGCGCTGATCGAAGGCCTCGCCACGGCGCACGCGCGAGTCCTCTGGGACACCGTGCAAGTAGCGGTCGGTGAGCAGCCCCTGACCGAGCGGTGAGAACACGATCGCACCAACGCCGTGACGATCGAGCACATCGAGCAGCCCCTGCTCGATCCAGCGGTTCAGCAGCGAATACGAGGGCTGGTGGATCAGCAGCGGCGTGCCGAGCCCGGTCAGGATCTCGATCGCCTCGGCGGTGCGCTGCGGCGAGTAGGAGCTGATTCCGACATACAGCGCCTTCCCCTGGCGCACCGCGCTGTCGAGCGCGCCCATCGTCTCGGCCAGCGGCGTGTTCGGGTCGAAGCGATGCGAGTAGAAGATGTCGACGTGATCGAGCCTCATCCGCGCGAGGCTCTGGTCGAGGCTCGCGAGCAGGTACTTGCGCGAGCCGAACTCGCCATAGGGTCCGGGCCACTGGTCATAGCCGGCCTTGGTCGAGATGATCAGCTCGTCCCGGTAGGAGCGAAAGTCTTCGCTGAAGATGCGCCCGAAGTTCGTCTCGGCGGCGCCGTACGGCGGCCCGTAGTTGTTCGCAAGATCGAAGTGCGTGATGCCTAGGTCAAACGCGCGCCGCAGGATCGCGCGGCTTCCCGCCAGCGGCCGGTCATCGCCGAAGTTCTGCCACAGACCGAGCGAGATGGACGGGAGCTCGAGGCCGCTGCGGCCGACGCGGCGGTAGGGCATCGACTCGTAGCGGGCGGGATCGGCGAGGTACGGCGGCACGGCGCGCGCGGGATCGAATGGCACCGCGCGAGTATTGCACTGTCGGGTCGATCGCAGCCATGCGGTCGCTATGATCGACGAGGTCCGGTGGGCGCTGGCGGGGAGAGGTGAAAATGCGGACGGGAATGACACGGAGAGAGCTGCTGCAGACGGGCGCGGCCGCCGGAGTGCTCGCGCTGGAATCGGACCCACTGCTTAAACGAGCGCTCGCCACGCGCCAGACGCCGGGCAAGTTGACCGACATCGAGCACGTCGTGATCCTGATTCAAGAGAACCGCTCGTTTGATCACTATTTCGGCACGTTGCCGGGTGTGCGTGGCTTCTCGGATGAAAACGCGCGCAACACGCTCTTCCAGCCCGGCTATCCGGTTGCGGGCTTTGAAGGGCACCTGCTTCCGTTCCACTTGGAAACCGGGGGTCTCGCTCAGTGCTTCCCCGATATCACACACGACTGGGCACCCCAGCACCAGAGCTGGGACGGCGGCGCGATGGATGGGTTCGTGCGAGCGCATCTCGCAGTCGACGGGCCGGAAGCGGGCCCAGCGACGATGGGCTACTACGAGCGCACAGACATCCCGTTCTACTTCGCGCTCGCGGAAGCGTTCACGATCTGCGACAGCTATCACTGCTCGGCTCTAGGGCCGACCGACCCAAACCGGCTGTACAGCATGAGCGCGAGCATCGACCCCAACGGCGCCAATGGAGGCCCGCTGGTGCAGACTCTCGGGATCGAACGCGGGCGCTTTGCAGGGCGCTTCACGTGGATGACGATGCCCGAGCAGCTGTCCGCTGCGGGGGTGAGCTGGAAGGTCTACACGGGAGCGGGTCTGGGCGAATATGACAACGTGCTCACGTACTTCAGCGCCTACCAAACGAACCCCGAACTCGCGGCCCGGGCCTTCAAGCCTGTCTATCCGAATGACTTCTTGGCCGACCTCGCAAACGGTGAACTTCCCCAGGTGTGCTGGATTAACGCTTCTCTGGACCAGACCGAGCACCCCGGTTACTCGACCGCGACGGCAGGAGAGTACACGGTGGCAAAGTTGATCAAGAGATTGCACACCCATCACGTATGGGAGAAGACGGCGCTGTTTTTGACCTGGGACGAGAACGGCGGGTTCTTTGACCATGTTGCGCCGCCCGTGGCGCCGCCGGGCACCGCGGGTGAGTACTTGACCGTCCCGGACGTGACCGGCGACGCCGACGGGATCACGGGCCCGATCGGGCTCGGCTTCAGGGTGCCGATGATGATCGTGTCGCCGTTCAGCCGCGGAGGCTTCCTCTGCTCAGACGTGTTCGATCACACCTCGATCCTCCGCTTCCTGGAGGCGCGCTTCGGAGCGGAGGTTCCGAACCTGAGCGAGTGGCGACGCGAAGTCACCGGCGATCTAACCAGTGCGTTTAACTTCATCAAGCGAGACAGCAGCAACGCCGGACTTCCCAAGGTCGCGTTCAGCGGCAAGGAAGACAACAGCGGCGGATGCTCGGTGTCAAGCCCGGTGACGGTGCCCCCCAACGCCTTTCCAGAACAGCCACCCGGGGGCCACTGGCGCCGGCCGAGCGGGCTCTAGCACCCGAAGCCAGACAGCTAGGCTTCGCGCGGGAGCACGCGATCGACCTCGACGGCTTCGCCGGAGCGCGTGTCGGGGTAGACGACGATGACGGTGGGCGGTCCTCCAAACCACGCGCTCGTCTCGGCCACGCCGACGTACTCGCCGGCGCGCTGTGAGCCGTCGGACTGCATGACCCAGACGGGCTCGCCCTTGTGGAACGGACCATCGCCGATGCCGGTCATCCGCTCCACAGCATAACGGTGGCCGCCGCGCGCTACGGGCGCTCGGAGGGCAGCTGCGCCTTGACCTGTACCTCGCGCCGGCGCGCTCCGCGCGTGGCGAGGTCGCGGAGCTTCGCCGCCTCCGCATCCCAGTCATATATGACCGCGGTGCTCGCGATGCGGTCATAGATCGCCTGATGGGTGCGGGCGAAGATGATCCCCAGGAACCCGAGCCCCAGCGTCAGGAACCCGAGAGGGAATGCGACCAGGCGGATGAGCGCATGGCGCCGGTCGAGCGCCGAACCGTCGGACCGAACGATCCGCAGACCCAGCAGCGTCATCCCAGGCGAGCGCGCGAACGCGACCCACGAGCTGCCGAAGTAGAACGCGGACCAAATCAGCTGCCCCACGAGCACGAGCAGATGACCGTTTTCGAGGTCGAGCTGCCACGGCGTGGCGGCTGAGATCGCGAACTGCAGCAGAGCGAGTCCCACTGCGTAGACGACGGTGATGATCAGGAGGTCCGCGCCATATGCCAGCAGACGGCTCAGGGCGCCGGCGTAATGACCCTGATGGGCAATCGCCTGGCGCGTACTGCTGTTCATCACTCCGGCTCCGTGCCCGGCGCGTCCGGCGACGCGTGCTCCACACCCGACGCCGGCGGCGAGCTCGTGGTGTCCGTCTCGCCGGTGAGCAGCGGCGGTCCGGCCGGCAGCTCGCCCTCCTTACGCCGTAGAACGCGATTCACCGCACGGCTCACGCGCGTATCGACGCCGGCGGTCTGGTTTCGGGCGGAGTCCAGCGCCTGGCTCGCGAAGCCGCCGGTGGAGCGCGCGACGATCGTGCCCAGCTCGGTCTCCTCGACGATCGCGTCCACGTCCACGCGCTGGACCACCTCGTTGACGTCGATCCGCGCGGCGATCTCGCCTACGTCGATACGCTGCACCAGCGCGTCCATGTCGATGCGGCGCACAAGCGCGTCAATCTCGATACGCCGCACCAGCTGATCGATGTCGATGCGGCGCACGAGCGCGTCAATCTCGATACGCCGCACAAGCCGATCGATGTCGATGCGCTGCACAAGCGCGTCGATCTCGATACGCCGCACAAGCCGATCGACGTCGATGCGGCCGACCACCGCGTCGACGTCGATCCGTTGGACAAGGACGTCGAGGTCGACGGCGTCGAGGATGCGGGGCACGAGCGCCTCGAGCAGGAGCTGCGTCCGAGCGCGGGCGGCTGGCCCCGCTCGCGCGCGCACCCGGTGGCCATCGTCGACAAGGGGGCGCGCGACGGTGCTCAGGTGGCGGCCGACACCGTCCGCACCGGGCAGCGCCGAGACGAGGCGGCGGGCGGCGACGCTCGCATCCCAGCCCATCTCACCTAGCCGCAGTGCGACGCGCGACGCTCGCGCGGCCGCGCCGACGGTGAAGTCGCTCGCCGCCAGCAACCGGCTCGGCACGCCCGATGCAGCTCCACCCGTATTCCGCGGGACGATCGCGCTCCCCGGCGCGCGCGGCTGTGGGATCTCTTCGGCCATTTCAACTCGAGGCGTAGGCAGCGGAGCTTCTTCCGGCTCCGACGAGCTCTTGGATGGACGACCTTCCGGAGTCCCGCACGCGCTGCGCTAGCGCGCGATTCATGCGCCTGGGCCACGCCGGGCCTCCGTAAACGAACCCGGTGTAGACCTGGACCAGCGTCGCCCCGGCCAGGATGCGATCCCACGCGTCCTCTGGCGTGCCAACGCCTCCCACCGAGACCAGAACCAGACTGTCGCCGACACGCGCATGCAGGCGCTCGAGGACCTCCAGGGCACGAGTCTTCAAGGGAGCACCTGAGACACCGCCGCCCTCGACCGATGCCACGCTGCCGGCGGAGAGGGCAAGACCGCTGCGATCGACCGTGGTGTTGACCGCGACGATTCCGTCTAGCGAAAGGCTCATCGCCAGGTCGGCGATCGCGTCGAGCTGATCCGCTGCGGCGTCGGGACCGATCTTGATGAGGAGCGGGACCTCGACGCCGGCCCGCTCGAGCGCAGCGCGAACATCGGCGACCAGCGGGCGCAACTGCTCGACCGCTTGCATCTCCAGGAGCCCGGGGGTGTTGGGGGAGCTCACGTTGATCACTACGTAGTCTGAGAAGGGCGCGATGCGCTCCACCGCCGCGCGGTAGTCCTCTCCTGCATCCGCGAGCGCAGCTGTCCTGCTCTTGCCCACGTTTACACCGACGATGACGTCGCGCACGCGTCTGCGTAGCCGCTCGGCCACGACCTCCGCACCTGGGTTGGGGAACCCCATCTTGTTTAGCAACGCCCGGTCACGTGTCATGCGAAAGACCCGTGGCCGCGGGTTGCCCGCCTGGGGGAGAGCGGTGACGGTGCCCACCTCGACAAAGCCAAATCCGAGCAGACCGAGGCTCTCGTACCACGTTGCATCCTTGTCGACGCCTGCGGCGACACCGACTGGGCTTGGGAACCTCAGACCAAGCGCGCGGACCTCGATCGACGGATCATCAGGGACGACAAATCGTCGCAGAGCCGCTCGAACCACGGCGATCGCGGTGAGGGTTCGCAGCGTGCGAGACGCAAGCGCGTGGGCGACTTCGACGTCGATCCGCTGTAGAAAGAGCTTGAAGAAGCCGCGATAGATCAAAAGCGAAGCGATCGGCGTGGGTCCTTGGCCCCGGGCGCGTCCTCAACGCCGCGAACGGGGCCAGAACCCTCGCGGATCTACTGTTTTATACAGACCACTTTCATGTGGTGGTCGAAGTTGCCTTTCGCCCCGTTTGTATTCCAGGTCGCACGCGCGTCGATTATGTATTCCCCTTCAGGCGCGGTGAACGTGACGGTGTCCATGCCTTCCGGTCCGTTGAAGCTGAACGTCGTCACCGAGACGATTTCGCCATTTGCCTTGATCGTTTGCAGGACGGTGTTGTTTGGGAGGTTGGGGAAGCCGGTGTAGAAGAAGGTGACGGCCGTGCAGCCGATTTCCGTCGTGCCTTTTCCTTTGCCGTGCCCCGGGAAGTTGACCACGACCGTATTTGAGGTGTGCGTCGCCGGGAAGCCCTCGCCCCCTGGTGGCGTGCCCGTCACCGTCGCCGTGTTCGTGTATGAGCCGGCCGTCTTGTCTTTTTCATTCAGCAGGTGATCGCAGGTGTAGACGGTCGTCGCGCCCGGCGCCAGTTTGCTTTCGCCTGGCCCACCAGCGATCGTGCCTTCGTCGCATTTCGGGTCGATGAAGTTCGAGAACCCGAGCGGCACGTTGCCGGTGTTGGTGACGACGATCTCGTAGTCGACCGTCTGTCCGACTTCGCCGATCAGCGGATGGGTCGTAAAGCCGCTGCCGCTGCCAGCGATTTCTTGGAGCTTTTCAATCGTGAACGCCGGTTCGGCAGGTACTTCGACGACGACTTTGTTCGACGTCTTGGTAATTGGCGTTCCTTCTCCCGGCGTACCGGTGTCGGTGGCTTCGTTGGTGTAGATGCCCACGGTGGTGAGAAGGTGTTCGCACGTGTAGATGGTCGAGCTACCTGGTTCGACCGGGGTTGCACCTGGTCCGCCGGCGATCGTGCCTTCGTCGCAGTTCGTGTCGGTGAAGTTGGAGAAGGTCAGCGCCGTGTTGCCGTTGTTTGTGACGACGATCTCATAGTCGACGGTTTGGCCGATTTTGCCGGTCAAAGGAGCGGTCGTAAAGCCGGCGCCGCTGCCGCTGATTTCCTGAAGCTTTTCAATCGTGAAGTTTGGTTTGCAATCGACTTTGAGGTGGTGGTCGAAGTTGCCTTTCACCCCGTTTGTGTCCCACTTGGCGCGGGCGTCGATTATGTATTCCCCTTCGGGTGCGGTGAAGGTCGTCGTGTCCGTGCCTTCGGGTCCGTTGAAGGAGAAGGTCGAGCTGGAAGTCACGCCGTTGATCTTGAGAAACTGGGTGACCGTGTTGTTTTCAGCGTTGGGAAATTCGCTGTAGGACCAGGTCACGTGGGTGCACGTGATTTCCGTCTTCCCGATCCCCATGCCGTGGCCACCGGAGGCCTGCGCGCTGGACGCGCCGACCGCCGCGACCGCCACGACAAGCACCAGCGCCGCCAGCAGGGATCTGACCCGTCCGGCACGACCGTTGCCGACGACAACCTCCTCGAAAGGACGGACAACCGCGTGTCGCTGCCTACCGGAACGGAAAAATCGACGGACTACCATTCGTCCCCCCTAGCTGGTGCCTTTAGTATTCAGATCGTGGCGCTATGGCGCTGTGAGGGGCCGGACTCTAGCACAGGTTCGATCCCGGATGCGGTCATCTTCCGGTAGGCGAGACGGTGAGCAGCGCGGCGCTGCTCGGCGCGATGGCGACCGTGATCACACCGTTCCTGTTGCCCGCGCGCGGGAGCCTCGACGGCTGACGCCATAGACCGTCGGGCTCGACAACTTGGCCTCCCAGCCGCACGCCGGAGAGGGCGAGCGGCGTGGGCGCGGTCAGCGACAGGATGCTCGCGCTCTGAAAGCGGCGGCCCACCTGCAGACGCGCGGACACGCCGCGCGCTCCAGGGGGGTCATCGTCGACGATCACGAACTGCAGCGTGCCGTCGGCGGCCAGGAACGTCGCGACGTCGATGTTGGGCCCGCTGGGCGAGCTGATGACCGTGTCAAGCGGACGCTCGCCGATCAACGCCTTGGCGAGCAGCAGCGCATACCACTCAGGCTGAGCGCCCAACTCGCCGCGAGCCTGGTCTTCGGCGGTGGGTGCACACACCGGCGTGTAGCCGACGCAGTTGACCGGATTTGATTGCAGGTTGATCCCGGCCACGCCCATGCTCATGGCCCGTGTCAGGAATCCGACCGCCCACAGCGCCGACGCGAACGTGTTGCTGATGCCAGGTACGCCGCCACATGAGACGGTGTTGGTCTCATCGAGGCGGAACGGGATTTCGCTCTCCTGGGCAATCGACACGTAGCGACTGAGCGAGGTTTCCTCGAGCTGGCGGATCCGGGGGCTCAGCAGCCGGGTGATCGTGGGCGCGGAGCGTGCTTGGCAACCGAGCGGGTAGTGGTGGCCGGTCAGCAGCGCGGGCCTCTGATCGACTGCCTCGCCCAGGCCCCAGTTTTCGTAGGCGCTCGATCCCGACGTGTCCGGACCGGCGAGCGGGATGCCCGGCGCAGCAGCTTCGATCGCGCTGCGATATGCCGCCACCTGTTCGTCGTACTGCACGAACGTCCACGGCTGCGGGCGCAGGCCGTGCTGTGCGTATGCGTTCGGCTCGTTGCCCAGCTCGATCGCCTCGAGCCATTCCCCGAGCGCTGCCTTCGCCGCCGCCGCCTCGCGCGCGGCCGCCTGCGGTTCGTAGTGGCCAAGGCCGATCGTGAGCAGGATGTGCCACCCGCTCTGGGTCGCCAGGCTGCCGAGCTCACCCAGGTCCGCCGGTTCCAGCGCGCCTAAGGCCCACCCCGGCCGCGGCGTCGCTTCGTCCACCCACGCCGTCTGTTCGTCAGCGGTAATCCCCCCGAAGCGAAGCACGCCCACCCCCAGCGAGCGAAGCAGCGCGACCAGGTCGCCGCCGCCCGCATAGCTTGCTATCCGGGGCAGAGCCGACACCTCGAACGAGAGCCCCAGGAAGTCGCGCGGGACCGGCGCTCCGGGTCTGCTCGCATCGACCGACACCGACACCGGGATCGAGCGACGCTTGGCGGCGTGAGCGACGCCGACGGGACCCGACACCGAGAGCAGCGTCGCGCACAACGCCGGCCCCAGCACACCATAGACGCGCGCGCGCGCGGAGCGTCGGGCGCTTGCGGTCGGTGCGTCGCCGCGCATCATCACCGTTCCAGTAAACACTCCTCGGGACGCGCTCGCGCCGGAGCCGACCACGCGAGGCTGCCAGCGATTGGACTATCCGAGTCTCGTTATCCGCTGGATGAGCAGCTCCAGGAAGCGCTCAGCGTCGATATCCACCGCGACGTGGCAGTTGGGCTGCCAGCCCATGCTGCCCTCGCGATCGACGTAGGTGCGCCCACGCGAGAGCTCCGGGCCCGTGTCGATCATCACGCCGCAGTCGGCGGTCTCAACGAGGGTGTCGTCGATGACGTGCGCGACCGCCACGGCATCGTGAACGGGTGCGCCGTCCCAGCCGTAGCGGCGCTTGTGGTGCTCGGCGTAGAAGCCGTAGAGCTCGCCGACGAGCTTGCCGGCGACGCCGCTTTCGGCCAGACGGTCGACGTGGGGTCTCCTCATCAACGCTCGGTGGGTGACGTCCAACCCGACCATCGTCAGATCGAGCCCACTGGAGAATACGCGCTGGGCGGCCTCCGGATCGGCCCAAATATTGAACTCGGCCGCGGGCGTTACATTGCCCTCCGCGATCGCGCCGCCCATCAGCACGACGCTTGCCACGTTCGGCTCGAGCTCCGGGTAGCGCGCGAGGAACAGCGCGAGGTTGGTGAGCGGGCCCGTCGGGACGAGGGTGACGGTACCTGGCTGCGCCGAGAGCGTCTTGGCGATCCAGTCGATCGCGTGTTCAGGCTCGGGCTGGCGAGCAGGCGGTGGCAGGTCAGGGCCGTCGAGACCGCTGTCACCGTGGACATGGGCAGCCGCATAGCGCTCTCGTACAAGCGGACGCTGCGCGCCAGCAGCCACAGATATGTCGTCGCGACCGAGATGGTCGAGCACCCGGATCGCGTTGTCGGTCGTCTTCTTCACCGTCTGGTTCCCGGAGACGGTGGTCACGCCGAGCAACTCGACCTCGGGGCTCGCAAGCGCGAGCATCAGCGCGATCGCGTCATCGTGGCCCGGATCGCAGTCGATGATGATCGGCGTCATGGGGCGAGTATTTCAGCGCCGCTTCTGGTGGAGCAGCGACCCGAGCCTGGACCAGCGATCTCCCCCAGCCTGCCAAATTCGGGCCGTTGCCGTGGTCAGCCGCGCTCGACGATCAGGAATCTGTTCCCGTCGAGGTCGCGGAAGAAGAACATTGGCGGTACCGGACCTCCCATGCGCATCACAGCGTCATCGGCGTCGACGCCCCGTGCGCGCAGCTTCGCGTGGTCAGATTCGGCGTCCTCGGTCGTGAAGCCCACGTGGGTGTCGATACCTGTAGGTTCTCCCGCGGGCGGAGGAATCAGCGCGATCGTGGTGGCGGCGCCTGCTGGCGCGACTTCCACCCAGCGTTCGCCGTTGCCGTAGGGGGTGTCGGCACGCTTCTCGAATCCGAGCGTGTCGAGGTAGAACTCGAGTGCCCGGTCCTGATCGCTGACAGGGACGATTACGGTGCCCACCTCCGTGATGTGAGTCCTGGTCGCTGTGTCGGTCATTTCCATCCTCCTGTTGCTCGGGTTTCGACTAAAGACGGCCGGGCGGCAGCTCGGCGGCGAGGAACTGCTCGGCGAGTCGCTTGGGCGCGCGAGCGAGCCACGCCTCGACGATCAGCTCAGCCAGCCACCGCCCGTAACCTACCCGTCGCACCCGAGCCACAAACGCTCCCGGCCACGTGACGCGCCCGCCAGCGTCGGGTCGCGATGCAGGCCGCCGGATTGGGCTCAGGTTGTGAGAGCGGGTCGCCGTCGCCTGAACGTTCGCTCGAACTCCTCGCAGACGTCGATCATCGCCTGATGAAAGGCGATCCCCATGCGAAGCGTAAGCAGGGGATACGCGTTGTCCGCCTCCTCGGCGTGACGCGCGGCGGGCTCGATCGCGCGCAGGGTTGCAACGCGCTCATGGCTGCGCCGCTTGACAGCGCTCACAAGCGTGAGCGCATCGTTCGGCTCCAGGGCGTCGGCGAAGAACAGCTTCAACAGGCCGACGTCGCGAAGCTCAAAGGGAATCGGCTGCTCCTGGCGGAGCCAAGACTTGAGAGCGATCTCACCCGCCGCAGTGATCGCGTAGACACGACGCGGCCTCCGGCCCTGCGGCTCTGAGCGGCCAGTGATGAGTCCGGCTCTTTCGAGCTGCGCCAGGCTCGGATAGATCTGTGCTTGCGAGATAGTCCAGAAGAAGCGGATCGAGAGCTCGACGGCCTGCTTGATCTCGTAGCCCGAGCGGGCGCCGAGCCGCACCATTCCAAGTACCACGTACGCGGGCTGACCGATCGGCTGGCCAGGTTTGCTGGCTGACCCCGCGACGGCCATACCTGTTAGATTAACATGTCAGCCTGACAGATCATAAGATAGGAGGCATCGCATGTCCACGCTCGAACAAATTGGAAGCGATCAGTCCGCCACCACAGAGCGCTTTCGACGCGCTGCTGAGGCACACGACATTGCGGGAGTGCTCGAGACGCTCGCATCGAACGTGGTCCTCCGCTCGCCCATCACCGACCGGGTCAGCTTCAACGGCCGCGAGGAGATCCGCGCGCTGCTCGGATCGGTATTCGCGACGATCAGCGACATCCGTTACTTCGCGGACGTCGGCGATGAGCGCACCCGCGCGCTCTTCTATCGCGCCAACGTCAACGGTCAGCCGCTCGAGGAGGCGACGCGCATCGAGCTGGACGACGACGGCCAGATCAGGGAGATCACGCTGTTCTTTCGTCCACTGCCGGGGCTGGCAACGCTGACCGCGGCGCTGGCCCCGCGCGTGGCACGCAGACGTGGACGCGTGCGCGCCGTGATCGCACATCTGCTCCTCGGTCCGCTCGGCGCGGCGACGCGCGTCGGCGATCGTTTCGCGGGTTGGCTCACCTAGACCGCCCCGAGCTCAGCTGAGTTAGGGTAAGCAGATAGAGACTCACGGCGCGGAGGTCGCGGGGACCTGCGATGCGCGTTTCGCGGCTGTGCGCGAGGCGCTGCGCGAGAACGTCGCGCAGCGCGGTGAGCTCGGGGCGGCCGTCGCGGTGGTCGTCGACGGCCGGGCTGTAGCGGACCTGTGGTGTGGGTGGGCCGATGCGGCGCGCACCCAAGCGTGGCGACGGGACACGCTCGTGAACGTGTTCTCGGTCGGTAAGGCGATGGCGGGGCTGTGCGTGTTGATGCTCGTGTCACGTGGGTTGCTCGACCTCGACGAGCCGGTGTCGCGCCGCTGGCCGGAGTTTGCCGCGGCGGGCAAGCACGAGGTCACGGTGCGCCAGCTACTCAGCCACCAAGCAGGGTTGGCGGCGATCGGGCGGGATCTGCCGCCGGGAGCGCTCTACGATTGGGAGCAGGTGACGGCCGCGCTGGCGGAGCAGGAGCCGTGGTGGACGCCCGGGGCGGGTCACGGCTACCACGTGCACACGTTTGGCTTCCTGACGGGCGAGCTCGTTCGCCGTGTCGCCGGCGAGCGAATCGGCTCGTTCCTTCGCCGCGAGGTCGCCGGCGCGGTCGGCGCCGAGGTCAGCTTCGGACTTGCGCGCGGCAGCAGGACACGCCGCGCGGAGTACGTATTTGACCCCTCGCTGCGCTCCGGCGCCGAACGCGCACGACGGACCGCTGTAGACGCGCGGCTGCGTGAGCGCGCCTACCTCAACCCGCCAGGTGCGACCGGCGTCGGGACCGTGAACACCACCGCATGGCAGGACGCGGAGCTGCCGTCGGCGAACCTGCACGCAGACGCGCGCGGGCTCGCCCGCGTCTACGACGCGCTCCTCAGCGATGCGCGATCGCTCCTCGATAGCGACGTGCTCGGCCAGGCGAGAACCGAGGCGGCCGCCGGTGACGACCTCGTGCTCGGCCGTCCCTCGCGCTTCGGGCTTGGCTTTCAGCTCACCCAACCCGAGCGTCCACTCGGTCCCAACGCGGGGAGCTTCGGTCACTTCGGGGCCGGCGGCTCTGTCGCCTTCGCCGATCCGCAGGAGCGCGTGGCGTTTGCATATGTGATGAACCGCGGCGGACTACAGTGGCGGGACCCCCGCAACCGCGCGCTCATCGACGCCGTCTATCAGGCGCTCGACGCATAGCCTGCGTTCGAGCATCCCGCCACCACGCCCCATGCTCGAGCGGGCCACGCCGCAGGGGCGCCCACGCATGACGGGCCGACCGAAGCTGCCATCCTCGGCGTGTGAAGGTTCGCGAGCGTTACCGGACGCAGCTCGACGGGCTGCGTGCGCTCGGCCTACTCGTGGCGATCATGTGGGCGGTCGAGCTCGTCAACGTGCTCGACAGCTACCGACTGGACGGCGATGGGATCGCGCCGCGAAACATCTCCCACCTCGACGGCGTCCTGTTCGCGCCGTTCCTACACGCGAGCTTCTCGCACCTGATTGGGAACACGATTCCGTTCGTGATCCTCGGATGTGCGATCGCGCTGGCCGGGGCGCGACAGCTGCTCCTCGTGAGCTTGATCGTGGCGCTCGTAAGCGGACTCGGGACCTGGCTGATCGCCCCCGGCGGCACGGTGACGGTCGGCGCGAGTGGCGTCGTGTTCGGCTACGCGACCTATCTCATCAGCCGCGGGCTGTTCGACCGGCGCGTCGTCGAGATCGCACTCGGCGTCCTCGTCGCGCTCCTTTTCGGCGGCGCGCTCGTCTCGGACCTGATCCCGCACAGCGGGATCTCGTGGCAGGCGCACCTCTTTGGTGGGATCGGCGGGGTGATCGCCGCAGCGGTGCTGGCACGCCCTTCGCGCGTTCGGCCAACCGCGGCCGGCGTCACGAGCCCACCGGCGCCCCTGCGCTGAGCCCACCGCCCCTGCGCTGAGCGGACAGGGCATCGGCCTTTGCGTTGAGCTCGCGCTGGATCGGCTCAAGTGCGTCCGCGACGCTGCCGAAGCCGCAATCAAACAAGAGTCGCTCAGGGCAAACCCGTCGTGAGGCGGGGACGCAAAGCCAGGGATCTCTCCGAGACGGCCCGGCTGCCGACCTCAACAATCGCGGTCTCCGCGATCGAGACATGGAGGTCCTGAGATGCCATATATCATTCGCCCAAGGGGGGTCCGAAGGCTCGCGGCCGCGCTGTTCGGCACCGTGCTGCTGATTGGCGCTGTGCCGGCCGTGACTGACGCGGCCTGCCCGAAGCTTCCCGTAACGCAGGCGCTCACGCAGTTCGGCGACAACTCGGAATACGCGCTCGTGTCGGGGAGCTCGTTCGAATCCGGTGCCCCCGGCTGGTCACTGACCAACGCCGAAGTCGTCAACGGCGAAGGCGCCAACGGTGGCTCAGATTCGCTCGAAATCGAGCCCGACGGTGTTGCTGTGTCGCCGACGTTCTGCGTCAGCAGCGAATACCCCTCGTTCCGCTTCTTCGCCCGCCAGGTCAGCGGCGGCGACGGCGGCGACGGCGACGGCCCCTCGTCGTTGAACGTGAGCCTACGCTGGTCGCAGGGCTGGGGCTACAGCCGCGAAACCACCGTCGCCTCACTGCAGCCCAGCCGCGAATGGACGCTCAGCCCCGCGCTGCAGCTCGCCAGCGCGCTGCCTCTGTGGATGCGGGACAGCACGCTCAAGGTCAGGGTGGTGTTTGAGCCCAGCGGCGGCGCGTCCTGGGCGATCGACGATGTCTACATCGATCCCTACAGCCGCTGAGAAACCGCGGGAGTGGCGGCATGGAGCCCATGCCGCCACCTCCCCCACGGGGAAGGCCTGTCCTGCGATGAACAAACCCGCTCTGGACGATGTTCGCGCCGCCGATCCGGTGGAGCGCCTGCTCGAGGACTCCTGGAAGGCTCGGGGACGCCGGTTCAACCGGCGCGAGCTGGCCGCCGAGGCGGTGGCGTCGGCGCTGTTCCTCGGCTGCGCCATTCCGATGGCGCTCACGGCCCTGGCCTCGCACCGCATGAACCCACTGCTGGCCGCGATGCTGGTCGTCCTCTACGCGCTCGTCTCCCGAATGATCAAGTTCCCGATCGGTGCGGGCTACGTCGTGCCCTCCTACCTGGTGCTCGTGCCGATGCTCGTGCTGCTGCCACCGGGGGCCGTCCCTCTGCTCGCGGCAGCTGGTCTCGTCCTGGGCACCCTCGGCCAGGTCGCCGCCGGTCGCGTTGACATCGAGCGAGTGCTCTTCTCCGTACCGGACGCATGGCATGCTCTGGGACCGGCGCTCGTGCTGGTACTCGCGGGCACTGTTCACGGCGGCGTGCGCCTCGCGCTCGTATATGTCGCGGCGTTTCTCGCCGGCTGCCTGCTCGATCTCCTCTCGGCGACGCTGCGCGAGGCGGCGGCGATGGGGATCGCCTCGCGCGTCCAAGTCCGCGTCATCGCGCTGGTATGGCTCATCGACGCGTGCATCGCGCCGCTGGGTCTTCTGGTCGCGCACGCCGCGCGCCAGGCCCCGGCGGAGGTCCTGCTGATCCTCCCGCTGAATGGTGTGCTTCTGCTGCTCTCCCGCGACCGCAGCGCGCGCATCGCGCAGGCTCAGCGCCGTCTGGAGCTGGTAGCGCACCAGCGCACCCGGCTGCAGGCGGCCGTGCGGCGCTTGGGCGATGCCTTTGCCGCCAAGCTCGATCTCGAGGCCCTAATCGACATCGTCCTGCGCGGCTCGATCGAGGCGCTCGATGCCGAGGCCGGTCACCTTACGCTGAGCGGACCGATAGATCCACGGGTGCTCGAGATCGCTGGCTCATCGCGCGTCGGGCCCGCGTTGCGGGCGGCCGCCAACGCGGCGGACACCGATGAGGACCCGTGCCAGTTGGAGCGCAACGGCGTGTGGGCGCTGGCGCTGCCGTTCGGATTCGCGAGCGACGCGGGGCGGGCTCACGGCGCGATCGCCGTGGCTCGGGAGGATCGCGCGTTTGGCGATGACGAGCAGGCGGTGATGTTCGGCCTCGTCGAGCGTGCACGACAGGCCGCCGCGGACATCGTTGCCCATCAGGTGCTACGTGAGCAAGCCCTCACCGACACGCTCTCCAGGCTTGGCAACAGGCGCAAGCTCGCCGCCGACCTCGACGAGCGGCTGGCAGCTGCGTCGGTATCGCGGCCGCTGGTGCTCGTGATGTTCGACCTCGACGGTTTCAAGAGCTATAACGACACGTTCGGTCACCTGGCGGGAGACGCGATGCTCGCCCGCCTCGGCGGCAAGCTTGCTGGCGCGATCTCGGCATATGGAACCGCCTATCGCCTCGGCGGCGATGAGTTCTGCGTGCTCGTGAGCGCCCGACCGGAAGAGCTTCACACCGTCCTGTCCGCCGCCTCTGACGCGCTGGAGGAGAGCGGTGAGAACTTCGCCGTCGGCGCCTCGCATGGCGCGGTGTTGCTCCCGCAGGAGGCCATGAACCTCGACCAAGCGCTGCAGATCGCAGATGAGCGCATGTACGCTCGGAAGAAGCGCCGCCCGTCGCTGGCCGGCGACCAGACACGTGACGTCCTGATCCGCATCATTCACGCCAAGCAGCCATCCCTTCAAGACCACTCCAGCGAGGTGGCCGATCTGTGCGTGCGCGTTGGTCGCCGGCTCGGGATGACGGCGGAGGAGCTCGACGAGCTGGCCCGCGCGGCCGAGCTGCACGATGTCGGGAAGCTCGGGATCCCCGACGCGATCCTCGACAAGCCCGGTCAGCTGAACGATGCCGAGTGGGAGTTCATGCATCAACACACCGCGCTCGGCGAGCGCATCCTCAGCGCCGCGCCGTCGCTGCGCCCGGTGGCGGCGATCGTGCGCGCGACCCACGAGCGCTGGGACGGGCACGGCTACCCGGATGGTCTGGCCGGAGAGGAGATCCCCCTCGGCGCGCGAGTCATCGCTGCTTGCGACGCCTACGAGGCGATGACCACGGACCGCTGCTACCGGCGGGCGATGAGCAGGGATGACGCTTGCGAGGAGCTGCGCGGCGAAGCCGGCCACCAGTTCGACGCTGACGTCGTCGAGATGCTCCTCGACGAGCTGCGCGCGACCGGTGGGCGCGAACAAGCAGTGCGCGGCTTGCGCAGCGGGTCGACGTTTACTCCCGCTCGCGCAGCAGCTCATCCAACGTGCGCCCGCTGAGTACCGACGCGGGCTGTTCGGCGACTATGTCCGAGCCTGGGCGCGCGTGCCCGTCGCGCCGCTTGACCAACAGCCACTGCGCGTTGGATCCCGCTCGCGTGCGCTGCAGCGCGAAGCCGCCGCGGAGCTTCTCGCCATGCAGCACGAAGACCGCGTGCCCGCGGTCGAGCGCCTCGGGCCACGCCACCCTGCCGCCCTGCTCGTAGCGGCCGCGGTCCCAGACCACCACGCCTCCCCGGTCGGTCGGTCCCTCGAAGTCGTTGGGATCGATTCGGTGGTCGGCGACCTGGACGGCAAGGCGCTTCACGGACGGGTTCAGCGATGGACCCTTGGGCACCGCCCAGGACCGCATCAACCCGTCGACCTCGAGGCGAAGGTCGAAGTGGCGCGTTGTGGCCGCGTGCTGCTGCACGACGAAGGCACCGGCGCTCACGCCACGGACCGCGAACTGCTCGTGGCCTTCGACTCGGACGTCATCTACGGCGAGGTCGAGCACTGTGGCGCCCGGGGGGCCCTCGCGCAAGAACACGATCAGCGCGTCGATCGCGGCAGACGGGCCCTCGGCGTGCACGACCACGGTGCCGTCATCTGCGTTACGCACCCAACCAGCGAGCGCGAGCTCGCGCGCCTGGCGCCGGACAGCGTCGCGAAACCCAACCTGCTGGACGGTCCCCGCGAGGACCGCTCGGATCGCCCGGGAGCTAGCAACGCCGTTACCCGAGGGGTCTGCCTTCTCGTTGCCTTGCGCTGTCATGGCGACTGGGGGGACTGGGGCAGCGTGACCGAGCCACGCCTCGCGGCCGGGGCGGAGGGCGGCGGCACGACCGGTCCGATGTCCCCGTCAGGCGCCTCGTCCAGGTCGACGATCACCGGGGCGTGATCGCTGGGTCCAGTGCCCTTGCGGGCCTGCCGGTCCACCCATGCCGCTCGAACCCTGTCGGCCACCGTGGCGGTGGCCAGCACCAGGTCGATCCGCATCCCGAGGTCCTGGTGGAACATGCCGGCCCGATAATCCCAATAGGTGAACACGCGCTCGGTCGGCCAGCGATCGCGCACGACGTCGCGCAGGCCCACCGCCTGTAGCTCGGCCAGAGCCGCGCGCTCCGGCGGCGTCACGTGAGTGTGGCCGACGTAGGCGTCCGGATCGAACACGTCGGCGTCGGTCGGTGCGATGTTCATGTCCCCGCAGACGATCGCGGCCTCCGGACCGGCGCCAACCATCTCCCGCAAAGCGGCCAGCCAGGCCAGCTTGTAGTGGTAATGCTCGGACTCCGGAGCCCGCCCGTTTGGCACGTAGACCGAATACACGCGGATTCCGCCACAGGTCGCGGACACGGCACGCGCCTCGGGATCCGGGAAACCCGGCGCGCCGGCGACTCCCACCACAACGTCCTCGACGCCCACGCGGGAGAGGATCGCCACCCCGTTCCACTGCACTTCTCCGTTGAGGGCGATCGCATAGCCGCGGCTGGCCAACTCGTGGCCGAGCAGCTGATCGAACGCGTCGTCCGCGAGCTTGGTCTCTTGCAGACAGACGACGTCGGGCTGTCGCTGGTCTAACCAGGGCAACAGCCGCGGCACTCGCTGCTTGACCGAGTTCACGTTCCAAGTCGCCGCCCGCACGGGTGTGTACGGTAGCGCCACGAGTGACTGAGGCTGGCTCGCGGCTGGGGCTGAGGGATTCAACACAAGGTCGCTCGCTTGATTACCTCGGAGGTAATCGACGGGCGCTCGCATCGCAGCTAGAGTCGGCCGTGGAGATGGCGAGCGTGAGCTTTCAGCCCCGGGTCGGGCCGCTGCTACGCACGTGGCGCGAGCGTCGACGGCGCACACAGCTCGACCTGGCGCTCGACGCTGGCGTCTCCGCCCGGCATTTGAGCTTCGTCGAGACTGGCCGCTCGAAGCCCAGCGCCGAGATGGTCCTGCTGCTCGCCAAGCAGCTCGAAGTCCCATTCCGGGAGCGGAACCTGTTGCTGCTGGCGGCCGGCCACGCCCCTGCCTTCCCCGAGCGCTCGCTCGAGGACCCCGAGCTGGCGCCAGTGCGAGACGCGCTCAAGCTGATCCTCACCCGCCATGAGCCCTACCCGGCGATCGTCTTTGACCGCGCGTGGAACCTGGTCACCGCGAACGCCGCGATGGCGGCGCTGGTCGAGGGCGTCGACCCAGCGCTGCTCGCGCCGCCAGTCAACGTGCTGCGGGTCGGTCTGCACCCGCGAGGGATGGCGCCGCGGATCGTCAACCTCGGCGAGTGGCGCGCGCACTTTCTCGAGCGGCTCCGGCGCCAGGTCGTCGCCACCGGCGACGATGAGCTCACCGATCTGATTGAAGAGGTCGCCAGCTACCCGTCTCCAACCCCCAAACCCGATGCCTCATTCGATCCCGATGCCAGGGAGATCCTCGGGCCGGTACGGCTCCGCACCTGCGACCGCGGCGAGCTGTCGTTCTTTGGCATGTTCGCCACCTTCGACACTCCGTTCGAGGTGACGACCTCCGAGCTCGCGATCGAGTTGCTGTTCCCGGCCGATCCGGCTACCGCTGCAGCGTTCGGAGATTGACTCGAAGTCGACTAGGCCTGTCCGCTCGCAGGCGGTCGGGTTGGGCGGGGCTAGCGCTGGGCAATGCGGGGCTAATGCCGCCCGCCCGGGCTGCCGAAAAGGTCGGAGATGGCTTCCGCGCCCGCTTCGAGCACGACCGTCGCCGGGGTTGACGACCTGAAGACGCTGGTGCTCTCCTATCACCCGCTGATAGTCATCGACACAGTCGAAGAGGAACGCGTCGGGACGCTCCTCGACGGCCTTGCAGCGCGGCTGAACGTGCAGCTGATGGAGTGGTCTGTGAGCTCCGGCCTGAAGCTGCGCGACGGGCAGAAATCGGTCTACGGCACAGCGGACCCGCGTCAGCTGCTCGCCTACGTAGCTGAATCGAGTGGCGACGCGATCTATTGGCTGAAGGACTTCGCACCGAGCCTGGGCACACCGCAGGTCGTGCGGCTGTTCAAGGAAGTGGCCCACCGCATCAGCGACGCGAAGGCGATCACCACGCTCGTGGTAACCGGCTCCGACGTCCGGCTGCCCGACGACGTGATGCCTGAGGCCGTCTACTACGAGCTTCAGATGCCGACCGAAGCCGAGTATCGCGAAGTGATAGACCGCGTGATCGCCTCGGTCGCATGGCGCGACGGATCGCAGATCGACACGAGCACGCTGGATCCCGAGCAGCTGAGTCGCGCGCTGCGCGGCATGACGCTCAACCAGGCGCGCCAGGCGGTCGCCTACGCGGCGCTCGACGACGGCCGGCTCGCGGACAGCGATCTGCCGGGAATCGTCGAGATGAAGGCGAAGACGATCAGCGAGGGGGGCCTGCTCGAATACTTCCCCGCGGAGGACAACAAGCACGAGCTCGGTGGCTTCGACGGGCTCAAGGCCTGGCTGGAGGACGCGCAAATGGGATTCTCCAAGCAGGCGGAAGCGATGAACCTCGCGCCGCCGAAGGGCATTCTGATCGTCGGCGTACAGGGCTGTGGCAAGTCGCTTGCGGCGCGGGTGATCGCGCGGCGGTGGAACCTCCCGCTGCTGAAGCTCGATGCTGGGCGAATCTACGACAGCCTGGTCGGCCAGTCGGAGAAAAACTTCCGCAAGGCGACCGCGCTGGCTGAAGCTATGTCGCCGGACGTGCTTTGGATCGACGAGATCGAGAAGGGCTTCGCGCCCACTCGCGGTGATGCCGACGCCGGGCTCTCCCAGCGTATCTTCGGCGCGTTCCTCACCTGGCTGCAGGAGAAGAAGCGCGAGGTGTTCGTCGTCGCCACCGCCAACGACCTGACGAAGCTGCCGCCGGAGCTGCAGCGTAAGGGGCGCTTCGATGAGGTCTTCTTCGTCGATCTGCCGACGCCGGCCGAACGCGAGGCAATCTGGCAGATTCACCTGCGCATCCGCAATCAGGACCCCACCAAATTCGATCTCGCGCAGCTGGTTCGTGCCAGCGACGGCTTCACCGGATCCGAGATCGAGCAGTGTGTGATCTCGGCGATGTATGGGGCGCTGCACAGGAACACGCCGCTCACCAGCCAGCTCCTGCTGGAAAGCCTGAAGGCTACGGTCCCGTTGTCTGTCGGTCGCCGAGCCGACATCGAGGCGCTACGCGCGCAGGCCCGGGACTTCGTCAACGTCAGCTGACCACCCGGCGTGGCCACGGGCGACGCACAACCTCCGCGATACGGTCCACCGCGACGCTCTCAAACGGCGATTCGGGGGCGGCTGTGCGAGAGTGGCCGCGTGATGAACGAGGGTCGTCGCCAGCTCGCGGCCGAGTTGTACGCCGCGAGCCACTCACACGACCAAGGTCGCCCGAATCGGTTGGAGCGCTTCAGGAACGTCGAGCCGGCGACCGCAGAGCTTCTGGGCGTGCTGGTCCGCGCGAGCGGCGCACTGCGAATACTCAAGCTCGGCACCTCGAACGGGTATTCCACGATCTGGCTCGCCGACGCGGCGGAGGCGATCGGCGGGAGACTCCTCAGCGTCGACATCGATGCTGCACGCGCCGATCTCGCCCGCGAGAACCTGCGCAAGGCTCTCCTCGATAACCGTGTCGAGCTCCGCACTGAGGACGCGCAGCTGACGCTCAGAGGATCGAAGGACTCAGAGTGGGATTTCGTGTTCCTCGACGCCGAGCGCCCTGCCTATGCGAGCTACGTGCGAGATCTCGTTCGGACACTGGCGCCGGGGGGCGTGTTGGCCGTGGATAACGTCCGCTCACACGAACACGAGCTCCTCGACTTCACATCGCTGATCGCGGCCGAGCAGATGCTGACGCAGACGGTCGTGCCTGTGGGCGCGGGGCTCAGACTGGCCGTGGCCTCGCCGGCAGGCTAGCGCCACCAGGGCTTGCGCCGCATCTCGGCGATCGAGATGGCCGGCGCTACGAGTTCGCCCAAGTGCTCGCAGAGGTGATCAAGGTGCTCGCAAAGCCAGATCGCATAGTAGGAGCCGGACGAGGCCTCGACGACGTCTGCGTGGCGAAAGGTCGGCGCCTCGAGCGCAGCGACGGTGGGTTGGTGAGGCCGGCCGACCAGCTCGGCAAGCCGCTCGTACCAGATAGCGAGCGTCTTCGTGCGGTCATCGAGCACCGCACGGGCTGGTCCGCAACCGGTCGCGTCGCGGGGCAGGTCGGCTACTGCGTGCGCCGTGAGCCGGAGCCGCAACGAACCGCCAACGAGACGCCAAAGTTGCTGTTTCTCGATCCGCTTGCTTCCCTGCTCGCTCAGATAGCCGCGCAGCGCATCGTCGAGGCGCAGCGCGGCGGTGAACGCCGCCATCGCGATATCCGGCTCGCTGGCTCGAAGCCCGGACGCCCACCCGACCGCCTGTGTCAGGTAGGTGGCACCCGAGCGGAAGGCGTCCGCGAGATCGTCGCCGACCACGGAAGCCACCCCCCGCGGCCAGAACAGGCTACCGACGAGGATGCTGACCGCGCAACCGATCGCGACGTCCTCGATCCGCAGCACGCCGACCGTCCAGCCAACGGGCGCGAGCAGGTTGAAGAGAACCGCAACGGTCACCGTGAACGCCGCCTGGCCTACCGCCAAGGGCGCCGTGCCGGGTGCATACGCGGCCACGAACACGGCGATTGGGAGCGCCACCCACAACGCTGTGGAGCTGCTCCCGATCGCGACCAGCAGCGCCCCGCCGATCACGAAGCCGATCGCCGTTCCGACGAGCGCCTGCATCGCGGTCGATCCCGTTGAAGCTGCGTTCGTGCGCAACACAGACAGCGTCCCGAGCACGACCCAGAAGCCGTGTTGGACGCTGCTCAAGTCGGCTACGGCCACGGCTACAGCCAATGCCAGCGCCCCGCGCACGCTGTTGATGAACCAAACTGAGCGCACGCTCGCATCGCGGACTGCCACGGCGGCCATACTTGATACGCGGTGCGGGTTCTGAGCGCCCGCCGTCGATCCTCGATACCAGCGCAGGCGCCGTGCGTCGATCTCCTCAAGATTGCCGAGCCGCGACGCGACAAGCGCCTCAGCGCCGATCGCGAGAGCCGCAACCGCGATCGTGTGGGCGTGGAACGAAAGCTGCGCCGCCTGCCTGAACTCCCCACGCTCGGGCGCCAACTGCCCCAGCTGCGCGAGGTTGCGATCCCGGGAGCGCTCGAGTCGATCGAGATCTGGGCGGCTGTGGCCACCCGCGAACAGCGATGCTACAGCGCGCAGCGTCGTACAGGCAGCATCGAGCAGCTCGTGCTCGGCGGGCGACGCGTTACTGAGATCGTCGCGCTCGCGCGCGCTGTCGGCGACCAGTGTCGTACACCACTCGAGCAGCTCCACGCAGTTGGCGAGCGCCTGGTCGGGAGGGCTCAGGCCGGTCGGTCGGTAAGGCGTCGCGGTGAATTGCGCGACCAGCTCGTGCTTGGCGAGAGTGGCAGCGACCAGTTGGTGCCCGGTGGCTGTGCCGCGCAGCTCGACGTCGAGCTCGTCGGCAAGCGCCGCCGCCAGCTTCGAGGTGGCCGCGCGAAGCCCGTCAGCGCCCGGACGCGGTGAAAGCAGCAGCACGGCTGCGGTCCCAGCGGCGGAGGCGAGCCACCAGCCGGCGAGGCGGTCGGGAATCATGCTGATCGTCCCGGGCGACGCCGCCGGCAGCACGTAAGCGAGCAGCGCGCCGGTTACTCCCGAGGCGGCGTTCGGACCAGCCACGCCGGCGAAGAAGACGGCGAAGGTCACCGGCACGGTCACGATCGCGGCGACCGCGGTCGAGGAGTTGACCGCAGTGCCAATGGCCAGCAGCACGCTTCCGGCCACCGCCAAGGCTGCGTGCGCGAGCAGCTTGTCGCGCCGTGTCCCGGCAAATGAGGCGAGCACGAGCGTTGCGAACCCTCCGAAGGCCGCAAATGTGGCCATCTGCAAATTGCCGATCACCTTGTCGGTGAACGCGAAGAGACCGGCGACGACGATCGTCGCGCGAACGGCCCGCATCGCAGCGGGCGCGGACCAGGCGATTATCGGCTCATTCCTAGACCGGATGTCGACCCTATCAGGACGCGAAACGGGCAGGCTGAGACCGCGGAACCGGCAGAAACTGATCAGGTCCGGGCGAGGCGCTGGGAGTAGCCTTGAAGCATGCACTCGAGCGCGAACGGGTGGAGACCCCGAGCCGCGATACGGGCCACCGCGAGCATCCCGCGCCACCCTGTTGCCATCCCGTGGGTAGTCCGGAGATGAGCGCCTGCGCGGCATGCGGGGCGGTGGTCGAGGGCGGACAGGCCTTTTGCGCGCAGTGCGGGGCGCCGCAGGGGCAGCCGTGCCCGGCGTGCGGCGGAAGAGGCCGCCAGGGCGATCGCTTCTGCCCCTCCTGCGGCGGCTCTCTGACCGAGGCCAGCCCCGCGGCGCCGCAGGATCTCGCGCGGATGGGGCCGGTGAGCTCAGCCCCCGAACGTCGGCTGGTCAGCGTGCTGTTCGCCGACCTCGTGGGCTTCACGACCCTGTCCGAGGGCCGTGACCCGGAGGACGTGAGGGCTCTGCTATCGCTGTATTTCGCGCGCTGCCGCGCGGTCATCGACCGCTACGGAGGCACGGTCGAAAAGTTCATCGGCGACGCGGTCATGGCCGTGTGGGGTGCGCCTGTGGCCAAGGAGGACGATGCGGAGCGCGCGGTCCGAGCGGCGCTAGCGCTGACACACGCGGTAGACGCCCTCGGCGACGAGGCCGCGATGGCCGAGCTGCGCCTGCGGGCGGGTGTGCTGACTGGTACGGCGGCGGTGGACGCGCCGGGGATGCAAGAGGGAATGGTTCACGGGGACACCGTCAACACGGCTTCAAGGCTGCAGTCGATCGCGGCGCCGGGAACAGTGCTCGTGGACGAGGTCACGAGACGCACGACCGAGGCGGCGATCGCATACGAGGACGCTGGCACCCATCAGCTCAAGGGGCGCACGGAGCCCGTGCGTGCCTGGATCGCGCTGCGGGTCGTCGCGGGTGTGGGAGGCGCCCGCAGGGTGGCGGGACTCGAGGCGCCCCTGGCGGGGCGCGAGCAAGAGCTGCAGGCGATCATCGATGCCGGTGAGCGCAGCGCGAGCGAGGGCAGCGCAGTGCGCGTGACCGTGCTCGGTGATGCCGGCTCGGGTAAGTCACGCCTGGCGTGGGAGTACTTCAAGTACGTCGATGGGATCGGGGCCGAACGCTGGTGGCACCAGGGGGGGTGCCTGTCTTATGGCGAGGGCCTCGGCTATTGGGCGCTCGCCGAGATGATCCGCGGACGGGCGGGCATCAACGAGGATGAGGACCCGATCTCGGCGCGTGCAAAGCTTCGGTCGTCGGTAGAGCGCTTCGTGCACGACGAGCGCGAGCGAGGCCTCGTGCTGCCCCGCCTCGCGCACCTCCTGGGCCTCGCCCAGCGGAGCGTCAGCGAGCCGGCGGACCTCTTCAGCGGCTGGAGGCTCTTCCTGGAGCGCATGGCCGCGACCGACCCCGTCGTGCTCGTGTTCGAGGACCTGCAGTGGGCCACGAGCGGCCTGTTGGACTTCATCGACTACCTGCTCGAGTGGTCGAAGGAGCTCCCGATCTTCGTTCTTTGCCTGGGTCGCGTCGAGCTTGAGGGCACGCGATCCGGCTGGGGGCAGACGATCCGGCTCGGCGCGCTCGAGCCGCCCGAGATGCAAGAGCTGCTCGCCGGCCTCGTCCCCGGGCTGCCCGGCGACGTTGCGGCACGCATCGTCGAACACGCAGAGGGCGTGCCCCTATATGCGGTCGAGACTGTGCGGATGCTGCTCGACCGCGGGCTGCTGGTGCTCGAGGGCTCGCGCTACGTTCTCAACGGCGACCTCGGGCAGCTCGAGGTTCCCGAGACCCTGCAGGCCCTTGCGGCATCGCGGCTCGATAACGTCGGACGGGTGGAGCGCGCGCTCCTGCAGGACGCGGCCGTGATCGGCACGTCCTTTACGCCAGAGGCGCTCGCCGCGGTCAGCGGCCGACCCGAGGCCGAGCTGGGCGCGGCTCTTGACGCGCTCGTGGCCAAGCAGGTTCTCGGCCGCGACGACGACGAGCGCCTGGCCGTGCGGGGGCAGTATCACTTCTTGCAGGCACTGCTGCGAACCGTCGCGCTCAGCACGCTCTCGCGCCGAGACCGCAAGGCGCGCCACCTCGCCACCGCGGCATACATCAGGTCGCTTCCATGCCAGACCGGGGAGATGGCCGAGGTCGAGGCCACGCATCTGCTCGATGCCGTCGCGCTCGATCCCGACGCCAGCGATTCAGACGAGATCCGCGCGGTCGCGCGCGAAAAGCTCGCGATCGCCGGTGAGCGCACCGGCTCCCTCGCGCTGCCGGAGACGGCGCGCAGCTACTTCGAACAGGCCGCCGACCTGGCGGACGACCCCACCCAGCGGGCGAGGCTGCTGGCGCAGGCGGGTGTCGCGGCAACACGAGCCGGTCGCCGGGACGACGCGCTGAGGCTGCTGAACGAGGCGATCGAGGCGCTCGACGCCCACGGAGAGGTCGCCGAGGCCGCCCACACGCGAGCGCTGGTGGCGGACGTCCTGATCGCCGAGCTGCGCCTCGATGACGCGGCCGCGCTGATGGACGGCGCTCGCGAGTCGATCAGCGACGAGAACGTGCTCGCGGAGCTCGCGGCGCGCCGGGCCCACGTCGCGCTGCTCGCCGGTGATTACAAGCGCGCCTACGCGGAGGCCGAGGCGGCGCTCGTGATCGCCGACCCGGCAGGCATGTTCGCCGTCGTCGCCAACGCTCAGATGACCAAGGCCCAGACCCTGTTCGACCAGCGCCGCCTGATCGAGGCGGTGGCGCTGTGCTCGCTGGCCCTGGAGATCGGGCTCGAAGCCGATCTCAGCGAACAGGCGCTGCGCGCGTATAACAACCTCGCTTACTACCGCGAGCAGGGCGGTCAGCCTCTGCAGGCGCTCGAGCTGATCGACGCGGGCTTGAAGCTCGCCCGCGAGCGCGGCGATCGCCCGTGGGAGCGCGACCTCATCGCCCAGCGGATATCCGTGCGCGCCTACCGCGGGGAGTGGGACCAGGCGCTCGCCGAAGGGGAGGCGCTGCGCGAGCAGGATGAGGACATCGCCGAGCGCGTCGCCTGGCACGCGAGGCCGCTGATCCTCGCCGCTCGAGGAGACCTCGCGGGGCTCACCGAGTGGCTGCGGCGAGAGCTGCCTCGCTCATCCGAGTGGCACGAACAGTCGCTCGACGAGACGGTCGCGCGGGCGACGGCGCTTCGCGCCGTCGGGCGCACCGAGGAGGCCGCCGTGCTCGCCGGCGCGGCCTGGAAGGAGATCCAGGCGACCGGGCGGGCGACCAGCGACCTCGCGATGTACTTCTCCGCGCTCGTCGACGGGCTGCTCGAGGACGGGCACGCCAACGCTCTGCGGCAGGGCCTACCGGCGGGCCCGAACCCGCTGCCGGCGATACGCGGCCAGCTCGCCTGGCTGCGCGGACTGCTGCGCCTGCGTGAGGACGATCCCAGCGCAGCGGTGAGCGAGCTCACGGCCGCGGTCGAGCTCCTGCGCCCGGTCGATCATCCCTTTGCGCTCGCCCGCGCCCTGTTGGACCTCGGCGACGGCCTCGCCCTGATGGGCGTGCGTGCCGGCTCCGAACAGGCTCTGCGTGAGGCGCGGGCCATCTTCGAGAGCCTGCGCGCCACGCCATCAATGCAGCGCACGCAACGTGCCCTGGCGGCGACCGTCTCCAACGTCAGCTCCACATCGCCCGCGCCTGTACCCGCACGCTGAAGCGCGAGGACAAAGTCCGACGGGTCGCGCACGGCGGCGGCGGTGATGATCGGTTCCGATGGGGTATCGTCGAAGGCCGTGGAATGCTCATTGACACCTCTGCGTCGCGCATTGGTTGCCGGCACCACACTGGCGGCCTTGGCGTTGCCGATGACAGCCGTTCTCACGCCCGCCGCCACCGCCGCCGGCGTGGCACACGTGAGCAGCAATGCGCCGGCGTGTGTGGCCAGCTCGGGTTACTACGCCTCGGTGACTGGAAGCGCGATCGCGTCGGTCACATTCATGCTCGACGGGCGGCGGGTGGCTGACGTGCAGAAGCCCAACTCGCACGGCGCGTTTGCGACGCGAGTGGGGCTGACGGCTGGTCGCGCACACCGCCTCACGATGACCGTCGACTTCACGACGGCGAGCCACACGCGCACGCTTACGTTCCAGCGTACGCTCGCCCGCTGTGCAGCCAAAATCAGGCGGCGCAAACCCCCGGCGCGCGAAAAGACAACCCCAAAATCGGGAACAGCCCCGGCGTCCGAAGCGCTCCCTTTCACCGGCTGAGCGGCAGAGAGGTGTACCCGGTGGGCGGCCGCACAGTTCACGTGGCGTTCCGCCGACCCGTCGGGGGCCGGCGGTGAGCACGGGTGTGCGCCGAGCGTTACGGACCGCTGTCGGGCTCGTACTCGCGCAGGCGACGCTGCTCCTCACGAGCGCCGCAGCGAAGCCGCCACCCGCCGGCGACGTGCGACTCTCGAATGAATGGACCACGACGACGTGGGCCTACGCGCTGTCGAGGACGGGCATCTTCGCGCGACCGAGCACCGGCGCGCGGCGGATCGGGAGCGTGCACCTCGAAACCGAGGAGGGGTTTCCAGAGGTCTACCTGCTGCTCGTGAGCCACGTCGACGCCGCCGGAAGAAAATGGGTCAAGCTGCGCGTGCCCGGTCTCCCCAACGGGCGCACGGGATGGGTCCTGGGCGCCGCGCTCGGATCCTTTGAGCGCACCCACTGGCTGATCGTCGTCAACCTGCGCGCGCGCAGCCTGACCGCTTACTTCAAGGGTCGCCGGCGCTTTCGCGCGCCCGTCGGCATCGGCAAGCCGAGCTCCCCAACGCCCACCGGGCACTTCTGGATCCGCGAGCGGCTTGCGTTTGCGAGCCGTAACAGCCCTTACTGGCCATACGCGCTCGGGACCTCGGACTACTCCTCGACGCTGACCGGCTGGCAGGGCGGCGATGTCGTGGCCATCCACGGCGACTTCGGAGAACCGCAGCGGATACCGGGCGACCCCTCCCATGGCTGCGTGCGCATGCGCGACGCCGCGATCGCCTGGCTCGCGCCGCGGGTCACGCTCGGTACGCCCGTGGAGATCGTTCGCGGGTGACACGGCACTCGCGCCCCCGGCGTCGCCGCAACGACATTGCATGCCCAGACACCTAAACCGAAGGAGGCTCCGAATGGCCGAGTTCCCCGCACCACATGAAGGGATCGTGCTGACACATTTCATCGTGTCGAACGACATCGAGCGCTCACGCCGCTTCTACACAGAGGTACTTGGCGGCGAGCTCGTGCTCGAGGGCGAACCGTCGATCGTCGCGCTCGCGAACGGCTGGATCATCATCAACGTCGGCGGGGCGCCCACCGACGACAAGCCATCGGTCACGCTCGAGCCACCCAGCAACCCGGACCTGGTAAGCAGCTTCCTCAACATCCGCGTAGCGGACATCGAGGCGATCTACGCGGACTGGAGCGCCCGGGGGGCCGAGTTCCTCACGCCGCCGAAGAACCACGCACGCGAGATCCGGTGCTACCTCCGCGACCCGGACGGGCACCTGATAGAGGTCGGCCAGGCGACCGCGACCCTCGGGGCGTAGACGACCGCCACATGCCGGTCATTTTTTGCAGGAGGACGCGGGGCCCGATCTGGCGCGACAGATCAACGAGCTGATCGCGGCGACCCCGGCACGGTGACGAGCAACGAGCGCTCAGGCTATGCCGGGTCCAGTATCGCAGCCGTACAGATGTTCGCGCAATTGGTCACAGCTCTCGGCAGACCAGCGCTCACTCGCCTCCAGGGACTCGATCATGTCCTCAGCCGATCGAAGCAACCGCCGGTGTTCAGGCTCGCCAAACAACAGGGCGTCCGCGGCCTCGAGCAGCTGCTCCCGCTCTCTCGGGTGCAGCTTCGTGGCACCCTGATGGTCGATCGTTTCGAGCAGCGCCGTGTAATGAGCGCCACGTGTAGTCATCGGCTCGGCCGTGGTCATGATCGTGTCCCAGGTTAGCTACCCCACACGCAGGGCAAGGTCGGGTAGTGGGACCGCTGGCTGTTAGGCGATATGGCGGGCAAGCCGCTCGAGCGTGCGGGGCCAGCTAGATGTGGGCGATACTGGTGCGGTGACCGATCGTAATGTGCTCGGTGGCGAGCTTGAGCCGTGTGGCATCGACCCCCTCACCGGCTTTTACCGTGACGGGTGCTGTCGTACCGGTCCGGAGGATCGGGGGAGCCACACGATCTGCGCGGTGGTCACGTCTGCGTTCCTCGAGCACCAGCGTCTTATCGGCAATGATCTGATCGCCCCGATGCCTCAGTACCACTTCCCTGGGCTCGCGCCCGGCGACCGCTGGTGCGTGACCGCGTTGAACTGGCTGCGCGCGCACGAGGACGGCGCGGCCGCCTACGTGGTGCTGGCCTCCACGCATGAGCGAGCGCTTCAGGTCGTTTCTCTCGCCGCGCTGCAAGAGCACAGTGTCGACGTCCCACCGGACTCGGGACCTTTCGGCGACTAGGTCGCGGTCGCCGAGCCCTCGCTCTTGATGCGGTGATGCGGTATCATCATCGGATCGATGCGGACGACACTCGACATCGCCGATGACGTGGTCGCCGCCGCTCGGGAGCTGGCTGTTGGTGAGCGCCGCTCGCTTGGCTCGGTCATTTCCGATCTGGCCCGGCGGGGTCTTACACCTGCGCGCGTGGAGGCCGACAATGGCCTGCCCGTGATCCGCGTGCCGGCTGGCACGCCACCCATCACCCCAGAGATGGTGAGACGTGCGCTCGACGAGGATTGATGCGAGCTCATGGCATTGCTGGACGTCAACGCGCTGGTAGCGCTCGCGTGGGACTCTCACGTGCACCATGCGAGGATGCGCGCATGGTTCGTCGAGAACAGCTCGGACGGATGGGCGACCTGCCCGCTGACCGAGAGCGGCTTTGTGCGCGTGTCAGCTAACCCCAAAGCGCTTCCGGTCGCCATTGGCATCGATGCGGCACGCGCGGTGCTGTCGGCGTTGCGCTCCCTCGATGCTCATCGGTTTCTGGCTGACGACGTGTCGCTTAGCGACGGCGACGTCCCAACGATCACGGGTCACCGCCAGGTGACCGACGCGCACCTACTGACGCTTGCGCGGCGACGCGGAGTGCGCCTCGTGACCTTCGATGCAGGCATATTCGCGCTCGGCCAGGAACGCGACGTTGAGCTGCTTAGCACTCTCGAGTGAGCCGGGCGCAGGTCTAGCTGGTGTGGTTGCTCGGATCCTGCGAGCTGTATGGGTAGTCCTCGCCACGGAGGTCGCGGTAGCGCCGGTCGAAAAGCTCGAGCGCGGCGGTCACGTCCGCCGGCCCGTGGACGCCGTGGCTGACGTTCACGGAATCGTCCGGCGGATCGGCTGGCTCCGCATCGCCACGCTCGACGAGTTCGTCGCGCTCCGGGAGGGGGAAGCGGAGCTCGACGACGCCGCGGTCGCGGTCGAGGACACCGAGCTCCAGACTCTCGTAATGCACGACAGCGACGTCTTCCGAGCGTCGCTCGATGCGCACGCCGGGCCAGCTGACAAGCTCGCTGGCGATCTCATCGACGAGCGCGGGCGCACGGGACACCGGCCGATCGTAGCGCGCGCCGTCCACCGGCGACCGCGGCGGCGATTGCCATCGCCTGAAGGCGTAGCATTGGGATCATGAGCGACGAGAGCATCGCTGCGCGAATCGAGCGCCTGGTCACGGAGGAGCATGAGCTTCGCAACCGCGAGGAGAGCGATACCGCCGAGGCACTCGAGGCGGACGCGGCGCGCCTGCGGGCCGTCGAGCTTGAACTCGATGTCTGTTGGGATGTGCTGCGCCAGCGGCGAGCGCTCCGCGACGCCGGCGTGAATCCCGATCAGGCAGAGGCACGCGACCCCGACACGGTCGAGCGGTACTGGCAGTAGACAGGACGCCGGTGAGACGCGCGTGGTCGGGGGTCGGCAGCGCGCCGGCCCCGGAGCGTGTCAGTGGCGACGGGTCGTCTTGCTGGTTTTGTGGTCTGCCTTCTTGGCTGAGGCCCTCTTCGCGAAGTACTTCTTTCGGGCTTGCTTTTCGCACGCCACGCGCCTGGCCTTCTTCTTGTACCTCTTGCACGCCTTCAGGGCCTTGACGAGCAGTTGCGCCCGCGTGAGCTTGACCGTCTTTGAGTCCTTGACGCCCGCACAGCCCGTGACCGCGATGTTCGTTGATTGGTTGAGGATGGCGCCGTTCTGGCCGGTGATCTCGGTCGGCATCTGCAGGCTCGCTTTGCAGAGGCTGTATTCCTCACGTTCGGAGACATTGGGCGTGAGCACCCCGTGTGGGCCGGCGGGGAGCACCGTTTCAAAGACCGTGAACGGCGCGTCCGGCGCGGATTCAAAGCGCGAGTAGGTGACGCCGGCTTTGATGTCGGTCTTGCCATCCAACAGCAGCGTGATGCCTTCGCCCTGCAGCACGAACTCCACATCCGGGAACGCCGCACCACCATGAGACACCAGGTACGCCGGGCCCGAGAGCGGGTTCGAGAGCACCGGCGTGTGGATCGTCGCGTAGCCGATCACCGAGTCTTCGTTGCAGGACGCGGGGTTGGCGTTGAAGGTCGCTTCGGTGCACGCTTTCTGCAGCGTCGATAGACGCGAGGACAGCGCCACCGGCAGCGCCAGATCGACTTTCGCGATCCCCGCCTGCGCCACACCACTCGACCCCACCCCGCCCGAGGTGACCGTCACCGCGAGGCTCGTGCCATCGGCTTTGCTGCCATGCCCACCTGCTACCGCAGTCAGCTTCGGCGCGAACGGCAGGTTCTGGCAGCCAGTCACGTCAAACGGCGACGACACCGAAGCGCTCGCGCCTTCTGAGCCGCTCACGCTTCCTTCGATGCTCATCGGGCTGCAGTTCGTGGGGTTGAACTCGAAGCCCGGCCGGTTGACGCTCACGAGCACCCGTTTGAGCTGCAGCGGGATGCCACGCAGCTGCGTCGGCAGCGGGTCGCTGACGATCGTCACCGACGCGTTTTCTGGGTTTATGAACAGCTTCGAACGAACCGTGACCGTACCGAGGTTGAACGGGCCCGCCACGGCCGGCGTGACGATCTCAAGACCAAACGGCGCACCACCATACGGACCGGTGATGAACACCTTCCCGCCACCCTCGACATACGGCTCGCTGCCGACACCCGCGACCGCGGTCGCTTCCCCGACCTGGCTTTCCGGCGGACACGCGTCCGCGTTGGCCTGAGCTTCATCGCATAGGGTGACCGAAGAGAGCACGGCGGCGTTGCCCGGCGGCAGGTGCATCGAGACCGCGCTGAGCGTCTGGTCGCCATCGGGACGCGAGAGTTCCAGCGCAAAGCTCGTGAATGCGCCAGCCGTCGCATTTGTGCTCTGCGCATCAAACCCCGGCGAGAACCCAAGCGGACTACCCGGGCAGCCCCCGCCACCCACGCCTGAGGTGATACTGAATTCCCCCGCCGGCGAGAACAGATCCACGTTTCCCGTGCCCGACCACGGCGTGAACGCCGCTTCGGCCGGATAGGCCCCGCAATGCGCAGGGGTGCTCGCCGATGCCCGCGGACCTCCGAGCAGTTCGATCTTCAAGTCTTCGAAGGGCACCTGCGGCGCATTCGTGAACGTCGTCGCGACGCGGAGCGTGTGTTCGTTCAGTTCACCCTTGCCGGCGAGCTTCACGAGCACCCCTGACACGGGATCTTCGGCGACGAGGTAGAGCGCCACCAGCGAGTTGAAGGGGTTCTGCCGCGCTTCCCCGTTGGGAGCGGGGGAGGCGAGATACACCGCGCCCTCAAGTTCGTGGGAGAGCAGGGGCGTCTTGATGTGGACGGTACCGAGCTTCGATGCTTCGGGGCAGGAGGGTTTGGTCGTGCTGAAGTCGTCTGTCTGGGTCGCTTCGTCGAAGCCTTCGAAGCCGATCTCTGTCTCGCTGCACGCCAGCAGGCCATTTGCGGCCGCGGGGTTCAACTGCACACCTTCGGGCAGCGTGACGGTCGTGTCGCGAATGTTCGCCTCGGCCAGCCCGTTTGCTTCGAGGGTCGTGGTCTGCGGGACCTTGACGTCCACCTGCAAGCCGGTGGGTGTGCTCGCTGTGTCGACTTCGGGCCTGACATCGAGCTCAGGGGTGAAGGGGAGCTCGTTGCAGCCGTCGAAGCCGAGCGGCTGCCCGGTCGGGCCGAGCCAGGTGTATTCGGATGTGAGCAAGCTGCCGGGATCGGCCCAGGATTCCGCTTCGACGGTCGAGCTCAGCGGTTCGCTCGCCGGATCGGCCGCGCAGGATGTCGGCAGCGTCAGGAACGGCTGCAGCGGCACTTCGCTGGAGGCAGGGCAGGGCCTGCCGACGGCTTTGTGGTATTCACCCCCGGCGACGCATTCCCAGTCGCGAGTGTTGTCGTGGCGCGCATCGCCCGGCACGCCCCAGAGGGTCACGACGCTCGAGAGCAGCCCCCCTGTCTGTGTCGCGTCTGCGACGCTGGCCACGACGCCGTAGTCGCGGCCTGAGCGCACGGAGGCGTCGATGATGATTGGGATCTTTCCGACGATCTCCAGCCCGAACCGGGCCGGCTCGCCCTGTGCGGGCACGAGGTTGAAGACAGGCACGGTCCTGGTGAGGATGCCCGAGATCGGTTCATAGGCGGTGACGGTCGCCACGCCGATCACCGAGGCGGGCGGGCAGAGGTTGGTTTCGTCCACGAGCGAGGCGAAGTCCGTTTCGCTGCACTGCGCTGCCGCGTTGGGGTTGCCGACCAGTCCCGGCGGGAGGTTGAAGCGCAGGTCCTTGGGCAACGCGACCGGCTGGCGTCCCGTGGACTGGTTCATCACGAGCGCCGTGGTGAGCGCGAAGGGATGCGAGCCCGCCTGTGTCGCTGGCGTGCCGTTCTCGTTGAACGGGCCGAGTTCATAACTGCCGACGCCGAATGGTGTAGCGGCTTCGCTCACGCGCACGTGCTGGATGCTCGAGACCCTCGCGGCGCCACCGCCTTCGACGGTCATCTCCTCGGGAAGGGAGGCTTCGGTGGAGGGTGGCTCTTCGACCTTGACCCTGATCGTGAACGCCAGCTGTTCGTAGGGATACAGGGTGCCGGCAGCGGCGGTGCACGTGAACGGCGCGGTCGGGACGCCGGCGGGGCACTGCACTTCTGCGCCGAATCCTTCCGCTGGCTTCCTGATTGCCTGGCCGGTCAGGGCTATCGCCTTCAGCCCTTTCGGCAACGTGTCGGTGATGGTCACGGGTGTTTTGCTCGTGTTGACCGCCGCGTCGCCGAGGTTGCTCACGACCACGACGATCTGGCCTTCCGTTCCGGGCGCGAGGTTCGTCGGAGAGACTTCGGAGTACACCGCCCACCACGGCGCCGCCGCGAGCGCCGGCGAGACCAGGACCGCCAGGAGCACGGTGGTCGCGAGCAGTGCGAGCGAGAGCCTGCGCGCCAGCGGAGCCATCCGGACGAGAGCCGTGAGCGAGCGCACGGTGCTCATCTCCCCTGCTTCCGACTCGCGCGCGCTGAGGAGGCGCGCTTCGCCTTGGTCTTCGACGCCTTCTTCGCGCCGTAGAGCTTTCGCGCGTGCGTTTCACAGGTCTTTCGCTTCTTGGCCGAGTGGTCTTTCTTACAGCTCTTCAGTGCCGCCGCGAGCTTCTGGGCGTTGGAGAGGGGTTTTGAGGACGCTCTGTCTGCTTTCACCGCCTGTTTGGCCTGGGCGGTGCTCCCAGCGCCCGCGTAGGTGGCGGTGCCCGAGGGGCCGATGGGCGCCGGCTGGGGCATCGGCGCGGGACGACATCCCGCTTCTGAGCTGCAGCCGGGCGGGGTCGGGGAGGGCGGCGTCAGGCACGGCGATTCGCCAGTGCAGACGCGCGCGTCGTAGATATCAAAGGCCGTATCGGTGTCCTGGGGCAGCAGTTGCGCGGCGGTCAAGAAGAACACGTCGTCGCCGTTAGGGGTCGCTTCCAAGAAGGCCGATTCCTTGCCCGAGCTTCCCGAGGAGAGCAGTGAGATGCACCCTCCTGTTTGGCTGTGGCAGCTCCCCACGCCGGAGGGCTCGTACTCAAAGACGTTCTCCTTGCCGTTTGAGGCCTGCGTCACGAGGTGGTCGGGGCTGTTGAAGAACAGCCGGCCGTCGTTGAGCAGGTAGCGCGGCTGATACAGCGCGCTGGAGAGGGCCTGCGCGGTCCAGCCGGGGATGTTACCCGCGAGGTAGTGCCCGACCCAGACGTCGCGCCGATCGACGAGCAGCCCCACCCCTTCCCCGGATTCGACCGTGTCGAGCACTCCCACCGGTCGCGCGCCCGAGGGGTTACAGGAGACGCAGCGCAGGCTCGATTCGGCGGAGTCATACAGATAGACCTCCTCGTCGCGTTGACCGCCTGCCTGATCGCGGTTGTCGTATCCCGTCGGAGCGGTTGAGCTCATGAACGCCAGGTAGCGTCCGTTCGGCGAGACCCGCGCGGTCAGGAACGCCGCGTCCGCCAGTCCGTCTCCTTCCCACTCGGGCTTGTCTTCGGACGACAGGGTCGCGATGAAGGTCGTCGTCCATTCGCTGCCGTTCAAGTGCAGCTCATAGAGGTTGTCCTTGCCCGCCAGCGCTTTTTCGCTATTGCCGTTTTCGCCGTGTTCGTTGATGACCGGGAGCACACCCTCCGCTACGAAGTAGACGCTCGCGCCGTCTTCGCTCGCGCCGAAGAGGAACCCCTGCACGGCGGCGTGTTCCCCGGCGTTGGGATCTACGGTGAGGTCTTTGAGGTTGCAGTGCAGCTTGCCTTGTTCTTCGGCCATTTCGCACTCATACAGGTCGGCCTTCCCCGCGTTTTCCTGCCCCGGTTCCGCGGTGGAGTCTTCGGTCAATCGCTGCTTGTCGGTGAAGAACACCTTCGAGCCGTCGGGCGAGGCGCTCTGGAATCGCGCGGAGCCCTTCCCGAGCGGTTCGGGGGGTCCCTGCGCCTTGTCGAGCTGGAGGGTTTCGTCGGTGTTGGTGTCGTGCACATAGAGGTGGCCGTTGCCCGTGCCTTCTTCTTTGTTCGTCCAGATGATCCGCGTGCCGTCTGTGGAGATCGCGCTGGCGGCGGCGTGATAGAAGCCCAGTTCCGGTTCGTGAGCGGGCGTGCTCCCCCCCGGCAGCATGCTCACGAAGTGAAGAACCCCTTCGCTCCACTCATACAGCCCCGGTCCAGACTGCGCCCCGGTCAGGGCGACACTCGATTGAAGGATCACGTGGGTGAGGTCGGGTGTTGCGGTGACGAAGTGGACGTGGTCGGCGAATTCGACGCCTGCGGCCACGTCCGACGGCGTGACGAGCGGGAGGTATGTCCCCGTCGCGTTGTCGCGGATGTAGGCTGTCTTCTGCGTGACGCCTTCGGCCAGCGGCGGGGCGGGACTGGTCCCCCACGGTTCGACGATCGCTTCGGCTAGGTCCGGTGAGAAGTACTGGTACTCCGGCGCGGCGCCCGGCGAGACACCCTGCGCTTTGGTGTTGGGCGTGACGATGTCCTGCGTCGCCCACCCTTCGGCGGTGCGGATGGAGAGCATCTGCTGCATTTCCGGGCTGCGGTTGCCCTTCGCTTGTCCGGTGGGGGCACCGTTGGCGAGATAGGTGAGCTTTTCACCGTCTTCAGAGGCCAGGATCCAGCCGCCTTCGCGGGTGAGCGCTTCCACCGGTGCGCCGTGCTTGTTCGGCGGGGTCACCATCTCCCACGCGCGGTCATCGGGCAGCGCAAATGCGGTGGCCGGGGCCTGAGTCGTGAAGGTGTGCTGCGCGCCTTTGGCCGTGCCCAGCGAGTTGATCGCCAGCACGCGGTAGTAGTAGGTGGTGGCCGGCTCGAGCTGCTGGACGGTCTCTTCGCCCGCCACGTCCGCTTCGCCCGAGCCGATGTTGGTGCCCGGGGAGGCGGGTACGTCCGTGCAGGCGGCGGGGTTTGCCTCGCAGCTTTCTCTGCCGTACTGGAAGTAGTAGGTCGTTTCGTGGCCGAGCGGGTCGATCTCGGTCTGCAGCGTCGCAGCCGTTGCCTTGACTTCCGAGACGGACTCGCTGTCGATGTTCGCCGGCGGGATCGTCGTGAACGTCTGATCGGGACCGCGTTCCACGCCCGCTTCGTTTTCGGCCACGACACGGAAGTGGTAGGTCACACCCAGCTCGAGTTTGCTCAACACGGCCGACTTGGCCACGGGCGCTTCACCTGCGGGGATCGCTTCCCCCCCGACGGGCACTTCGGTGCCATAGGCTGTCGTTTCGCCGTATTCGAAGCGGTATCTGCTCGCGAGCTCATCGGGGTCGATCTTCGCGTTGAGCGTCGCTGTTTCATGGCCGATCCCGCTCGCCGGTTCGATCGTGATCCGTGGAGGACCCGAGGTCGTGAAGTGCGCGTCTGCTCCGTATGTCAGGCCGTATTCGTTTGAGCCCACGAGGCGGAAGTGGTAGGTCGTGTTGGGCGTCAGGCCGCTCAGTTCCGACTTGGCCGGCACGGCTTCTGTGGCCGACCCCGCTTCGCTGCCGGGTGGGAAGGAGGGGCTGTCGTGCCCGTAGGCGCTGCTCGTGCCCCATTCGAAGTAGTAGTGCGCGTCAACGCCGTTCGGGCTCAGCGTGCCCGTGAGCAATGCCGTTTTGGGCGTGATCGACTGGCCCGGGCCGGTCGCGAGCGCTTCGACGGCGGGGGGCATTTCCAGTTCGCGGATCACGCCGTAGTTGACGCCGTCTTCGTTTTCGCCCACCAGGCGATAGAAATACGTGCCCCCGGCGCGAAGGCCCGTGATCGAGGCGAGAACTTTTTCTTCCCCCATGCCCGAGGCCATCGACGGCGTGTCCTGACCCAGCGCTTCGCTTTCGCCCCATTCGAAGTGGTAGCGGGCTGTTTTGCCGTCTCCGTCGATCGCGCCGTTGAAGCTCGCCGCGGTGCGCGTCACTTTCGTCGCCGCCGCAGTCTTCACGTCGGGCACGAGCACGCCGGAGCCGAAGATATCCAGCACGGCCAGGGCGGAGTCTGCGACATAGACGTGCCCTGAGACCCCGACGGCGAGACCGCGGGGTTCGCCGAACGCTCCCGTGGTGGTTCGCGCAATCCAGCCATCCCATTCACCAGCTTCGTCGAACTCGCTGACCACCCGGCGTTCTGCCTCCGTGACGAGGACGTCGCCCGAGGCTTCATCGACGGCGAGGGCTGAGATGTTTCCTTCTTCACCTTCTTTGCCCGAGAAGGAGCCCTCGGGGGAGCTCGCTCCGGTCCACTTCGCTTCATAGGTGCCAGCGGCGCCGAAGAGATCGATCTCGCCCTTGGCGCTCTCGCCTACATAAACCCTTCCGGGGGAGCCTGAGGCGCTGCTGATCGCGATCGCGTTCGGTTCGCTCAGCTTGGCGCCCGACAGGACGCGGACGAATTCGCCTTCTGAGGCTTCCTCGGCGCCCGCGGGCTTTGGCTTGAGGACATCCACGACCCCGGTTTCGGCGTTGACGACGTAGAGGGAGCCGGCCGAGGCGCTGGAGGAGTTGTCGACGGCGATCGCGGAGATCGCGTCGAATTCTTTGGCGGGCGTGTTCGCGCCTTCCCATTCAGAGAGAAGTTCATAGCCGCCCGAGCCGTCGGGCTTGTAGACATACACGACGCCCCCTTCCGCTTCGGCGAGATAGACGTCCCCGCTCGGTTCGCTGACAGCGATCACTCCCGCGCCGATCCCCTGACCAAACTGAGTCACATACGCGCCTGCGCTCGTGAAGACATCCACGCCACGGGTGGGGTCGGCGAGAAAGACGCTTCCGGTCGCCCGATCCACGGCGACCGCGGCGGGTTCTCCAAGCGTTGTGCCTGAGGGGGCTTCGCTCACGCTCGAGAGGAAAGTGTGCCCCGTGGCAGCGCCGGCGGCGGGAGCCCAGACGAGCACGCACAGACACACGACCAGCGTGCGGGCCGAACCCTCAAGACCACATCTGCACAGACCCCTCATCTCGCCCTTTCCCGGTGTTCATAATTCGGAGGTTGTAAAGCGGGCGTGACACCGCTTAGGGTGCCACGCCCTCCCTTCACTGCGTTCACTTCTTGATCGCGTCAACAAGCGTTTACTACGCTTTGATCTCGCCTTCTTCTTCGCCTGTGTTCACGTTGGTAATCGTCTGGCCAGCCCGCGACCATTTGCTGCTGTATGACGGCCGTTCGGGGTTGTACAGGTACGATTCGAGCAGCTCCGGGTGCTTGCCTTCGAATTTGCTCGGGATGTTTTCGAACCCTTCGTTCATCGTGTAGACCTGAGTGAATGTGGGGGTCATCTGATTGACCGGCGTGATCGGGGAGATGATCCCGTCATAGCCACCGGTCTTTTCTGGTGAGTAGGCGGCGCCTTCCTTTTCGTTTCCTACACCCACCGCAATCGAAAGTGGCCCGCAGCCGAAGTTGGCGAAGTTACCCTTCTTGACCGCCGGTTCGAGGAGTACGCCTACCTCCTTCGTGGCTTTATTGATGTACCCCAGCTCGCCCTTCAGCCTATTGACCTGGATCGTTCCTTCCGTGGTCGTGTTCGTGCACGTAAATCCAAGCGACGTACAACCAGAGAATATTACCGCTACGTTCTTTACTTCCTTTGACCCCGACAGGTCACCGGTGTTGTGCTCGCTCGTGCATTCCACAGATACGGCAGCTACGTTTTCTTCTTCGCCTTCATAGCATTTCCCTGGGTGCCTACCTTCAGGGTTGTTGCCACCGTCGCACAGCACCAGGTCCGAGGTCAGAACGCCACCGCTGCCGAGGTTTTCGCCATGGAATTCTTTGTGTGTGACTTCGCTACCTTTGCGCCATTCGAATTCGCCTTTGCCTTTTTTGGCTTTGGTCTGACAGTTGGAGTCGGCGTATTTGCCACCGGTCTTTGCGTAGCACTGCCCCCATTCTGGCAGCGCCGACGCGCTCGTAGCAGCAACCGCCGCGACCGCAAGTACGGCGACCAGGCAGAGTCCTAGCATCCTTACATGTCTCATTCTTTCCATCACTCCTTTTTACCCCTCGAGTTATGATCGATCGGTGTCCGGGCCCTCTTGACGGAGGGTTCCCGACACCGGTCATTTCCAACAGCGCGCGGCCGGGACCAGCGGCCCCCGCACGAATGCGCGCTCGTCATCGGCACGGGCACCAGCGGTGCCCGAACCGACGCACGCTTGAAAGTCATCACGCGGCCTGCCTGACCGTCGCGCTCGCGGGAGCAACCGGGGCCCCCGCGCCGCCGAAGCTGAGCAGCTCGATGACGCTCCGCCCGCAGGGCGTCAACAGCCACGCGTTCTCTCGCCGCGAGCCGCTGCAGGGCGCAACCTTCTCGATCAGCCCCCGCTGCGCCAGCCGGCGCAGCAGATGCGAAGTCTGCCCCTGATCGCCGAGCCCAGCGGCCGCCGCTATCTCACGATTGCTCGAACGCGGCGCGCGCGCGATCGCACGCAGCACCAGCGACGTGCGATAGCCGACAGAGACCGGAGGCACAGGCGAGGACTCGTCGGCCTGCGACGTCAGCTCTCCTGCGGCCGCACAGCGGCGCGCGAGGACCGCACTCGCGGCGGCGTGCCCGAGATCGGGCCTGGCGATGAACGACACCAAAGACGGCGCCAGCTCCACCAGCGCCTCGCCACCTGCACCGCGCATGCGCGTGCGGATGACCGAGAAGATCCCCCCGGCGACGAGCTCTCTCGTCAGCTGCGACCCCGTCGCAGCCTCCGGGATCGCCTGGGAGCAACCGTCGTGCAACAGTCCGCGCAGCACGCCGACCACACGCTGCTCACACCGCTCCGCAACCACACCGTCGACCGGCGCAGCGGGGACCAGCAAACGCCCCCACCCGGGCTCATCGTCGAGGAACTCGAGCAACGCCACCAGACCCGCACGGACCCGATCGAGCCAGCGCGTCTCCGGCTCGGTCGCCTGTGTGACAACCTCAGACAGTCGCGCCAGACCCTCCTCGAAGGCCGCCAGGAAGCACTCGTCGGTGCTCTCGAAGATCTCATAGAACGCGGCCTCCGACGCCCCGGCGCGCGCGGCCACCGTCCTGTGTAGAGGAGGGTCACTGCCCTGCCGAAGACCGAAGAGGAGATCCCGAGCGGTGGTGCAGACGTGTTGCCCAGGCCGGTGATGGAAGGTGCCCGGACCCTTGATTTCTGGGCGTCTGGAGCCTGATGCCGGATGTCTGGACCCTTGATCGGGGATGGCTGAACGACGGTCGCATCTTGACAAACTAGTTGGGATGTGTTCTCATCCTTCCCACGAAGCTTGCTAGGTAGAGGCAGGGATTGCGGCGGAGGAGAAGGGGACTATGGAGGGACGCGAAGAGCTCACGATCGGAGGCCCGGCCCGGCCCGAGCAGGCACTCAGGGACCCTCAGGATGTCCGCCACGCACGCCCACAACGCGTGTCCACATGCGCTAGCGCCCAAGCGGAGGCCCTGCGCGTGAGGCTGATCGCGGCGACCGTCGAGCACGCCGCCGAGGGCAGTGACCCCCGTCTACACAGGACGGTGGCCGCGCGTAAAGCCCCGTAGATACTGCGTTTTCTGCGCGCTTCCCACGCCCTTCCCATCGACATCCGCGAGCGACATTCGCGCCGTGCCGATCGGTGCGTGCGACTGAGCCGGTACGGCTCGAGGCGCACGAGGCTCGTCAAGCTAGCGCGCGACCCCGTTCAGCTGAGGCTAGCCCGTCGGCGCGGAAATGGCCGGATCCCGGCGCGCGCCCCGATCGCCCGTGGGAACGGCGGTTTGATCTGGCTCCACTGCGCCGCCGCGCCGGGGCCACTGCAAACCGCCGCGCCCACGCCCGCGCGCGGGCTGACGTCAGCTTCGACGTGTTCGAGATACACCGTGCCTGCGGGCTTGGCCGGATCACGGATCTAGGACAACCGGCGATCGATTCCGAACGGATCTGGTATCTCATCGAGACGGCCCCGGAGCATGTCAGTGGCGACGGGTTGTCTTGCTGGCTTTGTTGTGGTCTGCCTTCTTGGCGAGGCCTTCTTGGCTGCACGGTCAAGCGATAATCGTCGGCGTGAGCTCGGATCGCCCATCCAACCCCATACCCCGTTGGTTCATCGACGAGTTGAGCTACGCCGGCAGGGAGAATCTCGACGCCGGCCACGTCGCTCGGTACGACGCTAAGGAGGACGCGAGCGCGACCACCGAGGTCGCTGTCCTCGAGCGCATGGGCCTGACGCGGGAATCCCTCGTCGTCGAGTTCGGGGTCGGGACTGGGCAGTTCAGCGTGGAGGTCGCGCCCGTGTGCGCCCGCGTGATCGCCGTGGACGTCTCCGGGCTCATGCTGGACCAGCTCCAGAGGAAGGTCGCGGACCTCGGGCTGCGCAACATCGAGATCGTTCGAGCCGGCTTCCTCACCTACGAGCACGCTGGACGTCCCGCCGACTTCATCTACTCCCGCTACGCCCTGCACCATCTACCCGACTTCTGGAAGGCGGTGGCGCTCAGCCGGCTTCATCGCATGCTCAAACCGCGCGGCGTCCTCCGACTATGGGACGTCGTCTACGACTTCGCACCCGCGGAGGCCGAGGATCGAATCGAGGCATGGTGCGCGACAGGCGGGGACGCCGTCGAGGCAGAGTGGAGTCGCGCGGAGCTGGAGGAGCACGTCCGCGACGAGCACTCCACCTTCACCTGGATCCTCGAGCCGATTCTCGCCCGAACCGGCTTCGAGATAGCCCAAGCCGAGCACAGCGATGACGGGATCTTCGCGAAGTACCTGCTTCGCGCCGCGTGATCGGGGTTCGACGATCTAAGGCGTTTTATTGACGATCAACTGGCACCTCGGCTTGAGCGAAGTGAAGCTGAATCGCTGTTCGGCGACCTCTGTGATCCGCGCGGTGTCGCGACACCGTTCGAACGCTTCTGCGGTCACGAACCCAAGGAAGTAGGTGAACGGGCAATCGACTTCGTACCGCGAATGCCGCACGCATGCGGATTCCGGTTGGACGGTGTCGCTGCCTGGCCCGAACGTGTGGCCGGATGAACCGGCGTGCTCTGCGACGTGACGCGCTCCCGTCTTGGTCGCGAGCCACGCTTGGTGGATCGTCAGTGTGCGCCAGCGATGGCTGGAGGTCGCCTGCGCGGTCACGACAGGAAGCATCGCTATAGATAGGACCACCACCGAAATCGGGACTCCGCGCCGCATCGTGCGAGTCATCATACTACTCGTTCGCGAGTGTCGCCTCCTTCGGGCAACCGCTCCCAAAGGAGCAGGAAAGACTTGCGATGTCCTGGCTGGGGTGGCTCACCAAATGCTTTGAGTGCTCGCACGTCTGCTCACCCATATTTCCAGACGGGCAGAGCCATCCACCATATAGCGTGTACGAGTTATATGAGTGGCCGTTGTTCACGTATTTACCCTTATTAGCGGCGATCGCCTTCAGAATGGCCGTAGCGAGACTGCATCTGACGTGACCGTCGGCTACGTAAACGCCGTACTCGGTGCCCTTAGCGTGGAAGGTCGCGCAGCGGCTCGATAGATGCGTACCGGTCGCGACCGCCTGTTGGGCAAGGACCACGGAACACGCCGCAACGCAGGCAGAGACACCGATCGACGAGACGATCGCACGAACAAGATGGGGCACCGCTCGATGCATACCGTCCATCCTAGCTGGCTGAGTGGGTATTTGCCGATCAGATTCCGGTGCCCCGCCACGTTGCAGCACGGCCGCGGGCAGTCGGACAGGGTGCTTACAGCTTGACCGTCTCCGATGTCGACACGGTCTTTGTCCCCTGCTTCGCGCTCACGGCGACCTTGATCTTCTTGCCTTGGTTGCGCTCGGCCTTCCCCGCTTTCGTCAACGCGACGGTCACCTGACGGGTGCCAGCTCCAAGCGTCGTCACGGTCTTAGCTAATCCGGGCCCAGTGATCGTAACCGTGCCTGTTTGGGAGGTCTTGATCGTGACGACCACGCTATGAGCCGTCACCTTGACCGTCTCGATCTTGATCGAAGCACCTTCTTGGGCGCCCAGAACTCCACCTTTTGCAGATTCTTCTTGGTGCTCCTTGGCTGCGGCTTCTTCGCCGGCGCGCTTTTTGGCTGCGACTTCTTCTTGCTGTTTTTTCGCTGTGGCTTCTTCTTCTTGTTTTACTTTTTCCCTGGCTTCTTCTTCTGCTTTCGTTTCTTCGGAGCGCTCGGATGGGCGTCATCGTAAAGCTGTTGCGCATCACGACGGACCGGTCACGGGCAGCGAGTTCGAAGTGGGGACCAGCACCGTCTTCAAGTTCGGCAAGAGGGCCGCGAGCTCGGTGGAATGCACGTCGACCACTACGTGCACGGTGGTAGCCCCGGCGGCCGCAAAGGGCAAGGCCGCGACGGTGGACGTGAGAGCGAACGCGGGCGGCAGGACCAGCTGCAAGAACCCGCCTGGCGACCAGCTCGTCTACCCGTAGGGCCGCGCGCATAGGTGATGCTCGACGAGATTATAACTGCGCTCTAGTTTTGTAGTAGGATTGCAGCGTGCCTGTCGATGCGCCCACGCGCCAGCAGCGGCGCAAGCTGCGCACCTCCGCAGCGATCCTCGACGCCGCAGAAGCCCTGTTCTTGGAGCGGGGATACCTCGGCACGACGGTCGAGCAGATCGCCGAGGGTGCCGACGTCGCACTTGGGTCTCTATACGGGCACTTCGCGGGCAAGGAGGGGGTCTATGCGGCGCTGGTCGATAGGGCGGTGCTGCTGGTCGAGCGCTTTGTGGACGAGGGTTGGGAGTCGGGGTCGGGCCCGGTTGGGCGGCTGCTCGGCTTGAGCGAGGGCTATCTGCGCTTTGCCGTCGAGCATCCCGGCCTGTTTCGCTTCTTTCGCTTTCCTCCTCCCGGGGGCCCGACAGGCGGTCCGGCGGTCGCGGCAGCCGAGCGGGTCGCGCGGCGCGTCGCCGATGAGATCGAGCGGATGTCCGGCGCGATCTCTGAGGGCCTCTCCTCGGGCTTGGCGCCCGGCGTCGACGAGCGGGCCGCGTTGGAGGTGGACCCTAACGTCGACCCGCGGGCGGTAGCGATCTTCCTATGGGCTTCATGGGACGGAATCATCGCCGCCCACCTGCTCCCGGGGAACATGGCTTTGAGCGAGGGCGAGTTCGAGAAGGTGCTGGCGATCGCGCGGGCCGTCATCCTGCGGGGCTTGCTCGCGTCCGGGGCGGCGCGCGGGTTGCTCGGGGAGGAGGCGTGAGCGTCCGCGAGCGCGATTTGCTCGTCTGCGGGCGGCGTGTGCATTGTCTCGACAGCGGTGCTGCGGGCTATGGCGGTGCGGGTGAGGCGGGCGGGCATCCCGGCAACGGCCGCGGTGCGCCGCCGTTGGTGCTTCTCCACGGCCTCGGCGGTTGCTCGCGACACTGGCTGGCGGTCATGCCCGCCCTGGCCGAGCGCGGGCGTGTGATCGCGCTCGCGATCTTCGCCGAGGTCCTCGGCGCCGGCTTGCCTTTACCCACTCCCGTGCGGCGGGCGATCGCCGGCTCGGCGTTGCTGCGGCGGCTCGCCCTGTGGCCGTATGTGCGCGACCCTGCGGCGCTGTCAGTCGCGTCGGCGACGCTCCTGCTCGACGGGGCCGGGGCGCGCGGGGTCTTCCCAACCGCACGCGCGATCGGCGGCTCCGATCCCTTGGACAGGGTCGACGCGGTGCTGTGCCCGATCCTTTCGCTTGCGGGCGCTTGCGGCCTCTGGCGTTTGCCGAGCAGCTGCTCGCGTTCACGAGCGAGCCGGCCATTTCCCATCCCGCTACGACAGGAGTAAGTCCATGAGCACGCCCCACGCACGACGCGCAAACGAAACGTTGGTCGCCTCCGGACTGATCGAGCTTGCGCTCGGCGCGCTCGCCGGGTGGCCCTATGCGCTCGCGGTCGACGACCCCGCCGCGGTGCGGCGGCTTGGGATCCGCTCGGTCGGGCGGCTGCGCCAGTGGCATCTCGACCTGATCGCACTCGGCGCGTTGTCGGTCTTGGTCGGCAGCGCCGTGCCCGACTTGCCGCGGCGGGTGGCCTGGCCCCTGGCACTCGGGGCATGGACCAACGCGAACGCCTTCGGGGTGCTTGCTCTGCGACCGGAGCTCAAGGAGCATCCGGTCTACAAGGCTTCGGCGGTCGCTTCGTTTGCGACCGTCAGCTGGGGATGCTGCGGGCTAGCGGCGGTCGGGGTAAGACGACGCGTTCGAGCACGGTGAGCTCCAAGGGTGTGAGAAGCGTCTGGACGAGCTGGCTCATCGCAGGCGCTTCCTCCAGTGGAGCCACCCGCCTCAATGCGAATCGCTCCGCGCAGGTTCCTGGCGGGTGGGTAGCGTTCGGTGATGGGGGACTAGCTCGAACTAGGGGAGATTAGCGCTATGTGGTACATTACTCATATGGCCCACGCTGACCAAAAGGTCACTATCGGAGAGCGCGGGCGGCTGGTTTTGCCATCTGCCGTGCGCCGCGAGCTGGACTTGAAGCCCGGCACTCACATGCTGTTGAGCACCGAGGAAGACGGCTCGCTGCGACTGCGCCCGTATCGTGCCGTGGCTACGCAAAACCGCGGTCTGCTCCGCGACCTTCCCGGAGGTTCGATGGTCGATGAGCTGCTCGACGAGCGACGCGCGGAAGCCGTCCAAGAGGACGCCGAGTAGTTGACCCCTGTCCTCGACGCCTCAGCGCTGCTCGCCTACCTCCGGGAGGAGCCGGGGGCCGACGTCGTAGCCGACACGATCGCCAACGGCGCGATCATTTCGGCCGTCAACCTAGCGGAGGCTCTCAGCCGCTCCGCCGACCGGGGAGCCGACCCGACCAAGCTCGCCACCACGCTCGCCGAAGGCGGCCTGCTCGACGGCGCAATCACCGTTGAGCCATTTACGGCCGCCGACGCGATCGACACAGCGCGTCTGCGCCCGCTGACCCGCGATGCAGGACTCTCGCTCGGCGACCGAGCGTGCCTCGCGCTGGCGCGGCGGCTCAGGAATCCGGCAGTGACGGCTGACACCGCATGGCAAGGAATAGCTCACGGCGTCGAGCTGCACCAAATCCGCTGAGCCAACCGGATCGAATCGGTGACTCCTGGTTGCGATCGGCTCGCGCACGGAAGCGCGCCGTCGCGCCGCGACCTCCGCGTGGAGGAACCGCAGTCCCTCCACGCAAGCGGTCCTCCGTTCTTACAGTTCCGATTCGAGTGTTTCGCCGGCCGACGTGAGCGCGAAGCTGCCCTTCAGGACACCGGTTTTCGGGCACGGTTTGGACGGTTCGGCCTCGGACTTGAATTTCTGATCGACGGTAAGCACCATCGGCGCGGGGTGGCCGGTAGCGCCCGGAGTGAAGGTGAACTTGAGTTTGGCATAGTACCCGCACCCTTCGCCGTCCAGGAAGCCGAAGCCGACGAACGATTCTTCTTTGTTTCCCGGCGGTTCGATACCGCCGTGGCCGGCGGAGGTGAAGTAGTAGCCGACTGGGCCGGCGAGGTGCACGCGGCCGAGGCCACCGCCGAAGGCGAGGTCGGCCGTGCATTTGCCGCCCTGTTCGAACTGCCACCCGAGTTCGGCCTTGTCCTTGCTTTTGTCGTTCACGCGCAGGCCGCCGCCGCCTTCATCGGAGGGGGGAAACGTTTCGAGTCCCGCGTGGGCGCATTCGACTGTGCCCGCGCTGGTTTCGAACTCAAAGCTGCCCGAGCCTTCGATTATGCCACCGAGGTGGCCTCGGGGTGCAGTACCAAGCGGACCTTTCGCGGTCCGGATGATCAGGTGACCAGCTGCCGACGCGCTGGCAGCGCAGATCGCGGCGGCACCGAGCGCGGCGGCACCGAGCGCGGCGGCACCGAGCGCGGCGGCGAAGATGATACCCAAGGCCTTGATCCGTGGCATTCGACTGCTCCTTTTTTCTGCGGTTGGTTAAGTCATCCGCGCAGCGCTACGCACAGCCGCGCCGCGTGCTCGTGTTCCTTGATCGCCGGGCCCCTCTACAGGCAGGTGCCCGACGGACGCGCGCGGCACGAAGCCTAGTCAGGGGAGCGTACCGTGTCAACTTCGGCCCTCGGGGAGCAGCCAGTGATTGAGGGTGCGGCAGCATCTCGCGGGCGGGGCGCCAAGATGATTTGGGTTGGACGCACGGACGCGCCCGCCCGCGAGAAATGCCGTCCCAGGCGGCCTGCCGTCGACTTGTGAGTTCTGATACGTTCTTGGCGTGCTTTCCAGCGCACGCGCAGGCTCCGCACTGACTCCAGGCCTCGGCCCGAGCGGCCGCAGGCGCACGCACGGCAAAGGGGGATCAAGATGAACCGCAAGCTCATGGCGGGACTCGTATCGGTGTCCGCGTTCGCCGCCATCACAGCGACGTCGATGGGGGCCTCGCTGCCGCATTGGCTCAGCGACGGCCAACCGATCAGCACCAAGCCAGTGAAGGTGAAAACGGCTGGAACGCTGAAGCTTGGCCTCACGCAGTTCGGCATCACGATCACGTGCAAAGTCAAAGACGTCGAGGAGATCAGCAACAACGTCGACGGCTTGGGAGTCGACGAGATGACCGTGTTCAAGCTCTCGGGCTGCAAACCACCCAAGGGCACAGTCAGCCGATGCGCACCCGGGAAATTCGAAGTGATCGCGCTCGCGCTCCCGTGGCAGAGCCATCTGGCGGTCACGTCGGCGCCAGGAATCAGGGACGTGATCGAAGGCGTGACGCTGCAGATCAAGTGCAGCGGAGGTGCCGAATTCGGCACCTGGAGCGGGACACTGCAGCCCAAAGTGGGCAACAGCGTGCTCGAATTCGAAGCCGGTGAAGCGCTCACGAGTCCGTCGTTCCTCACCGTCGAAGGAACAGACACGCTGAAAGGCCCGCCGGGCGACACGACGATCACCGCAGCGCCGTAGGGACGTCGGCCGAAGCGACGCGCCCGCTCAGCCTGCGTGGGGCCATGCGTCCCACGCAGGCTCTCCGTGGTCTGGTCGCAGGACAAGGACCTCGCCGGCGTCGGCCTGTAGGTCTTTACGACGGTGAGCTACCGTGCGCCAGCCATGAATAGAGCGCCTAATGCTCTCGTCGTATTTGGGCTCGCGCTGGGTATGGTCGGCCCGGTGGACGCTTCGACCAATGCGCAGTCCGAAACCATCTTCGTTCATGTGCAGGGCCAGCTCAATACCCGCGAGAACGTACACGTCAGCTTCCAGGCGGGCAGTCGGCTGCCTGACGGCGGCTACTACTACGCGGTGATTGTCCTGAAGCCGTACAAGAGATACACAAGGAACGCGCCACCACCGTGCTCTACCTCCAGCGACATGGAGCGAACCGACTACGGCTATCCGCAGCCGGCTCGCAACGTGCGCCTCGCGCTCACCCCGGCCAAGTCGGCCACCGGACACTGGTGTCGCGGTGGCGCCTACGTGGGCGCGGTGTACGCTGTCCCTCACGCCCCTCCGTGCGAAAGCAAATACCCGTGCCGCAGCGAACCGTACGAACCACCCAGTCCGTGTTGGGAAGTCGCGAGCGGACGCAAGGTATGTGGCATCGTCGCATTGCCAAGGCGCTACGCCTACCCCGACGGTATCCCCGAGCCGCTGGCACATGGGGCGCACATCGTCGGGCGCTTCAGCCTCGCCTTCAAATAAGGCGAGCGAGGTTTGCTCCCGGGCCAAACGGCCGCTTGTGGTTCATTCCCGGGACGAGCCGGCGACGGCCTGCATCGTCGGCGGCGCGGTGCTCGTGAGCGCCACTACCCCCACGCACATGACGATGAACGCGAGGACGCCACCTGCGATGACCACCGGACCGCGCGTGTAGCGCTCCTGGAAAAGCCAAATGCTGAGGATGACGCTCGCGGAAGGGTCAACGATCACCAACAGCGGCTGGGACACGCTGAGGGGTCCCACGTGGAGAGCCGCCTGCACCAGGAGAATGCCCGCCACCCCGCCGGCGGCCAATGCATATACCGGCCAGTGGGTGAACACCGCGGCGATGCCAGATTCGGTCAGGGTCTCGGTGGCCGTCTTGATGAACGTGGCCACAAGCGCCCACACGACGGCGGCGGCGGCCGCGTAGAGGGCGGCTCTACGCCTCGGCGATCCCCAACGAGCCGCAAGCGTCATGACGGCTGCGGCGCCACCGAACGCCGCGAGCGCCCCCGCCCATGCGTGCGCGGTCGGGGTGGGGATGCCACCCTGCGGCTGGTCGACGGCGACGAAGGCGGCGAGTCCTACGCACGTGAGTGCCGCCGATCCCCATGCCGCGGGACGGATCGCCTGGCGTATCCACAGCTTCCGTAACAGCAGACCGAAGACGAGCTCGGTCACGAGCAGAGCCTGCACGATCGACAGTTGGCCGTTCTTCAGGGCCGCCGCCTGAAACAAGAATCCGCCGATACCGACCCCCAAGCCGAACAGCCACAACGGACTTCGAATGAGATACGCGACGAGTCGCAGGCCCGACGCCTTGCGCACGCGGCCGCTCGTGCTCGCGACGTGCTGCGTCGCCACATACAGCGCGTTGGAGAACGCCGCGCAGAGAGCGAAGATCGCGCTCACCGGACGGCGCTCCGGTCCACCGGGTCGTGCTTGGCGCCCGGTAAACCCGCGGTTGCCCCGGTTGCCTGCGGGCAGGCGCTCATCGGACACGATTTCCGGCAGCGGTCAGTATCGACGACGGCAACGTGAAGCATGATCGCCTACGGTGATGTCGGCGGGCTGCGCACGCACGTCGCGCTGGCCAGCCGAAGCTTTGCCGTGCTCAACGCCCTCGCAATCGAGCAGGCCACGTGGATCGGCCATGACTAGGGCGGATCGACAGGCTTTCTCGCGGCTCTACGCGCGCTCAAGCGTATTGAGCGGATGCTCGCGGTGTGCATCCTGCACCCGTGGATGAAGCCCGACCGGCGCCAGCTCGCCGTGTTGCGGCTCAACAAGCTCCAAGCTGTGGGCGCCGCGAGACCCGACCGCGGTTTCCAAGAATCCGGGGAGCTAGAACCCTGGAAACGAGCCGGTGCGCGTCCCTGGTGTGAACGAGACCCCGCGCAGCACTTCGCCGAAGCCTGCTTTGCGCAGCGTGAGGAAACGCTCCCAAGGCAGGGGGGACGTTGCGGTGAGCGGATCGGTGATCGCGACGAGCTTGTCCGGATCTGCCCCCTGATCGCCATTCCCGCTCACCGTCGAGGTGACCGCCCAAATCGTGGCCGTCCCGCCCGGGCTGACGTAGCCGGTAAGGTTACGCAGCCCATCGGTGGCCGGAGACCACGGCAGGCCGGTCGCGGGGTTGTCGCCTGAGGGATAGCCTGGCACGGTGTACGGCTGGCCGAGTCGGAGACCCGCCTGCAGTGTGTACGCGTGCCTCCATTCGCCGGCGGCGGAATTGAACACCCACTTCTGCAGACCGGCATTGGTCTGGGCCGCTGCTTCGGTGAATTCATTGGTCGCTTCCGAGTATCCGTTTTCGCCGCTGCCCTCGTCGGCGACGTACACGGTGTCGGCGTTGGCGAACCACAGGCCGAACGGGAACGAGGTCGTCGATTTCAGTTCTGTCGGGAAGCCCTTCAGTATGCACATGTTGTTCGGCTTGAGTTCTTCGTTGGCGAGGGCTGAGGCGATCGGTTCGATCGCCGACGTGGGAAGCTTGGCGCCCGGTGCCGGGAGCCCAACACCATTGGGGCAGGCTTTGCCAGTCGTGTCAACGAAGTACACGGTGTTCACGCCGTTCCCGCCGCTGCCCTTGGTGTAGTAGAGGACGTTGTCGAAGACGGTGATGCCGCGGAAGTTGTTGTCCTTGCTCTGCTTGTCGTGCTTGTCGCCGAGCTCGGTTATGTTGAAGCTGCCGACCGGGGTCGGGAATGCCGGTTCTTGCAGGATCTGGGCGGCAAGCGAGGGCGTCATGATCTGGGCGCCCCCGCCGGCGATGATGCCAGCCGGGATCGGCTTGGAGCCGTTGCCCGAATTGCCCGCGGCGTAGATCAGGTTGGCCCCTTCTTCTTCGTTGAGGATCGCCGCCCGCGGGTTGTCGCCGCTGTAGTCGTTGGTGTTGGTGAATTTGAAGTTTCCGGCCGCGTCGACCTGGGCAACCGTCCGATACGCCGTCACCGGGTCTGTGTCGGTGGGGTCGAACACGCCGGGTGTGCTGCCGTTGGAGGTGTCTATCTGGTCCGACGGCGCGAAGTAGCCCATGAACGTCACATAGCGGCCGCCCGTTGACAGGTTGAGCGCCAGTTCGGACTTCGAGGAGAAGCTGGTGACCATCTGGTTGGAGCTGGGAGTGATCCCGGGCTCGGAGCTGTTGGGTACCTCGAGCGAGTTGATCGGGAATCCCCAGGGCGTCAGCTGGTCGAGATAGATCTTGGAGGTGATTCCGAAGTGTTCGTCTACAGAGTCGTTATTGAACACTTCCGGGAAGATGCCGTTGGCGACGGCGATCCCGCAATTAGGCGGCGTGCAGCCGGGCGCCAGCAGCGTTTCACCCGCTTTCAGGTTCGGGTCGTTTTCGAACACCGTGCGGCTCACGAGCAGATTGCCCGGGAAGAGCGAGTGACCCGGGAAGGCCTGGGCGGGTGCGGCGAGGACCGCCCCTGCGCAGGCGACCAGTGCAATCAAGGTCAAGCGGCGGGCAAAGGTCGAAAGGGCGCTCAGCTTCGTGGTCATCGCATCTCCTTGGAGTGGGCGGTAGCGCCGCCGTCTTGATCTAGCATGCGGCAAGCTATCTCTGGGCGGGGCGCCCACTTGTAACCATCGCATTACCCTCGTGTGACGATGGTGTGACCCCCGTCGACACCGAGCTAGGATTTCGGCGTCTGACTACTCGTCGAAATAGATCTTGAAGCCCTCGGCGACCGCGTCGAGGCCCATACTCCGATAGAACTCGTGCGCCTCCGCGCGATGCTTACCGGAGACGAGCTGAAGCTTGTAGCAGCCGGCCGTTTGGGCTCGATCTATCACGTGACCCATCAACGCCCTGCCGACCCCTCTACCGCGAGCGGTGCTGGCGACGATGACGTTCTCGACAATCGCCCACGGCTTGCCGCGATGAGTCAGGTTGGGGACAACGAGAAGATCGGCCGCGCCGACGAGCTGGCCATCGACGATCGCCACCGCCAGCTCGCGCCTCGCATCAGCGAGGACCTCTGCCAACAGTGGCTCAGCGCTGGCGCGATCACTGGGCGCGGCCGTGATCTTGCTGCCAGCCAGCTCCTCGTAAAGCGACAAAAGGGCAACGAGATCCGACTGTGAGCCGCGGCGAACAACAACGCTTCCCATGCTCGCAGTCTCCCAGAGGAGCCTTCGGATGGCATTGAGCCCATGTCACGACATGACGCCGCCGGCCGCGCCAAGCTTCGGCGCGGCCGGCCCCACACGGACCCTCGCCTCAGTCAGTCACCGATGAAGGCGGCGGGGAGGCTTCTGCCGGGCACTTCATCGGGCAGGTAGATCTTCGGGTCGCCCGGGTACGCCAGCGTCCAGTCGTGGGCGGAGTACCAGTCGAGCCGGTTGAGCAGCACCGGCTTGGCCGAGTCCGGTCTGGCGTCCCGCCCGAGGAAGCGCTGATGCTGCTTCCAGCTCATCCACGCGTCGTAGACACCCTGCATCGCGGCCGGCACCGCGCCCTGGACAGGCCCGCCTGTCTTCGCCGCCGCCCTCGTGGCGAAGCCTTTGACGCCGAGCGTCAGCGGGATTTCGTTGGGAGCGGCGGTGTACGGTTCGTCGTTCGGGGTTTCCGTGAACGCTCGGTACATCGGTTCGGCGGCGTAGTCCTCCTGGTTCATCGGGTGAATCCCCAGGATCTGCTCGACCGTGCGGACCATGTTGAGCTGCGATGCGTATTCGTCATCGACGCCGCCCTTGGCGTACGGGCTGATCACAAACGCCGGGCTGCGGTGCCCGTCGACGTGGTCGACTCCGTTCTGTGGGTCATCCTCGACGCCGAAGATCGCCGATTCGCCCCACTCTTTGCTGTGCGAGATCGTTTCCACGATCCGGCCCAACGCGAGGTCGTTGTCCGCCACCTGGGCCACCGGGTCCGGCGCGCCGCCGGTGTGGTCGTCAGGCAGCCAGATCAGCGTCAGGTTGGGAACGGCGCTGGCGCTCTCCTCGTGTTCGAATTCGGCCTTCCAGATGTCGAACCGGTACTGGTCGGGAATTTCGAGGTCGAACCTCGGGTAGGAGGGGTCGCTGATTTCGTTCAGCGACGGGATGTCGGAGGTCGTCTTGTATTCGTTGGTCGGGATCGGCAGCGGCCCGCTGGCCTTCCCTTCCAGGATCTGCGAATCTTCGAACCATTCTTTCCAGTCGCCGCCGGTGCCGGGCCCGGTGATGTACCTGTTGTACTCACCGAAGTCCTTGACGCTCTGGCCCGCCGCTTTCGCCGAGTTCCAGAGGAACCCGTCGCGCTGGTAGTTGAGCGCGTCGCCGCCTTCGGCGGGGTAGGAGCGGTAGAACGCCCCGAACTCCTTTTCGACGTAGTCGTTGGCCTCGGCCTGCACGACCCAGTTGTGTCCGTCGGCCGACAGCGTCCCCTCGTCGTAGAAGTCGTCGAGGTCGCCGAAACGCTTGGCCAGCGCGTGCGCGTTGGGGGTGATCTTCTGACCGAACTGCGCCAGTTCGGGGTCCCCGTTGCCCTCGCCGAGGTCGCCGAGGACCTGGTCGTAGGTGCGATTCTCTTTGACGATCACGAATACGTGCTTGATCGGCGAGTGGCCTCCGATCTTCGTCGGGATCACTCCCGGCACCGTGTCGCCCGCGCCTTTGTTGATCGCCGGGACATTGCTCCAGTCGTTGTCGGTGAAGACGGTGCCGGTGTACTGCGCGAGTTCACTTTCGGCCGGCATCTTGAACATCGTCACCGTGCCCGTGTCGTCGTAGGTGTTGTAGCCCTTGACGCACTCCGGAGCCGGGGAGGTTTCCGCTCCCTTGCAGATCGTCGCCTGCGGGCCGCGGTCGCCGATGCCCCTGTCGTTGGTGACGACGATCTCCCCGCTTCCGAGCGCCGGGTCGGGTTGCACCTGGACCGGGTACCAGTCGGTGGGCAGCAGACCTGCGTACTTGAGCGGCTTCGGCAGTTCCTTTCCTCGTTTTGTCAGACCTTTGTACTTGTAGACGGCGATCGCGTTGTCGCGGCCGATGCTCACGAGCACGTGCTCGGGATCGGACATCGAGATCGCGTTCGCGTAGCTCCCCACCTTCGCGCCCGGCAGCGGGTTGGTGCTCGCGGTCTGCACGACCGTGTTGGTTGCGGTGTTGATCAGCGAGATGCTGTCGTCGTTCGAGTTGGCGACGAACAGCGCCGATCCATCCAGGTACAGCGCGGTCGGCTCGAGTCCGACCGGGATTGCCTGTTCCTGTTTGCCGGTGGTCAGGTTGACGACCGAGACCGTGCCGGTCGTCGCAGCTCCAGTGACTGGGCTGGAGACGATCGGGGTCCCATCGGAGAGGTTGGTCGTTTCGCCCGGTTGGGCAGGCCGACCGCCCTCGTTGGAGACATACGCGGTGTTGCCGTCGAGAACGACCTGGCGCGGCGCGTTGCCGACGGGGATTTCTTTTTCAACTTCGTTTGTCGAGGTGTTGAGCACACCGAGCGTGTTGGATCCGTTGAAGGCCACATAAAGCTTGCTGCCATCAGGTGAGAGCGCCATTCCCGAGGCCAAGGCTTCGCCGGGGTGGGTCGCTTGGGGGTTGTAGAGCGGCGCGGGTCCGTTGGCTGCCGGCGGCAGTTTGATGAGCGTCTTTTCCGACACCGTGCCCGTTTCCGAATCGACCGTGAACTTTGCTATATCGCCCGTCTGCGGCACCCACATCGTTTTTCCGTCCGGCGAGTAGAGCGGCCCGTCAGCGCCAACCTCTTCGCCTGGTTCGCCGGCTGCGGGGTCGAGGGTGTTGGGATAGCCGCCTTCTTCCTGCACGATTTTCCCAGTCTTCAGGTCGAAGATCGTCAGGTAGCCCGTGAAGTCGTTCCACGTCAGAGCGGCCATGTACTGGCCGTCTGGGCTGAGCGTGCTCGAGACGATCCGCCCGAGCGGATCTTCTATCCGGGTTCCGATCGGCGAGATCCACTGGTTCGTCGGCAGCAGCAGGGCGCCGTTGTAGGTCTGGCCGACTTCGCCGCTGCCAAACGGGTTGACGCCGCCGAGCTCCGCGGACGCCACGCCTACCGCCGCCACGAAGGCCACGAGGACGGCGACTGCGCCCAGACGCCTGCGCCGGGGGCTCCGGCGAGTGCCACTTCTGCGAATCGGAACTGAGCTGGCCACGGTCGATACCTCCAAGGTATGCGTCGGGTCGCAAAATGCGACGATTTCCGTTAACGACCTCGTGCGACAAACTGCGAGGCGGCAACTTAGCCGCGCGTTAGGTTCCATGTTGTTACCGGGCGGTGTAGATCTGTGTGAAATCTGCGTTTCATCTGTGTGAAATCGGAGCTTCCTCGAAGCGTGCCCGCTCACGTTTTATTCACAAATCACTCACCGACGTTCACAGGCGGTTCACGAGCGCAGGGACCGGCGCTCCGTAGACTCGGCGCTGTGGACGCGGTCCGAGCTAGCGGATTGGTGAAGCGCTTCGGCGCCACCACTGCGGTCGACGACGTCGACCTCTTGGCCGCGCCCGGGCAGGTGCGGGGCCTGCTCGGCCCGAACGGCGCGGGTAAGACGACGCTGCTTCGAATGCTGTTCGGCCTGATCCACCCGGACGCCGGCGCGGTCGAACTGCTGGGACGCCCGTTCGATGGGCTGGGGGGCGCCGTTCTGGAGCACGTGGGAGGATTCGTGGAGGAGCCGGCCTTCTACCCGTACCTGTCGGGGCGCGCGAACCTCCGTCTACTGGCGCGGCTCGACGCCGGCCCGAGCGCAGCTGCGGTCGATGACGCGCTCGCGCGCGTTGGGCTGGAGCGACGGGACGAGGACCGCGTGGCGGGCTATTCGACCGGGATGCGCCAGCGGCTCGGGCTGGCGGCCGCGCTGCTGCGTTCGCCGCGCCTGCTGCTGCTCGACGAGCCGACGAGCGGACTCGACCCGGCCGGGACCCGCGCCGTCGCATCGCTGGTGCGCGAGCTGGCCGCCGAGGGCGTCGCGGTGCTGCTCTCGAGCCACCAGATCGGGGAGCTCGAGCGGGTGTGCGACGCCTACACCTTCATGCGCGAGGGCAGGGTCGTGTGGGACGGCTCGGCGGCGGAGCTCATCTCGCAGGCGCCGGGGTCGGCGTACGCCCTCGCGACGAGCGATGACGAGCAGGCACTGAGGATCGCCGAGGATCAGGTCGGGGTGCGGGCCGGGCGCTCGACCCGCGGAGAGCTTGCGCTGGCCGTCCACGATGGCTGCCTGGATCCGTTTGTGTTCGCGCTCGGGGATGCGCGCGTGGCCATCCGCCGTCTCGATCTGCTCGTGAGCCCGCTGGAGACCATGTTCTTCGCCCTGACCTCCGACGGCGCCCCGCTCGAGCAGCTGGAGCCCGAGGAACTGGCCGAGACGGTGCTCGCGGGACGATGAGCGCGATCGCTCCCGCAGCGCCCGCCACTCGGGCTTCGCTGCCGCTCGGCGGGCAGGACCCGATCTGGAATGCCTTTCGGATCGAGCTGCAGAAGCTGGGCGCCCAGCTGACCAGCCGGCTGCTCGCGGTTATCTGCATCGCCGGACCGTTCGCGTTCGCGGCCGTGCTCAAGGTGCAGAGCGGGACGCCCTCGGACGCGCTGTTCGGCGTCTGGGTGCACTCGTCGGGACTCGCGATATCGCTCGTGATCCTCGGATTCGCCGGAACGTGGGGGGTGCCGCTGATCGCCGGGCTGCTCGGAGGGGACCTGTTCGCGTCCGAGGACCGGCATGGGACCTGGAAGACGATCCTCACACGTTCCTGCACCCGCACCGATCTGTACGCGGGCAAGCTTCTCGCCGCGGGTGCCCTCGCCATCGCGCTCACGCTCCTGCTCGCGCTCTTCGAGCGTGATCGCAGGGATCCTGCTCGTGGGCGCGCACTCACTCGTCAACCTCAGCGGCGTCCTGACCCCGCCGGGCCGGCTGCTCGCCCTGACGCTGCTCAGCTGGATCCTGTGCCTGCTGCCGATGTTGGCGTACACGAGCGTCGCGATCCTGTTCTCGGTCGCGACGCGCAACGGGATCATCGGCGTGCTGGGCCCGTTGCTTGTCGCGCTGCTCACCCAGCTGCTCGACCTGATCGGCAAGGGCGTGGGCGTGCACCTGCTCCTGATCGGCTCGGCCTTCGACGGCTGGCACGGCCTCTTCACCACCCACCCCTTCTACGGCCCACTCGTGATCTCGAGCCTCGTCAGCGTCGCCTGGATCGCCGCCTGCATCGCCGCCAGCTGGATGATCCTCAGACGCCGCGACTTCCTTGCCACGACGGTGAGTCGCGGCCCCGATTGGCGCACGCCCGTCCGGATGGTGGCGATCGCCGCCGCGCTCGTCGCGGTGCTCGCCCTGCTCGCCAACCTCGGGCCCACTGGCGACACGGCCCACCGCCTGAGCGCGGCGATCGGGGAAGAGTTCAACAACGTGACGCTGCTCCAGCAGGAGCTGATCGGGCGGCGAGCGCCAGCCGGCGCAAAGCTCGACATCCTGCCCAACTGCAATCGCCGGGCCGCCAAGGCGGTGGGTCCGGGGGACTGGAACTGCACCCTCTACGTGTACCTGCCCCAGGCGCGCTCGGTCCCATTCCAGCAGACCTCGGTCGAGTACGACGTGAGCGTGGAGTACAACGGCTGCTACAAGGCCCAGTCGCCTCCCGCGTTCATCGGCGGGCCGACGATGCTCGACGTACACGACCGGAGCGTCACGAACCCGCTCTACATAGTCTACGGCTGCTTCAACACGCTCTGAGCTAATTCGGCCAGTTAGGCCTACGCGCGGCGGTCAAATCACCTAGGCGGCGGTGGACACGCCCCATCCCGATCGTGTACGAATAAACCTGCGCGGACCGGCATCCGCCCTCGCGCGGCGAAATCGAGCGTGAAAGGCATCCAATGACCCAGGCACAGACAGAGACCGACGTTCGCTTCGACCCACCGGGGCCAGGGTCCTGGAAACTCGACGCGGTGCACTTCCCGCGGCCCGTGACACGCTACTGGGCCGAGACGCACCCCGAGCCGTTCGGGCGCGGCTTCGGCGAGTTCACGCGCTTCTACGGGATGCTGCTCGACACGCTCGACACGGCCTACCCGAATGGCTTCTCCTACACGATGATGCGCCCCGCGGCGCCCGAGGAAGTGCCGGCGCGGATCCAGCGGGCGCAGGAGGTCTTCGAGGGCCGGCTGTGGCGGGAGCAACTGCGCGAATGGGATGAGGTCGTCAAGCCGGCGTCGATCGCCACCCACCGCGAGATCCAGGAGGTCGATCCCGACGCTCTGAGCGACGACGAGCTCAGCGCTTACCTGACGCGCTGCCACGAGCACCATGCGGCGATGATCACCCAGCACATGCGCTTCACGGCGGCCGCGATGATCCCCACCGGTGATTTCCTGGCTCACGCGGGTGCCTGGACCGGCCTTCCGCCATCCGACCTGCTCGGCCTGCTGCGCGGCGCGGCACCCGTCTCGGCCGGCGCATCGGCCGAGCTCGAGCAGCTCGTGACGGCCATCGCCAACGACGAGCAGGCCCGTGCGCTGCTCGACTCCGACGGCGACCCCGCTCGGGTGCTGGACGAGCTGCGCGCACTCGCCGGCGAGGCGGGCCCGGCGGTGAGCGCCTACCTCGACCTCGTCGGCTGGCGGCTCCTCGATGGCTTTGACATCTCCGGGCCGTGCGCGCTCGAGCTCCCGGATGTGCTGCTGAGAGCGATCCGGGTGGCCGCCGACGGGCGCGACGTCGAGACGGACGTCGAGGACCTGACGGCCGGCGTGCGCGCGAAGGTGCCCGAGGAGCACCGCGGCGAGTTCGACGAGCTCCTCGGCGAGTCGCGGCTGATGTACAGGCTCCGCGACGAACGCGGAGTCTTCAGCGACATCTGGGCCTCGGGCCTGATGCGCCGGGCGGTGCTCGCAGCCGGACGGCGGCTGGCCGCGGCAGGACGCGTGCGCGAGCCGGAGCATCTCGTCGACGCGACGGTGGATGAGATGTGCGCGCTGCTCTCCGGCTCACAGGAGCCGAGCGCCGAGGAGCTCGCGGCGCGCGCCGAGTACCGGGCTACGCACACCGCCAAGGACGCGCCGCCCTTCCTCGGCGACCCCCCGACTCCCCCGCCGGACCCCTCCGGGCTGCCGCCCGCGGCGGCACGGGTGATGCAGGCGATGGGCATCGTGATGGTCGAAATGCTCGGAAGCTCTGAGGAGCAGCACGAGGAGCATGTGCTGCGCGGGCTCGCGGCCAGCCGCGGCATCTACGAGGGCTCCGCCCGCCGCATTGCGGGCCCCTCCGAATTCGACCGGATCGTCAAGGGCGACGTGCTGGTGACCGAGTCCACGAGCGAGGCCTTCAACATCCTCCTGCCTCTGCTCGGGGCGATCGTGACCGACAGCGGCGGGCTGCTCTCGCATTCGGCGATCGTGGCACGCGAGTACGGGATACCTGGTGTGGTGGGAACCCGTGAGGCCACCGAGCGCATCGCCGACGGCACGCGCGTGCGCGTGGACGGCGATTCCGGAGAGGTCACGGTGTTTGGGTGAGCGAAGTGGTCCCGCTGATCGCGGCAGAGGACACGGCGCTGTTCGGCTCCAAGGCGGTTGGCCTCGGCCAGGCGCTGCGAGATGGGCTTCCGGTCCCGCCCGGCGTGGCGCTCGCGGGCGCCGTTGTGGACGCCGTGGCCAGCCGCGACGAGGCGGCGATCCGTCGCGTTGCCGAGTCGGTCGCCGCGCTGCACGGCCCGCTCGCGGTCCGCTCCTCGGCCGTGGACGAGGACGGCGCCGACGCGAGCTTCGCCGGGCAGCACCTGACGCTGCTGAACGTCCGCGGAGCACAGGAGCTGACCGCGGCGGTCAGCGAGGTCTGGTGGTCTGCGAACTCCGACTCGGCCATCACCTACCGCCAGCGCGTGGGGCTGTTCACGCGCCCGAGCGTGGGTGTGGTCATCCAGGCGCTCGTCGATCCCGAGACCGCCGGCGTGATGTTCACCCAGAACCCGGTCACGGGAGCCGACGAGCTTGTGATCGAGGCCAGCCTCGGGCTCGGCGAGGCCGTGGTGGCCGGCCGCGTGATCCCCGATCACTACCGCCTGAGCCGCGCGGGCGAAATCCTCGAGCGCACCCCGGGGCGCAAGGACGTGGCCTTCCGCTCGCTTCCGGACGGCGGCACCTTCGAGGAGCAGGTCGCGCCGGAGCTAGTGGAACGGCTCTGCCTGGACGACGAGCAGCTCGCGGAGCTGAACCGCCTCGCAGGACGCTGCGAGCAGGTCTACGGCGCGGCCCGCGACATCGAGTGGGCGATCTCCGAGGGGAAGCTCTACCTGCTGCAGTGTCGGGCGGTCACGAGGGCCGGGGCGTGAGCGCCGACCGCGCCCTCGAAACCATTGAGGCGAAGACGGAGCACCGATGAGCGGCGTCCCGATTGACGTGCTCCAGCGCGTTCCGCTGTTCGCCGACCTCGACGAGAGCGAGCTCCGGAGGATCGCGAGCGTGTTCAAGGAGCGGCGCTTCTCGAAGGGCGACACTGTCATCCAGCAGGGCTCGGGCGCGGCGGCGTTCTTCGTGATCGACGCTGGCGAGGTGACCGTGCTGGTCGACGGGATCGAGCGCAGGGCCCTGAAGGCCGGCGACTACTTCGGCGAGATGGCGCTCATCGACGCGGGCGCCCGCACAGCGACCGTCAAGGCCTCGACCGATCTCGTCTGCTCCGGCGTCACGTTCTGGGACTTCCGCCCGATCGTCGAGGAGAACGGGGTGATCGGCTGGAAGCTGCTGCAGTCCCTGATCGAGTTCTACCGCTCCGGGCGAGAGGGGCCGCAGGGGGCCCGCTGACGCCGCGTCGCCCTCGCTGCGATCAACCTATCTGCAGTTGCCATCCCTCCGATGCAGGCGGCGCAGTTGGCGTCGAAGTGAGGTTCACCCCGACGCCAACGCTGCGCAGCCAGGCGCCCGATTGCTTAGCAGGCGCCGGTGTTTCCAAGACAGTAGATGTCCTCGGTGAGGCTGTCGTAGTACGGGGAGTACATGGCTTCAGGCTGACTGAAGAACTTCCAATCGTTGTGGCCATTTACCCGGCCAGGTCCCGTGGGAGTCCAGTTGACGTCCCATGCTCCGCCGCTAGACCCGCCCGTGAGCGGACTTCCAATACCGGTCAGCTGTGGACCTTCGCCGACACTGGCCGAGGCACCCGTGGCGCCGATATCCTCGTACTGCAGTTTGCCGTTGTAGGGCGCTTCACCGGGATAACCGAATGTCACAAACTGCCTGTTTTCGCTCGCGTTCCATTCGAACCCGTCCGTGCCGACGGCTGCGCTAAGGGTCTGGCCTTTTGCGTTTTCGTTGACCAGCATCACGCCGTAGTCGTCTGCGACGTCCCCTTCTTTCAGCCACGCGTTCGACGTGTAGTAGTAATGCGCGACGAACGATCCGAACGGCTCCGCTGCTGCGCCTTTCTTACTGCCGTTGTAGGCGGGAATAAATTCCGCGCTTTCGTCAAATTTATTACCACCCGCCGTATTGGCCGTGCAGTGTCCTGCGGTCCAGACCTCGCTCGGTTGGTGGCCGTTGACGACCGAGGTGCCCGAGCATTTGAAGCCGCCCCCGTTGTTTCTGAAGTAGATCGTACCGTTGACGCTGTACGGATATTTCTTATAGAGGCTGGTGGGTACGGGGAATTCGTCATAGGGAAACGGGTAGCTGAAAGCCATCGGCATGCCCGGTTCTGAGGCCGTGCCAGAGCTGCTGGGCCCACTGCTTGGTGGAGATCCTTCTCTGACACCTCGCGGACCGTCGGGACTCGATACGGCCGGAGAGACGATGCTTGATGGGGCCGTCGCGGAGACGACTTCGGCGTTCTTGGCCGCCGCCCTCCGGGCGGGGGTCCAATATTCGTGCGTCGCCGCCTGCACGCTGGCAGGCACCGCCTGGCCGACACCACCAGTCGCGTGCTTGGCCGGTGCTGGAGATGCGTCCGCGGTGCTGACAGTGAGAGCTAACGCCCCGAGGATGGGCGCGGCGGCAGCCGCGACCACCACCAGCCTGCTACGGGTCCTAGGCAATTTCGTCATGAGAGCTCGTCCCCTTTGTTTTGGTGTGGCTGCCGCATTTGGGAGGCAGCACGGGTACAGCCGGCGCGTCGCCCCGCGCGTGCTTTCCGCAACGCCCGCCATTAATAGGGCTGGGCCGACCCTACTCCCTTTTTGCTTCACGTCTGTCACACAGATTTGGTCGTTACGATTGGTAACACAGAGAGCGGCCGTGCGCAGGCACGCCACCGGGGTCCGTCCGGGCTCGGTCTTCGGTGACAACAAGAGCCTGCCACCGAAGGGCGGCCTCCTTCATCACAGTCTGAAGCGAGCGTGAGCTGGGTCCTTGCTCGGACGCTCGCTCGACCAGCAAAGCGTTAGCGCGGCCTGAGTGTGGCCCCTCTCGCTAGCACCAGACGATCTGACGAGTCGATCTGCGATAGAGTCCCCCCGATGGAGCGGCGAACGGTCGTCAACAACCTCGCTGGCCTTCGACTCGCGATCGGCGCGGCCTCTTGGGCGGCGCCGCGTTTCGCCGGCAAGCTCTTCGGCCTGGACGCCGCGGCCAACCCGCAAGCTCCGTATCTCGCGCGCCTGTTTGGCGTGCGCGACATGGCGCTCGCGTGGGGGACGCTGAACAGCAAGGGGGCCACGCAACGGCAGTGGCTTGTCGCCGGGCTGGCCTGCGACGCGGCCGACACCCTCGCAGGCATCGCCGGCGGACGCGGCGGCTATCTACCGAAGCTCACGAGCGCCCTCGTCACCGGCACCGCCCTTTCGGCGGCCGCGCTCGGCGCCTCTGCCCTGCGCGAGAACTAGAGGCCACACCGCTATCTAGACCCAGGAACCAGTGTCGCCGACGACGGGGTCAGGGCGTTGCTCCACCAGGGCGATGGATGCGCCACGTTGCGCAAACCACCGCGCCGCCGCGCCGCCGGCAACGCTCCCCCAACGACCGCGACGTCAAAGTCCTTAGCCGAGGTCGTCACTCGGTGCGGTCATCGCTCGCGCCAGGCTCGTTCGGCGTCGTGCATCATCGGTGGGTAGACGATCAGATGCCGGAACGGCCTGATCGCCGCCATGTAGGTGTTCCCGAGCAGTCCGTTGGGCTTGACCAGGACGGCCATACGGGCACGGAAGCCGCCGGTGTCGTCGGGGACCCGGCCGATGTGCATGACCCCGTGCATGGTTTGGTTGGCGATCTCAGCGGCCCACTCATCCTCGAGCAGGTAGAGCGAGGTGAACGGGAGCGCATCGAACTCGGGGCCGGTGGGAGCGTCGCGCAGGTCCGCCGGCAAGCGTTCGCGCAGCGTCGGCACCCTAGAGCCGAGGCCTGTGCCTGGGTCATCCCAACCGAGCAGCGTCCCGACCTTCCACCGGATCGCCCACAGCACGCGGGCCGCGCGGGAGGAGCCCTGCGACGGATCTAGCGAGGCGATCAGCGCCACCACCCTCGGGAAGTCGTCGGCGCCACCCACTCCCGGCAGCTCCCACACGTCCTCGAGCCGGAAGTCCGGGGTGAGTTCGTGGATACGCCAGGGCCTGGAGGTGTGCGCGGTGTTCGGGAGCCTCATACGCGATATACGGTAGCGCATATATACGAGGGCGTATAATGATCCCTGTTCGACTGTCATGCAAGACGCGATAGAGAGAGATGCCAGCGACGCGCACGCCCCCATCTAGATGGGTCGAAGAGGGTCTTCGGGCCCTTGCGGTCGGTGGTCCCGATGCCGTCCGGATCGAGCCGCTGGCCCAAGCGCTCGGCGTCACCAAGGGCGGCTTCTACGGCTACTTCAGCGACCGGCGTGCACTGCTCGAGGAGATGCTCGACACGTGGGAGCGCAGGGCTGTCGACGAGGTGATCGAGCGCGTGGAGGGAGAGGGTGGGGACGCTAGGGCCAGGTTGAGGCGACTGTTCGCCCTGGCTTCCTCTATAGCTGGCGAAGGGCTGAGGGTCGAGCTCGCAATCCGCGATTGGGCCCGACGTGACAAGGCTGTCGCCAAGCGGCTGAAGCGGGTCGACAGCCGGCGAATGGAGTTTATGCGCGCGTTGTTTGCCGACTTCTGTCGAGACGGGGACGATGTCGAGGCCCGCTGCCTGCTCGTCTTCTCCCTGTTCATCGGCAGCCCCTTCATCACCGCCGATCACGACGGGCGCAGCCGCGCGGATGTGGTGGAGCAGGCCTTGGAGTGGCTCGCGAGCTAAATCGCGGGCCGCAGATCAGGCTCGGTGGAACGCCGACGGCCACCGCTAGGCGCTGCTGGCGGGATCGCGCGTTCGCAAATGCGGCGCATCTCTATGAGCGGGCTGGCTGGCAGTCGTCGCGGTGCCCCCTCGCGCTACGTCGCGGTAGGCGGTCCGAACCAGGTGGTCAGCGCGTCAGGGAGTCTGAGGCGGGTTCGGTCCCCGACCCAGGCCACATATCCGTCGGGCCGGATCAACACGGCAGTGGGAGCGGTGACCGCGCCGAGTACCGGAAGCTTCCACTCACCGCCCGATTCAGCATCGATCAGCTGGACCCGGTCAGCCCATGGAGTGATGTCGAAGCTGCCGGGCCCACCGAGGTTGAGCAGCACCGGCCGGGCGTCGTGCAGCAGCTCGAACACCCTGAGCGGGCCGTCGGCGGTCACGAGGTCCAAGTCGGGCATACGGCGTCCGAGCAGCGGATGTCCCTCGCCGAGGTCGTAGTGGATGTCCAACCCCGAGGCGATCCCGGCGAGCCGTTTGCGAGGCTCGTCCATGCTCGCGAGCTCCGACACGATGTCCACCAGGGCCTTCATGCGCACGTCCCGGCGCTGGAGCACGGTCTGAGCCATCGTGTATTGAAGGACGCGGGCAGTGACCGGGTGGCGCTCCTCCTGATAGCTATCCAGGAGGCTCTCCGGGGAGATCCCCTTGACCACCTGAGCCAACTTCCATCCCAGATTCACCGCATCCTGCACGCCGAGGCTGAGGCCCTGTCCACCCGCCGGGTAGTGCACGTGCGCCGAGTCGCCGGCGAGTAGGACGCGTCCGGCGCGGTAGGTGATGGCCTGACGTGTCATGTCGGTGAACCTGGAGATCCACGTCGGACTGTGGACCCCGAAGTCCGTGCCGTACACCGCGATGAGCGCCTCGCTCAGATCGCGCAGGGCAGGCTCGCTGCTGGGCCCGAGCTGCTGCTCGGTCACCGTCACCCGCACCGGCCCCCGATCCATGTAGACCACCTCGCCGTCGCGGATCTCGTACTCCAACCTGCCGAGGCCGTGGACGCCGATGTCGTCGTACCGGATACCCAAGTCCGGCTCCTCGGCCATCTCGACCTCGGCGATCAGGTTGCTCCTGGTCGCATCCCACCCGGGAAAATCGATGCCGGCTGCTTTGCGGATGACGCTGCGTCCTCCGTCGCACCCGACGAGATACTGCGCCCGCTGCGACTGGCCGCCGTCCAGCTCGACTTCGACGCCGGTGTCGTCCTGCGCGAAGTCCATCACCTCGCTTCCGTAGTAGATCCGCACTCCAAGCTCGGCGACCCAGGCGGCCATGATCCGCTCGATCTGGTTCTGCCAGATCCCGAGCGAGTACGGATGACGTGTCGGGAAGTCGCTCATGTCCAACACCGTCGTGCCGAACGACGCGGCCTGAGCAACCTGTCCCTCCGCGAGGAACCGATCAGCGACCCCGCGCTGGTCCAGCACCTCGATCGTGCGCGAGTGAAACCCGCCGGCCCGCGAGCCGGCGAGCACGTGATCGGGGCGCTGCTCGAGCACCGCGACGTCGATCTTCGCCAACGCCAACTCAGCCGCCAGCATCATCCCCGCCGGACCGCCTCCGGCGATCACCACCGCATGCTCGCTCACACCCGTACCTCCGCGCCGAGTCTCCGAAACTGCACCGCGAGTCCCATTATCGGTTCGACGTCCGCGCGCGACCTATACGTCGGCAACAACACACGCATTTCATGACTCCCTTGTCCGTAGGTTCTGGCCTGCGGCGGGGATTATGCGGCACACCCCGGGGCTTGAATCAAGCCCCCCTGTGCGCTATAAAGTTAAAAAGTGGAGGAGTGAGTAGCCTTCTTTCCGGGTTGGCCAGCGAACTAGATAGACCACCTCCCGACGTTCTCGACGTCCTGCCGGGGCATCACGGACGCGATCGCCGCCCGCCAGTCGCCAGCGACACTGGCCCATCTCGCGCCCGCCTGCCCCGTCACAACGATCGGCGACGGACAGCCTCGCGAACTCGCTGTTGGAGGTGCTCCTCGACCACGGGCCACTCGCGGGCGAGGATCGAGTAGATCGCAGAGCTGCGCCTGACACCGTTGGGCAGCAGCTTGAGATCGCGCAGCACTCCCTCGAACTGCGCCGGCAGTGCTTCGAGCGCGTGCCGGGAGCGAACGTTGAGCTCGTCGGTTTCGAACTCGACGCGCTGACAGCCAAGGCCGGAGAACGCGTGACGGAGCTGAAGGAGCTTCGCCTCCGCATTCGCACCGATGCCCCACGCACTCGGCGTGAGCCATGTCCAGCCGATCTCCAGGCCGCGATGCTCGGGCCGCAGTGTGCAGAAGCTCGTGCTACCGATGGGGCGTTTGGTACGCAGGTCGAGCGTGGCAAAACGCGCCTCGGTGCCGCCTGCCACGGCGCGCAGCGCACCGTCGAGCCACTCCTCAAAGCGACGGCGATCAGTCGCCGGGTTGAACGGCCAGAACTCCCAGATCTCGGCCGGGCGTGCAGCATCGAACAACGCGTCGAGGTGATCGCGACGCAACGGCTCGAGCACCACGAGCTCGCCCTCAAGGCACGGCGCCAGGTCACCCCACACGGGCGCGATCATCCCACGGCTACGCACCGATTCGCTGCGCGACGGGCCCGCACTAGGTGCCCGTGCTCCAGGTTCCTGTGTGGTTCGGCTGCACGCGCTGTATGAACTGCGTAAGGAATGGCACGGCGCCTCGTCGCTCGTAGAAGGGCACCGCTTCACGGTTCGTCGCGATGACCCCGATCGCCATGTCCGCGACCCCCATTTCCCGTAGCCGCGATTCGACGGTGTCCATCAGCGCAGATCCGATCCCCTGCCCGCGAAACTCAGGCAGCACCGAGAGCGTAGCGAGCTCCGCTAGAGGATCTGAGACGCCCCACGACGCGGCAAAGCCGGCGCCCGACCGCACTCGCACAAAGGCGTAGCCGACGTAGCAATCGGCGTCCTGCGCCGCAAGGACGAACGATTCCGGCTCCGACTGCAGCCACGCGCCCTCGGTCCGCCTGCGCGACTCCCAGGCTTGCTTGAACGGAAGCGCCCGGTCGCATAGGTGCGGCGTGACCTCGTTGTGGTGTTCGTACAGCGCGCGCCAAAGCGGCTCGAGGTCGTTGAAACGTTGCTCGGGCACGTCGACGATCACAACTCCAGCCACGCAGAAAGGTTCGCATAAGGCCGCCAACCCCGGTTGCCTACGCGTGGACGGCGTCGCTCATGCTGGCTTGCACCGAGCCCGCCGCGGCACGGATCGTGTCGATCACAACGTTGGGGTGCGAGAGCATGGGGACATGGCTGCTGTCAACGTCGCAGGTGGTCGCGCCCATGCGGTTCGCCACGAAACGCTCCAGGTCGGGATGGACGGTTCGGTCGTTATTGGCCACGATGTACCAGCTCGGCTTCGACCTCCAGGCGGTGCCTGCGACCTTTTCGTTGAACAGGTCGGCGGCCGGCACGCCTTGGGTCGACCAGACGAGCTTCTCCTCCTCCTCGGACAGGTCTCCCGCGAAGCAGTCGATGCCGTCCGGGAGCAGCCAGATGCGCCCGTCTGCGATCTCGATGTGAGCAAAGACGTCGGTGGTGGGGAACTTTTCTTGCAGGCTCTGCGACGTCTCGTCCTCGTCCGGGGCGAGTGCGGCGATGTAGACGAGCCCGGCAACACGGTCGTCAGTACCCGCGTGCGTGATGATGGTTCCGCCCTGCGAGTGGCCAACGAGGATGGCCGGGCTACGGACCCGTCCCAGCGCTCGCCTGACAGCGGCGACGTCGCCCCCGAGCGAGTCGAGGCTGTTCTGGGCAGACACCACCTCGTGCCCCTCCGCCTGCAGCGCAGGGATCACCTTGCTGTAGCACGACCCGTCGGCCCACAGTCCGTGGGCGAACACGATGCTGGGCTTCGTCTGCGTGGACATACTCATCCTTTCGGTAGTACCGGTGCAATCGAGCAGGAGCCTGACTCGTAGCGTCCGCGTTCTCTTGAGTCATGCGACTGCTTCTCGCGGGGTGATCAGGCGGCTGCGGTCGAGGAGAGCAGTGCCATCGGCACCTCGACGCGCAGCGCCTCCAAGAGCGCCGCGAGCTTCCTGTCGAGCTCGACCCCGACTGCTGTGACCGCGGGGATTCCGAAGCTGGCGAACTGCGTGCTCGGCTGGTCGACGGTGAACCACGCGCGTTCGTGTGCGTCTTCCCATATGACCGTGCGCAGCGGCGCGTAGAGCATGGCGCGGGGATCGTGGCGGAACATCTGCTCAGCGATGGTGACGTTGCCCATGAGGTAGGCGATGCAGTCGTTCTCGTCGCTCGCGAGTTGCATCACGCCATGGACGTCGTTGCGCCAGTAGATGAGAAATCCGTGCGGGGCCCACCCGGCGTGCGCGTCTATCACTTCGGCCCAGCTCGCTCCGCGTTGCACGAGCGCGGCGATCTCCTCGACCGGATCGGCGGGCACCGCCTGCTCGTAGAGTTGCTGGAACTCGCGGACGCCTGGAACCTCGACGGTCAGCCGTCTCGCGGCGTAGGTCTCATGGCTCGTTGCCACGGCGATAACGTAGGTCTGACCGGCGCCGCTTCGCTTGAGTCATGCGACTGCTTCCGCTTATCCTCGGGATATGGCCGTCTCGAGCCCGCCGGATGCGACCAGCGAGCTGATCGGGCGCAACGACGAGGTTGCCCGGGTCGACGCGCTTCTCGACGGCGTCCGCGACCGCGGCGGGGCGCTGGTGATCCGCGGGGAGCCTGGGATCGGAAAGTCGGCGCTGTTGGACCGCGCGCGTGGCCGCGCGAGCTCTTTGGGTGCTCGCACGCTCGCGACCGTGGGCGTCGAGTCTGAGTCAGAGCTCGCCTTTGCGGGACTGCACCAGCTGCTTCGGCCGATTGGCAGCCACCTCGAGAGGCTTCCGGATCCCCAGCGACAAGCGCTCGACGCAGCGTTTGGCGTCGCCGATTTGGTGGACGCGGATCCGTTCCGCGTCGCCCTCGCCGCCTATCGGCTTGTTTCCGACGCGGCGGACTCGAGCCCGCTGCTGTTGACAGCGGACGACGCGCAGTGGCTCGACCGTTCGAGCCTTGACGTGCTGGCCTTCATCGCGCGGCGGCTGGACAGCGAGCCAGTGGTGTTCATCGCCGGTCTTCGCGACGGGTTCTCGACAGCGCTCGAGGAGGCTGGGTTGCCGATCCTCCAGCTGGCCCGTCTGTCCGCATCCGACTCCGAGAAGTTGCTCGACCGCGTCGCGTCGGGGCTGTCCCCCCACGTGCGCGGCCGCGTGCTGGCCGAGGCCGCCGGCAATCCGCTCGGACTCGTGGAGCTTGCGCGGGCCATGCCGGAGGCCGGCGACCCCGTCGAGCTGCTGTTGCAGACGCCGGCGGCGCTGACCGCGCGCCTGGAGCGCGCGTTCGGGGCGCGCCTAGACGGCCTCGGTAAGGACACGCGCCTCGTTCTGCTTGCCGCCGCGCTCGACGGCAGAGCCTCGATCGCGGAACTCCTGTCGGCTGCCACGCGCGTCTCCGGGCACGAGGTGCCGCTTTCTGCTCTGGATAGCGCCGGCGAAAGCGGCCTGGCGCGGGCGCACGGATCCGAGGTGCGCTTTCAACATCCGCTGATCCGCTCGGCGGTGCAGAGCACGGCGGCGCCGGCGCAGCAGCTCGCGATGTACGCGGCTTTGGCAGAGGTCGTGCGCGACTCCGAGCGCCGGCTGTGGCACCGCGCCGCGTGCGCGCTGGGCCATGACGACGAGGTCGCGTCGGCGTTGGAAGAGCAGGCGCAGATCGCGCGCCGACGCGGCGCGATCATGGTCGCGGCGGCCGCACTCGAGCGCGCCGCCATGCTCACGGCCGATCCGCGCCAGAAGGGCGAGCGGCTGGTGCGGGCAGCCGAGCTCGTGTACGACCTCGGGCGCGTCGACGTTGTCAGCCGGCTTCTGCGAGAGGCGGAGTCACTCGACGTGGGTCCGCTCGAGGCCGCCCGCCTGGCCTGGTTGCAGCAGATGATCAGCGGTGACGTCTGGTTCGAGAAGGGCGCCGCCAAGACGTCCGTCACGATCGCGGATCAGCTGCTCGCCGGCGGCGATCCCGATGCGGCATTGCGGTCGCTCGTGCCGATCGCGCATCGCTGCTGGTGGACGCGGTCCCGCGCCCGGACGCGGCAGTACATCGTCGATGCGGCCGAAAGCATCGGCTTTCCGGACGACGACCCACGACTGCTGGTCGTCATCGCGCTCGCCAATCCGGAGTTGACTGCGCCGTCGGTGCGGCGCCGAGCGGCACGCTTGCGGCCGCAGGAGATGACCGATCCGGTCGCTGCGATGTATGTGGGTATCGCCGCCGAGAAGGCGGGCGACTTCGCGGCAGGCTCGCGCTTCCTCGCGCGCGCGGTCGAGCGGCTGCGCGAGCAGAGCAGGCTCGGCCTGCTCACGCAGGCGCTCGTCCACTAGGCATGGGCTGCCACCTACGCGGGTGATTGGGAAGCGGCCGAGCGGGCGGGCGCCGAGGCGGCGACCCTCGCGCGCGAAACTCGCCAGCCTCAGTTCGGGCTCACCGGGCAGCTCGTAGGCGCGCTGGCCGCTGCGCTGCGCGGTAGCGAGACCGACCTCGATGCGATGCTCACCGGGCCGGAGCGAGCACTGACGGCGATGAAGGGCGGCCCGCTGCTCGCCCCCGCGCACCTTGCCCGGGGCGCAGCGGCTCTCAGCGAGGGACGCCACGACGACGCATTCCGCGCGCTCTGGCCGGTGTTCGACGAGGACGACCCGGCGTATCACCGCTTCATGCGCTGGCCGGCCGTGCTGGACCTCGTCGAGGCCGGCGGTCGCGGTGAGCACGCCGCCCAGGTCACGAAGGTCACGAGCGAGCTCGAGCAGATCGCGAGGCGCAGCGAGCCACCGATCTTGCGCGCCGGTCTGGCCTGCGCGCGACCGCTGCTGAGCGACGACGATCACGCCGAGGCGGACTTCGTGGCGGCGCTCGGTGAAGAGTCGCGGAGCTACCCCTTCCTGCGTGCGCGGACGCTGTTCTCATTCGGCCGCTGGCTACGTCGGCAGCGCAGAAGCGCAGACTCACGTGCACCTCTACGCGACGCGATCAACCTGTTCGACGCTTTGGGCGCGACGCGTTGGAGCGAACGCGCACGCCAAGAGCTGCGAGCCACCGGCGAGAAGATCGGGCCGCGCACCCCGGACGCTCGCGACCGACTCACTGCCCAGGAGCTGCAGATCGCCCAGCTGGCGGCAGCGGGCCTGTCGAATCGAGAGATCGGCGAGCGGCTGTTCCTCTCCCACCGCACCATCGGATCGCACCTATACCGGATCTTTCCAAAGCTCGGAATCGCTGCCAGGGCGCAGCTGCCCGCAGCCCTCGGGCCGCGACGCGACGAAACACCCGGTTGACTCGGTGCTCGTCGCGGGCGGCGCCGCGACTGGCCGACAGGGCAACAGGACCCTGCCGACCAGCTGCAATCCCCAGCGCACCGCGGTAGTCGCCTAGACAGCCGGCGCAGTCTGCAGCGCGTTTCGAGCCGCCTGCACGATCACGTCGCCAACCACAGCAGGCCGCGAGACGTAGATCGCGTGACTGCCCGGAGCCTCGGACGTCGTGGCGCCCGCGCGTTCCGCCATCGCCCGCTGGGCGGGCGGCGGAATCATGCGATCGTCGGTCGCGACGAGGTACCAGGTAGGCTTGCTGCGCCATGCGGGGTCGGTGACCGGGCCGTTGAGTGCCTCGACCCCCCACGGGACCTGCGAGTCCGCCATGAAAGCGGCGTCAGCGGGCTCGACGTCCGCGGCGAAGGACTCCGCGAACTTCCCGCGGTCCAGAAACAGGAAACCGTCCTGCGGCGGCAGGATCGGCGGCACGGGCGCGCCCGGGGGCGGGTCGGCGATCAGCGTGCCGACCGACTCGCCCTGGTCCGGAGCGAACGCGGTGATGTAGGCGAGCCCGGCGACGTTCTCGTGAGTGCCGGCCTCGCTGATCACCGCACCGCCGTAGGAGTGCCCGACGAGGATGGCGGGCCCGTCCTGCTGATCGAGGACGCGCCGGGTAACGGGGGCGTCGTCCTGCAGCGAGAGGGTGGGGGTTCTGTACAACGCTGACGTTGAAGCCGTCCTGCTTGAGAAGTCGGTAGACGCCTTCCCAACCGGAGCCGTCCACGAACCCGCCGTGGACGAGGACGATGTTCTGCACATCGGTCATGGGTGACCTCCTTGCTGTTGATCGGCCTCGGATGAGGTCGACATTGATCATCCGCTACTTTGGCCGCGCCTCACGCAGCGGTGCCCGCGAGTCAACCATGCGCCGGCCGCGACGCAGCCACCGGCCGGCGGCGAGGCGATGGAGCTCGTCGAGCTGCTGAGCTCCGAGAGCGAGGAGTTCGCCGGCCTGTGGGACGAGCACGAGGTCGGCACCCACGCGATCGGCGAGCGCAAGCGCCTGGTTCATCCGATGATCGACACGATCGAGCTCGACTGCCAGGTCATGTTCCCCGAGAACGAAGCACAGCTCCTACTCGTCTACACCGCCACGCCAGGCAGCGAGGACTACGACAAGCTGCAACTGCTCTCCGCGATCGGAACCCAAGACTTCACAGCGCGAGGCTGATCGCGCTCGACGGCGCAATCTTGGGCATCGCGGCGGTGCGACATAGCACGTGTTCGTTTCTCGGGTAACCGTCGCCACCGTCCGCTCCCGGCGAGAGCATCTACTCAATGACGGTGCCCATGGCTGTCGACTGGCCGACGGTTGCTTCCCTCGCGACTGCGGTTGGCACGCTCGTGCTGGCCGTCGCGACGTTCTCCTCGGTGCGGTTCGGGCAGCGCTCGGCGCGGATTGCGGAGCGTTCGACGGCCATCGCCGAGCGGGCGCTCTTGCTCGGCCTGCGACCGGTGCTCGCCCCCTCGCGCGCGAATGACCCGCCCGAGACGGTCCGCTTCGGAGAGGGGCGGATGGTGCGCGTCGAGGGTGGCACGGCCGCGGTCGAGCGCGACGGCGAGAGCTACTACTTCGTGATCCCGCTTCGCAACGTCGGCAACGGTCTGGCGGTCCTTCAAGCTTGGCGCTTCACGGCGGGACGCCCGGAGATCGACACCCCACACGCCGAGCCGGCCGAGCATCGCCCGCAGACACGTGACCTGTACGTGCCAGCGGGTGACACCGGTTTCTGGCAGGGGGCGATACGCGAGCACGACGATCCATTCCGCGAGGGCCTGCGTGAGGCGTTCCTAGCGGGTGGGGTCCTGACCGTCGACCTGCTCTACGGCGACCATGAGGGCGGCCAGCTGACGATCAGCCGCTTCATCCTGACGCGCGAGGAGGATGGCCACTGGCTCCCCGGCGTGGTCCGCCACTGGCCGCTCGAAGGCATCGATCCTCGCGGGCGCTAACGGGACAACTACGAGATACGGTGTGCCAGCTGCGTGCGTGACTTCACGTCGAGCTTGCGGAACGCCTTGCGTAGGTGGTACTCGACGGTGCTCTGGGTGATGAATAGCTGAGCGGCGATCTCTCGGTTTGTGGTTCCTTTCGCGGCAAGGCGCGCGACCTGCTCCTCCTGTGGAGTGAGTTGGTCGAGCGTGTCCACGGTCCGTTTGCGGGCCCGCTCGCCGGTCGCCAGCAGCTCGCGTTCGGCGCGGCGCGCGAACGCCTCGGTACCCATCTTTCTGAACATGTCGAGGGCGGTGCGCAAATGCTCTCGGGCGTCAGAGCGCCGGCGTTCGCGTCGCAGCCACTCCCCAAAAAGAAGGTGGGTCCGGGCGAGCTCGAGCCGCACGCGCGTACGGGCGAGGTGCGTGATCGACTCGCGGTACAGACTCTCGGCGATCTCGCCCTCGCTCGCCAGCGCGCGCACACGCGCTTCGATTCCAATCGCCCACTCGGACCTGATCACGCCGGTGCGCTCCGAGAGCCAATCCAAAGCGGACTCGAGCAGCGCTCGGTCAGCGGTCCGCGACGCCGCCTCGGCCAGCTCTGGCACCAGCAACGAGCCATATCCGATTGGATCGGGCTGGAACGCTTCCCAGGCCGCGTCGCGCGCGGCGTCGTAACGGCCGAGCCCGTTGTACAGCACGGACCTCGCGTAGTTGTTGGATGTCCATCGCCGCGCGGCCGCCTCCTCCGAGGTGGCTTGGATCAGTTCAGAAGCCTGCGGCTCGTCGCCGCGCCAGGCAGCGAGAATCATCGGAGCGTTCACCGGCGCTGGATTTCCGGTCGCCTCAGCGATCGAGCGGGTTTCGTCGATCGTCAGGGTGGCCGCGGTCAAGTCGCCGGCGAGCATGTGGCTCCGGGCGAGGAAGCTGAGCGCGAACTGCAGGTGCACAAGTGCACCGGTGTCGCGAGCGACCTGCACTTGGCGAACGGCGATGCGATGCAAGGCGTCGTCGTCCCACAGCTCGAGGGCAATGATGTTGCTGTTCCTACTGCTGGAGAGTGAGAGCCGCCGGCCGACATCCTCGTCGGAGCCGTCCATGGCCAGCAGCAGCTCGAGAGACCGAGCGAGTGTCGGTGCCGCGGCCGTGTACCCCTCGGTCAAGCGGATCGCGAACGCGTCGAGCAGCACGTCAACCGTCCGAGGCGGGGCGGTGCCGGTTGGCGCCGCCCGCGCGGCCTGCGCGACCGCCGGCGCACCGCCGACGACTTCAACGTCGCTCGACATGGCGCCCGCCAGCGCCTCGAGATACGTCTCGCGGGCCAGCTCGGGGTCGGATGGCTCGAGGCGTCTCGCCGCGCTCAGAAACAGGCGGCCGGCGTCGGCGCCGCGCCGCTGCTCCAACGCGATCTGGCCGCGCAAGAGGTCGACGCGCGCGCGCCCGAGCTCGTCGAGCACCCCGGCCTCGACGCCTGCCAACAGCCCGAGCGCAGCCTCCAGAGCGCCCGCATCACGCTGCGCGCCAGCGGCCGCGAGCAGGCGCTGCGCACGGTGCGTGGGCTCGGGCGTGAGCGCGGCGGCGCGCTCGAGGAACGCGGCGACAGCCGCCAATCCGCCGCGCGCCTGCGCCCGTCCAGCGGAACGCTCGAGCTCTGCGGCGACGTCCTCGTCGGGCATCGATGCCGCCTGCGCCCGGTGCCAAGCGCGGCGATCCGGATCGACCTGCGGATCGGTCGCTTCCGCCAGGGCTCGGTGGACAGCGCGGCGCTCCTTCAGCCCGGCTGCCCGATACACAGCCGAGCGAACCAGTGGATGACGGAAAGCCGCGCGGGCACCAAACTCCAACAGATCTTCCGCTTCGACGGCTTCCCCAGCTGACGCGGGGATTTTGAGCTGCCGCGCCGCCCGCCAAACGAGAGCAGTATCGCCGACTGGATCGGCCGCGGCCACGAGCAACAAGCGTCGTGCATCGTCGGGAAGCCTGGCGAGCCGCCGCGTGAAGCTCTCCTCGATGCTCGCGGATAACGGCACCGCGACCGGTAGCCCGAACCCGCCCGCGAGCTGTGCCGGCGTCAGCCCGCGCGGCAACTCCAACAGAGCGAGCGGATTGCCGCGCGTCTCGGCAACGATGCGATCCAGCACGCGCTCATCCAGCGGAGCGGGCAGGACGGACTCCAACAGCGTCCGCGCATCACGACGCCCCAAGGGCTCGACGCGAAGCTCCGGCAATCCCGCAAGCGCCTCGCCCAGCTCACGAGCCGCGAACACGAACGCGATCTTCTCCGCCAGTAGGCGACGGGCGACGAACGCGAGCGCGCGCGCTGACGCACGATCGAGCCACTGCGCATCATCGACGACACACAGGAGCGCCCGCTCCCCCGAGGCCTCAGACAGCAGGCCGAGCGCCGCCAGTCCGACCAGGAACGGATTCGGAGCCTGTCCGCCACTCAGCCCGAACGCGACGCTAAGCGCGTCGTGCTGGGGATCCGGCAGACGCCCAGATCGGTCGAGGATCGGCGCGCACAGCTGTTGAAGCGCCGCGAAGGCGAGCTCCATCTCCCCCTCGACCCCGACGGTCCGTAGGACCTGCAACTGCTGTCCCTCCTCGACCGTCCACTCGAGCAGCGCAGTCTTCCCGACGCCCGGCTCTCCATACACCACCAAGACCCCGCCGTCGCCGCCGCGCGCAGCGTTCAGCAGGCGGCCGAGCGCCTCGCGCTCGCGCTGCCTGCCGAGCAATTGGCCTCCCGGCGGCCTCGTGCGCATCCGAAGGTGTGACGGCGAACCCATCTACGGCGAACAGCATGACTCAAGACGACGCTCGGGTCGCGGACTAAGGAATTCAAGGATTCGATCGCCCGCTCGTCGCTTCACGATCGTGTCCATGAACACGCCGGACACGACGACCGAGGCATACGCCAACACCCGCCCGAACAGCGCCGAGGACCTGCCAGACTACGCGCCGATCCCCCGGCCGGCGCTCGGCCCCGCCCTCAACGAGCAGGGCTACTACGTCGGACGTGTCGAGCAGAACCTCTACTGGGTCACTGACGGCACCTACCAGTCAGCCTTCCTGACCACAAAGGACGGCGTTGTCCTACTCGACGCGCCGCCCACGATCGGTCACAACATCCAGCGCGCGGTGGACGAGATCGCCGCCGCCAACGGCGTCAGCAACGAGGTCACCCACCTCGTCTACTCCCACCACCACGCCGACCACGTCGGCGCCTCCTCGCTGTTCGGCGGGAATGTCGCACGCATCGGGCACGAGGAGACCCGCAGGCTCCTGTTGCGGGACGACGACCCCGCAAGGCCCGCGCCAGAAGAGACCTTCCAGGCCCGCCGCACGCTCGAGATCGGAGGGGAACGCATCGAGCTGTCCTGGCATGGCTCGAATCACTCGCCCGACAACATCTTCATCCGCCTACCCGATCACGACGCGCTGATGCTCATCGACATCGTCAACCCGGGCTGGGCGCCGGTGTACCAGAGCAACCTCACCGAGGACATTCCCGGCTACATCGCGGCCCCCGCCACGGCTCTTACCTACCCGTGGAAGCACTTCATCGGCGGGCACATGGGCAGGCTCGGTACCCGCGAGGACATCGCGCTGCACCAGCAGTACATGGCCGACATCGCCGACCATTCCAGAAACGCGCTCGATACCGTCGATCCCACCCCGTACTTCGTCAAGTACGGCGAGAACACCTGGGCGGCGGTGAGGGGCTACCTGGACGCGATCACGGCTGCCGCCGCAGAACCTGTGATCGAGAAGTACACCGGCGTGCTGGCGGCGGCCGACGTGTTCACCGCGAGCACGACATTCCACGTCATGCAGTCACTGCGTCTCGACCTGGGCTACGCCTCACAGGTTCACCCCTGAGGTGGGACCACACGAACCGGTCATGTCGAACGCTGCGCCAAGCCATACCGCCAACCATCCCGGACAGCCAACAGGTGTAAACCGCTAAGCAGAGGAGACAGACAATGAGCAGCAACCTAGGTGTGTGGACGTACGAGGACTGCGCGCTGGTTCTGATCGACTATCAGGACAAGATGTTCGAGGTGATCCGCTCGGAGACCGGCGCGGATCTGGTCGAACTCAACGTCCGCCTGCTGGCGAAGACCGCCAAGGCGTTCGAGATGCCGATCGTTTTGTCGACGGTCGGGGTCGGAGCCGGCTTCAACGGACCGGCGCAACCCGCGATCCTCGCGGAGCTTCCCGACGTCGACCCAATCGACCGGTCGTCCATGAACGCCTTTGAGGATCAGGCATTCCGCGAGGCGGTGGCGGCAACCGGGCGCAAACGACTGATCATCGGCGGACTCCACACGGAGATCTGCCTCACCTTCGCGACCGTCGAAGCACTGAAGGACGGTTACGACGCGATGTTCGTCACCGACGCCGTCGGTGGACGCTCGCAGGTCGCGCACCGCACCGGAATCGAGAGGCTGTCACATGCCGGGGCAGTGCCGAGTACGGCGCTCGCCGTGAACACCGAGCTCTTCCGCGACTGGGCGGCGCCGACTGCCGGGCCGGCGCTCGAGGTCATCTACTGGTACTTCACAGAGGTCTCAAAGCTCACCGACGAGGTGGGCGTCGCGGAGGACGAGAAGCAGGCCGCGGCAGATCTGCTGGCGGCGAAGTAGTGCCCGGAAGGATGTCAGGAAAGGCCTGCGTGATCACCGTCTCACCGAGACCTCGGACTGGCAGGCGCTGATCGAGCTGGCGATCAGCGCCTACGGCCGGATCGGTGATCGGCTTGCCGCACACCTCCGTCGCCCCGCCGGCAGCGGGCGCCTCATCCAGCAAAACGCCTACGCATCGATCTGAAGGAGAAACCAAATGACCAGCGCCCCGATCCGCGATCAGCTCGGCGACCATCTCATCACCCCGCAGAACGCGGCGCTCGTGGTCTGTGCGCTGTGGACAGAGGTCTGTATGGCGTTCACGGCGCTCGACGCCCTGAGGGAGGGCTACGAGGTCTATCCCGTGATCGACGCGATCGCCGGCACATCCGCGGAGGCTCACCGCGCGGGCATCGAGCGTGTCGTCCAGGCGGGGGGCGTGCCGATCGGCTGGGTCTCGCTCGCGTGCGAGCTGCAGCGCGACTGGAACCGCCAAGAGACGGTGCCACAGATCGTCGATATCGTGCTGACGCGGAGGCTGCTGAAGGAATGACCCCCAAGGCCGAAGCAGACGCGGTGACCAGCGTCCGTCGCGCGAAGCGTGCGCTCGATGGACAGGCGCGGAGGGGTGCCTCTGCGGCCGCCGATCCGGCGGCACGGGAGTTCCTCCGCAGCGCAGATCCGATCCTCAGGCGGTTGATAGACGCGCGCCCCGACTTTCAGCCGCGTGCCTGGCTGAACGAGCTTCCCCCGCTCGATGCCTTCGGGACGTTGATCTTCCAGGTGATCGGCCAACAGCTGTCAGTCAGCGCGACACGGACGATCGTGGCGCGTCTGCAGCAGCGCTTCGGTGGCCATCTGCCCTCACCGCAGGAGCTGCTCGCGATCGACCCGCAGGAGCTTCGCGCGAGCGGCATGTCCACCCGCAAGGGCGCCACGCTACGGGCGCTCGCGGAACGATTCCTCGACGGACGCTTGAGCGACGAGTTGCTCGCGCGCATGACCGATGCGGAGATCGAGGCGGCGCTGACGGAGATCCCGGGCATCGGACCGTGGACAGCGCATGGCTTTCTGCTTGTGGCTCTCGACCGGCCCGACGTGCTGCTCTCCGGCGACCTCGCGCTCCGGCGTGCCGTCGAGCGCGCCTACGGATTCGACCACCTTCCAACCGAGGACGAGATGGTCCAGGTAGCGGAGCGATGGCGGCCTTATCGAAGCCTCGCGGTCAGCTACTTGTTCGCGTCCGAGTTCGAGAAAGGAACCTGATGCAGCCAGGAAACGTCAAGAGTGTGGGAATCATCGGCGCAGGCAGGATCGGTCAGGCGATGGCACAGACCGCGCTCCGCGCCCGGCGGCAAGTCGTGATCGCCAACAGCCGCGGGCCGCAGTCGCTGACGTCAGTCGTCGAGGCGCTAGGCGACGGCGTGACGGCCGGAACCGTCAAGGACGCCTCAGCCGCGGACATTGTCGTGCTCGCAGTGCCGTGGCCGCAGGTCCCCCAGGCCGTCGAGGGGCTGGATTGGGATGGGCGGATCGTGATCGACCCGACCAACGACTTTGACCCCAGCGACCTGGACGGACGCACATCCAGCGAGGTGGTCGCCGACCTCGTCGCCCCCGCGCGTGTGGTGAAGGCCGCCAACACGTTCGTGGCTGCCGTTCTCGGCTCCGACCCGCACGAGGCAGGTGGCCAGCGTGTGATCTTCCTGTCGGGCGACGACGGCGATGCCAAGTCGGAGGTCGTCGCGCTTTTCGAGGACGCGGGTTTCTTCGTCGTTGACCTCGGCGGCCTGCGTGAGGGCGGCCGGACGCAGCAGGTCGGCGCCCCACTGGCCGGCCACAACCTGATTCGTCTCGCTTGAGCCAGAGGCAGCAGGGGCCGGTCGACCGGTCCCTGCTGCCACTCACTGGAGCCGCGGGAGGTCAGCTCTTCGCGGCTGTCGCCCCGTCTACGGCTGCGGTACGAACGTGACGGTTGTGTTCCACTGACGCGCGAGCGGTCCGCCGTCGACCGGCGTGAACGGGATCACCGCCCTCCCCGAGCATGGGAACGAAAGGCTCGTCGAGATTGGCGCCTTCACGTAGTACGAGCTGAACGAGGCGAGCAGGATCTCGAGCGTGTTCGAGATCGCGTACGTCGCCTCGATCTGGCGGGCGGTGCCGGTGAACCCCCATGCGACCGGATTCGCCACAGGCCCGACCGGGCTCACCTCGAGCGTCTGACCGGCGAGGGGGTGGCCGTACTCGCCAGGCCGCGACGGCCCGAAGCACGCCATCTCGATCACCGCCTTCGAGCGGCTCCCGTTCACGAGCCCGACAAACGACTGGTTGGGCCCGATCGGCACCGGGTCCTGCACCTGCGCGAATGCGACTGTGGCGGACCCGAACAGGGCGAGCACCCCGATCGCGAAACCAACGGCAAGCTGACGGATCATGGTCCCTTACCTCCCTCGATGGGTGATTGTCGAGCCCCCAAGATCGCACAAGGGCCCGGCGCCGATGTTAAGCGCTCGCAAACGCCGTCCGCCCGGCTCGTCGTCGGGATGTCCGTTGGCCCGCGAAACCAGGCGCTTCTCGGCGGCACCGTGCCGAGGAAGGGGCGTCCCACCAGCGGATTGAGAAGCGCGACTTGCCTGCGGCTCACTACCATTGGCCTGTGAGCGGCCAGAGGGTGCCCGGTGGTGTGGTGCATAAGCTGCCCGCGGACCTGCGCAAGGCGCTGATCGCCAACGCGACCGCACTCAATGCCTGGAGGGACATCACGCCCTTGGCCCGCAACGAGTTCATCTGCTGGGTCGAGGATGCCAAGCAGGAGACTACCCGAGAGCGCCGCATTCGGCGGACCCGGGAGGAGCTGGAGGAAGGCGAGCGCCGGCCCTGCTGCTGGCCCGGGTGCAAGCACCGCGACCGCACCGGCAGGTAGCGGCCCGCGTGATCGGGGGTTCCTCGCGATCGCGCAGCCAGCCCGGTCGGCGCATACCGAGCGCAAAACGGGTAAGAGAAGTATCGCGCGACATCGAGGCTAGACAGGAGGTCGCAGGCTTTTGAGAGGCCGCCCGGCGCTCCAGGTCGTGACCTCCGGTCAACAGCCTTTAAACCTACGGCGCGGGCGCTGAGTAGAATTTCGATGTCTCGGAACGGAGACCGGGGCTCTACCAGTCCATCTCGAAACGTGAGGAGGTAAGCATGCTAGAGCGACGAAAGACGTTGGCCTACGCAGCGGGAGCGCTCGCGGCGAGCCTGGCCATTGCGCCTCTCGCTGTGGCGCAGGCGAGTTCGGGGTCCGAGAAGATCACGGCGAACCCGAAGAGCGTCATGATCAACACCGACACAACTCTCAAGGGCAAGGGGTTCCCGGCGCACACGATGATCCAGCTGGAGGAGTGCGGCGCCACGTTCTGGCTCGCACCAAAGGATCCGTGCGACACCGAAAACACGCAGACTGTCGAAACGAACGCCAAGGGACGCTTCACAACCTCCTTCAAGATGCAGCTCTGTCCAGAAGGAGCGCCGGGCAAAAAACCGACCAGCGAGATCTGCTACGTCGGCGTGCCCAGCTTCGGCGAGGATACGGGCATGCTCGAACCCGCCGCGAAGGTGACGGTCACCTTCCCGTAACCGGCACTACCTGGCCGCCGCATGGCAGCCGGTTTGCGACCGCCTCACCCAACCGGCGAGGCGGTCGCACAATAGCGAGCGTCGCGGTGAGTTGCCAGATAGCGCCCTCGGTGCCCTTCAAGCGCCCGACATAGAAGCAGTCGATCCCGACCAGCTCACCGGGCTTCTCGACGTCGCATTTGCGGGCGCCGGCGCACCCTGGGCCTCAGCATCTCAGGCGCTTCCAGTGGTAGAAGGTGGAGCGGTGCACCCCGAACATCCGGCACGCCGCCGCGACACTCGTCCTCACTGCCTCTGCGCACAACTGCTCGCGGTAGCCGAACAGCACGTCATCCCTCGTCATATGGCTCTTCTCCTCTTCACTTTGGCGGTGAAGGAGGCAGCTGACCCAACAGCGCAGACCTCAAAGACCTATCGGACCCCCAACTGTCGGGGGGACTCGGAGACAGCCCACCCTAAAGGTCCTCTGCATCATGCTCGTGGACCAACCTCTCGGGCAGCGTCGTGACCACCATTCCCGGTGCGGCCTTCGGAAGCGTCGAGAGGACTGCTCCCGAGCGGGCCGAGACGAACGTCACGTCGCTCGGCCCAAGCGACGAAGGCCAGTTTGGATCAGCGTCGTCCAGCGGGTCCGCCTGTCCACCGGCAACGCGCCGGGCCATCTCGGCGGCCACCGACGGGGAGCCGTCCTCGTCTCCGTCAAGGAGGGTATGCACGGCCCCCAACCGGTCGACGTTCCCGCGCACGACCGCAACCGGCGGAGTGAGCCTGTGACCGTCGGTCCGGGCGTCGGTCGCGTCCTCCCGCGCGGGCGCGTCGGCCTCGGCGGGCTCGGCGACGAGCACGAGCGTCGCTTCCGCGGCCGCTGCGGCGCGCATCGCTCCATCAAGCAGAGAGCGGTCGACAATCGTCGAAGGCAGGCCATCGACCCCAGCCGCCGCGATGACCCGCCCGAGTTGTTCACGCGAGGCCTTGGGCGCAATCGGCTCGGATTCCGGTAGGACCAGCACCGGATGCACGACGCCGCCGTCCGCGCGGGCGATCCGCTCCGCGATCGAGAGCGCCCCCAGGGCCGCCTCGGGATCGCCGAGGCCGACCACGATGCGCGTGCCCAGTGGTTGCGGGCCATGGTCGTGAGCGTGCACGCGGCTAGCCGCACGCGTGCCGACGATCGTGGACGCCAGTAGGCTGACGAAGATCACGACCAGAACGGCGTTCACGACCGCGCTGTCGAACAGCCCTAGCTGGAATCCGACGACGGTCGCCGCGAGCGTCGCGGCCGCCTGCGCGGCGCTCAGCGAGAACAGCAGTCCCGCCTGCGGGCGCGAAAAGCCCAGCAGCCGCGCCGAGAGGATCGCGGCTAGCGCCTTGCCGCCGAGGCATGCCGCGATGAACAGCCCCGCTAGCTTCAGCGTCTGAGGCTCCACCATCACGGCTGGATTCAGGATCAGGCCCACCGATACCAGGAACACGGGGATGAAGAACGCACCGCCGAAGAACCCGATGCGATCCATCAGCTCACCTTCGTTGGGCACGAGTCGGTTGAGGGCCAGCCCCGCGAAGAACGCGCCCACGATGCCCTCGATGCCGAACAGCTCGGCGACCGTCGCTGCCGACAGGAACGCCGTGATCGCCACGACGTAGCGAACAGAGCGCTCTGCGCTCAGCCACCGGAACGCCAAGGCCGCGAGACGGGGAAGCACGAGCAGGCTGAACCCCATCAGCACCGCGAGCCCGACACCGACCTGAACCGCAACTTCGATCGTCGAGCGATGCCCTCCGGCCGAGCCGGCGACGAACGCCAGAACGACGAGGGTCAGCGTGTCGGTCAATACAGTGGATCCGACGGCGGTCGCGACCGCCGGATCGGATGCGAGGCCGGCGTCGCGCACCGCGGGATAGGTGATCAGGGTGTGCGAGGCGAGCAGGGAGCCGAGCAGGATCGCCGCGTCGGTTTCCCACCCGAGCGCCAAGCCTACGGTCGTACCCGACACCATCGGGAAGACGAACGTGAGGAGCCCGAACGCGACCGTCGACCGCCGGTGCCTGCGCAGCAGGTTGAGATCGAGCTCCACACCGGCGACGAACATCAGGTACAGCAGCCCGAGCTGACCCAGGTCCGGCAACGTGCTGTTGCCGGACCCGATCAGGCCCAGGCCGTGCGGGCCGATCACGTACCCACCGAGCAGCAGGCCGATGATCCCTGGGACGCGCGCGCGCCGCAGAACGACCGGCCCGAGCAAAACCGTCGCGAACACGATCAGGAACTCCCACGGGGCGCCTTTGGGGGAGGAGACGTCGACGATTGCCGCCATCGCTCGGTGCCCCGCCGCTGGCATCATTCTCCCGTCCTCAGAGCGGGCACATGTTCGGACTGCCCTTCCTGCAGATCGGTGTCAAGCCACTTGCGACCAAGGCCTTCGATGGTGCCGTCAGCGTTGAACGCGCGGATCGCCGAGTCGACTGCTTCCAGGTTTTCCGAGCCCTTCGGAAGGGCCGCCGCGAGCACGTCTTCACTTGGCAGCTGCGCGGCGACCGCGTAGGTCTTCGGTGATTGTCGCGCATAGGCGAGCGCCACCGGGAGGTCCAGCATGACCGCATTGGCCCGCCCTGCTCGCAACGCCGCCAGAGCTTCGCGCTCGTGGTGAAGTACCAGCGGGGCGTTATACGGGCGAATCGTTCCTTCGAGGGCGCTCTGGAGGGTCGTGCCGGCCTCGACTGCCCAGTGCAGGCTCTTGGCGGAATGCACATCGGCAACTTCCGTGCCGGGGCGAACGACTATCGATGGGGGCGCCCGCAGGTAGGGCGTCGAGAACTCCACGCGCTTGGCGCGCTCTGCGGTCGCCGTGATGTCAGAGAGCGCCAGGTCGCCGCCCTCCAGATCTCCGGCCACCAGTTGCGTAAATGGCACGATCGTCACCTTGATCTTGCTGAGCCCGAAGCGAGCTGCCAGCGCAAGCGCGAGCCCGTACTCGAAGCCTCCCGTGGGATGCTGGGCCGTGCCTGACCAGAGCCCCGGGTCGGGGATCTGGGCGGTGGCGACCGTCAGCGTTCCGGGGGTACGCGGCGTGAAAGTGCCGGACGCCTCGCTGCCCGCGCATCCGCTGCACGCAGCCGAGCACATCACGAGGCCGACGAGCAGCACTCCGCGGCTCCCCGATCTGCCCAGCGCCACGCCTTTCACGTTTGGGCAGTCTACGCCGGTGATACGAGCACGCTCCGCATACGCTGAACGCTCACCTCATCACCGAAGACCAACGGGGCCGGCGCAAGCTGATGACCCGGCGATGCCTTCGCGCGGAGGGACGCGCCACCTCTACGAGGATCGTCTGCCGAGCCTTTGCCAGCGCGATCGAGGATCGTCCGCAGCGAGCGTGAGCCTCGCCGGTGCCCGGACCTTGCTCTCATGCCCCGAGCAGGCGTCTGGAGCGAACCTCAGCGGACGCTCGTGCGCTGCGACGCGATGACACGATCCGCGCGCCGGGAGTAGCATCCGCGGGCCGTGTGGTGGCCAGGGCACGAATCGATCGTGTCAGCAGGAGCGGACGCCCGGCCCTCGTCCAATCGACTCGTATCCCGAGTCCTCGCTCAGCGCCCTGGCATCAGGTGGCGTCGCTGAACGCGGACGCCTCGCCACGCACCGCTATGAGAGCGCGAGTGCCGGCGTCGGTGATCGGGTGGCCGGTCGCAGGCGCCCGGAACCAACCAAGGGCAGCACGCCGCCGGAACGCGATCGCCATCCCGCTCCTGAAAGCGTTGCTGCCGTCCTTGCTTGGATCGGTCTTTGGCCCCAAATCGAGAAGCCGAGAACCAGAGAACCACGCCCTCACATGAACTCCAGGGCCCCGAGCCGGCCATCTCGTGTCTTTAGTCACGCACTACTCGTCAGTGGTGGCTAGTTGTGTCGGTGGTTTTGCGGGTTGCTTTCTTGGCTGTCGCCTTCTTGGCGGCGTACTTTTTGTGGGCCTGCTTTTCGCACGCGAGGCGCTTGCGCTTCTTCTTATCCTTCCTGCATGCCTTCAGGGCTTTGGCGAGTAGCTGTGCTCTGGTGAGCTTGGTTTTGCTGGAGAGCACGCCAACACAGCCGGCGAGCGCGATCGGAGTGTTCTGATTGATCACGGTGCCGTTCTGGCCGGTGATCTCGGTCGGCATCTGCAGGCTGGCTTTGCAGAGGCTGTACTGTTCGCGTTCGGGGACATTGGGCGTAAGCACCCCGTGCGGGCCGGCGGGGAGCACCGTTTCAAAGACCGTGAACGGTGCATCAGGCGCGGATTCAAAGCGCGAGTAGGTGACGCCGGCTTTGATGTCGGTCTTGCCATCCAACAGGAGCGTGATCCCTTCACCCTGGAGCACAAACTCCACATCCGGGAACGCCGCGCCACCATGCGAGACCAGATACGCCGGGCCTGACAGCGGGTTTGAGAGCACGGGGGTGTGGATCGTCGCGTTACCGATCACCGAATCTTCGTTGCAGGACGCGGGGTTGGCGTTGAAGGTCGCTGGGGTGCACGCTTTCTGCAGCGTCGATAGGCGCGAGGACAGCGCCACCGGCAGCGCCAGATCGACTTTCGCGATACCAGCCTGCGCCACACCGGTGGAGTTGACGCCGCCGGAGGTGACAGTCACCGCGAGGCTCGTGCCGTTCGCTTTGCTGCCGTGGCCGCCCGCGACCGCGGAGAGCTTGGGCGCGAACGGCAGGGCCTGGCAGCCGCTGACCTGGAACGGCGGGGACACGTTGTCGCTCGCGCCTTCTGAGCCCGTGAGTGTCGCTTCGATCTTCATCGGGTTACAGTTGGTGGGGTTGAACTCGAAGCCTGGGCGCTCGACGTCGACCTGGATCTGTTTTAGCTGGAGTGGGATGCCGGTGGGGGGCATGCCGATGCCTTGGACGAGCGTGGGTAGGCTGCTCGTGATCGTGACTTGTGCGGTGCTGGGGTTGACGTTGATCGCTGAGCGCACGACGACGGTGCCGAGGTTGAACGGGCCGGCGACGGCGGGGGTGGCAATCGATAGGCCGAATGGTGCGCCTTGGTAGGGACCGGTGATGTAGACGCGCCCGCCGGTGACGGTGTAGGGGTCGGGCCCTAGGCCGCTGACGGCGGTCGCCTGCCCGATTTCCGATTCGGGTCCGCATTCCCCTCTGGAGGCTTGGGGTTCCGGGCACGGTGTGACCGAGGACAGCAGCGCCGCGACCCCCGGCGGTAGCTGCACGGTTAGGCCCGTGAGTGGCTGGTCGCCGTCGGGGTGGGCGATTTGCAGGGTGAAGTTGGTGAAGGCGCCGGCTTGGAGGTTGGTGGCGCCTGCTTGGAGGGTGGGCGCGAGCGGGAGTGGGCTGGCGCATGGGCTGCCGCCGGGGCCGGTGGTGATCGCGAACGCGGGTTCGCTTGAGACGCCCACGGCCGGGGCCCCCGACCAGGGGGTGAAGGTGGCGCTCGTGGCATAGCTGGCGCACTTGGGGGGTGTGGTGATGGAGCCGCGTGGCCCGCCGAACAGCTGCAGCGAGAGTTCGCCGAAGGGGACTTGTGGTGTGTTGGCGAAGGTGGTGCTCAGCTGGCCTGTGGTGGGGTTGAGTTTGGCTTCTCCGGCGAGCTTGGCGTGGATCCCGAGCTTCTGGTTTTCAGCGGTGATATAGAGGGCGAGTAGCGAGTTGAAGGGGTTCTTGGCGGTTTCGCCGTTGGGTGCGGGGTCGGCGAGGTAGACGGCGCCGTTGAGTTCTTCTGCAAGCAGCGGTGTGGTGATGTGCACGAGCCCGATCTTTGAGGCTTGCGGGCATTCGGCGGGCTCGTCTGTGAAGTGCGAGGGTTCGCGGGTGCCTGGGGAGAGGGGGTCTTCTCCGCCGGGGCCCTGGTAGCCGATCTGGGTCTCGCTGCAGCCTTGAAGCCCGTTGGCGGCGGAGGGGTTGATCTGCATGGCTTCGGGTAGCGTGACGGTGGCCGATGCCACGTCTGCCTGGGCGAGCTCGCCGGCTTGGGTGGTGTCTTGCTGAGGCAGGTTGACGTTGACGTCTAGGCCGGTGGGGGTGGAGGCGGCGGTGGTAGGGGTGGCGGCGTGGCCTTCCTGGGCTTCCTGTACTGGCTGCGTGGTGATCGCTGGTTCGAATGGGAGCTGGCTGCAGCCTTCCAGGTGCGCGATCGGTTCTTCTAGGGCGTTCTGGAAGGCGAAGATGCTGATGGGGATGTGCTGTCCGGTCCAGGCTTCGCCTTGCATCGAGCTGGACAGCGGGCCCTGGCAGGAGCTGGGGAGCGTCAGGAACGCGGTGTTCGAGTGCACGGCGGGGGGCGTGCAGGTTTCGCTTTTGTTGGCTAGGGCTCCGCCGCGCAGGCACGCCCAGCCGCGAGCGTTATCGTGCGTTTCGCTGCCGGGGTCCCCCCAGAAGGTGATCTGCGCGCCGAGGACCTGCGCGGCCTCGCTGGCGTCGTTGACGGCGACGCTGACGCCGTAGTCGCCTGAGGTGCGCAGCGAGGTTTCAAGGACGACCGGCACGCCGGCGGCGAGGAAGCCGAAGCGCGCGGGTTCGCCCTGGGCGGGCTGCAGGTTAAACAGCGGCACGGCGATCGTTATGTACCCCGCCCGGTGGGGTTCCAGTACGGTCACGGTCGCCACACCCGCAGCCGCGGCGGCCGGGCACTTGTTGCCCTGTTCGATCTCGGAGAACTGCACCCCGGTGCATTGCTGGACGGCGTTGACGTCGCCGAGTAGCCCGGGCGGCAGCTGGAAGGCGAGGTCCTTCGCGAGTGCGGGGGCGCCGGGCTCAAGCAGCGCTTTGGCTCCGTGTTCCTGGACTTCTTCGATCGTCTGGTCGAAGTCGACGGTGCTCGTCAGCTGGAAGGGGTGCGAGCCCGCACGCTCATCCAGGGTGCCGCCTTCTTCTTCAGCATCAAGGGAGTAGCCGCCCGCTTCGATGCCGAACGGCACCGGCTGGTTGTTGACCGCCACCGCCCGCGTCAGCGACGCGGGCGCTATCGCGCCGCCTGTTTCGCTTTCGCCGCCATGCACGCTGAACTGGTTGGGCAGCTCGCTGGGTTGCGGCTGCGAGGCTTCGGCGGTCACCGGGATTTCCAGTTCCAGGCGTTCATAGGGCGGGATCGCGAGCGTCGTGGAGCACGTGACTTCGCGTTCGAGCACCGTGCATTTCCAGAACTTGGTGCGTTCTTCGGCGCTGCCGCGGTTACCCACACGCGCGCGGTGCGGGTTGACGCCTGCCGCTTCGGTGATCTTCAACCCGGCCGGTAGCACGTCGGTGAGCGTGATTTCGCTGCCCGCGCCGCTTATCCCGACATCGCCGAGATCATCAGCTGCGACATCGAGCACACCGTTGCTACCTGCCGGCAGGTAGCTCGGCGCCGCACGCGAGGAGAGCCGCCACCACGGCCCTGCCAACGCCGCCGGAGCACCCGCCAGCACGCCCAGCAGCACACACACCCCAGCCAGTCCCAAACGCGCGCGTAGACTCACCGGAGCCCCCTTCCGGGCACCGTCTCGCTCTGGCTCTTGTGCGCCGCGGTGACCCTGTGGGTCTTCTTGGCCTTCGTGTGGGTGTTCTTGGTCTTGGCTTTGGTGCCGTAGCGTTTCCTGGCCTGGGTTTCGCAGGCGGCTCGGGCGTGCCTGCGTTTGAGGCGGCGGCATGCTTTTAGCGCGGCGGCGAGCTTCTGCGCGCGCGTCGGCGGCGTGGCTTTGGTGGTGGTTTTGGATGAGTGGACTTCCTGTTTGGCGGTGTTCCCCGGGCCTTGGAAGCTCGCGCTGGCGGGGGTCTGGTATCCCGGCTGCGCGGGGACGGCGGGCTTGCACGCGGCGGCGGTTTCGCATTCCTGGGTGGAGGAGACGGGGCTGCTCGTGCACGGCGAGGCCTGGCTGCAGACGTGCGCGTCATAGATGTCAAACGAGTCATCGGTGTCGGCGGGCACGAGCTGCGCGGCGGTGAGGAAGAACACGTCATCGCCGTTTTCGCTGGCGTCCAGGAACGCCGATTCCGCGCTGGAGCTGCCGGAGGAGATCAGCCCGATGCAGCCGCTTGAGAACCCGCAGCTACCAACGCCTTGGGGCTCATACTCATACACGTCCTCTTTGCCGTTTTGATCCGTCGGCACGAGCGCGTCGGCGCTGTCGAAGAACAGGCGGCCGCTGTCAGAGAGATACCTTGGCTGATACAGCGCGGAGGGCGCGTCGTTGGTGATGTTGAAGTTCCACCCAGGGATCGAGCCGGCAAGCCAGCGCTGCTGCCAGATTTCCGGACGGTCGACGAGCAGCCCGAAAGCTTCGCCGCCTTCGATATCGAACACCCCGTGCGGACGCGTGAAGCCACCGCCGGCTTCGTGGCCAGGGTTACACGACGCGCACACCAGCCGGCCGCTCGCCGAGTCATACAGGAACACCTCCTCATCCAGACGTTCCCCGGCGCTCTTGCTCGTCGCGTCTTCGTTGTCATACCCCGTCAGCGGCTGCTGGGACATGAACGCCAGATACCGCCCATCGGGCGATACCCCCGCGGTGACCGCGCTGAGGTTCTGATACTGCGGCGAGAGCCGGGAGGTGGAGCCGGCGCCCCAGTCCGGGGCGTCTTCGGCTGAGAGCGCCGCGATGAACCGTGTTTCGCGCAGCGCGGGGTCTTCGGGGTCGACTCGTGAGATGTACAGGTTGCACGTCGCGCCGGCCGGCGGCGGGGGCGCACCGGATTCGGGGTTGCGAGTGCATTCGCCGGGGCTAGCGCCGGGCGCGAGCACGCCGTTGGCGATGAAATACACGCTCGAGCCGTCTTCGCTTGAGCCCGGGATCAGGTTCAGCACGTCCGCGCTGCCCGCCAATTCATCGGGCGTCAGATCGGCCAGCCGGCCACGCAGCGCTTCACCGGGCTTGCTTGTGATTTCGAACTCGTACAGGTCGGCCGGGGATTCTTCACCGACCGGTTCCTCGCTGGATTCCTCGCTCAGCCGCGCGGTGTCGGTGAAGAACACACGCGAACCATCCGCCGAAGCCGCCTGGAAATGCACGAGCTGGCGGCCTTCCCCGGGTTCGGGTAGCACCACGCCGCCTTCACCGGGTTCGGTGGCATCGTTGCCTTGCGCGGCGTTGAGCTTGATCGTTTCTCCCGTCGCGGTGTCGCGCAGGTACAGGCCCTGTTCGTCGGCTTCGCTCCAGATCACACGGCTACCGTCGCTGGAGAGGGCGCCACGCTCGTTGTCGCCCCCCGCGTCCCCCAGGGAGGGGGTCTGGCCGTCTTGCGCACTGGCGGGCTGCCCGTCCGGGAGCACGCTCACCAACGCCAGCGCTTCACCGGGGGGCTTGGCGGCGCTCCACTCGTAGATCCCCGCGGCCGTGGGTGCGGCTGCGGTCAGCCCGACCTTTGATTCGAAGATCACGTGCCGCAGGTCGCTGGTGGCGTCCAGGAATTCCAGCTCGCCGCCGAACTTGCTCCCAGCAGTGTCATCCCCGGCGACGACCAACGGTTGGTAGTCCGCCGCCGCCGGCGGGTCGCCGCGGACATACATCGTTTTTTCGATGGCTTCCGCTGCCAGCGGCGGCTGTTCATCAGCGCCTGGTTCGGTTGGCTGTAGCAAGCTCGCCGAGAGGTCCGGCGAGAAGTAGTGGTACTCCGCCGGGGCCGGCAGCAACAGGCCCCGGCTCTGGTCGTGCGGGGTTTCGAGGCTCACGGTGCCCCATCCGCCCGCACCGCGCGCAGAGAGCAGCTGCGTCGGTTCCAGGCTGCGGCTGCCCTGCGGTTCGCTGATGACCGGGCCGCTCGCAAGCCACGCGATCGCCCCTCCAGTCAGCGAGGCCTGGATGCTGCCCGCGGCGGATTTCGAGACCAGCTCGATCGCCGCGCCGTGCTTGTTCGGCGGAGACACCAGTTCCCATGAGCGCCCATCCGGCAACACACCGGCCGAGGGCAGCGTCGTGAACGTATCCACCGCAGGGACACCTACCGATTCCCCCAGCGCGTTGCCCGCCAGCACCCGGTAGTAGTAGGCGGTGGCCGGCTGCAACCCGTCGACCGTCACGCTCACGCGCTCATCGCCGAAGCCCGCCGCCAGCTGCCCCGCCGGGACCGGCGTCGACGTACACGATCCCGGGCTGCTCGCGCAGTCCACCGTGCCGTACTGAAAGACGTATTCGCTGCTAGCGCCGTCCGGGTCGATCTGCGCGGCCAGTTCCGCCGAGCCCGTCGAAAGCACCCGCGCGGAAACACCATCCACCGCCGGCGGCCCCTGCCCTTCTTCGGGTACAAACACATCGACCCTGTCTTCGCCGGACTCCGCCGCAAACACATCGCCGCTGGCGGCGTCCACCGCGACGCCGCTGCCGCCGGACAGCTCCCCGCCGCCGAAACGATCGATCAACACCCCCGCCGGCGTGAACGCCGCGACGCTCGATTCGTTATCCACATACACATCCCCCCGCGCGCCCGCCCCCAACGCGCTGCCTTCGCCGCTAGCCTGATCGACCGCGACCCCCGTCGTGACCTGGTGATCCACTTCCCGCGCCAGGACCCCCGGCACGGGCACGCCACCATCGAGCTTCGCCACAGCCACCGAATCCGGCGCTTCGCCTTCCCGGCCCGGACACGTTTCCCCAGCGCTCTCACGTTCATAGCCCGCATAGAACGCTTGATCCTCAGCCGCAACCGCGAAACCCGGCCTCGCCGGGCATTCAAAACGCCCCGGCACTTCCGCGCTGCGCGACAACGCCGGCTGCCATACGAGCCGCACACCACCAGACTTCGAGACCGCTTTCGAGAAACCGTAGACCAGGCCTTCTTCTTCCCAATACACCCACAACGTCCCCGCGCCATCCACCGCAACCCCAGAGATCTCTTCCAATTCGCCTTCTTCTTCACCCGCCTTGAACGAATGCAGTCGATCGATGATCGCGCCTTCAGACGGGCTGTACACGTCCACCTCGTCGCGTTCGCCGGCCTTTTCTTTGGAGCCCACCACGAACACGTCCCCACGCGAGGGATCTGAAGCTTCCCGCGAGTTATCCACCGCTATCGCCCCCGGCGAATGCACCTTGAACTGACCAACGAACTGATAGCCGCCCGCAGCCCGGCTTGAACGCCTCCACACGTTCATTCCCGCCATCCACCACAAACACTTCGCCAGTCACTTCGTCCACCGCCACACCCGTCGGCGACTGGAACTGGCCTTCCCCCGTCCCCGCCGTCCCAAACGAGGCGCCGAACACGTGACCGCGCTGCACCAGCCCCCAGGCGGGCGCACACCACCACAGCCCGCGACCAGCACGACCACAGGAGCAAGCCACGCAGCTCGCGTGCCAAACCGCGCGCCCCAACCACAGGGCCCGCAACACCTCCCAGCACTGTCTGCGTCGCCGCTCATCGCCGCCATCACATACCTATCCTCGACAACCGGCACCCGCGTGTGTGGGGCCCTACCAGCCCCACACACGCCCCTTTCCGCCAGACGCGTCACACGTACGCGTTCAGCTCCAGCTTTTCTTCGTTTTTGACAGTCGAAGTGATCGTCTGCCCCGACTGGTCATACCCTTTACCCGAGAAGTCGCTCAGCAGGACATCCTTGACCTTCACGCCTTCTTCTTCATAGTATTCCGGCATCTGAAAGCCATGTTTCGCTTTGAACTTCAAGATGAAGGTTGCGCTCATCTTGTCCGCCGTGATCGGGACCAGCACCGAACCCTTCACCGACACCGTGATCACCGAGCCACACGAGAATTCGATGAACGTTTCATGACCCACAGACGGAAACAAATCAAGCGCCGTCTTGTGCAATTTTTCGTTTTCCATACCGCCCGGCCTTCAAGCGGATACGTTTCCAGTTCGCCAGGTTCGTGTCCTTCCGAAGTGCAAATATACGGCGTGACTTTACAGCCTTTGAACTTCACGACCAGGTTCTTTCCTTCTTTCGTACCGGTGTATTCACCCGTACTCGACTCCGACGAGCACGCCACGGCGTATTTACCGACTTCTTCGAGAACACCGCTACCGCCGGTGCTCGTCTGCTTTGTTTTCACCGCGCCCGGGAACCATTCATACTTACCAGTTTTCGTTTCACTTTTAGTCGTACAACCAGAGTCGTAAACCCACCCGTATACGTTTTCCCGACTTTCGCGGCCTTATCACACCGCCCGTATTCCGGCGGTTCGGCCGATGCGCTCGCCACGGCGACGGCGCTTGTCACACACGTCACCACGAGGCCAGCCCCACAAGTCTCAAACGTCTCATTCTCAAGCATCTCCTCAATAGTCATAACCAACCAAGCACCGTTCAAAGCCGACTCCAGCTCTTTTTGAGAGCCTCAACGCCACCGCAACCCGGCATCCACCATCGACGCCCGACAACCAAAATTCGCGAACACCACACCAGCGAGCGCAGGCCTTGGGGGTTCCCACACGCATCCGCGAGAACCCCCAAGAGCACTTACACCACTGCAAGCCCTCTCGCCTGCTTGCTGACGGTAATCAGCTAGTGATCGGTCCTATGGCGTCTTCCCTTCTTCGAGAATTTCTTTCGCTGTTCGCGACACCGACAGGGAGAGTTCGCCTGAGAGCAGCGTCAAGCCCTTCGCATGGTTGTAACCCTGGAGAGTCTGATTGATGGCTGCGTCGACGTAGCTTTCATACGCTCCGCCGCATCCCTGCGCAAAGGCAGCTTCCGGGATTTCCCAGCCATCAGCGCCAAGCCGGCCATTCTTGAGGTTGACGAGGTTACCTTTCGTACAAGATTTCGAGGTTACCGGCCGTGCCGTTGTCTTTGGGCGGACTCGTCAGTTCCTGCCCAGATCGGTGTCGTTTCGTTGCCCACGACGCACGAACCCCCGCCGAGTTTTTCAAGGAAGGGGCTTTCCAGTTTGACTTTCATCGAAACTTAAACGCGGTCCCCTGTTTAGAAGATGATGTACGGTTGGTGTTCAGCACGCCTTCGGTTTCGTAGATCACATTGCCACCACCGACTTCAATTTTCGCGTCAAGCATACCTCATGGTTTTTGAGGGCTTCCTGGTAGGCTTGCTTCAGCGCTTCCGGCCATTCACTCCGTTGCTGGATTTCTGGCGTGATCAGCT
>CAWFAC010000010.1:0-191671 GCA_963813625.1 uncultured Solirubrobacteraceae bacterium
TCATAATCCGCGTGTCGGGGGTTCGAGTCCCTCCTCCGGCACCTCCTCCTCCGGCACCTCCTCCTCCGGCATTCTAAGAGCGCAGCTTGAGGCACATCCACCGGCGCGAGCGTTGTCAGGCCTGGGACGCGAAGCCGCGCTTGATCCACGCCCGGTACGCGTCATAGAAAGCCGGGAAGTTGCCAGTCACGATGAGTGCGGACTCGTGAACCTGCTCGGCCGTGGCCGTCGCGTATTCGTGGACGAGCAGGCGCCGCAGCTCGCGCAGTCGTTGGAGTCGGCGAGTGAGCTCGCCCGAGATCACGCCGGCATCCCGCAGCGCATCGAGGTCTCGCCGCGCGTTGGTCTCATCTCGACGCCCACGAAGCTCCGCAAGCTCCAATCCGAACGCGGCGAGCTCGGCGATGTAGTTGTAGAGCTGATCGACGCCTCGCTCGACGGCCTTCACGCGGTTGAGCTCGACCGGATCCTCGGACGCATAGCCGGTGCGAAAGGCATCCAGCTCGAAGTCATCGCCGAACTCCGCCATCGCGGTGCGGAGTGCCAGCAGGTGGCGGCGTACATCGCTTACACGATCGCGGATCTTGGCCTTCAATGCTCTCGCACGCTGAGGGTCGTTCGCCTCGAGCGGGGCAGCCACCGGATCGGCTGCCATCATGCGAAGTGATGGTCGAGGTCGTGCTCGTCAATCGCGGAAGGTGAGGATCGTTCAACACTACGGGCAAGACGCCGCCACTTCGGAGCAGCGTCTCCCAAGCTGGACCAAAGATCATCTCTATCGACTAGTACACGCCCGTGATCGATGACGTCGACCATGAGCACAGGCGAGCTCTGCGCCTCGGAGAGCCGTACCAGCTGCATCTCGCGGCCGACACGCCTGGAAAGCCGCTCCCCCAACTCAGCCAGCCGGCCGATACTCCCATCGTGCAAGGCGACCAGCACGTCGATGTCGGAGCGCTCGTCGTCGCTCCCGGTGGCTGTCGAGCCGAACAACACCGCAAGCCTGACGTTGGGCTCCGTCCGCAGCGCCACCCGCAGCGCCCGCAACAGCTCCCAATGGCCACGCAGATATGCCTCCTCCCGAAACGTAATCCGAAACCGGCGTGGGCTCACGCGCTCCCCACGCACCAGACCTTCGGACGCGGCGCGACGCAACGTGCGCTCCGGGATCGAAAGTTCGGACGCAGCCCGCCTCAGAGACTCCATAGTGCGACCAACGGTAGCGTCGTATGGCCGATAATTCAAGCTCGTGTGGCCGCTAAATTGCAACCGTATGGCCGTTACTGTACTTTGAAGCGAGTCATAATCCGCGTGTCATGGTTCGAGTCCCTCCTCTAGCGCCCCCTCCGGCACTGCCCGAAGCGGTGCGGGAGTCCTGCGTTCGCCTGTGGATGAATTTGGCAGCAAGCTGCTGCCAAATTCAATCTATGGGCTCGTATCGAGCTTTTCGTCGTCGTAGATCACGTTCGCTGCCCAATCTTGTCGAGCAGCACCATGTGATGCCCCCACGGCAATTTGGCAGCAGGTTGCTGCAACATTTGGCTGGCGCTCTGCGCCGGCCATGCTCGCGCGAACTCGCGCATGTAGCGAAGGTTACGAGCTGACAACCCTCGCATATTGGGAAAGTCCCGTAGCAGGTCCGCGGCCAGCCGCTCGATCACCTTTGCGCCCCAGCCCTCTCGGTCCTCACGCGCGATGATGCCGGTGCCGATCTCCCAGTAGGCTGCGAGCACGGCTGCGCTGACTGCCAGCGCTGCCTGTGATCGTGCAGTCGAGACGGCGTGCTTGACCTCCTCGAGGAACTGCGGGTAGTCGGCCGGCAGGGTTTCGCCACGGCGTGCGGGCACATTGCGTCTAGCCATTGGAACGATCGTATCCCCACGATCGGAGAGGCAACGACCGGAATCGAACCGGTGTTTTGTTCCAGTCGTTGGTCGATCTCTCAGTGGGGCTGAGAGACCTCGATGCCAAGAGCCTGCGCGGCCTCCCCCAGGCGAGCGTCGTAGCAGTACAGACGCCCGAGATCCTCACCCAGGCTCACGACGGTTGCCAGGTGCAGGGCGTCGAGTAGACGCAGCTCGGCCGCGTCCAACGCGGCAGCGGCGTCGAGGATCGGCTGATCCAGCGGGATCAGCGTTACGGCGGTCAGCGCAGCACGGGCGCGTTTGGTGGCCAGCTCGCCGTAGCGCCGGGCGGCACGGCGTCCCTCCACGGTCAACAGCGTGCTGCTGATGAGTTCTCTGCCCGCCAGCTCGTGGCGCAGGGCGGGGCTCTCGGGCTCGGAGCGCACGAGCTTGATGAAGGCCGAGGTGTCGAGGTAGTCGGGCAAGCGCTCTACAGGCGCTCTGAGCGCAGCTCGTCCATCCGCACGCGCTGAGCCGCGCGCTCGATGCAATACGCGGCGAGCACTGAGCGTGACGCTGTTCTATCTCGATGCCTCGGCGCTTGTGAAGCTAGTGCGCGTCGAGCCCGAGACCGTGGCAAAGTCGCTTCGCTGTCGCTAGCTCTCGACGAGGGCATCGGTCAGCCCATCGATACCGGCGAGCCTGGAGGCCAGCTCGTCACTAAGGCCATAGCGGGCTGCGAGCGCGCCTGGTGCGGTGTAGCTGACCTTGGTCTGGTCTCCGTCGGCCCATACGAGGACCTTGAGCGGGAGATCGAGCGCGGCGAGCGGCGCCGCCACCATCACCGGCGTCCCAGCCTGTGGGCCGCCGAAGATGACCAGCTTGGTGTCGCGCAGCTCGAGGCCAGTGTCCTTGGCCTCGCCGCTGTGATCGATCACCGCGAACAACTTCATCCCCTTTGCCGCCACGATCGCAGACAGGCGAGCCACCGTCTCCGCGACCGACCAGGGACTGAGCTTTGTCACAACTCCCTCGACTCGGATCGAGGCCTCTTCGCCCCGGACTGGGGTGGCGTGAGAGTGTTGCTCAGCCATCACAACTCCTTTCAGATGCTCGCCCGGCGGCCTGCCTACGTGTAGTCGTTCCCCTCGCACGTGGGACCGTATCGGTCAGTCCAGCACAACCACGATTTCGTCGTGTCGGCCGACGGCTTCCTGGACCTGCCGCTGGATCGGCCCCACGGTCGGCGAGGGGCCGGGCAGCAGTCGCGCCACGCGTCGTGCTTGTTGCTCGGCACCTGGCGGGTAGAGCACGTGCGTGCCGGGGCTGAGGCTGGTGTTGATGTTGCCGGTTCGCCCGATATGCACACGGTCTGCCCTCAGCGTTGCGGCGATCCGGTGCACTGCACCCGTGGTTGAGGTGGCATTGAGGACAGCCACCGACACAGCGGAGGCGGCCGGCGTGGAACGTGCTCGCAGCAGGTCAACGCCAAGCGCGAGCAGAGCGGCCACGATCAGCACGCCGGCGAGCCCAACCACGGCTCGGCGGCGGCTGCGTGTGCGGTAGATGGTTGGCGCGGGTGAAGCAGCGGGGATGCCGGTCTGCGCCGGCTCCGCGTAGGGGACGCCGCCGCCGACGAACAGCGGGCGCTGGTGCGCCTCGAGCGCCAGCGCGCGAGCAACCTGCTCGCGCAGGAGGTTCAGCTCGCGTTGGCGGGTGAGCACGAGCAGCGAAAGCAGCGCGACGACGCCGATCCCCACGAACCCGAGCAGCGCCCCGATCTTAGACATCAGGCTCGTCGTTGCAACCGTGCGCGGGGGAAGTCTCAAGCTGCGCAGGCTCGCAAGTGTCGCGGGCGCGCTCGGACTGCTGCTTGAGCGGATCACCGGCAGGGTCTGCTCCGCCATCGCCAGCATCGCTCGCGGCGAGACGTTGTTGGTGAGCGTGTTCTCGATCCAATAGACCGCGCCCGCTTCGTGCCAGGAGATGACCCTGACCTGTTCGCCGGTATAGAACAGTTCGTACGTGCGCGGGCCGACGCGCACGGTCTGGCCCGGGTCGCTCAATAGGGGCGGGTCGGTCCAGGACGTGCCCTGGACATCGTAGAACTCTCCCAGCTCCCCGCGGTCGATGACAACCACATAGATCGGGTCGATGTGGCCGTGCTGGTCGCGGATGGCATACAGCCGCAGCGCGTCCGGCTGGGCGCCGGCGAAGGCGTCGCGGCCTCTCGGGTACTCGAGTGGGAACGGCAGGCGCGGTGCCTGAGAGCGGGCTTCCTCGAGCTCGAGGGACGTCGTCGGAGCGAGACTGATCCCTGGGCTGCTGAGGTGCTCGACCGCGTGGTGAGCGTGCGACGGGGCGTGCGCCACGACACTCAGCTTTGGCTTGCGGATCGAATCGGTGCCGTGTAGGAACAACTGCACCGATTCGTGGATCTGCTGTTCGCTGGCGGTGTCGAAGGTCTTCAGCAGGTTGACGTTAAAAGGGACCTGCCTGACCGGCTTGCCCTCGGATTCGACGAGCAGCTCCAGCAGGTCGAGCACCTGTTCTTTGCCGTGTAGGGTTTTATCGGTTTCCACCGTCCGGCCGAGGATCCGCTCGAACTCGTCGCTGTGTTCGAAGAGCGTCGCGCCATACTGCGCCTTCACTTCGAGCAGGAACCGCTGATCGCGGGCATCACGGGTGAGCGAGGTGTCTTCGTGTCGGTTGGCAACGAATTCCAGTGCCTGCTTGCCGCACAGCCGCTGATAACCGGGCTGTAGGTTGATTTCGAAATACTGTTCACCGCCTGGTTCGTTGAGGTGGTAGTAGCGGCGATCCACGCCCATGTACACGCAGCCCAATTCGTCGACGGCTCGCCGGAACTTCGGGAAGCTGGTGACAAAGACGTGGTTGACGGTGACGCCGAGCAAACGTTTGATGGTTTCGACCATGAGCTGAGCCCCACCGTAGGTGTAGGCGGAGTTGATGCGATTCGTGATCACTTCCCCGTTGGGCGCGGTGAAGCTCACCTGCAGCTCGCGCGGGATCGAGAGCATCGAGATCGTCGGCTTGCTTGGGTCGATCCGAACGAGCAGCATCTCGTTGGAGTGCGGCAGGACCTTCCCGTAGGGGTTGTCCCTTGGCGGCGGGCGTTCGTCGTTGCCGACCAGCAGCAGCGTCTCGGGCGCGCCTTTGCTGGTGGGTGCCAGCAGCTTCGGGGCGATCTTGACCGCCTTGCTCTGGCCGAGCGCTTCGACGACTTTGCCGACCTCGTTGAGGGCGATCGCGGCAGTCGCCCCACCCGTGAGCAGAACGATCCCGAACGCGGCGAGCACGAACCGCTTGGTCATCCACCAGCCGCGACGCGGTGGCTCGGGTGGCATCGGCCCCGGCGAAGGGAGTGCTGGCGGGGCTGTGACCGTACTCATGCGCGTGGCTGACCGGTGGATTTAGCGGGCACAGCGCCCCCCATGCGCCACAGGCTCAGCGTACAGCGGTGTCTTCACGGAGAGACAGGCTAGAGCACCGCCCCCACGGCGTCGTCAACCGGACGGGGGATTCGCCCACCACGTTCGAACACGCTCGACTAGCGCGCTCAGCGCGTCACGCGCTAGCGTGGCGGGCGTGCCCCAACCGTTCATCCACGCGCTGCGCGTGCGCTACGGAGAGTGCGACCCGCAGGGCATCGTGTTCAACGCCAACTACCTGCTCTACTTCGACGTCGCGTTCACAGAGCTGTGGCGAGCGGCGGTCGGGCCGTGGCAGGAGATGGTCGCTCGCGGCATCGACGCTGTCGTGGCCGAAGCCAACCTCGACTTCCGCGCACCCGCCCGCTTCGACGACCAGCTGCAGCTGCGCGCACAGATCACACGACTGGGCAGGACCGCGATCACCACCGAGATCGACGTGATGCGCGGTCAGGAGATCCTCGTCGTGGGGCGGCTGCGGCACGTGTGCGTCGCCACGCCGTCAACTAAAGACAGTATCCGCTCGCAGCCGTGGCCGCCCGATATCCGAGCCGGGCTCGCCGACTACGCGTCGCTCACGCCTGTCGAGGCTTGACCGGCCCCTGTAGACTTTATGGGGCAATGACCAGCCCCATCGAAAGGACCAGCCACGCCCCCCACTACTCGCACCGCTCACGCGGGCGAGCCCCACTTACATGGACTCCCCAGCCTACCGCTGGAGGCCGAGCAGACGCCGGCCAAACGACCAAATCTAACGCTAGTTCCTGATTCGGAGGGCATTAGCGAACCGCACGACCCGGAAGCGCACCCCCTCGGATGTGAATGGTGCATCGAGTGCGAGGAAACGGTTTCCCATGACCCCGACGCCCGCAACGGGCGGCGCTATCGGCGCCGTATCCGACGGGTTTGGCCGAGATGTGGGGGCCGTACGAACCAGCTCAGACGCGACCTTTGGGGCCTACCTTTGCCGAGGGAAGTGCTCGACGCGATAAGCGGATACCTCGACGCGCTGGAGGCGCGCAGCGCCGTGCTGAGTGGCCCGGTCGTTGTCCTACCCGAGCCAGAGGTCCAGGCGACACGAGCCAGGCTGGCCGAGTCCCTCGGATGGGAGGGGGAACCCCCGGGCATTTCCGGGGCCGTACCAGTGTGGCGACAGGTCCCCCACAGACGAAACCCGCTCCTGACTGACGCCGAGCCGGCCACCAAATGGCTCGCGGAGAACGACCCCGACCCAGCGTTCGCCGCGTACTCGAAGGAGATGGAGGCCGCGGCGAAGTGCTATGGCCTGACCCTGGATGGACTTCGAGAGGCGGTCTCGCGAGGCGGGCGTCCGTCGGCCGAGCACAAAGCGCTCAGGGCGACGGTGCGTCTCGCGCTCCTGCCTATGATCGAACACGGGCGCAACCGCAAGCGCATGGCCGAAGTGCTGGGCTGCTCGCGTCCGACGTTCTACGCGCTCGTAGACTAACCCTTACACATTGAGCTACTAGTGGGGGGCGTCCGGGCGGCGCCCCCTCCATCTTCGGCGCTCCGAGCTGGTCCCTCGCTGCGCCGGGGGTTCCGGGACATGTAGCGCCGGCTGGTCGTCCTAGTGGGGGATGGCTGGCCGGCGCTCTCCTGCGCGCCCCGGGGCTGGGCCGGCCCTAGCAAGCGTGGTGGCCCATTTGTGTCAGCAGCGTCGCCGGGTGCTCCGCCATCCGGGGCATCTTCGCCCCCGTCTGACACATTTGTGTCAGCAGCGTCGCCGGCCTTGCTAACGGATGCCACGTTCTCGGGCTCGGGTGATGCATTTGCATCGGGCTCGGCTGTCTCATTTGGGACAGTGTCGGGCTCGTCGTCCCCGTCTTCCGGGGGGTCGTCGGGCTCGGCTGTCCCATTTGGGACAGTGTCGGGCTCGTCGTCCCCGTCTTCCGGGGGGTCGTCGGGCTCGGCTGTCCGATTTCGGACAGTGTCGGGCTCGTCGTCCCCGTCTTCCGGGGGGTTATCGGGCTCGGCTGTCCGATTTCGGACAGTGTCGGGCTCGTCGTCCCCGTCTTCCGGGGGGTTATCGGGCTCGGCTGTCCGATTGTGGACAGCCGCGACGTCTTCGGCGACGGTGCTCTTGCCCACCCCCAACACCTCACCCGCCTCGCGGGTACTCATTCCCTCCGCGGCCAGCTCCGCTACGGCCTTCCTCCGCTCGGGGACGCTCAACCTTATGTAGCAGATCCACGACAAGACAGGAGCACGTGCTGACAGACGTCCGGTTCCCACAAGCTGTACACGCCGCACAGGACACGCTCGCCGCAGCGGTAGCTGCTGCCGGCGCAACCCAAACCCCACAACCAGGAGCAATAAATATGCCAGTGCTAGATCGCCTGCGGCGACCAGCCGCAGGGCAGACAGATCGCGAGCGAGCGATGAGTGACCCGCGGGTGGCGAGTTACGCCGCGGGGCTGATGCAGGAGCGGTCCAAGTTCTCAAAGGAAGGGCGGCGTGACCGCGCCGACGAATGCACCGTGGAGCTCGCCACTGCGCTACACGTATCAGTCGAGGAGGCCGGCGCGGATGCGCCCCCCATTGCCGTACGCAGCTTCGAGCACGGAGCCCCCGGCCCTGTTGTGCCGCCTCGCGGCGAGAGCGGCCCAGTGGTGTTTGAGTCGGCGCAGATCGTGGCGCTGATATCACTGGTGGACGCGGTACTGCGCGCTCAGAATCCCCCGAGTGACGACCCCCTGAGAGGGGCGCGTCATCGGCTTGTGCTCGCGATCGAGACTGCGCCACGCGTCCCCGTGGACGATGGCCCGCGTCCGTGCGGCATCCCACGCGATCACTTTGTGCCCGACCCCGAGCCGTGGGGCTTCACGAGCCCCAATCCGCGGCCGCAGACGGCAATGAAGGTGCGCGGCGGCGTGGCGGACCCGGTCAATGGTTGAGGTGCGCGAGTCACGCCCAGGCCGTGGAGGTCAAGGTCGCTCACCCGCGAGCCGATTGCATGCTGCGGTGATGGCCGGCAAGGTGAGGGGTCTGCCCGAAGATGCGGCTCGCCGGATACTTGGCGATGGCGATTTGGCACGAACAGCGATGCGTCGTATGAGAGAACGCGCTCCGCTCACGGAGGTCGAGCACCGCGCCATGGGGTTACAGACACGGGAGGCGGCCATGCGGCAGGGAGGCGCGTCGAACCGGGAGGTAAGGGAGATCCAGGTCGCTCGCGCTCAAGTCAATCTCGCTCGCACATCTCACACGGCCGCGCTTTCTCGGACGCACACCGCGGGCACGATGCGGACGCCGTCACGCCGTACTAGTCACGACAGTTACGTGGACTCCAACGGCATTCGCAGGAGCGCGAACGGCGCACCCTTGCCGTCCGACGTGCAGCCGAGCGCGGAGGAGCGTTTCCGTCTTAGGCTTAGGGCGGCGGGTACGGGCTACGGCTGGCTTCGCGTGCCCCGGCAAGCTCTCGCCGGATGAGGCGCGAGCGCCAGCGCGCGCAGAGGGGGGAGCGGGTTTTCCTACGTCGGCCCGCTTCCCGGAAGGGCACGACGTTGCACCGCGGGCCTCTAAGCGCCCCGCAAGACGGACCCTGTCTACCCCACCCGCGAACGCCGCAACCTAGGCCGCATCGCCTTAGACGGCGATTGTGGGGCTCTAGCGACCACGATTACAACCAACGCCCAGGAGGCGAACCATGACTACTACCACACCCCCGGCCGACACTGGTCGGCCGCTCACGGTCCCGCACGCCGTGGTGCGGGGCGACTTGCCGGCTGGCATCATCCTCCACGCAGCCCGCGGTCGCATGTTCCGTTGCGTCGAGCTGACCGAGGAGCAAAAGCGGGATGTCTATGGTGAAACGCCGGACCTAGCCGAGCGCGAGGCTGTCATCGGCGGCGTGTCGGCGCGCGATGCGCGCCAGCTTTGCACGGAGCTTCGCTCTCGCTACGACGAAGTAGCGGCCGGAATTGCTCGGGTGCTCGACGGCGAGCTGCGCCGCTATGTGGTGCGTGTCGGATCGGCCGAGGACGCCACGGCGGCCAACCCGGAGCTCGGGGCCTAGCGTGCTCAGCAAGCTGACCCTAGCCAATCACGCGGAACCGCCCGAAGACATCGTCCTGCACGAAGACACGGCCGCCTCACGCCGGCTCGTGTCACAGGCAACGGGCCTCGTAGGTATCGCCCCGCTGCGCAAGTCTACCCGCGTGCGCCCCCAGGCGCACGGCAGCATTGACGAGACGAAGTACAGCGAAGGTAGTCTCATCGCGATCGACGGCGAGGTGTGGTCCACCGTCTCGATCGAAGCGGGGTTGGAAGAACTGCGTAAGCTGACGCAGGTGTGTCAGGAAACGCTCGACTACGGTTCCGCGCTGATGAAGTGGACGGAGGGCGTGTCGGGCCTGAAACTGCAGAAGCTGGTCAAGCTCGCGTCCGACCTGGAGCCCGTGTTGCAGGAGGCGTGGGGGTTCATCCCCTACCACGTACAGTTCCAATCGGAAGACCCGCGGGCGTACTCGCAGACGTTGACGGAAGCGACCGGCGGGACGATCACGGGGACGGGTGCCGAAGAGGAATACGTCAAAGCGGGGGCGGTTGCCGCTACGGCTATCGCCATTGACGGCACTTACATTTACTACGGGAACGGCAAAAACATAGCCCGCATGAAACTGAGCGGCATAGGGAACGAACCCGAATGGATCAAAGGGCTGAGCAACGTCGTAACGGAAATCGCCGTCAACGCCTCCAATGTCTATTTCTTGACGAGTGTGGGTATCGGCAAAGCTACGATTGCCGGTGGTACGGTCGAAGGATCATGGCTAACGACAGAAGCCCTGGCCGGGCACTCCGGGTCTGTCGTCTCCATTGCGATCGACAGCACATACCTCTACTGGACCGTGCACACCAACGAACAGATGAACGTCGGCCGCGCCAAACTCGCCGGCACCTCAATCGAAAAGGCTTGGATAGCCGTATACCTACGCGGGACAGCTGCTCCCATGGGCTCGCGGTCAACTCGTCGCATGTCTTTTGGGCTGCGGCCAGCGGTGCGATTGCGCAGGCCACTATAGCCGGGGCCGAAGTAAACTTGGAATACGTCACGGGGATCAGCGAACTAAACGGGATCGCGCTCGACGGCACGTATCTGTATTGGGCCGACGGGACGGGAGAATCCGTTGGGCGGGCCAAACTTGCAGGTACGGAAGTCATACGGTCGTTCGTTGGGGGGTTCGCTGCTCCCGCGAGACTAGCGGTCAACAGTGAATACTTCTACACCATAAACACCACTACGTCCTACATTGAGCGCGGTCCGATTGGTGGTACGCCTGTCGGTAGCTCGCTCACTATCGCACAGGCGGGTAACCGCCTGACCCCCGTGAGCTTCAAGATTCACGGCCCGTGTGAAAACCCGAGCATTATCCGCACATCCGATGGTTCGCGTATCCAGCTCACGGGGGAACTGACTTCCGGCAACTACCTCGAAGTTCTGACGGCCGAACGGCGCATAGAGCTGAACGGCACCGCCAATGCGCTGGCGATGCTAAACGCGAAGCTAACTAACTGGTCCGCATTTGAGGCGCCGCCGAACCCACGGACGGTGACCTACCAGCTTGCGGCTACGACAGCCACGGCCGCCTACATGGAAGCCATGTACAGGAGCGCCTACGCCTAGCCCTCCTGCTGGCGTTCGACCTCGCGGGCGAACTCGCTCACGCTCACGCCAAGCGCCCTGAGCACGCGCATTAGCGTCGCCCACCTGATCCCCCGCTTGCCACGCTCGATCCTCGACACGAGCGTGGCATCGGCGCCGAGGATGTCCCCGAGCTGTTCCTGTGTCTTGCCGGCGCCCTTTCGTAGCGCCTGGAGGGCACGTCCGAGTACGAGCTGATCGCGCTCGGCGTCGCGTGCCTTGTCCATCGGCGCAGGCTCCCGATATGGGGCGCTGAGCACCAGGGTCGTTTTGGCCCAAATGCGCTATGATGGGTGGGTCGTTTTGGCCTAAAGTCGATTCCACAAAGAGCCCCGGCAGCGTTGGTGCGCTCCGGGGCAGGCAGACCTAACAGGAGGTCCACAGTGCCCAAGCTAGCAGCAGTCCTCGCAGTCCTCGTATCGCTCGCGCTGTCCTCGACGGCGGGCGCCCACGCCTATCTCTACGGCTCGCCCGGGGCCGAGCAGGAACAGCTACAGCAATGGATCAACACGTCTCGTGCCCCGACGCCCACCATTTGGGTGCGGCTCTACGAAGGCAACTGCAACGAAGGGCGCCCGGAAGGCTCCCCGGCTGAGCGTAGGGAAGAACCCGGCGAGGAAGCCAGCACGGTCCAGACCTGCGCCTCGTTCACCAGCGAAGACGAAGCAGAGCCGACCGCACGTAACGAGGCGGTCTACATTCCGCACATGGACTGGCACCCGCAGTACGAAGCGTGGTGGTGGCACCTGAATCTGCTGAATGAGTTTGGCCACGTCTATGACGAGGTGATCGGCGACCGGGACCGGCACCGAGAGGCGTTCTCGGCGATCTACGGCTACGACCCGAAGTGGTGGTGGCCGATCAATGCCTTTGCCGCGATCAATACCGAGTGGGAGAAGTGGTCGATGGCCTTCGCCTTCTGCGGCTACGGGATGACCTACGCCGAAGCCGATGCGCTGATCGAAAGCCGGGAATACTCGGGCTTTGGGTTCAGCCCGGCACCGCAGGAATACGCCCGCACCTGTCGCCTGATCGGCAGTCTGCGCGGCTAGGTCGCTTTGGCCTAGACACGGCGACCGCGTTGCGGTAGTGTGCCGCAACCCATAAGGACCCATCCCGGAAGGATTATGTAGAGCTGCGTTGAACTTCTGATCGGCCGGCGTTCGTGCCACTCGATCAGGAGGTCTGTGATGGGCTACATGGTCAGTAAGGATGATGGTTGGCGGATGCCGGACTGGTTGTGGGAGCGGATCGAGCCGTTGCTGCCGCCACCACCGTTTCACCCGTTGGGCACTCATCGCTCGCGGGTACCCGATCGTGACGCGATGGACGCGATCCTGCTGGTGCTTAGGACCGGGATGCAGTGGAACGCGCTGAACGCGACCGGGGTCTGCTCCTCGAGCTCTGCGCACCGGCGCTTTCAGGAATGGGAGCAGGCCGGGGTGTTCGCCGAGATCTGGCGCCAGGGGCTCTTGGAGTACGACAAGGTCGTCGGCATCGACTGGGCGTGGCTGGCAGCCGACGGCGCGATGACCAAGGCGCCGCTCGGCGGTCCGAAGACCGGCCCGAATCCCACTGACCGGGCCAAGGGGGGGCGAAGCGTGAGGTTCTCAGCGAGGGAGCGGGGGTCCCGATCGGGTTGGCGCACGACGGCGCCAACCGCCACGACCAGAAGCTGCTAGAGCCGACCCTGACCAGCATCCCGATCGAACGCCCCGAACCGACCGCGGAGCATCCACAGGGCCTGTGCCTCGATCGCGGTTTTGACTCCCCGGCGATGCGAGATCTGGCGGTCAAGCACGGTTACACGCCGCACATCCGCACGCGCGGTGAGGAGATCAAACTCAAAGCCCGCACACCCGGCTGGCGAGCCCGCCGGTGGGTCGTCGAGGCAACACACTCCTGGCTGAACCGCAACCGCGCCATCCTCATCCGCTGGTCCAAGAAGGACGAGAACCACCTCGCCCTACTCCAGCTCGCCAGCGGCCTGATCGCGTTCAAGAAGGCCCACCTCGCGACCCTCACCGCCACCCAACCGGGATAGGTCCTAAGTGCCCCCGCGCTGGCCGTCCAGCCGGGGGCGTGGCCCCGAGAGCGACTAACTCCCGGCGCATGAGCACCCTACGCCAAGAGCCGGTCCCTTCTCGGAGCCCCAACCGAAGGAGTGGACATGGCCTCACGAGCGCTAGATATGACGATGCGGCACCGCAGGACGCTGGAGGGACGGCCGTTGACGTGTGGCAGGTGTGGACTGCTGCTGCCACGCGGGACGGCGGGTATCTGTGGGACCTGCAGGGGCCACGCATCCGTTGGCATCGTGCCGTGTAGGCGCATTGAGCGGGAGCTGGTAGGTGGTGCCGTATGACCGCGTTAGCCGACAGGACCTCGGCCGAACTGATCGAGGAATACCTGTCCGACATGAAGCGGTCCGGCCGGCTGCTGAGCAAGCACACCCAACTGGCGTACCGGCGGACGCTGGAGTTGTACGCCGAGGATGTCGGCGAGGTTGGCTTGCTCAAGGCGAATCGGCTCCACGTCAAGGCGACCCTGCGGCGATGGGATCATCCGAACTCGCAGCGTTGCCGTCACGCTGCCATCGGCAGCTTCCACAATTGGTGCGTCGAGGAGGGCTACCGCGAGACGAACCCGGCATCGCAGGTGCGCAAGGCGAAGGCACAGCAAGCCACCGTCTACCGACTAACCAGGGAGGAGGTCCGGGCCATCATGGCGGCCTGCCAGACAGAGCGGGAGACGCGGGTCATCTACCTCGGGTTGTGTACGGGTGCTCGACGTGCTGAGCTGATCGGGCTTCGAGGGCGACACTTCGCCCGCCCCCAATGGGTGCAGATTGCTGCCGACGCTGGGGCCAAGGGACTCAAGACGAGGTGGGTATACGTGCTCCCCGAGCTCGCACCGATCGCCGCCCAGATACGTAGGACCACTGAGCCGGACGGGCCTGTGCTCTACGCCAAGCAGAGGGGCGGACGTATGGACGGCAGAAGGCCGATGTCCAGCGAACCGCTCGACCACACGACCGTTGCTCGGATCGTGCGAGAAGTCGCCAAGCGAGCCGGCATCGCCGGCAAAGTCAGTCCCCACACGCTGCGGTACGCCTTCGCCACGATGGTCGCTCGACACGCAGGCCTGCGCGCCGCGCAGGCCCTACTTGGGCACTCCTCGATCGAGACGACGGCTCGCATCTACGTGGACGCGATTACGCTGGACGAGCTCGCCGAAGCCGTTGAGGGTTGCTCCTATGTGGGCGAGCCATCACGTCACCGATCGGACCTCAGTCGAGGTCGGCCCAACCTCGTACTACTGAGCGCGTAGCCATGATCGAGACAACGATGACCACTGGAGAAGCGGCCCGCTTCCTCATTCAACGCTGGGCCAACGCGGGCATATTGCCGCACTGGCGCACACCGGGTGGCCAATGCCGCTTCGGCGCGAACTGTCGAAGTGGCTGCGGGACTTGACTGCGTAACCGAGTAGCTATCAAATGCCCGGTCGCTGGCCGAAGTCGCCGGATGCAGTTGGGGCTTGCCAGCGACCGCGCTTCGGTATAGGCTGCCCCACGGCCAGCCGCACCGTCCTATCATGGACTCTGCGGCGTGCGATGACCGCCGGTATGGCAGGGAAGTACGGTCGCTGACCCCGACCGCTGCTCGAAGACCACCACACCAACAACCCGCCCCCACGCGGGGGATTGCGTGACCGGGCGGCGAATAGGCATCCCACTATCTGCGCAACCCAGGTCGTCAAATGTCAAGTAGCCGAAGGGAACCACGATGAGAAAGACATGGCAGCAAGGCGCACTCCACGCGGTGGTGATCCGATGGCACCCCTGATCGCGCTGCCGCCAGACGCAACCCCGCCCACGCGCGCCTTCCCTTCGCTGGTCATTCACGTCTGCAACGTACGGGTTGAGCAGCAGACCGAAGAGGCGGGTCCGGCCCCGTGGCCCGTCGGTGGCATTGATTACGAGCGGTGGACTCCGTTGGTGAAGCCGTCGCCACGCGACGCGTTCGGCGACCGGCTCGCGATGCTCGAAGCGGTGGACGACTAACCCGTCTCCGTGCCGCAGCGCAAAGCGCTCAAGAAGTCCGACGCAACCCTTGACCAGGGCGACCTTCTAGCCGACGTGCCGTTCCTTCGGTGGAGGAACGGCGAGGCCGAGTTTGGCTCGAAGCATCGCGGCGTCGTCACCTCGAACGGCTGCACGTGCGAGGACTACGAACGCTATGTCGAGGCCGGCAAGTCGAGCGCTGCCGCGCGGGTGTTTATCCAGGTCGCCCCGCTACGCCCCGCGTTGCAGTATCCCGAGAAGCAGCAAGAGGAAGCGCGCGCGGGCGAACAGCAGGACTACTTCTACGTGTTCGGGGAAGGCACGGTGCTCAAGGATCAAGTGGCAGACCTGACCTTGGAGCAGCCGTTCCCGGCGGCATTGCTACTGGACTGCAAGAAAATCGCGCGCCTGGAAGATTGGCAGTGGAAACGACTCTTGATTCATACGGCGGTCTCTCGGTTTCACCAGGAGCCCGAGACATTGTTCTTGCCCGACGTTGTGGCGGAGGCCGCTGGTGCAGCTTGATTCGCTGATAATCGCGGACGCGGTTAGCACGCCGCCCGACGACAAGTTCTATGTACATGGTGGAGGCATCTCACGGCTGGAGGTGCCGATGCTTCCCTTCCCGATACCGATGGGGGTCCTACTTCGTCTCAAGATTGATGATGACGACTTGCGACGAAGTCACCATTTCCGTGTTGCCCTAATCGGACCGCTCCGGAGGCCCAACGTCCCGGGGATCGAGTTTGATACCTTCGCTCCAGACGTCGAGCCGCCGCCGCTCGTAGACGGTGAGGAGCGCTTCACGCATATCGCCCTCCAGATCAACGCCGTCGCCGTGCGGAGCGGGCTATACCGCCTTGAAGTTCACATCGATGGGGAGTTGGTCCGAAGCGTTCCGATCCCGGTGGTCCTCAGCGGTGGTCGGGGCCGGGTGGCGACAGAGCACGAATGGCCGCACGAGAGCGAGCCGGTCACACCCCCAACACGTGTCAAACGGCCGCCCCCCTCCCGCAAAAAAGCCAAACGCCGAAGGTGATCGTTACACCACGCTGCGCTTGGACATGCTGGTCAGTCCATGCGCCAGCCTGTCGCAGGGCCGCCTCGACTCCGGGTCGCAGCTTATCTTCGCGCCATACCCGAACCGGCCTTAGCGCGACGTAGGTGGGGCGTCAAAGTGGAACCTGACGCGACGGAGGCGCTACAGGAGCGGCTGTGTAGCCCACGAACTGGAGCACAAAGCCAATGACGAGCATTGCCAGACCTGCCTCGCCATCGGTGCGTGCCCGGACTTCACGCTCGACGACTGCGTTGTTGTACCCGACGAAGGTTGAGGCTCGATGAGCCATGTCGCGCGGATCAGCAAGCAGGCCGCTAGCGAGAAGGAAGCCACCGAGCAAATCGAAGGCGACTCCGACTATGAAGGCGTCATCAACCGACAGGATCGTCATACCCGAACCGTAATCAACTAAACCAACTCGTGCAGGGCGTCCAACGTCGTCGGCTCCGCTGTCAGGTCGGCAAGTAACGCGGCAACCTCGGCCGCCTGCTCGATCCAACGGCCAAGCCAACGCAGCGCCCACGCGTCCAACTGCTCTGCGACCAGCGGCAGGAATCGCAGCGCCGTGGCTAGGTCGAGTGGCCTGCCACCGTTGTCGGCGACCAGGCCCTTTGCAGCAGTGATGGACATGCGCAGGTTGCCGCGGTCGAGCCAGTGTTCGAGGTCTTTGCGTGGGCGGTAGGGTGGCAGTCCCATAGGCGAACGTATGTCCTTACTCGATTTGAGTGGACATGGCCTGCTCGGGCCGCTGGTTGATCCGCCCGGGAACGCCGGATGTCGAGTTCTCAGGGATGTGGGAGGGCGTATCCATCTGAATCGACTGGGAACGTATGTTCGCATGGCTGTCAAGGGCACGCTCTCCGCAGCATCAGGAGTAGTATTCGCCGTGTGATGCGCGTGAACGCATTCAGGCTGGCTGCTGCCGTTCTGACGATGGGTGCAGCCGCGATCTACGTCGCGTCGGCGAGTGCCGCTAGGGCTACGCCCGTCAAGCTCGGCGGTCATTGGCAGATGTGCCAGATTGTGCCTGCGGGTCCCTGTACCGAAGTCACGTTCAGACCGAACAAGGGCCTGTTTGAGCTTGCGACGGAATCCGGTACGCCCTCGCGTCCGTTCACCGATAACAGGAGGTGCGTGGGGGGCGAAGAAGAAGGCGCAGGCGGCCGCAAATGCTGGCAGAACCTCATTCTGTACAACGGCATGAGCGCTCCGGTGCTCGGAGAAGAAATCCTGTTCTTTCACACGCACGAGATCAGGGGCGGGATGATCTTCTACGGCTGTACGGTGACGTACACCGGCGAAGAACGTACGGAGGAATGGAACTACGACTGCATCTCGCCGGCCGAAGGGTACGAACTAACAAAAATCTCGAAACTGTAGGCGGCCGGCTGCCCCGGCCGCGACTAGGCACACGCCATGTTGCAGCAGAGCACCTGGCGATTAGCCGGCACTCGCACTGCCTGTGTTCCTGTCGCCGCGCGGTCCGTTCGAGGCGATCAGGGCGCAAGACCACCGAGGGACTTCGGGATCACCGTCGCATCCGTGAAACGGGATGGTGACGAGTGCTGGCAGGTTGTCGGCACCGATAGGACTACCGACCAGTAACCACCACCCCGGACCATCGCGTCAGTAACCCCTGCACCCGCGGTGGATTGCCTGCCGACTCGGGCTCGGGCGATCGACCCCCGACATCGGCTCCGCGGTCCGGGACGGACCGGCATCGCTAGTCGAGCCTATAAGGGATCGCGGATAAGTCCTTATAGCTGGGGATGAGCCGCGGCCGTACTCGGCAGCGCCCGACCTTACCGGACCTTCCCCGCGATCCGTAAGGTCTACCGAGCTGGGATGGATAGGCGCATGAACGGCCGTGGTGGTCAATCGGAGTGCGCGTGCTGAACGGCGATGGTATGGCGCCTAGGCTGCTGCAATGTCAATAGGGGGGGGGTGTTATTGCAAGCGCTGAACGACGGTGTTCACCCGGCCGTGTCGCGTGGAAAATCTGCGAATATGGGACCCGTTTTAGAAAAGTATCTACGCGGAATCTGAGTCCCGAAGCCAATCCAGACCATCCGAGGACGATCCGACCAGCTCAAGACCCAACCCTCAAGAGCCGGTTTAGGGTTTGTTCTCGGGGCGTTTTAGCCCGTTCTACGCCCCTCCTAACGCTTCCCCGGACGAACGTCCCGCCTCTCCGTCCAAGCGTTAGGCGAGGGCGGCCTACCCCCGCTAGCGCGTCGCTGAGGGCGACGCGAGGCGACACATCGAACGAACATGGAGGCTTACCCCTGCCCACGCTGAGCAGGACGGCCGGCTCACGCCGGCACACGCTCGCGGAATACCAACGGCACCTTGAGCTGTACGGCTCCGAGTGCCTGCTTGAAACGGCTGCCGGCGACCTGAACGAGGTCGAGCTTGGCCAGCTCAAGGCGCTGATCGACTCGACAGAGCGCATCAGCCGGCGTCACGGTGGACGTTGGGTCCACCGTGGACAGGAAGTCCGCACCTGCGAGGAGTGCGGCAAAGATCTACCGAAGACCGCCAGCTCGCGGATGCGCAGGCACCCTCACTGTCGCGTCAAAGCCTCCGAACGTCGCCGCAGGGCAGCGGCGCCTAACGCTTAGGGACGCGAAGCAGGACGAATCCCCACGTTTGGCCGCCAAGTGTTAGGAGCGGCCCGCAGACGTACCACTACACACGACAAACACGAAAGGACGCACCATGAACGCAGAAGACCGGATCGGCGAGGAGATACGGGACTCGCTAACGAAGTTCGAGGGGACCATCACCGGGGTATACATCGAGCGCCGAGGTGTCAGCTACAGCGTGACCGCGAGCGACGGCGAGAGCGTGTGGGTACAGGCAGAGAACGTCGAGACGATAGCCCCCGAGTGACGGCAGCCGCCACATCCGGGCAGATGAAACTACTGCGCGAACTCGCCGTGGTCGCACGGCGGCGCATCCCCCCCGGCACACTTACGGGCGAGCAGGCCAGTGCCCTGATCGCCGAGCTCCGGGCACTCCCAAAGCTCGGGCCGCTGCCCGGCGGTATGGAGTCTAAGAAACCGCGGCGCAGCCGCGGGGTAGCATCCGGGGTCACGGCGTGAGCCCCGCAGCAATCGCACTCCAATCATCCGCCCGTGACGAGCTGAGGGCAGCACTGGCCACCCGACAGGATGGCCGCAGGGTGACCTTCCACGCCCGTATCGCCGATCGCATCGTGAGGGCGCACAAGTACCTCGACCGCTCACACGTACGGCACGCGATCACCGAGCTTGAGAAGGTGCTGGAGCGCCTGCCCGAGCCTGCGGCCGAGCACGTCGAGCGAGCCTTGCAGCACGCCCGTGAGGCGTTGGCGGCGATGGAGAAGTGACCGAGATGCAGGGCAGGCCGCGGCCCTGGACGCCGTTCGACTTCGCCTTCCTGACGCGGCCGTCGATCGAATCGCTGCTAGACGAGTTTGGAGCCGTTGGCCCGCTGGTCATTATGGCACTGATCGGCGAGGCCGGCACTCAGATCGGAGGAGGGAAGCGCGACGACATCGAAGTCGTGGCCTGGAAGTACGCCCACCTCGCTCGGCGCGTTCGCGCCGACGCGGCAACGGTGCGAGCCATCGTCCACGCAGCGCAGAACGAGGAGATCGTGGAGGTCGTCAAAGGGGACGGCGACCGCTTCGAGCTGCGTCTCCCCAAATGGCGCGAATGGTATTTGGACGATCCCAGTGGCCGTGAGCGCCAGCAGAAGTCTCGACGAGCGAAGAAGGGGTCCCGTGACAGCGCGTGACAGTCCGTGACGGTCACGCTTAGAGCAGAGTAGAGCGCGGTACTCCGTACCGCGCTTGTACTTACTACATTGCTGCAAGAACAAGGGCCGGGCGCCTGAGCGCCGGCCAGGTCCAGCGTTCCTGCCACGGCGCTGCCGGAACGTACTCGGGCACTAGGGAGGTGGGCTTCGCCCACGCACGGACACCACTACGCGGTGCCGTGCCGATCCGACGAACGGGAGGCCGATGGGACGGTACGATGGCCGCTGCGAGCGTTGCGGTCGGTTCGAGTGCTACCGGACTGGCGAGACATGCGCCCGCTGTCACCGTGACGATTGCGAGGTGTGCTGGACCGAGGTGCTTAGCGCTTGGCTCTGCTTCGGCTGTTACAGCCGAGCAACGCGCCTGATCCGGGCCGTCGAACGAGCGTTGGGCGGCGAACCAAGGTCCCGAGCGGCCATCGCCGGGGCCGTTGGGCGTAGTCCGAAGGATGGCAGCGTCGGCCGAGCGCTCGGGCGCATGTGCGAGGCGAGGCTGGCGCTCCGGACGGATGCCGGCTACGTCGATGTGTCGGCCTCGCCGAGAGGGGGCCGTGTAGTGCAGCAACCCAACCCCAACCAAGGAGTAGTGACAACATGAACGACGTACTTGCCGATCCGCTAGGGCACCTACGCGACGAGATTGCCGAGCGTGTGGACGATGGCGACCTGATGGCCGCCGTTGACAAAGTCCACCATGGCCCGGAGCGTGACGCCCTGCTTCACAGGGCGCTTATGGACGACGCGAACCTAGCCGAGCGCGCCTTTCCCGACAAGCACGCCGCGTATCGCGCTGGCGTCGAGTTCAGCCAAGTGCTGACCGAACATCGGCACAGCCGCGATTAGTAGGCGCTCCACTCGGCGGCATCCGCGTAGCGGTGCCTGCCTGCGCGACAGCGCACCGCCTACCGCCTGCCGTTCCTGCTCCAGCTAGACCCGTCCGCGCTGCTCCGCTGCGCGGAATCGAGACGACGAAAGGAGCCCTACCTGCCGGCAACGGCCCAACCCGACATGACACGCACACTGTCGGCAACGATGCGCCACGACGTAGAGCGCATCCTTGACGGCGCAGCTCGCCGTCTACTGGCGGAACAGCTCGACCGCAATGCGGTCGGCACCACGGCCGGGAGCAACAGTTGCACGCTCGACAACCCTGCGAATGAGCGCACGGCGCTCGTCTAGGGTCAGCCGGTCCCAGTCTCCATCGCCGTCGATAACGAGGTCGTCATCGGTGGCGCCGACCTGATCGACGCGCTCTTGCGCGTCGTCTCGGGCCTGTCGAAGGCTCGCCAACCGCTCGCGGACGGCAGTCTCGTCGCCCATCCCATCGAAGGCACGCACGGCAGCGTCAAGCGCGCCCTGCGCGCGGTCACGCTCCTGCACAGCCTCGCGGGCGTTTGCCCTCGCCGACGCACGCCCCTTCACGTTGGCCAGCTCAGTGCGGACGGCGGTAGTGACAACACGCTCGGCGATGTCGGCACCGATGGTCACACGGTTAGTGCAGTCGCCGGTCGCGGGGCAGCGGTAGAGGTAGTAGGCCCTCGGCCCCTGCCGGTTCGTTCCTACGACCATCCGTGAGCCGCACGAGGCGCACCGTAGGACGCCCTGGCGGGCTAGAAGCCGCTGCGACGGTGGCCGTGTGCCGCGTAGTTCCCTGCGCTGCGCTGCGCGCCACGTCTCGGCGTCGATGAGCCCGGCGTGTGCTTTCAGGTTGACCAACTTGCCAAAGTGGACCTCGCCGAGCGGTAGCCTCGATTTGAGCAGCGTTGTCGTTGAGTACCATGTGCGGGCGATCCCGTTCTCGACTAGAAAGCCTTGAATCTCCCTGATCGTCCGACCAGCGGCGCGCATCCTGAACGCCTCGGCTACGACGGGTGCCTCGACCGGGTCGAGGGCGAGCACGCCGTCATCGCCCCGCTGGTATCCGGGGATCGCAGGGAACGGGCATCGGCCCTTTTCGACGGCGAGTCGCTGACCGTCTGCCGACTTCTCGCGCGTCAGCCGCGAGAAGTACTCGGACATCATGCCGTGCTGCGTTGCGTTGAGCCACTGGGCGGCCGAGTCGTGGCTGATTGCTCCAACATCGACGCTGAGCACTTTGCCGCCAGAGGCCTCGACGCGACGCAGGACCTCGGTTTGTGTCTCGATCGAGCGAAACAGCCGATCGAAGTAGGCGGCAACGATGACATCCGCTTGCCCTGCCTCTACGGCCTCGACAGCGATGCGCAGGCCCTCACGCTTCCGCAGGGAGACTGATCCTTTTTCGTCTATGCCCTCGTGCATGGCTACGAGTCCGAATCCCTGGCGCTTGCACTCGGCCTCGATGCGTTCGCGTTGCGTGTCCGGTGAGGCCAGCCGGTCGTTCGGCCTGTCGCCCTGCTCGCTCACTCGGATGATGCCTACGGCCCTGCGCTTGGTAGCCATACTGTAAACCATAGCGCATCGTGGTCATGGACACCTGGAGCAAGGCCGACGTGCCCGAATGGGTTCGCAGCGGACTGCGACGCTTCGCCGGTCCGACGATTTCCTCGGAAGGTGCGGAAAGCGCCCTCGAGCGACCCTTGCAATCGAGCGCAGATGCTCCTAGGTTGCGCGCAGACGCGGTTCCGAGCCGTAAAGAGCGAGGCCACTGAGGTGTGAGGCCGCGCCACCCAAACCGGAAGGCCTCCCGGCTGGAAGGGGCAGGTTCCTCGAGCGGCTCAGGACCGCGTCGCTTCGCTGCTCGGCCGCGACCAGGTCGCGGCCCCTTCGGCGCCAGTCGTTTACGCGCCAGCCGCTTGCGCGCCGGCGCACCCCGCGTCGAGACTCACGCGACTCTTAGCGAGCGTTAATTTTCTCCTCAGCGCAGCGCTCTCTGATAAGGCTGGACCGGCGGCCCGACCGCCGCTACCCCAACACCGAGAGGATCTGAGAACGATGACCAAGCTGTCTGGAGGCACGGACAAGAAACGTCTCGCCCTGATCGCAGGCGCCGTCGCCATGGCGGTGATCGTCCTTGCGTTTGTGCTCGTCTACTTCGTGATCTTCCCGACCTCCTCGCCCAAGCCGTTCAAGCTGACCTCCTCGACCGCCGCCAGCGCGAGCAGCTCGAGCGCGCAGGCGAGCGCGACAGCGTCGAGCGCCGGGTCGCGCGCAAGCTGGAGCGTCGCCAGCGGCTCACAGGCCGGCTATCGCGTTCGCGAGAAGCTGGCCTTCCTGCCCGCCCAGAGCGACGCCGTCGGACGGACATCCGACATAACCGGCGCTGCCACGTCGACGGAGACGGGCGGTCGCATCACCATCACCGCCGCGTCGTTCGACGTCGCCGTCAACACGCTCACGAGCGACAGGTCGATGCGCGATGAAAAAATCCATGAAATCGGCCTCGAAAGCAGTCGTTACCCGACGGCCACGTTCGTCCTCTCCGGGCCGATCACGCTCCCCGCGAGCGCAACCAACGGCGGTGTCGGGCGAACGTCCGCTACCGGGATCTTCGACATCCACGGAACTTCAAAGCAGGAGACCCTGCCGGTCGAATTGAGCGTGTCGGGATCGACGCTGCGGGCCGCCGGTGCGCTTACCTTCCCCTGGAGCGAGTTCGGCATGAGCGCTCCGAGCGTCGGCGGCTTCGTCACCGTGACCGGCAAAGCGACAATGGAATTCGACCTGCGCCTGCAGCGGGCGTAGGGCGCGTAGGGCGCGCGTCGAGCTACCAGCAGGACTGGAAGCGCTTCCCGTTGAGGGCGAGGTTGTAGCGCGCGCCCATGATTCCTGCGGCGTTGTCAGTCGCGCAGAACTTGCGCGTGGACAGACGGTACTCGGCGTTGAGGACAGGCTCACCCGCCCCCAGATACGGCTGGAAGTCCGCGCATTCACCATACTGGTTGCACTGCTCTGTAAGTGCCCCGTCGAAATATGGCTTCAGCTGTTCGGTCTGTTCACCGTCGTTCTTCTGCAGCACCGCCATGCCGAGCGAGTGGACCTCGTCGGCGACCCACTCGTTGTAGATCAACTGCTCGTGAGCGGTCAACGGGAACCCACTGTTGTTCGCATAGCCTTCAATGTTGTCAGGCTCGACGGCGTCGAAGCCCTTCTCCCTGCACATCTGAAAGCGCGTCGTCATGATCGGCTCGAGCACGCCGAGCTGACGGATGTCGAGCCACCTCTCCCCCGGCCAGCCGTTGGAGCGCCCGAGCAGCGACCTCGGGAACTCGGAGTAGTCGGGACGGAAGTCCTCGGCCGTGCCAACGTCGATGTAGCAGATCACGTGCTTGCCCTGACCGTGAAGCTTTGCGACCTCCGCGGCGCTGTTTTCGAACCCATCGATGTCATACGCGGCGACCGCCTGGTCGTTGTTGACCTTTCCCGTCAGCTGCCAGTACCACGTCAGCTGCTGCGGCGGAATCCACCACCCGCCGCCCGCTCGCGCCTCCCGTGCGCCGCTCGCGAGCGTGAGCGCCGCCGCCGCGGCCGCGAGAGCGAGAACGATCCCTACGATTCGCAAAGAGCGAGTCACCATTCGTCCCGCATGCTAGACGCAGGCGGGCCGCGCGGGTGGCGATCCAACCACCGGGGTCCCTCACCCTCCCCTCTTAGCGTGCCCTTACTCGCCGGTTACTGGCACTTCAGCAGGGTTCGCGACGCTCGGTCCAAGCCATGAGCACAACCCACGCCAGCACCCTCGCGACCGCGGTCGCCCCACACCTCTACTGGATCACCAGCCGCGCCGCAGGCATCACCGCGCTCGTGCTCTCGAGCGTCTCAGTCTGCGTCGGGCTAGCGATGGGAGGACGCATTCTCAAGGGACACCGGCCCGAGCTTCGCGTGACGCACGAGACGCTGTCGCTCGCCACGCTCGCCGCACTCGCAGTCCACGGACTGACCCTGATCGGCGACAGGTATCTCCATCCAAGTCTCGGCGACGTCGCGATCCCGTTCCTCGGCGGATACAAGACGCTGTGGACGAGCATGGGAATCATCGCGTTCTGGGCGATGCTCGCGCTCGGCCTCTCTTACTACGCGCGCGCCCGTATCGGCGTGCAGCGCTGGCGCAGACTACACCGCTTGACGGCGCTCGCCTGGATCCTCGGGCTTGCGCACTCGCTCGGCGAGGGCACCGACGCCGGTCAGGGCTGGTTCCTGGCGATGACCGCGATCGTCGTCGCGCCAGCGATCCTCCTGCTGCTCGCTCGCATGCTGAGCTCCGCGACTACACCACACAGCCAACCCAGCCCGGCAGCCTGATTGAGTGAAGATGGACTCACGCGACAGCCCCTCCCGGCGGCCATCCGCCCCGCGCACGGCGGAGCAGCTCAAAGCCAGAGCCCTCGCGGCAAGTCATCGCAAGTCGATACGCCAGCGTGCGCGTCGAATCCGGCGAGCCATCGCCGCCCTCGCCGTGGCGCTGTTCGCCGCCGCCTTCCTGACCATGTATGTGCAGCTCGCCTCTGGGCACGATCCCGCGCTCGTGGGTGCGGCCGCTCGAAGCGCGAGCGCGTCGAGCGCTTCCGCGGGCCAGGAATCGAGCAACAGCGCCTCAGCCGTGACCACGTCACAGTCATGAGCACCAACACTGAGATCATCGAGGAGTTCGACTGCTTCGGCTCATCGTGCGCCGCGCTTGTGATCGGCGCCGGGCGGGCGGGCTCAGCACGCGAAGCCGCGTCCGTGGTCAAGCGCACGCTGCTTGCCTGGCATGGGCGCTTCTCGCGCTTCTTGCCAGGAAGCGAGCTGTCGCTGCTCAACGACGACCCGCGGCCCGAGGTGCCGGTGCGTCCGCTGATGGCACGCTTCGCGCAGGCCGTGCAGAGCGCCGGGTCGCTGACCGGCGGCTTGGTGGACGCAACGCTCATCGCCGAGATCGAGCGCGCGGGCTACACCCGCGACCTGCCGCACCCGCTTGCGCTCGCCGTGGCGCTCGAGCTCGCCCCCGCCCGCTCGCCGGCCGCTGGCGCCGTCTCACCGCGGTGGCAGCAGATCGAGGCGAACCTCGCCAAGCGCACCGTCACGCGACCGCCCGGCGTCCGGATCGACAGCGGTGGGTTGGCGAAGGGCCTGTTCGCTGACGTGCTCGCCGAGACCCTCACAAGCCACCCAGGCTTCGCCGTCAACTGCGCGGGCGATCTCGCGATCGGCGGAGCAGCGAATGTGACGCGCCCGGTTAGGGTTGAAAGTCCATTCGACGGGCGCACTCTTCACACATTCAACCTGTGCCAATCCGGCGTCGCCACCAGTGGCATTGGCCGGCGCAGCTGGCTGGACCGCGACGGGCGCGTCGCCCACCATCTGCTCGACCCCTCGACCGGCAGGTCGGCTTTCACGGGGGTCGTGCAGGTGACGGCGCTGGCGGCGAGTGCGCTCATGGCCGAGATTCGAGCGAAGGCAGCGATTCTCAGCGGCCCCGCCGCAGCGGCGGCGTGGCTGCCGCAGGGCGGCGTGATCGTGTTTGACGACGGCTCCCACCAGGTCGTGCAGCCGCCACCGGCCGTCACGCTCAGCCAACTCTCACGCTATGCGCCGCGCCCCGCAGCGCACGCCTCAGGCAGGCGAGCCCGCCACGGCGACCGAGCCGCCGGTGGCCTCGAGCGCGCCGGCGGCGATGCCGAACGCCGTGGTCAGCTGCGGCGTGAGCTCCTCCGCGGGCAACGGCCGTGAGATGAAGTAGCCCTGTCCGGTTTCACAGCCCAGGACGGCCAGATGCGCCATCACGGCCTCGGTCTCGATGCCCTCCGCAACGACGGTCAGGTCGAGATTTCGCGCCAGGTCGAGCGTCGAGCGCACGATCGCCTCAGACCGCCTGTCGTCGAGGATGTCCGTGACGAAGGAGCGATCGATCTTGATCTCGGTCGCCGGAAGCGTCGCGAGATACTCGATCGAGGCGTTGCCCGTCCCGAAATCGTCGACCGATACACCGACGCCGCTCGCCCGCAGCGCCTGCAGCACCGCAACCGCCCTGTCGGGATCGGCCATCGCAGCGCTCTCGGTGATCTCGACCGTGAGCTGAGCAGCGGGAACGCCATGGCGGTACAGCAGGTCGGCGATCTTGCCGGGAAGCTCGGCGTCGAGCAGGTTGCGGGCCGAGAGGTTGACCGACATCTCCAGGCGCAGCCCGCGCCTACTCCAAGCGACCAGCTGCTTGAGTGCCTCGTCGATCACGTGCAGGGTGACGGGACCGACCAGCGCGGTCTGCTCGATCAGGGGGATGAACTTCGGCGGCGCCAGCAGCCCGTGCTCGGGATGGCGCCAGCGCACGAGCGCCTCGACGCCCGTGATGCGCCCGCGCTGGAGGTCGAGCTTGGGCTGGTAATGGAGGATGAACTCGCCGCGCTCCAGAGCCCCGCGAACCTCACCCAGCAGCATCAGACGCGTGGCGTCGAAGCGGTCGCATTCGGCCGAGTAGACCTCGATCCGGCTGAAACGCGAGCGCGCGTGGGCGAGCGCCGCGTCGGCGTGGCGGAGCAGTGCGTCAGGGTCTGTCGCGTGCTCTCCCATCACCGCGATGCCGATGCTGGCCTCGACGTTGAGGGCGACGCCGTCGAGCACGATCGGCGCTTCGAGGCTCGACTGGAGCGCCGCGGCGGTGCCAAGCGCACCTGAGACGCCCTGCGTGCGCGGGCACAGAATCGCGTACTCGTCTCCTCCCAGACGGGCCGCGAGCGCGTCGTCTGCGAGGTCGCTGTGCAGCCGTCGCGCAACCTCACACAGCACGCGGTCGCCGTTTGCGCTGCCGAGCGTGTTGTTGACCTCGGTGAAGTGGTCCAGATCGATCAACAGCACCGCAACCGCGCTGCTGTGGCGATCTTCCTCGCGCACCGCCTCGGCAACGCCCTCGATGAACAGCGTGCGGTTCGGCAGCTGCGTCAGCGGGTCGTAGCGGGCGAGGCGGTAGTTCTCCCGCGCCTGGCGGCGCAGCCTACGCGAGGCCCTCGCGACGATGCGGTAGAGGATCGCCCACAGCAGCGCCAGCCCGATCGCCACGAGCAGCGCGATCGTCCGCTTATCGGCGGCGATCGCGGCCGCGATCGGGCGGTAGCTCAGATAGATCTCAAACGCGCCTTCCGGCGGCCCGGACGCGCTGAAGCGCAGCGGCACGTAGACCTCCACCAGCTGACCGAGACCGATCTCGCTGGCCGTCTCGGTGTGCAGTTCGGGGCTGACGACCTGGGCGTCGTTGGGCCTGTTGGCGAGCGCGTTCACGAGGTCGTCGCTCGGAGTGAGCGTGCGCCCGATCAGGCTGTGGTCGTCGGAGTAGATGACCTTGTAGTGCGCGTTCCAGATCTTGATCCGAGCGAGGTCCTGCGTGACCGAGCGCGCGCTCAGCTGCTGATCCAGGGCGCGCACGCCCGCCGGGGTCAGACCCGTGCGCAAGCTCTGCGGCGAGAGGTGCGGCTGAATGCCGATGTGCGCGACGATGCGGGCCGCCTCCGTCTCGTCGGCCAGCGTACGCGCCACCACCTGTGCCTCGAGGACCCGCGCGAGGATGAGACCGAGCGCGACGATCGGCAGCAGGCTCAGCAGCGCGACCTGCCGGGTCAGGCTCAGGCCTCCGGCGACGCTCCCGCGTTGGCGGCGTAGGCGCATGTAACAGCTTCGGAAAGCTGGCGTTCGGTGCTGGAGTCCCCCCGCCCGAATACGGACGACAAGCCGGTCCCAGATGTACACGATGCGTGCGTCCGGAATGATGTCCCGGTATGCGCGCGCTCGTGCAGAGGGTCAGCCGGGCTGCTGTGCGGGTGGAGGACCGTGTGGTCGCCGAGATCGGACCCGGACTGCTCGTCTTGTTGGGGGTAGCACGCGACGACGACGTCGCCGCCGCAGACCGCCTGGCCGAGAAGGTGCGCGCGCTGCGTGTGTTCCCCGACACCCAGGGTCACATGAACGCGCCGCTGGGCGAGCGCGAGATCCTGTGCGTGAGCCAGTTCACGCTGTACGGCGAGACGCGCCGCGGCAATCGTCCGAGCTTCGTCGCGGCCGCGCCGTCCGAGCAGGCCGAGCCGCTGTACGAGCGCTTCTGCGCGCGCGCGGGCGCACGTCGCGGCGTGTTCGGCGCGCACATGGAGGTCGAGTTGGTTGGAGACGGGCCGGTGACGCTGCTGCTCGAGGTCTGCGCCGGGCCGGCGCGGACGACGCCGCCCACGTAGGCCCCAGCAGAAAGCCCACATGCTGCCCGCAACCCTCCCGCCGCCAGGGAAGAGAAGCTTTGGGGATGGAGCAGCAGGCCACCTCTGCCCGCCACGACCGGCTGCTGCCGTGGATCGCCGCCGAGCGCACCTTCAGGTCGGTCGTGCTCCTCAGCGTGGGGATCGCATTGGTGAGCCATCCACACGCGAACTGGGCCGCCCACATCACCAGTGCGGCCGCGCGACTCGGCCTCAACCCCAACGACAACTGGATCCGACGGATCGTCGAGAAAGTCAGCAAGATAAGCGCGCAGCAGGACACCGTCTTCGGCGTTGTCGCGATCGCCTACGGCGTTCTGGAGGGCGTCGAGGCCTACGGCCTGTTCAGACGGCGTCGTTGGGGCGAGTGGTTGACGCTCGTGGCGACCTCGCTGCTGCTCGTTCCCGAGGTCTGGGAGCTCACGAAAAGCGCCACGCCGCTGAAGATCGGCGCGCTGCTGGTCAACCTGCTGGTTGTGGCCTACTTGCTGCGGCGGCTGCGCCGAGCGCCGTTGGACTAGGCTATGGGGTGAGCGATGAGGCTCGCTCTTCGGGTCGGCTGCGAGCCGGTCCCGCAACCGCGGCGAACGCCGCTGATGGCCTCTACGACAACGTCCAACGACGCATCGTGGAGGTCGCAGATGGATTCTGTTCAACTAGCCGCAATTCTGATCGGCGCCGCGCTACTTGCCAGCATGGTCTCGGTCGAGATCGGCGTCTCGGTGGCGCTGATCGAGCTCGCGCTCGGCGTCGCGCTCGGCAACGCGTTCAACCTCGATCCGAACGCGAGCTGGTTGGTGTTCATCGCCGGCTTCGCCTCGGTGGTACTGACGTTCCTCGCGGGGGCCGAGGTCGACCCCGACGACTTCCGCGAACGCTTCGGCGCTTCGATCACGATCGGCTTCGTCTCGTTTGCGGGACCGTTCGTCGCTGCGACGCTGGTCGCGCTCGGGCCACTCGGCTGGACCACGAAAGCGTCGCTGATCGCCGGCACCGCCCTGTCGACCACCAGCCTCGCGGTCGTCTACGCCGTGCTGGTCGAGACCGGGCTCAACACCGTCAAGGTCGGCAAGCTGATCATGAGCGCCTGTTTCGTGACAGACATGTGCACGGTGATCGCGCTGTCGCTGATCTTCATCAAGCCGACGGTCTGGTTTCCCGTGTTTCTGGTCGTGTCGCTGGCGCTGATCGTGCTGCTGCCGAAGATCTCACCGTGGTTCTTTGGACGCTATGGCGACCGCGTGATCGAGCCCGAGATCAAGCTCGTCTTCGCGATCCTGCTCGCGCTGATGGTGCTCGGTGAGCAGGCCAACGGCCAGGCCGTGCTCCCGGCGTTCGTGCTTGGCCTGGTGATGTCGCGCCACTACCAGCGCCACGAGCAAGAGCAGCTGCGGCTGCGCGTCGTTGCGTTCGCGTTCCTCACGCCGTTCTTCTTCCTGCGGGGCGGCCTGAACGTCTCGCTCGCGGCGGTGCTCGCCAACCTCGGCGTGCTCGCAGCGCTGGTAGCGGCGAAGATGGTGCCCAAGCTCAGCTTCGTCTACCCGCTCGCGCGCCGGCACACCGGCCCGAACGCCAAGTTCACGACCCTGTTGATGAGCACCGGGCTTACGTTCGGCACGATCAGCGCGCTGTACGGACTCACGGCGCACATCATCGACCGTACTCAGTTCTCGCTGCTGGTGAGCGTCGTCGTGCTGTCGGCGATCGTCCCGACGGCGGTCGCGCAGCGCTGGTTCTCGCCGCCGAGCCCCGGCGATCGTGCCCACTTCCCCATGCCGCCCGAGCCGTCTGAGATCCTGATCGGCGAGTCGAGCTAGCCAACGCGAGCAGCCACGGTCGTTTTTGGCGCGTTGCTCGCCGCTGCAGCCTCGATCTTGGCGAGTCCTGGCGGACCTGCTAGACCCCGCTCAATGGGTGCACCGGGGAACGTTCCGCTCCGCTCCCGCGGGGTCGCGCTGAGACGGTTGGGCATCGTCCTCGTGGCGGTGCTGCTCGCCGCGCTGATCGCGTTCGCGCTCTCGCGCCTGGAACTTCACCGCATCGGCCATGCCCTGATCACGGCGACGCCGGGATGGATCGCGCTGGCGCTGGCGCTGATGGCCCTGTCGCTAGTGCTGCGCTCGATCTCCTGGCACGAGACGCTGCGCGCGGCCCTGCCCGAGACGCCGATCCGGTGGGCGCCGGTCGTGCGCGCGACGATGATCGGCGTGATGGCCTCGGCCCTCCTCCCGGGCCGCGTCGGCGAGCCCACGCGGGTGCTCGTGCTGACGCGTAGGCTCGACGGCCGCACGAGCGTCCTGCTCCCGATCGTGGCCGGGACGGTGTTCTCGCAGACGCTGATCAACCTCCTCGCCCTGGGCGCTCTCCTCGCGGTGACCTTCACGAGCGTGCCGCTCCTGCACGGCCACGTGGCAGGGATCGCGATCGCTTTGGCGCTGCCGCTGGCGGTGTGCATCCTGGTCCTCGCCGGACCGCGCCTGCTGGCGCTGGGACGGCGCTCACGTTCGCCGCGTGTCGCCCTCGCGGCGAACGCGACCGAGCGGATGTTGCGGCTGGCGCGGCGCGGCCTGCTCGTGTTCGCGCGTCCGCGATACGGGTTCACGGCGATCGCCAGCCAGCTGCTCGCGTGGGGAATGCAGTGGCTCGCCTGTTATGCGGTCATGCTCGCGCTCGGGCTCCAGTCGCAGGCCGGTCCCGCGGCGGCCGCGGCGATCCTGCTCGCTGTCAACCTGAGCGCGATCCTGCCGGCCACGCCTTCCAACGTCGGTGTCTTCCAGGCCGCCTGCCTGGTAGTGCTCGCGGCCTATGGCGTCGGCGCCGGACAGGCGCTCGCCTACGGCATCATCCTGCAAGCGGTCGAGGTCGTCACAGCCCTCGCGCTGGGCGTGCCAGCGCTGCTGAAGGAGGGACTGTCCTGGCAGGACATCCGCGTGGGCGGGACCTCCTCCGCCAGCTCAGCCGGCGAGAGCCCGCAGTGACTGGCGCAGCGAGCGCGTGGTCTGCAACACCGCCGTGGGCTCGTAGCCACAGTGGGCCATGCAGTTCTCGCAGCGCGGGTCCCTGCCGCGCCCGTAGGAGCGCCAGTCGGTCGTCTCGATCAGCTCCCGGTAGGTCCGCGCGTAGCCGTCAGCCATCAGGTAGCAGGGACGCTGCCAGCCGAACAGCGAGTAGCTGGGGATCCCCCAGGCGGTGCAGTCGAATTCTGCCTTGCCCTCGAGGAAGTCGAGGAACAGCGGGCTATGGTTCAGCCGCCATCGCTTGCGCCGTCCGCCGGCGAACGCCTCGCTGAAAAGCCGGCGGGTTTGAGTCACGCCGAGGAAGTGCTCCTGGTCGGGCGCTTTCTCGTACGCGTAGGCCGGCGAGATCATCATCTCGTCGACCTGCAGCTCGTCGTTGAGGAAGTCGAGCACCTCGCGCACGGTCTTGGGCGAGTCGTGGGTGAAGAAGGTCGTGTTGGTGCTCACGCGGAAGCCAGCAGCCTTGGCCGCCCTGATCGCCGATACGGCCACCTCGAAGACACCCTCGCGCTCGACCGAGGCGTCGTGGCGCTCGCGCAGGCCGTCGACGTGGATCGCCCACGCGAAATACGGGCTCGGCTTGAATTTGTCGAGCTTCTTCTCCAGCAAGAGGGCGTTGGTGCAGAGGTAGACGAACTTCTTGCGTCTGACGAGCTCCGCCGCGATCACGTGGATCTCGGGGTGAACCAGCGGCTCGCCGCCGGCGATCGAGACCATCGGCGCGCCGCTCTCCTCGATCGCCCCGATCGCCTGCTCGACCGGCATCCGCCGGCGCAGCTCGTGCTCGGGATGCTGGATCTTGCCGCAGCCCGAGCAAGCGAGGTTGCACTGGAACAGGGGCTCGAGCTCCACGATCAGCGGGAACTTCTCGCGTTTGGCCAGCCGTTGGCGCATCAGATACCACCCCATGCGCGTGCTCTGCCTGATCCGGACAGCCATCGCGCCTACCTTAGACCGTCGGCGCCCACTCGTGAAGGGCGCCGGCCACGCGTCGCAGCGCCAGAGCCGCGCGCACAGCTCCGGCGGCCGCGCGCAAGCGCAGCAGCTCGTGCTCGGGGCTGTCCAGCACGACCCGCACGACGCCAAACGGACGTCCGGCGGTGCCCGCCGCGAGCCAGACGGACTCCATGTCGACGGCGATCGCGCCGCCCGCGTGCAGCTCCGCGCGGCGCTCCCCGAGCGCCAGGCGCGACACGCACACGACGTGCCCGGTGCGCACCTTCAGCCCGCGCCCGGTCAGCCGCTGGACCAGATGGTGGGTCAGATCGCAGCGAACGCGCTGCTCGCGGTGACCTTCATCCTGTGCCGCGTAGACCTCCTCGGCGACGATCACTTCTCCCGGGACCGACGTCGCGTCGAGCCCGCCGCAGAAGCCGAGCACGAGCATCGCGCGCGCGGCCTCGCCGGCCAGTCCGTCGGCGGCGGCCTTGGCACGCTCGGGACCCATGCCGGTCTTGCACACCAGCGCTCCCCGTGCCGCCGACGCGATCAGCGCGGCCTCGATCCGCAGCGGCGCCGCGAGCAGCAGCTCGCGTGCCTGCCCCCCGCCATCGGTGGTGCCCTTCGGGGTGCTCACCGCGCCAGCGCCTGCGCGGCGGCCGCGTGACCGCTCAGCACCGCGCCCTCCAACGTCGCCGGCCAGCCCGTGCCAGTCCACGCGCCGGCGAGCACGAGCCCCGACAGCGAAGTTCGCGGACCGGGACGCAGCGCGGCGACGCCGGGGGCGGCGCGAAAGGTGGCGGCGTGCTCGCGCGTCGCCAGGAAACACTCGACCGTGGCCCCCCGCGCGCGCGGGAACAGTTCGCTCAGCGCCGGCAGGTAGCGCTCGCGCAGCGCGTCCACGCTCATCCCCATCTCGCGCTCCGCGCCCGACAGCGACACAGCCAGGTACTGGCAGCCGGCCGGTGCTCCGGCCGCTGCGGTGCGGTCGAAGACGTACTGCACGGGCGTGCCCACGCCGGCCGCGAAGGCGGCGTCGCAGACCGGCCGGTCATAGACGACGTGCAGGTTGACGATCGGCGAGATACCCAGGCCGCGCAGCGCGCGCGTGGACGCCCCCAGCAGTGGCTCGAGCAGCGTCGCTGCGCGCGTGTGCGGAACAGCCAGGACGGTCGCCGTCGCGCCGAGCCGCTCGAGCGCGTCTCCCGCGGCCCCGCCTTGCACCTCCACGCCGCCCCGGGTCTTGGCCAACCGCCTCGCGCGCCACCCCAGGCGCACCTCCACGCCGGCGTCGCGCAGCGCCCGCTCGGCCGGTTCGCCGATCGTCTCGCCGAGGGTCGCCCGGTGAAAGCCGATGTCACCCGCGTCGGCGCCCGACAGAAGCCCGGTGCGGAACACGAACGCCGCGAGCGCCAGCGACGCGTGCGCGGCCGGCAGGTTGAGCGTCGGCAGCGCGATCAGGTCCCACAGCGCGCCGACCGCCTGCGGGCCCTGCCCGTGGTGGGCGAGCCAGTCGCCGAACGTCAGCGCTTCGAGCCGCTCATCGCCCAGATCCAGGCGCATCAGGCCGAGCGCCGAGCGGGCGGCGCCCAGGCGCTGGCGGCGCGTGAGGTACGGGTAGCGGGCGAGCGCGCCCGCCAGGTGCAGCGGCGCCGGCAACGAGCCGCGTCGCAGCGTCACGGGCCTGCGGCGGGGCTTCAGCACGGGGATCTCCAGCCGCGGCTGCACCGAGGTCAGGTGCTGGCTGCCGAGACGGCGAAGCAGGGAGCGGTATGCGACGCAGCAGCGCAGGAAGACGTGCTGGCCGTTGTCCATCTGCAGGCCTTCGCGCTCGAACGAGTACGCCGCGCCTCCGAGTCTGCGCCTGACCTCGACGAGCGTCACGCTCGCGCCCGCAGCGGCGCAGTCGAGCGCCGCCGCGATGCCGGCGAGGCCGCCGCCGACAACCACGACCCGGCGATCGATCGAAGATCGCCCAGCGCTCAAGCGCCCGCTCCAAGCACGCCGCGCGCGGCGACCCACGCCTTCTCGTGCGCCGGCAGCGACATGCGCCGGCGTACTGCCTCCTCGGGGTGCGCGTCGATGCGCTCGAGCAGCCGCCGGTAGATGCCGGCCATCGCCAGCACGCACGCGGCACTGCGCCTGTCCAGCAGCTCCGCCAGTGCGATCCCGTGCTCGAACCACTGCGCAGCGCGCTCGGACTCGAAGCGCACGAGCGCCGACAGCCGCTCGAGCGCTTGCGCGTCGGCGACCGGTCCATCTGAGGAGCTTCCGAGCACCCGCTCGAGCGCGACCAGCACGTCGGTGGCGCGGTGCTCGCTGACCTCCGATCCCTGGCCCCCGTCGATCAGGCCGAAGCGCCGGAGGTCCTGCGCCGGCAGATATACGCGGCCGTTCTCCGCGTCCTCGCGCAGGTCGCGCAGGATGTTGGTCAGCTGCAAGGCCACGCCGAGATCGTCGGCGAGCTGTTCCGCGCGGCCCGCGTCGCTCGCTGCATCCTCGCGCAGGCCGAAGATCGCCAGGCACAGCCGCCCGATCCCGCCGGCGACGCGTCGGCAGTACACGACGAGATCCTCGAAGCTTTCGTAGGTGACGCCTGTGACGTCCATGCGCACACCCTCGATCAGCTCGTGCAGCGCCTGTACCGGCAGTGGGAAGCGCCGGTGTGCGTCCGCGAGCGCGACGATCACGGGATCCTCACCGTCGACCGCCTCCGCCCACGGCGCGATCGCTGCGAGCGCCCGCGCCTGGGCGTCCAGGCGCCGCAGCTTCTCCTCCCGCGCGAGCGTCCCGTCGCCGATGTCGTCGACGCGGCGGGCGAACGCGTATACCGCACACATCGCGCGTCGCCGGTCGCCGGGGAGCAGACGGATTCCGTAGAAGAAGTTGGCGGCCTGCCTGCGCGTCACCGCTTCGCAGCAGCGGTAAGCGTCGGCGATCGCCGCTGCCGCGCTCACGACACCGCCGCTCCGGCTCGCGCGCAGCGTCGCCGCCAGCGCCAGGGCGCGCCGAGCGAGCCCCGCGCGCGGCGGGCCTGGAAGTACGTCGTAGCGCGCGCGCTCGATCGCGTCCAGCGCGGCGCGCCCACCGGCCACGAATGCGGCGACCGCCAGCCTGGGGCGGCCCCGCAAGCTGCCGATCAGCGGCTCGCCGTCCGCCAGCAGGCCGCGCGCGCGGGCGACCTCGAACGCGAGCACCTCCCGCAGCTGCTCGCTGGCATGATCGGCCGCCAGGTCCGCGTCGGGGCAGCCGAAGCGCCTGAGGTCCTCGAGCGGCAGGTACACCCGACCGCGGGCAAGGTCCTCGCTCACGTCCTGGCAGTGCTCGGTCAGCTGCAGCGCCGTGCAGATCGAGTTCGACAGCGCGATCCGCGCGGGCGTGGCGACGCCGAAGATGCCGAGCACGAGCTCGCCCACCGGATCAGCCGACAGTGCGCAGTAGCGCCGCAGCTGCGCCCACGTCTGATAGCGGCCGATCCGCTGGTCGACGCGGTTGGCCTCGATCAGGCGCACGAATGGCTCGCGTGCCAGTGCGCACTCGCGCACGGTCGCCTGCAGGCGCACGAGCAGTGGGTGCTCGGCCTCGCCGGCAAACGCCAGATCGAGCTGCTCCTCCAGCCAATCCAGCGCGAGCAGGCGCTCGCCGGGCGGGCGCGCATCCGAATCGCCCAGCTCGTCCGCGAGCCGCGCGAAGCCGTACACGGCGAGCAGGTGAGAGCGCACGCGCCGCGACAGCACCCGGCTGGCCACCGGAAAGTTCTCCGTCCCGGCCCGCGCGATGATCGCCTCCGCGGTGGGAGCGTCGATCGGCGCGTCGGCTGTGAGCATCACCCCTGTCGCTCGGCGGTGCCGACCCCGATCGTGTCCCGCTGGCCGTCAGTAGCGAGCAGGCGCCCGAGCGCCATGATCGGGAACGTGAGCCTGTAGAGGTGGTAGTTGATGTAGTAGTCACACGGAAAGCCCGTGCCTGTGTACTGTGGCTCGTCCCAGCCGCCGTCGGCTCGCTGCGTGGACACCAGCCAGGACACGCCGCGCTCGAGCGCCCGCGAGCTTGCGCCGGCGGCGTGCAGCGCCAACAGCGCCCAGGCCGTCTGCGAGGCGGTGCTCGAGCCGCGACCGATCCACTCGGGGTCGTCGTAGGAGCGCGGGTCCTCGCCCCACCCCCCGTCGTCGTTCTGGTGGCGCTCGAGCCAGCGCACGGCGCGCTGAATGCACGCTCGCGACGGGTCGACCCCGGCCGCGATCAGCCCCGGCACGACCGCACCGGTGCCGTACACGTGGTTGACGCCCCACCGCCCGAACCACGACCCGTCGGGCTCCTGATGTTCGATCAGCCACTGAACCCCGCGCCGAGCGGCGGGCTCGTGCCCGAGTCCGAGCACGCCGAGCATCTCCACCGTGTGGGCGGTCACGTCTGCGCTCGGCTCGTCGATCACCTCGCCGAAGTCCAGGAACGGCAGCTCGCGCACGAGCGCGTGTGTGTTGTCGGCGTCGAACGCGCCCCAGCCGCCGTCGCAGCTCTGCATGCCTTCGACCCATCGCACCGCGCGCGCGATGGCACCGTCGATCGGCCGCGCGACGGCGCCGTCGATCGGCAGCGCGATGGCGCCGTCGATCGGCCGCGCGAATGGCGCCGGGCCGGCGAGCCGGCTCAGGGCCAGCACGACCTCAGCCGTGTCGTCGACGTCGGGGTAGTTGACGTTCGCAAACTCGAACGCCCAGCCGCCGGGCTGCAACTCCGGCCTCGGGACCGCCCAGTCGCCGCGCTCAGCAACCTCCTCGCCCAGCAGCCACTCCGCGGCGCTGGCGATCGCCGGATGGTCCTCGGCCAGGCCGGCGTCGGCGAGGGCGATCATCGCCAGAGCCGTATCCCACACCGGCGACTGACAGGCTTCCAGGCGCCTGCTCGGCCCCGGCGGCGCGCCCAAGCCGCGGGAGTCGTCGCGATCCTCGACCATGAACCGCTCCAGACCCTCGACGCCGCGCCTCATTACCGGGTGCTCGAGCGGGTAGCCCGCGAGGTGCAGCGCCACCAGCGAGTAGACCCACGGCGGCTGGATGCCGCCCCACGAGCCGTCGGCCTCCTGGCGGCGCACGATCCACTGCTCCGCGCGGGCGAGCGCCACGCGGCGCAGCGGCGCGAGCGCCCGCAGCTCGTAGGCGCGCAGCAGCCGATCGAAGTGCCCGAGCCAGATGCCGCGGCGTGACACCGCTCGGCCGAAGCGCCGCGCGCGCGGCTCGGCGTCCGTCCGGCTCGCATACAGCTCGTCCAGGCCGAACGGGAGCGGGCGGACCGGACGGTGAGCTTTTACGAGCGACAGGGCCACGATCGTCTGCCGCGCCCAGCAGGCGAAGTCGTAGACGTTCAAGGGGAACCAGCGGGGCAGCAGAATGATCTCAGGTGGAAGCGCCGGCACCCGCTCCCACGACCACAGGCCGAACAGCGCGAGCCACAGGTGCGTGAACACGCGGGCCCGCTCCAGACCGCCCTCCCCGCGGATGAACTCGGCCGCTGCGAGCATGTGCTCGGCCTCGGGCGGATCGTCGGCGAGGCGCAGTGCCCAATAGGCCTCGATCGTGGTAGACAGCTCGCCGGGTCCGCCGTGGAAGTTCGCCCACGTCCCGTCCGCGCGCTGCTGCGAGCGGATCCACGCCGCCGTGCGCTCGGTCTGATCGGTGCGGCGAATCCCCAGGAACTCGCGCAGCAGCATGTCCTCGGCGTCCATCGTGACGTTGGTCTGCAGCTCGCCCCGCCACCAGCCTCCGTCCTGCTGAAGCGACAGCAGGTGCTCGCGAGCGAGCTCCAGCGCCACCTTCGCCTCGGTGCGAGCCTCCGTGGTCAACTGCGGCATCCGGGAAAACTAGATGTTTTCGCTCGATGACGACATTTGAGTGTGCTCAGCACGAACGCGCACGTACTCACGATGACACCTGCGAGCCGGCGGGCACGAGCACCTCGGGCGTGGCGAGCGTGATCACGTGCCGGCGGAGCGTGGCCTCGCTGACCGTCCGCGCAGCCGAGGAGATGAACCGGTAGAGGATCAGCCCGTCGACGTCCACCCGGGCCAGCAGGCGAAAGCCAGGCGCGGGCGGCTCTGCCGCCGACGCGCGCACGGGGGCATAGCCGGTCTCGTCGATCTCACTCACCCGCACCGAGCTGCCCCGGCGCAGGTCGTGTAGCCCGGGGAGGTAGTACTGAAGCGGCGCGGAGCCCAGCTCGACGGTTGTGATCGCGTGCGCCCGCGGCGCCGCGCGCAGCGCCGCGGCGAGATCCCGCCAGTTGCCCCGCTGTAAGCGTGGACTCAGATCGACATCGAGCGAGATCAGCAGGAACGCCGACGCGATCGTCGTAGCGAGCGCGCTCCCCGCGCGGCCGGTGCCCGGCCAGACGACCACGACGGCGATCAAGGCGGTGAGCGGGATCATCGCCGCGACGAGGTTGCGCGGCGCCAGGTAATCAGCCCCCAACGCCACGAGCACGATCGGGATCAGGACGCCGCCGGCCGCGATCGCCAGCGGGATCGTGGCGGCGCGCCGAGGCTGCGGCTGCTCGCTCATGCGCAGCAGCCCGAGCCCGAGGCCGGCGAGGATCGGCAGCGCGACGAGCAGCTCGACGCCGTGGCCGAGCGGCGCGCCCGAGTAGCCCGTGAGGAAGTACTGGGGGATCGCCTGCAGTCGCTGCGACAGCGGCCAGCGCCCGATCCACTGCGTGCCGTGGCCGCCCTGGGCGGAGATCAGCGGCAGCAGCGCCGCGCCGACGAGCGCCAGCACGCCGATCGCCGGCGCCGCCGCGCGCCGGGTCCGCTGCTCGCCCGCCAGCCACAGCACCATCGGGATCAGCAGGAACACGGCGAAGTAGTGGCTCACCAGCGCGAGCGATCCGCTGAGCGCGAACGCTGCCATGTGCGCGGGCGTTGGGTCGCGCTCGGCGCGCACGAAGCACAGCATCGCCAGCGCGACCATCAGCACGAACAAGCTGTACGCGCGTGCCTCCTGCGAGTACCACACGAACAGCGGGTTGACCGCGACGAGCGCCGCGCACACGATCGCCGCCCGGCGGTCGGCGAGCTCGCGCCCGATCGCCCAAGCGACGGGCACCGTCGCGATCCCGGCCAGCGCCGAGGGCAGACGCAACGCGATCTCGCCGCTCCCCAGGACGCGCGAGTCCGCCCACGCGAGCAGGTACCACAGCGGCGGCGTGTTCTCGGTGTGGACGACCGATTTCAACGTCGCCCACAGGCTGGGGTGCAGCACGTGGAGCGGCGTGAACGCCTCGTCATACCAGAAGCTCTGCAGGTCGAGCGTCGCCAGGCGCAGCGCGGCCGCCAAGAGCGTGAGGGCGAGGAGCGGCCACCACGGCGCCAGCCGCGTGCCGGCTCGTGCCACGCCCGCCGGGAGCGGATGGGCGGCGGTGCTCACCGCGGACACAGCCCCCGCGTCGCCGCCCCGAAGCAGCCGTAGCGCTCGGCGCGCACGTCGTCTTCGACTTTCGCCGGCAGATACCAGCCGCCGTGGACGGAGCGTCTCCCGTTCACCACCGGCCCCCAGATCGCCAGGCAGATCTGCGTCCTGGCATGCGGCGCGCCGGGACTGGTGTTACCGCAGGCGACCTCCCGCTCGCTGCTGACGCCGAGGAGTTCCTGGTCGACCGAGACGTTGTGGTAGTCGTGCGCGGTGAAGTGCCGCCACGTGCGCAGATCGGCGATCAGACGCTCGTTGACGTCGCGCTGGCGGGCGACGTCGTTGACGGTGGCGATCGTCAGCACCAGCCCGACGAGCACGAGCAGCGTGGTCTCGATCAGCCACATCTCTCCACGGCCTGGCAGCTCGACCGTGCGCGGTCGCAGCCGTGCCGGCAGGCGATCCCAGCGGCGGTCGGGCTCGAGCGATGTGGGGGCCTGGCTCATTGCACGGGCGCCAGCAGCGGCGCTGTCTGGTGGAGGACGAACAGGGCCTGCACGAACAACGTCGCGAGGAGCAGGCGCCTGTCGCGGCTGACGACCGCGAGCGGCAGCGGCCACAGGATGTACCACGCGAGCAGCCACGTGCTGGTGACCGAGATCGCCAGCAGCACCCAGCCCGAGGCCGCCACCCAGTCATAGCCGCGCCAGGTCCGCCACAGCAGCTGCAGGCTGATCAGCACGAGCGCCGCCTTGAGCAGGTCGTGGTCGACCGGGAACACGCCGGGCTTGCCGAACAGGTGCGCGATCTCGGTGGCGAAGCTGTCGCTCGAGACGAACGCGGCGTCGCGGTTGAGCGCCGCGACGACGTCGATGCCCTGCGCTCCGAAGACGGCGTAGCCGATCAGTGCGCCCACGGCGACGGCGGCCACGGCGCCGAGGATCGGCGCCAGGCGACGTCTGGAGACGATCATGAACGGGAGCAGCACGGCGACCGTCGCCTTCACGAGCGCGCCGGCGACGACCAGAGCCGCTGCCCCGGCTTCCCGGCGCGCGGTCGGCCTGCCGGTGATCGTGAGCGCCACCGCGGCCATCATCGCCAACATCATGATCAGGTCGTTGTGGGCGCCGCCGAGCCCATAGATCACATACAGCGGGTTGACCCCGACGACGAGGATCGCGGCGACCGGATCGAAGCCCCGCTCGCGCGCGCAGCGCCAGGTCAGGGCGAGCGTTCCCGCGCTGGCGAGCATCGCCTCGAGCTTCATTCCCCACAGCGCGCCAACCACGCCGAGCGGGGCCAGCGGGTAGGAGAGCAGCGTGTACAGGGGCCCGTAGGCGGTCGCGACCTTCCTCCAGTCGTGGCCCACGTACTTGAAGACCGGATCGCCGACGATCGAGACTGGACCGTGCAGATAGGGATTCAGCGAGTGCTCGACCCCCATGCGGGCGTAGGCGATATAGCTGAAGACGTCGGTCGAGAGCAGGATCGGCCCGGCGAAGACGATCGCGTGGAGCACGACGATCAGAGCGATCGCCCAGCGTTTGGAGATCGCGCCGGGCGAGGATCGCAGGACGAGCGCGAGCAACCCGGCGTAGGCGGCGGCCGCGGCGAGCAGCGCGATCAGAAAGACGCGGTAGCCAAGACGCTCGCCGATCCCGCCCAGCCAGCCGGCGATGTCGGGCGATTTGGGGATCAGCGGCGAGGCGCCGGCAGCACCGTCCAGGACGATCTCCGCGGTGGCGGCGACGAGCGCCAGCGCCAGCAGCGCCGCCAGCACGGGCGCCCACCGCCGAGCGCGGATCAGGGCAACGGGGCGCTCACTCTGGGCGGCGACGCTCACGAAGCGGCGAGATTCACAGCGCCGTCCACACGGTCTTGGTCTCCAGATAGGCGTCGAGACCCTCGTGGCCGTGCTCGCGGCCGATGCCGGAGGCCTTGAAGCCGCCGAACGGCGCGGATGGGTCGACGACTCCCCACGCGTTGACGTAGATCGAGCCCGCATGAAGCATCGCAGCGAGCCGGTGGGCGTTGCTTAGGTCTCGCGTCCACACGCCCGCGGCCAGGCCGTACTCACCTTCGTTCGCGCGCTCGGCGACCTCCTCGAGCGACTCGTACGGAGAGGCGACGAGCACCGGGCCAAAGATCTCCTCGCGCGAGATCCGCAGCTCGTCGGAGGTGGTGCTGAACAGCGTGGGTGCGACGAAGTAGCCGCCGCTGTCGGCGAGGGCTGCCTCGCCGCCGGCCAGCACCTCAGCGCCCTCCTGCCGGCCCGAGTCGATGTAGCTCATCACCCGTTCGTGCTGCTCGGCCGAGACCAGCGGCCCGAGCTGAGTGCCCGAGTCCAGGCCCGGACCGAGTTGGGCCGCGTTGGCCGCCTCGACGAGGCCGCTCATAACCTCGTCGAAGCGGGCTGCCGGGACGAACAGTCGCGAGCCGGCGTTGCAGGCCTGCCCGGAGTTGAAGTAGATCGCCTGGAAGGAGCCCTTCACGGCAGCTTGCATGTCGGCGTCGGGAAGGATGATGTTGGGCGACTTGCCCCCGAGCTCCAGCGTCACGCGCTTGAGCGCCCGTCCAGCCTTCGCGCCGATCTCCCGCCCCACGACGGTCGAGCCGGTGAAGGCGATCTTGTCGATTCCGGGGTGATCGACGACCGCCGCGCCGGTTTCGCCGTCGCCGGTCAGGACGTTCAAGACGCCCGGTGGAAACCCGACCTCGAGCGCCAGCTCGCCGAGCCGGAGCGCGCTCAGCGGCGTCTGCTCGGCGGGCTTGAGCACGATCGTGCAGCCCGCGGCGAGCGCAGGTCCGATCTTCCACGCCGCCATCAGCAGCGGAAAGTTCCACGGCACGATCTGGCCGCACACGCCGACCGGCTCGCGGCGCGTGTAGCAGAGCATGTTGGGCGCGGTGACCGGCAACACGCCGCCCTCGATCTTGCTCGGCCAGCCCGCGAAGTAACGCAGGTGGCCCACGGTGCCGTTGACGTCAACGTACCGGGCCAGCCCGACCGGCTTGCCGTTGTCGAGCGACTCGATCTGAGCGACTTCCTCCGCGTGGTCTTCGATCGCCGCAGCGAGCGCCAGCATCAGCCGCTCGCGCCCGGAGGCAGGCATCGTCGACCACGGGCCCTCGGCGAAGGCCTCGCGGGCCACCGCCACCGCGCGCTCCACGTCCTCAGCCCCGGCGTGGGCGACCTCGGCGATCTTGCGCCCGGTGGACGGGTCGATCGTCGCGAACGTGCGCCCGTCGGCGGCCGCCGGGCGCTCGGAGCCGATCAGCAGTGGATGTGACTGAGAGATGAACTCGCGAGCGGGGGCGCCGAGCGCGTCGGGCAGGGTATCTGCGGAGATAGTGGTCATTGAGGGAGCGTACCCGCCGCATCACGGACGCGCTCTCATAGCGTCCGCCAGCGGACGTACGGTCGCTTCCGGCCAGCGCGGGGAACCCATATGCTGCGCCCATGGCCGAGCCCTCCAAGGCGGTGCTGATAACCGGCTGCTCCTCGGGCATCGGTCGCGCGAGCGCTCAGGCGCTGGCGCGCTCCGGCTGGACGGTCTACGCTACCGCGCGCCGCCCACAGGCAATCGCAGAGCTGGCCGACGCCGGCTGCAGGACGCTGGCGCTCGACGTGACCGACGAGGACTCGATGCTGGCCGCCGTGGACGCCGTCGAGCAGGCCGAGGGCGCCGTCGGGGTGCTGATCAACAACGCCGGCTACAGCCAGAGCGGCGCGATCGAGACGGTGCCCCTCGACGCCGTGCGACGCCAGTTCGAGACGAACGTGTTCGGGCTCGTGCGGCTGACGCAGCTGGTCCTGCCGAAGATGCGCGCGCAGCGATGGGGAAAGATCGTCAACGTGGGCTCGATGGGCGGGCGCCTGTCGTTCCCCGGCGCGGGCCACTACCACGCGACCAAGCACGCGCTGGAGGCGATCTCCGACGCGCTGCGGTTCGAGCTGCGCGGCTTCGGTATCGACGTGATCCTGCTCGAGCCGGGGCTGATCACGACGGAGTTCGGCGAGGCAGCGACCGCCAGCATGGCCGACGGCGGCGGCTTGCAGGACGACCCGTACGCGGACTTCAACGGGGCCGTCGCCGCAGCCACCAGAGGTGCCTACGACGGCCCGATGCGCCGGCTCGGCGCGGGCCCGGAGCGCGTGGCGAAGGTGATCGAGAAGGTGCTCGCCCGCCGCCGCCCGCCGACCCGCGTCACGATCACGCCGTCGGCCAAGCTGTCGATCGCCACCCGCCGCCTGTTGAGCGACCGTGCGTGGGACGCCGCGATGCGCGGTCAGTTCCCTCAGCCGCACTAGCCGGCGGCTGCACGGCGCTAACCGGTCCCGGCGAGCAGCAGATCTGGACGGGGACGCCCGACCTCGAACCCCTGCGCGTAGTCCACGCCGTAGCTGCGCAGCATCCCCAGCGTCGCGCGATCGCCCACGAACTCGGCGATCGTCTGCCTGCCCATGCCGCGAACGACTCCGGCGAGCGCGCTGACGACGAGCTGATCGGTTGGCGAGACGGGCAGGCGGCGGATGAAGTCGCCGTCGATCTTCAGGTGGCTGAAGGGCAGGTGCTTGAGGTACTGAAACGAGCCGAAGCCGGCCCCGAAGTCGTCGAGTGCGACCGCGCAGCCGAGCGCCAGCACGCTCGAGCAGAAGGCCTTGGCACGCACCATGTCGGAGATCGCGGCGGTCTCGGTGACCTCGATCACGAGCTGCGAAGGATCTACCCCGTGCCACTCCAGACGGCGCTCGAGATAGGCGAGCATCGTGTCGTCGGTGACCGACAGCGCGGACACGTTCACCGCGATCGTGGCTCCCAGAGCGCCATGCGTGTCAGCCGGCGCTCGATCGGCCAGCAGCGCGATGACCTGGTCGAGCACCATCCGGTCGATGTCCCGGATCAGCCCGTAGCGCTCGGCGGCTGGCAGGAACCGCCCCGGTGCGACCAGGCGCCCGTCCGGTTCGTCGGCGAGACGCAGCAGCGCCTCGTGGTGGGAGACCCGTCCGTCGCTGAGGGAGATGATCGGCTGGAAGTGCAGCACGAACAGGCCGCTCTGAAGCGCACGGCGCAGGCGCTCCAGCCACGGTCGTCTGTGCAGGCCCGCCGGCGAGCAGAACCCTTCCGCCAGCGCGCGCGGGCCGAGCAGGCTCCGGGGGGCGTATCCGCTCGAGGCAGGCGTGTCGAGCAGCAGGCGAGGGTTCCCAGCGGGTGCGGTCGAGGTCAACATCTCCGCGAACGTGTTCGACGGCGCCGCGAGCTCACCTGCGACCGCGCGCGCGGTCGGAGATCACGAGCAGCAGCGCCACGAGCACGAAGTTCATCACCACCGAGGACCCGCCATATGCGACGAACGGCATCGTCACGCCGGTGAGCGGGATCACGCGCGTGACGCCGCCGACGATCACGAACACCTGCATCGCCACCACAAACGAGAGCCCGGTCGCGAGCAGCTTGGAGAACGAGTCACGCGCGAGCACGGCCGTCTTCAGCCCGCGCGCCACCAGCAGCAGGTAAACGAGCAGCAGCGCCGCGGCGCCCGCCAGGCCGAGCTCGTTGACGATGACCGCGTAGATCATGTCGCTTTCGGGCACGGGCAGGATCGGCGGCCCATGATCGGCGCCGCGCAGCAGCGAACGGTCGAAGCCGGTGCCCAGCAATCCCCCGTCGGCCTGCGCGAACAGCGACTGCGCGAGCTGGTAGCTGCCACCTTCGATGCGGTGGTACAGAGCCGGCTCGAAGGGGTGTTCCCACGCGAGCACCCGCGCCTCGACGTGGCTGACGTGGCCGGCGAGGTACCAGGCGCCGACGGCGAACAGCAGCACGCCGATCACGGGGAACGAGAGACGCCCGGTGGCCACGTACAGCAGCGCGAGGAACGCACCGTAGAACATCAGCGATGTGCCCAGCTCGCGCGTGAGCAGGAGCGTCGCCATCGCTGCCCCCCATACGATCAGCATCGGCCCGAACTGCTTCATCGGCGGGATCGTCAACCCCAGAAAGCGCCGCCCGGCGGTCACGAGGATCTGGCGGTTGTCACGCAGGTAGCTGGCGAGGAAGATCACGATCGCGACCTTGGCGAGCTCGGCTGGCTGGAAGGAGACACGGCCAACGTGGATATCCAGGTAGGCGCCGTTGACCTGCTCGCCAATCCCGGGCACGCGCGGCAGCACCGCCATGCCGATGCCGACCGCGGCGATCGTGTAGCGGTAGCGCTCGAGCACGCCTACGCCGCGCCGTCGCAGCGCGAGGATCGTCGCCGCGAACAGGACCAGCCCCAGCACCATCCACTGCGCCTGCTGGCGGGCGAGCGTCGGTTCGATGCGGTACACCATCACGATCCCGACGCTCGCCAGCACCGCCACCAACGGGAACAGATACGGGTCGGCGTTCGGCAGGGCGAAGCGGATCACCAGGTGCGCCGCCAGGCACAGCCCGAGAAACAGAGCGCCGTAGGTCAGCGACACGCTCGAGGCGTGGTTGAGCGTGAGGTTGGTCGACGACCCCGGTGAGGCGTTCTCGGCCTGAACGAAGATCGCTGTGAAGCCCGCAGTCACCAGCAGCGCCGAGGGAATCAGGCCCAGGAGCTCTCTGTTGCGGGGGCTGAGCACGGGTCGAGCGTACCCATCCCCCCGGCGCGTGCGCTCCGGTTGGCCCGCTACGCTGGCGCTCGGGTAGCCATGTGGAAGCGATTCCTCCTCGCCAGCGTTTTGATCGTGGCGCTCAGCGGCGCCGCGACGGCGACCGTCGCGCTGAACAAGATCACCACGCTCGCCGATGAGGTCTTCCCCACGCTCAACCACATCGCCGCCCCGAAGGGCCTCCTGACGGCCGAATACGAAGGTGGCCCAGAGACGTTCCTGATCCTCGGCTCAGACCGAAGGGAAAAGTCCAAGGACACCTTCGACCGCGAAGATCCTCCGCACAGCGACACGATCCTGCTGGTCCGCTTCGATCCAGGGCAGGGACAGACCTCGATCCTGTCGATACCCCGCGACCTGATGGTCAACATCACCACGCCGTCAGGCCAGGTCTATGCGAATGAAAAGATCAACGCGGCGTACACCATCGGCAGCAAGCTCGGCGGCGCCGACGGCGCGAGCCTGCTGGCGGCGGAAACGATCAAACGCGAAGTCTTCCCGGGACTGAAGCTCAATGGCATCGTCGACGTGAACTTCGCCGGCTTCATCAAAGTAGTTGACACGCTCGGCTGTGTTTACGTCAACGTCGACCACCGCTACTACAACGAGAACGTCGGCACGACGGAAACGGACTACACGAGCATCAACCTGCAGCCCGGCTACCAGAAGCTCTGTTACGAAAACGCGCTCGACTACGTGCGCTACCGCCACACCGACTCGGATTTCGTGCGCGTGGCCCGCCAGCAGGACTTCCTGCGCGACCTGCGCGAGCAGATCAATCCCTCCAACGAGCTCGGGCAGATCGACACGGTGGCCAGGTCGGTCGGGCACGCGATCACCTCGACCTTCCCCGCGTCCGCGGAAGAGCTGATCCTGCTGACGAAGCTGATCGCCTTCTCGCAGACGAGGCCGCTGCGCCAGGTCAAGTTCCTGAGCACGAACGACAGCTACGTGGTCAACGGCGTCGACTACGTGACCTCGACCCCCGAACTCGAGAAAAGGAGCCTCGACAGGTTCCTGCTGGGCCACGAACAACTGCAGCTGCCCGCTTCCACGCCGGCCAGCGGGCACAGCTCGAGCCACAGCCATGGGCGCCGCGGCGCCGGCGCGGGTGTATCCGCGCGGGCGCTCAGCCTGTACCCGACCGCCGCTGGCGGCGAGAGCGATGCCGTCAAAGCCGCGCTCGAAGTCCCCTTCCGTGTCCTATACCCGACCCTCCAGACCGGCCCGGCCGAACAGCAGGCGGTGCGCGCCTACACGCTCGAGGACCAGCAGGGCAAACTCCATCACGCCTACGTGGTCGCCTGGGAGCAGAACCCGATCGGTGGCTACTACGACTTCGAGGGCACAGACTGGCTGAACCCGCCGCTGTTCGGCCACGCCCGCACACAGGTCATCGGCGGGCGCGCCTACGAGCTCGTCGACGACGGAGCCCACATCCACGTCGTCGGCTGGCGCTCTGGCGATGTCCTCTACTGGCTGACCAACACGTTGCTCGAGGAACTGTCGAACTCGCAGATGCTCGCGATCGCCAAATCTGCGCAACCGCTGCATTGAGGCCGCTCAGCGACGTTCTAGCGCCCGATCCAAGGCTGCGTTGACCAACGCGTCGGCGTCGGCATTTTGCGCCCGCGGCACCGTCCTGATCGACCAGTGCTCGAAGCCCTTGAGCGCCTCCATCGCCTCGAGGTACAGCGGACGCATCGCCTCGTGGCGGACCTTGTAAACGCCCTGCAGCTGCTTGGCGATCAGCTCGGAGTCCCCCACCAGCTCGACCTCGGTGGCGCCGAGCTCCCGCGCGCGCGCCAGGCCGAGCAGCAGCGCGCGGTACTCGGCCACATTATTGGTGGCGGTGCCCAGCAGCTGCGCCTGCTCGTCGACGGTCTCGCCGGCAGGCGAGCTGATGACGCACGCGGCGGCCGCCGGACCGGGGTTGCCACGAGCGCCGCCGTCGACGTGCACGATCAGCTTCATCACGGCGCAATTATGAAGCTCGCCGGGGACGAAGCCCTCGGCCGAGACCGGCCCTCGTCGTCCCGGGCGGCGTCTAGGAGACGCGCGCGAGCGGAAGGAGATCGCCCGGCACACGGGCGCGGCGACGGTCGCGCACGACGCGCCGCTGCAGCTGATCCGCGTCGGAGGACGCACCCGAGCGGGCATAACGTGCTCGCCGGTCGAACCTGCGTCGATCGACGATCACGGTGACGTTCTCATCGTCGCTGTAGTGCTCGACCAGCCTCGGATACAACTCATCCGCGAGCGGTCTGGGTACCACGCAGTAAATCATCGCTTGCTCGATCTTACTCCCCGCGCGCCGATGCGCAAGCGGATCGTTACAGGTTCTTCGACAACCGCTAAAGGCCTGCCAGCGCCAGCGTGCCCGACTCGGCGGCGGCGGCGTTGGCCAGCCGATCCTCGCGTGCGAGCTCCGCGAGCTCGGTCCCCTGGGCGATCACCTGCGCCTCGGCCCCGGGTTCGCTGAGATCGACCTCGTAGCGATACCAGCACAGCTCCCACGCGACCACGATTGAGACTACGCTGTCGAGGTGTTCGGCCGAGCGGACGCTCACCGCCGGGGGGCCGAGCGAGCGGGCAACGCCCGCCACACGGCGCGGGAACTCGCTCGCGTTGAACACCGCGAGCGCCTGCTCGGGATACGACGAAGGCTGTACGCGCACCGCGTCGGCCTGCGAGGCGATATCCCCGGTCGTGGCGAGGTCGTGCGGCGCGGCGCGCTCAGCCCGGGCAGCTGCGTCGGCAGTGGATGGATCGGCAGCGAGGCCTGGCCCTTGAGGGTGCGATGGCTGTGGTTCGGGCGGCTCCAACGGGCTTCGCCGTGCCGGCACCGGCTCGGCGCCGCCCCGCGTGTAGCCGTCGAACAGGTCGTAAGGCTCCTGCGCGCGCCCTTCGGGGTGTTCGTCCTTCTCGCCCGGGTCCGCGACCGGCTCACCGGCTTCCGCCCCGGCGGGTCTGTCCACCTGCTCGTCCCCTTCAGGCTGGCGTACCCTGAACGGTCCAGGCAGACGGTCGAACAGGCTGCGCCCCCGCCGCGAGCGCAGCGGCGGCAGGCTGACGGTCTCGCTGTCGGTCTCGCGCAGCCAGCCCTCGTGCGCGGCGCGCGGCGCGCACAGCTCGCACACGATCCGGCGCCGCCCGGCAGCCAGGAATACGTTCGGCTGCTCGCCGCGCAGCAGCCGCCGCTCACACACATCGCAGGCGACATCCGGCTGGGAGGTGACGATCGTGCGCGTGGCCATCGGCCCATCAGACTACCGAGACACGCCCCACGCCGCACGACAGTGCCGCGTGGGCGGCCTACGCGTGGACGGTCGCGCGCTCCTGGCCGACCTGGTCGACCACCTTCTGCGCGAGATGGCCAGGGACCTCCTCGTAGCGCAGGAACTCGAGCGTGTAGTCCCCCTGCCCCTGCGTGATCGAACGCAGGTCGGGAGCGTATGTGAGCATCTCAGCCATCGGCACCTCGGCCCTGATCTCGGTCATCGCACCCACGGGCTCCATTCCCAGAGGCCGGCCGCGGCGGCTGTTGAGGTCACCGATCACGTCGCCCACGTGCTCCTCGGGCACCGACAGCGTGACCAGCATGATCGGCTCCAGCAGCATTGGATCGGCCAGCTCGAGCGCTTTCTTCATCGCCTGTAGGCCCGCCAGCTTGAACGCGATCTCCGAAGAGTCCACGGAGTGGTAGGCGCCGTCGAACAGCCTCACCCGCACGCCCTTGACGGGGTAGCCGGCGAGGACGCCGCTCTCCATCGCCTCGCGCACGCCCTTCTCGACGGCGGGAATGAACGAGCTCGGGATCACACCGCCCTTGATCTTGTCGACGAACTCGAAGCCCGTCGGGTGGGTGGGATCGTTCAGGGGCTCGATCTCGATCTGGCAGTCGCCGAACTGGCCGCGGCCGCCCGACTGCTTCTTGTGCCGGCCGTGAGCGACCGCGCTGGCGCGGATCGTCTCCTGGTAGGGCACGCGCGGCGGCTTCAGCGTCACCTCCACGCCGAAGCGCTCGCGCAGCCGGTCGACGATCACTTCGACGTGCACCTGCGAGAGCCCAGCCACGATCTGCTCTGCGGTCTGCTGGTCGCGGTGCAGGTCGATCGTAGGGTCCTCCTCCTGCAGCCGGCGTAGAGAGGAGAGCACCTTGTCCTCGTCGCCGCGGCTCTTGGGCTCCACCGCGAACGCCATCACCGGCGCGGGCAGCTTCAAGCGCGGCATCTCGATCGGCGCGTCCCTTGACGCGAGCCAATCACCGGCGCGCGTCTCCTTGAGCTTGGCGACCGCGCCGATGTCCCCCGGCCCGAACTCCTGCACGTGGCGGACCTCCTTGCCGGCGAACACGACGAGCTGGCCGATGCGCTCCTTGACGTGGGCGCGCGAGTTGAGGACCTGACTGTCAGCGCGCAGCACACCCTGATAGACGCGCAGCAGGTTGATGCGCCCCGCGAACGGATCCGCGCGCGTCTTGAAGACATAGGCGAACAGCTCCGCCTCCTCAGAGGGCGTGAGCTCGAGCTCGCCCACCTTCAGCGACCCATGCTTCACCGGCGAGGGCAGGTCCTCGACGATCGCGTCCAGCAGCCGCGAGGTCCCGAGGTTGCGCGTCGCCACGCCGCACACCACCGGGAAGATCTTGCCGTGGTTGGTGCCCTCCTTGAGCGCATCCACGATCTCGGCGTGGGAGATCTCATCGCCCTCGAGGTAGCGCTCCATCAGCGAGTCGGACACTTCGCACACCTCGTCCATCAGCTTCTCGCGGTACTCCTGCGCCCGCTCGGCCACCCCATCGGGGAGCCCGATCTCGCTCCAGCCGCCGCGCTCTGGGGAATCCTGACGGAACGCCTTCATGTCGACCAGGTCGACGACGCCCTCGACATCCTGCTCGGAGCCGATCGGAATCTCGCTGGCCACCACGTGCGGCCCGAAGGCGCGCTTGAGCTGCTCGAGCGTGCGGAAGAAGTCGGCGCGCTCGCGGTCGAGCATGTTGACGAACAGCATGCGCGCGATGTCCAGCTCGGCCGCCCTCGCCCACAGGCGGCTGGTGGAGACCTCCACGCCCATCACCGCGTTGACGACGAACACGGCCGACTCGCATACCCGGAGCGACCCCAGCGCGTCCGCCACGAAGCTCGGCTCGCCCGGCGTGTCCAGCAGGTTGATCTTCCGCTGCTGCCACTCGAACGAGCTGAGCGTCGCCGAGATCGACATCTGGCGAGCCTGCTCGTCGGGATCGGAGTCCGACACCGTCGTGTGGTCCGGGACCGAGCCCAGACGGCTGGTCGCACCCGCCTCGAACAGCAGCGCCTCATGCAGCGACGTCTTCCCGGACCCTCGGTGGCCAACCAGGGCGACGTTGCGAATACGGTCCGCTGCGTGGTGCATTGGAATCTCCTTCCTCGGTGTGACAGCACCATATCGAGGCATCCCAGCCAGCGCCAGTGCTGTTCGACACTCGTCGGACACGAGACGCGCACGGGCGCCCCGATGCGGCACGGCGGATGTCGGCAGCGCGGGTCGTCCGCATGCAAGGCAGTCTCCGGCGCCGCCCGAAGCGCCGGGCGCAGTTGGTGGAGACCGCAAGTGGGGCGATAACTTCACGCCCGCTGAGCTAGCCGTCGGCCTCGCCGACTACCTGCAGGAGCAGTTCTTTCCGGAGACCACGGAGGCCTGGGGCCAGGCTCGCCCTCGCTGCCCGGGCCACGGCCACCCTGCCACGCCGGAGCTGATCGACGGCAATGCGTGGTGGACGTGCCCACTCGACGGACACGCGGTGGCCAGGTTCGGAGCGCTCGGAGACGTCTGATTTCTCCTCTTCACGGGCCGCGCATGCGCGGCCCGCGGGTCGGCGCATGCGCCGACCCGGACCGCCGTGCATGCACGGCGGTCACCAGTACATTGGGTCAGCTGTCCGGTTCCAGTGATGAAGGTGCTGCCAAGACGCGTGCTGGCGTTCGAGAGCCAAGCCAGACAAGGACGCAGAGAGCGAACTGTGCTGGCCGAAACGGGGATGCGAGCGGAGCGAGTGTCTCCCGGATTCGGTACACGAGCGATTGCGAAGTGCCCCGAACGGGGTAAGGACGCAGTATGGCGCCGGCTGTCGCACGCCAGGTCAGTCGTCGAAGGACTCCTCCTGCATGCGCGAGCGCAGGCGCAGGACCGCCTTGGTGTGCATCTGCGAGACACGTGACTCGGTCACCCCCAGCACCTCGCCGATCTCGCGCAGTGTCAGGTTCTCGTAGTAGTAGAGGGCGATCACCAGCTTCTCGCGCTCTGGCAGCCTGGCGATCGAGTCGGCGATCCTGTCCTTCAGGTCGCCGACGTCGAGCGCTTTTGCCGGATCCGGCGCTCCCGGATCCTCGATCGTGTCCATCAGCGAGACCTGGTCGCCGCTGGAATCCGACACGCTCCACAGCTCGTCCAGAGCAACGACGGAAGAGTGCGAGATCGCGAGCAGCGACTCGTTCAGCTCGGCCACGGTGATGCCCAGCTCGTCCGCGAGCTCCTGGTCGCTCGGCGCGCGCTGCAGGACATGCTCGAGCTTCGCGTTCGCCCGCTCCACCTCGCGTGCACGGGCGCGCACGCTGCGCGGCACCCAGTCGAGCGAGCGCAGCTCGTCGATGATCGCGCCCTTGATGCGCATGATCGCGTACGTCTCGAACTTGATGTCGCGCGAGAGGTCGAAGCGCTCAATCGCCGAGATCAGGCCGACCAGGCCGTAGGAGATCAGGTCGGCCTCCTCCACGTGTGGAGGCAGACCGGCGGCGGTGCGACCGGCGACGTACTTGACCAGCGGCGAGTACGCCACGACCAGGCGCTCGCGAACGCGGCTGTCGCCTTCGGTCTTGTAGCGCCGCCACAGTTCGCGCAGCTCGATCGGTTTGACGTTCGTCTCCAGGGTCATCTCCGAAGGGCGGGCGGGCGTTTGGTCACGCCCGAGGGTGACTGCGCGCATATGCGCTTCTGAGCCTGGCGGACTCTACCCGAGTATAAATCTGAGTGCTGGACACGCTCGCATGGCCGAGCAGCTCCTGGATGCTGCGCAGGTCCGCGCCGCCGTCCAGCAGATGCGTTGCGAAGCTGTGACGCAGCGCGTGCGGTGAGCAGCCCTCGCCGACACCGATGCGCGAAGTCCACTTGCGCAGCCGGCGCCGAACGTCGCTGGTCCCGAGCGGCCGGCCGGTCTTGCTCAGGAACAGCGGCTCCATCGTAGCCGCGGCGCCGGCACGCGGGCGTGTCGCGGGCGGCGCTGGTGCGGCGAGCGCAGCGAGCTTTGGACGCACGTCGCTCAAGTACCTCCCCACCGCCGCCATCGCCTGCTCGCCGACGGGCACGAAGCGCGTCTTGCGTCCCTTTCCCTCGACGCGCAGCTGCTCGCCGTCATAGTCCACGTCGGCCGCGCACAGCGACACGATCTCCTCGGCGCGGAGCCCGCACGAGTACGCCAGCTCGAACATCGCGTGGTCGCGCAGGTTTAGTTGCCGGCCCGGCCCGCCGATCGCGCCCGTCGCGGACGCGGGGATCGCGTCGAGCAGGCGCGCGGCCTCGCGCGCGCTCAGCACACGCGGCAGGTGGGCGGAGCGTCGCGGCGTGGAGACCAGGTCGGCCGGGTTCTGTGAGATCCGCCCGTGCTCGCGCTGGCTCGCAAACAGCGCGCGCAGCGCCGCCAGCTTGCGAGCCGACGTGCTGGCAGCCGCGCTGCGCTCGGACAGCTGGGCGATGTAGCGGCGCACGGCCTTGGGGCCCACCTCCGTGGGCGAGATGCGGCGGCCGATCGCCCATGACGCGAACTGGCCGACGTCGACCGCGTACGCGCGGCGCGTGCGCGCGGCGGCGTCGCGCCTGCGCAGGTCCTCGTCCAGCAGCGCCATCGCGGCGGCCCACGCTCCGCCCAGCGGGCACTCCTCGACGGCGTCGCTCCCGATTCCCATCGCCACAGGTACTTCGCCGCCACCGATCCACCGCCTGCCTGCGGGTGCGAACCCGGGGCCGCCGCCGTAGCCGAGCAAGCGCTGAGGAAACGCACTCGACCCCGTGGGAGGGTAGATTGAAGACCGTGAGCGCGCCCTCTCAAGACCTCCCTTCGACGCGCATACCCTCCGGCGAGCCTGCGGCGTACGGGCCGGTCGGGCGCTCCCGCTGGCTGGACATCGACTGGCGCGCGCATCAGCGCTGGGTGACGGTCGACGGACAGCCGGTCAACACGATCGAGCTCGGGTCGGGGCCGCCAATCGTGCTCGTACATGGGCTATCCGGCTGTTGGACCAACTGGCTCGAGCAGCTGCCCGTGCTTGCGAGCGAGCACCGCGTGCTGGCGCTCGACCTGCCCGGCTTCGGATACTCGCCGATGCCCGCCGAGCAGATCTCGATATCCGGCTACGCCCGCCTGCTCGATCGACTGCTGGGCGAGCTCGAGATCAACGCCGCGACGCTCGTCGGCAACTCGATGGGCGGCTTCATCGCCGCCGAGCTGGCGATCGCCTTTCCGCAGCGGGTAGAGCAACTCGTGCTTATCTCCGCCGCCGGGATCTCCACCACCGCGCATCCCGGCACGATGCGCGCGCTACCGACCCTGCGCCGGCTCGAGCGGATCCTCGCCGGCAGCGGCGCGTGGCTCGCGTCAAAATCCGACACCGTCGCCCGTCGTGCACGTCTGCGTGAGGCGACGCTCAACGTCGTCGTGCGCCACCCGAGCCGCCTGCCCGCCGCGCTCGCCGCCCAGCAGCTGCGCGGCGCCGGCAAGCCCGGCTTCATCCAAGCCCTACAGGCCGTGCTCGACTACGACGTCCGCGAGCGCCTCCCAGAGATCGCCTGTCCGACGCTGATCGTGTGGGGGGACGGCGATCGACTGATCGACGTGCGCGACGCGGACGTGTTCGCCGAACTGATCCCCAATTCGCGCAAGGTCATCTTCGAGGACACCGGCCACATGAGCATGCTCGAGCGCCCGGCGGCGTTCAACGCGCTGCTGAAAGACTTCCTCCGCCAATAGCGCCTGGCGCCGTTTGCCGTCTCGGTGCTGTGACCGTCTCAGCGCGTGATCGCGCCCTCGGCGGCGCTGCCGACCAGCTTGGCGTACTTCTGGATCGCCACATCCACGTGCGCTTCGGCCCGCGGTCCGGGTGTGTAGGCGGCCAGGCGCTCGGCGATCTGCTCGTCGCTGAGCGCCACGTCGATCCTGCGGGAGTCGGCGTCGATCGTCAGCTCGTCGCCGTCGGCCAGCGCGCCGATCGGACCGCCTCTGGCGGCCTCGGGGGCGATGTGGGCGACCATAAACCCGTGGGTCGCGCCGGAGAAGCGCCCGTCGGTGATCAGCGCGACCCTTTCCCCCATCCCCTCGCCCACGAGCGCCGCCGTCACCGAGAGCATCTCGCGCATGCCCGGACCGCCAGCCGGCCCCTCGCCCCGGATCACGACCACGTCGCCGTCCTCGATGTCTTTGGCGAGCACCGCTGCCATCGCCGCCTCCTCGCCGTCGAACACGCGCGCCGGGCCGGTGTGCGCGCGGCGCTCGTGGCCCGCGAGCTTGACCACGCAGCCATCCGGAGCGACGTTGCCGTGCAGGATCGCGAAGCCGCCGGTCGGCTTGAGCGGGTCCGCGAGCGGACGCACGACGCGCTGACCCCGCGTCTCTTTGGCCTCAGCCGCGTGCTCGCCGATCGTGCGGCCGGTGACCGTCTGCGCGTCGGCGTGCAGGACGCCCGCCTCGAGCATGCGCTTGAGCACGAGCGGCACACCGCCGGCCTCATATAGGTCGGTGGCGACGTATTGGCCGCCCGGCTGCAGGTCGCACAGCAGCGGCGTGCGCTCGGAGATGCGATCGAACTCGTTGATCTGCAATGGAATGCCGGCTTCCCGGGCGACCGCCAGCAGGTGCAGCACGCCGTTGGTGGAGCCACCGCTCATCGCGACCGCTGCGATCGCGTTTTCGAGCCCCTGCTTGGTGATGATCTCGCTCGGACGCTGCCCGCGGCGCAACGTGTCCATCACCAGCTCTCCCACCTGCACCGCCACCTCGAGCTTGCGCCCGTCCTCGGCCGGCACCATCGCCGAGCCCGCAGGTGAGATGCCGAGCACCTCGAACGCCATCGCCATCGTGTTCGCGGTGAACTGGCCGCCGCACGCGCCCGCACCCGGGGATGCCACCTGCTCGAGCTCGTGCAGTTCCTCCTCGGTGATCTTGCCCGCCGCGTAGGAGCCGACCGCCTCGAAAACCTGCTGGATCGTCACCTCCTGGCCCTTGAACCAGCCGGGGCGGATCGAGCCGCCATAGAGCATCAACGCGGGGATGTTCAGCCGCGCGAGCGCCATCACGGAACCCGGGATCGTCTTGTCGCAGCCGGAGATCGCGACCACGGCGTCGAAGTGGTGGGCGGAGGCGACGAGCTCGATCGAGTCGGCGATCAGCTCGCGCGAGACGAGCGACGCGCGCATCCCGGCGGTGCCCATCGTGATTCCGTCGGAGATCGCGATCGTGTTGAGCTCCATCGGCGTTCCACCGGCGGCACGGATGCCCTCCTTGACCTTGGCCGCGAGCACCCTGTTGTTGAAGTTGCACGGCATCGTCTCGATCCACGAGTGCGCAACGCCGACGATCGGCTTTTCCAGGTCCTCCGCCGAGTAGCCGATGCCGTGCAGGTACGCGCGCGCGGCGGCCCGCTCCGGTCCATCTGTGAGGGCGCGGCTCTTGTGCTTGACGTCGAAGGCGCCGGGAACGTTCACGCGGCGCGCACACTATCGGGCAGACGGCCAGCCCGCCCCCGCTCCCAGCGCTGCAGACGAGCCAGGTCGCGGTGGACCCGGTCGGGGTCCACCTGGCGGCCCGGGAGGTGCATGTTGGCCTCGCCGACCAAGCGCCGCTCGTCGGCTGTGAGAGCCATCCACTTCGCCAGCACGTCGTCCGAGTCCGGCAGCCGCGCGCTGCCGTAAGGCTTGGAGTGGTCCGGGAACGCCACGCAGTACTCGTTGAGCAGCTCCCCCGTCTCGGGCAGGTAGGCGACGATCGGCTTATGCGGGTAGATCAGATAGGCGTAGGACGCGCCCTCGCCGTGCCCGCGATCGCCCAGCCCGCCCCACACGCGCAGGAACCCGAGATCCCGGTACATAGCCCACTCCTGCTCTCCCACGCATGAGCGCAGCAGCGAGCGCGCGCGTTGCTCGGCGCGGCGCTCGCGCCCTGGGTCATAGCCGGTCGGTGTGCTCCCGCGCCCGCGCGCCGCCCACAGTTCGTGGGCACGCGCGAGCGCGCGTTTGAGCGTTGGGCGCGCGAGCTCCCACAGCAGCACGACGAGGACCACCGCCGCGCTGCCCAGCGCCAGCCCCATGAGCGCTACACGCTCGATGCGGGCGCGCCGCCGGCGGCCCGCGGGAAGAAGATCACGCGCTCGGCGTCCCGCGGCACTTCGTCAAAGCTCTTGACGAGCTCCGCCTCGCGGCGACCGCCCGGCGCCGCCGTGGGCACGGCGGCCCACATGCCGGCGTCAAGCTCGCGACGAAACGCCTCGATCAGCTCGCGCTCCTGCTCCGGAACCTCCACGTCGCCCTCGGCGAGCACAATCTCACCATGACCGGGCTTCATGCGCAGGAACTTCATCGAAGACCGGGCTTCATGCGCAGCAGCTTCATCGTCCTCCGATTATGGCAAACGGGCGCGCCGGCATCCTCAGCGCGCGCGCATCCGGGCGAGATCGATCACGTCGACTGGACCGGCTCCCTCGCCGAGGTCGCGCAGCCCACCCGCGACCGCAGCTCCAGCCAGGGCACGGGCGGTGCGAGCGGCGTCGAGCGGCGAGCGGCCGAGGGCCAGCTGCGCCGCCAGGACCGAGGAGTGGGTGCAGCCGGAGCCGTGTGCCGCACCGTCGGGCTCGCGCGTGCCGTCGATGATCACAGCGGACCCGTCTCCAGCGGAGTCCAGCAAGAGGTCGACCGCGCGCGCGCGGTGGCCGCCCGTGAGCACGACCGCGCGCGGGCCAAGCGCCAGCAGCGCCCGCGCCAAGGCCTCGACTTCGGCGTCCTCGCCGGCGGATGACGCGGGCTGTGAGCCGACGAGCGCGCGCGCCTCGGGCAGGTTGGGCGTCAGCACGCTCGCGCGCGGAATGATCTCCCGCACGAGCGCACTCTGCGCGTCGGGCGCGAGCAGGCGCGCGCCCGACTCGGCCACCATCACCGGGTCGACCACGATCGGCGTGCCCGGCGGTAGCTCGTCGAGCGCCCGCGCCACAGCCAGCGTGACCTCGGCGCTGCCCAGCATCCCGACCTTTACCGCGTCGACGCCGATGTCCGAGAGCACCGCGCGCACCTGGGCGAGGACGATCTCCGGCGGCACCTCGTGGATGGCGCTGACGCCGAGCGTGTTCTGAGCTGTGATCGCCGTGATGGCGCTCGTGCCGTGCACGCCGCAGCGCGCGAACGCCTTCAGGTCGGCCTGGATTCCGGCCCCACCACCGGAGTCCGAGCCGGCGATCGTGAGCACCGTGGGCGTCAGCGCTCTGAGGAGGTTGCGGGCCGGTGGCGCACGTTGCAAGATCGTAGAGACCCAGCGGCCCGAGTAGCCGCCATCAGCGGCTCGGGCAAAAGTTAGCTGGCCTTCATGCTGCCAAAAGCGAGCCTTCAACAACCTGCGTCACAGTGGGATCGCAGTGTTCCTCCTCCTAGTAATCCCCCTGATCTGGCTGGCCGTTGTGACGCTCGTCATGGCGGCCTGCCAGGTTGCCTCCGCTGACTCACGGCGGAGCGTCGGTCGATAGCCCTCGAGCATTCGGCCGAGCGCGGTTAGTTATGCAAGGCGCGGGGAATAAAGATTGAGTAGCTCCCGATCGCGGTCACGAGCAGACGCCCATCTTCGTGCACAACCCTCGAGCTCATCACAGCTATCGTCCGATTACGGCGGTCGAGCTCTGTCCGACAGACGACCTCCCCCTCGGTCGCCGTCTGGATGTAGTTGATCGCGATGCTGATCGTCGCGATGCGCTCCTCCTGGGTGGTCTGGGCCCACAGGGTCGAGCCCATGCAGTAGTCGACCATCGCATACGTGGCCACGCCGGAGAGCAGCCCACCCCTGTTGATCAGCTCGGGTCGGATCTGCAGGCGAACCGTCTGGGGATCCTCCCAGCGAAGGCCCATAAAGCTGCTGACGCCGTCCAGCCCGTGCCCTTCAGGGCGCGAGCGCGAGGACCCGGACCGGGCTGTCTGCTCGGAGCGCTCGGCAGCGTCCGCTGCGGTCCTGCCGTCGAGCGTGTCCGAATCGGAGCTGGTCGGGTCGCCGGTCACGCGTTGCAGGCTATGCCAAGCAGCGCTCCGCGTGAGCGCACGCCTCCCGCCCGATCGTGGCGCCCTTGATGTTTATCATAATCTCGATATTATTAGTGGACAATGCGCCGTGCACTCCCGACGGCGCGCGTCCAGCGCGGCGGCCCCCCGGCCGACGCGTCCAACGCCCACCCCGCCAAGCCTCCCAACGAAGGAGCCCCCATGCCCAGAGTCATCGTCACCGCCGATCCCGTGTCATCCCGACTGACCGCCGAGACCCCGGTGCTGCTCGACGAGCGGGTCCACTCCGTGCACCTCAGCAGCGGCCACGCAGCCGCGCAGCTGATCGAGCGACTCGCCTGGGCGATCAGCGACGCCGAGGACGCCGAGAGTGCCCGCCCCGGTCGTGCAACATGGCCCGCTCGACACGCCCGGGAGCGCACCTCTGCGCTGCGGCCCGGCGGCCGCCAGCCAGCTCGAGCGTAGAGCGCGCGTCGGCAGGGTAGCGAGTAGCATCATGCGGAGCGCCGAAGGAAGGCCTCGGCATGCTTGGTGGTAGCTAAAAAGGGGGCAGTACAGCCATGAGACGCACTAGAACGCTCGGACTCGGCCTCGCGGTCGCTTTCGCCGTCAGCGCCGTAGCTGCGGCGTCGGCAGCGGCGGCGTTGCCGGAATTCGTTGGACCTTTCCCGAAAGGCTTCACCTCGGTGAGCGGAAAAGTCACGCTGGAAACGGTCGGAAAAACGAAAGTCACGTGCACTGGGGACACGAACGCCGGCCAGATCTCGGGTCCGAAAGAAGGCAACGCAAGGATCAGGTTCACGGGTTGCATCGCTGCTAATAAATCTCAATGCATGACGCCGGGCGCCAGCTCGGGCGAAATCGTGACATCTGTGCTGACCGTCACGCTGGGCTACATCAGTAGAGAAACGAGAGAAGCCGCGATCGACTTCTCCTCACCGCCAACCGGGGCTCTCTTCACAGAATTCACTTGCCTGAACATCAAGGCAAACGTACGGGGATCGGTCATCGGCAAGATAACTCCGATCAACAAAAAGGTGAAACCGCCGAACGCGTTCACGGTGAAGTTCAAACAGGCCAAAGGCAAACAGTCGATCAAAAACCTCGCGGGCGCGAGCACCGACGTCCTCGAAACATCTATCAACGGCGGACCCGTCCAGGAAACCGGATTGGGTTCTGTCGACAAAATCTCGTTCGCGGCGGAAACGGAAGTGAAGGCGTAGCCTCGACGGACGATAACGAGTCGTGCGCGGGCCATGAGCCAGCGCACGACTCGGCGTCTCGGCAGATCGAGGACCGCGAATCGTCACATTTGTGCGTCCCGCGTCACCACCTTCGCGTTAGTGTGCGATCGCGATGTTCAGCGCTTCTTCCACGATCCCGCTCGCCGACCGCGCGGCCGCGTCCTTCGGCCGAGGCACGGATCGCCGCCGCGAGCTGGGCCGACTCGGCGAGGAGCTCGCCGCGGCGCATCTCGAACGCTTGGGCTTCCGTTGCGTGGAGCGCAACGTGCGCACGCGACACGGCGAGATCGACTTGATCGTCTTCGACGGGTGCACGATCGCGTTCGTCGAGGTCAAGACCCGCTGCGCGCGAGCCCGCGGGCAGCGCATCCCTCCCGAGCAGGAGCCGCTGGCGTGGCTGCGCGTCCGCCAGCGCGCCCGCGTGCGTCGACTCGCCGTCGCCTGGCTGAGCGACCAGCGCTGCGATCGACCAAGCGCCCGCATGATCCGCTTCGACGCGATCGGCGTGCTCGTCGACGAGCGGGGACGGCTGCTGCGCCTCGACCACGTCGAGGCGGCATGGTAGACACCGCGCCGCTCCCAGGTTGGCGGGAGCGGCTACAACGAGCTCACAGCGCGAGCTGCTGGTAGGCGAGCGACTGGAACGACATCCTGTGCAGCGGCGATACGCCCTGGCGGAGGATCGCATCGCGGTGCGAGGGCGTGGAGTAGCCGACGTGCTCGGCGAAGCTCCATCCAGGGTGCTGGCCGTCGGCGAGGCGCATGAAGCGGTCGCGCGTGACCTTGGCGACGATCGATGCCGCGGCGATCGCCGCGCTGGTGGCATCGCCGTTGACGATCGCCCGCTGGGGATGCTCGAACTCCGCCACCGAGAAGCCGTCCACGAGACACAGAACCTCCGATATCCCCGCTGTGACCCCCCGCATCGCATCACGCAGGGCGGCCAGGTTCGTCTTGTGCAGGCCGCGCGCGTCGATCCCGCGCACGCACCGGGACACGACCGCCACTCTGGCGGCGCTGCGCAGAACCAGTGGATAGAGCTCCTCGCGTGCCTCGGCGGTGTGCTGCTTGGAGTCGTTCAGCGCCCCGAGTGAGCGCAGCTCGCGCGTGGTGAGCGTCTCGTAGTCGAACAGCACGCCGGCGGCGACCAGCGGCCCTGCGAGGCAGCCGCGTCCAGCCTCGTCCGCACCAGCTACGAGGCGAAAGCCCAGGCGGCGATCGAACGTGAACAGGCGCCTGCCACTACCAGCCCGGCGGGCGCGACGCCGCGCGCGTGCCGAGGAGCCGGAGCTGGCAGAGCCGCCCTCGGCACGCACACCGAGGGCGCTAGAAGATCCCGATCCGATCGGGGGGCCAGTAGGTGGCGATGGCCTGCCCGATGACCCATCCCGTGGGGACAGGTCCCCAGAACCTGCTGTCGTCGGATTCGCCACGGTTGTCCCCCATCATGAACCAGTGACCGGCCGGAATCTTGATCGGGGTGGGGAATTCGCACTCGGGGCTCGCGCCGCACTGCCGGATGTAGGAGTCCTGCTCGGCTACGAACTGGCTCGTGCCGGCCGCCTTGCGAAAGACGTGGCCCGCGCGGATGTACATTTCGTCGCCAGGGCCGGCGACGATCCGCTTGATGAAGTTCACGCTCGACTGCTTTGGCAACGGAGCTGCGCACGCGGCACCGCCGAGCTTGATCACGTGCGGCGTCGGCCCGCACTCCTCCTGCTCGGCGCCTTCGGGAGGGTGGAACACGGCAATCTCGCCGACGTGGGGTTCACTGAAGTCCATGCCGATGCGGTTGACCAGCACGCGTTGCCCGATCGCCAGCGTCGGCTCCATCGAGCCGCTGGGAATGCGATAGGGCTTGACGATGAAAGCCTGGATGGCGAGCGCCAAACCAAGTGCGACGGCCACGATCACGACCAGCTCCACGATCGAGGCCGCAGTCGATTTCGAGCGCTTCTTTGCGCTCTTTGTGCGGGTGCTCACGCGGGCGTATCGCCGGCTGGGACGCCTCCTTCGGCGTCGCCGGCGTCGGAGGAGGTATTGACAGCGCCCGCATCCTCGACGGCCCCGTCGGCGACCTGTTGGCCGACCTCTGGTCGCTCGACGCTGTCCTCCACGACCGCCTCGTCGACGACCGCCTCCTCCGCGGTCGTGCCGTCCGCGTCGGTCGCCTCATGCAGTAGACCCGGCTCGACGACCACCTCCGGACCGGTGTAGCGGCGCTCGCGCACACGCGCGCGCTTGCCGACCCGGTCTCGCAAGTAGTAGAGCTTGGCGCGGCGGACGTCGCCGCGCGCGGCCAGCTCGATCCGCTCGATCTTCGGCGAGTGCAGCGGGAACGTGCGCTCAACGCCGACGCCAAACGACTGCTTGCGGACCGTAAAGGTCTCGCGCGCACCGTGACCCTGGCGCTTGATGACCACGCCCTCGAAGACCTGCACACGACTGCGTGTGCCCTCGACAACCTGGAAGTGGACCTTCACGCGGTCGCCCGGCGCGAAGTCTGGGACGCGGCGCAGCTGCGCGCGCTCGATGGTTGCGATAACGCTGCTCATGACGGTGAAGGAGGGCGCGCCTTGTCGGGCCGGGGAAGGCCCCGCGACGGAGATCTCGGCCAGCGCGAGCAGCAATGGTAGCGAACCGCCGATCCGCTTAGCCCCACTGGGCCGGCGCGGTCAACCCGCGCCCCGCTCCGGCGACGGGCCCGCGCCCCGCTCACGGCTGCGCTCGCGCCGCCAACTCTCGATCCGCTCGTGGTGGCCAGACAGCAGAACCTCGGGCACGCGCCACCCACGGTACTCGGCCGGACGGGTGTAGTGGGGATACTCCGGGTGCCCCTCGAGCGCTGCGCTGAAGGACTCCTCGGCCGCCGACTGCTCGTGCCCGAGCGCGCCGGGGAGCTTGCGCAGCACCGCGTCGCAGAGGACCATCGCGGCAAGCTCTCCACCGCTGAGCACGTAGCGGCCGATCGAGACCACGTCGCCGGCCAAGTGCTCCAAGATGCGCTCGTCAAACCCCTCGTAACGGCCGCACAGCAGCGTTAACGCCGGCTCGCCGGCGAGCTCCTCCACGAGCTCCTCGTCGAGCACGCGCCCGCCCGGCGACAGCGCGATCACTCGGCGCCGGCTGCGCAGCTGCACCGGATCGACACCGTAGTGGGCGCGCAACGCGCTGTCGAGGACGTCGACCCGCAACACCATGCCGGCGCCGCCGCCGAACGGCGTGTCATCGACCTGGCCGCCGCTCAGCGGCGTGTGATCGCGCGGGTTGACGAGCTCCAGGCGCGAGCCGGCCGCCAGCACGTTGCCCACGTGGCGCTGCGAGGCGAACCACGTAAACGACTCGGGGAACAGCGTGAACACGTCGATGTTCACGTGCCTTCCTCCGACTCCGCCGCGCGCTCCCCCGTCAGCTTGGGCGCGCGCTTGGCCCGCGCGCCCAGGTCCAGGAAGTCGAGGTTGACCTCGATCCGCCTCTGCGCGGGCGCCACCCGGCGGACCGCGTCTTTGACCATCGGCACCAGCAACGCCTCGCCGCCCTCCGGCGGGCGTACCTCGAGCGCCTCGCACGAGGGCAGCTCGATCAGCCGGCTGACGGTCCCGAGCAGCTCCTCGCCGTCGACGACAGCACAGCCCTCAAGTTCGTGCGACCACCACTCACCCTCACCGAGCGGTGGTGCGCTGGCGCCTTCGACCGTCAGCTCCATACCCCGCAGAGCCTCCGCCGCCGAGCGGTCCTCGACGCCCTCCAGACGCACGATCGGCCGCTGCTCGGTGCCGGCCCGCCGCACGATCGCCGCGCTCCGGCCCGCCACCATGACGGCGGCGCCGATGCTCAGCAGCCGCGGGCGCGGGCGCGTGACGTAGAAGCTCCCGTCCAGCCCGTGTGGCCTGCCGACCCGGCCCGCCGGCAGGCCCGCCGGCGCGCCGCTCCTCGCCGTCTGCGTCCGCGGCTCGCCGGGCTGGCGCGTCAATCGACGATGTCGACGAGCACGTGAGCGCCCTCGCCGGCCGCCGCGGCTTTGACGACCGTGCGCAGGGCGTGGGCGGTCCGCCCGCCGCGGCCGATCACCCTGCCGTAGTCATCCGCTGCCACGCACAGCTCGAGCACGATCGTGCCGTCGTCCTCCTCGAACTGCTCGACTGCCACAGCGTCCGGATCGTCGACCAGGCCTTCGGCGAGGTACTCCAGCAGCCGCCTGGGGTTCTCGGTGGCCATCTCGACGACGCCCAGCGGACCCCTAGCCAGTCCGAGTCTCGATGCCCTGGATGCGCAGCAGCTTGCGGACCGTGTCCGACGGCTGCGCCCCCCGCGCCAGCCAGCTACGCGCGCGCTCCGCGTCGATCACGATCGTCGACGGATCCGTCTGCGCGTTGTAATGGCCGATCGTCTCGATCACTCGACCATCGCGCGGTGAGCGCTGGTCGGCGACGACCACGCGCCACATCGGGTCCTTCCTACCGCCCACTCGCGTGAGCCTGAGCCTGACTGCCACGTTTTCCTCTCTGAGCGCTACGCGTAGACGGTGCTACTTCACGCCCGACATCGCTGTCTTTGCTTATTTGCGGCCTGCAAGAGCTTAGACGGTGGCCTCGCGCAACGGGGCCTGCTCAGCGCGCCTGGCGCATCAGCGCACCGATATCGGGCATCTTGCCGCGCCCGACCTGACGCATCACCTTGCGCATCTGGCCAAACTGCTTGACGAGCCGGTTGACCTGCTGGACGTCGGTTCCCGAGCCCCGCGCGATGCGCAGCCTGCGCGATCCCTTGATCAGCTCCGGCCGGCGCCGCTCCTCGGCGGTCATCGACTGGATGATCGCCTGGATCCTGTCGAGCTCACGTTCGTCGACCTTCATGTTCTGGAGCTGGTGGCCAGCGAGCCCCGGAATCATCCCGAGAATGCTGGTAAGCGGGCCCATTTTGCGCACCATCTTCAGCTGGTCGAGGAAGTCGTCGAACCCGAAGTCGTTGCGGCGCAGCTTGCGCTCGAGCGCGAGCGCGTCGGTCTCGTCGAACTGCCGCTCGGCCTTCTCGATCAGGCTCATCACATCGCCCATGCCGAGGATCCGCTGCGCCATGCGGTCGGGATGGAAGCGCTCGAACTGCTCGAGCTTCTCTCCGGTGGAGGCGAACAGGATCGGCTTGCCGGTGACCGCCTTGACCGACAGGGCTGCGCCGCCGCGGGCGTCGCCGTCGAGCTTGCTCATGACGACGCCGTCGAACTGCACCGCCTCGGCGAACTTCTCCGCGACGTTGACCGCGTCCTGCCCGGTCATCGCGTCGACGACCAGCAGAATGCTGTGTGGTTTGAGCGCGTCGCGAATCCGCACCAGCTCGGCCATCAGCTCCTCGTCCACGTGCAGACGCCCGCTGGTGTCCACGATCAGCACATCCTTGCCCTCCCGCTTGGCGCGCTCGAGCGCCCACGCCGCGATCTCGACGGGGTCGTGGTCGGTGCCCTGCTCGTAGACGTCCGCGCCTGCCTGAGCGCCCACCTTGATCAGCTGGTCCACCGCCGCCGGGCGGTACACGTCGCAGGCCGCCACCGCGACCGTCGAGGAGTGCTCCTCGCGCAGGTGCCTAGCGAGCTTCGCCGTGGCGGTCGTCTTGCCTGAGCCCTGCAGCCCCGCCATCAGGATCACTGTCGGCGGCCTGGGCGAGAAGCTCAGGCCCGCCGTCGCGCCGCCCATCAACGCCGTGAGCTCCTCGGCCACGATCTTCACGACCTGGTGGCCGGGGTTGAGCCCGCCGACCACGTCCGCTCCGAGACAGCGCTCCTTCAGGTCAGAGGTGAACTGCCTCACCACCTTGAAGTTCACGTCCGCCTCGAGCAGCGCCAGGCGGATCTCGCGCATCGCCGCGTCGACGTCCTGCTCGGTCAGGGTCCCGTGCTGGCGAACGTCGGCCAACGTTCGCTGGAGTTTCTCGGCGAGGGAGTCGAACATCACCGCTTGATTCTCGCAGCCGCCGCAGCCACTTCACGGCCCGGGCGCCTGGCGCTCAGGCGTCGCGGCCCGCTGGCGGCGCCGGCGGGCGCCGTTGCGCGGGAGGGCCAGGCTCGAGGCGACCCTTCAAGGCCTCGCCGATGCCGCCGAACGCGTCCGCGAACTCGGACGGCACCACGAACACCTTGTTTGCGTCGCCTTCAGCGAGCTGTGGGAGCATCTGCAGGTATTCGTAGCTCAACAGCGCGCGATCCGGTTTGCCCTCGTGGATCGCTTTGAAGACCGTGTCGATCGCCTTGGCTTCTCCCTCGGCGCGCAGGATCGCCGCCTGGCGCTCGCCCTCGGCGGTCAGCACCGCGGCCTGCTTTGCGCCCTCGGCGGTGAGGATCTGCGCCTGCTTCTCTCCTTCCGCGGTCAGGATCGCCGCGCGGCGGTCGCGCTCGGCGCGCATCTGCTTCTCCATCGCCGTCCTGATATCCGCCGGCGGGTCGACCGACTTGATCTCAACCCGATTGATCCTGATGCCCCACTTGCCGGTGGCCTCGTCCAGAACCACGCGCAGCTCGGTGTTGACGTTCTCGCGCGCGGTCAGCGTCGCCTCCAGGGTGAGGCCGCCGATCACATTGCGCAGCGTGGTCACGGTCAGCTGCTCGATCGCCTGCAACGGGTTGGCGATTTCATACGTCGCCGAACGCGGATCGGTGATCGTGAAGTACAGCACCGTTTCGATCCCCACGACCACGTTGTCTTCGGTGATCACCGACTGCGGCGAGAAGTTCACGACCTGCTCGCGCAGGTCGACCAGTGGCTTCACGCGGTCGATGAAAGGCGTGATGATCGTCAGACCCGGTTCAAGCGTGCGGCTGTAGCGGCCAAGCCGCTCGACCACGCCCGCGCGCGCCTGCGGAATCACGCGAATCGTTCGTGCAGCCGCGACGAGCAGGAACAGGAGCACGATAACGGCGGCGATAACAACGACCATGGGTCGGGACGTCCTTTCTCGTTTACATACTGAAACAGCGTATCTGGATCACCAGGCGCCTCAGGGCATGACGAGCGCGGTCGCGCCCCTAATTTCTACGACCTCGACACGCTCACCGGCGTTGATCACCTCATCCTCGTCGTAGCTGCGGGCGGTCCACACCTCGCCGCCGTCGATCTTCACGCAGCCCACGCCCTCGTCGTTGGCGATCCGCTCCAACACCATCGCGCGCCGCCCGATCAACGCCGCAGAGCCGGTTCGGATCGCCGGCGGCAGCCGACGGTGGCGACGGGCCACCGGGCGCAACGCCCCGAATACGATCGCCGAAGCCACGGCGAACATCACCACGGCGAGCGGCGCGCCGACGCCGAGCACGCTCACCGCGGCCGCTAATCCCGCACCGACGGCGAACGGGAGCAGGTACAGGCCGCCGGTATGCATCTCGCCGACGCCGAGGATGCACGCTGCTGCCACCCACAGAATCCAACCGTCCATGCTCTCAGATTACTCCAGCGCGATCAGCGCGCGCGCGAACTGCTCGGGGTCAAACGGGCGCAAATCCTCGACCGACTCACCGACGCCGATCAACTTGACAGGCAAGCTGAGCTCGCGCGCGATCGCCAGAGCTATGCCCCCTCGTGCCGTGCCGTCGAGCTTGGTCAGCACGACGCCGCTCACGCCGGCTGCCTCGGCGAACAGCTTCGCCTGGTGCAGCCCGTTCTGGCCGGTCGTGGCGTCGAGCGTGAGCAGCGTCTCGTGCGGCGCCCCGTCGAGTTGCCTGGCGATCACGCGTCGCACCTTTGCGAGCTCGCCCATCAGATCGTCCTGGGTGTGCAGCCGCCCGGCGGTATCGACGATCACGACGTCGATACCCCTCGCGCACGCCTGCGCAACCGCGTCGAAGGCCACCGCGCCGGGGTCCGAGCCCTCGGCTCCGGTCACGATCTCGCAGCCCGCCCGCTGCGCCCAGCCCTCGAGCTGCTCGCTGGCCGCGGCCCTGAACGTGTCCGCCGCCCCCACTAGAACGCTGCGCCCCAGCTGTTCTCGCAGATGCCACGCGAGCTTGCCGACCGTCGTCGTCTTGCCCGTCCCGTTGACGCCCACCGCCATGATCACCGTGGGCCTGGCCCGGATGTCGATGCGCGCGTCGCCGACGGTCGCTGTCTCTGCGAGCAGTTCGATCAGCCGCTCGCTGAGCGCCTGACCGCCCTCGAGCTCGCCCGCAGACACCTGAGCCTCGAGCGTCTCTACCACCGACGCGGTGGTGCTGGCGCCGACGTCGGCCATGATCAGCGCCTCCTCCAGGCGTTCCCACGTGTGCTCGTCGAGCACCCCGAACAGCGTCGCTTGGATCTCGCTGCCGAGCGCCTGACGCGTCTTGGCCATGCTCTCACGCAGGCGGCGCAACAGCCCACCGCGCTGGCGCGGCGCATCGCGCTCGCGCCCAAGCGTCCCGCCGCCTCCCTCGCCGGCGGAGCCGGCGCTCTGGCCGTCATCACCGGTAATGAACAGTTCATTCCAGTCGCGGGCCACGGGGCGCGCGAGGATAGCAGCGGACATCGAGGAACCTCTCCTCAGGCGACCTCCGCGACCTCGGGCGACTCGGCCTGCTCGGATGGCAGGCGCCGCGAGAGCACCTTGGAGACCCCGTCTTCGCCCATTGACACGCCGTACAGCCAGTCGGCCGCCTCCATCGTGCCCTTCTGATGCGTGATGACGATGAACTGAGCGCGATCGCAGTAGCGTCTCAGCAGCGTCAGGAAGCGGTCGAGGTTGAGATCATCGAGCGCCGCCTCGACCTCATCGAGGATGTAAAAGGGGCACGGGCGTGCCAGGAAGACCGCGAACAGAAACGCCAGCGCCGTCATCGACTTCTCCCCCCCGGACAGCAACGTAAGGCGCTTGCTCGACTTGCCGGCAGGCGTGATCTCGATCTCCACGCCGAGGAGTTGCTCCTGTTCACGTCCTCGCTCGCCGAGCTCCGATCGGTCCGCTTCGCTCTCAGCCTCCGCCGCAGCTTCGAGCGCGTCGGCATCGGCGCCCTCGCCTTCGGGCAGCGGCTGGCCGCCGAGCACGGGCCTGAGCGCCTGCTCGTCGGCGACGAGGCTCAGGCGCCCGCTGCCGCCGGGGAATACGTCGCCCACCAGCTCCTCGAAGTTGCGCGCCGCCGCGGTGAACGTCTCCTCGAAGGTCTCCTGTATCTGTCGGTCCGTTTCGCGGATCACAGATCTCAGCTCGCGCAGCGCGGCCTCGAGGTCGCCGCGTTGGCTCTCGAGCTCCGCCACGTGGGCGAGCGCCTCCCCGTACTCCTGCTTGGCGAGCGGATTAACGGGGCCGAGCTGCTCGCGCCGGCGGGTCAGCCGCTCGACCCGCGTCTGCAGCGCCCTGATCTCCTCCTCCTCCAGCGGATCGGCCGCGGCGCGCCCGGCGTCCGCGGCCTCGCCAGCTCCCGCTGCCGGGAGGCCCAGTCGCTCCGCCAAGCCCCTGCACTCCAACTCGGCCTCGCCCGTTTGGTCGCGCAGACGCTGCGCCGCGACCTCGGCCTCGGTCACGGCCTCGCCCGAGACGCGCAGCGCTGCCTGGATCTCCGCCTCTCGGGCGGCGCACGCTCGCAGCGTCGCCGCCAGCTGCTCGCCCGCGTGGCGATCGGCCGCGAGCTCGGCCTCGAGCGCCACCACGCGCGCCTGCACCGTCGCCGCGGCGCCCTCGAGCGCCGCGAGAAGGCGCCGTGCCCGCGGCGTCGCCGCCGTGTCGGCGGCGTGCTGGGCGCGCAAGCGCTCGATCCGCGCCAGTCGCTCGACCCGCTCGCGTCCGCGCCGCTCGCTCTGCCGGCGCTCAGCCGCCAGCTCGCCCTCGAGCTCCGCCTTTCTGAGGGCGAGCGCTCCCTGGGCGGGCGCCGCTCGGCGCTGCTCGATCAACCATTCCGTTCGACGCCTCGCCTCGCTCGCCTCGGCCAGCCTGCGCTCAGCCTCGCGCAGCGCGCCGTCGGCGCTCACGCGCGCCTGGTCGGCCGCGCCGAGCTCCTCGAGCACGTGCTCGCAGGAGTCGCGGGCGACGTACTCGGCCTGAGCAGCCCCCTCAACCGCCGTGAGCAGCCGATCGCGTTCGTTGCGCCGCGCCAGCACCAGCTCGGTGCCGCCCTCGCCCAGCTGGCGCACCTCTCCCCAGGCGGCGAACCATACGCGTCCGCGACGCGTGGCGGCGATGCCGGTGAAGTCCTGCGGGAGATCCTCCAGACGCTCGACCACCCACGCGTCTGCCAGCAGCCGCCCTGCCAGCTCGAGCACCGCCGGCGGACCGCTGAGCAGGTCGAGCAGCCTGCGCGCTCCCGGCGCCGGCTCGGCCTGCGAGGGTGCGGGGGTCTGCGAGTCCACGGGCGCGATAGCGGTCTGGAGATCGGCCAGCAGCGTGGTTCCACCGTCCGCGCCGGCCCGGTCCAACAGCGCCTCGGCCCCCACCACGTCTTGCACGAGCGCCGCGTCCAGGCGGCCACCGAGGGCGGCCGCGAGCGCCAGCTCGTAGCCATCTTGGACGCGCAGTTCCTCGCCGAGCGCCTTCGGGGAGTCGATCCGCTCGCCGCCAACGCGCATATGACTGCGCAGGAACTGGTTTGCGGCGGCGAGCTCCGCACCCACGCGCGCGGCCTCACGCCGCGTGTCCTGCACGGCACGCTCGGCTGCCGCCAGTCGCTGGCGCGCCCGCTCGGCCTCCTCGTCCGCCCCCGCGCGCGCGGCGCCGGCGGCCACGGCCTCGGCCTCCGTCTGCTCCACGCGCGCCGCCTGCTGCTCGCGCGCGGACTCGAGCTCGGTTATCTCGCGCTCGATCTCCTGCTCCCGCGTCGCCTCGATCTCGGCCAGCTCCGCTTCGAGCGTCGCCATGCGGCTTTGGCTGCCTGCCATCTCCCCGGCGTCGCCGTCAGCTGCGCTCGCCTGCGAAAGCGCCTGCAGCTCCAGCCCGATGCGCCCGATCCTCGCGTCCAGCGTCCGGGCGTTCGCGTCGACCTGCTCGGCGCGAAGCTCAAGCCGCTCGCACGCCGAACGGGCGTCATAGAGCAACCGGGCAAGCGCGTCGTGGCGCTCCGCGCGCTCGGCCAGCTCACGCTCGGCGACTCCCCGCTGCTCGATCGTCTCCTGCAGCTTGCGCTCGATCTCAGCGCGTGCGGCGCGCGCCTGCCCGACACCTGCCTCAGCGCGCTCGAGCTCCTCACGACGGGCGCGAAGGTCCTCGCGCACCAGCTCCCAGCGGGCCTGCAGGACCTGGCGCTCAAGGCGCTCGTGCAGCTCCGCCGCTTCGGCCTGGCGCTTGAGCGGTCGCAGTCGGCTGCGCGCCTCCCGCTCAACGTCCAGCGCGCGGTCGAGATTCTCTTGCGTGCGCTCGAGCTTCAGCTGCGCCCGGCGGCGACGCTTGCGGTGCTTTCCGAGCCCGGCCGCCTCCTCGATCAGCAGCCGCCGCTCGCGCGGCTTGGAGGTCACGATCGCATCCACCCGCCCCTGCGAGATGACGGAGTGGGTCTCCTTACCCAAGCCCGTGTCCGAGAGCACCTCGATCACATCCGTCAGGCGGCAGCGCGCGCCGTTGAGGCGGTATCCGCCTTCGCCGCTGCGGTCGAGCCGACGGACGATTGAGATCTCGCTCAGCGGCACCTCGACCGTGCCATCGGAGTTGTCGAGCACGATCTCCACCTCGGCGGCGCTGCGCGGTTGCACGCCCTTGCCGCCGCCGAAGATCACATCCTGCATCGACTGCCCGCGAACCGCCAGGGGCGACTGCTCGCCCATCGCCCACAGCACCGCGTCGGTGACGTTTGACTTGCCCGAACCGTTCGGGCCCACGACGACGCTCACCCCGGGACCGAAGTCCAGGCGGGTGCGATCGGGAAACGACTTGAAGCCGTTCATCGTGACCGACTTCAGCCGCATTCGCGCCTCGATGAGCACGCAGGGCAAGCTGGGCAAGGACGCAGGGAGCGTGGCGTGCTGTGCACGCGAGCGACCGAGGACGCCGATCCAGCGCCGCCATGCGTGCTCATGGTTGGCTCGTCAGGGTGTCGACCGCTACACGTGCGGCCTCCTGCTCGGCATGCTTCTTGCTGCGGCCGCTGCCGCGCCCGAGCTCGCGGCCGTCGACCCGCGCGACCACCGCATATCTGCGCTCGTGCGGAGGCCCGTCCTCGCCGGCGATCTCGTAGCTGACCTCCGAGCCGCGCCGGGCGAGCAGCTCCTGCAGCGCCGACTTGAAGTCCATGGGGTGCTCCAGCGCCCCCTCGATCTCGGGTCCGAACGCCTCCACCACGGCGCCGGCGGTGCGTTCGTAGCCGGCGTGCAGATAGCAGGCGCCGATCACAGCCTCGATCACCGAAGCCAGCACGCGCTCGGTCTCCACCAGCGCTGCGGCGCTTCCGCGTACACCTGCCGGCGCCGCCGCTCGCAGGCGCGCGGGCAACGCCAGCCGCTCGGCCACCGCCCGGCAGGACACCCCGGAGACCGCCTGAGCGCGGATCTTCGTGAGCCTCCCCGCACCAAAGCGCTCCGCCTCCAGGCGTGGATACAGATACGCGGTCACCGCCAGCGCCAGCACGCTGTCTCCGAGGAACGCGAGCCGTGTGTAGGAGTCGCTTGGGCGCTCGCTCCACGACGCGTGTGTGAACACCTGGCGCGCGAGATCCTCGGGCAACTCGTCCAGCAGGTCGGCCAGCAGCATTATCGCTCCGCATTTGTGGTCCCGTCGCGGGCGAGCACGAACTCGACGGCCTGGCCGACCGTGAGAATCTGCGCGGCCTGCTCGTCGGACATGCGCACGCCGTAGGTGTCCTCGAGCTCTTGCACCAGCGTGTACAGGTCCAGCGAATCGGCCTCCAGGTCCTCCCTGAAACGGGTACCCTCGACGATCGCCGCGGGATCGACGTCGAGCTCGTCCGCCAGATGGGCGCGGATCAGCTCGAACACCTGCGCGCGTGTATTGCTCGTGCTCATCCCGTTTGGCGCAGGCTAGCGGCCGACGCGGACGCAGCGGAGCGCCTGAGCGCGCCGGCCTGCTCGAGCGCGTCGTGCGTCTGCGCGACGATGTCCTCGCTCGCGCCGCGCTCGGCCCGCAGGATCGCCTGCGCGAAGCCCGCGCGCGTGAAGCGCCCGTGCGGCACGACGCCGAGACGTCGCAGCCCAAGCAGATACGCGCCACCACTCGCTTCCGGATCGATTTCGTCGCGGAACCCCCGGAGCGCTCCGCGCAGCAGGGCGCCGCCGAGCTTCGCGCGCGCCGAGGACATCGCCGCCTCCCGGATCGCGCCGAGCATGGTCTGCGAGACGCCCTCCATCAGCTTCAGCGCGATGTTCCCGGTGAAGCCGTCGGTCACGATCACGTCCGCCCGGCCCGAGACCACATCGTCGCCCTCGACGTTGCCGATGAACTCGAACGCGTCGGCGCCCGCGCGCGCCCGCTCGCTCAGCTCGGCGTGAGCCTCCACGACCAGCGCGCTGCCGCGCGCGGCCTCCTCGCCGTTGGAGAGCAGCCCGACGCGCGGCACGCGCACCCCGAGCACGATCCGTGCCAGCGCGGCCCCCATGAACGCGAACTGCACGATGTGCTCTGTGCGGGCCTCGGCGCTCGCCCCGACGTCGAGGAGCGTTACCGGCCGGTGTGGCACGGGCAGCGGGATGGCCAGCGCCGGGCGGTAGATGCCGGGCGCGCGCTTGATGTTGAAGGTCCCCGCGGCCAGCGCCGCGCCGGTGCCGCCCGCGCACACCAGCGCCTGCGCCCTGTCTTGCGCGACCGCCGCCGCCGCCCTGACGATCGAGGACTCCGGCGTCGTGCGGGCGGCCATTACGGGATCCTGCGCCTTGGCGATCGAGATCGGCGCGTCGACGACCTCTACCTCGGGCGGCAGCTCGCCGAGCTCGGCCGCAGGCCCGAACAGAAGCACACGCGCGCCCTCGCCCGCCGCCATCGCCGCGCCCGCAGCCACCTCGGCCGGGCCGAGGTCCGCGCCGTTGCAGTCGACCGCGACCACGGGCCGGCGTCGCTGCACCGGCGAAGCAGCTGACCGGGAGGACGAGGCCTCTGGCGTCACTGCCCGCTAGGCGTCGTCGTGATCGTGATCGTGGTCGTGCGCCTCCGCTGTCACGATCTCGCGGCCCGCGTAGGTGCCGCACACGGGACACACGCGATGTGGCCGGCGCGGGCTGTGACATTGCGGACACGCGTTCAGCGCCGGGGCGCCGATCTTGTGCTGGGCGCGGCGCTTGGCGGTGCGGCTGTGCGATTGCTTTTTCTTGGGGACGGCCATGGCGTCAGAAGGCTACCAGCCCGACGGCGGCCTACTCGAGCCTCAGCTCCCGCAGCTTCGCCCAACGCGGGTCGGGCGCCGACTCGTGGTGGTGGTCGGGTGCAGCCTCGTTGAGATCAGCCGCGCACACGGGGCACAGCCCTGCGCAGTCCTCGCGGCACAGGACCTTGGCCGGCATCGCCAGCGCAAACGCGTCGCGCGCCCAGCCCGCCAGGTCGAGCGTCTCATCGCGCACGTACGGGCTGTCGAGCTCCTCGCCCCCTCCCGGCCGGTCGACCTCCCGCGCCTCCACCTCGACGCGCGGACCGGCCTGCTTCAGGCAGCGCATGCATGGCCCGAGCGCGACCGCGGCGAAGCGCAGGCGCAGCGCGTAGCCTCCGCCGCTCATGCGCGAGACGCTCAGCTCCACCGGCACCCGTCGGGGCTCGGCCGCGTAGCGCTCACTGCCGAGCAGCAGCGGCTCGATCGGCGTCTGAAGCACCAGCCGCCGGCCCTCCCCGGGGCTCAGCCGCAGGCCTGCAAGGTCGAAGTCGTGGGTCTCGGTGGCCATCGTCCTCCAGGCTAGCGAGGCGCTGACGGCGCGCTACTGGGAGTGTGTTCGCAGCTCTCGCTTGAGGACCTTGCCGGTCGCGTTGCGCGGCAGCTCCGCCACGAACACCACGTCGCGGGGGACCTTGTAGCGGGCGAGGTTCTCCTTCACGTACGCCTTCACCGCCTCCGGCGTCAGCCCGGTGCCGTTGCGAGCCACCACGAACGCCTTCAGCCGTTGCCCGAACTCCTCGTCGTCCACCCCCACGACGGCCGCCTCTTCGATCTCGGCGTGGTCGGCCAGCAGGTCCTCGACCTCCCGTGGAAACACGTTCTCTCCGCCGCTGACGATCATTTCGTCGTCGCGGCCATCGACGAACAGCCGCCCGCCCGCGTCGAACCGGCCGACGTCGCCGGTGCTCATCAGCCCGTGCACGACCTCCTTGCCGCCGCCGTCGGTGTAACCCTCGAACATCAGCTCGTTGGCCACGAAGATCCGTCCACCCTCTCCATCCGGCGCCTCACGGCCGTCCGCGTCCAGCAGCTTCACGACGGTGCCGATCGGTGGCCTGCCGGCCGTTCCCGGCGCCGCGCGCAGGTCCTCGGGCGTGGCGATCGTCGCCCACGCCACCTCCGTGGACCCGTAGAGGTTGTAGAGGACATCTCCGAACGTGTCCATCGCGCGCGTGGCCAGTTCGCCTGGCAAGACCGAGCCGCTGACGGCGATCACGCGCAGGCAACGCACGTCGTAGCGCGCGATCGTCGCGGGCGGCAGATCGAGTATCCGCTGCAGCATCACCGGCACCAGCGCGAGCACGCTGGCGCCGTGCTGGGAGACCGCCTTCAGCGTCTCCTCGGGGTCGAACCTCCTGCGCAGCACGAGCGTCGAGACCAGCGGCACGCCCAGCAGGAAGTGGACAAAGCCCCACGAATGGAACATCGGCGCGGCGATCATCGTCGTCTCGCGAGCCCTCAGCGGGATCTTCGAGAACATCGCGGCCGCGGGCGCGATCGAGTCGCTCTGCACGCGCGCGGCGCCCTTCGGCGCGCCCGTGGTGCCGGACGTCAGGATCACCACGCGCCCTTGCTCCGCGGGCGGCTGCAGGTCCGAGGGATCCCCCCGCGCGATCAACTGCTCGAGCAGGGGGTCGCTCGGGCTCGCGCGGGGGTGCTCCGCGGGGTCGCTCCATGCGACGAACCGGAGCCTTCGCGCCGCGCCCTCGCGCACGAGCTCGGCGAACTCCTCGTCGTAGATCACCGCCACGGGGTTCTCGCGCGCGAGCACGTCGGTGATCTGCGGGCCGGCGAACGCGGTGTTGAGATACAGCGCGCCGGCGCCCAGCTTCGAGCACGCCACGGTCGCGTCGATGAAGCCGCGGTGGTTGCGACACATGATCGCGACGCCGGCGCCTTCCGCTATCCCCGCCTTCCTCAGCTCATGTGCCAGCGCGTTGGTGCGCTTGTGCAGTTGCGCGAAGGTCAGGCTCCCGCGCTCGTCGACGACGGCCACTCGTGCGGGGTAGCGGGCGGCCGCGCCGGCATACGCACCCGCCGGCGTGGGGCCCCAGCGGCGTAGCGCCGACAGCGAGCGCAGCGCCCTATCGGGGCGCGTCGGCTGGAACATGCCGGTGTCAAGCAGCGCTTTGACCACCTGCAGCTTGTACTTCGCGGTGTTCGCGTTCACGATCTGACCCTACTCAAAAAGAGACGCTCGAGTATCGGTCTCGCGAGCCGTCCCTCAGCTGACTTCAGCGGGCTCGTCCTTGCCCTGCAACCGCTCGCGTCCGCGCTGCACCGCGGCGATGAACTTCGACAGGTTGACCTCGAGCGTGTTCAGGATCTCATCCGCGTAGTCCTCGGCTCCGAGCCTGATCTCGCGCTCGCGCGCACGGGCGTCCTCGACGATGTCCTCGGCGGCGCGCTCGGCCTGCTTTGTGACCTCCTCCTCGCCCACCAGCCGCTCTTGGCGCTCGCGCGCGTCCTTGATGATCCGCTCGGCCTCCTTCTTGGCCTCGGCGAGCATCTCCTGGCGCTCCTTGACGATCCAGCGCGCCTGCTTGATCTCCTCGGGGATCGTCGCGCGCATCTGGTCGAGGATGTCGTAGATCTCCTCCTTGTCGACCCGCACGGAGTCGCTCAGCGGGATCGTCTTGGCGTTGTGCACCAGGTCGTCGAGCTTGTCTATGAGTACGAGCACGTCCATTTTGCTAGTTACCTCGGTGGAGCTTCCAGCCCCACGTTCTGATCGTAAAGCTCGACATCACATCTCACATCCATTTCGTCAGCGTCTGAGCTCTTCCTGCAAGCGCCGGGCCACCTCGTCGGGGACGAGATCGTCGATCCTGCCTCCAAACGTTGCGAGCTCCTTGACGCCGCTGGATGACAGGAAACTGTACTGCGGACTGGCCATCAGGTAGACGGACTCGATCTCCGGATCCTGGCGGCGGTTGAGCTGGTTCATCTCCAGCTCGTACTCGAAGTCCGAAATCGCGCGCAGCCCCTTGACGATCGCCTTCGCGCCGATACTCCTCGCGAAGTCGACGATCAGGGTGGAGAACGGCTCCGCACGCACGGCGTCCAGGTCGGCGATCGCGTGTTCGATGAACCCCACGCGCTCCTCGATGCCGAACAGCGAGCTGCTCTTTCGCACCGAACGGTTGACGACCGCCACCACGACTTCGTCGTACAGGCCAGCGGTGCGGCGGATCACGTCGAGATGGCCGTTGGTAACGGGGTCGTATGAGCCCGGGCACACCGCTATCGATTTCTGAGGTGGGGTCATTGATGGCGGTGGATTGTGATCGAAGTGTCCCCGTAGCGCCTCTGGCGCTCGAGCGCCACCTCGAGCTCGAGCGGCGCTCGCCGGTCGCTCTCGACGACGACGCGCGCGTCGGGCCTCAGCAGCGACGGCAGGATCGCCGACAGCTCTGGCCCCCATTCGCGCGCCTGCCCGTAGGGGGGGTCGATGAAGACGAGATCGTATGTCTCTTTGCGGGCTCGTGCGCTCTGCAGAGCCTCGAGCGCGCCCATGCAGCGCACCTCCGCCGTCTCCCGGGCGAGCCCGAGCGTCACCAGATTGCCGTTCAGGACCCTCACGACGCGTGCCTCGCGCTCGACGAACACAGCCCGCTGTGCGCCGCGGGAGAGCGCCTCGACGCCGAGCGCGCCCGTCCCGGCGAACAGGTCCAGCACGCGTGTGCCCTCGACGTCGCCGAGCATCGCGAACAGAGCCTCCCTAACACGGTCGGAGGTGGGCCTGGTCCCTCTGCCCCGCGGCGCCTTCAAGCGCCTGCCGCCGAGGCGTCCCGCGATCACCCGCATGCCACAACCGTAACGTCAAGGCGCGATTGGCTCGATCGGCTCGCCTCCGACCGCATGTTCGAGCGCGACGTCCAACAGCGCATGCTCGGGCGTTCGCAGCTCGGGGTCGCGCGCGACGATCGCCTCGGCCCGAGCCCGCGCGCGCTCGAGCAACTGAGCGTCCTCGGGCAGGCGCGCCACTCGGAATTGCCCGACCCCGGACTGGCGGGTCCCGACCAGCTCGCCCTCCTTGCGCAGAGCAAGGTCGATATCGGCCAGACGGAACCCGTCGGCGTACTGCGCCAGCGCGCGCAGCCTCGCCGAGCCGGCGGCGCCCGAGGGGCCGACCAGGAAGCAGCTGCCGCGATGCTCGCCGCGTCCGACGCGTCCACGGAGCTGGTGCAGCTGGGATATCCCGAAGCGCTCCGCGTTCTCGATCAGCATCACCGTCGCGTTCGGCACGTCGATCCCCACCTCGATCACGGTTGTGGCCACGAGCACGTCGGCCCTCCCGGACACGAACGCGGCCATCGCCTCCTGCTTCGCGCGCGGGCGCATGCCGCCGTGCAGGAGCGCCAGCTCATACCCCCGCAGCTCCCCCTCCCTCAAACGACGCAGCTCGGCGCTCGCGGCGCGCAGCCCGAGCTCCGACGCCAGCGCGCCCGCCTCGCCGGACCCGCCTGCGGCGGCCACCTCGGCCTCGTCACCCCGTTCGGGGCACTCCGCGATCAGCGGACACACTACGTACGCCTGGCGGCCGGCTGCCAGCTCCCCGCGCAGCTGCTCATACGCCCGCGCCCGCTCGCCCTCGCTCGCCACCACGCGCGTCTGGATCGGCTGCCTGCCGAGCGGCAGCTCGCGCAGCGTGCTGGTGTCGAGGTCGCCGTAGCGCGCCAGAGCGAGCGTGCGCGGTATCGGCGTCGCTGTCATGTGCAGGGTGTGCGGTGGACAGGAGGAGATCCCGCCCGCCCGGACCGGATTCTTGTTCTCAAGCGCCGCCCGCTGGCGCACCCCGAAGCGATGCTGCTCGTCGATAACGGCCACTGCGAGCGTGTCGAAGCGGACGTCTGGCTCGATCAGCGCGTGCGTCCCGACGATCAGCGACAGCTCGCCGCTCGCCAGCTTGCCGAGGATGTCGCGCCGGCGCCGTGCTGGAGTGGAGCCGGTGAGCAGCGCCGCGGCCACCGGCTCGGCCCCCAGCAGCCGCTGGATCGTCGCGAAGTGCTGCTCGGCGAGCGTCTCCGTCGGCGCCATCAGCGCGGACTGGCATCCATGCCCGACCGCCTGCAGCATCGCGTAGAGGGCGACCACGGTCTTGCCGCTGCCGACCTCGCCCATCAGCAGCCGCTGCATCGGCACGGGCTGCTTCAGGTCGAGATCGATCTCCTCGATCGCCCTGCGCTGGTCCTTCGTCAACGCGAACGGCAGCTCAGCCTGCAGCCAGCGCTGCCCGAGCGTGCCTCGATCTCCGAGCGCCGTGGCGCCCGTGCGTGCCCTGCGCCTGGCGCGACGGCGCAGGAACAGCAGCTGCGTCAGCAGCAGCTCCTCGAATGCCAGCCGCTGGCGTCCCGTCTCGAGGTCGCCTGGCAGGCGCGGAAAATGCATCGCCGCGAGCGCGCTCGCGCGGTCGGGCAGCCGCTCGCTCACCCTCGTCGCCGCCGACAGCGCCTCGATCACATCGCCCAGCGCGCTTCTCGCGGCGTGCACGAGCGTGAGGATCTGGGTCGAGGCGATCCCGTCCGCCGCCGGGTAGTGCGCAACGGCATCGCCCTCGCCGGTACCGGGGGCCAGGTCGAGCCCTGCCTCCCCGCCCAGTGCATGGTGCGAGACGCTGAAGCCCCCGCGCGCATCGGCCTTGCCGTGCAGCAGCAAGCGCGTACCCGGCGGATAGCGCTCGACCAGCCAGGGCTGGTTGAAGAACGTCGCTCGCATCGTCCCCGTGGCGTCGAAGACCGCCGCCTCCACCAGCGGACGCATGCCGCGCCGCCGCACCGCGCGCGCACCGATCCTGCGCACCTGGACGGCCACCGTGGCCGGCTCCCCCGCCCGCAGCGCCGCGACCGTCCGTGCCTCGCGGCTGTCGCTCGGCAGGTGCTCCAGCAGGTCCCCGACCGTCTCCAGTCCAAGCGCCTTCATGCCAGCGGCCATCTTCTTGCCCGCTGGCTCTAGCGGGGCGTGAAGGCGCGAGGGTCGCGGCCAGCGCACCGGCGCATCGATCAGCTCGGCACGAGAGAGACCGGACGTCGATGCGAACGCGCGCGCGAGCGCCGCCATGCCCACCAAGCCGGTTGCGGTCGGCGCTTCCCCGGTATCGGGCTTGGTCGCCGGCATTCCTCGCGCATGATGATCGGCGCGGCGGTCGTAATCAGTATCTCCTCTCGTGGACACCGTGGAACCATGGTTATACGCCCAGTCGAGCAGGCCTCCAGCAGACAAGGCTTACCGAGCTACTCAGCGGCGAGCAGCCACCAGTAGGCGGGCTGGCCCCCGTGGCGCAGCTCGAGCTCGATCCCGCCATTGACGAGCCCCTCGAGCTCGCCGAGGCCGAGGGGAGCGTCCTCGCCGTCGAGGATGCTGATGAGTTCGGGCGGGCCCTCGCCGTTGCTGCCCTGCGCGAGCACGCTCAGCACCGCCTCGAGCGTCGCGCGTGGCTCGCCCCACGCGAGCACCTCGTCCTCGACGAACCCAACCGCGTCTCCGCGCTTGAAGCGCCCCTGGGCGTCGTCGCGCGCGGCCGGCGCGACGGCTCCGGTACGCACCCGCAACAGCGCCTCCGTCAGCGCCTGAGCGTTCTCCTCGACCGTACGATCCTGCGCGAGCGCGACGGCCGCGGCCAGGCCTGCCTGTTGGCTGGTCGTGGGTGCGACGTGCACGTCCTTGTCCGACAGCCGGGCGGCGTGCTCGGCCGCCATGATCACGTTCGCGCTGTTGGTGAGCAGCACGACCTCCTCGCTCGGCACATCATGGATGCCGGCCAGTAGGTCGTACGTGGACGGGTTGAGCGTCGGTCCGCCATCGATCGTGTGCACCCCGAGCTCCTCGAACAGCTGCCGCAGCCCCTCGCCGCTGACCACCGCCACGGCGGCACAGCGCACGCCGCCGTCGGAGGCGTCGCCGGGCCACCGCGATCGCGCGCCAGCTGCGTCCTGCTCGCCCGCGGAGTCGCCCGTCAGGCGCGTGTCGCGCTCGGCCACCTGCGCGTGCATGTCCGCGACGTCCAGGTGCGAGATCTCGCCGTCCTGTTCGAACACGGCGGTGGCCAGCTCGGGGCGATCGGTGTGCAGGTGCACCTTCACCGTAGTCGCATCGCCCACCACGAGCACCGAGTCGCCGAGCGCTTCCAGCGGCGCGATGAATCGGGTCGGGCTCAGACCGGTGCCCGTGACGGCGAAGTTCGTGCAGAAGCGGTAAGTGCCCGAGCTGTGCTCGGGGTGGGTGATCCGCGCCGGCGCATAATGGTCCAGCGGCGGTGGCTCCTCGCCACGCAGGGCCGCCACGACGCCGGCGAACATGATCGTGAGCCCGTACCCGCCGGCGTCCACCACGCCAGCCTCCCGCAGCGCGGCGAGCAGCTCCGGACCGCGCTTGACCGAGTCCTGGCCGGCCTCCACAGCACGTTCGAGCGCGGCGGCGATCGCCTTGTCCTGCTCGCGCGGCGCCGTCGCCGGCCCTAGGCGTGCGCTGTCCGCGGCGTGCGCGAGGTCCGCGATGATCCCGTGCGCCATCTCGCGCGCCACGGTCAGGATCGTACCCTCGGCAGGATCACGCACGGACGAGTATGCGCGGTCGGCCGCGTTGGCGAGCGCAGCGCCGATCAGCGTCGCGTCGATCAGCTGCCCCGGCCGGCTGACGAGCTCCTCGGCCGCGCCGCGAATCAGCTGCGAGAGGATCACACCGGAGTTGCCGCGCGCGCCCAGCAGCGCCGCGCGCGCGACCGACTGGACGATCTCCTCGCGCCCGATCTCGTCGATCGTGCGGTGCCCGTCGGCGCCCTGGAGGCGGTCCAGCTCGGCCAGCACCGCGCGCAGCGTGAGCGCCATGTTGTCTCCCGTGTCCCCATCGGCGACGGGAAACACGTTCAGGTCGTTGACCTCCTGCCGGCGCGATTCCAGATGGGCGAGCGCGCCCGCGACAGCGGCGCGAAAGCGGACCAGATTGGTGTCGGTCACGGCGACAGGTCTATCAGCTTCGCAGGGCCTCCCACCACCTCGGCGGCCGCTCAGAGGGCCTTGGTGACCTTGCCGGCTTTGAGGCAGCGCGTGCACACGTATACCCGCTTGGGCGCCTTGCCAACCAGGATCCTCACCTTCTGCAGGTTCGGATCGAACCGCCGCTTGGTGGCGACCATCGAGTGGCTGCGACTGTTGCCGAACGCCGGACCCTTGCCGCAGCTGTGACATACCTTGGCCATGCGCCGCAGTCTAGCGATCGGAGATCGGCCAGCTGAGAAGCTCTGCCCGCAGCGCAGCCATTCTCATCACCGCCTCGGCGGCACTGCGGCCCTGATCGCGCTTGGCGCCCCCCGCCCGCGCGAGCGCCTGCTCCATCGTCTCGCATGTGAGCACGCCGAAGGCGCACGGAACGCCCGTGTCGAGCTGTACCCGCATCACCCCGCGCGCGGCCTCGGCGCACACGTGCTCGTAGTGGCCGGTCTCGCCCCGGATCACCGCCCCGAGGCACGCCACGCCGGCGAACCGGCCGCTTCGGGCGGCATAGCTGGCGGCGAGCGGCAGCTCGAACGCGCCGGGGACGTCGAAGACCTGCACGTCGGGATGGCCCTCCAGCGCGAACGCCGCCTTCGCACCGTCAACCAGCCGCTCGGCGAGACCCTCATAGAAGCGCGCGACCGCAATCGCGAAACGGACAGTGCTCGCGCCGAGGTCCAATGTCATCGCTCGCGGCGCTCTCCGCGGCGGCGCTCTCCGTGCAGCAGCTCCTCGTCGACGTTCAGCCCCTGGTGGTGCAGAGTGTGGCCCATCCGCTCGGCCTTGGTACGCAGATAGGCCTCGTTGTGCTTGTTCGGCGCGTGTTCGATTGGGATCTGGGCGCTGACCGACAGCCCGTAGCCCTCGAGGCCCCTGATCTTCTTGGGGTTGTTGGTCAGGATCCTGATCGAGCTGAGCCCGAGGTCGACCAGGATCTGTGCACCGATGCCGTAGTCGCGCAGATCCGCCGGGAGTCCCAGGCGCTCGTTGGCCTCGACCGTGTCGAGGCCGTCCTCCTGCAGCCGGTAGGCGCGCAGCTTGTTCAGCAGCCCAATGCCGCGTCCCTCCTGGGAGAGGTACAGGAGCACCCCCTGGCCCTCGCGCTCGATCATCGCGAGGGCCGATTGCAGCTGCTCGCCGCAGTCGCAACGCAGCGAGTGGAACACGTCGCCGGTGAGGCACTCCGAATGCACACGCACGAGCACGTCCGGACGTCCCGCGACCTCGCCCTTGACCAGCGCCACGTGATGCTTGTCGTCCACGAGCGAGCGATATCCCACCGCCTCGAAGTCCCCGAAGGTGGTCGGCAGCCGCGTGGCGACGACCCGTTCGACCAGCTTGTCGTGGCGCCTGCGGTAGGCGATCAGATCGGCCACGGTGATCATGCTCAACTCGTGGCGGGAGCAGTACTCGACGAGTTCGGGCACGCGTGCCATCGTGCCGTCGTCGTTCATCACCTCACAGATCACGCCCGCCGGGTTCAGTCCCGCCAGCCGCGCGAGATCCACAGCCGCCTCTGTCTGGCCTGCGCGCTCGAGCACGCCGCCGGCGCGGCTCTTGAGCGGGAAGACGTGCCCCGGCTGCACCAGGTCCCACGGGCGGCTCTCCGGATCGATGGCGACCTGGATCGTGTGCGCGCGATCGTGTGCGGAGATGCCGGTGGTCACGCCTTCGCGCGCCTCCACCGACACCGTGAAGGGCGTCTCGAACGGCGACTCGTTCTTGGCGGCCATCAGATCGAGCCCGAGCTCGTCGCAGCGTTCGGCCGTCAGCGACAGGCAGATGAGCCCGCGACCCTCCTTGGCCATGAAGTTGATCGCCTCCGGGGTGGCGAACTGGGCCGCGAGCGTCAGATCACCCTCGTTCTCGCGGTCCTCGTCGTCGCACACCACGACCATCTTGCCCTGGCGGATGTCCTCGATCGCCTGCTCGATCGTCGCGAAGGGGGTGGCCGTGCGAGATGTGCTCACGCGCGCGCTCCCAGCAGTCGCTCCACGTGCTTGGCGAGGATGTCGACCTCGATGTTCACACGGGAGCCCTCGCCGATCGCGCCGAGATTCGTCCGCTGCAACGTCTCGGGGATCAGCGACACCGAAAAGCCGCGCCCGCTCAGCGCGCTGACCGTCAGGCTTACCCCGTCGAGCGCCACCGAGCCCTTCTCGACCAGATAACGCGACAGTCGCGGGTCGGTGTCGATTTCGAGCACGCGTGCGAAGCCCTCTCGACGGATCGCGCTGACTATGCCCGTTCCGTCGATGTGGCCCTGCACGAGGTGTCCGCCCAGACGATCCAGCGGGCGCAGGGGCAGCTCGAGGTTCACGCGCGCTCCGGGCTGCAGGGCGGCGAGCGAGGAACGCTCGAGCGTCTCGATCATCGCCTGCGTCTGGAAGCTCTGCTCGCCGGCCTGGATCGCGGTCAGGCAGACACCGTTGACCGCGATCGAGTCGCCCTGCCGGAGCTGCTGCGCGAGCCGGCCGGCGATCCTCAGGGTGGCGCCCTCACCGTCCCGGTCCACCTCGGTAACGCTGCCCACCTCTGCGATCAGCCCCGTGAACATCGGATCGCTCTCGATCGCCGCATCCGCCATCACCACTCGCGCAGGCGAGCCGAGACCAACAGGTCCTCGCCGACGCTCTGGCAGCCGAACGTGAGCGCGCGCAGCGCCTCGGAGATGTGCTCGACCCCTTCTCCCTCGAGCGGGTCGCGGGCGGCGCTTCCGCCGAGCAGCAGCGGCGCGAGGAACAGGCGGAGTTCGTCGATCTCCTGGGCGTCGAGGAACGCGCCCGCGAGATGTGGACCGCCCTCCAGCAGCACCGATGCCACGCCCATCGTCCCCAGCTGGTCGAGCGCCGAGCGAACCCGCGCTGGCTCGTGTTCGCCGGTGGCCACGATCACCTGGACCCCGGCCGCTTCGAGCGCGTCGGTATCGGCCCGCGCGGCTGCCCGCGAGACGACGATCGTGAGCGGGATCTCGGCGGCGGCGGCCACGAGCTGAGAGCTGGGTGGCAGGCGTGCGAGCGAGTCGAACACCACCCGCCGCGGCTGCGCACAGGGCTCGGCGGGTGGCCCGTCGGGGCGGGCCGTCAGCTGCGGATCGTCCGCCAGCGCCGTGCCGATACCAACCACCACCGCGTCGACCGACGCGCGCCAGCGATGGGCCATCTTGCGGCTGTCCTCGCCGCTGATCCACTTCGAGTCTCCGGTGCGGGTGGCCACCTTGCCGTCCAGCGTCATCGCCGACTTGAACAGCACCCACGGGCGCCCGACGCGCGCGTGCTTGCGGAAGGCCTGGTTGAGCAGCCGCGCACTCGCCGCCAGCTCGCCGTCGGCGAGCACCACCTCGACGCCCTCGTCGCGGAGGATGCCGAGACCACGACCGCAGGCCTTCTCGGTGGGATCGTCCGAGCCCACGACCACACGCCTGATCCCCGACTGCAGGATCGCCTCCGTGCACGGAGGCGTCTTGCCCTCGTGGCAGCACGGCTCGAGCGAGACGTACAAGGTCGCGTCCGCGAGGTCAGCGAGGCCGCACGCCTCGATCGCATTGACCTCCGCGTGCGCTCCGCCGTATTCCTGGTGCCAGCCCTCACCAAGGATCTCGCCGTCGCGCGCCACCACGGCACCGACGACCGGGTTGGGTCTCACCGTGCCCGTGCCGTTGCCCGCGAGCTCGATCGCGCGCGCCAGGCACGCCTTGTCGGTTTCGATTGATGCCGGCATCTCCCGGTCCAGGATAACCCGGCCGCGGCGCCGATCCGGCTCAGCCGCGACACCGTCCGGTGCGCAGACGGTAGATCGTTATCTGCGGCCCGGGGCGATGGTAGGCCAGCGGATAGTAGTCGAAGCTCCAGTCGAAGTTGAACGGTACGGATTCCCGCCCACCCTCGCCACGCGTGTAGGGCGAGACGCGGTAGACGACTTCGCCGTGCGCGGCCAGCGCTCGGTAGTAGGCGATCGCCTCGGGCACCGCGCGCGTATCGGCGAGCGCGCGCGCGGACTGCGTGGAGCCGGTCAGGACCCAGCAGTAGCCGTGGCGCGCGTAGTAGCCGATCAGCGCGGGGCTGAGCGTGCGCTCGTATTCCTCGATGCCGACCTCGTGCGGCACGCCGGCCGCGAGCCTTCCGTCGGGAGCGATCCTGGACAGCAGCGAGGAGTACTTGTTCCAGCGAAACGGATTGCCTGCGGTCGCGGTCCCGGGGCGGTTTTCGCGCGCCCAGTCGTCGGGCGAGATCGGCTCGAGCACGATCGCCGCGCCGGCCGGGATGTGCGTGAGCATCCACGCGCGCGCCAGCGTGCGCGTGTCGGTACGCGACAGCACGAGGCCCGAGTGGACGCTGTAGATGACGCCCTGCGCAAGCAGCGCCGCGACCAGCAGGGCCGCGAGCGCCCCGGACAGCGCTCGCCCGCGCAGCAGCCGCGCGCCGGCGCGAACGAGCACGAGCGCGAAGTACGCCGCCAGCAGGCACAGGATCGGGAAGATCGGCAGCAGCCAGCGTCCGAAATAGCGCCCCTGCAGGCCCATGAACACGAGGAACACGAGCGGTGCGGGAACGAGCAGCCAGCCGACCCTGCGCTCGAAGCGCCACACCGTGAGCGCGCCGCCGAGCGCCGCCAGCGCCGGCGCCCAGCCGAGCCCCCACGTGAGCGACCACAGGTAGTAGGCGATGCCGCCGTGTTTGGGCGCGCCGAGCTTGCCCTGCGCTTCGGCGGAGAGGCTCGACTGGTGGACGAGTTCGCGGTGGAAGGTCGCGTAATCGAGCACCGAGTACGGGTTCGCGAGCACGAACGCCAGCAGCGCGCAGGAGCCGGCGAGGGCGAGCCCGCCCAGCGCGCGCCTTGCCGCGGCCGGCCCCGCTTCCAGGTAGCGGGCGGCCACGGCGGCGACGAGGGGCACGACCGCGATCCCGGCCGTGTACTTGCTCGCGCAGGCGAGCCCCAGCCCCACGCCCGCGAGCACGTGGTCGCGGGCGCGCCCTTTGCGCAGCACCCCGGCGGTTCCCAGCAGCGAAAGCGTCAGCGGCGCGAGCGTGGGCGCGTCGTTGAGCGCGAGGTGAGCGTAGAAGACCGGCAGGAAGGCCACGGCCTCGATCGCCGCCGCGAGCAGGCCAACGGCGCGGTTGAACAGGCGCGCGCCGGTCGCGTACAGCAGCCACAGCGCTACCGTGCCGAGCGCGGCGGCCGCGACGCGCGCCAGCGTGTAGACCGCCTGGGGGTGCAGCGCGAGCGCGCGCTCGACGCCGGACGGGCCGCCATAGGAAAGCGCGAACAGGTAGTGCAGCAGGTACGTGAACGCGGGCGGGTTGGCGAAGTAGTGCGGGTTGAGCGTGCTTCGCTCGAACATTTCGACCGCGTGCGGCACGAAATGGTCGGCCTCGTCGGTGTTGTAGACGTAGGGCAAGCCCTGGCGCACACCCCACAGGCGCAGGCCCAAGCCGCCGAGCAGCACGGCCGCGAGGCCCGCCCATGCCCACCGCCGAGCACGGTTGGGCGCGGCGGTTGCGCGCTCGAGGATCTCCGATTTCTCAGCAGTTGGCATACACCGCGTAGAAGCGACTCGTGTAGATGCGCCTGAAGCCGCGGGGCGGAACCTGGTCGCGTGGATCGTCGCCGACGTCGACGATCGCGTCGACGAACACCGCGCTGCCGAGCGGGTACACGGCAACGCTTCCAGCGCCGATCCGGTCCTCCAGCACGTGCGAGCGGTGCTCGACGTCGGCACGCGCCTGGCTGCGAGCGACGATGTCGTGCTGACCGACGCTGTCGAGGATCCAGCGAGCATCGGGGATCAGCTTGTTGTCCGGCAGCGACAGCAGCGGACAGCGCCGCAGCTGCGCCTTCACCGCCGGGCTCTGAAGCGCGGCCGCGAGCCCCTCATGGAAGTCCTCGTGCTCGGCCAGCGTCGTGCGCAGGCTCGAGAGGCTGAGCGTGCTCACGACGGAGGCGCCTCCGTAGGCGACGAGCGCGAGCGCCGCGACGATCCACACTCCGCGCACCCAGGAGCCGGGCTCCAGCATCGCCCAGCCGCCTACCGTGACCGCGCAGAAGAGCAGCAGCACGGTGGCGGCGCCAACCAGGTAGCGGTCGACGACCGACGCCCCAACCGCGCCCTCCGCCAGGTACACCCCTGCCAGCAGCAGGAGCGTCGCCAGCGGCACGCGCGCGCGTCGCGGCGCCATCCACACCGACAGCGCCACGCCCACGAGTCCTCCCAGCAGCACGGGCAGCTTGTCGATCCGCTCCCCGTAGCTCCACACGGAGCCGATCACGCTCGTGAACCCCTGAGTGCGTTCGAGTTCCGCCGCCAACCCAGCTGTCGCGGTCAGCGAGTACAGCGGATTGCCCGTCACGAGCGCGTCCAGAGCCGCCCAAACGACCGGCGCGATCGCGGCCATCGCGAGGTACTTCAGCCGCGTGCGGTTGTCGGCCGGCCAAGCGCACCACAGCCAATAGGCACCGCTCAGCACCCATGCGTCCGGGCGCAGCAGCCCGGCGGCGGCGAGCGTGAGGAACACGGGCGTGCCGCGCCGCGGGCGTTCGACCTCCAACACGATCGCCCATACGATCAGCGCGACGTAGGAGATGTCGAGGTAGCCCTGGGCCGCGAGGTTCTCGACGAAGAAGCGGCTCAGCAGCAGCAGCGCTGCGACGAGCCCGACGACCGGGCCGAAGCAGAGACGTCCCAGCCGGTACATCCCGGTGACCGCCGCGACGAAGGAGGCGATCGAGCCGAGCACCATCAGCCGCGCCCCGCCCTGACCGAAGATCGAGCAGAACATGCCGAACGCGATCGCGAGCGGATGCTCGGTCGGCCCGCGATAGACGCGGAAGTCGGGCAGGTGCAGGTGGAGCAGGTCGCGGCCCCACAGGAGGGCGTAGAAGGAGTCGTAGGTGGGATAGGTCGGGAACGCGAAGTAGCCGATCAGCGCTCCCGCGCACATCGCCGCGAACCCGATCCGAGCCCAAGTCGCAGCCGGCACGGCACGCACTCGCGCCAGCCGGATCGAGCCCGGTGTGCGCCGGGTGTGCATCGCGCTTTCCATCTAGCCTTGGCCGTCGTGAGCCGGCACCGGCGCCGGGTGGGTGGGTTCGATGCGTGGCGCCAAGACCGTGACCTGCGCTTTGGGATACTGCGGGGAGCCAAGTCTAGGCAATCGACGGCCATGAAGCTCATCATTCAGATTCCCTGCCTCAACGAGGCAGAACAGCTGCCGCAGACGCTCGCGGACCTGCCACGCGAGGTGGAGGGCTTCGACGTGGTGCAGTGGCTGGTGATCGACGACGGCTCGACCGACGAGACGGTGGCTGTGGCGCGCGCGCACGGCGTCGATCATCTGGTGCGCCTGACCAACAACAAGGGCCTGGCCGCCGGCTTTCAGGCCGGCATCGACACCGCCCTGAAGCTCGGCGCCGACGTGATCGTCAACACCGACGCGGACAACCAGTACTACGGACCGGACGTCGTCAGGCTCGTGCGTCCGATCGTGGAAGGCCGGGCCGACATGGTCATCGGCGACCGCGAGGTGGGCGGCATCGCCCACTTCTCGCCGCTGAAGAAGATCCTGCAGCGGCTCGGCTCGTGGGTGGTGCGCCAGGCGTCATCCACCTCGGTGCCGGACACGACCTCGGGCTTCCGCGCCTACAACCGCGAGGCCGCCATCCAGATGATGGTGGTGTCGAAGTTCACGTATACGCTCGAGACAATCATTCAGGCCGGCAAGCTGCTGGTGGCGGTTGACCACGTGCCGGTGCGGACCAACCCGAAGACGCGCGAGTCGCGCCTGTTCCCCTCGACGGCCGCCTACGTTCGGCGCAACGCGGTCTCGATCTTCCGCATCTACGCCCAATACGAGCCCTTGCGAGTGTTCTGGAGCCTCGCGCTGGTGATCGGCTTGGCCTCGATTGGGGTGTGGATCCGCTTCGTGGTCGCCTACGCCGAAGGCAACGGCAAGGGCCACGTCCAGTCGCTGATCCTCGGCGCGGTGCTGTTCATCGCGGCCGTCGTGCTGTGGGCGCTCGGCGTGATCGGCGACCTGCTGGCCGCGCAGCGGGTGATGACGCAGCGGACCTTCGAGCGGGTGCGGCGGATCGAGCTGCAGCTGGGCGTTGAGCCTTCGCACTACGAGTCGAACGTTGGGCCGGCGCCGGGCGCGCGCACACCGGATCAGCAGGAGCGCGAGGCGGTGCGGCTGTGAGCGGCATGACCGTCTCCGAGGACGGCGTCGTAACCGGCAACACCTACGACAAGTACGGCTCGACCAACCCGCTGGTGCGCCGTCTGATGGCCGGCTTTGAGCGCGACCTGGACGAGCTGCTCGACGTCGCGGCGCCGGGTTCGCTGCTGGATGTCGGCTGCGGCGAGGGCGTGCTCGTTCACCGCTGGGCCGCGCGGCTCGGCGCGGGACGCGTGGTCGGCATCGACCTCGAGGAGGACTCGATCCAGGACGGTTGGGCCCAGCACCGTGCGCCCAACCTCGAGTATCGCGTTGTCCAGGACGCGAACCTGCCCTTCGCCGCGAACGAGTTCGACCTCGCGAGCGCGATCGAGGTACTCGAGCACGTGCCAGACCCCGAGCACACCGTGAGCGAGATGGCCCGCTGTGCCCGCCGCCATCTGCTCGTGTCTGTGCCGCGCGAGCCGCTGTGGCGGATGCTCAACATGGCGCGCGGCGCCTACTGGTTGGCCTTGGGCAACACGCCAGGTCACCTGAACCACTGGTCGAGGCGGTCGTTCGTGGAGCTGCTCTCGCGCCACGGCAAGCTCGTCGAGGTCCGCTCGCCGTTCCCCTGGACGATGTTGCTTGTCAGCCTCTAGCCCGACGCGCTCCTACGGCCGCGGCGCGCGCATCCTGTCGATCGGGATCGCCTCGACCGGACTGCTGACGCTGGCCTACTTCTCGATCTCCAGCCACGTTCTGGCACCAGAAGAAGCGTCGCGCATCGCGCTGCTGTGGTCGGTGATGTTCGTGATCATCTCGGTGATTTACAGACCGGTCGAACAGCTGCTCTCGCGCACGATCGCCGAGCGCCGCGCGCGCGGACAGGCCGAGCAGCCGCTGCGGGTGCCGCTGGCGATCCAGGCCGGCTTCGCGCTCACCTTCCTGCTGGTCGCGCTGGCCTTTGAAGAACAGCTTGTGGACAACCTCTTCGACCACTACCAGGCGCTGTATGACGTGCTGGTCGCCGGAACGCTCGCGTACGCGGCGAGCTACTTCGCGCGGGGGTGGCTGGCGGGACATGAATACTTCGCGTTGTACGGCGGCTTGGTGCTGATGGAGTCGCTGTCGCGGCTGTGCTTCGCGCTGGCTGTGGCGCTTGGCATCGCGAGCGGCCAGACGGCCGTCGCCCTGGGAATCGCTGCGGCGCCACTGGTGTCGCTGATCGTCGTGCCGGCCGCCTTTGCGCGACGCGGCCAGGAGCGGCGCGAGGCGCTCGGCCAGGGACCGACCGTCGTGCACGCGGCCGACGCCGCGCTGGCGGGCCCGATCACGGCGGACGAGGCCGATGCCGCGCTGGCGGGGCCAGGCACCGAGGGAGTGCAGGAGGCCGCGGCCCATGACGAGCTCTCGCTGCGCCGCGGCACGGGTTTCGCGGGTTGGGTGTCGGGCATCATGCTCTCCGAGCAGACGCTGCTGAACGCAGCCGTGCTGACCGTGGCGGCGACGTCTCCCGACAAAGAACTGGTGGGCATCGTCTTCGACGTGCTGCTGATCGCGCGCGCTCCCCTGCAGCTGTTCCAGGCGATCCAGACCTCGCTGCTGCCCCACCTGACCGGTCTGGAGGCGACCGCGGGCCACGACGCGTTCGCGCGCGCGATCCGCGTCACCGTGCTCGCGATCACCGGCTTCGCGACCGCGGTGACGCTCGCGCTGCTGGCAATCGGTCCGTTCGTGATGGGCCACCTGTTCGGTCAGCACTACTCCTATAGTCGCCTGGGCCTCGCCCTGGTCGGGGTCGGCATGGGTCTGCACCTGACTTCGGGGGCGCTCAACCAGGCGGCGCTGGCGCGCAACCGGGCGCGAGCCGCCGCGCTGTGCTGGGGGCTCACCGCGTGCGCGTTCCTGGCCTGGATGCTGACGCCGACGATCGCCAACCAGCTGTCGCGCACCGAGATCGGCTACGCCGGCGCGACCGCCATGCTGGCGCTTCTGCTGTGGGCCCTCTACCGTCAGGGCTCCGGATCGCTGGCGCGGGCCGCGCGTCAGTCCGCGCCCGCTGAGCGCACGATCGCGCGGTAGGCCTCCCCCGGGCTCTCGGCATCGAAGATCGCCGAGCCCGCCACGAACAGGCTCGCGCCGGCCTCGCGGCACTGGGACGCAGTGGTGGGATCGATGCCGCCGTCCACCTCGACCGCCACCCCGGGGCCCACAAGCGTGCAGAGGCGCGGGAGCTTCTCCAGCGAGTGCGCGATGAACGGCTGTCCACCCCAGCCCGGGTTCACGGTCATGCACAGCGCCACGTCGAGCATCTCGGCCACCTCGCCCAGCGCCCCGACCGGCGTACCGGGATTGATCGCGACGCCGACGCACGCGCCGCTCTCGCGAATCAGGTTCGCGGCGTAGGCGATGTGTGGAGTGGCCTCGGCGTGGAAGGTGATCGAGTCCGCGCCGGCCTTGACGAACTCGCCCGCGTGGTGCTCGGGTCGCTCGATCATCAGGTGCACCTCGAGCATCGCGCCGGCGTCGCGCACCGTGTCCGCCAACGCCGCCACGATCAGCGGCCCGACGGTGATCGGCGGCACGAAGTGGCCGTCCATCACGTCCACATGGATGACGCGCGCGCCCGCCTGCAGCACTTCCACGACCTGCTCGCGCAGACGGCCGAAGTCGGCGGAGAGGATCGACGGCACGACCCGCACCGCACGCAGCAGCTCGCGCGTCGAGCTGTTCACACGTGCTCCCGATGGCCACGCAGGCCAAGCCGGGCAAGGACGCAGGGAGCGTGGCGTGCTTGGCACGCGAGCGACCGAGGACGCCGCCCGGCGCCGGCATGCGTGGTCATACGGCCTGCAGCATGGAGTCGCCGCAGTTGTTGCACTTCAGGATCGCGGTCGAGGACATCCGCACGATCGTCGAGTGCTCGCCGCAGTTGGGGCATACCGAGGTGAGCTCGAAGCGGTGCAGGCAGTACACGCAGCGGTAGCGCCCCGGCAGGTTGGTGGGGCGCAGCCACGGCTCGCCGCAGTGCGGGCACTGCGGCCCGAGGTCGACTGGCGCCTTGGCCGGCGTCTCTGGCTCCCCCTCCATCGCTCAGCTCTTTCGCAGGCGGGCGATGAAAAACCCGGCCGTGCGGTCGCGGTGCGGCAGCGTCAGCGTCAGATCGTCTAGGGCGAAGTCGGTGTGGGAGTCCAGGAAGGCAGCGATCAGACGCTCATTCTCAGTCGGAGAGATCGTGCACGTAGAGTAGACAACCACGCCCCCCGGACGGAGAGCTCGGGCTCCGGCGGCGAGAATCCTCGCTTGCGCGCGCGCCATCTCCTCGATCGCGTCCGGCGTCACGCGCCAGCGCAGATCGGCCCGTGCCTGCAGCGTGCCGAGCCCCGAGCAGGGCGGATCGACGAGCACGCGGTCGAACGCAGGCCGGTCGGCGCTCCGATCGCGGCTCGGCCAGCGCTCGGCGTCCGCGACCTCGACGTGTACGTTCCCCGCACGCAGCCGCTGCGCGGTGCGCACGAGGGCTCCGGCTCTGCGGGGGTTGCGCTCGATCGCGACCACCTCGCCGCGGCCGTGCATGAGCGCGGCGAGGTGGGTGCTCTTGCCGCCGGGAGCCGCACACAGGTCGAGCACCCGCTCGCCCGGCGCCGGATCGAGCGTCCGTGCGACGAGCATCGCCGCGCGCGACTGTGCCAGGAAAGCGCCGCGCCGCCACAGCTCCGAGCCATGCGCGTCGAACGGCTCGTCGAGCACCAGCGCCTCCGGCAGCCCGGGGTCGGAGTGCGTGCTCACCGGGAGCTCCGCAGCCAGCGTGGGTGCGTCGATGACGAGCGTGTTCGCGCGCAGCGCCACCTCCCCGGGCTCGTTGTCGCACGCCATCAGCGCGCGCGCCTGCTCAGCGCCGAGCGTCTCCCACCAGAGGCGCGCGATCCACGCGGGGTGGGAGTACTTGATGGCGGCCTGCTGCGGCGTGTCGTCGCTGAGCACCCCCAGCAGCGCGTCCGGCCCTTCGCGCGCGGCGCGGCGCAGCACGGCGTTGACGAGTCCGTGACCGGCGCGGCCCTGCGCCTTGGCGAGCTCGACCGCGTCCGCGACCACGGCATAGTCGGGAGAGCCGCGCAGGTAGAGCAGCTCGTACAGCCCCAGCCTCAGCGCCGCCAGCAGCGGCGGGTCGAGCTGGCCGGCGCGGCGATCTGCGAGCAGCTCGATCAGGTGGTCGAGCGTGCCGGTGCGTTGGACCGCGCCGTAGGCCAGGCGCATCGCCAGCGCGCGATCGCGGGGAGCAAGCTCTGCGGCCTCGGCCTGGAGCGCGCGGTCGGCATAGGCGCCGCGCTCGAACACCCGGCGCACGACGCTGTACGCGCAGCGGCGCGCGGGAGCGACGGTTGCGGTGGCTGGACTGGACACGCGAGGCATGATCGGCTATCCGCTGCGGCTGAAACCGCTCGGAGCGAGCACGGCGGCCAGGTCGCCCGCCACGCGCGCGGCCTGCTGCTCGCCGAGCGTCGCCGTCGTCACGCGGATCCCAGGTGAGCTGCCCGCCAGACGGAAGGGAGCCCCGGGCGCGACGACCCAGCCGCGTTGCATCAGCGCTCCCACCGTGCCCGCCTCATCCTGCACCGGCACCCATACGTTCAGACCGGATGCTCCGTGCGCGCGCACTCCCTCGCTCGCGAGGCACGCCAGGAACCGCTCGCGCCGCTCGGTATAGGTGGCGCTGGCTCTGGCGATCAGCGCGTCGACGGCGGGATCGCGCCACAGGCCGAGCACGAGCGTTTGCAGGAGGTGGCTCACCCACCCGGGCCCGCACTGCTGACGTCCCTGCACGCGGGCGATCGTCTGGGCGTCGCCCGCGAGCACGGCAAGGCGCAGGTCGGGCCCGAGCGCCTTGGCCACCGAGCGGGTGGCCGCCCAGCGCTCGCGGGGGTGGGTGGGACCGGATACGAGCGTGTGCAGCTCACCGCCCGCGACGAGCCCGAGGTGGTCGTCCTCGATCACTAGCGTGTGGGGGAACTCGTCGAGGACCTCGCTCAGCGTGCGTGCGCGCTCGGAGTCGAGCGCGGCCCCCATCGGGTTCTGCCCGCGGGGCGTGAGGACGACGGCGCTGACGCCACCGACGAGGGCCGCGCGCAGCTCGCCCGCGAGCATCCCGCGGTCGTCCACCGCGATCGGCTCCAGCGGCAGGCCCTGCGCTCGCAACAGGTCGTAGAGCGCCGCATAGCCGGGGTTCTCGACGGCGACGCGGTCCCCCGGGCGCAGGTGAGCCTGCAGCACCCGCTCGATCGCGTCGAGCGCGCCGCTGACGATGCACAGATGCCGGCCCGGGATGCCGTCCGCGAGCAGCTGCTCGCGTGCGAGCTCCAGCAGCTCGGGCAGCGCCTGGGGCTCTCCGTACAGGCGCACCGGCAGCTCAGAGCGCTCCAGGGCGCGCGCGAGGTCAGGCAGCAGCGCAGGGTCGGGGTTGCCGCGCGAGAGATCGAGGGCGCCGGGTGGAACCGGCAGCGGCGAACGTGAGGACCCGATCGGGGGACCCTCGCCGATGCGCGTGCCGCGCCGGGGCTCGGTGAGCACGAGCCCGCGCCGGCGCAGCTCCGCGAGGCCCGCCGCGACGGTGACCGGGCTGAGTCCGACCTCAGCGGCCAGACGCCGGACGGAGGGCAGGCGCTGACCGGGAGCGAGCGCGCCGCTGGCCACGCCGGCCTCGATCCCGTGGACGAGCTCCGCGGCGCTGCCGGCCCTGATCCGATACTGTTTCAGCTCAGTCACCGTTCTGTACTATTACAGAGATTGGAGGATGGCGACGTGTTCCCCTCGCCGCGAGGTCAAGTCAACACAGCCCCACCCCCGTCCGATCGCGTGCGGCTGCGTCGCAAGCGCGAACGCGGCAGCTACGACCGCAGCGTGATCGACGCGATCCTCGATGAGGCGCTGCTCGCCCATCTCGGCATCGTCGACGCGGACGGCCAGCCGTTCGTGACGCCGACGCTGCACGCGCGCAGCGGCGACGTGGTCTACTGCCACGGCTCGACGGCCAGCCGCACGCTGCGGGCGCTCGAGGGTGGTGAGCCGGCATGCTTGACGGTGTCGCTGATCGACGGGCTCGTGCTGGCGCGCTCGGCGATGCACCATTCGGCGAACTACCGCTCGGCGATGCTGATCGGCCGCGCGAGCAGCGTGGAGAACCTCGACGAGAAGCACGCGGCGCTGCGCGCGATCGTCGAGCACATCGTGCCGAATCGTTGGCGTGACGTGCGCGAGCCCACCGAGAACGAGCTGAGGGCAACGTCGGTGCTCGCGATCCCGATCGACGAGGCCTCGGCGAAGGTCCGTAGCGGAGGACCGCTCGACGACGAGGAGGACTACGCCTTGGAGGCGTGGGCGGGCGTGATCCCGCTGAGCAGCCGGACAGGATCGCCCGAGCCCGACCCGCGGCTGCGCGCGGGCATCGCGCCCCCCGACTATGTGACCGCCTACCGGCGCCCGGGCAGGCCGTGACCGCGCAGGTAGGCGGAAGCGTCCATCGCGCGTCCGCCCGGTGGCTGCACGACCAGCAGCTCGAGTAAACCGGGCGTGCAGTCGAGCAGCAGACGTCCGTCGCGCACGATCGCGCCGAGCCCGCCGTGCGACACGCCGTCGATGAGCGCCGCGCGGTGCACCCCCAGCAGGGTCCCGTCGCCGAGCGCGGCGCGCGCGCCGATGTGCGGGTGCAGCGCTCGCACCACGCGCTCCAGCTCGATCGCGGGCCTCGCGGGAGCGAGCAGGCGGTCGCCGGAGCCGATCTTCTCCGCGTAGCTGACGCCGTCCTGCGGCTGCTCGACGAACTGCGGCTTCTGATCGAGGGCGCGCACGAGCAGCTCGCCGCCGAGCTCCTGCAGTCGCGCAACGAGCGAGCCATAGGTGTCCTCGGGGCGGATCGCCTCGACGCCCGCGAGGCACACGGGACCGCTGTCAAGGCCGGCGGTGAGACGTATGATCGAGACGCCCGTCTGCGCATCGCCGGCCATGATCGCGCGCTCGATCGGCGCGGCTCCCCTCCAGCGCGGCAGCAGCGAGGGGTGGACGTTCAACAGCTCGTGTTCGGAGAGCAGCGGCTCCTTGATCAGCGCCCCGAACGCGCACACGACGACCGTGTGGGGCGAGCCACTCGCGGCGCCCTCCGCGTCGGATTCGCCTGCGGAGCTCTCCGCGAGAGCCCGCGCGATCAGCGCCTGGACGCGTGGATCGTTCACGCTCGGCGGCTGCTGCACGGGTATCCCAAGCACCCGCGCGTGCACCGCGACCGGCGGCGGCGTCAAGCGCCTGCCGCGACCGCTGGGGCGGTCGGGGCGCGTGATCACGAGCGCGGGGCGGTGCGCCCCGCTGCGCGCGAGGCGCTCGAGGATCGTCGCTGCGAACTCGGAGGTGCCGAGGAAGACCGTGCTCAATGCCGTGGCCGCGACGTCGCGCCGCTAGGCGGCGTCAGGAGTCGCCTGCGCCTCGCGCATCGCGCGCATTGCGTCCTTGCGCGCCTCGCGCGAGATGCGATCGAGGATCAGGACGCCGTCGAGGTGGTCGACCTCGTGCTGGATCACGCGGGCCTCCAGCCCCTCGGCCTCGATCTCGAGATCGCGCCCCGTCTCGTCCTGTCCTCGCACCCGTACCTGCACGGGGCGCTCGACCTCGACGTGGACGCCGGGCAGGCTCAGACACCCCTCCTCGGTCGTCTCGAGCTCGTCGCTCGTCCACGCCAGGACTGGATTGACCAGTGCCGTGAGCGGGTCGTCGACGTAGGCTTTGTAGACGAGCACCCGGTGTAGCACGCCCAGCTGGGTGGCGGCCAGTCCGACCCCGAGCGCGTCGTGCATGAGCTGGCCCATCCGCTCGACCTCGGCCTTCAGCTCCTGATCGAAGCGCTCGACCGCAAGCGCTGTGGCGCGCAGCGCCGGATCGCCGAACTTGCGCACGTGACGCAGCGCGGCGTCACGGCGCGCTCGCGTCTCGGGATCGAGCTCGGCAGGCTCGGGCGCGTCCTGCTCGCGCTCGACCTCCACGTCGGCGTCCTCGGACGCCGGAGTCGGGAGCTCGAGCGAGTTGTCCTGTTCGGCTGTGCGGTCCTCTGCGGCCATTGTGCACCTGAGTTTATGAGCCTCGGCCGCCGTCATGAGCGCTCGCGACTGCAACCTCTGCTCGGCAGGCTTACCTCCTGGTGGGAGCCTTCTGTTCGAGCAGCAGCACGCCCTCGCTGCTCGTACGCGCAGATGCGGTCTCGTGTTCGGAGATCGTCAGACGCGCTCCCACATGTCCGTGATCGGCCCTGAGGAGGCCGCGGCCTACCGCGCCCAACTTCAAACGCACGGTCACCGCACGCGTTCCCGGAATCGAGACGCTCACCGTACCGATCGACACGTTGACCGAGACCGTCTTGCCCTTACGCCGCTCGAGGCGCTTCGCCGTGAGCGTGATCTTTCCCTGACAGCGTGCCTGCGAGCGGCAGTCGAGCTTCACGAGCGCGGTTCCGCTGGCCGTCACCGACAGACGGGCGTTGGCGAGCGACAGCGACGCTTGGGCCGACGCGGCCGGCGGAGCGATGAGCGGCTGCGGCTCGATCAGGCCTCCTTCAGAGGCGCCTTCCGAGGAAGACGACGACAAGCCGGAGAACGGCGATGAGGTTGCGGGCTGCAATGCCACGTCGATGCCCGAGGTTACGTTCTTCCTCGTCACCGATACCAGGTTGGCTTCAGCGAGGGACGATCTGCCGTCGTAGACCTGTTCGAGATAGCCTTCACCGAAGAACACGATCGCGAAGTTGCCGGTGGCGAGTCCCGCAAGCAGGTATTCGCCGTTCGCGCTGGTGCCTGCGCACGACAGCTGTTCGTCTCCAGCCTGCCCGACCGGGCCGATTGCGCATACCGCGAGGTGCACGATCGGCGCTCCCGTGGAGGCGTTCGTCACGGTTCCGGAGATCTCTCCGCCCTGTTCGAGTTCCGCGTCGATTCCCGTTGTCGTCTTTTCAGCGGCGACTGACACGTTGGCTTCGTCAAGTGAGCGCTTACCTTCGTAGTACTGTGAGATGTAGTTGAGGCCGCTGCCGAACAGGCCACCGAAGATCACGATGTACTTGCCGGGGGGAAGTTTGGATACGGTGTAGTCGCCATCTGTCCCGGTGGTCGCGCATTCGCCGCCGAGGTTGATGCTTTCGCTCTGTTCTTCAAAGAGAGCGCTCGAGAGCGCACAAACGGGAAGGCCGACGATCGGGGTGTGCGTCGAGGCTTCGCTCACCGCGCCGGAGATCGCGCCGCTCGGTGCGGCGGCACGAGCGCTCGGGGCCAGGCACAACGAGCAGGCCAGGAGCGCGAGCACGGCGAGCGTGCGCAACTCAACCGCTGCCGTGTTTGCGCTTGGGCGCACGCAGCATCGCGATCGTCTGCTCCGTGTGCGACGCGCCCGCGGGGTCGTGGGCGATGATCAGCACTCGCACGCGTAGGCGGTGCGCGCGTGCGAGCAGCCTGCGCGCCTTGACCGAAAGATGCAGCGTCACGATCTTCACCTTGCCGCCAGGCACGGTGAACGTGCCCGTGGCGAGCGTCAGCACGGAGGCTTTCTTGCTCCCGGCGCGCCCGCCGCCGGCGCTCACGGCACCGAGCGTGCGCAGGGTGAGGCTGCCCGAGCAGCGGCTCTCACCGGCGGGGCAGCCGATCTTGAGCGTTACGGCACCGGAGGCGCTTACTTGGAGTGAAGTGCTCGCCAGCTCGGCGTCGGGAACGGGCGGGAAGAGGCTCATCTGAAAGCCGCTCACGCCCTGGATAGCCGAGCTGGTCTCCGCGGGCGTCGTTTCGGCGACGTTCACCGACTGCGTGACCGGTATGCTCGTCAGGCCATAGCTGTCGGTGACGGTGAGGGTCACCGTGTATTCACCGACTGCGGCGTATGTGTGCGTCGGCGTGACGCCGCCGCTGGCTGGCGTGCCGTCGCCCCAACTCCAAGAGTAGCTCGAGATCGCTCCACCGGGATACGGGTCGCTGGAGGCTCCGCCGCTGAAGGTCGCGGCGACGCCGGGCCTGGGCGAGCTGGACGGGGTGATCGCGGCGCTGGGGAGCCGCGGTTTGAACAGGCTGATCGCATTCGGCGTGCCGACGCCTGAGGGACCATCGAAGCCGGGAGCTGCGTCGCACGCCGTTGTGTATTCACAATCAACGTGAAACGCGAACCCTTTCACAAGGCCGCCGAACGCGTCCGGATGGCCGCATGCGGCCTCGGCCGCAGCGTCGCAGAAGCCGTTGCCGCCTTCGGTGACGTCATACAGAGAGGACGGGTCGCCGAGATGACCGTAAAGGGTCAGAGACGGATAGATGACCCCGTCACTGCCGCCGGCGAGGGCATAGAGCGAGCTGATAAGCGGCGTGGACAGCGACGTGCCGCCGATCGTCAGCCATTCGTTGCCGAGTTTGAACCTTTCGCATTCTTTGCCGCAGTTGTAGCTGTCGTAGATATCAAACCCGGTGAGCGGGTCCGCGACCGCCGAGACGTCGGCCGCGAGGCGCTTGTTGACGCAGCCGGTGGACGCAAAGCCTGATACGCCCTGCTGCCAGGGCTGGGCGCTGAAGATCGTGCTGCACCCCCCGCCCGACGCGCCTTCGGAATACCCTTCGAAGGATCTCAGGTCGAGCGGGCCGTTGCCGTTCCACACCTTCTCGCTGGCGCGCGCGCCGCTCTCGTTGAGCTTGAGCGTGGTGCCGCCGACAGCCACGACGGATGGAAGCGACGCGGGCATGTTCGGCTTCGCGGGTGGTTCGTAGCCTTCGTTTAGGTAGGTCCAGTCGTCATAGCCATCGTCGCCTGTCGCCGCTGTGATCACGACCCCGGGATGGTTGTACGCTGCTTCGACCGTCGGAATCCTTGCCTCGAGGGCGCCATAGGAGTTGGAGACCTCCGTCGCTCCCAGGATGACAGCCTCATTGACCGCCGCGGCGAGATTGGTGAACGCTTCGTTTTTGGCCTCCACGAGCACGATCTTGCACTTGGGGCAGGCCGAGTGCACCATCTCCACATCGAGGGAGATCTCGACCGACCAGCCCGTCCTGTCCGCCGTTGGCAGCGACGTGCTGCTCCCGGTTTGGGAAACCTTTCTGAAGCATTCGTTCGCCTTCGTGCACTCGGCGATTCCGTACTCGCTGTCAAACGTGGCAAGGTCCTCTTCGATGTTCGGGTCGTCGAAGGCGTCGACGATCGCGACGGTCTGCCCAGCCCCTCCCACCGCCGGTTCATATCCGTACACGCCTGCGAGCTGCGCGGGCGTCAGGCCGCCCGCCGGTCCTGCTTCGGAGGCACCGTCGTTGGCAGCGTAGGGCCTCACCCCGACCTCGCCCTGCGCGGTGGAGGACACGGGGATGCGCGCAAGCGCAAAGCACGTCGCGCTTCCCGGCTTCGGCGGCGGGCACACCCGGCTGACCTTCGCGTAGCGAGTCTTGGCGGGCGAGGCAGGCTGGCTAGCCCACGCAGCCGGGCTGAGGAGCAGGCAGCAAAGCGGCAGCGCGAGCGCGGCCCATGTTCTCGGCGACGCGCGGTGGACCCGGCGCGCACCCTTCGCCACATCCTCCTCGTGTAGCCGCCATGCGCGCACCAGCGCGCGAGCGACCCTAATCTCCACCACCGCACCTCCATGTGATCGGCACGCCCAGCCGGACGAAGGTACCAGATGCCTGAATCCGCTCGCGGCCACGAGCGGTGCGGTTGCTCGGCGGGCCGCGCGCTCTCGGCTTGAGCGCCGGCGCGGGGGCGCCCGGCGCGAGCGAGGCTTCGCACCCAGCACCCGACGGTTAGCGGGCCGGAGCCCTGCGACGCTCAGCCCTTGCCGCGCTTGGTCTTGGGCGCGCGCAGCGTCACGATCGTCCGCCAAGTGTTGGTCGCGCCTGCGCGGTCGCGGGCCACGACCGTCGCCCGCACACGCAGCAGGTGCGAGCGTGCGAGCAGCTGACGCGCCCTCGCCGACAGGTGCAGCACGACCGTCGCGGCCCTGCCCCCGGCGACCGTGAACGAGCCCGTCGCGAGCGTCAGGATGGCGGGTTTCGTCTTCGCTGTGCGGGCAACACCGGCAGTGACCGCGTTCAGCGTGCGCAGCGTCACCGTGCCCGCGCACCTGCTCACCCCCTCCGGGCAACTGATCTTGACGCTTACGGTACCCGCAGCGCTCGCCCGTAGGGACGTTCCAGCAATCCTCGCGTCAGGTGAGCCTTCTTTGACCCCCAACACACCCGCTTTGGCTGCTTCTTCTTCCTGGCGCCTTTTTGCAGCCGCTTCTTCTTCGTGCTTCTTGATGGCGCCAGCTTCTTCAGCCACCAGCTTCGCGCGTTCTTCGCCTAGCTTCTCGATCGCTTCTTCCTGCTTCTTCTGGGCGGCTTCTTCCACCGTTCCTGTGACCGTCTCCGTGCCACCGCTCCTGTTGTAGCTGATCCGGATCGTCTGCGAGAGCTGGCTGCAGCTCTTGGAAAAGTAGACCGGTATTTCCCGGCCGCCTTCGGGCGCATCGGCGAAGGAGCCCGAGAGAGGTCCGGTTGTGGTGAGGAACGTGTAGGTGTGTCCTGGGATGAGGACCGGACAGGGGCCTCCTCGCGACGAGGGGGCGACCACGACCACGATCGAGCCCGCCAGTTCGACCTGCCCGGCTGAAACGAGCTGCGAATAGTCACTCTCAGCAGCCGAACCGCTGCCCGTGATTTCAAACAGGACACCGCTGCTCGGGTCGAGCTTAACGCTCGAGGCTTCGAGGCCTTCGGCGGGGTAGCCGCCACTCCCCGCATCGAGCGTCGCCCCGTCTGTCGTGAGAGGGCCAACCGCTCCGCTTCCTGCGAAGAAGATATGGCTCAGATTCACCGCTTGCCGATCCGAAGAATTGAGTTCCCCGCGTCCGAGAAACACTGAGCCATTGGAGATGCGCTCCCCAACGGTGTTCGGTCCTTCGATCGTCACTGGCCCAACCTCGCTTCTGTTGTCGAGGAACAGCGCGGGTCCGTTGCTCAGTTCAACCGTCAGATCGGTGCTGGTCGAGGCCGTCAGTCCACTGAAAAGCAACACTCCGTTTTCCTCGATCCCACCGCCACTGCGGTTAGCGATGTGCCACTTCTGCGAGGCGCTCAGCTGGATCGGCATCCCTATGAAGTCCGTGGCAGGGCCGCTCGAGCCGGTGGCGGGCGAGGCGGTGAACCCGCCTTGCGCGAGCGTGAGCTGTTCGCCTGCTATGAAGTACCCGTCGCCGTCATCGATCTGGATCGATTCGGCGGTCAGACCGCTCACGTCGTTGACGCTGAAGTAGCACGGGTCGTCTTCCATTTCGACGGTGCACGCCGTGCTCGTGAGTAGGGGAAACGTGAGCGTTCCGATCTCGCTCGAGGCCGGCGGCGCCGCGTTGGCTTCCCAGTTGCCCGCTTCCGACCAATACCCTTCTTCGTCGCCGGTCGTGGAGGTCCCGACCCAGGTGAAGGGGGTCGAGCTCGCCACCGCCGCAGGCGCCAGCGCGAGGCAAAAGCCCACGACCGCAAGTAGGCACAGCGCACGAGCTGCTCCCCCGACGTCTCGGACGCGTCCGCGCCACCCAGCCTCAGACCCTCCAGTAGTCCCCACCGTGTCACCCGCTTATGGTCGGCCGCGAACCGGGAGCAATGTACCAGATGCCCGAACTTACAGCAAGCACCACTTCACCCGTGCCGACCGCCACGTCTCGTCGCGTGCCCGGTCCCGATCAGCCTACTGCGGATCGACGTCGACGCTGAAGTTCACCCCGACGTGCATGCGCTCTCGGGCCACCCGCCCCACAACCTCCCCCACCGCGTGCACGGCCGTTCGGCGCTCGGCGGCCTTCACCATCACAACCGAGCGCTCGCGCCCGCGCAGGCGAAACAGCGTGGCAGGGCCGAGCACGGCCGTCGCCTCCGCGCCGTTTGCTGCGACGCCGGAGAGGCGCTCTGCGAGCAACTCGCGCACCGCGCCGGCGGCGGCGCGCGCGTGCTCGGCGCCGAGAGCGGAGCAGACGATCCGGATCAGATGTGAAAAGGGCGGATAGCTCAGCCCACGGCGGCGCTCGAGCTCGCCGGCGATGAAGCCCTGGCTGTCATGGCGGGCGGCGTGCACGATCGAGCGGGCGTCGGGCGCGATCGTCTGTACAAAGACGCGGCCGTGGCCGCCGCGCCCGGCGCGTCCGGCGAGCTGCGCGATCAGCGCGAAGGTGCGCTCCTCGGCACGGAAGTCGGGGAAGCGCAGCGTGGCGTCCGCGTCGAGCACCACCGCGAGGCTCACGTCGGGGAAGTCGTGGCCCTTGGCGACCATCTGCGTGCCGACCAGCACGCCACACTCGGCCGCCTCGAAGCGGCGCAGGACCGCGCCAACTCCACGGTCCTCGTCGTCGTGGCCGCTCTCGGGACCCGTCGCAGGCTGCAACCGCGCGCTCGCGCCGCTGCATCCACCCGCGCCGACCACGTCGCGGTCGAGGCGGAATATCGGGAAGCTGCCGTCCTGGAAGACGCTCGCGAGATCGTGCTGCAGGCGCTCGGTGCCGGCGCCGTGGCGGGCGACGGAGGTGGAGGAGCACTGGCAGCAACGTCCAGGCACCGGCTCTCGGTGGCCGCAGTGGTGGCAGGCGAGGTACCCGCCGGCGCGGTGCAGCACGAGCGCGACGTCGCAGTCCGGACAGCTCCACACCCGCCCGCACGAGCGGCACGAGAGGAAGTTCGACCAGCCGCGGCGGTTGAGCAGCACGATCGCCTTCTCGCCAGCGGCGCGCACCTCGCCGAGCGCCTGCGCGGTGAGCGGATGCAGCCCCTGGGCCTCTCCCCGCATATCCAGCACCTGCACCGCGGGCAGCGGCCGGCCATCCACGCGCCGGGGCAGGGCGCTCGCGGGCAGGCGATGCACGCTCTCCGGGCGCGGCGTGGCGCTGCCCATCAGCAGCACCGCGCCGCAGCGCTCGGCGCGCTCGGCCGCGACGTCGCGGGCGTCGTAGCGGGGGTCGCCCTCGTGCTTGTAGGAGGCGTCGTGCTCCTCGTCGACGACGATCAGCCCCAGCTCCTCGATCGGGGCGAATACGGCCGAGCGCGGACCCACGCACACACGCGCTTGTCCCTCGCGCAGGCGCCGCCACTCCGCGTAGCGCTGGCCGGGGGTCAGCTGCGAGTGAAGCACGGCGACGGTGTCGCCGAAGCGTTCGATGAAGCGCCCCACGATCTGCGGCGTGAGCGCGATCTCCGGTACCAGCACGATCGCGCCGCGACCCTGCTCCAGCGCTGCGGCGGTGGCGCGCAGGTAGACCTCGGTCTTGCCCGATCCGGTCACGCCGTGCAGCAGCCGTTGCTCGCCACGGCGCGCCAGCAGCGCGGCGGTCATGGGCGCGAGCACGACCTGCTGGTCCAGCGTGAGCTCTGGTGCGCGCGGACTGCGCGCGCCCACCGATAGGTGGCGCGGGCGGGCCACGGCGCGCCGTTTGCGCCCGCTCAGCCTGCGCGCGGCTCCCGGCGGCAGCACCAGGCCGAGCGCGCGGGCGGTCGTCGAGCAGTACTCTGCGGCGATCCATTCGGCCAACGCCACCAGGTCCACCGGCACGCCGAGCTCCAGCGCGCGCAACGGCGCGAGCAGCTTCTTCTCGGCGACCTTGCTGCTGTCGGCCAGGCCGACGACCACGCCGAGCACCTCCCGTCGGCCGAACGGCACGACCAGCATCGAGCCGACCTCCACGCCGGCTCGGAGCTCTTCGGGCAGCCTGTAGTCAAATGGCCCGCGTAGGGCGCGGGTGCTCGTCATCGGCTCTACCTGGGCGATGGTGGACACCGCCGTGACCCTAGAGCCCTCGTCGGTCAGAGGCCGGCGGCCGCGCGCAGCGGGTCGATCTTGTCGGTCCGCTCCCAGGTGAAGTCGGCGTCGTCGCGGCCGAAGTGGCCGTAGGCGGCCGTCTTCTGATAGATCGGGCGGTGCAGCTTGAGCTCCTCGCGGAAGGAGCCGGGGCGCAGGTCGAAGACCTCGTCGACCGCCCGCGCGATCCGGGCGCGGGTGAGGCCCTGTTTCTCGGTGCCGAACGTCTCGACCATCACCGACACCGGGTGCGCGACGCCGATCGCGTAGGCGACCTGCACCTCGGCGCGCTCGGCGAGGCCGGCGGCGACGATGTTCTTGGCTACCCAGCGCGCCGCGTAGGCGGCCGAGCGATCGACCTTGGAGGGGTCCTTGCCCGAGAACGCGCCGCCGCCGTGACGCGCCATGCCGCCGTAGGTGTCGACGATGATCTTGCGCCCCGTGAGGCCGCAGTCGCCCATCGGGCCGCCGATCACGAAGCGGCCTGTCGGGTTGACGAGGAAGTTCCTCGCGAGCTTCTTCTCGTCGTAGAGCTCGGCGGGCAGCACGGGGCGCAGCACGTGCTCGATCAGATCCGGCTTGATCAGCGTCTCTGCGTCGATCCCGTCCGAGTGCTGTGTCGAGATCAGGATCTTCTCGATCTCCACCGGGCGCCCGTCCTCGTAGCGGACCGTCACCTGCGTCTTGCCGTCGGGACGCAGGTACGGAAGCACCTCTCCCTTGCGCACCTCCGACAGGCGCTTTGCGAGCTTGTGCGCGAGCGAGATCGGCAGCGGCATCAGCTCATCGGTCTCGTCGCTGGCGTAGCCAAACATCATGCCCTGATCGCCTGCCCCCGCGACGTCCAGCTCGTCTTCGTCGGAGGGGTCGTGTCGCGTCTCGTAGGCGGCGTCGACGCCCTGGGCGATGTCCGGCGACTGCTTGTCGATCGCGTTGATCACCGCGCAGGTGTCGCAGTCGAAGCCGTAGGCGGCGTTGTCATACCCGATCCGACGCACCGTCTCGCGCGCGATCTCCTGGATGTCCACGTAAGTGTTGGTAGAGATCTCCCCCGACACGACGATCAGCCCGGTGTTGACCAACGTCTCGCAGGCCACACGGCCGTAGGGATCGTCGGTCAGGACGGCGTCGAGAACCCCATCGGAGATCTGGTCGGCGATCTTGTCCGGGTGGCCCTCGGTGACCGACTCGGACGTGAACAGGAACTCGTTGTCGGAAAGCTCAGTCATGTCTTTTAGAGATCAGCTCCAGGAGGTCATGCGCCGTTGATCGCGGGCACGGTTTGAGAAAAGTCGCAGAAGTCTATGCGGCGCGAGCTCGCCCGCGCTGGCCGCGCTCGACGAAGTCGATGATCAGCGGCACGCCGTCCATTCCGTAGCGTGCGCGTAGGCGGTTCTCCAGAAAGTAGGCGTAGTCGCGGGTGACGCGCGTGCGGGAGTTGACCTGGATCGCGAAGCGGGGTGGACGCTCTCCGATCTGGGCCATGTAGATCAGCTTCAGGCGGTGCCCGCCAGCGCCCCTGCGCGTGCCCACGGGCGGCTGACGCGCCTGGACGGCCTCCGCGAGAAAGCGGTTGAGCTCGGGGGTGGGGATGCGCCCGGCGCTGCGATCACCGAGCGCGATCGCCTCGCTCAGCAGGCGCGCGACGTGGCGCCCGGTGGTGGCGCTGACGGTGAGCACGCGCGGGCGAAGTCGGAGCTTTTCGGCCACGCGCGCGCGTTCGTGGTCGAGATCCAGGCGCCCGCCGGCTTCGCCGTCGGGGTGTTCCTGCAGGTCCCACTTGTTCAGCACGATCGCCGTAGCGCACCCGGCCTTCATCGCCAGCTCGGCCACGCGCAGATCTTGGGAGGTGACGCCGTCGCAGGCGTCGCACACCACCAATGCGACATCCGCTCGCTCGGCCGCGCGCTGCGAGCGCAGCGTGGTGTAGTACTCGACCGAGTCCGCGATCTTCGATTGACGTCGCATCCCTGCGGTGTCGATCAGGACCAGCTTGCGCTCCCCCACCAGCAGCGGCATGTCGATCGCATCGCGGGTGGTGCCGGCGAGCTCCGAGACGATCACCCGCTCCTCGCCGAGGAAGCGGTTGACCAGCGAGGACTTGCCGACGTTGGGCCTGCCGATCACCGCCAAGCGCACGGTGTCGTCCGAGGGCTCCTCCTCCGCGGGCGCCGGCAGCAGCTCGACGATGCGGTCGAGCAGGTCGCCCGAGCCGAGGCCCTGCGCCGCCGAGACGGCCAGCGGCTCGCCGAGGCCGAGACGATGGAACTCCGTGGCCAGCGGCAGCTCGCTCACGCCATCGCACTTGTTGGCGGCGACGATCGTCGCAACGGGCGAGCGGCGCAACAGGTCAGCGATCTCTTCATCGCCGGGCCGCACGCCGGCGCGCGCGTCGACGACGAGCACCGCCACCTGAGCGTCGGCGAGGCCCGCGCGCGCCTGCTCGCGGATCGAGCCGGCGAGCGGGTCGTGATCCTCGAAGTCGACCCCCCCGGTGTCGATCAGCTTGAACTGGCGCCCGTTCCACTCGCAGTCGAGCTCCTTGCGGTCGCGTGTCACCCCCGCGCGCTCGTGCACCACCGCCTCGCGCGTGCCCGTGAGGCGGTTGATGAGCGAGGACTTGCCCACGTTGGGATACCCGACGATTGCGACCTTCACCTGGCCAGTATGACCGCATGAACGCGATGCTCCCGAACATTTGCCGCAGTCTGAGTCTGTAATGCGATGGCTATACGGCAACCGTCGGTGAACAAACACAGCGCGCCACAGGGGCGACCTCCTACGGCGATCGGCTAACGAGCGCAGCGATGCGCTGCACGACCTCCTCGACGCCCAGGTCGGTGGTGTCGAGCGTCAAGGCATCCGGCGCCGGCTGCAGTGGGCTGTGCACGCGTGTGCTGTCGCGCTCGTCGCGCATCGCCTGCTCGGCGAGCACCATGCGGAGATCGGCTCCGAGCTCGGCCGCGCGCCTGCGCGCCCGCTCGTGGGGATCGGCGGTTAAAAACACCTTCAGGGCAGCGTTCGGTGCCACGACGGTGCCGATGTCGCGCCCCTCCGCAACCCAGTCGCCGTCGGCGATCAACGAGCGCTGCTTGGCGACGAGCGCCTCGCGCACGGCGGGGTCGGCGGCCACGTGCGAGGCCGCCTCAGTGACCTCCGGCGTGCGGATCGCCTCGGTCACATCCTCCCCGTTGAGCAGCACACGCACAGGCTCCCCGACCGGCGGGCACAGCAACTCGACCCCCAACCCGCGCGCCAGCTCGCCGAGGGCTCCGGGGCGCTCCGGCAGCGCCCCCCTTCCGCGCTGCAGTGCGGCGAGAGCGACGCAGCGGTACATGGCGCCGCTGTTCAGGTAGGTGAAGCCGAGCTCGCGCGCCAGTGCGCGCGCGACCGTCGACTTACCGGCGCCGGCGGGACCGTCGATCGCTATGAGCACGGGCTCGGGCGCCCATGTTCGATCGTGACCGCGCCGTATATACGATGGAGCACAGTAGTCAGCTCTTGCACAGGCCCTCCAGATCGGCCACGAACCCCGGGTAGGACACGGCGGCGGCGTCCATGCCGAGAACCTCGACGCCCTCGCGCGAGGCGAGGCCGGCGACGGCGCCCATCATCGCGAGCCGGTGGTCGCCGCGGGCGTCGATCGTGCCGCCGCGCAGGCCACCGGCGCCGCGCACGGCGAAGCCGTCGTGGCTGGCCTCGATGTTGGCGCCCAACCCGCGCAGGCCCTCGACGACGCTGGCGATGCGGTCGGACTCCTTGACGCGCAGCTCCTGCGCGCCGCGCACAACCGTCTCGCCCTCGGCGAAGCAGCCGAGCAGCGCGACGAGCGGCAGCTCATCGATCGCGAGCGGCACCTCATCGGGCTCGACGACCGTGGCCTCGAGCGCGCCGTGGGCGACGTCGAGGTCGCTGACGGGCTCCTCGGACGCCAGCTCTCCGGTCTCCTCCTCGAGCGTGCCGAGGACGATCCCGCGCATGCGACGCACGATGCGCAGAAAGCCGGTGCGCGTCCAGTTGACGCCGACGTCGTCGATCAGCAGGCGCGAGCCGGGGACGAGCACGCCGGCGGCGATCAGAAACGCGGCCGAGCTCGGGTCGCCGGGCACCCTCACGCGCTCGAGCGCCAGCTCGTCGGCGTTGACGACGGTGACGTGGCGGCCGTGGCGGTGGATGGCGACGCCGGCGCGCAGCAGCATCCGCTCGGTGTGATCGCGGCTGCGCGCGGGCTCGCCGACGGTGGTGGCGCCGTCGGCGGCGAGCGCGGCGAGCAGGATGCACGACTTGACTTGCGCGCTGGCGACCTCCAGCTCATAGGAGATCGCGCGCAGCCGCGCGCCGTGGACTCGCAGCGGCGGGAAGCGCCCCTCGCGCGCGTGCAGCTCGGCACCCATCTGGGTTAGGGGCTCGACGATCCGATCGACGGGGCGGCGACGGATGGACTCGTCTCCGTCGAGCGTGAACGAGCGTCCGTCCTGCGCCACGAGCCAGCCCGGCAATAGCCGCAGGAGCGTGCCGGCGTTGCCGACGTCGATCGGCTCCCCCGGCTCGTGCGCCTCGCGCAGGCCGGTGCCGCGCACGACGAGATCCTCGCCGTGGACCTCCACGAGCGCGCCGAGCGCGCGCACGGCGTCGAGCGTGGAGGTTGTGTCGGCGGCGTGCAGGTAGCGCTCGATGCGCACCGGCTCGGAGGACATCGCGCCGAGCAGCGTGGCGCGATGCGAGATCGACTTGTCGGCGGGAGCTCGCAGCTCGCCGGAGAGTCCGTGCGCGGGCTCAAAGCGCATGTTCATCGGCTCGGCCTCATGCTTGCACGACCGGGAAGCCGAGCTCGGCAATCAGGTCCCTGGCGCGAGCGGCGGGCTCCTTGCCGCCGATCCACAGTGCGACCACCCCCTGGCGGTTGTCCTGCGAGGGAGACAGCACCAGGTCGAGGATGTTGACGCCGGCACCGCCCAGCGCGAGGGCGATCTCGGCGATCACCCCCGGCCGGTTGGGCACCGACGCGCGCAGCTCGACGACCGACTCCCCGCCGGCGCCGGCGCCGAGCAGCGCGTCGCGGTCGGCACGGGCCCGCTCGTTCCAGGCGCGCACGGCCGGCGCCTGTCCGGCGGCCAGCCAGGCGCGCACGTCCAGCAGGCGCGCCGTGAGCTCATCGATCCCGGCGATCAGGGCGTCGCCGTTGGACATGTAGATGTCGGTCCAGATCGCGCTGTTGGCGCCGGCCACGCGCGTGGCGTCGCGGAAGCTCGGCCCGACGGCGGGCAGGCGCTGGGACTCTTCGCCGAGAAGGCTCGCGGCCTGGGCGACGAGCAGGTTGGCGAGCACGTGCGGCAGGTGCGACACACACGCCATCAGGCGGTCGTGGGTGTCGGCGTCGATGGCCGTGGGCGCCGCGCCGAATCCACGCAACACGGTGTAGAGGCGCTCATAGAGCACGCCAACGGTGCCGCTGGTGGGGGTGAGATACCACGTGGCACCCTCGAACAGGTCCTTGCGGGCGTGCTCCACGCCCGCGGTCTCCGCGCCGGCCAGCGGATGCCCGCCGACGAAGCGCTCGTCGGCGCCGGCGTTGGCGACGACACGCTTGGTCGAGCCGACGTCGCTGACGACGCAGTCGGGACCGGCGGCGGCGAGCGCCAGCCGCACCGTCTCGCCCAGCGCACCGACGGGTGCGGCGACAAACACGACGTCGGCTCCCTCGACGGCCGTGGCCACGTCGGCGGCCTGCGCGTCGATCGCGCCCAGCTCCAGCGCCTTCGCGCGCACGCGCTCGTCCGGGTCGTAGCCGGATACCTCGGCGCCGGCGCGGGCGTGCGCGGCCAGGCCGATCGAGCCGCCGATCAGCCCGACGCCGAGGATCGCCACCTTCACGCGGGGCTGAGCGCCTTTCCGGCGAGCGCGGCGACCGCCTCGACCGCGCTGAGGTAGTCCGCGAACCCATCCGCGCGCAGCGCCTGCGGACCGTCGCAGACGGCCTCCTCGGGATTGGGGTGCGTCTCGACGATGATGCCGTCGGCGCCGGCGGCGGCGGCGGCGAGCGACAGCGGCAGCACCAGCTCGCGCCGGCCGGCCGCGTGGCTGGGGTCGACGATCACGGGCAGGTGCGAGAGTTCCTTGAGGATCGGCACGGCCATTAGGTCGAGCGTGACGCGGCGGTGGTCGGTCTCGAACGTGCGAATCCCTCGCTCGCACAGCATCACGCTGGGGTTGCCTTCCTTGAGGATGTACTCGGCCGCCATCAGCAGCTCATCGAGCGGCGCCGACAGCCCGCGCTTGAGCAGCGCCGGACGGCCCGAGCGTCCGATCTCGGCCAGCAGCGGGTAGTTCTGCATGTTGCGGGCCCCGATCTGGATCACGTCGGCGACCTCCAGGACGGCGTCGAGGTCGCGGATGTCCATCAGCTCGGTGACGATCGGCAGGCCCGTCTCGGCCCGCGCCTCGGCGAGCAGCTTCAGGCCCTCCTGGCCGAGTCCCTGGAACGCGTAGGGGGAGGTGCGGGGCTTGTACGCGCCGCCGCGGAACAGGGTGGCGCCTGCGTCGCGCACGACGCGCGCGGTCTGGAGCGTCTGCTCGCGCGATTCGACCGTGCACGGGCCTGCGATCAACGCGAAGTGATCTCCCCCCACCTTGCGCCCGTCGATGTCGAGCACCGTGCGCTCACCGTGGGTGATCTGCGCGGAGGCCAACTTGTAGGGCTTGAGGATCGGCACGACGCGGTCCACGCCCGGCTGGCCCTCGAGGCCGAGGCTCTCGACGCTGACGTCCTGCTCGACGTCGCCGATCGCGCCGATCACGGTCACGCGCGCGCCGGTGCTGCGGTGGGCGAGCGCGCCGGCGCGCTCGATCTTCTCGACGACCGCGCTCACCTCGTCCTCGGTGGCGGTCTCCTTCATCACGATCATCATCTGCTCATCCTTTCACTGACGCCTGGGCATGTTAGAGGTGCGGGATCTACACCACTCGTGTCGGTCGTGAGGCGGACGCTGCGACGCCCGCGTGGGTGGCGCTCGGCCCCACTGAGGAGACCCGGTGCGGCCGCGGGCACCCCGCTCACGCACGGGTACGGGCCGAAGCGCCTAAATAAATCGCCAGGCGCGATAGGCGCACGAGGACGGCCACTGAGCGAGGGCGGGAGCTGCGCAAGGGCACGTGAGAACCGACGCGGACATGGCTGTCTGCATGACTTTGTAGCAGACATTCAGCGCGCGGTCGAGGGGTGGGCGACAATTCCGCGTGGCGATCCGGATTGCGCGCGCGGGCGCCGGTCTCAGCGCGTAGCGCCGCTCGACGGCTGCAGCACCTCGGCGAGCGCGTCCAGGAAGCGCACGTTCTCCTCGGGCAGGCCGTAGGTGACGCGCAGCGCGGGCGTGTCGCTGCCGAGCGCGCTGCCGCCGCGCACGAGCACGCCGCGCTCGCGCAGGCCGTGCATGACCTGCAGCTCATCGCCGCCCTCGCCGAGGTGAAGCCAGCAGAAGTTCGCCTGCGAGTCGGCGACCTGGAGCCCGAGCGCAGCCAGACGCTCGCCGACGGAGATGCGCTCGGCGATCGTGCGTGTCACGCGCTCGACCACCGCGTCCTGATGCTCGAGCGCCTCGATCGCGGCGGCTTGGGCGAGCGCGTTGCAGAAGAACGGCTGTCGCACCTGGTCCAGCGCCCGCGGCAGCTCCTCCGAGCCGCACAACGCGAAGCCCACGCGCAGCCCGCACAGGCCGTGAACCTTGGAGAACGTGCGCAGCAGCGCCAGGTTCGGATGGCTGTCGAGCAGCTCGATCGAAGCGTCGGGGTCCTCCAGCAGGTTGAACTCGCAGTAGGCCTCGTCGAGGATCACGCAGATGTGCGGCGGCACCTCGGCGAGGAAGCCGGCGATGTCCGCGAGCGGAACGGCTGTGCTGGTGGGGTTGTTGGGGTTGCACACGAGCACCAGCCGCGTGGCGACGGTGATCTCACGCAGCATCGCCGGCAGGTCGTGGCGCTCGTCTCGGTCGAGCGGAACGGTCACCGCGCGCGCGCCGGAGGCGGCGCTGAGGTGGGGGTAGACGGAGAAGGACGGCCACGCGTGCACGAGCTCGGCGCCCGGCTCCAGCAGCGCCTCGCCGGCCGCCAGCAGGATGTCGCACGAGCCGTTGCCGATGGCGATACGCGCGCTGGGCACCCCGTAGCGATCGCTCAGGCGACGGCGCAGCAGCTCGTTGGACGGATCGGGGTAGCGGTTGAGCGTGCCGAGCGCGCGCGCCACCGCATCGCGCACAGCCGGCAGCGGCGGGTAGGGCGACTCGTTGCTCGCGAGGCGCACGAGCGGCTGCTGCTGCGCGTAGCCGCCGGCGACGGGGTAGGCGGGGATGCGCCTGACGCGCTGCGAGAACTCGATCGCCATCGCCACATTGTGTCGTGTTCCGTCCGTGACGGCGCTGCGCGCCGGCCGGACTACTGTGCCGCTTGCAGGTCGGCGCGCAGCTCGCGGGCGTCGCCCAGGTAGACGTGCGCTGGCACGTGATCGTCGGATGCGTGGTAGTGGATCAGCACCCTGATCACGCGCGGCATCGACTGTGGGACGGGGATCTCCTGCGCGCACAGGAGCGGCACGCGGTCGAAGCCGACGGCACGCGCGGCGACTGCGGGGAACTCGGCGTTGAGATCCCTGGTGGCGGTGAAGACGCAGCTGACGACGTGCTCGGGCGCGAGCGCGTTGCGCTGCATGATCTCGCGCATCAGCTCGGTGGTGGCGTGCAGGATGTCGTGGGCGTCGTTGCGCTCGACGCTGACGGCCCCGCGCAGGGCGAACAGTCGCATGGCGGGCGATTGTGTCAGAGCGTGAGCGCGCGCAGGCGCTCGACCTCGGCGTCCGCCAGCCGCCGGTGCGCCCCGAGCGCGAGGCCCTCCACGCGCAGCGGCCCGAAGCGGGTGCGAACGAGCTCGAGCACCGGATGGCCGACCGTCTGGCACATCCTGCGCACCTGGCGGTTGCGGCCTTCGCGGATCGTCAGCTCGATCAGATTCGCGTCCACGCGCCCCACGCGGCGCACGCGCGCGGGGGCGGTGGGGCCGTCGTCGAGCTCCACGCCTGCGCGCAGTGCGCGCAGGGCGTCCTCGCGGATGCGTGCGCCGCCGAGCCTGGCGCGGTAGGTCTTGGGCACCTGGAAGCGGGGGTGGGTGAGCCGGTTGGCGAGCTCGCCGTCGTTGGTGAGCAGGATCAGGCCGGCGGTGTCGGCGTCCAGCCGCCCGACCGGGTAGAGGCGCAGCCCCTGCGCAGGCACGAGCTCGACGACCGTGGGTCGGCGATGGGTGTCGCGCGCGCTCGAGACGACGCCGACGGGCTTGTTGAGCGCGTAGGCCACGCGCGGCTCGGGCCCGGCGAGCGGCCGTCCGTCGACCCCGACGTGGCTGTCCTCGCTCACGTCGCGGGCGGGATCGGTGACGATCTCATCGCCGACGGTCACGCGCCCGGCCGCGATCAGCGCCTCGGCGGAGCGCCTGGAGGCGACGCCGGCGTGGGCGAGGTACTTGGCTAGGCGCATCTGCTGCAACGATAGGCAGCATGGACCTGCAGCTGCTCGAGCAGACGCTCGCCGACCGCGGCGAGCCGCGCTTTCGCGCGCGCCAGGTATGGGCGTGGGCGGCGCGCGGCGCGAGCGGCTATCACGAGATGACCGACCTGCCGGCCGGGCTGCGCGAGCTGCTCGCGCGCGAGCTGCCGTTCTCGAGCGTCGTCCTTGGCGACGAGGCGCGCGCGAGCGACGGCACGGTCAAGGCTCTGTTCCAGACCGCGGACGGGCGTCCGCTGGAGGCGGTGCTGATGCGCTATCGAAACCCTCCGGGAGGTGGAAACCCTCCGGGAGGTGGAAACCCTCCGGGAGGTGGAAACCCTCCGGGAGGTGGAAACCCTCCGGGAGGTGGAAACCCTGCGGGAGGTGGCGAGGGCCGGCGTTCGATCTGCCTCTCCTCGCAGTCGGGCTGCCCGCTGACGTGCACGTTCTGCGCGACGGGCGCGATGAGCTTCGCTCGCAACCTGAGCGCGTCGGAGATCCTCGACCAGGCGCTTCACTTCCGCCGGATCGAACCGATCGACCACTGCGTGTTCATGGGCATGGGCGAGCCGATGCTGAACCTCGACAACGTCCTGGCCGCGTGCGAGCGCCTGCCCGACATCGGCGTCACGCATCGTCGCACGACGATCTCGACGGTCGGCTGGATCCCCGGCATCGAGCGGCTGGCCGAGTGCGACATGCCGCTGCGCTTGGCGCTGTCGCTGCACGCGGCCGAGGAAGCGCTGCGCTCGGAGCTGATGCCGGTCAACGAGCGCTACCCACTGCGCGACGTGATCGGGGCGTGCCGCGCGTTCTACGCGCGCAAGCGAAGGCGCGTGTTCGTGGAGTACGTGATGCTCGCGGGCGTCAACGACCGCTACGAGCAGGCGCTCGCGCTGGCGAGAACGCTGACGAGCGGGCGCGAGGATGCGCCCCCGATCTTCAAGGTCAACCTGATCCCATACAACCCCACAGCGACAGGCTCCTACAAGGGCTCGAGCCGCGAGTCGATCGCCGCGTTCCGCGCGGCGCTGCAGTCGCGCGGCGTGCCCGTCACCGTGCGCCTGACGCGGGGGCGCGACATCGACGCGGCGTGCGGGCAACTGGCAGCACGAACGGCTTGAACCGCAGCGGTAGCAAGCTGGTATTACCAGATGCGTACCTATGGTAGGATAAGAGTATGAAGCTCAGTGTCAGCTTGCCGGATGGCGACGTTGAGTATCTGGACGCCTACGCCCGCACTCAGGGACACAAGTCCCGCTCGGCGGTGCTCCACAAGGCTGTACGTGCTCTGCGAGCCACAGAGCTTGGCAGCGCTTACGAAGACGCTTGGGATACCTGGGAGTCCGCGGGTGAGGCCGCCGCGTGGGCGTCCACGACGGACGACGGTGTCAGTCCCTGATGCGACGCGGTGAGATCCGTGTCGTCAGCCTCGACCCTGTGGTCGGCTCGGAGGCGAACAAGAAGCGGCCCGCGATCATCGTCAGCAACGACGGCGCGAACACGACGGCCGCCAGGGTCGGGCGAGGGGTCCTCACAATCGTTCCAGTGACATCCAACACCGAGAGGATTCACCCCTTCCAGGTCCTGCTCGAAACAGCCGACACAGGGCTCGCCGATGATTGCAAGGCGCAGGCCGAGCAGGTGAGGTCCGTCGACGTCCAGCGAATCGGCAAGCGCGTCGGCTCGGTGCCCGCAGCCCTGATGGGGGATCTGGACGAGGCGCTGCGGATACATCTCGCGCTCTGAGCGCTGGCCCCCTACGGCCCCCCGCCCGCCCGCGCCTCGCCGGCGCGCAGGAGGCGCTCGCGTAGGTCGGCCTGCTCCTCGGGAGTGGGGTCCCAGCGGGCGACGTCGGGGAGCTCGTCGAGGCTGCGCAAGCCGAACAGCTTCAGGAATTGGGTCGTGCTGCGGTACAGGACCGCACCGAACTGGGAGTGGCCGGCCTCCTCGATCAGACCGCGATCGAGCAGCGTGGCGGTGGCCGAGTCGGCGCTGACGCCGCGGATGCGGGTGATCTCAGGACGCGATATCGGCTGCAGGTAGGCGACGATCGCGAGCGTCTCGGCCTGCGCTGGGCTGAGCGTGGCGGCACGTGGACGGCTGAGCAGCCGCCGCGCCGCACCCTCGGCGGCGGGATCGCTCGTCAGCGTCCAGCCGCCGCCCAGCTCGCGCAGCCTGATCCCGCGGCGCTCCGGTGCGTACTGCTCTGCGAGGAGCGCCAGCGCCGCGAGCACCGCCCCCTCCCCCACCTCGGCCGCGTCGGCCAGCTCGGCGGGGCTGAGGGGGTCGGAGGATAGGAACAGCAGCGCCTCGACCGTGCGAGGCAGGGAGAGAGCGCCGTCGCCGTCCTCGCTCGCGGCCGCGGGCGGCCCCGTTGCGTCCTCGGTGCCGCTCACCCCGCCAGCCCTCCGGAGGCGGCGAGCGCCGGCGCGGACGTGGCGAGCGCCGGCTGCGAGCGGCCGTGGATGGCGATCTCCCCGAAGCTCTCCGGCTGCTCCCAGCTCGCCTCTCCACGTTTGTATAGCTCCAGCAGCGCGAACAGGGTGACGGCCACCGTCATCCGGTCTGCGCCCCGCACGGCGTCCTCGAAGCTGAAGCTCCCGCGCCGCAGCAGCCGGCGCAGGTGCGCCAGACGCTCGCTGAGCGTGACGCGGGGGACGGAGATGTGGCGGACGCTGATCGTGGGCGGCATCAGCAGCAGCCGGCCGATCGACTCGCCGAGGATCTGCGGGTCGTGGGAGCCGTCGTCATGGTGGACGATCGCGCGGCGCAGGCTCGCCGGCGGCGGCGCCGCACGAAAGCGCACCCCATGCTCGCACGCGAGCAGCTCGCCGAGATGGGCCGCGGCGGCCCGATAGCGACGGGCATCGAGCATCCGCGCGAGCAGCTCCTCGGCTGCCTGCTCGGGTTCGATGTCGAGCAGCTCCTGCTCCTCCCCGCTCAGCATCAACCGCGACTTCAGCTCCAGCAGCGCCGCAACGAGCACGATGAACTCGGTGGCGGTCTCCAGGTCGAGCTCGTCGCGCTGTTCGAGGTGGTCGAGGTAGGCGAGCACCACATCCGCGAGCGCGAGCTCGAGCAGATCGACCTCTTCGCGCAGCACGAGCGTCAGCAGTAGATCGAACGGTCCGCTGAAAACGTCGAGGTCGAGCTCGAGCGCGCCGAGGCTCAACGCGTCACCGTCGAGTGGCCTGGAGGTCGCGTGCTCATCCGCGCACCGTAGCGGCCGGCGCTGACGTGCCGGCGGACTCCCCGTCGGTGCCGCGGCGCGGGGGCCCAACGCCCATCAGCTCGCGCACGTCCGCGAGCGTCTCCGCGGCGATCGCCCGCGCGCGCACGGCGCCATCGGCGAGGATCGACTCGAGCGCGTCGTCGTCGCCGCGCAACTGCTCGTAGCGCTCACGCAGCGGCGACAGATAGTCGACGACGCCGGCCGCGACCGCCTGCTTCAGCTCTCCGTAGCGCGCCTGCGCGAGCTCGGCTTCGATCGTCACGGGGTCGGCGGCGCGAACCGCGGCGAGGATTTCGATCAGGTTGCTGACGCCCGGCTTGTCCGGGTCGCGACGCACCTCGCTGCCGGAGTCGGTGACCGCGCTCTTCAGCTTCTTCTCGATCGCCTTCGCCTCGTCGAGCACGTACACGGTGCCCAGCTCGGAGCTTCCCGTCGTGGACATCTTGCGCGTCGGCTCCTGCAGGTCCATGATCCGCGCGCCGACCTCGGGGATTCGGTGCTCGGGCACCACGAGCACTTCCTCGCCCTCGGCGAAACGGGCGTTGAAGCGTCGGGCGACGTCGCGCATCAGCTCGATGTGCTCGCGCTGGTCCTCGCCGACGGGCACCTCCTGCGCGCGGTAGGCGAGCACGTCCGCGGCCTGCAGGACCGGATACACCAGCAGCCCGGCCGAGACGAGCTCGCGCTGCACCAGCGACTTGTCGCGGAACTGGTGCATGCGCTGCAGGCGACCCAGCTCGGTGACGCTGCTCAGCAGCCACGTCAGCTCGGTGTGCTCGTGGACGTCGCTCTGGCGGAAGAGGATGCTGCGCCGCGGGTCAAGGCCCGCGGCGAGCAGGATCGCGGTCGTGTCGTACAGGCGCTCGCGCAGCTCCGCCGGGTCGTAGGCGACGGTGGTCGCGTGCAGGTCGACGATGCAGAAGATGCCTTCGCCGCGCTCCTGGCTCGAGACGTACTGCGCGATCGCGCCGATGTAATTGCCGAGGTGCTTGCGCCCGGTGGGTTGGATGCCGGAGAAGATGCGCATAGGCTCGCGCGCTAACGACGCCGAAGCGAGCCGTCGGTGAGCCAGGGAGGATCCCAGCCGGTGTCGGCCTGGTTGACATTCGTTCCGGGCGGCACGATCTCGTCGATGCGGTCGAGGACGTCCCCGCTCAACGTCCGTTCGAGCGCCGGCAGCTGGCTTTCGAGCTGCTCCATCGTGCGCGGGCCGATGATCGCCGCGGTCACGGCGCGATGGTCCGTCACGAACGCCAGCGCCATCTCGATCAGCGAGATCCCGGCCTCGTCCGCCAGCTCACCCAGCGCCTGGGCAGCCTCGAGCTTCGCCTGGTTGCCGCGGATCGACATGTCATAGCGCGAAGGGAGCATCTGCGCCCGCCGGCTGTCGCCAGGCGAGTCGCCCCCCTTCCCGTACCTGCCCGACAGCCACCCGCCGGCGAGCGGACTCCACGGGATGACGCCGATCCCGTACTGCTCGCACACCGGCAGGACATCGGCCTCGATGCGCCTAATCAGCATCGAGTACGGCGGCTGCTCGCACCTGAAGCGCTCGCGGCCGCGCCGCTCGGCGACCCACTGCGCCTCGACGATCATCTGCGCGGGGAATGTAGAGCTGCCGATGTAGCGCACCTTGCCGGCGTGCACGAGGTCCGAGAGCGCCGCGAGCGTCTCGTCGATGTCTGTATCCGGCTCGGGGCGGTGGATCTGGTAGAGGTCGATCCAGTCCGTTTTCAGGCGCCGCAGGCTGTTCTCGACCTCTTTGACGATCCAGCGCCGAGCGTTGCCGAACTGGTTGGCATCGTGATCGTCCATCTTGCCGTGAACCTTGGTGGCGAGCACGACCGACTCGCGCCGCCCGCCCGCGAGCGCCTTGCCGACGATCTCCTCGGACTCGCCGCGCGAGTACACGTCGGCGGTGTCGATGAAGTTGATCCCCGCGTCGAGCGCTCGGTGGATGATGCGAACGGAGTCCTCATGGTCGGTGTTGCCCCACGCGCCGAACATCATCGCGCCCAGGCACAGCGGGCTGACGCTGACGCCGGTGCTGCCGAGTTTGCGGTGCTCGATCGCCATCGTCTCGAAGCCTACGCCGGGACCTCGCGGATCATGCCACGGCCTCGCGAATGACCGGGTGCTTGGCGGCCGCGACCTCGTCCAAGCGGCGCACCGGGGTGCTGTACGGCGCCCGCAGCGCGACCTGGGGATCCTCGGCGGCCTCCCTCAGGATCGCGGCGATCGCGTCGGCGAACGCGTCGAGCGTCTCCCTGGTCTCGGTCTCGGTGGGCTCGACCATCAGCGCCTCGTCCACAAGCAGCGGGAAGTACACGGTCGGCGGATGGAAGCCGAAGTCGAGCAGCCGCTTGGCCAGGTCGAGCGTCTTGATCTGCAGATCCCTCTTCATCGGCCCGCCGGAGAGCACGAACTCGTGCATGCACAGATCGCCGTAGGCGAGCGGCAGGTACTCGGCCACGCCGCGCTCCTTCAGCCGCGCGAGCAGGTAGTTGGCGTTCAGCACCGCCGTCTCGGAGGCGTCCTTCAGCCCGTCCGCTCCGAGCGAGCAGATGTAGGCGTACGCGCGCACGAAGCAGCCGTAGTTGCCCTGAAACCCGCGCAGGCGGCCGATCGACTTCGACCCGACGCTCCCGCGGCCGTGGTCCAGGTCGAACGAGCCATCCTCGCGGCGCGCGACCACGGGCACCGGCAGATACGGGGCGATGCGCTCGGAGACGGCGATCGGTCCCGACCCCGGTCCCCCACCGCCGTGGGGCTGGGTGAAGGACTTGTGCAGGTTGAAATGCACGATGTCGAAGCCCATGTCGCCGGGCCGTGAGAGCCCCATCACGGCGTTGAGATTGGCGCCGTCGTAGTACAGAGTCGCCCCGACACCGTGCACGATCGCGGCGATCTCCACGATGTTGGGGTCGAACAGGCCGAGCGTGTTCGGGTTGGTGAGCATCAGGCACGCCACATCACCATCCGCGTTGGCGCGCAGATCGTCGACGTCGACGCCGCCGTGCTCGTTGGTCTGAAGCTTCACGACCTCCAGGCCGGCCATCGTCACGGTCGCTGGATTGGTGCCGTGGGCCGTGTCAGGGGTGAGCACCTTACGGCGCGCCTCGCCCCTGTCCTCGTGAAAGGCGCGCGTCAGCAGTACCCCCGCCAGCTCACCCTGGGAGCCAGCCGAGGGCTGCAGTGAGACGTGGGGCAGACCCGATATCTCCGCCAGCGCGACCTGCAGGTTCCACATCAGCTCGAGCGCGCCCTGCGCGCGCTCGGGGTCCTGGAGCGGATGCAGCCGTGAGTGGCCGGGCAGCGCCGCCGCCCGCTCGTGCAGCCGCGGGTTGTGCTTCATCGTGCACGAGCCGAGCGGGTAGAAGCCCGAGTCCAGGTCGAAGTTGCGCTTGGACAGGCCCACGTAGTGGCGGACGATCTCCGGCTCGGAGACCTCGGGCAGCCGCGCCGGCTCGGCCCGCCGGAAGCGCTCGGGCAGACGCTCGTCGGCGTCCGCCACCGGCACGTCGAGCTCCGGGCAGGTGAACGCGCGGCGTCCCGGCGCGCCCTTTTGGAAGATCGTCTGTGCCGGGATCGGCGAGCGCTGCAGCGGGTCCCCCGTGGAAGTGTCGGTGGTGCTCATATCGCCAGCGCGGCCTCGCGCTCTGCCGCGACGGCCGCCCCCAGCACCGCCGCCAGCCGGTCGATGTCCTGGCGCGAGCGCCGCTCGGTGAGCGCCACGAGCAGCCCGCCGCGATCCTCGAGGCGGCCGGTGAGCGCCTGCAGGTCGGCGCCCGGGTTGACGCCGTGGAGCGCACAGCGACGGCGCACCGCGGCCACATCCGCGTCCAGTCGCAGCGCGAACTCGCGGATCACGGGCTGCTCGTGCATGATCTGCACGCCCGGCAGCTGCGCGAGCGACGCGCGCGCGTAGTGGGTGCGCGCCAGCAGCAGCTCGCCGAGCTCGACGATCCCCCGCCGGCCCAGCCAACTCAGGTAGACGACGCCGGCGAGCGCGTTTAGCGCCTGCGAGGTACAGATGTTCGACGTGGCCTTCTCGCGGCGGATGTGCTGCTCGCGCGTCTGCAGGGTGAGCACGAACCCGCGCCGACCGTCGACGTCGATGGTCTCGCCGGCGATGCGCCCGGGCATGCGCCGCAGGTACTCCTCGCGAGCGGCGAACAGGCCGAACGACGGCCCGCCGAAGTCCAGGCGGTTGCCCAGCGGCTGGCCCTCGCCGACGGCGACATCGACGCCGCACTCCCCTGGTGGAGCGAGGATGCCGAGCGTGATCGGGTCGACCTGGGAGACCACGATTGGGCTCCCCACTCGCCCCACTCGCCCCGCTCTCCCCACTCGCTCGGCCACGCCGCCCGCGGCTCCGTTCTCGCCGGGGCTCGCGGCGCCCGCTGCCTTCGCGGCGGCGCTCAGCGCGGCGGCGTCCTCGACCGCGCCATAGAAGTTGGGTTGGGCGAAGATCGCGGCGCTGCAGTGCGCATCGATCGCGTGCGCCCACGCGTCGGGGTCGGTGACGCCGTGACGGAGCGGGACCTCGACCACCTCCATGCCGTAGCCGTGGGCGTTGGTGCGGAGCGTCTGGAGCGAGTGGGGATGCAGGCCCGCGCTCACCACCAACCGTCGTCGGCCGTTGTGCAGCTTCGCCAGATAGCCGGCCGCGGCGACCGCCGAGGGCCCCTCGTACACGGACGCGTTGGAGACCGGCAGGGCGGTCAGCTCTGAGATGGCGGTCTGGTACTCGAACATCACCTGCAGCCCCCCCTGCGAGATCTCGGGCTGGTAGGGGGTGTAGGGCGTGAGGAACTCCGAGCGCTCGGTGAGCATGTCGATCAGCGCCGGGACGTAGTGGTCGTACATCCCGGCCCCGAGGAAGCTCAGCTCGTCCTCGGCGCTCGTGTTGCGCGCGGCCAGCGAGCGCAGGTGCTCATAGACGTCCTGCTCGGGCAGCCCATCAGGTAGCGCCAGCCCGCGACGCAGGCGTACGGCCTCTGGTATCTGGCGGTCGAAGATCTCCTGCAGGGAGCCGACCCCGATCGCCGTGAGCATCGCGTCCAGATCCTCGGGGGTGATGGCGGTATAGCGACTCAACTACCAGGCAGCCTAGCCGGCCAGCGTCGCGATGTAGGAGGCGGCGTCGAGCAGCGCCTCGCGCTCGGAGGGATCGGACATGCGCACCTTGACGAGCCAGCCCTCGCCGTATGGGTCCTCGTTGATCATCGCCGGGTTCTCCGCGAGCGCCTGGTTGACCTCGACGATCTCCCCCGAGACGGGCGCGACCACGTCTGAGACCGCCTTTACGGACTCGACCTCGGTATAGGGAGCGTCCTTGGCGAGCGTAGTCCCGACCACGGGCGCCTCGAAGAACACGACCTCACCGAGCGTGTCCTGCGCATACCAGGTGATGCCGAGGGTCGCCCGGAGGTGGGCGGGATCCGGGTGGGTAGGGTCGGATTCCTCGATGCGAGCCCAGTCGTGGGCGGGGTGGTAGAGCAGGTCGGCGGGGTAGCTGGCCTGGGGCATTCACGAGCCCTTTCTGTAGAGCGGCTTGTCCTTGATCACGGCGGGGCGCATCTTGCCACGAACATCTATCTCCAGCGGGGTGCCCGCGGCGGCTCGCTCGGCGGGCACGTAGGCCAAGCCGATGCCGGTGTGCAGGCACGGAGAGAGAGTGCCGCTGGTGACCTCTCCGCCGCCGAGAACCGCGTTGCCCTGACGCGCGATCCCGGGTCCCTCGATCGCGAACGCGACGAGCTTCTCGGCCGGTCCGCTCACCCGCACTGCACGCACGGCGTCCGCGCCGATGAAGCCGGTGTCCTCCTTGCAGCACCAACCGAGGCCCGCCTCGATCGGCCCGCGATCCACGCTCAGGTCATTGCCGTACAGGTGGAAGCAGACCTCGAGTCGCAGCGTGTCGCGCGCGCCGAGCCCGGCGGGAACCGCACCGCGGTGCACGATCGCATCCCACAGGGCGGGTGCGTCCGCGGGAGCACACAGCAGCTCGACGCCGTCCTCGCCGCTGTAGCCGGTGCCGCACACGAGCACCTCGACCCCAGCCAGCCGCTGCGTGGCCGCGCGCATGCGGGCCGGAAGGGGAGCGTCGGAGACCGCCTGCACGAGCTCGCGCGCGAGCGGTCCCTGCACGGCGAGCATCGCCCAGTCCTCGATCGCGTCGCTCACGCGGGCCTCGGGAAAGTCGTGTGCGTGGCTGTGAAACCAGGCCAGGTCGCGCTCGTGGTTGGCGGCGTTGGTGACGGTCAGGTAGCGCTCGTGCTCGAGCCGGTAGGTGAACAGGTCGTCGAGCACACCGCCGTCCTCGCGGCACAGCACGCTGTACTGCGCGCCGCCGACCGCGATCTCGGCGACGTCGTGGGAGAGCAGCCGCTGCAACAGCGCCAGCGCCTGCGGCCCGCTCGTTTGGATCTCGCCCATGTGCGAGACGTCGAAGATCCCGCACGCCTCGCGTACGGCCAGGTGCTCGTCGATCACGCCCTCATATTGGAGGGGCATCTCCCAGCCGGCGAAGTCGACCAGCTTCGCTCCGGCCGCGACGTGGCACTCGAAGAGGGGCGTGCGCCGCAGCAGTGGCGGGGCCGTCGAGGACATGCGTCCCAGGCTAGCGAGAGATCCTACGGGTGCTGCCGAGACGGCCGCCACGACCGTATGATCGGCGTATGCGGGTGGACGTGGGCGGCGTGGGCATCGAGTACGACGTGGTCGGCGAGGGGCGGCCGGTGGTGCTGCTGCACGGCTTTCCCGACTCCGCGCGGCTGTGGCGTCACCAGGTGCCGGCGCTCGCGCAGGCGGGCTTCAAGGTGATCGTGCCCGACATGCGCGGCTACGCGCGCTCGGACAAGCCAGCGGACGTGTCGGCCTACTCGATGCAGATGCTCGTCGGTGACGTGCTGGCGGTGATGAGCGACGCGGGCGTCGAGCGCGCGCACGTGGTCGGGCACGACTGGGGCGCGGCGGTTGCGTGGGCGACGGCGGCGGTTGCGGGCGAGCGCGTCGATCATCTCGTCGCGCTGTCGGTCGGGCACCCGGGCACGTTCCTGGGCGACGGCTTCGGGCAGCACGAGAAGTCGTGGTACATGCTGCTGTTCCAGTTCAAGGGGACGGCCGAGGAGTGGCTGACCGCCGACGACTGGGCCAACTTCCGCGCGTGGGGCAGGCACCCCGACGCAGACGAGATGATCGCGGCGCTGGAAGCAGACGGGTCGCTGACGCCGGGGCTCGGCTACTACCGCGCGAACATGGGGCCCACGAGCTTCCTCGCGACCGGGCTGCAGGTCCCGCCGATCGGCGTGCCGAGCATGGGCGTGTGGAGCTCGGGCGATTTCGCGCTGACGGAGGGGCAGATGACGCGCTCGGCGTCGAACGTGACCGGCCCGTGGCGCTACGAGCGCATCGACGGCCCCGGCCACTGGCTGCAGCTCGATGCGCCCGAGGAGGTCAACCGGCTGCTGCTCGACTTCCTGCCCGCCTGAAGCGGACCGTGCGGAGCATCGACACGGGACTACCTCAGGAACGGCGGGACGTCGATGTCCTCGTCGGAGATCTCCAGCGTGGAGCGCTGGCGATCTGAGATGCGGGGACCTCTGTCGGGACGAGCCGCGCGCGAGTCGCGGCGAGGGGTGCGGCCGGCGCCTGCCCGATGATCGAAGCCGGTGCCGATCACCGTCACGCGCACCTCATCGGACATGCTCTCGTCGATGACCGCGCCGAAGATGATGTTGGCGTTCGGGTCGGCCTCGCTCTGGATGATCTCGGCGGCGTCATTGACCTCGAACAGCCCCAGGTCCTTGCCGCCGGTGATGTTCAGGAGGATCCCGGTGGCGCCGTCAACGGACTCTTCCAGCAGCGGCGAGGAGATCGCCGCCCGGGCGGCGTCGGCGCAGCGGCTCTCGCCGCTGGCGGTGCCGATACCCATCAGCGCCGAGCCAGCATCCTGCATGATCGTGCGCACGTCGGCGAAGTCGAGGTTGATCAGGCCGGGGATCGTGATCAGGTCGGTGATCCCCTGCACGCCCTGGCGCAGCACGTTGTCGGCCTCCCGGAACGCGTCGAGCATCGACGTGCGCCGCTCCACCACCGAGAGCAGCTTCTCGTTGGGGATCACGATCAAGGTATCCACCACCTCGCGCAGGCGCTCGATGCCCTCGACCGCCTGGCGCCCGCGCTGGGAGCCCTCGAAGTCGAACGGGCGCGTGACCACGCCTACTGTGAGCGCGCCGATCTCGTTCTTGGCGATCTCGGCGATCACCGGCGCGGCCCCAGTTCCCGTGCCGCCGCCCTCGCCCGCGGTCACGAACACCATGTCCGCGCCCTTGAGCGCCTCCTTGATGTCGTCGCGCGACTCCGAGGCCGCAGCGAGACCGACGTCCGGGTCCGCGCCCGCACCGAGACCCTTGGTCGACTCGTGGCCGATGTTCAGCTTGATGTCGGCGTCGCACATCGCGAGCGCCTGGGCGTCGGTGTTCGCCGCGATGAACTCCACGCCGTGCAGTCCCGCGTCGACCATGCGGCTGACCGCGTTGGTGCCGCCGCCGCCGACACCCACAACCTTGATCACCGCCAGATAGCTTCCGCTGCTCTCCATGATTGTTCTGTCCGGAGCCTTCAGTAGAAATTTAGGGTTCGCAGAAAGATCATCGCCGAACCGCTGAGTTATGCACGTTATGCAGGGAACTTCGCCCTGTCAACGACGGCGTCCAGTCTCGCAACAATCGTTGCAGATCGCGCGACTCTCGACCACTGCCTGAGGATCTCCCCGAATCTGCCCTCAACCTAAAGTCGAGGTTGAGTGTCTGCTAACCCCCAGGGCTCGTGCCGCCTTGCCCCTGTTCGACACCGCTGGCAGCGGGCGCGCCCGCGGCGGCAGTCGGCGCGGAAGCTGCCGGCGGGGGCGCTTCGCCGCCACCGGACGTGAGGGCGCCCGCGGCGGCAGTCGGCGCGGAAGCTACCGGCGGGGAGGCTTCGCCGCCGGCGGACGTCAGCGCGCCCGCGGCGGCGGTCGGCGCGGAAGCTGCCGGCGAGGAGGCTTCGCCGCCACCGGACGTGAGACCGGCCGCCAACGAGGCGACCGTCGATTCGGTGGGGCCCGCCGGTTCGCTCGAGCCGACCGCGGCTGCCGCGCCGGCGCTCGCCGGCGGCGGGACTCCGGCGGGGAACCCGGCGGCGGGGCGCTCGGGCACGCGCACGTCTACGTAGGAGGCCCCCGCGGAGCTCGGATCGCCGAGCACGCGCGCGAGTGAGAGCCACTTCGCGTGGCGGCGGCTGGCGTCGCCGAAGTACACGAGCATGCCGCCATGCATCGCCAGCGTGAGGCCCTGCGGTCCGGTGAACGCGCGTTCCACGAGCCGCGCCAACGGCGCCGGCGCGACTCCCAACACCGCGAGGGCGGCGAGCAGGCTCGCGCCGCGCACGTGGCTGCCGGCGGCCGGCTCGAAGCCGCCGTCGACGCTTGGCAGCGAGCCGGAGAGCAGCGCTGGCCCGAGCACGACCCCGTCGGCGGCCACCGCCGTGCGGGAGCCGCCGACGACCAGCGCCGCCACGGGCAGCTGCTCGACCACCTCGATGCGCAGGCCGTGCGGGAACTGCGCCGCCGCTCTCACTTCGCGCACCACCGGGAACGGCGCCACGGCGGCGCGCAGAGCGCCGGCGTTGACGTCGAGCGTGCTCATGCGCAGCGCCGCCGTGCCCAGCGCCGCGCGCACCGCCCCGGCATCCGCGCCGTGCACGCCGCTGATCTGCACGCGCTGCACGGACACCAGCGAGGATTGGCGCAACCACAGCCACCCCCCGCCGAGCAACGGCAGCGCGATCAGCAGTGTCAGCAACGCGACGCGCAGTCGCGATCGCCGCCGCACAAACGCAGCCGGCGCGCGCGCAAGGCGCGGGGCGCCGGAAAAGGGGCGTCGGAAGTCGAACGCGCGAGGAACGCGCCCACCGGCAAGGCGACGCGGGGGGCGCGCGCCGAGACCATGACGAGCGGACGCGGCGAGTGGCGAACGATTCACTGGGCAGATCTTCGACCTCACGCCGGGAACCCCTACACGGCTCGCCAGCCACTACCGGGAGCTGCACGCGCGCGAGGTCGCTAAAGCCACCGCCGGCAGGCATACTCGCAACCGTGGATGGCGCCCTCCTCGATCAGTTGACCCTCCGACCTCTCGACGCCGGCGACGGCGCCGAGCTGATGCGCATCCACCGCACTCCGAGCGTGCTGCGCTGGTGGGGCGCGCCGAGCGACGACTTCCCGTGGGACGAGCCTGGCTCAACGCGCTACACGATCGAAGTCGCCGGAGCGGTGGCCGGCATGATCCAGTACTGGGAGGAGCCGGAGCCCAGATACCGCCACGCGGGGATCGATCTGTTCGTCGACCCGGCGCTGCACGGGCAGCGGATCGGTACTGAGGCGGTGAGCCGGGTCGTGCGCATCCTCGTCGCCGACCGTGGCCATCACCGCATCACGATCGATCCCGCCACAGCCAACACAGCAGCGATCAGGGCCTACGAAAAGGTCGGCTTCGGGCCGGTCGGCATCATGCGCGCAGCAGAGCGGGACGTCGACGGCGATGGCTGGCACGACTCCCTGTTGATGGAGCTGATCGTCAAAGAGGGCTCCTGAATCCCAGCCTCCCGGATGGACGATGAGGGCCGTGCGACACCCAGGGCTGGCAGGGCCTGCATTCTGCGCGCCGCGGAGCGGGTCAGCTTCTTGTCGCTCATTTCCGAGCCGCTCGATCCTGGTTCGCCATCCTCAATGCTGCGTACAAGCAACGGTCGCAAGGACAGCCCCGGAGCCAGCGCTTCAGAAACCGTCAGGAGGCGGTCTCGGCGTCGAGGCGATCATCGATGTTGGCTTGAAATTCCGCGCTGCTGTTCTCATGCGGGAACGGATCCGACGGGACTGCAACGCCAAGCGCCGCGCAAATCGGCTCCCAGCCAGCGCCCGGCTGCCAGTCCACCAGCCGGTCATCGGGGGTCTCGCTGCGAACGCGCTCGTTGTGCCGCGTGTAGGCCGCCATTGCCGCCTCCGGATCGCGCCAGTCGGGGGTGAAGCGCCGCGCGAACAGGTCCAAGACCATCGCGCGGTGAGCAGCCATCCCCTGATCCTCCGGCGGGAGGTCAATGGTAAGGACGTTGATGATCGTCTTCTCCATGCTTGCCCACCACTCCTCGGGCGCGGCGCGCGAGGACAGCAGTACGATCGCGTCCGGGTTGGCGGCGGATAGCTCGGCCCAGTAGGCCGACGCGGGCCAGTCGACGCTGGCGGCGTAGCCGCCCATTAATCCGTCCAAGTCGTCCGACTCGCCGCGCGCCACAGCGTGCCACATAGCGACCGACTCCGGGTGCTCAAACACCTCGAACATGTGGTAGCAGGGTCCGCCGGTTAGCTGCTCAAGCGCTTTCTTCAGCGACATCGTGCCTGTGCGACCAAGCCCTGCTCCGACCACCTTCAGTTGCATTGCGCGCTCCCCGTTCGATTCCTCTGCGGACCCGGGCAGCGTAGCGAGTGGCGGCCGTCGCTAGCGGCGCGGAATGTCGGAGCGCGAGCCGGTTTCCCGCCGACGAGTCTGTCGCAGATAGCGAGAATCTAGAATTCGCTACACAAGCGGGATTTCATGATCTTGCCGGATGAGCCCGCCCAGCCTCCGCCGCTACCGTGCCGAACGCCTGCTGCGCCCCGAGTTCGAGAGGCTGCGTGGGCGGGTGCTGGCTAGCGTGCGCGGACGGCTGCGAGCACGGGGCGTGAGCCTCGATCAGGGCGAGCTCGAGGCGTGCTACGCCCAGGCGAGGCCAGGACGCGAGACTTCGCTTCAGCGTTCGAGCTTGAAGGCGAGCGCTTTGCCCGCCCAGGCGAGTGCCTTGAACACGCCATTCGGAGGCTTCACGACTCGAATCTCGTCCGGATATTTGCTGAAAAGCATCGCCACATAGATGGCCGAGCGAGGCTCCTTCGGGGGGAGGCGCTTGATCTTTCCCTGACTAATCAGCGCGTGCATCTCGCGAAAGAACGACTCGAACTGGAGAGCCGGCCGATGGACGTTGACGATGCGCACCGGTTCGGATGTCGCGTTGCGCAGCGTGTGCGGAACGCCCGCCGTCGCCGTCGCCGATTCACCGGAGTGGAGCGTCTTCCAGACACCGTCGATGTAGACATCGAGTGCTCCCTCAAGGACCTCGTAGCTCTCATCCGCAGTGGGATGCACATGAACAGGTGGCCCGGCCATGCCTGCATCGATCCAGTTCGTGGCCTCGAACAGCTCACCGCCTGTGTCGGCGGTGCTGCGCGTGACCTCCCACCGCATCGGCATACCTGGGTGGAAGTCGAGCTGGCGATCGCCGCTGGCGGTCAGTGAAGCTGGCTCTTCTGACGGCGGCATCGCTTGGCTATCCCTCTCGATCTCCCCAACGGCCTGCCATCGGGAATCTACCGTAAAGCACGAGCCGCGTGCTCACGCGCGGTCTGGCGTGGCCGAACAGAAAAGCTGAGTGTCTCGCTTGACTCGGCTGGGTTTCGCTAGCCGTTTCGTTACGCCCTCCCAGTCCGCGCGCGGAATCCGCAGCTCCGGAAAATTGATCAAAACGATCGATACACCCAGGTCCGGCATGGCCTCCAAATCGCCCGTCATGCCCAGTGGTGGGTCACCCCTGTCTGACCAGCACGCTGGAATCCTCCCAGGCGTAGCGCAGCTTGTGGGGCGATCCGCTAAGCCTGCCAGGGACTCCTCCCGGCGCGGCCACCTGCGCTGTCTCCGCGCGCCTTGCGCCGCGAGCCTCATAGAAGGCCTGGGCGTCAATGTTCTGTTCCAGGACCCACAGGTAGAGACCAGTCTGCTGGTGCCTATCGTCTACGGCCTTGGCCGTTCTGGCGAGTAGGCCCGAGCCGACGCCCCGACGCTGGTGGGAGTGGGCGACGTGGATGTTGTCGAGCAGGCCCCCCCAGGTTGGGTCCTCGTCAAAGACGGTGTGGGCGAAGCCGAGCAGGCCACGCTCGTCCTCGGCAAGGATCGTGCAGGATCCAGGATCGGGTCGCCCTAGCCGGTCGGTCCACACCGCCAGCCGATCGACGGCGACGTCACCGTCGAGGAAGGCGTCGGAATAGGCGCCGCGATAGTGACGGCGCCAGCTGTCGGCATGCAGTGCTGCGATGGCCGCAGCGTCGGACGGCCCAGCGAGGCGAAAGCTCCAGTTGGCCGACACGGCCGACGAGTATGCCGATCCTTCGTGGCCGACGCGGACCTACGCGGCAGCTCGCCTGCTACCAAGGAAAACGCACGTCGCCGAGGGTCTGCACCTCGGGCTCGAGCGCCACGCCGAATCGATCGAGCACGCGCCGGCGGCCCTCGGCCATCACGGCGATCACGTCCGCGGTCGTGGCCGTCCCGGTGTTCTCGATGAAGTTGGCGTGCTTGGCCGCGAAGCGCGCGCCGCCGACCGCCAGCCCGTTGCAGCCCGCCTCCGCCAACAGCAGCCCCGCGCTGCGACCTTCCGCGCGTGGATCGTCGGGGTTCTTGAAGCTCGAGCCGAACGTCTTGATGCCCTGCGGCTGCGCCTCGTGGCGCCACCGTCGCATCTCGGCGAGCCTCGCCCTGACGCTCTCGATCTCGGCCGGGGCCAGCAGCAATGACGCGCGCGCCACGATCTCGCCGTCGGCGATGCTCGAGCAGCGGTAGCCGAGCCCGAGCTGCGACGGCAGGCGACGCTCGACCCCCGTCGCGGTCGCGAGCTCGACCCACTCGAGCACGCGCTCGAGCTCGCCACCGTAGGCATTCGCGTTCATCCGCACCGCGCCACCGACCGTCCCCGGGATGTTGACGCCGAACTCGATCCCCGACAGGCCGGCCCGCGCCGCTCGGGCAGCGACCGCCGGCAGACGCGCGCCGCCGCCGCACAGCACACGCCGCCCGTCGACGCAGATCGCGGCGAGCTCACCGTCGAGCTTGAGCACCAGGCCGGACACGCCGTCGTCGGCGACCAGCAGGTTGGACCCCGAGCCCACGACGTTGACCGCTACGTCGCTCGCCGCCGCCCACGCGAGCAGCTCGAGCAGCTGCCCGTCAACGCTCGCTCGCGCGAAGAGCTCACCGGCGCCGCCCGTGCGCACGGTCGTCAGGCGAGCGAGCGGGAAGTCGCGCTGGATGCCCGCAGGCGCGCTCAAGGACCCCTCCGAGCAGCTCCCACCAGCGCGCGTCCCAGGGTGTCGACGTCGCCGGCGCCCATCACCACGCACAGATCGCGCGCTTCGAGCAACTCCCGCACGACCGGCTCGGCGTCGGCGAACGTCGGCAGCCAGTAGACGGGCCTGCCAGCGGCTGCGTCGGCGCTCGCCTGCGCGATCAACAGCCCGCTCACCCCCGGGTGCTCCTGCGCGCGCTCGCGCGCGGGGTAAACATCCAGCACGATCACCATGTCGGCGAGCGCAAGCGCACCTCCGAACTCCCGCGCGAGCAGCGCGGTGCGTGAGTACAGGTGCGGCTGGAACACCGCCACCACGCGCTCGTGCGCCAGCGTGCGCGCGGCCTGCAGCGTGGCCGCGATCTCGGTCGGATGGTGGGCGTAGTCGTCGTACACGAGCGCCCCGCGCGGGGTCGCACCCAGCGCCTGGAAGCGGCGCCCGGCGCCGTGGAAGCCCGCCAGCCCGCCGATCGCGCGCGCAACGTCAACGTCGGTGAGGCGCGCAGCCTCCAGCGCGGCGGCGGCGTTGAGCGCGTTGTGAGCACCCAGGACGCTCAGCGTCACCTCGTGCCCGCGCCATGCAAAGCGCGAGCCCTCCGACGTGAGAATCGGATCGCGCACGTCGAAGGCGACCACCTCGAGGACTCGCCGCGGCTCGGTCGCAGGCAGCGACGGACGCGTCGGCGACAGCAGCTGATCGGGGTCAACCGCCACCGCCCGGCGCGCGAGCTCGCGCAACTCGGGGCGATCCCAGATCACGACGGCGCGGGCGGCGCGCGCCAGGAATTCGGCGAACGCGTTGCGCAGCTGCGCGAGCGAGGCGAACGTCGCGTGGTGGTCGAGCTCGACGTTGGTGAGCACCGCGATCTCGACGCTCAGGCTGAGCATCGAGCGGTCGGACTCGTCCGCCTCCACCACCAGCCACTCGCCCGCCCCCCACCCCGCGTTGGCCAGGCCGCCGCCGATCTCGGCTCCCACCAGCCAGCCCGGCTGCGAGCCGGCGGCGCGCAGCGCATGGACGAGCATCGACGCGGTGGTCGTCTTGCCGTGGGTGCCCGCGACAGCGATCGTCCGCCTCATCGCCGTTAGCTCCGCGAGCAGCTCGGCCCGAGCGCGCTCGGGCACGCCCCGCGCGCGCGCCGCGCGCCGCTCTTCGTTGTCCACCCCCACCGCCGAGGAGTACACGAGCTCTACCCCCGCTCCCGCCGGGACGTTCTGCGGGCGATGGCCGATGTGGGCCACGAGCACGCCGTCGGCTGCGAGTCGCCGCAGGTAGGCCCCGTCGGCCGCGTCGGAGCCGCTGACCTCGGCGCCGAGCGCGTGCGCGGCGCGGGCGTAGCCGCTCATGCCGGCGCCGCCCACGCCCACGAAGTGCAGTCGCCGCCCGCTCCACGGCCCCTTCGGCGCGCTCATCACCCGGCGCTCTGGAGCAGCTCTCGCGCGACCTCGCGCGCGGCGTCCGGGCGAGCCAGGCCGCGGGCGGCCGCTGCCATCGCCGCCAGACGGTCGCGGTCGCACAGCAGCGCCGCCACCTCGCTGCCAACGCGCGCAGCGCTGAGCTCGGCGTCGGGAATCACCACCGCGGCGCCCGCTTCGCGCATCCAGCGCGCGTTCGCGCTCTGATGGTCCGCGGAGGCGTGCGGGTAGGGGACGAGGACCGCCGGCAGCGCGTGCGCCGCGATCTCCAACACCGACCCGCCAGCTCGCGCCAGCACCAGGTCGGCGGCCTCCAGCGCGTCGGCGAAGTCAGCCACGTCGAGATACTCACGCAGGTCATACCCCGGGGGCAGCGAGCGAGCGGCGAGCTCGGGGTAATCGCGCCTCCCGCACACGTGCAGCACGCGAAACGGCGCGCCCGCGAACGCGTCGATCGCCGCGAGGTTGATCGAGCGCGCCCCAAGCGAGCCGCCGAAAACCAGCACGCACGTCTCATCAGGCTCGATCCCGAGCCGTCGGCGCGCCTGCACGCGGTCGCGCGCGGAGGGTGGAACCGGCCGCCCGGTCAGGCGGTAACGCCGCCCGTGAGGACCCGCCAGCGGAAACGCCACGCACACCCGCCGCGCGAACGGAGCGAGTATCCGGTTGGTCACGCCGAGATGGCTGTCGGCCTCGGTGAGCACGAGCGGGATGCGCATGCTCAGCGCCGCCACGCCCACCGGCCCCGCCACGTAGCCGCCACCGCCCATCACCGCGTCCGGGGCGAGCTGCTTCAGCAGCGCCCGCGCGCGCGGGACGGCGACCGCCGCGAGCGTGAGCGCCCGCAGCGCGCGCAGCGGGCTCGTGCGGCTGAGGCCTTCGAGCGCGAGCGCGTGCAGCTCAAAGCCCGCCGCCGGCACCAGCTGCGCCTCGGCCCGGCCGGCGCCGATGAAAGCAACGTGAGCGCCCTCAGCCCGCAGCGCGTCCGCCACCGCGAGCGCCGGCACCACGTGCCCGGCGGTCCCGCCGGCGGCGATCACGATCCTCTTCGGTGCTTCGATCATCGCCCCATCGTGCCGGTTCGCGTGAGCGGACGTCGCCGGAGCGTCCGGGTCGCGCGCGGCGCCCGGCGCCACGGGCCGGAGCGACCGCGCGCACATGCCCCGTCGCCCCGGCGGCGACGTTCAGGAGCAGGCCCATCGCCGCGAGCATCACGATCAGGCTGCTCGAGCCGTAGGACACAAACGGGAGCGGAACGCCGGTGAGCGGCGCAAGGCCGAGCACCGCGAACGCGTTCAGGATCGCCTGCGAGAGGATCAGCGCGGTCACCCCCACGGCGATCAGCGCGCTGTAAAGGCTGCGGGCCGCCTTCGCCGCCCGCAGGCCCGCGTAGGCGATCAAGCCGTACAGGAACAGCAGCGCGAACACGCCGAGAACGCCCAGCTCCTCCGCGATCACGGCGAGGATGAAATCGGTCTGTGCCTCGGGCAGGTAGAAGATCTTCTGCACCGACTGGCCCGGGCCGACCCCGAACAGCCCGCCCGAGCCGATCGCGATCTGCCCCTGGACCGCCTGAAAGCCGCTCGAGGAGGCGTGCGCCCACGGATCGACGAACGACGTCAGCCTGGCGCGCGCGTACGGACGCAAGAGGGCGTAGAAGAGGACCAGCGCCAGCACCGCGCCGGCGATGAGCGCGAGCTTGCGCAGTGGGATCCCGGCCGCGACCAGGATCGCGCCGAGCGTGGATGCGATCACCATCGCGGTGCCCAGATCCGGCTCGGTGAACACGAGCAGACAGGCCGCGCCGACCACTACAAGCAGCGGTTTGGCCAGCTCGCGCAGGTCGTGCACGCACCCAGGACGCCTGGCCAGCAGCGTCGCCGCGTACAGCACGAGCGCGAGCTTCATCGGCTCTGAGGGCTCGAACTGGAAGACTCCCGCCCCGATCCAGCGGCGAGCTCCATTGACGCTCACGCCGACGTGCGGGATGTGCACGGCGAGCACGAGCACAAACGAAACGGCCAGCAGCGGCGCCGTCATGCTGTGCACTTTCGCCACCCCATCGCGCGCCAGCAGCCGCATCAGGACCAGGCCGACGGCGCCGTACACGACGAACTTCACCAGGTAGCCGCCGCCGTAGCCGCCCCCCTGGAGCAGCGTCGTCGCCGAGGAGGCGCTGTAGACCATCACCGCGCCAAACGCCAGCAGGCACATCGTGGCGGTCAACAACACGCGGTGCTCCAGGGACTGGCTCGCGAGCGCGGCGCCGCTCTCCCGGTCGCGCTTGCCCGAACCGCGCGGTCGACGGCCGGCCTTGGCGCGACGTGCTGCGGCTGCTGGCATCGCTGCTCACTTCGACACCCGCTCCTGGAAGCCTCCAGTCGGTAGGGGATCGATGGTCAAGCGAGGCGCGGACGCAGGGAGCGTGGCGTGCTAGGCACGCGAGCGACCGAGGACAAAGCCTCGCGCCGGCCAGCGGTCGCCTAGACCCCGCGGCTCTGGCGGTAGATCGTGAAGCCGATCGCACCGCAGATCGAGGCGACGATCCAGAAGCGCAGGATGATCTTCGTCTCAGACCACGCCTTCAGCTCGAAGTGGTGGTGGATCGGCGCCATCAGGAACACGCGCCTGCGGGTCATCTGGAAGGAGATGACCTGGATCACGACCGACAGCGCCTCAATCACGAAGATGCCGCCGAGCAGGATCAGCAGCACCTCGGTCTTTGTCATCACGGCCAGGCCAGCGATCGCTCCGCCGAGACCGAGCGAGCCAGTGTCGCCCATGAAGATCGTCGCGGGGAAGGCGTTGAACCACAGAAAGCCGATGCACGCGCCCACCAGGCAGCCTGCGAGCATCGCCATGTCGAAGTCGCCGGCCAGGAACGTGATGCCGACGTAAGCGAGCAGGACGATCGCGGCGCAGCCGGCGGCGAGGCCGTCGAGACCGTCGGTGAGGTTGACGGCACTGGTGGTGCCGGCCACGACCAGGTAGATCAGCAGCGGGTACAGCGGCCCGAGGTCGATGTGGTAGTCGACGAAGCGCAGCTCGAGCGTCGGCGGCAGATGGGCCTCGTGCGTGGCCACGAACCACAGGCCCAGCGAGATCGCAATCGTCACCCCCAGCTTCGTCCGCGCCCGCAGCCCCAGCGAGCGCCGCCGCACGAGCTTCAGGTAGTCGTCGGCGAAGCCGAGCAGCGCACACGCTATCGCCGCGCCGAACACGCCCAGCGAGCGCCATTCGTAGTCGGTGAGGATCAGGAACGAGACGGCGACCGCCAGGAAGATGATGATCCCTCCCATCGTCGGCGTTCCGGCCTTCTGGTGGTGGCCCTGAGGTCCGTCCTCGCGGATCTGCTGGCCGAACTCGCGCTTGCGCAGGAACTCGATGAACTTGGGGCTGAGGAAGATGCAGATCAGCAGCGCGGCCGTGCCCCCGAACAGAATCCGACCCATTCAGCGTTGCCCCGGACCGGCGCACGCGGCCGGCGCGCGGACCTGGCGCGCGGACCCGCGCGCCCGCGGCGCTTCGCTCCGCACGCGCTCCGCCACCCGCTCCAGGCCCACGCCACGCGAGCCCTTCACGAGCACCGTGTCACCGTCATGCAACAGCGCTCCGATCAGCTCGCCCGCGGCTTTCGCGTCGGGCGCCGCGTGGCTCTCGCCCGTGAATCCCCGGCGCATCTCGGCCGCGAGCGGCCCGACGGCGAGGAGCAGCTCCACGCCCCGGAGGCCAGCGTATTCGCCGATCTCGCGATGCAGGCGCGGTGCGTCAGGCCCGAGCTCGAGCATGTCGCCGAGCACAGCCACGCGACGCGCTGCAGCCGTCTCGGCGAGATCGTCGATTGCCGCACGCATGGACATCGGGTTGGCGTTGTAGCAGTCGTCGATCAGCACCACATCGCCGGGCAGCACCTCGCGCTGCCCGCGCATCGCCGAGAAGCGCACGTCGACGCGTCCGCGCGGGGTGTATCCGAGCGTCCGAGCGGCGGCCACGGCGGCGAGCAGGTTGCGCAGGTTGTACTCCTGTGCGAACGAGGGCCGCAGCTCGATCTCCAGGCCGCCGTGGCGCACGAGGACGGTCCCGTCCGCGCGACGCTCGGCCAGCGAGACGTCGCCGCCGTCGCCGAAGCTGATCACCTGCACATCCGCGCGCAGGTACGGGGCGAGCAGCGGCTCCCCCGCCGGCACCACCACGCTCGCGCCGGGCGCGAGCCCCGCGATCAGCTCCGCCTTGGCGGCCGCGATCGCCTCCAGTGAGCCCAGCAGCTCGAGGTGCGCCGGACCGACGTTCACGATCACGCCAACATCCGGCTCGGCAATCGCCGTCAGCTCGGCGATCTGGCCCGCAGCGCGCATCGCCATCTCGAGCACCAGCAGCTCGGTCTCGTCCGGGGCGCCCAGCAGGGCGAGCGGCAGCCCGATCTCGGTGTTGAAGTTCGCCGGGCTCGCCGCCACGCGCATGCGGGTAGCGAGCAGGGCCGCGAGGATGTCCTTGGTCGAGGTCTTACCGGCCGAGCCCGTGATCGCGACCACCATCGCTCCGCGTGCCCGCAGCTCCCTTCGCCACGCCCGCGCGAGCGCGTGCAGGGCGACCAGCGGGTCGCTGTGCGCGAGCACCGCGCCCGCGCCCAGCGCACCCGTCGCCTCGGCCGCGGCACCCGTCGTGTCGGCCGCGGCACCCGTCGCCTCAGCCGCGGCACCCGTCGCCTCTACGACCGCACGTGCGTGCTCCGGCGCCACCAGCACGCCCCAGGCGCCCGCTCGGAGCGCCTGCGCGGCGTGAGCCCCGCCGTCGGCGCGCTCGCCGCGCAGGCCCACGAACAGCTCGCCCGGCGCAAGCACGCGCGAATCGACGCTCGCGCGCTCCGGTCCCGGCGGCCCCACCGCGCCAGACCGCGCCCGCAACAGCGTCGCGCCGGCCGCGGCCGCGAGATGGCGCGCATCCCAATTCCTCATCGAACACCCGCCCCCTGGGTGGCGTCCAACGCCGCACGGGCGACCGCGACGTCGTCGAAGGGCACCTTGCGCCCATCCGCGAGCTCCTGGCCCTGCTCGTGGCCCTTGCCCGCGATCACCACGACGTCCCCGCGCCGCGCGAGCGAGATCGCCTCGGCGATCGCCGCTCGGCGATCGACGAGCGCGCACACATGCGCCGTCCCCGTCCCCGCCGCCGCCGCGGCCCCGCTCGCGCCCGCGTACGCACCCACCTCGCCCCCGCCCGCCACCACGCCATCCATGATCTCCTCGATTATCTGCTCAGGGTCCTCGGAGCGCGGGTTGTCGGAGGTGACGATCACAACGTCGGCCAGTCGCGCCGCGATCCCGCCCATCAGCGGCCGCTTGCCGCGATCGCGGTCGCCCCCGGCGCCGAACACGCACAGCACACGTCCCATCTCGCCTGCCTGCCTGCCGATAGCGGGGTTGCCCTGCAGGCCGACCCCGCCGGACTCGACCAGCTCGCGCGCGGCGGCGAGCACATTCTCAAGCGAATCCGGCGTGTGGGCGTAGTCGACGAGCACCGCGAACTCCTGGCCCTCGTCGACCGGCTCGAAGCGCCCGGGGACGCGCACACCACGCTCGAGCGCGGCGATCAGCCGATCGAGCTCGCCCCCGAGCGCATGGACCGCGGCGAGCGCGCCGAGCGCGTTCGCGACGTTGAAGCGCCCTGGCATCGGCAACGCCAGCTCACGCCGGCCCTCGGGCGTGCTCAAGGTCAAGCGGCACCCGTCGAACCCGCAACGCAGGTCCGTCGCGCTGTAGTCGGCCGGCGCGTCCACGGCGAACGTACGCACGCCCTCGATCTCCGATGCGAGCCGCCGTCCGTAGGGGTCGCCCACGTTGATCACGCTGACAGCCGGCCCGACGGAGAGCGGTGCGGAGGAGGCCTCGCTCGTGCTCGCACCCACGAACAGCCGTCGCTTGGCCTGGAAGTAGTCCTCCATGCTCGCGTGGAAGTCGAGGTGGTCCTGCGTCAGGTTGGTGAACACCGCGGCGGCGAACGGGATCGCCTCCACGCGCCCGAGCTCCAGCGCGTGTGAGGAGACCTCGATCGCGCACGCGCGGTCGCCGCCGTCGAGCATCGCGCGCAGATCCGCCTGCAGGTCGATCGCCTCGGGGGTGGTGTGCTGAACGCCCAGCTCACGGCCGCCGATCACCGACTTCACCGTGCCGAGCAACCCGCACTGCTCGCCCGTCGCCTGCAGCAGCGCGCGCACGAGGTACGCCGTGGTGGTCTTGCCGTTGGTGCCCGTCACGCCCACCACCCGCAGCTCGCGCGCGGGGTGCCCGTAGAAGCGCGCCGCCGCGGGCGCCATCGCGGCGCGCGCCGACTCGACCACGACCTCGGGCACGCCCAGGTTCAGCGGCCGCTCCACGACCAACGCAGCGGCGCCCGCACGCACAGCCTCGGCGGCGAACTCGTGCCCGTCGCTGCGAAACCCCGGCACGCAGAAGAACAGCGTCCCCGGCCCGACCTCGCGGCTGTCGTAGGCCAGACCCGAGATCTCGATGGGGGCGGCCTCGCCGGCCAGCTCGGCAGCGATCAACCGGTCGAGTCGCATGCGGTGATGCTACTCAAGGAGCAGGAGCCCACCGCGAGCGCGGAAGTGCCCACCCTACCCCGGCGGGATCGCCAGGTACGGCAGGGCGAAGCTCATGATCTGCCCGAACGCCGGAGCTGCCACCGCGCCGCCGTAGATCGATCCGGAGCTGGGTTCGTCGACGACCACAGCGCACAGCAGCTCGGGATCCTGAGCCGGCGCGAAGCCGATGAACGAGGCCACGTATTTGCTCTGCGAGTATTCGCCCGTCGTTGGGTCGACCTTGCTCGCCGTGCCCGTCTTGCCCGCCAGCTGATAGCCGGGGATCGAGACCTGGCTCGCGGTGCCTTCCGGGCCGAGCACGCCCTCGAGCATCTGCCGCAGCGCGGCGGCCGTCGTGGTCGAGATGATGCGATGCCCGGCCGGCTCAGGCTGCGCGCGACCGCCGATCGCGCGCACGATGCGCGGCGGGCGCAGGATCCCACCGTTGGCGATCGCGGAGTACGCGGTCGCCATCTGCATCGGCGTCACCAGCTCGCCCTGCCCGATCGGCAGGTTGCCCATCGACGACCCCGAGTACCGGTTCAGGGGCAGCGTCACGCCCGCTTCCTCACCCGGGAGGTCAACGCCCGTGGGCGCGCCGAAGCCGAAGCGGTGCACCCAGCCGTTGAAGCGCGCTTCGCCCTCGAGTTTGCCGATCTCGATCGCGCCCACGTTGCTCGAGCGAGCCAGGATCTGCGCCGTCGTGAGGGTCTCTTCGGGGTGTTCGGTGTCGTCGTGGATCGTCTTTTCTGCCACCTGGATCTGGTCGGGAATGTTGAACGGCGTGCTCGGCGTGATCAGGCCCGCCTGCAGAGCACCGGACACGGTCACCGCCTTGAACGTCGAGCCCGGTTCGTAATCGAAGCCCACCGCTCGGTCCTGCATCGCTTCAGCCGGGGACGCGCCCGGATCGTTGGCGTCCACCTGCGGCCAGTTTGCGAGCGCGAGAATCGCGCCGCTGCGCGGATCCATCACGATCGCGGTTGCGTCTTTCGGGCCGAACGCCCGCGCGACCGCGCCGAGCACGTCTTCAGCGCGCTGTTGGATGTTGGCGTCGAGCGTCAGCGACAGCTGCTCGCCGGGGACCTCCTGGCGGGTTTCAGCGATCGACACCGGCTGACCGAGCGCGTCGCTGACCACGCGTCGGCGGCCGGAGCGGCCACCCAGGACGTCGTTGCGCGAGTACTCGAGCCCCGCCAGCCCGCCGCCTTCGGTCCCGACCACGCCGAGCACCTGCGCGGCGAGCGTCCCGCGCGGATACACCCGGCGCATCACCGAGGTGCCGGTCACGCCGGCGAGCTTGAGCGCGAGCACCGCCTGCGCCGCTCGCTGCGGGAGCGCCCGCGCCAGGTAAACAAAGCCGGTGCGTTCGGAGAGCTTGCTCAGCACGGCCGCCTGCTGCTCGCCGAGCAGCGGCGCCAGCCGCCGCGCCGCGTCGAGCGGATCGGTGATCAGCAGGGGGTCCGCCGAGATGTCCTGCGCGGGCTCGGACACCGCCAGGTCGACGCCGGTGCGGTCGGTGATCGTGCCACGCGGCGCCGTCACCGTTTCGTAGGTGAGTTGCTCGTTGCTCGCCGCCTTGCGCAGCGTGTCACCGCGCAGCACCCCGAGGTAGACGGTACGCCCGGCCGCGAGCACGAGCAGCACGAAGAACAGTCCGAAGATGGCCCCTATGCGACGCTGAACTACGGCCACCCGCTCAGCCCGCGGCTTCGCCTGAGCCGGTGCTCGCGGTGTGCACCGGCGCGTTCAGCGCCGCGGCGGCGCGCGCGATGTCGGCGCGCGGATCGATCGTCAGAAAGCGCACGGCGCCCACCGGCACGAGCTCCATCCCCAGGCGCGCCGCCCGGGACTCGACGCGTTCGCCGGCCGCGAGTTCGGAGCTTTCGATGCTGAGCGCGGCGTTCTCCCGTTGCAGCTGCGCCTCGTGCTCGAGCGCACGGCCGATGCTCGCGTTCAGCTGCAGCTCCAGCAGCTGCAGCGTCACGATCCCGATCAGCGCGAACGCGATCAGCGCGATCCAGATTCGGCCGCGAATGAGCCGGTCGAGCGCACGGTTGCGCGAAAGGCTACCCGCGGCCGCGAGGACGCCCAGCGCGAGGCCGTGCTCGGCCTGCGCCGGCCGCTGAGCCGGCCGCTGAGCCGGGCGCTCGGGCCGGCGAGCCGGACCAGAGACCCGCCTGGGCTGGCGCGGAGCTACGCGGGCACGCGCACGAGGTGCGCTGCGCGCGCGGGGAGCCGCCGGAGCGGCGGCTGCCGCCGGCGGTGTCATGGGCTCACCGCTGCCTCGTCGGCCAACTTCCTGGCGGCGCGCAGGCGCGCCGAGGCCGCGCGGGGGTTGCCCGCGACCTCCTCGGCGGAGGCAACGATCGAGCGGCGCGTGAGCAGCGCCGCGTGGGGCTCGCGACCGCACACGCACACAGGCAGCTCGGGCGGGCAGATGCAGCCGCGGGCGCGCTCGCCCAGGAAGCTCTTTACGCGCCGATCCTCGAGCGACTGGAAGGCGATGCCCGCGAGCACACCCCCCTCGCGCAGCAGTCCCCAGGCGAGTGGAAGCGCGCGATCGAGCTGCCCCAGCTCGTCGTTCACCGCGATCCGCAGCGCCTGAAACGAGCGCTTGGCGGGATGGCCGCCGGCGAAGCGCGCCGGCGCGGGGATCGCAGAGTTGATCGTGTCGACGAGCTCCAGCGTCGTCTCGATCGGCGCCCGCTGGCGCCGGCGCACGATCGCGCGGGCGATCGCGCCCGCGTGACGCTCCTCACCGAAGTCGCGCAACGCGTGGGCCAGGCGGCGCTCGTCCCATTCGGCGACGATCTGGCGCGCGCTCAGCTCCTGCTCGGGGTCCATGCGCATGTCCAGCGGCGCGTCGTAGGAGTAGGAGAACCCGCGCTCGCGCGTGTCCACCTGCATCGAGGACATGCCCAGGTCGAAGTACACCATGTCGGCGCGCACGCCCTCGCGCGCGAGCAGCTCGAGCGCCTCGGCATAGCCCGAGCGGATGAACCGCAACGAGCACGCCGTCTCGGCGGCCAGCGCCGCGAACCGCTCCTCGGCCAGCGGATCGCGGTCGATCGCGACCAGCGTTCCCGTGGAGCCGAGCCGCTCGGCGAGGAGCCTTGCGTGCCCGCCGTCGCCGAAGGTGCAGTCGATCGCCAGCTGGCCCGACCGAGGATCGAGCAGCTCGAGCAGCTCGCTGGCCAGCACGGGCGTGTGCGAGGCCTGGCGAGGCGGCCCATCGCAGGCCCCGGGCGCGGCCGCGGCCGCGGCCCGTCGCCCGCGCGAGGGGCGGCTCGGATCGCCCGAGCTGCGACGGCGCCTGGCGAGCTCGGGCGCCCGGTTCTCGCAATCCCGGCCGTCTCTGGCGTCAAGCAGCGTCGTCGACACGCGCGGTCACCTCCGCCACGCCGCTCAGCAGCGTCGATCGATGTTCGCTCCAGGCGTCCCTGGCCCACAGCTCCAGACGGTCGCCCACGCCGACGACCACGACCTCCTTGGCCAACGCCGCGTGCTCGCCAAGGAAGCCAGGGATCATGATCCGGCCCGCCGCGTCGAGCTCGGCGTCATGGGAGCTGCCATAGAAGAAGCGCTCGAGCTCGGTCAGCCGGGGAGACAGGGGTGGCAGCTCCGCGAGCGCACGCCGCGTGTAGCGCTCGTACTCATCCGGACGCCACACGCCCACGCACGGCTTCAGATCCACGGGCATCGCCAGCACCACGCCCTCGGCCAGCGCCGCTCTGTAGCGGGCCGGCACCGTGAGGCGATTCTTCGCATCGAGCGTATGGTCGAAGGTGCCACGGAAGGGGACCACTGGAGCTCCCAAGCTTGATTACCGAGCCGAGGTGGAGGAGTGGGAGGAGCCCCTCCACCCCGGCTCGCTGGCGCGAACATATCCCACTTTCTCCCACAATGCAACCCTATTTGCACATCTTTTCCCACTTCCCTATCCCCGCACCTCCCGCACTCGCAAAACCCCCGCTAACAGAGGACTTCTGTGGCCACGCGCAGCGCTCCTCACAGGCGCCCCAAGGTGCAACGCGGAGTGCAAGCGCTCAGGTTGAGAGCGCGCTTGCAGCTCCGCACCCAGCGCCGGCCTCCGCACGCGGCTGTACGATCGCCTCCCCGCCGCACCCGCCGGTCTCAGAAAGGAATGACGCCTTGCCCGCAGCCTCCAGCTCCCCGCCTCGCTCTCACCTCGCGGCACCCGTCGTTCGCGCGCTCGCGTGCGCCGCGCTACTGGCGACGCTCGCCGGGGCGCTCGCGGGGTGCGGCTCGAGCGCCACGAGCGGCACCTCTGCGGACCCCGCCAGCGCGGTGCCCGCCGCGGCGGCGCTGTACGCGGGTGCGACCGTGCGTCCCAGCGGCTCGCAGCAGGCGGCCGCGGTGGCCGCGGGCCGAGCGCTCACCCACCAGAGCGACCCCTACCTACGGCTGGTCACAGCGCTGCAGACGCCCGGCTCACCTCAGCTCGACTTCAGCAAGGACGTAGCGCCCTGGCTCGGACCGCACGCGGGGATCTTCCTGTCTTCGCTGAGCGCCTCGGGCCAGCTGCTGTCGCTCCTGCAGAAGGGGCTGCTCGGCGGCTCCAGCGCGGCTGCCTTTCCGTTCGGCGCCGGCGGCGCGCAGGGCGCAATCGTCCTGGACACCAGCGACGCCAACAAGGCCCGCTCCTTCCTGGACGCACAGGCTGGGCATGCCGGCGCTCACGCGACCTCCTACAAGGGGATCCCCTACGACGCCACCGCGGACGGGGTGGCCTTCGGGCTGGTCGACCGCTTCGCGGTCATCGGCAGCGAATCGGGAATGCGCGGTGTGATCGACGCAACCCAGAGCGGGGGCTCGCTGGCGCAGGCGAGCAGCTACTCGAAGCTGCTCGCGGTTGCGCCGTCGGACGCGCTCGCCCACGTCTACTCGAGCGGCGCGAGCTCGACGCAGGCGGCCACACACGAAGGGCTGTCGGGTCTGCTCGCGCTGCTCGCGGGCGAACGCCCCGCGAACGTCTCGCTGGTTCCATCGAGCAGCTCGCTAGCGCTCGACGCTGACACCCTGACCTCGGGCGTGGCCGGCAAGGCGGGAGGACTGCTGAGCGCGGACCCCGAAGCAGCGCAGGCGCTCGACGAACTGCCAGGAGAATCGTGGCTGGCGGTCGGACTGGGCCATATCGGCACCACGCTCGCCCAGGACGTCCAGGAGCTGGGGAGCCTTACCTCGCTCGCCGGGCCGAGCGCGCCGAGCGCGACGTCGGGGTCGCTGAACCTGAACTCGCTCGTCCAAGCGCTGTTCACGCCGCTGAACCTGCTCGGCGCGAGCAGCGCGCAGGCCAAGCGCGACTTCGCGAGCTGGATGGGCGCCGCGGGGATCTTCGCGAGCGGCGGGAGCCTGCTCGAACTCAAGGGCGCGGTCGTGATCGCGTCGACGAACCCCGCGCTCTCCAGCGCCGCCGTCGGCAAGCTCGCCGATCAGCTGCGCAAGACCGGCGCGTCGGTTGAATCGGTATCGCTCCCCGGCACCGAAGCGGCCATCAGCGCGAGGGTGAGCGGGCTGCCGGTCGTGCTCTACATAGCCGATGGACGCAACTCGAGCGGTCAGCCACGGTTCGTGCTCGGCCTCGGCGCGGCATCCGTGCAGACGGCGCTGAACCCGCCGAGCACGATGGCCACCGCCGCTGCGCGCGCCGCCGCGGCTGCCGCGCTCGGCGAAGGCACGCAGCCCACGCTGATCGTCGACTTCCCGACGCTCGTGAGCATGCTCGAAGGGATCGGGCTCACCGAATCCCCACCGATCTCCACGGTGATTCCCTATCTGCGCTCGGTCACCACGCTCGCCGGCGGCGGCCGGCGCCTGGGCGGGGAAGTGGAACGCTTCCGGCTGGTCCTCGGTCTGCGGCAGCCGACCGCGTGAACCGGCGCGACCGGCCGGCTACTGTTCGCGCTGATTGACGTCGATCGCGCGGTAGAAGACGGCGCGACCGCCGATCACGCGGTCGACCCCGTACCTCGACAGCGTCGTTTCGCCGTTGGGTTCGATCGAGTAGCGGCCGATCACCGAGTTGCGGTTGCGCGTGGCAAAGACCCGATCGATCACCATCTGGCGGTCGTTCCCGCGCGCGCCAGCGCTGCGGATCGCGTGGAGCACGGCGGTCATCGCCTCGTAGCCGTACAGCGCGTATGGGTTCCCTTCGGCTCCGAAGGTCCTGCGGTAGTCCACCAGCACCCGCTGCGCCGCCGGAGGGTAGAGCCGCATGGGGAGCACCGGCGTCGTCACGTAGGTGTTGGCGGCGGCAGCGCCGATCTGCGAGGTGAACGATTCGCTGACCATCGCGCTGGATCCCAGCAGCAGCAGGCGCGGAGCCGCCGCGTGAAGATCCCGCCACAGCGCTGCGGTGCCCTTGCCTTCGCCGCCGGCGAGAAACACGGCCTGCGCGCGGCTTTCCACGATCTTTTCGACCTCGCCGGTGAACACCGCGCCCCCGACTGTCGACAGACTGTCGTGGGCCGCGACGGTGATCCCCGCCCGTTCCGCATCGCCCGCCACGATCGCCGCAAGGGGCACGTCGAAGGGGTCCTGGTCGTCGAGCACGTACAGACTGTGCACGCCGAGCGCCTGCATCAGCTTGACCTGCGCCGCGGCCTGCACGGTGTCGCCCGGCGCCAGGCGGACGAACGTGCGCCGGCCACTTGGGTAGAAGCGTTCGGGCTCATCCTGCCCGGCGTCAAAGGACGACGTGAGGCCCACATAGGGGCTTGTGGGGCTGACCTGCAGGATGCCAGCCGCGTTGATCAAGGGCAGCGAGACGGCGGTGGCGGCGGAGTCGAAGTCACCGAGGTAGGCGATCGTGCTGGCGTCCTGGGCGGCGATCTTGGCGTTGGTGGCGGTGACGCCGGGGTTCCACTGGTCGCTCTTCGCGCTCGCGTCGTCGAGCGAGAAATAGCCGATCTTGAACGCCCCCGCGCGCCCGCCGGCATCGGCGAGCGCGAGCTTCTCACCACCTTCGATCTGCTCGGAGGTCGGCGCCGAAGGCCCCTGCAGTGGCAGGCTCGAATAGATCGACAGCTGCCCCCCGGTCGCTTCGGCCACGTCCGAAACCGAAACACCTCCGCAACCCACCGCTCCCAAGAACACGGCGGCAAGAGCGACTAGGCCCAGCCAGCGCGCGAGCACGGGACGCTAACTGCGACGCCCGGGCAGGTAGCCGGAGAGGATCTTCACCGATGCTCCCACCAGAATGATCGCCGCGGCCAGTAGGAATGCGTCGAAGCCCTTGGCCCCCAATGCCCACAGCACGATCCACACCACCAGCCCGGCAGTAACGGTGAGTACGAGTCCCATGCCGGCGGAATCCTAGCTGGCCCGCGCGAGACCCGCCGCCAGTTCGCCCACCACCGAGCCCACCGCGCCCGCCGGATCCTGCGCTTCGCCCGCGGCCCGCACCAGACGGGTGCCTACGATCACGCCGTCCGCGCCCGCTTCGGCGGCCTCGCGAGCCTGCTCGGGCGTGCCGATCCCAAAGCCGATCGCCACCGGCACCTGCGTGCTCGCCTTCGCACGGGTCACGATGTCCACCAGGCCCTCGCCGAGCGCGCGGCGCTCGCCGGTGGTGCCGAGCACCGAGACGGTGTACAGGAACCCCCGCGCCGCCATACCGATCGCGACCAACCGCGCGGGGGGCGTGGTGGGGGCGACGAGCGGGATCAGCGCCAGGCCACGCCGATCGCACGCCGCGAGCACCTCCGGAGCCTCGCCGTAGGGCAGATCCGGCACGATCAGCCCGCACGCGCCGGTCCGCCCCAGGCGCTCCACGAACGCATCCACGCCCGGGGCGAAAACCATGTTGGCGTAGCACATCAGCACGACCGGCACGCTGCCGCCGAGCGCGCGCGCCACCTCGAGCACGCCGCCCACGTTGGCCCCCGCGGCCAGCGCCTGCGTCCCAGCCGCATGGATCACCGGGCCGTCTGCGAGCGGGTCCGAGTAGGGCATGCCGAGCTCGATCACGTCCGCGCCCGCCTGCACGCACGCCTGCCCGATCCGCACCGACTCCTCCAGCGTCGGGAAGCCCCCCATCACGTAGGGCATCAGCGCCGCGCGCTTGCCGCTGCGCGCGAACGCCTCGCCGATGCGCTCGATCCCGGTCGTCTCGACCGTGCTCATGCTTCGCCCCTGTCCAGCACCTCGGCCAGGTCCTTATCGCCGCGGCCTGACAGGCACACGAGATCCAGCTCGCCGTCGGGCTCGGCGAGCACCCACGCGAGCGCGTGCGCCGTCTCGAGCGCCGGGATGATGCCCTCGAGGCGCGCCAGCACGCGGAAGGCCTCGAGCGCCTGCGCATCGGTCACCGCCACGTACCGCGCGCGACCGCTGTCGCGCAGGTGCGCGTGCTCGGGTCCCGCACCCGGGTAGTCCAGGCCGGCCGAGACCGAATGCGCCTGCAGGATCTGCCCCTCCTCGTCCTGCATCACAGCCGAGCGCGAACCGTGCAGGATGCCAGGGCGTCCGCCCACGGTCAGGGGCGCCCCGTGGCGGCTGGTGTCGATACCCTCGCCACCGGCCTCCACGCCGACGAGCTCGACCTGCTCGTCGGGGATGAATGCCGCGAAGGCTCCCATCGCGTTGGAGCCCCCGCCCACGCACGCAACCACGCGCGCCGGGAGCCTGCCCTCACGCTCGAGCAGCTGCGCGCGCGCCTCGTCCCCGATCACCCGCTGAAGATCGCGCACCAGCGCCGGATACGGCGCCGGGCCAACCACCGAGCCGATCACGTAGTGCGTGCTCTGCACGTTGGTCACCCAGTCACGGATCGCCGCCGAGGTCGCCTCCTTCAACGTCCGCGCCCCCGCGTCCACGGGGTGCACGCTCGCCCCCAGCAGCTCCATCCGCTGCACGTTCGGTCGCTGCCGGCGTGTGTCCTCCACGCCCATGTACACCACGCACTCCATTCCCATCAGCGCGCACACGGTCGCCGTCGCCACGCCGTGCTGGCCCGCGCCGGTCTCGGCGATGATCCGCCGCTTGCCCATCCGCCTGGCGAGCAGGACCTGCCCGAGCGCGTTGTTCAGCTTGTGCGAACCGGTGTGGTTGAGATCCTCGCGCTTTAGGTACACGGGCCGTCCCGCCCGCTCGGACAGCCTGCGCGCACGGTACAGGGGTGTCGGGCGTCCGCCGAAGTCGCGCAGCAGCCCGCTCAGCTGCGCCCGGTACTCCGGGTCCTCGCGCGCCGAGCACCACGCCTGCTCCAGCTCCGCCAGCGCCGGCATCAGCGTCTCCGGTACGAACTGACCGCCGTATTGACCGAAGCGGTGCTCGACGGTGCGCTCCTCTGTGCCCGCGCTCACGCCGGCTGGCCGATCTCGCGCGGCTCGAGCGGCGCCTGCCTGATGGCGCTGAAGAACGCGCGTAGCTTGTCGGGATCCTTGTGTCCCGGCGCGGCCTCCGTGCCGCTCGCGCTGTCGAGCGCATACGGGCGCACCGCGGCCATCGCGCTGCCAACGATCTCGGCGCTGAGCCCACCGCTGAGGATCAACGGGATCTTCGAGCGGCGCGTCTGCAGTAGTCCCCAGTCGAACGTCTCCCCGGTCCCCCCGCGCATGCCCTGCCGCTCGACCGCCTTCGAGCGCGCGTCGAGCAGGTGGAAGTCAACGTGAAAGCGCTCGACATCCCGCACGTCGCCAGACCCCGACACCTGAGCTGCCTTGATCACGCGCGCGCCGGTCCTGCGGTGCACCTCGGCACAGAACGACGGACCCTCATCACCATGGAGCTGGAGCATGCTCAGCCCGAGCTCCTCGCCGATGCGGACGATCTCCTCCAGAGGCGCGTTGACGAACACGCCGCACAGCTCTACGCGACGGCGCAGTCTCGCCGCGATCACCTGCGCCTCAGAGAGCGAGCAGCGGCGGGGACTGCGCGCGTAGAAGATCATTCCCAATGCCCACGCCCCCAGCTCGACCGCCAGCTCCGCGTCCGCGGGGTTCGTGATGCCGCAGATCTTCACCCTGGGTGGCGCCGGCTCGCCGGCGACGAGCTCGACACCGGCCACCGGGTCGCTGTACTCAGGGCGTCGACGCGTCGCTGACATGCCCCAACGGTAGCGGGCGCTTGATCCGGCGCCGATTCAGGGTCTATCCCAACGGAAGCACGCGGCCTGCGGGATGCGTCCTCAGCCTTCGGGCGTGGTTGGGTTGGGCACCGAGTTGGGTCGCTGGCCGAGCTTCGCGGTCACCGTCTTGTGCTGGTAGCTGCCGTTGCCGGCGGCGCGCAGCAAGCCGATCGTGATGGCATCGCCCGGTCGCTTGGTCGCGATCGCGTTCGCGAGTTCTTCGGAGCCGTTCACCGCTTTGCCATCGATCGAGACGATGATGTCACCGCCGACCGCCACTTGGCCGCTTTCGGTGTTGGTGCTCACCGAGCCACCGTGGATCCCGGCGTTCGCCGCCGCAGTGTGCGGCTCGACGCTCTGCACCAGCGCGCCGCTTTTCACGGGCAGGTTGAGCGCCGACAGGGACCCGTCGATCGTGAGCGAGGTCAGGCCAAGGTAGGCACCGCGCACCGTCCCGCCCTTCTCCAGCTGGGTGAGCTCGGACTTGGCAGTGTTGATCGGGACGGCGAAGCCGATGCCGACGCTGCCGCCGCCGCTGCCGCCGGTCTCGATCTGGGAGTTGAGGCCGATCACCTGACCCAACGCGTTCAACAGCGGTCCGCCCGAGTTCCCGGGATTGATCGGCGCGTCGGTCTGCAACACGTTGTCGATGGCGAAGCCGTTCGGTGCCGTGATCTGGCGTTGCAGCGCCGATATCACACCGGTCGTGAGCGTGCGTTCGAGATCGAACGGGTTGCCGATCGCATACACCGGATCACCCACCTGGACGGTGCTCGAATCGCCGAGCGCAAGCGGGTGGAGCGTCAGGCCATCCGTCGGGATGCGCAGCACGGCGAGATCGTTGGACGGGTCCTTGCCGATCACCTGCGCTTCGACGGACTTGCCTTTTTCAAAGCTGACCGTGACCTTGATCGCGTTCTCGACGACGTGGTAGTTGGTCAGGATCGTGCCGTTGGCGTCGATCACGATGCCCGAGCCCGTGTCCACGTTCTGGCTCTGGCCTTCCTGGCCGAAGAGGAACGGCGATTCGGTTTTCTGCACGACGGTCGAGGTCACGAACGCCACTCCCGGCGCGTCGCGGACGTACACTTCGTGCGGCGTCAGCCCGACGGTCCGCTGCGAGGCGTTCGACGGGGTCGCGGGAAGAGCCTGAGCCTGGACCGTCGTCACGACCGTCTTGCTTTCGCCGAGCCCGCCGGCCGCCGCGACCACCGCGACGACGACGCCGCCGCCGAGCAGCGCGGCGATGAACGGGATCAGGAACGTGCGCTTCATCGCAGGAGAGGATGATCGGCGGGGGTGAAGGCCATCTAAAGCTCTCCCCGAGCTTGTCTAAATGATGTCAGGGTCCCTTGATGTCAGGGCTCTGAGGGCCGCCGCGGGGTCTGCCGATCGCATCAGCGACTCCCCCACCAGCACCGCCTGCACGCCGCGCTCCCCAAGCCGCCACAGCTGCTCGGCCGCGGCGATGCCCGACTCGGACACCACCGTCACCCCGGGTGGGACGTCGTTCATCAGCCGTGCGGTGCGCTCGAGGTCCACGCTCAGGTCGCGCAGGTCGCGGTTGTTGATGCCCACGATCTCGGCCCCGACCGCGAGCGCGTCCTGCAGCTCCTGGCGGTCGTGGACCTCGACCAGCACATCGAGCCCGATCGCGCGCGCGCAGCCGTGCAGCGATGCGAGCTCCGCCGGCTGCAACGCGGCCACGATCAGCAGCACCGCGTCGGCGCCCGCCGCGCGCGCCTCGTGCAGCTGATAGGTGTCGACGACGAAGTCCTTACGCAGCAGCGGCAGATCGCACACGGCGCGCGCCGCGTGCAGGTCCTCGATCGCGCCTTCGAAGTTGGGACCCTCGGTGAGTATCGACACCGCAACCGCGCCGCCGCGCTCATAGGACCTCACGATCTGGGCCAGCTGCGGCTTCTCGCGCAGGCTGCCGGCCGACGGCGAGCGGCGCTTGAACTCCGCGATCACGCCCACCCCCTCACCCCTCAGCGCATCGTGGAAGCGGCGAGCGCCGCCGGGCGGCTGGGCGTCGGGGAGCGACGCTGAGGACAGCGGCAGCTCGCGCTTGCGACGCTCGACCTCCTCGCGCGTTTCGGCCAGGATGCGGTCGAGCACGGTCGCGGCACGCGCGCTCACGTGCGCGTCTCCGCGGGAGCGTGTCTGTGGCTCGCCTCAACGTAGCGCTCGAGCGCGCTCGCGGCGCGCCCCTCGGCCAGCGCCGCGCGGGCGGCCTGCACCCCCTCGGCGATCGAGTCCGCGCCGCCGCCCGCATAGATCGCGGCACCGGCGTTGATGACGGCGAGATCCTCACCGGCGGCAGCGCCCGCATGCGCTGGCTCGGCGCGCAGGATCGCGCGTGTCACGGCGGCGTTCTCAGCGGGCGTCCCGCCGCCGGGATCGTGCGCGCCGCCCGTGTCGGAGATGGGCCCGATGCCGACCTCCTGGGGCGTGAGCACGTAGCGCCTGAGCTCCTCGCCGTTGACCTCGACCACGTTCGTAGCCGCGCTCGCCGAGATCTCGTCGAGCCCATCGTCGCTGGTCACCACCAGGGCGCGATCGACCCCCAGCTCGGCCAGCGCGCCGGCGATCGTCTCCAGGAACGCCGCGTCCGAAACGCCGATCAGCTGGCGCCGAGCCCCGGCCGGATTGGTCAGCGGCCCCAGCAGGTTGAAGATCGTCCGCACGGCGAGCTCGCGCCGGACCGGCATCACGAAGCGCGTCGCCTTGTGGTGTGCGGGCGCGAACATAAAGCCGAAGCCGGCCTCGTCGATGCAGCACCCGACGGCCTGCGGATCGAGATCGATGCGGGCGCCCAGGGCCTCGAGCAGATCCGCCGACCCCGACCTGCTCGTGGCCGAGCGGTTGCCATGCTTGGCCACCGCGCAGCCAGCGCCGGCAGCGATCAAGGCGGCCGTCGTGGAGACGTTGAACGTGCTCCGTCCGCCCCCCGTGCCAGCGGTGTCCAGCAGATCCTCGCGATCACTCGGAACGTGCGCCGCCAGCGCGCGCATCGTGCGCGCCAAGCCCGCCAGCTCGTGCACCGTCTCCCCCTTCGTCCTCAACGCGATCAGAAAGCCCGCGATCTGCGTCTCGGAGACCTCGCCGTGCATGATCTCCGCGAGCACCTCCGCGGCCTCGTCCGCGCTGAGGTCTCTCCTCGACGCGAGCGCATCGATCGCGCGTGTCAGGGTCGCGTTGGGCATGTGGCGTATATGGGTTGGAGAGTCACGCTGAGAAGATGCTGTATAGCAATGGTATGACCGTGTGCGCGCGGGGACAGTGGCGCGCCACTTGGCGCGTCACTTGGCGCGTCACGGGGCGCGTCACGCCGGGCCGTCCAGGAAGTTGTGCAGCAGCTCCCGGCCCTGCTCGGTGAGCACCGACTCCGGATGGAACTGCACCCCCTCGGCCGGCAGCTCGCGGTGGCGCAGGCCCATCAGCACGCCGCCTCCGCGCGCGGACTCCTCCAGGCAGTCCGGCAGCTCGGAGTCGACCACGAGCGAGTGGTAGCGCCCTACCGTCAACGGCGAGGAGAGGCCGGCGAAGATCGTGCGCCCGTCGTGCTCGATCCGAGTCGCCTTGCCGTGCACCGGCGAGTGCAGCTTCCAGCGCCCCCCGAACGCCTGCGCGAGCGCCTGATGACCGAGGCACACTCCGAGCGTTGGGATCCCCGCCTCGGGCATCCGCCGCATGACCTCGAGCGTGATGCCCGCCTGCTCGGGCGTGCACGGCCCAGGTGAGACCACGCACCGCGTGTAGCCATCCGCGAGCAGCTCCTCCACGGTGGCGCGATCGTTGCGGACCACGTCCACCTCTGCCCCCAGCTCGCCCAGATACTGAACGAGGTTGTAGGTGAACGAGTCGTAGTTGTCGACGACGAGGACCTTCATCTTCGGTTTCCGTTTCTCCCCCATCACACCTATTTTGCCTGCAAATCCCCGACTTCGGGGCTGATTATGCATCCCAAGCGCGGCATCGCCCGCAGCGGGCACTGAGCGTAGCCGAGAAGTACGAAAGCCGCCCAGGGGCACCAATCACGGCGACCTGCTCGCCGTTCGCTGTGCGCTCGTGGACGCCCGGTGCTCCTTACTTGTCCTCGGATAGGAGCGGGTGACGGCGCCTCAGGAAATCGCCGAACAGCGGCGCGGTATAGGCGTAAACGCCGTGTTCGTCGCGGTAAACGAGGTTGTCGCCGACGAGGCGGTTCAAGCTCACGGCGATCGCGCCCGTGGATTTCGTCGTCGCCGCGTCAAGGTTCGCCTTCGCGAACGACTCCCCGCCGAGCGACGCCGCTAGCCGAAGCGTCTGCTGATCACCCCTTCGTGCGTCGCGATACCGCGGCTCGAAAAACTCGTCGTCAAGGTTCCGCTGGATCGCCGAGCGCTCATGATCGTACAGCTCGTTCGTGATGACGTTCGCGCCGTCCAAGTCGGCGGCGTCCCACAGCGCCTCCCCGAACCACTGGATGAAGTACGGGTAGCCGCTAACGTCGTTGGCAATACGTTCGGCCACCCCGTCCGCGTAGGAGATCGTGGTCGCGGGACGCACGAGGGCCTGCGCTGCCGCGCTCATCCCGCCTGGCGAATCCGGGGCCAGGGACAAGTTCCCGATCTCCCCCGCTCGAAACAAGCGCTCGGCATTGCTCCGGGCCGCGTGGATATTCCCGGTCAACGGATGCAAGCCGCAGAGCACGAGCATCACCTGCAACGGCTCATCGTCCTCGTCCTGCGCCGCAACCATCGCTGAGAGGAGCGCGCCGAGCGGGTACTGATGCTGCTTCGGGCGGTCGTAAACGCTGTGCGCCTCGTCAAAAAGCAGCGCAACCCCGCGGCCCTGCTCCCGTGCCACCGCGCCAACCTCCAGGATCGCGCGGCGCAGCCGGTCCTCCAGAACCGACTTCGGCTGTTGGTCCGCGCCGGGGCCGACCGAGAGCGTCACGTCCTCCCCTATCTGCACCTGCACTTGGCGGATGGTCGTCAGGGCTGACGCGATTCGTTTCCTCACTCGTGCCTTCAAGCTCAGTTCCTCCACGGCCTCCCGCAGGTACTCCGACATCGCCGTCGCGAAATCCGACTCGTCCCGCAACCGTGCCCCGAGGTCGCGGCGCATAACCACCCAGTCGTTGCGCTTCGCGATCCGCTCGTATTCCTTCAGGAGGACGGTCTTGCCCACGCCTCGGAGCCCGGTGATTCGCAGGTTGCGCCGCTTCTGCGGGTAGTCCGCAAGCGTCCGCTCAAACAAGTGAATCTGATCATCGCGCCCGGCCAGGAACGGGGGGCGACTGCCAACGCCCGGGCTATAAGGGTTCGCCGCCACGGCCCCAATCATACGAAACTTATCGATCCTTACCGCCAATTACCAAAATCTATAATGTGCGGTAAACTCCGGTTTGAAGCCGCTTCCCCCGTGAGCCGGACCGATCAGCTACGCGCTCAGAGCCGCCGGATTTGGCTCTGGATGGATTCTGAAAACGTCCACGACCAGGACTTCATGCTCACGACCAGTCGGGCTGGTCGCACGCGAGCTCGACCGCGCGCATCACGGCCCTCGTCTTGGCCACCGACTCCTCGTACTCGTACGCGGGCTTGGCGTCGGCCACGGTGCCGCCGCCCGCCTGCACGTGGGCCACGCCGTCCTTCACGACCACCGTCCGGATGTGGATCGCCGTGTCGAGATCTCCCGCGTAGCTCAAATAGCCGATCGCGCCGCCATAGCCGCCCCGCTTTACCGGCTCGAGCTCGTCGATGATCTGCATCGCCCGGACCTTGGGCGCACCGGAGAGGGTGCCCGCCGGAAGCACCGCGCGCAGCGCGTCCATCGCCCCTACCCCCTCGCGCAGCGTCCCGGACACCGACGAGACAATGTGCATGACGTGGCTATAGGACTCGATTTCCATCAGCTCGTCCACCACGACGCTCCCGTACTCGCACACCCGGCCGAGGTCGTTGCGCCCGAGATCGACGAGCATGACGTGCTCGGCGCGCTCCTTCTCGTCGGCCAGCAGTTCCTGCGCGATCCGCCGGTCCTCCTCCGGGCTCGCCCCCCTCGCGCGGGTGCCCGCGATCGGCTTCGTGCTCACCCGCCGTCCGCTCACGGTCAGCAGCGGCTCGGGGCTCGCACCGGCGACCTGGAAGTCGCCGAAGTCCAGGAAGTACATGTACGGGCTCGGATTGATCGCCCGCAGGCCGCGATAGATCGAGAACGCCTCGACCGGCACCCGCGCCGACCAGCGCTGCGACGGTACGACCTGGAAGGCGTCGCCAGCGTAGATGTACTCAACGATTCGCGCGACCATCGCTTCGAACTGCTCACGCGACATGTTCGACTCGAAGACGGGCATCTGGCGCGCGGGTGCGTGGGGTCCGGTCGCCGGCTCGCCGCGCGGGACCGGTCCCGCGAGTGCCTGTCGCACTTCCTCGATCGTGCGCGCGGCGGTCTCGTACGCTCGCTCGATGTCGGGCTCGGCCTGGAGGTCCGCGTTGGCGAGGATCGTGACCGTGTGCTTGAGATGGTCGAAGACGACCAGGGCGTCGGAGAGCATCAGCGCCATGTCGGGCAGCCCGAGGGGATCTGAGCCCGGCCCACCCGGGGGGTCGCCGAGCGGCTCGACCGCCCGCACGAGGTCATAGCCGAAGAAGCCCACAGCGCCGCCGGTGAAGGGAGCTCCCCCCGCCCCGGCGTCGTCCATCGGCGCCTGGTCGAAGCGGGCGACGCGCTCGGCCGCGAGCGCGTACGGATCACCGCCGTCGGATAGCGACCAGCGCAGCACCGCCCGCGGACGGAACCCGATGAACGACCAGCGCCCGACCCGCTGTCCCTGATCGGCGGACTCCAGCAGGAAAGCGGGCTCTCCGGGCGCCAGCGCGCGCAGCTTCAAGAACGTCGACACCGGCGTCTCGCAGTCCTCTACGGACGTGACGCTCAGCGGGATCAGGTTGTACGAGCGGGCGAGAGCGCGCACCTGCTCGAGCGACGGCTTCACCGCCGCAGCCGCGGCGCCCGCGCCGGCGGCGCGTGCGGGCTCGGCGCTAGGCGCGACGGCCATCGAGCACCCGCTCGGCGTCGGCGAGCGCGCGCCCCCGGCTGCGCAGGAGCACGAGCAGGTGGTAGAGCACGTCGGCGGCCTCTTCGTCCACCCGCTCGTCCGACTCCTCGCGGGCGGCACGGGTCACCTCCTCGGCCTCCTCCATCACCTTCTCGCCGATCCGCGCCGGGTCGTCGAGAAGTTCGACCGTGTAGGAGTCGCGCGGGCGCTGGCGCGCGCGCTCGCCGACCGTGCGCTCCAGCGCATGCAGCGTCTCGTACGGTGCCCCCGGGTCCAGCTCGCCACGGTGAAAGCACGTGCGCTCGCCCGTGTGACAGGCCGGGCCCGCTGGTTCGACGAGCGCGAGCAGCGCATCGCCATCGCAGTCCATTCGCAGCGCGCGCACGCTCTGGACGTTGCCGCTGGTGGCGCCCTTGTGCCATTGCTCACCCCGTGAGCGGCTCCACAGGTGCAGCTCACCTGTGTCGCGCGTGCGCATCAGCGCCTGCTCGTTCATGTACGCGAGCGTGAGCACCTCGCCGGTACTCCAGTCCTGCACGACGCACGGCACCAAGCCATCGCGGTCGTAGGAGACCTGCTCGTCGATCGATGCGTGGGAAGCAGATGTCATCATCCGCACGATTGTAGGTCCCGCTGCCTTCTCCCCGGTTTGAGACACACTCCCACGGCGATGCAATCGGTGCTAGACGGCAAGCTGCTCGTGATCACCGGCAAGGGTGGCGTGGGCAAGACGACCATCGCCGCGGCGGTCGGCCTGCTGGCGGCGCGCAGCGGGCGTCGCGCGATCGTGGTCGAGGTCGGCGAGGAGAGTCAGCTGCCACTCCTATTTGGGATGGCGGCACCGCTGCCGGGCGTCGAGACCCGTTTGCAGGAGCGCCTGTCGAGCATCTCAATCGACCCCGACCGTGCGCTGCTGGAGTGGTTGCAGGCGCTGGGCGGTCGTATCTCTGGCCGCGTGCTCGCGTCCAGCAACACCTTCCAGTATTTCGCCGCCGCGGCGCCAGGAGCCAAGGAGCTCGTAACGATGGTCAAGATCTGGCAGCTGACCCGCGGCGGCACCCGCAGGAGCCGGGCGGGCGGCTACGACCTCGTGGTGCTCGACGCCCCAGCCACGGGCCACGCGCTGGGCATGCTCAGCTCACCCCACACCTTCGGCGCGATCGCCCGTGTTGGCCCGATCGCCGGACAGACGCGACAGCTGCAGGAGCTGTTGGCGAACCCGTCGCAGACGGCCTATCTGGCCGTGGCGATGGGAACGGAGATGGCGGTCACCGAGGCGCTCGAGCTCCAGGATGGCCTGCGCCGCCAGCATGGCCGTGGCCTCGCGGCGGTCGTCGTCAACGCGCTGCTGCCGCGACGCTTCACGGCCGCGGAGCTGCGCCGCATGGCGTCGCTGAGCGAGAACGATCAGAACCGGGGCGGTGACGATCGCTGCAGCGCGCGCGGGACGGAATCGGCGCTGATGACACAGCAGACGGTGACCGACTCGGCCCTGCGGGCCGCGCGCGCGGTGCACGACCGGGCGCGCTTCCAGCACAACCAGCTCGCGCGTCTGCGTCGCCGCAGCTTTGAGGTGGTGGGCGTTCCGTTCGTGTGGGGGCCCCGCCTGGACCTGGCGGCCGTGAGGCACATCGCCGCGCGGCTCGAGCGCAAGCTGTGAAAGCGCGACCGCCCTCGGCGTGCGGGGAGCCGGCAGCGGCGCGTGAGCGCAATCCGCTAGGTGATGCCCAAGCGGTCGAGTAGCCCCTCATCGGCGCGCCAGTCACGGCGCACCCGCACCGAGAGATCGAGATGCACGCGCGTGCCGAGCACCCGCTGCAGCTCGCGCCGCGCCGCGGTGCCGATCGCCTTGATCATCCGTCCGTGCGCGCCGATCAGGATCCGCTTCTGGGACTCGGTCTCGACCCAGATCAGCGCCCTCACCCGTGCGAGGTCCTCGCGCGGAGCTTCGATCTCCTCGACCATCACCTCGACCGCGTGCGGTAGCTCCTGAAACGTACGCTTGATGATCGCCTCGCGGATCAGCTCGGCCAGCAGCAGCTCCTGCGACTGATCGGTTCTAGCGTCGTTCGCGAACATGAACGGCCCCTCCGGCATCAGCGTCGCGAGATGCTCGACGAGCTCACGAACCCCGGACCCGCGACGTGCCGAGATCGGGAACACCTCAGACCCCGGCGCGAGCTCGGCCGCCGGCTGGAGCACAGCCATCAACGCGGCGCGGGACAGGCGATCGACCTTGTTGACGGCGATCGTCACGGGTATGTCTGCGCCTGCCAGCGCCCTGGCGATGAAGCGGTCGCCGGCGCCGACGCCCTGCTCTGCGTTGAGCATCAGCAGCGTCGCGTCCGAGCACTCCAGCTCGTGCTGCACACGCTGTGCCATACGTGTCGTCAGCGCGTCGCGCGGGCGCTGAACGCCAGGCAGGTCCACCAGCACGATCTGGCAGTTGCCGCTGCGGTGAACCCCGCGAATCGCGCGCCTCGTCGTCTGCGGGCGGTCGGAGACAATCGCGACCTTCTCGCCAACCACAGCGTTGACGAACGTCGACTTGCCGACGTTGGGTCTTCCGGCCAAGGCGACGAAGCCGCCGCGCGTCACCCGCCCGCTCCAGCGAGCAGCTCACGTTGGAGCGCCAGCATCTCGCCATCGTCGGTCTCATGATCCATGCCCAACAAATGCAGCATCCCGTGGACGATCGCCTCGCGTAGGTCGGCGGTGCGCTGCGCACAGATGACGACGTCCCCGAGCTCGCGCGGGACCATCTGCGCGGACGCGGATTGTGACCCGCGTTCGGGCACAGCCGCAGTGCCAGACGCGGGGCCCACGCCGTCGATCGGAAACGACAGCACGTCGGTGGGCTCTGGTCGCTTGCGGTGCTCGCCGTTGAGCTGCGCGATCCGCTCCTCGTCCACGAACTCGATCGCCACGTGGGCCTCGTCGATCCCCATGCGCGCGGCCGCCAGCGTGCATAGGCGACGAACCTCCTGCAGCGATGGCGCCTCAGGAGCGAGGCCGGCGCCGAACACCTCGACGTCGATCATCGAAGCTCAGGCGCTGCGAACCGCCGGACGCGCGCTGATCTCTGCTCGCGCGGGCTGCTCGCGCTGGGAGTGCTCGTCGTAGGCCTCGACGATCCGCTGCACGAGCTTGTGGCGCACCACGTCCTCGCCGCCGAAGCGAACGAACTCGATCCCCTCGATCGAGTCCAGAACCTCTCCCACGGCGATCAGGCCCGACTGCTGCTCACGCGGGAGGTCCATCTGCGTCACGTCTCCCGTCACCACCATCCTGGACCCGAAGCCCAGGCGTGTGAGGAACATCTTCATCTGCTCGGGCGTCGTGTTCTGCGCCTCGTCCAGGATCACGAACGAGTCGTTCAGCGTTCTTCCGCGCATGAACGCCAGTGGAGCGATCTCGATTACACCGCGCTCGATGTGCTGGGAGACCTTCTCCGGGTCGAGCATGTCGTGGAGGGCGTCGAACAGAGGTCGCAGGTACGGGTCGACCTTCGCCATCAGATCGCCCGGCAGGAAGCCCAGACGCTCACCCGCCTCGACGGCGGGCCGCGTGAGGATGATGCGGTTGACCTCGTGCCGCGACAGCGCCGCGGCGGCCATCGCCACCGTCAGAAACGTCTTGCCCGTGCCGGCCGGGCCCACCGCGAAGGTGATGGTGTTCTCGCGGATCGAGTCCACGTAGCGCTTCTGGTTGACGGTCTTGGGAGCCACGCGCAGCCCGCGGTGACGCCACACGACGTCCTCGAGCACGCGCGCGGGCGATTCGTGTGCGTCGAGCGCGCCGGTGACCGCCGTGATCGTCCCTGGGCCGATCTGATGGCCGCCGGCGATCAGTTCCGCAAGCTCACGCACCACGCGCTCGCCGGCCTGGGTCTCGCTCTCCTCTCCGTCGAAGGTCAAAAGGTTGCCACGCAGGAAGACCTTGCAGTCCAGATGCGACTCCAGAGCACGCAGCACAACGTCCTGACTGCCCGCCAGCTCGGCCGCGACTTCGTTGGAGAGCTCGATCTGCGTTCTCATCCCTGAAGTGCCGCTCGCACGAGCCCGGACACACGCTTGCCGTCGGCGCGACCGTCGACAGCCGCGATCGCCCGCTTCATCGCCATCCCCATGTCCTTGGCCGACTCCGCTCCGCTGTCGCGCACTGCCTGCTCGACGATCCCAGCCAGCTCGTTTTCGGAGAGCTCAGCAGGCAGATAGGCGCCGATCAGCTGCGCCTCGGCCTGCTCGCCACCGGCGAGATCCTCGCGTCCCGCGTCACGGTAGGCACCGGCGGCCTCCAGCCGGCGCTTGCGCTCACGGCGCAGCACGGTCAGTTCGTCCTGTGCACCTTCCTTGGCCGCCTTCTGAAGCTCGGACAACACCAGTCTCAGCGCGCCCACCCGGTCTTTTTCGCCAGCGCGCATGGCACCCTGGAGGTCGATCTTGATCTGCTCGATTATCGCCATCTCCCAGAGCAGGATACGCCGCTCTGGCGATGGCGCGGGGATCTCAATCGCGTTCGAGCGGCGTCCGCGCGCCCAGACGCCCCGGCGAGGAAGGGTCACGGCCGAACAGCAGCGCGACGTTCCAGTCTGCCAGCAGGCGCAGCCTACGTCCGATGCCGGGCATCAGCAGCAGGTGGTACGTGCGCGCGATGAACCACGCGGGCAGGCCGCGCCAGCGGACGCCCAGCGTGATCGCGACGGCCTTGTTGTGCCCGAGCTCGGCGACCATCCCCCTGGTGCGGTAGCGGAACGGGCGGCAGGAGCGACCATCGAGCGTCGCCGAGATGTTGCGGGCGACGAGCCGTCCCTGGCGGATCGCATGCTGCGCGGTGGGAGGACAGGACCGTCCCGGCCGTGAGGGGTCGGGAACCGCCGCGCAGTCGCCGATCGCCCACACGCCGGCGCCCGCTCGCGACAGCTGCTGCGGCGCCACGCCGTCCTGCACGCGCATGGTCCGATCAACCACCACCCGCCCGTCCTGGTCGAGGGGCAAGCCGAGCCGTGCGATGACCGGGCTGGGCTTGACCCCGGCGGTCCACACGACCGTCCTCGCCGGGATCGTGTGGCCGCCCGAGAGGCTCGCCCCGCGCGGGGTCAGCTCGAGCAGCGTGGTGGCGAGACGCACCTCGATCCCCCGTCCGCGCAACTCGCGTTCGGCGAACTCGGACAGGCTCGCGGGGACCTCCCGCATGATCCGCTCCCTCGCCTCGACCAGAACCCATCGCATCCCGTGTGCGCGGCAGCGCGGATACCGCTCGATCGCCTGCACGGCGAAGTCCTGCAGCTCAGCCAGCCCCTCGACCCCCGCGTAGCCGGCGCCCACGAACACGAACCCCAGATACTCGGTGCGCAGCGCCGGATCCTCGAGCGACTCGGCGATGTCCATGCAGGTCAACACCTGGTTGCGCAGCGCGGTTGCGTCCGCCAGCGACTTCAGCCCGATCCCATGCTCGGCCAGGCCGGGGATCGGCAGCGTCCGGGACACCGAACCGAGCGCCACGAGGAGCTGGTCGTAACTGAGATCGAGGTGCTCGCCGTCGATACGTTGCACCCCCACGGTGCCAAGCGCGGGGTCGGCAGCGGTCACCCGGCCGATCACGAGGTCGGTCCGGCGCAGCTGCGACCGCAGCGCCACCACCACGTGACGCGGGTCCAGGGTAGCGCCGGCCGCACCCGCGAGCAGCGGCGTGTAGAGCATGAAGTTGGCCTCGTTGACGAGCGTCACGCGCGCGCTCTGGGCGGGAAGCACGCGCTCGAGCGCCCGCGCGGCGTAGAAGCCCCCGAAGCCGCCGCCCGCGATCACCACCTGCCACGCCACTCGCGACACAATAGGGTGCAGATCGTGAACGACTCCCTGTACGCGAGCGCGCTCGCTCCGTTCCTCGCCGAAGCGCAGGCCCTGCGCCCGGCGCAGGCAGAAGTGATCGACGCCCACACCCACCTGGGGCTCGATGAGGACGGGCGCTCGCTGACGCTCGAGCAGCTGCTCAAACAGCTCGACCGCGCGGGCGCCCGCCGCGCGTGCGTGTTCCCATTGCACGACCCTGAGCGCAAGCCCGGATACAGAGTGCCGAACGACCGCGTGCTCGGTTGGTCGGGCGAAAGCGAGGGACGACTCGTGCCCTTCTGCCGGCTGGACCCGGCCGAAGGCGGGCTGGCTGAGTGCGAGCGCTGCCTGGCCGCAGGCGCTCGCGGAGTCAAGCTGCACCCGCGTGCCCAGGACTTCGTCTTCGACGGACGCGAGATGGACGATCTGTTCGGGCTGGCCGAGTCAGCCGGGGTGCCCGTGCTGGTCCACGCCGGGCGGGGACTGCCACCGCTCGCCGACGGACTCGCCGACCTCGCGATGCGCCACCCGGAGACTGTTCTGATCCTCGCCCACGGAGCGATCTGCGATCAAGGAATCCTCACCTCCCGTCTGGCCGGGCATCCGGGCGTGCTGTATGACATCTCGTGCTTCTTCCCGCTGGACGTGATCGAGCTGTTCGCGCGAGTCCCGGCCGAGCGAATCGTGTTCGCATCCGATCCTCCGTACGGCATGCCGGTGACCACGCTGTATATGGCGCTGCGGGTCGCCCAGCAGGCGGACCTCGACGACGCGACGACAAGGGCGGTGCTGGGAGAGACGATGGCGGCCCTCCTGGACGGTGGCGGACTGCCGCCGACGACCCTGCCGCGACGTGGCCCGTCGATCACGCTGTCGGGGCGTCTGGTGCGCGTCTACAACTACGGGAGCCTCGTTGGGCCCGCTCTGTTCGCTGGCGCGGTCGAGCAGGCGCGGGCGATGCTCGACATGGCGATCGCCGCGTGCCGCGACCCGGAGCCGGACTCGGTGGGCGAGGCGCTCGAGACGATCGGCGCGGCGCTGATCGCCGCGAACGCGCTGCTCGAGGAACGGGACGGCGTGCGCGCCGCGATCGACCTCGTCTATCGGGCGATCGTGCGCGCTGCGACCGAGATACCCGACGGCGCCTGATCAACCGGCCGCCAGCCACACCGCAGCCCACTCGCCGCTATCGCGGCGCTCGCGCTCGCGCAGACCGAGCCGGCCGGCGAACGCGCCCGCGACCTCCTCGACCTCGCCCTGCAGCAGCCCGCCGGCGAGCAGATGGGCGGGGGCGGTGGACATCTTGCGGGCGAGCTCGAGCAGGAGCGGACGCAGCAGGTTGGCGACCACGACGGTGCCGCGCTCGGCCCCAGGTCTGCGATGCGGCCAGGGCAGCGCCTGCGAGCGCAGGTCGAAGCGGCGAACCTCGATCGGCGTGCCGTTGATGGAGGCGTTGTCGCGGGCCGCCGCTACGCTCTCCAGCTCGTGATCCAGCCCGAGCACGGGTCCAAACCCGAGTCGGGCGGCCGCGATCGCGAGCACGCCCGAGCCCGTGCCCAGATCGAGCAGCGGTCCGGCCGGCTGCTCGCTGGCCGCCAGTGCCAGCAGCAGCTCTAAGCACAGGCGCGTGCTCGCGTGGCCGCCCGTCCCGAATGCCTGCCCGGGATCGATCACGATCTCGTGCACCTCGCCGTCGTGGGACGCGGCTGGAGGCTCCCACGGCGGTCGCACCCGCAGCGACGGGATCGACGGCTGCACACGGCCGGCCTGGCGCGGTGCCTGAATCAGGACCGGCCGATGGAACTGCCTCCAGCGCTCGTGCCAGTCGTCGGCAATATCGGTGGTGGAGATCTCGACCAGCGCGTCGCCCGCTACAGCGTGCAGGTCGGGCAGGCCCGGCAGCTCCCCCGGCGCGCCGTAGACGGCGTACTCAACAGTGTCGGCGTCGGCGTGCACCTCTTCCACCCCGGTGGGCGCGAGCTCCAGCAGCTCAGCCAGCACCAGCTCGGCCTGTCGGCTGCTGACGCGGACGGCGAGCCTGATCACGCCGCTTGACTGCCGAGAGCCCGCCGCAGCTTCGCGAACACGGACTCCTGGGAGCGCAGGTTCTCCTCACCGAGGCTGTCGTTCAGGCGCTCCATCAGCTCGCGCTGCTCTGCGCTCAGATGGCGCGGGACGAGGACGTTGATCACGACGCGCAGGTCCCCGCGACGGCGTCGCCGCAGTGCGGGCATTCCCTGTTCGCGTAGCGTGAGCACAGCGCCCGGCTGCGTGCCCGCGGGGAGATCGATCGACGCGGTGCCCGCGAGCGTGTCCACCTTGAGCGTGCCGCCCAGCGCGGCCAGCGGCGCGGCTACGTCCAGCGCGGTGATCAGGTCGTCACCCTCCCGCACGAAGCGATCGTCGTCGCGGACGCCCACGACGACATACAGGTCTCCCGCCGGTGCGCCCATCTCCCCGGCGTGGCCCCGCCCGCCGAGCCGAATGCGCTGCCCGTCAGAGATCCCCGCTGGCACCTCGACCGGGAGCGTGCGCTTCTTCGCCAGTCGCCCGCGGCCGCGGCACTGGCGGCATGGCTGCTCGGGCACGCGCCCGTCGCCGTGGCATACGTCGCAGACCATCGTCCGCACCATCTGTCCGAGCAACGTCCGCGTTACGGCCTGCAGCTGGCCCGCGCCGCCGCAGCGCTCGCATGTTTCGATCGGAGTGCCTGGCTCGGCGCCGTTGCCGCGACAGTGCTCGCAGCGCTCGATCGCGTCGAAGGCCACCTCCACGTTGGCTCCATCCGCCGCTTCGTGCAGGTCGAGCTCGATCGCGACCGCGACGTCGGCGCCCTGGGCCGGCCCCGCGCGCCCGCCGGAGGGCCCGCCGCCGAAGAAGGCGTTGAACAGGTCCGTGATCGACCCGAAGCCGTCGAAGCTGGAGGCATAGCCCCCGGACCTCAGCCCGTCGTGACCGTAGCGATCATAGGTCGCCCGCCGCTCTAGGTCTGAGAGGATCTCGTTGGCCTCGGCGGCTTCCTTGAACTTCTTTTCGGCGTCGGGGTCGTGGGCGTTGACGTCGGGGTGCAGCTCCATGGCGAGCTGACGAAAGGCCTTCTTGATCTGCTGCTCGGAGGCGTCGCGTGGGACGCCGAGCACCTCATAGGGATCGCGGGGCATGCCTGTGTGGTCAGTTCTCGGCGTAGGTGTCTTCGACGAAGCGCGACAGCTGGTACGCGGCCTCGCGTACCGTCGCGATCGCTCCCGCGTAGTCCATGCGCACGGGTCCGATCAGCGACACGGTGCCCAGCTTGCGCCGCGCCATCCCATAGCCGGTGGCGACCAGGGCAAGCGAGTGCATCGCGGGGAGCTCGTTCTCGCGGCCGATGCGCACGTACACGCCTGGCTCGGCCAGCGCCGCGCGCAGCACGCGGAGCAGCGCGACACGCCGCTCGAGCAGGTCGATCAGCTCGTTGACCTGCGTCGCGTCTTCGATCTGACCGGCCTCGAACAGCCGCGCTGTCCCCTCCACGAACAGCAAGTGCTCGTCCACCGAGGCAAGCTCGCCGAAGGGCGCAAAGCGCTCCAGGAACGCGAGCTCCGTCGGTGAGAGGCTCGGCTCCACCAGCCGCTGCTGCAGCATTCGCGCGCCCAGGCCGAGTCCGACGAGTCGCTCGTTCAGATACTCCCCGGCCCAGGCCACGAGCCCCGGGTCGACCGCGCGCTCGAACGTAGCGAACATCTTGGACACGTTTCCCGCGGAGGTGATGATCACCACCAGCACGACCTGCGGCTGCAGAGCGAGCACCTCGATGTGCCGGATGGTGGCGGTGTTCATCGAGGGCGCAGAGACGACCGCGAGCAGGTTGGTCATCTGCGAGAGCGTTTCGGTCGTCGCACGCATCGCCTCGTCCAGCTCGCGACGGATCAGCGAGAGCTCGAGCGGGCGTTGCGGCGCCTGGAGCGCCTGCTCGGAGCTGAGCAGGCGATCGACGACGTAGCGTTGTCCGGCGTCGGTCGGCACCCGACCGGCCGACACGTGCGGGTGGGCGAGCAGCCCGTGCTCCTCGAGCAGCGCGAGTTCGTTGCGAACGGTCGACGGGCCGCAGTCGAGATCGGAGGCGGCGGCGATCGAGCGCGACGCGACAGGCTGCCCGCTCCGCAGGTAGTCCTCGACGACCTTGCGCAGAATGCGCTCCTGGCGCGGACTAAGCATGGCTGTGATTGTAGGCGCCCCACCGACGCCCAAAGCAGCGTTGCTGGCTACAGCTCGAGCTCGGCCTCCGCGTTGCGGATGATCTGGTTGCCGGCCTGTTCGGCAACCGTGTCGACGATCGCACGCCCGTCGACGATCTCGCGCACGGTGCCCCTCACCACGACCTCCTGCTCGGGGACGCCCATCCCGCGGAACTGGACCGACAGACGCTTGAGGTGCTCTGGGCCCCCCGCTGCCTCGGTCTGCGCCCTGGCCACCTGGGCCATGGTCCACAGCCCGTGCAGGATCCGCCCCGGCAGTCCGACCGCACGGGCGAACTCCTCGTCGATATGGATCGGGTTGAAATCCCCCGAGGCGCCCGCGTAGCGCACCGTAAGGTACTTGTCCGGCGTTACCCGCACCTCGGCGATGTTCTCTCCGGCGTCCAGCTCTGCCATCTCAGGTCACACTCCTCGGACGATGTTCGTCCAGGTGCCGCGGCAGACCTGCTCGCCGCGCTGGTTGGTGGAGATCGACTCGAACACGTAGTAGCCCCGACCGTCTCGCTCGGAGATGTCCTTGACGCTCGCCGTCGTGGTTATCTCATCGCCGGCAACCACCGGTGCACCCCACACGAACTCCTGGCCGCCGTGAACCATCATCGCGAAGTTGAGCTCGATCTCGGGATCGAAGATCGGCGGGCCCACCGACGGCGCGCTGTAGACGACCGCGAACATGGGCGGGGCCGCGACGTCGGCGTAGCCCGCCGAGCGGGCGGCCTCCAGATCGAGGTGCACCGGGTTGGTCTCGCCCACTGCGCGGGCGTACTCCCTGATCTTCTCGCGGCCCACTGCGTACACCGCGGGCTCGTAGGTCTTGCCGATCGCGTTGGTGTTGACTGGCATGCAGGAGGCTCCTTGCAGCGCGGGATCGCTTCGTGCTGGGGTGCGGCGCGCCAGTTTACGCAGACAGCACCGGGAGATGCTTCCAGACCGCTCCGCACGCGATAACGCCGCGACCTGGCGCGCGAGCGCTCATGCAGTTGCGGGCGCCAGAACGCCGTTACGTACCCGCTGCCTGCAGCCGCCGCCCGTCCTGGGACTCACGGGCTGCAGTCGCCCACGCCCGTGCAGGGCGCCCGACTGCGCCCGGTGATCCCGCAGTTCGCCACTGCAGAGCCAAGCTGCGCGGATCGCCGGGGAGGCGACGGCGCCGGGAGGGGCATCGACGAGGCCGCGCCCTGATCCGCGTCGCGATCGCCCGCTACCCTGGCGGTCCCCCCTTCCTTCCCTGGACCCCTTCGGCACACGCCGACGCCTCTCCACAACTCGCAGCTGCGAGCGCTCGAGCAGACCCCGACCCGTGCACCCTGCGGCGAGGATTTGCCACGACGCGATGTCCACCACGCCGCCGTTCCACGGCCCAGCGGCGATGAGCGTCTTCGCGCCAAGTTCGCCTGCCCACCCTGCATGGTTTCGAGATTTCCGAGAACCCCCCTGGGGGTTCTCGGAGCGCTGCCCGCAGTCGACTCGCGCCGATCGGGGTCGCTTGACGGCTGCCCGCTCGGCTCGTACAAGCCGGCCGAACAACCGCCTAGCACCGCCCCCTCGGCGGCGGAGCCAACCAGACCGGCAGGAGACAGCCATGACGAGCACCCTCTCACCCACGTCCCCCGTCCAACGCCGAAGCACCGGCCGCAAGACCGCTCCGCCCTCGCGCCACCACCGAGCCGGCGCACGACGCGGGCGAAGCACCAGTCGCGATCAGCGACCACTCGGCCGATACACCGACCGACAGGGCCGCGCTCGCGAAGTGATCGCCCGCCACGGCGCGGCGGGAAGCGTGCTGGTCGTCGACCGCGATTCCTCCACCCACGGTGATCGCCGCCTGGTGGCGCACATCGCAGCCGACGAGCCCACAGAGAACGCTGCTCTGGTCTGCAGCCGCTACCTGGAGGACGCCGCCGGCGATCGATGCCGTTGCCGGCTTCTGACGGCCGAGGATGCCCGGATCGCGCCCTTCGCCGATCAGCAGGGCACGGAGGTGGACGCGGAGTCGACTCCGAACGATGCGCAGGCTGTCGACCGCAGCGGCTGCTCCTATCGACTCGAGCTCGTGCAGACCGGGATGTCGATACCCGAGCTGCGTTGGTGCCGGCGCTGCGCCGGGCGAGCGGCTGCCGACTGCGAGCCGGTGAGCGTGCGCGGGGCGGTCGCCTCGTTGGAGAGCTATGAGCCGCTGCGCGCGCTCACCGTCCGGGCGCTGTCGCTGCATGGCGGTGACGGCGAGGTCTCGACCACGGTGCTGCGCGCAGAGCTCACGCGAGTGCAGGAAAGCCCGATCGTGCTCAACCGAGGGCTGCGGGAGGTCGTGCTGGCGACGATCGAGCGGCAGGAGCTGAGCATGAGCGAGATAGCGATCCGCTGCGGGCGCGTAAAGCGCGACCGTCGGGGCAATGAGAGCGGCGAGACGAGCTGGCTGGCCCGACGGCTCGGGCTCCTTCCCGAGGGGGGACACAGCGCGCCCACTCCGTGGATCCACAGCGATGTGCTCGGGCTGATCGCCCGCCGCGGTCTGGGAGTCAGTCCGCGTGAGGTGGAGCTATGAACACCGATCCCGGGGGACCGATTCTCGTGGTCGAGTCCGACCGCCACCACGGTCAGGCGCTGGTCGAACAGCTCCTCGCGGACGGCTTCAGCGTCGAGCTTGCCCGCACCGCCGAGCACGCCCGGGTCTTGGCGGGCGCGAGCGCGCCGAAGCTCGCGGTGCTCGGCTGGCTGGACTCGCCGCGCGGCGCGCTGGCGCTGCTAGACGAGATACGTCAGGCCGCTGATCCCGGCTCGCCCTGGGATCGGGCGCTGCCCGCGATCGTTGTGGGCTGCCAAGGACGCGAGCTGGACATGCTCCGGGCCTTCGAAGCCGGGGCCGACGATTTCCTGGCCAGGCCGGCGACCTACCTCGAGCTGAGAGCTCGCCTACGGGCGATCCTGCGACGCACTGCGAGCGTGCCCGAGGGCGGACGACTGATCGAGGTGGGACCGCTCGCGATCGACACGGGCGCTCACGCCGTCAGCGTCGATGGTCACGGCGTGGGTCTTCGCCGGATGGAGTTCGAGCTGCTCGTGCATCTGGCGCGCGAACCTGAGCGGGTGTTCGCCAAGGACGAGCTGCTGCGCGCCGTCTGGGAATACAGGTCCGGCGGATCGACCCGGACGGTTGACAGCCATGCGAGCCGTCTGCGTCGCAAGCTCGCCCCAGACGGCGCCCGGCGGTGGGTGATCAATGTGTGGGGGGTCGGCTATCGGCTGATCTGAGCGGCCACGGCCTCCAGCGCGGCGGAGCGATCGCCGCCGGCGCACCAACTGTTGGCGGGCTCGAGCAGCCCGGCATCCACAACAGGCAGCACCCCGACGGCGGGCCCCACGGCCCGCCGTCGCCCGTTAACCACCTACGGCCGGCTGGCGCCGGTCCGAGCGGACCGTCCCTACGGGCCGGTCCGGGAAGGGAGTGGCGCAATGCCCTCATCGAAACCGATTCCCGAAGCCGAAATCGATCCTCAGGCCTTCGTCGAGCAATTCACCCATTGGCTCCTGGGAGCGACCCTCCACTGCGCCGTCGGGCTAGCGTTGGGCACGCTCGCGGCGCGGGCGATGCGCAGCAGGCATCTGCACTGGAGCTGGGCGGCGGGCGGGCTCGTGCTCGTCGTGCTCGCAAGGACACATCTCGAAGGCTCGGCGCTCACGCTGGCGGTGGCGGCTCTGTTCGCGACCGTGCGCAGCAGGCGCTGGCACCGCGAAGACCTCGAGGCCGGCGCCGACCTGGCGGAGCTCGCAGCTCGCCGGCGAGGACCGCTGGATCTCCTGTGCTCGCTCGCGCGGGCTGCCGCGCTGCGCGTTCGCGAGATCATGGGCGCCGAGCGATGGCTTCACAGCCAGGAGCTGCCGCTCGGCCTGGACGAGAGCCGCCGTGCGGTGTCGATCCCATTCGGCGGCGACAGCGGCGGAAGGCACACGCTCGTGGTCGGCGCCACCGGCTCGGGCAAGACGGTCACCCAAACCGGGATCGCTGTGAGCGCGATCGAGCACGGGATGGGCGCGATCGTCGTCGACCCCAAGGGCGACGACGGCATGCGCGAGGAGGTGCGCCGTGCCGCGCTGGGCATCGGCAGATCCTTCGTCGAATGGACGCCCGAGGGCGACTGCGTCTACAACCCGTATGCGCGGGGAGGGGCGAGCGAGATCGCCGACAAGGCCCTGGCCGGCGAGCGCTTCACCGAGCCGCACTACCTGCGCCAGGCTCAGCGCTATCTCGGTCACGTGGTGCGGGCGCTGCGCGAGGCGAGAATCGAGGTCAGCCTCCGCGCCATCGTGGACCACCTGGATCCCGGGCGCCTGGAGGTGCTCGCGCGCGAGCTGCCCGAGGCCGAGGCCCGCGCAACGTTCGCCTATCTGGATTCACTGTCGTCCCGCCAGCAGAGCGAGCTTGCGGGCGTGCGGGATCGGTTGGCGATCCTGGCCGAGTCCGATGTCGGGCCATGGCTGGATCCACAGACGGTCGGCGCCGACTGCTTCGACCTGCTCACGGCCGTGAGCGAGCGGGCGGTTGTCTACTTCAGCCTCGAGTCCGACAGCCGGCCGCTGCTCACCCAGATGCTCGGCGCGGCGATCGTGCAGGACCTGCAGACGGCCGTGGCGGCACTGCAAGGAAGGCCGCTACCGACACTGGTCGTAATCGACGAGTTCTCCGCGGTCGCCGCCGAGCAGGTGGTGAGGCTGTTCGGCCGCGCCCGCTCGGCTGGGTTCAGCCTGCTGCTGGGCACGCAGGAGCTCTCGGATCTCAGGCCGCCCGGGCGGGAGAGGCTGCTCGAGCAGGTGCTGGGCAACCTCTCCGTGCTGATCGCCCACCGTCAGGTGGTCCCCGCCTCGGCCGAGCTGATCGCCAGCATGGCGGGCACGAAGGGCGCGTGGAGGGTCTCGCACCACAGCGACGGGAGGAGCACGCGCACAAGAACCCGCGAGCCGGTGCTCGATCCGGATCAGGTGATGAGCCTCGGGCGCGGGTGCGCAGCCGTGCTCGTGCTCGGTGACGGTGGGAGCGTGCGCATCGCGCGCATGTTCTCGCCTGCACGCCGACGCTGATTCCACCACGCAGCCAGGAGCGATCGGGGCCTCGCATGGCTGGAGTGGGCGCTGTGCGCCCTACCTGCGCGACCGATCGCCTTTCAACAACGACATCAAGGAGGACCGATGGCCCGAGCAAGCAAGACATACCCGTCTGAACAGTTGGCGATCCTGCGCTGGACGGTGGGCCTCGGCGCCGTCACCGCCGAGGCGCTGGCACAGCGTGGAGGTTGGACGGTCGCCTCGGCGCGCGCGCGCCTGCTCGCCGCTGAGCGCGCCGGTCTGCTCTCCCGCCGGCGGGTGCTGGTGGGAGAGCCGGCGCTGTACACGGTCACGCGCGCCGGCCTGCGCGCGTCTGGCCTGCGCGGGTTCGAGCCGGGTCGCGTAAGCGTCGCCAACGCCCCGCACGCGATCGCGTGCGCAGGGGTCGCGGCAGCCTTGGAGCGAGCCTACCCCGATCATCAGGTGATGGGCGAGCGCGAGCTGCGCCGCGAGGAGCGTGAATCCGGCACTCAACTGGCGAGCGCGTGTCTGGGCCTCGGGCCCGACGGCGCGCCGCTGTTGCACCGGCCGGACATGGTGCTCTGGCCGGACGGCTCGCCCGAGCAACTCCCGGTCGCGGTCGAGGTCGAGCTGACCGTCAAGGCTCCGCAGCGGCTGCTGGAGATCTGCCGGGCGTGGGCGCGCTGTCGCTGCGTCGCGGGCACGCTCTATCTCGCTGCCGCGGAGGTCCAGCGCCCGCTTGCGCGAGCGATCGATAGGGCACAGGCCGGCGGGCGGATCGTGCTCGTCGCGCTCGATGCGATCATCCGCTCCGAGGAGCCCGCGCAGGCGGCGGCGGTGGGTACCGTCCCAGGCGATGCGTAGCTTGCTGGCGGGGGGTCCACCACCTAGCAATGGAGACCTATCAATGTCCTACTTCAGCATCAACCGCGTCGTTCTGGTTGGACGTCTGACCCGTGACCCCGAGCTACGCGCGCTCCCCTCGGGGACGAGCGTATGCAGCCTGCGTATCGCCTGCAACTCGAGTCGCCGCGACGCCGACGGCGAGTATCTCGAGCGGCCGAACTTCTTCGACGTTAGCGTGTTCGGAGCGTCGGGGGAGAGCGTAAGTCACTACATGCGCCGCGGTAGCCGCGTGGCCATCGACGGCCGGCTGGAGTGGCGCGAGTGGGAGACCGCCGAGCAGGAGAGGCGTCAGGCCGTGAGCATCGTCGCCGACACGGTCCAGTTCCTTGACAGCCCAGGGGAGCGCTCACACCTCGGCGCTCCTGGCGAGGACGGCTCGGGCGAGGGCGACGCGGCGGCGACGGGCGAGGGCGGCCGCGAGCTGGTAGGCGTGGGAGCCGGCGGCGAGGAGGACGATCTCGTCTTCTAGACCTGCCGAGCTCAATCGGGTCGTGCCGCGGTGGGTACCAACAGCGGGGACGCTCAAAGCAGCGTTCCCGCTGTTGTCCCGAGGCTCTTTTCGCGTTTAAGGATCGTTCGGGAGCTGCTCATCGGCATGTCACACGCCGCCCAGGATCTCCCGCGGCTCCGTCGCCGTCGCGGCCGCGCGCGGGTCGCCGTGCGCCGCGGTCACGCGAACGTCGGGTGGCAGGCGCGGAACACCGTAGGCACGCAGGAGACCCTCGTGCGCGTCGCGCTCAGCAGCGAACAGGATCCGCTCCCTGCCCGGGTAATCCCAATCGAGTGGATACTCGCCGGCGTAGGCGCGACACGCACGCAGCAGCGAGTCGGCGCCTCTGGCGCACTCACGCGCCCGCGCCCGATCCCGGCACACGAACACGACGACCGGCGCTGCCTCCGCGCGCCGCCCGTAGCGATGGTTGTGCATCGACCAGCCGCTCAGGAAGTGGTCGTAGCGCTCGAGCTTCCCGGCGCCCTGTCCGACGGCCAGCCGGTCGTCGAGGTCGACGATCACGTCCGTCGCCGGCGGGCGCTGATCGGTCGTGCGCACCTCGATGATCGCGTCCGGACGCACCGTCTCGAAGCGCTCCACCTCCACACGTTGACCTGTGGCATCGGATCGCAGGAAGTCGTGGGGGGTGCGACCGCCGGGCAGACGGAGATCGCCGGGCGCGAGCGCGACCCGCCCGCCGGCGGTCGAGCGCGTCGCAGGTGAGAGCACCGCTTCTCCGGGTCCGCGCAGGGCCGAGCGGGCCGCGCCGAACACGCCGGCGAGCGCGAGCGCCCAGCCGGCGACATGGACATCGTGGCGGGCCTGGCGCAGTCTGCCCTCCTGCGTGCGCACGGAGGCCGACACGGGAGCTCGAACCGGGTCTAGCTCGCGGCCAACGCCCCCGTCCGGGCGGTCGCATGCCTGCAGCGCCGCCACGCCGGCGGCGGCGATCACGTAGCACATGGGTATTCCCCCGCCGTCGCGGCGGTGAAACTGGAAGCGCTCCACCAGACCCGCATCGGAGAGGCGCTTGAGCCGCCGCTGCGTGGTCGTGGCGGCGCGCCCCGAGTTGAAGCGACGGTGCAGCTGACTGGTGAGCGCATGCCTCATCGCAGCGATGAGCGCGAGCATCTCCAGGTCGAGGTCGTCCGGCTCGAGCGCGCGCGGGCACTCGACCCGCCTCGCCCAGCGAACGCTGTGGGCGCCGTCCAGCTCCACCAACTCGCGGTAGCTCTCAGCCGGAGTCTGCGGAAGGCCCGGGCCCCGCGCGTCAGCTCCGACCGAACCCGTCGGCGCTGTTCCCGCAGCGACGGCAGCGCCCGCCGCCGGTGCCGCCGTTTGATCATCCTGCATTCCACGCCGGCGGCGATCCCAGTGTGGCTGGCTGAGATCAGTGCGGTGGCGGCCGCCGCGCTCACGCTGGCTGGCGGCGTGAAACGCGAGACGCTCACGATCCACCGTCAGCGGGATCGTCTCGGCGACGAACGGGGACTGCCGTCCCTCCGCAGTGGCCCAGCTCGCGATCGCGTGGTGCTTGGGTAAGTGCAGCCGGACGTCGGGATGGCCGAGGCTAGACAGCCGCTCTATGCCGGGACGGACCGCGTCGGAGAACTCGGCCATCGTGAGCGCGGCGGCGGCACGTGCATCGCGCGCCGAGGCTGTCGCGAAGTACACGCGGTGGGCAAACAGCGCGTCCAGCTGGTCCCGTAGCTCCCGCTCGGTCCATTGGGCGTCGGTCTGCCAGCATGCGACGGTCTCGAGACCGGCTGAGCGCTTCAGCGCCATCGTCTCGGCGAAGCCGCGGTTGATGACCAGGGGCGCCTCGTCGACCTTCAGAGCGACGGCCACCCTCCGCTCGGCGGGCACGAGATCCTGCTGCCGGGCCAGGGCCGCGTCGAGCATCCCGACCAGCAGCTGCATCACCACGGAGGTGTTTCCCGCTCCCATCGCGCCGAGCGCTCCCTTGACGACGAGCACCTCCGCGCCGGCTATCACGCGGTCGAAATCGAGCCTCAGCGAGTCGTTGAGAAGCACTCGCTTGATCGACGGCGAGTTGAGCAGCCGCGCGAGCTTGTTGACGGGGGCATCGAGCTTGGCAGTCGTCGTGCTGCGAGCGTCCGCCAGTTGCGCGGTGAGCTCGGCGGTGAAGAACTCGGAGATCTCCTTGAACTCGGGTAGCGCGCGCACCCGCGCCGCCACGCTGCTCCGATACGCGTATCCCTCCTCTCCGACCGACAGCAGACGCGCGGCGTCCCACAGGCTGCAGTGGCGATCGTATGCCAGCACCGCGATGATCGCGTTGCGCAGATAGCGGTCTGAGGAAGCACGGATATCGGCGTCCGTGAACAGGTTCTTCAGCGCTGCCACGACGTAGTCGGCGATCACGTCGGCCGGCGCGTCCACCGCCAGCGGATTGAAGCCGCAGGTCGGGTGAGCGAGGTCCAGCAATGTGCATGTGCGATCCGCCGGGACGACGCTAACCGCGGCCTCCGCCGCGTCGCCCTTTGGATCGAGCACGATCACCGCGCAACGCTTGCGGCGAAGGTCCTCGGCAACAGTCGCCACCAGATAGCTGGACTTGCCCTGCTCGACCGTTCCCGGCACTGCTGTGTTCTGCCTGCGCAGCTGCAGGTGGATCGAGACCGCTCCGAGAGCATCGCGCAGCGTCCCTTGGCCGTCTCCCGGTCGGAAGATGCCAGGCGGAGCCGGCGCCAGCGGCAGGCTGGTCCGCGCGAATGGAACGGTCAGGTAGTCGACAGACGGCAGCTGCCACATGGGCGCCAGCTCGCCCGACGCGAACACCCCCTTGTGAAACGACGGCAGCGGATTGCCCTCCCCCCGCTGCAGGCGGCGGCCGTACAGCCCGAGCAGCCCGTGACGCACGGCGGTTCCGCGCTCCACGAGGCGGTTCTCCGCAGCCTCGGCCCGCAGGGCAGATGCGATCCGCTCGCAGACCTCGCGATTCGAAGAGCCGACCCGCAGATCCACAAAGAACAGGGGCTTGTGTTGGAGCTCGAGGCCGCCGCGAAGCTCGGCGTCCTCCACCATCGAGCGATCGCGAACCAGCAGGTGCTCTCTGCGCTGGCGCGATAGGCGTGCCTCGTGGCGCTTGTACAGATGCTTTGCGAACGCCTCGAACAGGGCAGGTGTGGGCGTCATCGCAATCTGCACGAACGCCCGCTCGTCGCAGGCGCCCATCACCGTCAGCAGCCGATTTACCGGCGGCTCGCGCGCCTTCTCGAAGTCGTCGAACACCTTTACGCGCTTGATGAACACCGCGTGCTTCTTCAGCCGCAGCACCGCCGGCGGCACGCCTACGGCCGGGCCGGCGGAGCACAGCCGGCAGTTCGGATAGGTGGTCTGCAGAACCGCTTCCACGATCCGCTCCTGCCCCTCCAGGCAGCTGATCGCCAGCCACACCGAGTGCGGCGAGCCGCCAGTGTGATGCACCTCCAGCGCGAGCGAGGGCTGGCCGAGCAGCAGCCGCCTCCACCAGCGCACCAACGCACGCTTGTGTAGCAACCCGAACATCGCGACGACAGCCTCAGCGCTCGCGTGATCGGCACGATAGGGCTCGACGCGCAGGCGCACGTAGCGACGACGGCCGCGCGCGCGTGCGCGTGCGATCGCGAGAACGAACGCTAAGGCGCCCGCGAGCACGAGGAGGAGCCTCGCGGGCGGGACGCCAGGGTCGGGTGTCCAGCTCCAGATAGCCCAAGCCTGGCGCTCGAGCATGCCCGCAACAGCCGACACGGAGAAGTGCAAGCCGCCATCGGTCGCGCGCCCTCGCAGCACCCTCCCCGGTCCGCCGTGGAGGAACCACGTGATCAGCGCGAGGCCAGCGAGAACCGCGAGCAGCCCCAACAGCCGCCAGAGCAGGAAGCGAAGCACCCTACCCCAAGATCCGACGGAACCGCAGGGAACGGGACGGCGGCTATGTGCTCAGCGCGGCCCCTGGCGGCTCCCGTTCGAGAGCACGGCAGCCCTCCCGGACCCCGGCGCAATGCGGTTACTTCTTCCTGGTGGTGTGCTTCTTGGCGGCGCTGGCGGGGTGCCTCTTGCGAGCCTGGCGTTCGCACGCTTGGCGCTTGGCCTTGGAGTGCTTGTAGCGCTTCCTGCACGCCTTCAGCGCCTTGGCGAGCAGCTGCGCCCGCGTCAGCTTGACGGTCCTTGAGTCCTTGACGCCCGCACAGCCGGTCACAGCGATGTTCGTTGTTCGGTTGATCACGGCGCCGTTTTGGCCGGTTATCTCGGTCGGCATCTGCAGGCTCGCTTTGCAGAGGCTGTATTCCTCGCGTTCGGGGACATTCGGGGTCAGCACGCCGTGTGGGCCGGCGGGGAGCACCGTTTCAAAGACCGTGAACGGCGCATCCGGGGCGGATTCAAAGCGCGAGTAGGTGAGACCGCTTTTGACGTCGGTCTTGCCGTCCAGCAACAGCGTGATGCCTTCGCCCTGGAGCACGAACTCGACATCCGGGAACGCCGCACCACCATGAGAGACGAGATACGCCGGGCCCGACAACGGGTTCGCGAGCACCGGCGTGTGGATCGTCGCGTTACCGATCACCGAGTCGCTGCGGCAGGACGCGGGGTTGGCGTTGAAGACGGCTTCGGTGCATGCTTTCTGCAGCGTCGACAGGCGCGAGGAGAGCGCCAGCGGCAGCTGCAGATCGACCTTCTCGATCCCAGCCTGCGCCACGCCCGCGGAGTTGACCCCGCCCGATTCGACCTTCACCGCGAGGCTCGTGCCGTTGGCTTTGCTGCCGTGGCCGCCGGCGACCGCGGAGAGCTTCGGCGCGAACGGCAAGCCCGCACAGCCGGTGACCCCGAACGACGAGGACACCGGTGCTGTGGCGCCTTCGGCGCCGTCTACGGTGCCTTCGATCTTCATCGGGCTGCAGTTGGTCGGGTTGAACTGAAATTCGGGGCGATTGATGGTCACTTCGAGATTCTTGAGCTGGACGGGTATGCCTTTGAGGATGGTGGGGATCGCTTCGTCCCTTGGGCCGGGGTCGGTTTGGATCGTGACCTGGGCGGTGTTGGGGTCGACTTGGATCTTGGAGCGGACGTTGACGATCCCGAGATCGAAGGGTCCGGCCTTGGCGGGGGTTTGCGCGAGGATGCCGAAGGGAGCGCCGTCATAGCCGGTGGTTAGGTAGATCTTTCCTGTGACCTGCAGGGGTTCGCTACCGAGACCCACGGACTGCTTGATGGACCCGATCAGGCTTTGCGGGCCGCAGACCCATTCCTGACCTTGGGGGGGTTCTGGGCAGGGAGTGGTCTTTGCGATCAGCGCCGCGACGCCAGGGGGCAGGCGAAGGGATAGGTTGGTGAGCGCCTGCTGACCGTCGGGACGCCCGATCTCAACGATAAATGGGCTAAACGCGCCCGCCTGTAGGTTTTCTGAGCCGGCCGCGAATGAGGGAGAGAAGGCTAGGGGGTCTGCTGGGCAGGGAGAGCTCGCGGGGCCTTCGGTGATCTGTAGTTCAGATGGTTCTGAGCTCGGGTGAGCGCTTGCGCCGGACCACGCACTGAACGAGGCTTCTGCTTGGTGGGGGCCGCAGTGTGCGGGGGTTGACAGCGCCGCGCGGGGCCCCCCGAACAGTCTGAGCTTCAGTTCGCTGAAGGGCACCTGGGGAGTGGTGGTGAAGGTCGTGGTGATCTGGCCGGTCGCCTGGTTCAGTTCGCCCTTGCCGGCGAGCTTCACGCGAATCCCGAGCTTGGGGTTTTCGGCGGTGATGTACAGGGCGATCAGCGAGTCAAACGGGTTCTTTGCTGCTTCGCCGTTGGGAGCGGGTTCGGCCAGGTAGACGCCGCCGTTCAGTGCTTCTGAGAGCAGCGGCGTCGTGATCTGGACGCTGCCGAGCTTCGCGGCCTGCGGGCAGTTGACCTCTTCTTCTGAGAAGCGAAGCGGCTGTGGTGCACCCGGGGATAGCGGGTCGATGCCAGCGGCGCCCTGGAAACCGATCTGGGCCTCGGAGCAGGCCTGCAAGCCGTTTGCCGCGGAGGGGTTCAAAAGCATCCCTTCGGGCATCGTGACGGTGCTGGAGCGCAGATCGGCCTCGGCGAGAGCTTCGGGTTCCAATGTGCCCCGCTGGGGCAGCTTGACCTGGACCTGTAGACCAGTGGGGGTGCTGGCCGAGCGCGTCGGTATTTCCGGGACGGGCTGTGAGGGCTGCTGGGGTTCATTTGCTTCCTGGGCCTGCACCGCGATCGAGGGACCGAACGGCAACGCTTCGCAGCCTTCCAGGCGTTCCAGTGCTCCGCCGAGGCTGTTCTGGAAGGTGTATTCGCCGTGTAGGCGATCGCCTGACCAGGAGTCGCCTTCCATCGATGTGCTGAGCGCTCCGGTGCAGGAGGTGGGGAGCGTGAGGAACGGGACGCTCGAGCGGGACTTCAGCGGTTCGCAGCTTTCTCCTTCGTATGCTTCAGCGCCACCCCTGTTGCACGCCCAGCCACGGGAGTTATCGTGGCGCTGGTCATCCGGTTCGCCCCAGAAGGTGACCTGCGCGCCGAGGACCTGCGCGGCCTCGGTGGCGTCGCTGACGCTGACCGTGACGCCGTAGTCTGAGCCACTGCGCACGGCGGCGTCGAGGATGACCGGTACGCGGACCGCCTCAAAGCCGAACCGTGCCGGCTCACCCCGTGCCGGTTCCAGGTTGAACAGGGGAACGGCCTTTGTGACGTAGTCGGCGCGGCTTGGTTCCAGCACGGTCACGGTCGCGACGCCGATAGCCGAGCCGGCGGGACAGCTGTTGCCTTCGCTCTTCAGCGCCGAGAAGTCGAGCTCAGAGCACTGTTCGCTCGCGCTGACGTTGCCGAGCAGGCCCGGCGGCAGGCTGAAGCTGAGGTTCTTCGCCAGGGCGGGAGCGGCCGGCTCGATCAGCGGTTTCTGCCCGGGTTCCTGCACTTCTTCAAGGCGCTGGTTGAAATCGACGGTGCTCGGACGGACCCCCCGGTTTGTGCGACACCCACCGTCCAATCCGGTCGTATGCGCGGATAGCCTCGACACGCCCGCTTTCGGATGCCAGGAGGCGCGGTGCCTCCCTGCCGCGCCTTCCGCAGACCTGAACGATGCCTTGCTCCCGCGGGCCCTACACGACGCCTCGTGCTGCCCAAGCCTGGGCGCGGAGCACAAACGGCGCCGCTGGCAGCGCGTCGCGGCAGCGTTCGCGCAGCTGCGCTTGTCGCCTCGCGTCGAGGACAGCCGTGTAGCTGCCGGCCGGCCCCACGCCAAGGGTGAACGGCTCCCACCAATCGTCAAAGCTCGGATGCTCGACGCTGACTATCAGGGCTGACTCCTCGATCTCGCGCAGCCCCGCAGCGTGAAACAGCCGCGGAAGCTCGCCCTCGCGGGTACCGGCAAGCTGCGACTCATCCTCGACCTCGGGGTCGAGTTCGCGCGCCGCATCCCAGAACAGGCCGAGCGGGCCCCGACCGCCAGCGTGATCCCACACGCATGCCGCCACGACACCGCCTGGGCGAGTGACGCGCACCATTTCCCTGAGCCCCTCTGTGGGATCTTTCATGAAGTGAACGACGAGCTGCGCGAGAACTCCGTCGAATGCCTGGTCCGCAAAAGGCAACTGCTCCGCCGAGCCAAGTCGCACGTCGACGCCGGGGTGACGGTCTCGGGCCGCCGACACGAAGGGCTCGGAAGGATCAACAGCCGAAACGAACTCCGCTCGCAGCCGCCTTACCAGCTCGGTAGTGAGAGCGCCTGGACCGCAGCCGACGTCGAGCGCTCGCTGACCAGCCGCGATCGTCGCGAAATCGGCAAGCTGCGGGGCAAGCAGCACCGAGTAGCGGCCCATGAAGCGGTCGTACGCATCAGCCGCAGCGAGGAAGCTCACTGAGCGAATCTAGCGCTTGCCGTCGAGGCAGTGACGCGACTGTCGTGCCGCTCATGCGATTTGCCGGCTTGGGTCGCGGCGTCCCCTCCGCCGACAAAGCAGCACGGGGATCACGCCCGCGCCCGCGCTCGCCTTGGAATGTGATGAAGGAGGCCCCTTCGGTGGCACGATCAGTTGTCACCGAAGACCGAGCCTGGAAGGAGGCCTCGTACATCATGTTGCATGTTGGGTTGGATCTCAGTCGCAAGCGTGTCGATGTCTGCCTGATCTCTGATCAGGGGGAGCTCGTCGATGAGCTGGCCGCACCCTTCGACGAGGACGGCCTATGTCGTCTGGCCGATCGCGTCGCGGCGAAGCATGCGGGCCGGGTGCGCGCGGTGGTGGAGTCGATGAACGGCGCGCGGTTCGTGCATGACACGCTCGAGGCGCAGGGATGGGATGTGCTCGTCGCAGACGCGCAGCGCGTGAAGGGCCTGGCGCCGTTGGCGTGCAAGACGGACAAGATCGACGCGCGCGTATTGGCCGAGCTGTCGTTTCGCGATCTGGTGCCGGCGATCTGGTTGCCCGACCCACAGGTGCGCCGCGAGCGCGAGCTCGCGCGCTTTCGCCTACACCTGGTCCGTCATCGCTCGAGCCTAAAGAACCGCATCCACTCGACGCTGATCACGTTCGGCAAGCCGTGCCCGGTATCGGACCTGTTCGGCGTCGCCGGGCGCAAGCTGCTCGAGCGCCTCGAGGTGCCTGAGCCGTGGCGGGAGAACGTCGAAGCGAGCCTCGTGCTGATTGATCAGCTCGACCGCCAGATCGACGCGGTCGCCAGCGAGCTCAAGTACGTCGGCGCCAATCATCCCTACGTGCCGCTGCTGATGACCGCGCCCGGCGTTGGCTGGCTGGTGGGGTTCTCGATCGCGTGCGAGATCGGCGATATCAGCCGCTTCTCCTCGCCCAGCAAGCTGTGCGGTTACACGGGCCTGTGCCCGAGGGTGATCCAGTCCGGGGAGAGCGACCGGCGCGGGCCGATCTCAAAGCACGGCCCCAAATATCTGCGCTGGGCGCTGTTCGAGGCCGCGCTGAACGCCTGCGACCACCCGTTCTACAAGGTGCGCTACGAGCGCACCAAGAAGCGCCTCGGTCGCCAACGCGGCCCGAAGGTCGCGCAGATCGAGCTCTCCAGGAAGCTCACCGAGGCGATCTGGCACATGCTCACCCGCAACCAACCCTTTGCTCCGGCAGGCGCCCCGATTCGTCTAGCCGCTTGACGGTTCTCTTAGGAAATGCGCCACCGGAGCGACCTCCCATGACACCTGATCCTCACACCCCGATGAGGCGATAGAGAGATGAGCGTTGCTCGCCACCCTCAACCAGTCCGCGCACCCTGACCCACTGCCAGACTCGGCCCGCCGCGTCAAGCGCCACCACCCTGGCGCCCGCGAGCCCCTGCCCGACACGGCGCTTGACCCGACCCACCTCGCCCGGCAACACGGCGATCACTTCGGGGCTCACGCCCCAAACCCCCTTGACAACCCCCGCCTCCTTCATAGAGACGTTGCCGAGCAGGCCCGGCGGCAGGCTGAAGCTGAGGTTCTTCGCCAGGGCGGGAGCGGCCGGCTCGATCAGCGGTTTCTGCCCGGGTTCCTGCACTTCTTCAAGGCGCTGGTTGAAATCGACGGTGCTCGGACGGACCCCCCGGTTTGTGCGACACCCACCGTCCAATCCGGTCGTATGCGCGGATAGCCTCGACACGCCCGCTTTCGGATGCCAGGAGGCGCGGTGCCTCCCTGCCGCGCCTTCCGCAGACCTGAACGATGCCTTGCTCCCGCGGGCCCTACACGACGCCTCGTGCTGCCCAAGCCTGGGCGCGGAGCACAAACGGCGCCGCTGGCAGCGCGTCGCGGCAGCGTTCGCGCAGCTGCGCTTGTCGCCTCGCGTCGAGGACAGCCGTGTAGCTGCCGGCCGGCCCCACGCCAAGGGTGAACGGCTCCCACCAATCGTCAAAGCTCGGATGCTCGACGCTGACTATCAGGGCTGACTCCTCGATCTCGCGCAGCCCCGCAGCGTGAAACAGCCGCGGAAGCTCGCCCTCGCGGGTACCGGCAAGCTGCGACTCATCCTCGACCTCGGGGTCGAGTTCGCGCGCCGCATCCCAGAACAGGCCGAGCGGGCCCCGACCGCCAGCGTGATCCCACACGCATGCCGCCACGACACCGCCTGGGCGAGTGACGCGCACCATTTCCCTGAGCCCCTCTGTGGGATCTTTCATGAAGTGAACGACGAGCTGCGCGAGAACTCCGTCGAATGCCTGGTCCGCAAAAGGCAACTGCTCCGCCGAGCCAAGTCGCACGTCGACGCCGGGGTGACGGTCTCGGGCCGCCGACACGAAGGGCTCGGAAGGATCAACAGCCGAAACGAACTCCGCTCGCAGCCGCCTTACCAGCTCGGTAGTGAGAGCGCCTGGACCGCAGCCGACGTCGAGCGCTCGCTGACCAGCCGCGATCGTCGCGAAATCGGCAAGCTGCGGGGCAAGCAGCACCGAGTAGCGGCCCATGAAGCGGTCGTACGCATCAGCCGCAGCGAGGAAGCTCACTGAGCGAATCTAGCGCTTGCCGTCGAGGCAGTGACGCGACTGTCGTGCCGCTCATGCGATTTGCCGGCTTGGGTCGCGGCGTCCCCTCCGCCGACAAAGCAGCACGGGGATCACGCCCGCGCCCGCGCTCGCCTTGGAATGTGATGAAGGAGGCCCCCTTCGGTGGCACGATCAGTTGTCACCGAAGACCGAGCCTGGAAGGAGGCCTCGTACATCATGTTGCATGTTGGGTTGGATCTCAGTCGCAAGCGTGTCGATGTCTGCCTGATCTCTGATCAGGGGGAGCTCGTCGATGAGCTGGCCGCACCCTTCGACGAGGACGGCCTATGTCGTCTGGCCGATCGCGTCGCGGCGAAGCATGCGGGCCGGGTGCGCGCGGTGGTGGAGTCGATGAACGGCGCGCGGTTCGTGCATGACACGCTCGAGGCGCAGGGATGGGATGTGCTCGTCGCAGACGCGCAGCGCGTGAAGGGCCTGGCGCCGTTGGCGTGCAAGACGGACAAGATCGACGCGCGCGTATTGGCCGAGCTGTCGTTTCGCGATCTGGTGCCGGCGATCTGGTTGCCCGACCCACAGGTGCGCCGCGAGCGCGAGCTCGCGCGCTTTCGCCTACACCTGGTCCGTCATCGCTCGAGCCTAAAGAACCGCATCCACTCGACGCTGATCACGTTCGGCAAGCCGTGCCCGGTATCGGACCTGTTCGGCGTCGCCGGGCGCAAGCTGCTCGAGCGCCTCGAGGTGCCTGAGCCGTGGCGGGAGAACGTCGAAGCGAGCCTCGTGCTGATTGATCAGCTCGACCGCCAGATCGACGCGGTCGCCAGCGAGCTCAAGTACGTCGGCGCCAATCATCCCTACGTGCCGCTGCTGATGACCGCGCCCGGCGTTGGCTGGCTGGTGGGGTTCTCGATCGCGTGCGAGATCGGCGATATCAGCCGCTTCTCCTCGCCCAGCAAGCTGTGCGGTTACACGGGCCTGTGCCCGAGGGTGATCCAGTCCGGGGAGAGCGACCGGCGCGGGCCGATCTCAAAGCACGGCCCCAAATATCTGCGCTGGGCGCTGTTCGAGGCCGCGCTGAACGCCTGCGACCACCCCTTCTACAAGGTGCGCTACGAGCGCACCAAGAAGCGCCTCGGTCGCCAACGCGGCCCGAAGGTCGCGCAGATCGAGCTCTCCAGGAAGCTCACCGAGGCGATCTGGCACATGCTCACCCGCAACCAACCCTTTGCTCCGGCAGGCGCCCCGATTCGTCTAGCCGCTTGACGGTTCTCTTAGGAAATGCGCCACCGGAGCGACCTCCCATGACACCTGATCCTCACACCCCGATGAGGCGATAGAGAGATGAGCGTTGCTCGCCACCCTCAACCAGTCCGCGCACCCTGACCCACTGCCAGACTCGGCCCGCCGCGTCAAGCGCCACCACCCTGGCGCCCGCGAGCCCCTGCCCGACACGGCGCTTGACCCGACCCACCTCGCCCGGCAACACGGCGATCACTTCGGGGCTCACGCCCCAAACCCCCTTGACAACCCCCGCCTCCTTCATAGAGAGCAGCAGCGCGAACCATCCGAGCTCAGACTGCTCCTTTCCCCAGGGCTAAGCGAGCGTGTCGCGCGTCGGGGCGCGGACGAGTGGTCGTCGTCCCAAGCGAGCGTGAGCCCGGTCGCAGCGGGGACGCTTCGATGTCTCGCAAAGCAGCAGCGACGGCGGCGTCGCCCGACATGCTCAAATCTCCCCGTGTGCCCCGGCCCGCCCGAGAACTCGTGAGCTGTCGTCCGCGCGTGCAGGCTCGAGCAAAGGCTCCAGGGTTTTGGAGGGTTGGAGTGGTGACCACTAAGGTCCATGTACACCAGTCATGCGACGCGTCACGAATTGCCGCGCCGCAACTGGGTTACGTACCGAGGAACACCAGGACGGCCCGTACGCGGCGATGGTCCTCGGCCGCCGGGGCGAGGTTGAGCTTCGCGAAGATACTCGTGACGTGCCTCTCGACGGCGCGCTCAGTGATCACGAGTATCTCGGCGATTGCCTGATTGCTGCGACCCTCTGCCATCAGGCCAAGCACTTCGCGCTCCCGCGCGGTCAGCACGTTCAGTGGATCGTCTGTGCGTTTGCGACCCAGCATCTCTGAGACGACCTCGGGATCGAGCGCGGAGCCTCCCTCGGCGACTCTTCTGATCGCATCGGCGAAGCGCTCTAGGTCCGAGACGCGGTCCTTGAGCAAGTAGCCGACGCCGGCGGCGTCGTCTCCCAGTAGCTCCAGCGCGTAGGCCTCCTCGACGTACTGCGAGAGCACCAGCACACCAGTGTCCGGCATCTCTTCCCGGATCACGCGCGCCGCACGCAGCCCCTCGTCTGTGTGGGTGGGCGGCATGCGGATGTCGATGATTGCGATGTCGGGCTTGTGCGCCCTGGCCTTTCGCAGCAGCTCCTCGGCATCCCCGGCCTGACCGACTACCTCGAACTTGGCCTCCTCGAGCAGCCGCACCATGCCTTCCCGCATCAGCAAGGAATCCTCTGCGACGATCACGCGCATGGGATCGTTGCCCTGAGGATGGTGCCCAACCCCTGCGGACTCGTCAGCTCGAGGCGGCCGTCGAGCGCCGCGACCCGATCTTGAAGCCCTCGCAGCCCCGAGCCCTGATCGGCGTCGGCGCCCCCGACGCCGTCGTCCCTCACCTCGACGTCGACGTGGCCGTTGTCGCGGACGACCCCCACGGTTACCGTTTGCGCGCGCGAGTAGCGGGCCGCGTTCGTAAGGGCCTCGGCGACGACGAAGTAGACCGCCGACTCGACCGACGGCGGGAGCCTGTCGGCCGGCGTCTGGAGCAGTTCCACAGGAACCGGGGAGCGGCTGGCGAGGCCTTTGAGTGCTGCGTGCAGGCCGCGGGTTGTGAGCACGGCCGGGTGGATCCCTCGTGCGAGCTCGCGCAGCTCCGCGGTCGCCTCGTTCAGCTCGTGGAGTGATTCGTCGAGGAGCTCCGCCGCTCCTTGTGGGTCGTGCTCGATGCGTTCTCTTACCATTCGTAGGTCGATGCCGAGGGCCATGAGTCGCTGCTGGGCGCCGTCGTGGAGGTCCCGCTCGAGTCGGCGCCTTTGCTCATAGCCGGCCTGCACGATGCGTGAGCGCGAGGCCTGAAGCTCGGCAACCTTCGCCCGTAGTTCGGCGTCCAACCGTTCGTTTCTGAGCGTCAGCCCGGCGGCGGCGCCCGCTGTCTGCACCAGTTCGCGTTCCTCCGCGAGGCCCGGGCTGTGCACGATCGCAGCGATTCGTTCGCCCTCGTGCTCGATGGTGGTGGAGACCTTGCCCGCCGGCGCGGGATCGACCCGAACCGCCTGACCGTCGGCGTCCACGTAGGCGTCCTGGTCCGGTACCCAATAGGCGAGCTCCAAGGTCGGGTCTCCAAGCGCGTCCGCGAGCGCGTTGCGCAACGCTCCGCGGCCACCACCCTCACCGAGCTGGGCCAAGAGCTCGCTGATCGCGTCGGCTTCGCTGAACCGGGATCGCAGGAGGCCCACCAAGAAGGCAAACGGTAGGCAGGCGATGGACGCGAACAAAGCCAACGTCTGCGCGTCAGAAATGTCGCTCGACAGGCCGGCCTGTTCGACGACGAGGGCGGCCATCAGCAGCAGAAACGTGAGCCCGCCGACGGCGACGATCGGGGCGAACACCCTCGCTCGCCCTGGGGTGCCGCTTCGCCAGCGTCGATAGAGGACCGCGACCACGGCACCCAGCAACGCGATCGAGATGTCTAGTTGCGCCGCTTCGAGTACCTTGGCAGCCTCGGAGTGTCCGATCAGCAGCGGGTTACTGGGACAGCGGGTGCAGCCCGCCTTTGAGTCGGTGAACAGGAACACTCCAAGCTGCACCACCGTCGTGTTGACGTAGGCGATGGTGACCAGGAGACGGTCCAGCCGGGTTTCGAGCCTCCCCGAGGGAAAGGAAAGCAGCAGCTGGATGAGCACCGCGTAGATCAGCACCTCCCCGACCGAGGCGATCGCGAACACGACGCTGTCGTTGGAAAAGACCAACCCCTTCAGCAAGCCGCTGAGGCCGACCGCGACCATCAGCGGACCGATGTTGCCGGCCGGCCGCTGCTTCCAAACCCATAGCCCGACTCCCACGAACCCCCAGCCGGTGGCCAGGAACAAGCCGGCAAACGCGCCCCGGTGAACGTTGTGCTCCCCGTTGATCATGACCACGAAAGCGGCGATGCCCATCAGGAACGCCAAGCCGGCGACACCGATCAGGGTGCGTCGCGGTGCGGTCATCGGATGACTAAAGAGATCGCCTCCGCGCTCAGCTCGCTCTTGGCGACGAACCCGCGCGCGCCGCTGGCGCCTACCGCCTCGTCAAGGTCGGTGAAGTCATGGCTGAAGACAAGCACTATCTGCAGGCTAGCGCCGTTCGCATCGAGTAGTCGCCGCGTAACCTCGAAGCCGTCGATGTCGGGTAGGCGCACGTCGAGTAGCACAACCTCTGGGTTCAGCTTCTCCACGGCAGCCACCGCGCCGTCACCGTTGTCGAGCTCCCCAACGACGTCGTAGCCGTCGGCTTCGAGCATGCGCCTCGCGCTGGCGCGGAAGCTGGGGTGATCATCCACGATCAGGACAGTCTTTCTCATGGCCTGATTGTCGCGCAGCGCCGCGATTGCTTCCATACGGCTGGCCGCCCGGAGCTGGCGGCAAACCGACGTATCCCGGGCCGCTACCCGACGTCACAGACGCCTGCCAGGCCCCCTGGTTTCTCGGTCGCTGAACGGAGAGCCTGTCGTCATGTCCGAAGTCCAGCCCGAAGGAGGATGAAGCATGACCACCAAGACCGCTAGCACCGCGAGCAGCACCACGAGCACCGCGCACGAGC
>CAWFAC010000011.1:0-143233 GCA_963813625.1 uncultured Solirubrobacteraceae bacterium
GGTCAGGCAGACCTTGGCCGCGCCCGGTTCACTGCATTCGTTTCCGGGGCCCGTCGGATACGGATCTGCGTCCTTGTAGGAGCCGCGGAACGTCAGCTGGTTGCCCGCATGGCCTGTGCTGTCGGCGTACTGGGTGTCGAGCGCGAACACGTCGCCGAGATGTCCGCTTTCTTCCCCCACATCCTTGAAGTAACGGTCGATCAGCCGCTCCCAGTCACCGCGGAAGCTGCCGATCGGATCCCAGTAGACGAGGTACGCATCGGAGGAGTGCAGCACCGCGCCGCCGTGGTACTGGAGCGGGCCGCCTTCTTCCAGTTCTTCTCCGCTGATGGGCGCGCGCTGTTGCACGCCGAAGTTACCCGACACGACCGCGCCCGCTGGTGCCGCCCGCAGGAGCACGACACACAGGATCGTGAGCGATCCGAGCAGCAGCGCCAGGCGCCGGCCGCCGGAGAAGAGCGCCACGGCCGGTCGACACGCGGCTGGCTCGGAGGATTGGCACGGATACGGGGCCACGAGCGTCTCATCGGCATGCGGTGCCAGCAGCCTTAGCGAAATGGACGACTTTGGTGCTCGCGCTACGCGTCAAGCGGTCGTCGGCTGGTCCTCGCCCGCGCGCGCGTCGAGCTCGCGAAGGTGGGCCTGCGCCGTCTCGTCGCGCTCGAGCTGCGCGTCGCCGAGCGGCCCGAGGATGCCACGAAGCGCCGCTATCGCCGCCCAGCGGCGGGGCTGGATGATGCGCGGCTGGCGGCGTTCGATTCCGCGCACGATCGCCTCCCCCGCCGCTTTCGGGGGCAGGCGCTTGTGCAGCGGTTTGGGCAGCGATGCGATCATCTTGTTCGCAAGCGGGTCGCGGTCGAGGCCCTGGTGGACCATCTCGGTATCGATGAAGCCGAAGTACGCCACGCTCGCGCTGGCTCCATGCTGTGCGAGCTCCACGCGCAGGGCGCGGCCGAGCTGCTCGACCGCGGCCTTGCTCATCGCATAAGGAATCTCGCCGACGCCGTTGACGAACGCGTACACCGAGGAGATCACCACGACGTGCCCGCGCCGGCGGACGATCTCCGGCAGCGCCGCGTCGACCGTCCGATAGACGCCCATCAGGTTCACATCGAGGACGCGCTCGAACGTCTCCGGGGAGGACCCGCGGAACGTGGCCACGCGCGAGGCGATGCCGGCGTTGGCCACGACCACGTCGAGCCCGCCGAAGCGCTCGACCGCCGCAGCCACCGCCCGCTGCATCGCGCCGCGATCGGTCACGTCGCCGGCGAGGCCCAGCGCTCTGGTGTCGTGCACCTGCGCCGCGCCACCCGCGGCGGCCTCGGCCTCGAGGTCGACGATCACCACCGACGCTCCACGCGCCACCAGGGCCCGCGCGGTCGCCAGGCCGATCCCGCGGGCGCCTCCGGTCACGAGCGCGACCTTGCCGGTGAGCTCGTAGCGCGCCATGCGCTCCACTCTTGCAGACCGTAGAGTCTTTGGCGCTCGTGGTCAGCACCGACACACAGGTCGCCGTCATCGGAGGCGGCGTCGTCGGGTGTGCCGTCGCACACGCGCTCGCGCGCCGCGGCGTGCAGGCGCTGCTGCTCGAGGCCGAACGGGGATTGGCGCTGGGGGCCAGCGGCGCCAACTCCGGCATCCTCCACACGGGCTTCGACGCCACGCCCGGCGAGCTCGAGACGCGGCTGATCCTGCGCTCGGCGGCCCTGCGCGACGAGCTGCTGCACGAGCTGGGCGTATCCGTGTGGCGTTGCGGCGCGCAGCTCGCGCCGAGCGGTCCCGAGGAGCGCGCCGCGGTAGCGCGGCTGGCTCACAACGCCCGCGCCAACCGCGTGGAGGTCGACCTGCACGACGATGGCTCGCTGTCGGTTGCCGGTGAGGCGGTCACCGATCCCGTCGCGTTCGTCCACGCGCTGGCGCGCGGCGCACAGGTGGGCGGCGCCAGCATCAGGCTGGGCGCGCGCGTCGATCGGCTCGCGCCGGCAGCGGGTGGCGAGCTGACACTCGAGCTCGCCGGCGGAGAGCAGCTGCGGGTCTGCGCGGCGGTCAACTGCGCCGGGCTCCATGCGGATGAGATCGCGCACATGGCGGGTGAGGAGATCGTGAGCGTGTACCCGCGCAAGGGAGAGTTCCTTGTGTTCGGGGCGTCGCACGAGCAGCCGCTCGAGCGGATCCTGCTGCCGGTGCCCTCGGCGGTGGGTAAGGGCGTGCTCGTGTTTCCCACGCTCGATCGCCGCGCCGTGATCGCCGGGCCGACCGCGCGCGAGCGCGAGGACAAGCGCGACTGGTCCGTCGAGGCCGACGCCGCCGAGCTGATCCTGCCGGGCGCCACACGCATGTACCCCGCGCTGCAGGGCCTCGCACCGATCGGCGCCTACGCCGGCCTGCGCCCTGCCGGGCGCAACGCCAACTATGTGATCCAGCGCTCGCGCACGCTCTCCGCCTTGATCCACGTCGCCGCGATCCGCTCAACCGGGCTGTCGGCCGCGCTGGGGATCGGCGAGCACGTCGCCGGCATGCTCGCCGAGGGGGTTGCGATCTCGCTCGGCCCCACGCGTGCTCTGTCGCCGTCGGCGTCCGCTTCCGCGCCCGCGGAGAGCGCGTGGTGGCAGCGCGCCGCGCGCCACAGCCACACCTCGGCCACGCCATGAGCTCGGGGCTGCTGCTGGGGATCGACGAGGGCACGACCGCGGTCAAGGCCGCTCTGTTCGACTGCGAGCTGCGAGCGGTCGCTGAGTCCCGCCGAGCCGTGCCGATCGCGCATCCGCAGCCCGGGTGGGTCGAGCAGGACCCCGAGCTGATCCTGAGCGCGGTCGTCGACGCGGTCGCGGAGGTGCTCGAGCACGCGCGCGGGCGCGCGGTGCTCGCCGCGGGCCTCGACCATCAGGGCGAGTCCGTGCTCGCGTGGGACGCCGACAGCGGCCGCGCGCTCACGCCGGTGATCGTGTGGCAGGACAAGCGCCAGCAATCGCTGCTGGCGCAGATGCACGCGCCGGCCGTCGAGCGCTCCGGGCTGCCGCTCGATCCCTACTTCTCCGCCGGCAAGCTCGCGTGGCTGCTCGCCAACGACGCCGCGGTGCAAAGCGCTCGCGATCGCGGCATGCTGCGCCTGGGAACGGTCGACGCCTTCCTCACCGACCGTCTCGGTGGGCGCTTCGCCACCGACCTCTCGACCGCGTCGCGCACGCAGCTGCTCGCGCTCGGGGGACGCGACTGGGACGACCAGCTGCTCGCCGCGTTCGCCCTGCGACGCGAGTGGCTGCCTGCCGTCGGCCCCACATTTGGCCAGCTGGGCGAGCTGCGACACGCCCGCTGGTCGGTGGCGCTGCCGCTGGCCGCGCAGCTCGTCGACCAGCAGGCCGCGCTCGCCGGCTCCGGCGCGGTCCGCCCGGGTGAGCTGAAGGCGACCTACGGGACCGGCGTGTTCGTGCTCGGGCGCACGCGCGAGCCGAGGCGCGCGAGCGGCCTGCTGCCGACCGTCGCGTGGGCCGCGCCGGGCGGCGAGGTCTCCTACGCGCTCGACGGGGGCGTGTTCGCCGCGGGCTCGCTGCTGGACTGGCTGGCCGAGGGGCTCGGCCTGGCGCCCGACGCCCGCGCGCTCGCAGCGGCGGCGGCCACCGTGCCCGACAGCTCCGGCGTGATGATGCTGCCGGCGCTCGCCGGTCTTGGCGCACCCTGGTGGCTTCCGGACGCGCGTGGCGTGATCGCGGGGCTGCATCCGGGGGTCAGCGCGGCACACGTTGGACGCGCTGCGCTGGAGGCGATCGCGTGGCGCGTAGCGGACATCGTCGGGGCGATCGCCGCACTCGCTCCCGTCGACAGCCTGCGCGTGGACGGCGGCCTGAGCAACGACCGGACGCTGCTGCAAATCCAGGCCGATGCGCTGGGTCTGCCGTTGACTGTCGGGCCCGCCGACGCGACCGTGCTCGGCGCCGCGATGCTCGCCGGCGTCGGCGCGGGCGTGTTCGCCAGCGTCGAGGACGCCGCGCGGCGACTGCCGCGCGGAAGCCGCGTCGACGCGCGCGTGGGTGCGGTGCAGCGCGCAGCCGAGCGCGAGCGCTGGCGCGCGTTCGTAAAGGCCAGCGCGCGCGTGTAGGTGCGGCGCGAGGTGTAGGGTGCCGCCTGGGTGTAGAGCGCGCGAGGGTGTACGACTTCGCCACCCCGCGAGACGCAGCGGCGCCAGCCGCGGAGTCCCTTAACGTTCCCCCTGCACGACCCTCACGTCATAGCCGGCTGCGTCGAGCACAGCGAGGAGCTCCCCGGTGTGACCGCGGCCCCGCGTCTCGAGCGTCAGCTCGATGCCCGTCTCGCGCACGTGCAGCGGCACCGCTTCGCGCACGTGCTCCACGCTGACGAGGTTGGCGCGCGCGCGGGCGACGAGGTCGAGCAGCTCGGCGAGGCCGCCCGGTCGGTCGGGAACGCGCGTGAACAAACGCACGCGCCGGCCCTCCTCGGTTTCGTGGCGCAGCAGCAGTCCCGCCAGCAGGCCGCTGTCCACGTTGCCGCCAGACACGATCGCCACGGTCGTTCCCGACGCCGCTGCCAGGCGCCCGCTGCGGATGGCGGCGACGGCCACCGCGCCCGCCCCCTCGGCCACCAGCTTGGCGTGCTCGGCCAGGAACACCATCGCATCCGCGATCTCCTCCTCGCTCACGGTGCAGATGCCGTGCAGGAGCTCGCGCAGGAGCGGCAGCGTGAGCGCGCCCGGGCGCTTGATCGCGATGCCGTCAGCGATCGTCGCGCCGGCGGCAGCGCCAGCCTGCTCGCCGCCCCGCAGCGCGTGTGCGTACGGCGCACACGTCTGCGCCTGCACCCCCACGAGCTCGACATCGGCGCGCGCGCGTCGCAGCGCGATCCCGATCCCGCTCGCCAGGCCGCCGCCACCGACGGGCACGACCACACGGGCGAGATCGGGCACATCCTCGAGCAGCTCCAGCGCGAGCGTGCCCTGTCCGGCGATCACGTCGAGATCGTCGAACGGGTGCACGAGCGCCGCGCCCGTCTCCTCGGCGCGCGCAGCGGCCAGCTCGAGCGCCTCCTCCACAGAAGCGCCCTGCAGCTGCACCCGCGCGCCCAACGCCTGCACGGCGGCGACCTTGGAGACCGGCGCATCGCGCGGCATGAACACCTCGCAGCCCACGCCCGTGACGCGCGCGGCGCGGGCGACCGCGCGCGCGTGGTTGCCCGCGCTCGCGGTCAGAAGGCCCGCCGCAGCGCGCGCGCCCAGCGCCGCCACCTTGCTCAGCGCACCGCGCAGCTTGAACGACCCGGTCCCCTGCAGGCACTCCGCCTTCAGCGCCACCGGCGTGCCCGCGAGCTCGGCCAGGTCCTCGCACGCGAGCGTCGGCGTCCACACGGCGACACCGCTGAGCGCAGCGCGCGCCGCGTCCAGATTGGCGCCTGCGATCAGCTCGTCGACGGTCGGCGGGTCGGGCGTAGGCAGGTTCACCGCATCGCCCGCGTCATGCAGGTGAAGGTATAGGTTGCACGCCTTATGCTGCAACGATACGTTGGCGGCGTGGGCCAGCTGGATGACATCGTGCAGCGCCTGCAGTCCTCGCTCGGCCCGCCCAGCGGCGAACCGGTGTCGCTCGAGGGCGGCATCACCAACCGCAACTTCCGCGTCACGCTCGGAGGCACCGACTACGTGCTTCGCATCCACGGTAAAGACACGGACCTGCTCGGCATCGACCGCGACGCCGAGCGACTGGCCAGCGAAAGCGCCGCGCGACGGGCGATCGCTCCGGCGGTCGCGGCCGCGCTCGAGGACTGCCTGGTGACGCGCTTCGTCGTCTGCCAGCCGGCCAGCTCGCAGGAGATAGCCGCTCGCGTCGAGGAGATCGCGCACGCCCTACGCAGCTTTCACTACTCGCACACCGACCTGCCCACCAGCTTCTGGGTCCCCGACCTGCTCGACGACTACGCGGCGATCGTGCGCACACGCGGCGGCGCGCTCCCGGCCGATTACGCCGACGCGTCTGCAGTGGCCGCGCGCGTCGCCGCGGTCCTGCCGCTCGAGCGCCCCCGGCCGTGTCACAACGACCTGCTCGCCGGCAACATCATCCGCGCCCGCGACGGCGACCGCATGATGATCGTCGACTGGGAGTACGCGGGCATGGGCCACCCCTGCTTCGACCTCGGCAACCTGTCCGTCAACAACCACTTCGACGACACCACCGACGAGCGCCTGCTGACGGCCTACGCCGGGCAGCCCCCCACGCAAGGGCAGCGCGCGGCGCTGAAGTTGATGCGCGTGCTCTCCGACGCGCGCGAGGCCGCGTGGGGCATCGTGCAAGCACAGGTCTCGGAGCTCGACTTCGACTTCGAGCACTACGCACGCGAGCACTTCCAGCGGCTGCACGCCGCCGTCCAGGAGCCGCGCTTCGAGGAGTGGCTCGCCTGCGCACAGTGGTGATGTGAGTGGCCACAGCGCGTGAGCTTCCCGACCGCGCGCGCGTGGTCATCATCGGCGGCGGCGTCGGCGGCGCCTCGATCGCCCACCACCTCGCCAAGCTCGGCGATCGCGACGTCGTGCTGCTCGAGCGCAGCGAGCTGACCAGCGGTTCGACGTTCCATTCCGCGGGGCTCGTCGGTCAGCTCCGATCGAGCGTGTCGCTGACGCGGATGATGATGGACTCGGTCGAGCTCTATCGCACGCTCGACTGCGGGTGGGTGCAGTGCGGCGGCATCCGCCTCGCCTGCACCGCCGAGCGCGAGCAGGAGGTCCTGCGCCAGGTGGCGTGGGCGAAGACGTTCGGCCTTCCGCTCGAGCTGATCTCCGCGGCGCAGGCACGCGAGCTGTTCCCGCTGATGAGCACCGAGGGTGTGCGCTGCGGCTCCTACCTGCCGAGCGACGGCTACCTCGACCCGTCGCTGCTCACGAGCGCGCTCATCGACGGCGCACGCGAGGGCGGCTGCCGCGTGTTCACCCACACGCGCGTCACCGCCATCGACGTCGATCGCGGAGGTGCGGGCGCTCGCGTACGCGGCGTGCACACCGAGCGGGGCTCGATCGAGGCGGAGATCGTTGTGAACGCGGGCGGCATGTTCGCCGCCGAGCTCGGGCGCATGGCCGGCGTGCGTGTCCCGATCGTGCCGTTCGCCCACGAGTACCTCGTCACCCAGCCCTTCCGTGAGCGCGCGCCGAGCGGCGGCGGCGATCTGGCTCACCTACCCACGCTGCGCGACCCCGACCTTCTGATCTACTTCCGCGAGGAGGGCGGCGGCCTGATCATGGGTGGCTATGAGCGCCATTCGGCGCCGTGGGCGCTGGACGAGCACCTGCTGGACGCGATTCCGCCCGACTTCAACGGCCGCCTGCTCGAAGAGGACTGGCCGCGCTTCGAGGAGATCGCCAGGAACTCCGCCCGGCGCGTGCCGATCATGGACGAGATCACGGTCACCCGCCTGATCAACGGCCCGGAGGCGTTCACGCCCGACAACGAGTTCTGCCTCGGCGAGAGCGAGGTGAGCGGCCTCTTCGTCGCGGCCGGGTTCTGCGCGCACGGCCTGGCGGGCGCCGGCGGCATCGGCCGCGTGATGGCCGAGTGGATCCTCTCAGGGGAACCGACGATCGACGTTTGGGAGATGGATATCCGCCGCTTCGGCCCGCACTTCCGCTCGCCCGCCTACACGCTCAAGCGCACCACCGAGGTGTATGAGACCTACTACGACATCCGCTACCCCGGGCACGAGCGCCAGGCCGGTCGGCCACTGCGTACCTCCAGCGCGTATCCGTGGCACGCCGAGCACCGCGCCGTGTTCGGCGAGAAGTCCGGCTGGGAGCGCGTCAACTGGTATGAGCCCAACGCCGCCGCTGGCGAGGAGTCGTTGCGCCCGCGCGGCTGGGCCGGCATGCACTGGTCACCGGCGATCGGCGCCGAGCACCGCGCCACACGCGAGCGCGCGGGGCTGTTCGACGAGTCCTCCTTCGCCAAGCTCGAGGTCGCCGGTCCGGGCGCCGCGGAGTTCCTCGAGCGACTGTGCGACAACCATGTCTCGCGTGGGGTCGGAGCGATCACGTATACGCAGATGCTCAATCGCCGCGGCGGGATCGAGTGCGACTTCACGGTCACGCGCGTGGAGGAGGAGCTGTTCTCGATCGTCACCGGCACCGCGTTCGGCAACCACGACCTCAGCTGGATCCGACGGCACGCGCCGCAGGACGGCAGCGTGCGCTGCTCGGACGTCACAGCGCGGTGGGCCTGCTTCGCCCTGTGGGGGCCGCGGGCGCGCGACATCCTCGCGCCGCTCACCGACGATGCGCTGGACTTTGGCTACATGCGGATGCGCGAGCTCGCGGTCGGCGACGTCCCCGTGCGCGCGCTGCGGGTCACGTTCGTGGGCGAGCTCGGCTGGGAGCTGTACTGCCCGACCGAGTACGGCGCCGGCCTGTGGCGGACGCTGTGGCAGGCCGGGCGCGAGCACGGGCTGCTGGCGGGCGGCTACCGCGCGATCGACTCGCTGCGCCTGGAGAAGGGCTACCGGGTGTGGGCCGCTGACATCACCCCCGACGAGACGCCCTACGAGGCCGGGCTCGGCTTCTGCGTCAAGCAGGACCGTGCATTCCTGGGATCCGCGGCGCTGGGGATCGCCTCTGACGAGGAGGCCGGCCGGCCGGCCGAGCCGCACAAGCGCCTGCGCTGCCTCGTGCTCGAGCAGCCGCGATCGGTCGCGCTCGGCAACGAGCCCGTGCGCGTGAACGGCGAGGTGCTCGGGCGGGTCACCAGCGGTGGCTACGGCTACACGGTGGAGCGCTCGATCGCCTACGCCTATCTGCCGGCCGAGGCCGGCGTGGGCACGCCCGTGGAGGTGGACATCTTCGGCGAGTGGGTCGCCGGCGAGGTAACGCGCGAGCCGCTGTTCGATCCCGACGGCGCGCGCGTCAGGGCCTAGACAGCCGCCCGTGCCAAGTCCAGGGTTAAGGATCGCCTCGCGAGACGCCGATGGATTGACGTGCGCGAGCATCTCGATGACATCGCTGCGCTGCCGCACAGCGAGCAGGAGCCCGACCGGACCGCCGCACACCACACGCGATGGCTGGCATTCGCGTGCGCGGTGCTCGCCGTCGGCGTGGCGGCCTCGCTCGGCAGCGCCCTGCTGTGGCGCTCCAGCGTGCGCATGCACGAAAGGGAGACGTTCGACGCCACCGCCTCCGACGTAAGCGCGACGCTCGGCACGATGCTCCGTCGCGACGCCGACTTCATCGCGACGCTGCGCGCCGCGCTGACGATGGAGCCCCACATGAGCGCCAGTCGCTTCGAACGGTGGTTCGGCCAGCTGGACGGCGAGCGGCGGCTGGTGGGGGGCCTCGGCACGGTCGTCGTGGAAGCCGTGCCGGCACGTGAGCTGGCGGGTTTCCTGGCCCGTCGCAACGCCGATCCGTCGTTCCGCATGCTCGTGGGTGGCACGCCCGCGCCCGTTCCCGCCACCGGACACGGGCGATACTGCCTGCTTACGGCCAGCGTCACCGTGATGGGCGGGCTCAGCACGGAAGACGCCCGCGTGGCCCAGGGCGACTGGTGCTCGCCGAGCTCCGTCGTGGGAAGGTCGCAGGCGTCGCTACTGCGCGCGCAGACCGACACCGGGCAGCTGCTCGTGCTGCCGGTATACGCGGATGGTGTGCACACCACGCTGTTCCAGACGGCGTTCTACCGTCGCGGCGCCAGCCTCACCACGGTCGCTCAGCGCCGCGCCGCGGTCGCCGGGTGGATCGCGAGCTCGGTCGACGTGCCCACCGTCATCCACCTCGCCACCCAGCATCACCCCGGTCTCGCCCTGACGCTCTACCACAGCAACCCAGGGCGGCGCACGCAATCGATCGACCGGATCGGCGCGGTCACGGCGGCCGCAGCGTTCTCGCAGACCAAGACCATTCAGGTCGAAGGGGCGTGGACGGTCACCGTCTCGGGGGCGGCGCCCGCCGACGGGCTGTCCGCGAGCCTCCAGGGGCTGCTGGTGTTCGTCGCCGGCGCGCTCGTCAGCGCCCTGCTGTTCGTGCTGATCATGGTCCTGGCGCGCTCGCGCGAGCGAGCGCTCGCGATGGTGCGGGAGAAGACCGCGCAGCTGCGTCACCAGGCCTTGCACGACGCGCTGACCGGCCTGCCAAACCGCGTCCTCGCGCTCGACCGGGCGCAGCAGATGCTCGCCCGCGCGCGTCGCCAGCAGATTCCGGTGGCGGCGCTGTTTGTCGATATAGATGGCTTCAAGCACGTCAACGACACGTTTGGACATGCGGCGGGCGACGAGCTCCTGCAGATAGTCGCCGAAAGGCTGCTGACGGTCGTCCGAGAAGGCGACACGGCCGCTCGCCTGGGCGGCGACGAGTTCGTCGTCCTGCTCGAGGGCTCCACGCTGGACGCCGGTCCAGAGCTCGTCGCCGAACGTCTGCTGCAGGTGCTGCGTGAGCCCTACCACACGAGCCATACGCTCGGGCGGCAGCTGACCATCACCGCCAGCGTGGGCATCGCGATGGGCGTTCGCACGAGCGCCGATGAGCTGCTGCGCGACGCGGACCTCGCTCTGTACAGCGCCAAGGCGGGCGGTCGCAACCGCTACGCGCTGTTCCAGTCGAGCATGCAGACCGCCTCGAGCGACCGGCTCACGCTCGAGATGGACCTCGCCGAGGCGCTCGAGCGCCACGAGCTGTTCCTCCTCTACCAGCCCACGTTCGACCTGCGATCGGAGCGCGTGATCGGGGCCGAGGCCCTGATCCGCTGGCGCCACCCCACACGCGGCCTGCTCCTTCCCGTGGACTTCATCCCGATCGCCGAAGAGAGTGGGCTGATCGTGTCGATCGGGCGCTGGGTGCTCGACGAGGCCTGCAGGCAGGCTTCGGCCTGGAGCCAGCGCGGCCACGCGATCGGCATGTCCGTGAACGTGTCCACGCGCCAGCTCGACGACGACCGGCTGATCGAAGACGTCCGCAGCGCGCTCTACGCAAGCGGCTTTGACCCGGTAGCCCTGACCCTGGAGGTCACCGAGACCACGCTCATGCGCGATGCCGACGCAACCGCCGCGCGACTCGACCTGCTCAAGCAGCTGGGCGTGCGCATCGCGATCGACGATTTCGGCACCGGGCACAGCTCGCTCGCCTACCTGCGCCAGTTTCCCGTGGACGCGCTCAAGATCGACCGCTTCTTCGTCGCCGGCATCTCGACCTCCAAGGCGTCCGCCGCCGTCGTCCACACGCTCGTGCAGCTGGGCAAGACGCTCGACATCGAGACGCTCGCTGAGGGCATCGAGGACCGCGCCCAGCTCGAGACGCTGCAGCGCGAACACTGCGATCAGGGGCAGGGATTCCTGTTCTCGCCCCCGCTCGACGCCGGCGCGCTGGAGGAGTTCCTCGCGGCCGCCAAATCGACAAGCCACAAGTAGCGCTACGCCCGTTGTAATCGCGCGTTATACACGCTGAGCCGGATCGGTCTAGCGCCTGCGCTGACACACGGATACGCTACGCGCCATGGGTTTTGATCAGTATCACGAGCCACCCCAGGAGCTCTCTGCCAAGACGCGCACGTTCGCGCGGATGTGCGCGTCGCTGACCGAGGAGGCCGAAGCGATCGGATGGTACGAGCAGCGCCTCGCGGTTGAGGACGACAGCGACGCGCTCGCGATCATGCGCGACGCCCAAGGTGAGGAGTTCAAGCACTTCAGCATGGATCTCGAGTTCCTGCTGCGCCGCACGCCGCTGTGGCGTGAGATCGCCAAGGGCATCCTCTTTCAGTCGGGTGACATCGTCGAGCACGGCGAGGAGTCCGAGGCTGACGCCACGGGGGGAGGCGACCCCGATGGAGAGCACTCGGGCGGCGCCGGCGCGGGTTCGCTCGGTATCGGCGACGACGCCGGCAGCGTCCGCTGATGGACCATCTGCTCCGCGCGCTCGCACCGATCACCGACTCTGGTTGGCAGGCGCTCGACCACGAGGCCCGGCAGCGCTTGACGCCCGCGCTCGCGGCGCGCGCGCTGACCGACTTCTCGGGTCCGCACGGCTGGAAGCACTCGGCCACCAATCTGGGGCGTACGCAGGACGCAGCCTCGCCGCACGACGGCGTCCTCGCCGTCCGCCGCCGCGTGCTGCCGCTGGCAGAGCTACGCGCGGACTTCACCGTGTCGCTGCAAGAGCTTCGCGATCAGGACCGGGGCGCAGTCGACGCCGATCTCTCTTCGCTCGACCGAGCGGCCCATCAGATCGCCGTCGCCGAGAACACGGCCGTCTTCCACGGCTGGAGCGACGCCGACATCACGGGCGTCGCCGGCGCCTCCCCACACACGCCACAGCAGCTCGGCGAGGACGCCGAGAGCTACACGCGCGCCGTCGCGGGAGCGGTCGAGCGCCTGCTGCGAAGCGGCGTCGGCGGTCCCTACGGCATGGCTCTCGGACGCGAGCAGTACAGGCGCGTCGTGGAGACCGCCGAGCACGGCGGCTGCCTGCTGCTCGATCACCTGCGCAAGATCCTCGACGGGCCGATCGTTTGGGCGCCTGGCGTCAACGGCGCGGTCGTGTTGAGCCTGCGCGGCGGGGACTTCGTGTTCGATTGCGGGCAGGATCTTCGAGCTCGGCTACGAGCGACACGACGCGCAGACGGTGCACCTCTACATTCAGGAGAGCTTCAGCTTCGTCGTAGCCACGCCCGATGCGGCTGTCGCGCTCAGCGCGTGAGCGCTCACGCGCTCGTCGCCGCCGCGGCGTCGGCCGGATTCGAGGGCGCCACCTCGTCGGGTAGATCCCCCGCAGGCCACGCCTGCCACGGGAACGCGTTGCGCGCGTGGCGCAGCTTGTAGCTCACCGACCCGTGTGCGTTCATCGCGTACCAAGCCGCGTTGGTGGTCAGCGTGAAGCTGGGGATCCAAAGCCGGTCCAGGATCGGATCGACGGGCGCCGGCGGAACGGCGAGGTCGACGTCGGCGGCGACGTGACCCGCGCCGTCCTCGAGCGTCAGGCGTGCGAGGATGGTGCCGTCGCGGTCGCACACCTGTGACTCGCCGATCATCCGTGTCTTCCAAGGGATCCCCGGCCCGAGCGGCGTCTCGCCCTCGACCGGGCCGACGTGCGCGGCGTGGGCCACCGGCACGCCCGTGAGCCGCGCCACCTGGCCGGGAAGCGCGCGCGCCTGCTCACGCCAAATCCCGTCCTCGCGCTCGGCCCACCTGTGCAGCGGCCCGGGCCAGTTGAGCGGCATCGACGGCCAGCACATGCCGCCGAGCACGACCCGCGCGCCGCCCTCGCGTACGCGCGCCGAGCTGCGAAAGCGCGCCCACTCCCAGCCCGACATCAGCCCCACCGTGCACCCCAGCGAGACGCTGCGGGTCACCCCGGAGTCATCGCCGCCGACGTAGTAGTTCTGCTCCCACGCGGTGGGGATGTCCTTGTCATGCAGGTGCACCGCGCCGCTGGGCTCGGCGAGCAGGAAGGTGCCGTAGGCGTGCTCGCCGCGCACGGCGATGAAGCCCCCGCCGATCACGCAGTCGAGCTCGCGCGCGAGCCGCGTGAGCAACTGAAACGGCTGGCCGTCCACCGGTCGGGGGGTTTCCCTGAGCACGCGGGCGAACACGTTGGGCGTGGTGCAGGCCTCGGGGACGATGATCACGTCCGCCGCGTGCTCGCGGTGGGCGTCGCGGATCAGGTCCTCGATCCGCTCGAGGTTGCGCTCGACCTCGCCGAGCGCGAGCGCCGGTTGAACGACGGCGATGCGGGTCATGTGACTGCCTCCTCGTGGACGATGTCGTCTACCGCCGTTGGCGCGGACGCGGACCGAGGCGCAGGCCGGGACGCGGGCGCGGGCTTCGGCGGGGCTGGCCATGGCGCGTCGGGGTGCTCGGAGCCGGGGATGAGTCGGGTCGAGCGGAACCGGTCGGCGCGCCGCTCGAAGCGAATCGCCAGCTCGGTGCGCAGGTCAGGCGCGGCCTGGCGCAACGTCTGAAGGCGCGGCCGATCACCGTGCCACAGGGCTGCGCCGAGCGCGCGCACGAGCCGCGGCAGCGGCGCGATCTGCTGCGGCGTGCGAGCGCGACCGAACAGGTCGGTGAGGTCGGGCTCGATCGTGCGTGCAGCGTCACGCACCAGCTCGCCGATCACCGCCGACTGGCGCGCGACCTTCGTGTCGGAGTTCGCGAAGTGATACGCCGGCAGGCACTCGCGATCGCGCGCGGACTCCCATGCACGGGTGGCGCGATCGACCGCGCCCGGATCGTCGAGCACCGCCAGCACGTGCTCGGCGAGCGTTCGCCCGGCGAGCATCGCGTCGCGCATGCCCTGTCCGGTGACGGGGTCCTTGAAGTGCCCGGCGTCGCCCGCCAGCGCCCACCCCGGGCCCGAGGAGGCGCGGAAGAACGCGGGCGTCTCGCCGGTCGTGCGCAGCTTGGTCCCCGGTGGCGCGCCGGCCACGCGCGCGGCGAGCCCGGGGTGCTCGCCGAGCTTGCGCTGCCAGTAGCCCTCGGGATCATCGCGGGCCTCGCTCGCCTCGTCGCGGTGACCCATCAGCAGCACGAGCAGCTTGCCGACCGGCGTGCTCGGAAACGCGAACGCGAACGAGTTGCCCTCGCGCCACTGGTAGTAGGTCTCGGCCTCGATCCGGCCAGCCATCGGGTCCTCGAGGTAGCGGAACACGAGGCCACGGCCGTTGCGCGAGACGCGGTAGGGGGTCCAGGCGCCGACCTGAGCGGCAACTGTGGAGCGGCGGCCGTCGGCGCCGACGACGAGCGTCGAGGCGATCTCGCGCGCGGGGCCCTGACCGTCGCGGTAGCGGACGCCGACGACGCGCCCGGCGCGCCACCGCAGCGACTCCACGGTGCAGTGCTCGCGCACCTGCGCGCCCTGTTCGCGCGCCGCCTGCACGAGCTGAACGTCCTGGAGGTCGCGCGGGACGCACACGCCGTAGTCGATGCCGTCGGCGGCGGGCCGCAGCCGCTCCAGCGCGCTGATGCCGTCGACCTCGATCTGCGTCCAGCGTACCCGCGAGGGCTTCAGGGCAAGGATGCGCGGCAGCGCGCCCAGCTTCGCGAGCTCGCTCGTGCCGCCCGGCATGAGCACGTGCGTGGAGAGCTGGTCGGACGGGAAGCGCATCTTGTCGAGCACCACCACGCGGCGCCCCGCGCGCGCCAGCGGTGCCGCCACGGCGCACCCTGCCAGGCGCGCTCCCACGACGACGACATCGACCCGCTCCATCTCCTGCCCCTCTCGATCTGCTCTCGATATGTTCTGCCCGTCTGCAATAGCTTGACCGAAGCTCTTCATCATCGCGCCCGAGCAAAGGAGTGAGCGTTGCCCTCAGCACAGTCATACAGCAGCGACAGCGGAATGTTCGGCTCGGTTGCGAGCGTGGGCGAGGCGGGAGTGTTCGGCCAGGTCATGGGCCTGGTGGCGGTCACGGTCGCCTTCTTCACCCTCGGCGCCTACCTCGGCCGCCACTTCACCGAGGGCGCGTCGCTGATCTGCTTCTTCGCGGGCTTCGGATGCATCATCGGGCTGAACTTCGCTCGCCGCTCGGAGGGATTGGCGATCACGCTGCTGTTCGCTGCGGGGCTGGCGCTCGGCCTCGGCCTGGGCGGAGGGCTGAACTCATACGCCGAAGTCGCCCCGGAAGTCGTCTGGCAGGCCGCCGGCGCGACGGCGCTGTTCGTGGCCGCACTCGGGAGCATCGGCTACATGATCCGCCGGGACCTGTCGGCGGGCTACCGCTTCCTATTCGTCGCGCTGCTGGGGCTGATCGTGTTCGGCTTCGTCTCGCTGTTCGTGTCGATGCCGGGCGGCAACGTCGTCTACTCGGTGCTCGGCCTGGGGATCTTCGGGGGCTACACGCTGCTGGACTTCAACCGCATGCGCCGCGCGGGCATGGAAGAAGTCGTCCCGCTCGCCGCCGGGATCTTCCTGGACGTGCTGAACATCTTCCTGTTCTTCCTGCGCCTGTTCGGCTCACAACGGTGATGAGCGCGAGCGCCGAGGCGGAGCTGGCCCGGACTGCGAGAGTGAGCAGGTGGTCGATGAGCTGCCCGAGCTGATCGTCGCCGACGCTGCCGGCTGGCGCGCGTGGCTGACCGCGCACCACGAGGACGAGGGCGCGGTGTGGCTGGTCCTCGCCAAGCGTGGCACGACGGCACCGACCACGCTCAGCTACGACGAGGCACTCGAGGAGGCGCTGTGCCACGGTTGGATCGATGGCCAGGCCAGACGCCGCGACGAGCGGACCTACTGCCAGCGCTTCACGCCCCGGCGGGCGGGAGGTGGGAGGCCACCTATCCAGGCCAGCGATCGATGGAGGTGCCGGAGGACCTCGCCGCGGCGCTGGCCGCGGAGCCGAAGGCGAAAGCGACGTTCGAGCTTCTGAGCGCCCAGAACCGATATGCGGTGCTCTACCGGATCCACAGCGCCAAGCGACGCGACACCCGCGTGCGGCGCATCGAGCAGTTCGTCACGATGCTCGCCCGCGGCGAGACCGTGCATCCGCAGGAGCGCCGCGAGCGCCCGCGAGCAGAGCGGCCGCGAAAGTGATCATCCCGGCGCCCGAGATCACGAACCCGCCGGTGATCGTTTGATCGCGCTGGCCACGCGCGCGCAGCTCGATCGCGGCCGAGGCCACGTCGAGCGTGTCGATCAAGAGGCTGAGGAGGGCCGCCGGGCGAGCCAGGCGTCGCGAGCGGCTGGCCGCGAGCGTCAGACATCCGGTTACGAGCTGGTGGCCGCCAAACGCGCGGAGCAGGAGCCTCGGGTCAGCCAGGCCGTGGGTGTCGGGCGCGCAATGCCTTGACACCATGCTCGCCGGCGCCAGCAGCGACGCCGAGCCGTAGGCGATTCGCACAGTGCTGCCGGCGAGCATCAGCGCGCGGGCGCAACTTGCGTTCCTCGCATTAGTCCGATATGACATCAAGTATGCATCGGAGCAGATACGTCGTCGCGCTGCAAGAGGTTTCGCGGGACGGGTCCCGGCGACCCGATCGGTGCGCGCGATGAAGCTCACGCCGCCGGCGTTTCTGATGCTGGGCATGGTGCGCCTCGGCGCCCGCTCGGGATACGCGATCAAGAAGGCCGCTGACGCGTCGACCCGCTTCTTCTGGCCGACGTCGCTGGCGCAGGTCTATCCGGAGCTGGCGCGGCTCGAGCGAGCGGGGCTGCTGAGCCGCCACGACGACTCGCGCGGTGCGCGAGAGCGTTTCGCGTACGAGCTCACGGAGGGCGGCGAAGCGGCGTTGCTCGCGTGGTTGCGCTCCACGCGCGAAACGCCGACGCAGTTCCGCGACGAGGGTGTCCTGCGGCTGTTCTTCGCCGACGCTCTCTCCGCGCAGGAGCAGCTTGCGCTGGTGCGGCGCGCACGTGCGCGCGCCGGCGACGCCAGCGCCCACATCCGCGAGGAGATCCTGCCTCTGGCCGAGGCGCTCGCGTCAAGCGGAACTCGCTATCCGGCGCTCGTCGCGCGCCTGGGCGCCGACACCTACGCCTACGTGGATCAATGGCTGGCGCGCCTGGAAACCGAGCTGGACGCCTGACTGTGGACGCCGGCGAGCGACCGCTTAACTCTTAGCGGATCGAGCCGGATCGGTGGTTGCGGCGGTGTCTGCGTCGTCCGCGTCTTCTGCCTCGAGCTCCGCCTCCAGCCGCGCGAGCCATTCCTCGGCACACGTATACATGTGGGCACCGAAGCGCGCGGCTAGCGTGGGGAAGCGTTGGTCGCTCTGTTCCTCGAGCGACTCGGCGATTGGGATGATCTCGCGTTGTATGTAGGCGACCACCAGCCTGTCGCGCTCGCGCAGCCGGCGAACGAGCGCGAGCTGGTCCTCGCGCGGGAGGATGTCGGCGAAGTGCGCGCGGAGCAGGCCTTCGTCTCGGAACTGGATCGGCGCTTCACGGGTCGAGCGCAGCCAGGCGAGCAGGGTGGCTTCCCCCTCCTCGGTGATCTCGTATGCGGATCTCGCTCGCGCGCCCTGGGGGTCATCGCGTCGCGTCAGCAGCCCCTCGCGCTCGAGCCGGGCGAGTTCGGGGTAGACCTGTGCCAGCGATGTCGGCCAGAAGAAGCGCGTCGAAAGATCGGCGGCCTTCTTGATCGCGTAACCGGAGCTGGCGCCGAGACGGACCATGCCCAGCAGGAGGTATCCGGGTGGCTTAAGCCGCATCGGCTCCCGCGACCCGGTCGCCAGAACCGACCACACGGAGCTCATTGCTGCGGTTCGACATATCTGGTTGCATATATCTGAGCATTTAGATCGAGCATCATAGAGGGAGAGCGGTCGTGCCCAAAGTCCGGATGCTGGTTGGCGCATCGGTCGCGTGCGCGTGCTTGATCCTCGCCGCCGTCGCATGGGCGGCGGAGACGGCGGCGGTGCATCTGAGCTTCACGCCGGACAAGCTCGGCGCCCCGATCAACATCTCGGGCACGGCGAAGTTGACCTCGACCGGCGAACCCGTGCCATCGCCGCTGCGAAACGTGACCGTCTATCTACCCGCCGGCCTGCACATCGATGTGCGAGGCGCCGGCACCTGCACCGCCGCGAAGCTTCAAGCGGGCGGTCCGAGCGCGTGTCCCTCTAACTCTCGCATCGGCTTCGGCGGCGGCACGGGAGCGCTGGAACTCGCCAAAGAAGTCATCAGCGGACCGTACACGCTCGACCTCTTCCTCGGACCGAAGGAAAACGGTCATCTGGTCGTGCTCGTGTACGCGAGCGCTGTCTCACCGGTGTCCGAGCAGCTCGTCGTGGAAGCCAAGGAAATCCAGGCGCCGAAGCCTTACGGGATCGGCTTCAACGTCGCAATACCGCTCGTGCCCACGCTCCCTGAAGGGCCCAACGGCTCAATAGCGAGCATCTTCCTGACGTTTGGCGACGATAACGTCGCCTACTACCAAACGGTGCACGGCAAGAGGAAGTTGGTGCACGTGCGCGGCGTCGTCGCTCCCAAGACATGCCCCCGCGGAGGCTTCCCATACAAGGTGGTCACCTCCCTGCAGGACGGCAGCCTGCTCACCAGCACGGGCACCATCCCTTGCCCACACAAGTAGGCGGGCCAGGAGGGCTGACGCACTCAGCCAGGTGTTAGGCTCTGCGAGCGTGTCGCAGAGGTGGATCGACCGCCAGATCGACGACGTGCTCCTGGCGACAGCCGTATCGGCCGGATTCCTGTACACGCGCCGGCGCGTGCGGCGTGTTCTGCGCAGGGTCGGACGGAGCGCCGTCGTGGTCGGTGTAGGCGCTGCAGCCGCGGGAGTCGGCGCGGTGGGGATAGCGGGCGGCGCCGTGACTCGCCGGCGGCGGCGCGCCAACAGCTCCTCCGCCTAAGCGGCGACCGGCGTCAGGACCTCGACCGCTGAGCCGTTACGCGAGAACTGCATCGCGCCGTCCTCGATCGCTCCGCGGCGGAGGCTGAGGATGTCCAGCGCGTAGTTCTGGTGCAGGCGCCACGGCGCCTTCGACCCCTGCTTTGGGAGCTCCTCGATCGAGCGGAGCACGTAACCGGAGGAGAAGTCGATGAACGGTTCCTCAGCGATCGAGGGGTCTCTGTGTGGTGCGCACTGCCGGTAGCCGCGCTCGTGCATGTGGTTGAGCAGGCGGCACACGTACTCGCAGGTGAGGTCGCACTTGAGCGTCCACGAGGCATTGGTGTAGCCGAACGTCATCGCCATGTTCGGCACGCCGTCGAGCATCATGCCCTTGTAGACCATCTTCTGGGAAGTGTCCACGTCGCGCCCGTCAACCGCCAGCTGCATGCCGCCGAGCATGTGCAGGTTGAGCCCGGTGGCGGTGACGATCAGGTCGGCGTCGAGCTCGGCGCCGGAGTTGAGCCGGATGCCGGTCTCGGTGAACGTGTCGATCTGGTCGGTGACCACCGACGCGCTGCCCGCGCTGATCGCCTCGAACAGGTCGCCGTCGGGCACCAGGCACATGCGCTGATCCCAAGGGTTGTAGCGGGGCGTGAAGTGCGTGTCGACGTCGTAGCCGACCGGCAGGCTCTTCTCGACCCCTTTGCGGATCATCGACTTGACGAGGCTCGGCCGGCGGCGCGAGAGCTGGAAGACGAGCATCGTGACGAGGACGTTCTTCCAGCGCACGAGCGAATAGGCGAGCTTCGCGGGCAGCAGTCGCCGCGCGAGGATCGCGATCGGGTCTTCGCCCGGCAAGGACACGACGTACGTCGGTGAGCGCTGCAGCATCGTGACGTGCGCCGCGCTCTCAGCTATCGCAGGGACGAGCGTCACGGCGGTCGCGCCGCTGCCGATCACGACCACGCGCTTGCCCGCGTAGGCGACGTCGTCGGTCCACTGCTGCGGGTGCACGATGCGCCCGCCGAAGCGCTCCCGGCCCGGGAACTCGGGCGTGTAGCCTTCGTCGTAGCTGTAGTAGCCGCTGCACATCACCAGGAAGTCGCAGCTCAGGCGCACCGTCTCCTGCGTGTCCGCGCGCTCCACCTCCACCGTCCAGCGCGCGTCCGCCGTCGAGAACTCAGCGCGCACGACACGATGGTTGAAGCGGATCTTCTCCTCGACGCCATAGTCCTTCGCCGCCTGCTGGATGTAGCGGAGGATCGACGGCCCGTCGGCGATCGCCTTGGCGTCCTCCCACGGGCGGAACGAGTAGCCCAGCGTGTACATGTCCGAGTCCGAGCGGATGCCCGGATATCTGAACAGGTCCCACGTCCCGCCGAGCCGGTCGCGAGCCTCGAGCAGCGCGAAGCGCTTGTGCGGGCAGTTGGCCTGCAGGTGGTAGCCGGCGCCGATGCCAGACAGTCCGGCGCCGACGATGAGCACGTCAACATGTTCAAGCTGTTCAAGCATCAAATCAGGCCTTCCGATCATGCCCGCCGACCCCGGTGCGGGGTCGAGGCCACAAGCTTACCCGCTGCCAGCCGCCAAGTCGTCTGAGACGCGTTCGCCGCGTGGGTCTGCGAGCATAGACGCAGGATGCAGCGGAGGACCATCGGACGCGACGGGGCGAGCCGGCTCGAAAAGATCGGCCTGTTTGCAGGCCTTTCGCCAGGGCAGCGACAGATGCTCGCTCGGGTGCTGGACGAAGTCACGGCCACAGCTGGAGAGACCCTGATGCATGAGGGGGATTTCGGCTATGAGGTGCTGATCCTCGAGGAAGGCACCGCCGACGTGCTCCAGGATGGATCCCGCATCAACGAGATGGGCGCGGGAGACTTCTTCGGAGAGTTGGCCGTGCTGGAGACCGGGGGAGCGCGCACGGCGAGCGTCGTGGCCACTTCGCCGTTGCGGGCGATCGTCCTGACGGCACATTTCATGCGTGAGGTGCGCGAGCGCATGCCCGATGTCGGTATACAGATCGATCGCGCGGCCGCGGAGCGTCGGCAACGGGATGAGCAGGCCCGCGGGGCAACGTGACTAGCAGGCCCGCGGGTGGCGGGTCAGCGGCCTCGTGCAGCCTTTTTTGCCGCGTAGTGTCTGCGGGCCTGCTGTTCGCAGCTGACGCGTCTGTGGGGCGCGTGCTTGTATTTTTTGCGGCAGGCGTGCAGCGCGGCGGCGAGCTTCTGCGCGCGGGTGAGGCGTTTGCTGTCCTTGACAGTGGCGCAGCCGAGGACCGTGACCTTCGTGGCCTGCGTGATGACGGTCGCGTTCTGGGCGGTGATGACGGCGGGGATCGTGAGGTTCGATCCGCACAGGTCGTAGTTGGCGGCGGCGGGGAGGTTCGCGGTCAGCGCGGAGTGTGGGCCCTGGGGCAGGATCGCTTCGAAGGAGGACACGGGCGCGTCGGGCACCGTGTTGAAGGTCGAGGTGGTGATGCCGTTCTTGATCGCTGTCTGCCCGTCGAGGATCAGCGTGATCGCTTCGCCCTGGAGCACGAACTCGACGTCCGGCCAGGCCGCGCCACCGTGGGAGACCAGGTAGGCGGGGCCTGTTAGCGGGCTCTTCAACACCGGGGTGTGCACGATCGCCTGCCCGATCACCGACCCTTCCGGGCAGGAGGAGGGGTTCGCTTCAAAGACCGCGGCCACGCACGCTTTCTGGATCGTCGTCAGGCGCGCCGGCAGCGCGCCGGGGATCGTCAGCACGGTCTTCGCGATGTTCGCCTGCCCCGGCGTGGAGGTGACCTTCACGTCCAGGCTCGCACCGTCGGCTTTGCTCGCCCTGCCCTCGGTCGTGGCCGTCAGCGTCGGGTGGAACGGCAGGCTCGCGCAGTTCGCTACTTGGAACGGGGAGGACACGCTCGCGCTGGCGCCCTGCGCGCCGGCGAGAGTGCCTTCGATGCGCTTGGGTTCGCAGTTGGTGGGGTTGAACTCAAAACCCGGGCGATTGACGCTCACGAGCACGCGGTCGAGCTGCAGCGGGATGCCTTTCAGCTGCGTCGGCAGCGACGGCGTGAGGATCGTGATCGCGGCCGTGCTCGGGTTCACGTAGATGCTCGAACGCACGACCACCTCGCCGAGGTTGAACGGCCCAGCCACAGCCGGCGTCACGATCTCAAGGCCGAATGGCGCGCCTCGATAGGGGCCGGTGATGAACACTCTGCCGCCGGCGACCGTGAACGGTTCCGGGCCGAGACCCGATACTGCGGTGGCCTGGCCGACTTCGCTCTGGGGTGGGCACGCGTCCGCGTTCGCTTGCGCTTCGGTGCACGGGGTCACCGACGAGAGCATCGCGGCGATACCGGGCGGCAGCTGCACCGTGACCCCAGCCAGATCTTGATCGCCGTCCGGACGCGAGACTTCGAGCGCGAAGCTCGTGAAAGCGCCGGCCTGGACGTTTTCGCTCTGCGCCGCGAACCCGGGGGAGAACGGCAGTGGGTTAGCCGGGCAACCGGCTGCGCCCACGCCCGCTGTGATCGCGAATTCGCCGGCCGGCGACTCGACGTTGACCGTCCCGGTACCCGACCACGGTGTAAAGGACGCTTGCGTGGCATAGCTCCCGCACACAGGAGGTGTCGTCACGGACGCCCTCGGCCCGCCGAACAAGTCGAGTCGCAGATCTTCGAAGGGCACCTGCGGCGCGTTACGGAACGTTGTTGAGAGGCGGAGGGTCCCTTCGTCGAGATGGCCTTCTCCCGCGAGCTTCACCAGCACGCCAGATGCTGGGTCTTCAGCCACGATATACAGCGCTACCAGCGAGTTGAACGGGTTCTCGCCCGTTTCACCGTTCGGCGCGGGCGCTGCGAGATACGCCGCGCCTTCGAGTTCGTGCGTCAAGAGCGGCGTCTTGATGTGCACGGTCCCGACCTTCGATGCGTCCGGACATGACGGCTTTGTGCTGGTGAATTCGTTCGTCTGTGTCGCGGCGTTGAATCGCGTGAAGCCGATCTGCGCCTCCGAGCACGCACCAAGGCCGTTTGCGGCCGATGGGCTCAGCTCGACACCCGCCGGCAACGTCACCGTCGTGTCCCGCACGTCGGCCTCAGCAAGGCCTCCCGCTTGAAGCGTCGTCTGCTGAGGCACCTTGACCTCGACGCTCAGGCCCGTCGGCGTGCTCGCGCTGTGCGCTTCGGGCGCCACGTCGATCTCCGGCGTGAACGGGAGAGCCGCGCAGCCGCTGAGGGCCGGGACGCTCGCCGTGCCTTCGAGGGTCTCGCCCGACCACGAGTCGCCGGTGAGGGTCGCTGTCAACGGACCTTCACAGGAGGTGGGAAGTGTCAGAAACGGCGTGACGGGGCGCGGGTTGGGAGCTTCGCAGGCCTCGCCTTCGGGGGCCTCTTTGCCGCCGACGATGCACGCCCAGCCGCGAGAGGCGTCGTGTCGGGCATCTCCGGGTTCCCCCCAGAGGGTCACCTGGGTGCCGAGCACCTCGGCGGTTGTCGTGGCGTTGCTGACGTTCACCTGGACGCTGTAGTCGCCGCCGGTGCGTACGGAGGCGTCCAGGACGACGGGGACGTTGAAGGCCTCGAAGCCGAACCGTGCCGGCTCGCCTGGAGCGGGGGTCAGGTTGAACACCGGCACAGCGGCCGTTATGTAGTGGACGTTGGCGGGTTCGTTGAGGGTCACGAGCGCGGCGCCAACCGCGGTGTCGCCGGGACACAGGTTGGTGTCTTGGACGAAGAGCGTCGAAAAGTCCAGGTCTGAACATTGAGGGGTCGCCTGGGGGTCGCCGATCATGCCCGCCGGCAAGTCGAAGTGCAGGTTCCTGACGAGCGCGGGCGCTGAGGGTTCGGTGCCATTGCCGGGTTCTAGCGTCTGGTTGAAATCCAGCGTGGTGGTCAGCTGGAACGGGTGCGAGCCTGCCTGCGTGTCGGGTGAGCCACCTTCGCTTTCGGGTGCCAGTTCGACCGCCTGGGCGCCAAACGGGCTCGCTTCGTCTGCGATCTTCAGCGGCCGATGCAGGGAGGTACCCGGTGCTTCACCACCTTCTATTTCCATTTCATTCTCGACCGTGCCCGGTGGCAGGCTGTTCGCCACTTCTACCGTGATCCGCGCTTCCAGGCGCGCATAGGGCTGCACATCCTTTGAGAAGCTGCAGCGCAGCACCGGCGGCGTTTCGCAGATGCCTTGCTGGTCTTCGACCGAGGAGACGAGCTGAATCGACTTCGCGGTGAGTCCCGGCGGCAGCGTGTCGGTGATCGTGATCGCGGCTTTGGTCCCGTTCGCGTCGGCGTCGCCGAGGTTGGTCGCGGCGGCAACGATGACGTCTTCCTTATCACCCGGCCTCAGGTAGGTCGGGGCGGAGGTCGAGGACAGCCGCCACCACGGAGCTTGCGCCTGCGCGAGCGCCGGGCTCGTCCCGAGAGCCAGAAATGCAAGAACGCCCGCCGTCCCGAGGCCGAACAGCACGTGTCTTCCGGCGCGAGGCGAACGCCGGCGCATCAGCTTTTCGCCTTCGTGATCGTGAACGTGGGCGTTCCTCGGGTCGTATGTTTTCCTGGCCTGGCGTGTCGCACGCAGCTCGCCGCTTGTTCGAGTGCTTCCAGCGCGTCTTGCATTTCTTCAGCGCGGCTGCGAGCCTCTGCGCGCGCGTCAGGGGTGCTGATTTGGCCGGGGGTGGCTTGGTGGTTTCTTTGGAGGCGAGCATGCTCTGGTTTCCAGGTCCGGTGTAGGTGGCGCTCCCCGACGGCCCGGGCCCGGCCGGCCCCGGCGGCGTCGCGGCTCGGCAGGAGTCGGTGCTTTCACAGGGGCGGGGTGAGGCTTCTTCGGAGGTGAGGCATGGCGATTGCGGCGTGCACACGCGTGCGTCATACATGTCGAAGTTCGTGTCGCGGTCGCGTGCGACCAGCGGTTGGGCGGTCACGAAGAACGCGTCGTTGCCGTTCGCACTCGCGTCCACGAACGCCGATTCCTGCTGAGAGGTTCCTGAGGAGATGAGCGCTGTGCAGCCTTCTTCGCGCGGGCATGTTCCCGTGCCGTTGGGCTCGTACTCGTAGACGCTCTCCACGCCGACCTGCGTTGCTTCGCCGCCTACCTGCTCTTCCCTGGTGGGGTTCTGTTCGAGGCGCACGAGCGCGTCGGCGCTGTCAAGGAACAGCCTGCCGCTGTCAGAGAGGTAGCGCGGCTGGCGCAGCGCCTGCGCCGCGCTTGCCCACCCCAGCGGTGTCCAGCCCGGGATGCTCCCCGCCAGCCAGTGCGCCGTCGGCGCCGCGGTTTTGGGCCTATAAGCCCAGTCTTCTCGCCGGTCGACGAGCAGCCCGAGCCCTTCGCCGGCCTTCTCGCTGTCGAACACGCCGTGGGGTGGGTGCCCGTCGGGGTTGCACGAGGCGCACACGAGCAGCTTGGAGCTCGCGTCATACAGATAGACCTCCTCGTCGCGTGCGCCTTTCGCCGTCGGGTTGGCATCGACGTTGTCGTATCCGGTCAAGCTGCGGTTCGACATGAACGCCAGGTATTCCCCGTTGGGCGATGCTCCCACTGTCACATCAGCGAGGTCCTGTAGAGGCTCGACAGAGCTTTCGCCTCCCTTGATCACGGCTTCTGAGCGCCCCCAGTCCGGAGCGTCTTCATCCGACAGCGAAGCTATGAACGTGATCGCGCCGCCGTGCCACACATACAGGTTGCAGCTCGCCCCCGGCGGCGGTGCTTCGGTGTTCACGCGCACGCAGTCGCCGGGCGTGGCGCCGGGCGCGAGCACTCCGTTGGCGACCAAGTACACGTAGGACCCGTCTTCGCTCACCGCGGGCACGAGGTCGAGCACCCCGGCGCTTTCAAGCCCGTTGTGATCTACCGTCAGATCACTCAGCCTGCACGTCGGGCCGGCGGCTTCATCGACGATTTCACACTCGTACAGGTCGGCCGGGTTGTTCGTGGAGCCCGTGATCGGCTGGAGGTTTGAGTCTTCGGTCAGCCGCGCCGTGTCGGTGAAGAACACCCTGGTGCCGTCGCTGCTCGCGGCCTGGAAGCCAACTTCGCTTTCTTCTTCCCCGGGTTCCTCGATCGGCGCCACGGCGGCGTCGAGTTGCAACGTCTTACCCGAGAGCATGTCCCGCATGTACAGGTGCCGCACGACTTCCGTCGTTTCGCCCGCCTGCACTTCCTGCGCCCCGGTCCAGAACACCCGCGAGCCGTCGCTGGACACCGCGCCCCTCACGTTGTGGTCATTGGCCCCCAGCGCCGGTTCAAGCGCAGGCGCACCACCAGGCAGCACGCTCACCGGCTGCAGCGGTCCACCCGACTGCCACTCATACAAGCCAGCACCGGCGCCGGTGGTCAGCGGCACTTCGGATGAGAAGACGACATCGCTCAGATCGGGGGTGGCCCCCGCGAATTCGAGCTTCTGACCGAACTTCGTGCCCGCCGTATCGTTCCCCGCCGTTACGAGCGGCAGATAGGCCCCGGTCGCACTGTTGCGCACGTACATCGTTTTTTCCGTTGCTCCAGGCGCCAGCGGCGGCTGTTCAAACGGTTCGACTTCGGCTTGATTGTCCGGCTGCACGAGGCCGAGCGAGAGATCGAGCGAGAAGAACCTGTACTCCGGCGCTTCACCCGGGATGAACCCCTCACCCTTCGTGCGAGGCGTCACGATCTGCTGCGAGGACCAGCCCGCGGAGCTCCGCGTCGCGATCGCCTGCGTCGGGTACGGGGCACGACTGCCTTCGGGTTCGGAGACGATCGGCCCGTTGGCCACATACGTGATCGCGCTGCCGTCTTCGGAGGCCTGTATCAGGCCGCCTTCGTCGCGAAGCGGTTCGATGCCCGAACCGTCCTTTTCGGGGGGCGAGACCATCTCCCACGCGCGACCGTCGGGCAGCACTCCAGCAGCCGTCGGTAGCGTCGTGATCGTCCCGAACGTTTCCGCGCCTTCAGCCTGCCCGTGTTCGTTGACCGCGATCAGCCAGTAGTAGTAGCTCGTGCTCGGCTTGAGCCCCTGGAGCTCCACGCCGGCGCCGTGATCGGCAAAGCCTTCGCCGATGTCGATGCCCGGTGGGGAGGGCACGTCGACGCACGAAGCAGGACTGGTCACGCAGTCGGCCGTCCCATACTGGAAGTAGTAGTGGGTGTCGGCCCCCGTCGGGTCGATCTCAGCGCTCAGCTCCGTCGAGGTGGGCGTTATGTTCTGCGCTGCGAGGTCGCTCACGCTCGGCTTCCCCGACGATTCTGATTCAAACACGTCCACAGTGCCGGCAGCCGAGTCCGCGACATACACCTTCTGCGTCGCGCCATCCACGGCGATACCGCTCCCAGCCGGCTGTCCTCCGGGCAGCGCGACCCCCTGGATCAACGTCCCCGCCGCGGCGAACGCCGCCAGCGTGCCCACGTTGCTCACGTAGACCTCCCCGCCCGGGATTTCGCCGTTCGCGGCTTGGGTTGCGACGGCCGCGCTCTGCAGCGGATCGAGCGCGGGCGCCACCGTTTCGAGCGCTCCACCGCTGCTCGTCAGCTTCGCCGTCACCACTGGTCGCGACGGTTCGCCTTCTTCCTGCGGACAGCCCCCCGCGCGATTTTCGCGTTCGTGATCGATATACAGGACTTCGCCCGTTGAATCGACCGCAAAGCCTGCTTTAGGGCAGAACACGGTCGCTTCCAGAGCGGGTTCTTCAGACGCGTTCTTGACGGCGTCGCTGAAGCGTTCGATCAAACCTTCGGCTTCCACGCCCCGATATATCCACAGCCGGCCACTCCCGTCGACCGCGACCCCGTCCAGCGCGCCTTCCCACGGTTCGCTCCCCGCCTGCTTTATCGCGCCGAGCGGTTCGCCTTCGGCGGTGAACTTCTCAAGACGCCCGTGTTCGGCACGCCCATCCGCCACGACATATACATCTCCTTTCGACGGATCCGAAGCGCTCGTCGAGTTGTCCACCGCGATCTCCTGTGGAGAGTCAAGCTGACCCTTGCTGCTCCCGGCGAGCCCAGCCTGACAGCCGCTTTCACATATCTCATATTCTTTACTGCCGTCCTTGACTCCCCAGCCCCACGCCGCGATGAATCGGCCACTCCCAGCGAACCGCTCGATCCTGTTGTTGGCGTGATCGACAACGTAGACGTCCCCCGTCGCTTCGCTGACCGCCACCCCAGCCGGGTCCGACAGCTCACCCGCGCCAGTCCCGACGCCGCCGAAGGAAAATCCAAACACGTGGCCCCTCGCAGCCAGCGCGTGCGCAGACGCGCACCACAACGCCAGCGCGCCGACCAACAGCCACAGCACGACCAGCGACCGCAGTGCGCCGCGGCGCGCAGCGCCATCCGCGGCTCGCAGCCGACGCAATCCCGGATCGGCCCCATGTTCGTCGCTGTAGCTCATCACGCTTTCCTCGCTCCCAGGCCGGTCGACCGCTCTGCGACCCAGCCGCCCCCGATCGACCGGGTCGCGGCCGTACCAGCAGCCACGTGTGTGGCGCCATCCGTGGCACCACACACCGCATCTCCGCGGCCAGTCCTGGTCTCTAGAAGAGCGCGTTCACCTCCAGCGATTCTTCCGCATGCTGGGTCGATGTGATCGTGATGCCCGACTGTTCCGGTTTTTTCCCGTTGATTTCGGTCAACAGCGTGTCGTTTGGTTCACCTTCGAAGTGTTCCGGTTTCTGGTGACCTCTCGACGCCGCGTATTTCAGCGAAAGCGCAGTGAGCATTTTGTCCGACGGCGTGACGGGCACCAGAACGGAGCCACCTACCGAGATATGGAGCGATACGCCGCAGTTGAACGTGACATACAATCCTTCGTCCGCGGCCGTCGGGAACAGGTCAAAGGCAACCTTCTTCTTTAGTTTGTTTTCAAACCCGATCCGGCCTTCCAGCGGGTTCGTCACGATTTCGCCTTCTGCGGAGCCCGCGGTACCGCATACGAACCCCGCGGAGTGACATCCTGTGAACTTGACGACCACCCCGGTGACCGTTTTCGCCGAGCTGAATTCACCGCCGCTTTCCTCGGTGTCGCAACCGACCGCGGTTCCGTTCGCGGTTTCCAGCGCGCCCACGCCACCCGTCGTCGTGAATTTGTTTTTGACGGCGCCTGGCTCCCATTCATAGTTGCCTCCCGTCTTTTCTTTTACGCACGTGGCGCTGCTGAATTTACCCGTTTTCGCGGTGACTTTCACACACCGCCCGATTTCAGGCGGCGAGTACGCCGAGGCGGCCGTCGCCGAGGTCGCCGCGCTCATCACAAGCACGCCGACCAGCACTCCTATGTTTCTTGCACATTTCATCTGCTGTGATCCTCTCCGCTCGTAAAGTTCTCGATATTCGGTCCTCACGGCTCTGCCCATCAGCCGGCAAGAGCTCATGAGGGCCTCGACGAGTGGCATGGACTCGTCATGTCACCGATACGCCGCTGACCAAGCGTGAGCAACCGGGTCCCGCCTCGCGTAGAGGCGGGACCGCGGTTGGACCGTTTCTAACACACCATCCTGGTGTCTAGCCTACGTTTGCTAGCCTATGATTTCCTTCGCCCGAGCGGAGACCGACACCTTCTGCGTGCCTGTCAGGATGACGGTGTTCGCGCCAGACGCATCGGGCACGCCAGCCGCCGTGCTTACCGCGCGGTTCAGGTAGGATTCGAATTCCCCACCACACCCTTCGGCGCCCGTCGTGACGGCGTAGGTGTTGTTTACTAGGGTATCGTTCGTGATTTCGACGTAGTTGAATTCGTCTCTGAATGTGAGTTCACCCACGGCGCCCGTGCCGGTGTTGTATTCATACGGGAACGGGCCTGTCGATAGGCCCGAGGTCAGGTCCACGACTATGGGGTGTTCGTTTGATCCGACATCACAGGGGCCGCCGCCGAGGGTGGTCAGCCACGGGCTCGTCACATGGACTTTCATCGGCAGCTCAAACGCGGTGCCTTCGGCGCTGAGCAGGTTCCCCGGGCTAAGCTCCGGCGTGCCCGCCAGTTCGAGCGTCTCGGTGGCGGTGAGTTCTTTGTTTTTCTTGGCATTCGCATAGCTTTCCTTCAGCGCTGTCGGCCAATAGGGCTGCGGCGATATCCGGTTAGCGAAGCCGCCTGGTACCTTCAGCGGCGCCGCCAGCAGGGTTTCTTGACTGTTTTCCGGCTCGAAGAACCCTTCGAGGGGCGTTTCGCCGGTGTACCCTGCCTCGGTCATCCCACCCTGCAGGGTGATTTTCTTGCTGAGCGGGATCGTTATCGATCCGACGGTAAACTGACCGCCGGTTTTGCCGCCATTGGTTTCCGCATGTACGCAGATACTCACTTCTGGGTTGTTAAAAGGGCATGCGCTAAACGGCGCGTAGATCTTTTTCAGTGACACTTCGGCCAGCGCCGGCGTCACGGCTATCACGCTCAGCGCGAACGCGCCGACCAGACAGAGCCCCAGCATCCTTACATGTCTCATTCTTTCCATCACTCCTTTTTACCCCTCGAGTTATGAGCGACCGGGGCCTGAGTTTTCCTCGCGGAGAACCCTGACGCCGGTCATGTGAACCAGCGCGCCCGGTCGGGACCAGCGGCCCCGCACGAATGCGCGCTCGTCATCGACATGGACACCAGCGATGCCCGAGCCGACGGACGCTTGTAGGCGGCTGGCGCGCGGGCCGCGCGCGGCGAGCTCCGGTGGCCAGCCCGGGCACGGCGACTCGCCGGCCCGTTGAAGATGGAGATCGGCGTGCCGCTCATCACGCGACCTGCCCGGCAGGGGCGGCTGCCGAGAATTGCACACGCTCGGTGTTGGCGAGCCCGAGCAGCTCTATTACCCGCCGCCCGCAGGACGTTAGCAGCCACGCATTCTCTCGCCGCGAGCCGCTGCGCGGCGTGACCTTCCCGATCAAACCCCGCTGGGCCAGCCGTTGCAGCAAATGCGAAATCTGTCCCTCATCGAGAATCCCTGCCGCCGCGGCTATCTCGCGGTTACTCGAACGCGGCGCAGACGCGATCGCCCGAAGCACCAAGGATGTGCGCTGCGTGACGGGAATCGGAGCGGCGGCCGGAGTTGGAGTCGGGCACTCGGCGGCGCCCGAGGGCATTTGGCCGGCGGCCGGGGAGTGGCCTGCTAGCTCCGCCTCCGCGGCGGCGCGGCCGAGATACGGCCTGACGATAAACGACATCAGCGACGGCGCCAGCTCTACGAGAGCCGCGCCATCGCCCTTGAGCAGTCGCGTGCGGATGACCGAGAAGACACCGCCGATGAGCAGCTCGGCCGTCAGCTCCGGCTCGCACATGATCTCCGCGATCGCCTGAGGGCTCCCGTCATCCATGAGCACCGTGAGTACGCCGAGGACACGCTGCTTACACCGAAGCGCAGCCGCGTCCTGCAGCGGCGCTCCGAAGACGAGCAGGCGACCCCGTCCAGGCTCATCCTCGAGAAACCCGAGCAACGCCACCAGGCCCGCGCGAATTCGATCTAGCCAGCGCCGCTCGCGCCCAGCGGCCTTCTCGACCACCCGAGACAGGCGCGCGAGGGCCTCCTCGAACGCCGCCAGAAAACACTCATCGGCACTCTCGAAGACCTCAAAGAACGCGGACTGGGACACGCCCGCACGCGCGGCCACAGTCTGTGATAGACGGGGGTTACTGGCGTTTAGCGCCACTTGACTCCGACGCTCAACTAAACACGAAGGTACCCAACCCGGGCCTCGACCACGCGGCATCGGGGCCTTGATCGCAAGGGTCTAGACCCCCGATTCTCGGCCTGTGAACGCCGATAGCCTCTTGACAAACCCGTGGCTATATGTTTCCATACTTCCCGCAGAGACGTCGTTCGTTGCGTGTGGATGTGGGAGAGGAGAAGGGATTATGAAGGGACGCGAAGAGCTCACCTTGGACGGCAAGACCCGAATCACGTGGGTGCTCAGGCCCTCTTATGATGCCCCGCGCACGCGGCCACAACGCGTAACGGCGGGCGTCGGCGAGCGGCGCGAGGCCCTGCGCGCCAAGCTCATCGCGGCGGCCGTTGAGGTGTTCGCAAACGCCAGTAACCCCCGTCTATCACAGACGCGGCACGCGCGCATAAGCGCATAGATATTGGGTTTTCCGGGCCGCTCCCGGATTCTTCCCGCGGACATTCGCGAACTCGGCTTGCGGGACTCCGTTTCGGCTCGCCAGAGGCTCGATTGCGCCTCTCGCGCGTGATCGCCCGCGTACTCGACGAGGCCATCTCACGGGTACTCAGACCGTCCCGGTCTCACGCGTGGCCGGTCGAGGACGGCAGCCGGCCACGACAGCCGTCGCCATGTCGCACTACCATTTCGACGAGCGCGGTCACATCGTCGATGTCGAGAAACCGTGCGCTCAGCGACCATCTCTGAACTTAGATGGTATCCAAATCGCAAACGCCCGCAGCCGCCGGCTGATGCTCGATACGTGCGTTCTGGCGATCGCTGTGGGCCATCGCATTCCGATCGGGCGGGTCCACCAGCGCCGTGATTCCCAGACACATCGCAGCCAGCGCGCCGGTTGACCGTTCGTCCACTTCGGGGTAGGCGACCCGAGGTTCCCCAAGCCGGGCGCCGATCTGTCCAGTGTGGGTGTCTCTGCCCGGACCCGCGCAAAGCGTGATGTCGCAGTCTGCGAAGGCGTGCCGGCAGCGATTGCCGTGCTGAGTGGGGCCGGGTCGGTCGAGCGCGCGACGAGCGCCTTCGTGGACCGGTTCGACGTGCGTGACGGTTCATTGACCTCGTGTCCACAGGAGGTTGAGCTGATCACCGCGGGCCAGGCTGAGCATCTGACGGTGCTGCTCGACGGCCTCGAGGCCGACCTTGTCGCAGTAGTCGATGGAGACGGCCGGCGCACGGCCGTGCTGACGATCCCTACCGCCGGCGATATCGATCCGGTAAGTCCACTGCTCGACGAGCCGCTAGACGAGAGCCCCGCGATCGTCTGGCTCAAGGACCTGGATGGTCGCTACCTGCGCGTGAACCGCCACTACGTCGACCAGCTCGAGACCGATGCCGAGCGCGTGTGCGGCCGGACCGATGCCGAACTCACCGCCGCGGGATCGATAGAGGGAATGCGACTGGAGGAAGAGGACGCTGCTGTTGGGGGGGCGCTGCTGGAGGTCGAGTACCGGATCGGCGCGTTCCAAGAGCGTCCCGCGTTTGCTGTTCTGCGGTTTGCGCTGCGCGACGGCGAGGGACAGCCGACGTCCACTTGCAGTGTGGCGGCACCGGTCGCGGAGGAATCGCTGGCACGTTCGGAGTGCGAGCGGCTGATGAGGATCGATCGCTGGGGACGGCTCGACGCGTTCGCGATCCGTCAGGAGCTACTCGACGAGTGGGGGCTCACGCTGGCCGACGGGAGCTCCGGTCCGCCTCTCGACCGTGACGACCGCGTCGCGGCGGTCCTCGTTGAGCGAGACGAGGCGCTCGCGTCAGCCGCGCAGCTGGAAGAGGAGCTGTCGAAGGAGCGCGAGCAGTGGGGCAGCCTCCGCGACGAGGCGGAACTCGCTGCTCGTCGCGCCGACGAGCTCGATAGCGCCGTTGCGGCCGAGCATGCGCGATCCGACGAGCTCGAGTGGTCGCTCGTTCGCAGCGGGGGCCGTGTGAGTGAGCTGGAAGCCGAGCTGACGGCCGTCCGAGGGGAGCTCGAGGAGAACGTGCTGCGTGCGGAGGCGGTCGAGGCCGCCGCGTCCGCGCCGGAGAGCAACGGCCTCAAGTGGGGCGCAAACGCGCAGCGCACCCTCTCGGCCGCGCTCGTGGGCGTCACGGAGTGGCGAACGGTACTCAACCACGCGGTTGCGACGCTCGGTTCGAAGGGAGGATGGGATGTGACCATCGCGTGGTGCTGCGACCAGCCGCGCGGGTCGATGACGTGCGGCGCGATCTGGACGCGCGACCCCGCAGGCCTGGCTACGTTCGAGACCCGGACCTGGAAGCACCGAGAGGATGCGTCGACCGCAGAGTTCGGTCGTGCTCGCAACCGGATGGCCGCGACCTGCCTGCTCGAGTTGCAGTCGGCCGAGGACCCGCTGCTCAGGGCCGCCGCGGCGGAGGGCATGGGCTCAGCGCTGCTGGTGCCAATCAGCGACGGCGGCGAGGCTATCGCGATGCTCGAGTTGTTGTCTCGGATGGCCACTCCGCCGAACGCGGAGCTAATGGTCTCGCTCGAAGCGATCGCTCTGCAATTCGGCGCAATCGCACAGCTCTTCAAGCTCGCGGACGCCCCCCGGTGGCGGACGGGGCGTGTGTGAGAGTCCGCGCCTGTCGCGCGCTCATGTGAAGGGCAGACCCGGTCATCGCACCGTCGGGGCGTGGGCCGAGCGCCTCGGCAACGCGGTGGAGACGACTCCTTTTCGACGGAGCGCGAATGTGGCAGTATCGGCGCCATGAACGATCCCCGCACCGCACCGTACGGCTCCGTCCGCCTGGCCGACGTGGATACCCTCGCCCAGGTCGACCCCGAGAACCAGGACATCAACGACGGCGCGTTCCATCTCGTCCGTCGCCATTTCGACGTCAAGGCGTTCGGCGTTAACGCCGCGACCGGAAACGCCGGTGACGAGGTGGTCGAGGAGCATCACGAGGCTGACGACGAGGAGAACCAAACGAACGGCCACCAGGAGCTCTTCGCCGTGATGACCGGACACGCGGTCTTCACCGTCGACGGCGAGGAGATCGACGCGCCGGCCGGGACGATCGTCTTCGTGCGCGATCCGGCGTTGCTCCGCGCCGCCCGGGCAACCACAGACGACACAGCGATCTTCTGGCCGGCGAACGCTGCCCAAGGACGTGCCCCCAGCACTGCCAATGCGGGAGGATGTCCCGCATGGCGGGTCTGGCGATAGTGGTGTTCAGCGACCTGGTCGAGGCGTCTCACACGGGCCGGCCTCGACCGGTTTGCACTGTTCGTCGCGAATTGGGAGCCAGGCGACGTGCAGGGCGCTATAACAATCCAGGGACCTCTCACAGAGAGCACGATCTTCGACCGACCGGGCCGAAGATGTGCCGCGGGCGAGGAGGTGGCGATCTCGGTCGGAATCGAACATTCGTCCCCTCGCCGGATGGCCTGTTCTGTCAAGCAGTGGCCGCCGCCGAGGGCAGATCCATGCGGACAACCAGAGCATCTTCCATCACGGCGAGGAGTTCATTGCCTAACCTGCGGTTTCGTCTAAGGCGCGTTCGCCCCGGCTCAACGAGCGTGCTCCTCGCCCTGACGGCCGGTGCGCTGCCGGGCTGCGCTGGTGCGCACGCGTCGGGCCGTACCACGGCCACCGTGGCCGTTACCCAGGCGAGCGCGCTCGCGTTTGCGCGCACTGTGAACCTACGCGCGAGCGATCAGCCAGAAATGGAAGCCCTCGGGCCGGAACGTCCTGCTCCGAGCCTCGAGGCTTCTAACCCCGCATTCGCCCGATGCGACGGGGAGATCAGTCCGGATCGGATCGTGGCCAACATTCGTTCCACATTGCTCTCGACGGCCGGCGAACGCCAGCGGCGCATCATGCTCTCGCGGGTGACGGTGCTGCCAAGCGAAGCTCTTGCCCGTCGCAACCTCGCCGCATTCAGCGACCCGCGCGGATTGCGTTGCGCGCGACGCTCCGGCACGTCGATCTCGGCCTTGAGCATTCCGCTGCCGGGGGGCGGCCATGCAACCGGGCAGCGCATCGTCGCGCCTAGCGCAGGGCCCACGCACGAACTGGGGTACCACGACATCGCGGGATTCGTCTACGGGCCAACCGAAATCGTGCTCACAGCAGCGGGCTTCTCGCATCCGGTAGCTACCCAAACCGAGCAGCGACTCCTCGGCGTCCTGCTCCGTCGCGCAGCGGAAGCTCGCGGCAAGCTCTAGCTGCTGGTCATTGACCCTCGATAGCTGCCAGAAGGGACCCAGCGGAGGCGCCTACGTCCTCTTTCGGTGTCCATCTCCATCACCGACGCCAACACGAACCACGCCAGACGGTCCTCCGGTAGCCAAGCCCGCGGGTCCGGAGGCATCAAGAACGTCTGCTCACGATCACACGTCAAGAAGTTTATAGCCACGCCCTGAAGTGTCTCAATTAATGACCCCGGACGGACCCCGGCTTGTGCGACACCCATCAACACCTAGACACGAGCCGGACAACACACCCAGCGCAGAAACCCAAGCACAGAGCCAACCCCCTCACACCCACCCAAGGAAACTTCGGGCTAGACGGTCGGGGGGTGGGGCTCCTGGGCCAGGTACCAGAGCTGGGAGATGCCCTCGTTCCACTGTTCCCGCCCGCGAGCGAGCTCGCTCTCGTAGCGGGCGAGTGCGGCCGCGCGCGGCGCGCGCGCGTAGGCTAGGAGGGCGGACATTGCATTGGCCAGTTCGTTGGCCCCTTCGGTCACTTCAGCCTTGGCGTGTGGGAGGTCTTCTTCTTCGCCGCCTTCGGCGACGTTCCACTCGCCCACCTGCACGACGTTGCGGTGCCCTTGTCCGGCGGTCCGGGCGAGCTGTTCCAGCTGCGGCTGGGTGGGCGGGCTCGACAGTCGCGAGGCCTCGGCCTCGACCGCCTTCGTCGCCGCGGCGGCGCGCGTCGCCCCGGCGACGTGTTCGTCAAGGAACGCGGTGGCGCCCATCTGGGCGCTGCTCGACGCGCATCCGGCGAAGGTGAGGGCCGCCAGGGTGGCCATTACGCCGAGGCGCCAACGGAGCTGACGAGGAGGCACGGGGAAACCCTATAGCCGGTAGGCCGGCGCCCGGGACGAACAGACCACGGCCGGGCCGTCCCGGGGTCCCCGCCCCGCGTGTGGGGTGCGTAAATCAGGTCCCGAGCCTCCGGACGCGTAGGCCGCCCGGTCTTCGTCAGCGACAGCACCACATACCACCTCCCGGATCGCATCCCACGCAGGCTACGTGTTGCCCCAGCCTGGCGGCTATCGGGCACACGTCAGGGTTTTCGGCACCCCGCAGGCCGGTCCACGAAAAGGTCAGGGCGGGCGCCCCGCTGGCGTGCAAGGCTAACAAGGTCGACGCGAGCGTGCTCTCCGAGCTCGTCGCTCGGGGAGGTGGTGCCGGAGCCTTGGATCCTCGTCGCGCGAAGCGTTTTGCGCTGCGGGAGCGTCTGGGGCGCCGTTCGCATTTGGTGCGGCTGCGGACCCCGGCGCGGAAGCGCATCTTCGACTGATATGGAGTGGTGTTTGTCAAGGGGTTTCGTTGTCGGATGGTGTGGTGGTTGGCGTTGGCGGGGCGCTGTCGGGGCGGCACGGGCGGAAGGTCCAGTCTCATCGACTGCGGGGTCAGACTGATATGCGAGGGCTTGACCTCAAGACCCGGTGTTCGTCGCGGCTCGCTGTCTAGGAACGGGCGCTGCCGGCCGGGGCCGGCTGCCCATAGTCGAATCGCGAGCCTCCGTGCGACGGTGCTGGGCCTTCCTGGTGCTCGTGCGCGCCCCGGCAGCGTCCCGGGCGCGATCGTCGGGGTTTGGTCAGTCAAGGGTGGCTGCCTCCCAGAGAAACGCGGCGAGCTCGCGGGCGCACGCGATCGCGACGACGCCGGCGGGCTTGCGCCGCTCATGGTGCAGGTGGCACCAGCGCGCGTAGAGGCGTCGCTGTGCGCGCCAGGCGATCTCGATCACACGGGGGTCCTGCCCGGCCTGTCGGCGGGCGACCGTCTCACCGATGAACGGCCGGTGGCGGTAGTGGTGGGCGGCCTCGACCAGCAGCCGGCGTGCGTGGGGAGGGCCGGCCTTGGTGATCGACCCCTGCCGGCGCTTTTCATCAGAGGTCCGCTCAGACGGCACGATCCCCAAGAACCCCGACAGCATGGTCGGCTTGGCGAACCGGGCGAAGTCGCCGACCTCGGCGCACACGCCGGCGGCGGTGAGCGTGTCGATCCCGCGGAAGCAGCGCAGCCTCGCGATCACCGGGGCATGGCTGACCTCAGGGATCTGCTGCTCCAACGCGGCGATCAGCCCCGTGCGGCGGCCCATCAGCAGCTCGACCGAGGTGAGGTAGTCCACGAAGGTGGCTTGTGAGCAGGCATCATCGAAGCGCAACGCGCGCAGCCACCCCAGATGCTTGACGGTCCAGCTGGCGCCCGGCCCCGGGTAGCGCTCCCCTCGCCGCAGAAGGAACTTCCCCAGGCGATGGCGGGCGCGCATCAGATCCCCGCGGATGTCCTCGATGCAGCGCACCAGGTCGCGGAAGCGCTCATCCTCCACGCTCGGCACGAACGCGAAGCTCAGCTCCCCGGCCGCCAGCAGCCGCGCCAGGCGGATCGCGTCACGACGGTCGGTCTTGACACGGTCACCCGACCCCTTCGGGATCGACCCGGGTGCCACCACCCGCACCTCGACCCCACGCTCCCGCGCCACCCGCACCAGTCCGAACCCGGTCGGGCCGGCCTCATAGACAGCGCGCACCCCGGCCCCCAGGCCCTCCAGGAAACCCACCACCTCCACCGGTTCCATCCGCAGCTTGCTGACAGTCAGCTCGCCGGTGTCTGGTACGAGCACCGCCGCGTGCGTTTGGCGCGCGTGCACATCCAGACCGACGAGGCTCATAGCCTTCATCGACATGGTCGGTTCCTCCTATGTGGTTGTGGCCGCCGCGCGAGGTTCAGTCGCGCGGCAATAACGCCCCCGATCGCGTCGGGGGACCGACCATGCCTACCAACCGCGCCGGACGTCACCCTCCATAGGGTCTAGGAGGAGTAGACTCCCCAATCGCGCCTCTTACATGAGGCCGAGGGCGCGGTTTCGTGTCACGCGGATCAGGGTGGCGTGCGGAGCCGCAGAATGGGGAGGGAAAGATGGACTTCCGGGCAAGACGTGGTGTCGGAGGATCGGCACTGGCTCTCGCGGCGATGCTCGTCGCCTTGACGATCGCGCTGGCGGTGCTCGCGCTGGCGAGTTCGCTTGGTGCCAGCGGCTCACCATCAGTCAGCAGCGTGAGCCCGAATGGCGGCCCGCCGGCGGGGGGAACGTCGGTCGTCATCCGCGGCGCCCACTTCACCGGGGCGACGGCGGTCGAGTTCGGTTCGGCCAACGCCACGAGCTTCTCGGTGAAGTCAGGGAGCTCGATCACCGCGACCTCCCCGGCGGGGACGGGCGTGGTCAATGTGACCGTGACGACGCCGGAAGGCACGAGCAATACCAGCCCGGTAGACCAGTTCATCTATGGGCCGAGCGTCACCGGCGTAAGCCCCGATCGCGGCCCCGGGAGCGGTGGAACCTCCGTGACGATCACCGGCTCTGACTTCACCGGGGCCACGGCAGTCGAGTTCGGCTCGACGGACGCCACCAGCTTCGAAGTCAACTCGGAGAGCTCAATCACGGCGGTCTCCCCGGAAGGGACGGGCACGGTCGATGTGACGGTGATCGAACCGGAGGCTACGAGCCCCATCAGCTCTGCCGACCAGTTCAGCTACGTACCGGCGCCAACGGTCACCAGCGTCAGTCCTGCCCGTGGCCCAGAAGTGGGCGGCACCGAAGTCACGATCACGGGGACGAACCTCAACGAAGTCACGGCCGTCGACTTCGGCGCGAGCCCGGCGAGCTTCTTCGTCAACAACATGGGCTCGATCACCGTCTTGTCCCCGCCCGGGGCGCCTGGAGAAACGGTGGATGTGACTGTGACCGCGTTCGGAGGGACCAGCCTCACGAGCTCCGCCGATAGGTTTAGCTATGTTGCGGCCCCGACCGTCACGGGCGTGAGCCCCGAAACCGGTCCGGCGCTCGGCGGTAGCACCGTGACCATCACTGGGACCAACCTCGCGGAAGCCACGGCGGTCGACTTTGGCTCCTCGAGTGCCACCAGCGTCGTGGTGGACTCGCAGAACTCGATCACCGCGGTCTCCCCCGCCGGGACGCCTGGAGAAACGGTCGATGTGACCATCACGACCCTCGGCGGCACAAGCCTCACGAGCGCTGCGGACCGCTTCAGATATCTGCAGACCGCACCACTGCTCGTTAAGAAGGTATCGCCCAAGAATGGGGCTTTCACCGGTGGCACCCAGGTGATCATCCGCGGGAGCGCCTTCGTTGGGGCCACTGCGGTCGACTTCGGCTCAGCCAGTGCGACGAGCTTCGCCATCAACTCAAAGAGCTCAATCACTGCGGTCGCCCCTGCAGGGACGGGAACGGTCGATGTGACCGTCACCACGCCGGAAGGCACGAGTCCGACAAGCTCAGCAGACCGGTTCAGCTATGTGGCATCCCCGCCCACAGTCGAAAAAGTGTCTCCCACTGAAACAGACCGTTTCTGGGGTGGGGAAAAGCTCACGATCACGGGAACCGGATTCACCGGAGCCACGGAAGTCCACTTCGGCTCGGTGAGCGCGACCAGCTTCGAGGTGAAGCTCACCGGCAAGGGGAAGCCCAAGGGGACGGAAATCATCGCCATCGAGCCCGCGGCTGCGGTCGTGGACAAAGCTACTGTGGATGTGACCGTGACCACCCCGGAAGGCACCAGTCCCATCACTCCGGCGGACGAGTTCACCTACCGGATACCAGCGCCCACGATCAGCAGCGTCTCCCCAGAAGAAGGGAAGGCTACCGGTGGCACCACCGTAAGCATCGGGGGAGCCGACTTTATCGAAGTGACGGCGGTCGACTTCGGGTCGATCAGCGCCACGGAATTCACAGTGAACTCGACCGGATCGATCACGGCGACCTCGCCTGCTGAGACGGTGGGCAGGGTGAATATCACCGTGACGACGCCAACCGGCGTTAGCTCGCCCGGAGAGTGCAGGCGCTACCATCAACACTTTCCTTGTCGTGCACGCGAACACTTCAAGGTCGCGGAACCCACAATCACCAGCGTAACCCCCAACACCGGGCCCACGATCGGTGGCACGATCGTGACGATCACTGGGACCGGATTTGGCGTGGGCACGACCGCGACGTTAGTTCGATTCGGGGGCGCGCGAGCCGCTTCCGTCGACTGCACCTCGATAACGACATGCACCGTAGTGGCTCCTGCACATAAAGCCGGGGCTGTGGACGTGAGAGCGGCCGTTGGCACAATGGTGACCGAGCGGAATCCGGCCGACCAATTCACCTACGAATAACGCACCCATGATCAGCTGATCCCGGCACCGTGCCCCAAAGACGCGTGAGGCTATGCTCGGGGCCAGTACACGTCCGACAGGGTTGGCAACTGCCCGTCCGGGAACGCACGCACGCGGTCGGCGACTCGCCTGATGGCCGCGATCCCGAAGTCGTCATGAGAGTGACGCGCGAAAGCCTACTTCGTCTCCCACGGCGGCGCCGCGTTCCCCGACGTCGACCAAAGGAGCATGCTCGCAAGTTGGCTCTGCAAAGCCAGATTTGACCGATGGGCGATCCAGGACTCGAACCTGGGACCTCTTCCTTATCAGGCAGGTGGGGATCTGGCTGACGACCAGGCCCATCCCGCATGGATACTGAGGATTCGTCCGCGTCGCCGGCTCGGTCCCTGCGCCCGAATGTGAGCCGATTACGGGCGATTGCGGCCAGTAGTGGCAGGGCTGCCATTTTGCAGCGAGGGCGATAGCGGCTCGGCGCGTGCGGAGAACGGCTCCCACAACTCGACCGAGACGCGGAGAGGCGCCAGGGTGCTCGCACGGCGTTCTCAGGTGCGGCGGGGGCCAGCTCGCCGAGCGCGCCTGTCGTACGCCGCGCCCAGCTCGGCCATTGGCACGTCGAGGCCGGCGGCGAGGCGCACAAGCACCTCGAAGCTCGGGTTGCGTGCGCCCCGCTCTATGTCGCTGATGTAGGTCGTGTGCAGACCGGTTCGGTGCGACAGTTCTTCTTGCGTGACGGCCTTGGCCGTGCGGAGTTCCTTCACGGCCTTGCCGAGACGCCGCTGGACCTCCGGCTTGGCTAGCATGAGCCAGGACCGTCGCTTGTAGACGCCCCTAGCGCCATAGGCGATGAGTGAGGTAGGGTGCCCCGATGGTGCGACTGAGCACGATAGGTGCCGTTGGCCGCTACATAGGCGCACTTGTACTTGGCGCGATGTTCTTTGTGCTGGTCGTTGTTGGCGGAGGCGTATACAGGACTGATTGCGTTACTCGCACGGGCGTGCACGCAAAGGGCTGGGAACTAGGAGGAACGTTGCCTTACGTACAAGGCGCGCACACCGACTGCGAAAACCACAGCCTCATGCGTTATGTGCTCGGGAAGGTGGGTGTGATGTCGGATGTGGAACCGACATACAACGTCGCCCTCATCCGCGAGATCGGTGCGGGCTCGGAGGATCTCGCGAGCCTTATTCCATTGGTGCAGTCCGAGGGCCACTTCGCGGGGAGCCTCAACGAACCGAGGCTAGAAGCCCTGAGCCTTCCTCTCCTCAAGGGTGAACTGAATAAGCTCACCGTGCACGACATCGCTCTACTCGCCGAAGCTAACCGGCGCACTGCGGAACACGTCAGCCCCGCGCTGTCGGCGATCAAAGCTCTCGACGCCCGCCTGCACGCCGACCTCATCGGCCCAAGCGGCACACGTTCTCACAGCGCCGCGCATCTCATAGGAGCGTGGAACGTTTACCTAAAGACGTTCGCAGCCCTTCTTACGCAGGAGGGCCTGATCGTCGCCCGCGAGTCGCGCCCCGCGCTCGAAGGGTTCCAGACGCTACTACTGGCCGCCCTCGGCACGCAGGGGTCTCGTTCCACCAAGGGATTCCAAGAGGTGAGAGTGCGATTCCTAGCGACGGCGGCGCGAGCCACGGAGGAAGGCAAGAGCACGAACAAGGCCGCGAGCGCCGAGCTCAGGGCCGCGGAAGAACAACTAGAAGACGCCGTGAAGGACAATCACGAAGCCCAGGGCATCATCGAACAGGTCAACGCTCGCCACCCACACGGTGCGCTCGTTCAACAGTTCAAGCGCCCATGAGACGCGCGTCTCTCCTAGGCTCCGTGATCGCCTTGGCGTCCGTGGCTGCGATCGTCTTTATGGGCGTGACGGTCGAAGAGCTCGCCTACGCCTCAAGTCATCCCTATGCGTATGGTCCGGCAAAGGTCATAGCGTGGGGTGCCGGTGCCGGTGCCCTCATCTCCGTGGCAGTTGGTCTCCTTGCTTTCTCCCTCACTCGCGATCCCGGTTGACGATCCGCGAGACACCGCAAATCTCAGCCCTGGAGCCTCCGACGGGACGCCTCACCGCCCGTTTGCTCGTGCGCCCCTTACGTCTTGTCTTGCGCGCGCTCGTCGCATGTCAAACGCGCGATGGTCGCTCGCTCAACGCGGTTCGCTCAGAATCACAGGCGCGCGACAGTCCGCCAGCGTGGTAGATAAACGCGTGGGTGTTGATCGGGTTGGTCGGATGGTAGTGGTTGGCTTGTGGCCGGATTGCGTCACGTGGCCGTGTCGGAGTCGTTCGCACGCGCCTTGAGCATGTCGGCCATGTCTGAATACCCAAGATTGTGTGCAAGCTCATCGACGCGTCGCCAGTTCTCGTCGCCGTGGTTCTCTTGGCTCAGGATTACGCCGAGTTTGTTTGATGGGTCGAAAGGCTCGGTGTCGGCCGGATCGAGGTCAATCCGTGGTCGCGGATCGTAGGGTCCGCTGGCGTTGTCGTCGTAGTCACCTCTGGCGCGCGAGAGTGGCCAAAGCCAGTCCGACCGGCGGTCGCGCAGGAGATCGCCGACCTCGCCCTCGGAGATCCAGAAGGTTTCGGCGATCGTTGCCGTTGGGATGTTCGCGCGGGCGAGGATGGCGACGAAGAACCCGCGATTGTGGCGAGACTTCCGTCGCCCTCTGAGAGGCCACGCACGAGCAAGTGCTACGAACAGGCCGGCGCGCGTTGCTGGGTCGAGACTGTTTGCGTGGTGGTAGGCCCATGCGGCCAGCGGATAGAGGCGATGCTCTGAGTCCAACGCCGAGAAGGTCGGCGAGGTCGGATCAGGGTTTTCGAGCGTGAGCGACGGCCACGCCCGGTGCTTCTCACCTTCCTTTTTGCCGGTGGCGGATTCGGGTGCATCCTCGGATGCCATGACCACTAACTCCACCACTAACACAGGACAGACAGCCGCCGACCTTCGCGCTCGACGCGAAGACGCTGGGTTGACTCGCGCCCGGCTTGCTGGCCTGGCGGGATGCTCGCCGACGTCGCTGGCGAACATCGAAGACGGCGCAGTACCGAGGCGCAGCGCGGTCCTCGAACGTGCTCTCGCGGTGCTCGCCGACTGCGAGCGAGAGGCGACGCCATGAACGAGGAAAGCGCCCGGCAAGGGGCGCTCCCGCACTTCACACAACCTTATCGTAACCAGCGTGGCGGTCATGGTTTTGCGGGCTTTCGTCTGTTGGCTACAGACGTTCGATCGCATGACCTCGGGCTGCGATGGACACTCCGCGCGTTCGCTGACGACCTCGCCGTCACGATCACGGCGGACACGACCTGCCACGGCCGTCTAGTCGGTCTCCAGAGCGGCAGCTACGTCGGCACCACGGGAGACGACGAACTCGACTCAGCGGTCGAGCAGCACATTCTCGATCGGCTCGCGGCACGGACTATCGCTCACCAGCTCGACGCGATCGACGCACAACGGGCAGACCGGGCGCAGCGACAGGGGAGGCGCTTGGCATGAGCAGCGACAGAGAGGCCCATCCGTCCGGGCTCGTGATCGAACAGCCAGACCTCGCGCGCGCAACGCCGCCGAAGTGGGCGTGGCAGGACAGGATCGTCGTCGGCGGCTTGAATCTTCTACTCGGCAATGAGGGCGTCGGGAAGGGCGTCGCGTTCTCGTGGCTCGCGGCGCGTTGGACGCATGGCGAGCTACCCGGCGACTATCGCGGCGAGCCGATCAAGGTCGGGATCATCGCCGACGAGGACAGTTTCGATCAGGTCTGGACTCCACGCCTGCACGCCGCCGGCGCAGACTTTGCACATACATGCCGTCTACATCGACCTGACGGTGATTGCATCGACATAGCCGAGGACCAAGAGGGTTTGGCGCTCGCGGTCGAGCTGGAGCAGATCAGGGTGCTGTTCTACGACCAGCTCCTTGACAACCTCGACGCAGCCGTCGATGCCTACAAGCAGAAAGCGGTGAGGCACGCATTGCAGCCCGTGCGCCGCCTCTCTCGTGATCTCGACGTAGCGGTGCTCGCAGCCATGCACCCCAACAAGAAGGCCAGCGCGTTCCGAGAGCTGGTCGCCGGCACCGTCGCGTTCAACGCGGTGTCTCGATCAAGCCTGTATCTCGCCGAGCATCCAGACAACCCTGAGTGCCGCGTGCTTTGTCGCGGGAAGGGCAACCTCAGCCCGACGCCGCCCGCGATCGAGTTTTCGATCGACAGCCATCGCTTTTCCGCGAACGGTCACGACTTCGAGGTACCGCGAGCTGCCGACATGGCAGAGAGCGACCTCACGGTCGATGACCTCCTCAACCCCGCCGCACCGCCACCGCCAGCGGGCGAGGGGAGAACCACGGCACGCGACCTCATCGCTGGCGAGCTGGCGGATGGCGACTGGCACGACAGCAAAGCCATCCTCGACCTGTGCGACAAGCAGGGCATCGTCAAGCGCACCGCTCAGAGAGCAGCCGACGATCTAGCCGTCGAGAAGCGCCGGGAGGGATACCCAGCCAAAACGCTTTGGCGTCAGCAAGGCCACCACGACCACCAAGCGCAGCCTGTCGCATCTGTCGCCCCTGTCACCTCAGCGACGCACAGGGATGACAAGGACGACAGGGATGACAGCCATGACGACGACACCTCGCGCATGGCAGAACAAAGCCCGGCCGATGCCACCCACGACGCGGACGCCGAATACGAGCGCGTCGCCGAGAGGTTCCCGGAGGAGGTCCGGTGAGGGCCACAACGACGCTCACTCCCCGCGAGGTGGTGGTCGCGGACGCCATCGCCGAGCGCGTAGCCGAACTGCTGAGCACCCACGAGACGCCAGTCACACACCAGCTCGTAAGCGCAGCCGAGGTCGCCCGCGAGCTGAACGTCGGACGCCAGTGGGTCTACGAACACGCCGACGAGCTGGGCGCCCATCGGCTCGGAGACGGTCCACGTGGGCGGCTGAGGTTCGATCTGGAGACGGTTCGCGCTGCGAGCGTCTGCTTGAGAAGCAAGCACTCGCAAGGCCGAGACGCGAGTGCTGGAGCCAAATCGGAGGACATGCCCAACAGACACGGGCGTCGTCTGCCAAATCGCCTGCCGGAACCGGGCTCGATCCTGGTCGTAAGGCCGCGGAAGACGTGATGCCCGGCAGCGTCACAAGGCACACCAGGAGGACGCTAGAGCTTGTGTGCCTCGGCGCGGCTGTAGAGGAGCGAGAGCAGCCTTTGCTCAGTGGAGCTCGGTGGCGTTTCGCCGCCGAGCGCGATCAGTCCGACCACTGTAGGGCCGATAGCAAAGAGGAACGTGTCTATATGGGGTCGTTCGGACCGGCCGCGAGGCGCTGTGACCATGCGAACACCGACGTATCGCTGACCTGTCGGCAGCGCCGCCGACAGCCGAGTGACGCTTGGCGGAGGCGAGCTTTCGATTTCAGGCACGAAGCAGCTTCTACCCTGCGGGGTACCGAGAGTAGAAACGTACCTTGCCGCAAACGCTTCGCTCGGCATTGCGACTACATACGAGAACGTCTCCCACGTCCTGGCGACAAAGGCTCTCGACAGGATCGGAGCGGCGCTCTTGCCGCCTGCGCATGGGGTGGAGTTGCCGTCCCCCTTGGCAGGAATCAGCGCGTTCGAGCGGGCGACTGTCATTTCTGGCACGTCGGTGGTGCGCAGATTGACCGCGCGAGCGAACGCGAGCACCTGAGCGTTGCTGGCAGACGAGACGTTGCTCTTCCCACACCCGGCAGCAACCACGGCAGTCGCGGCGAGGACCAGCCAGGTAGAGGCGATCCGAAGCACGAACGGGATCATGCCAGCGGGCGCTCGCTGGAGCTTGCGCGCTTCAGCACGTCTGTTGTGAGGGCACCCAGTCAGTCTTTGCGTTCGGCACGCTCGATCGCGTTGCCAAGGTGGGCGAGGGTCACGTCGAGTGCCCGTAAGAGCCGCATGACTGTGTGCCAACGGGCGCCACGGTGGCCGTTTTCGAGCCGGGAGACGTATTCGACGCCGATGCCGACGCGATCGGCAAGCTCCTGCTGTGTGAGTCCTGCGTCGTGGCGGAGCTGGCGTAGCGCCCGGCCAAAGGCGCGATGGTCTTGGGCGTCATCGGGCTGGTGTCCGGACATTGTAACTCTGGAGGGGATACACTACGCTCGACAGACCATACAAGTGCCCCCGCGCCGCGGTAACGGCCGGGGGCGTGGCACCGAGAGTGTGACCTCCCGGCGCGCGAGACACCTTACCGACGCGGTTAGGGCGTCTCCCTCGCTAGAAGCCGTCTCCCGGAGCCTCCAACGACAGGAGGAACCGACCATGACGATCGAGTGTTTCCTGGCCAGCGTCACGCCTCCCGACGCCGAGGCCAAGGACGGTGACGCGTGATGGCACGCAGAACCACCGGCAAGGTCATCGAGCACCAAGGCAGGGACGGGCGCACCTACAGAGCGCTTCGGTTCACGGCCTACGGTAAACGCAGGTACGTGTCGCTTGGCGCCGTCAGCGCAGGCGAGGCAGAGCGGGAGCTTCGCCACGCCCTTGCCGACGTCGAGCGCGGCACATGGACTCCACAAGCCGGAGTCGAGGTGCCGCCCGAGGACGACCCGATCCCTACGTTCCACCAATACGCCGAGCAATGGTGGATGCGCACCGAGCGGCAGCTCGCAGCCAACACGCGGGCTAACTACCGCTGGAGGCTGGAGACTCACCTGCTGCCGTTCTTCGGCGGTCTGCGTCTCGATCAGATCACGTTCGATCAGGTCGAGCGCTACATCGCCGGCAAGCTCGCTGAGGACGATCCGCTCTCGCCGCGGTCGATCAACATGACCGTGACGCTGCTCGGCGCGATCCTCGAAGGCGCGGTCGAGCGCGAGCTGATCGCACGCAACCCCGCGAAGGGTCGAGGGCGCAGGGTCCGCGAACGCGCGCCCCGGCGCAGCTACCTGGAGACGGCCACGCAGATCGAGGCCCTGCTGGACGCGGCGGGCGAGCTGGACCGCGAGGCGCGGGAGGACCGCCAGCACGTCGAGCGTCGGGCGATGCTTGCCACGCCGACCTTCGCTGGCCTGCGGATCAGCGAGCTATGCGCGCTTCGGGGACGCGACGTGGACCTCGCCGCCGGATGGCTGCACGTCGGAGAGTCCAAGACCGACGCAGGCAGGCGCCGTGTGAAGCTGCGCGGAGCACTCAGGGACGAACTCTCGACCCTGCGCGCCCGCCGGCCGGACGCCGCACCGAACGACTACGTGTTCCCAACGAGCAGCGGAGAGCAATCAAGCCCGGACAACTTCCGCGCTCGGGTGCTCAGAGCCACGGTAAAGCGCGCCAACACGAACCTCGCCAAACGCAAGCTGCCGCCGCTGCCCGAGCGGATCACGCCACACTCGCTCAGGCGGACGTTCGCACGCGTGCTGTACGCGCTCGGCGAGGACCCCGGCGTCATCATGGACGAGATGGGCCACACGGACCCTGCGCTCGCGCTGCGCGTCTACCGACAGTCGATGCGCCGCGGCGAGGATGAGAAGGCGCAGCTCCGAGCGCTCATCGAGGGCGCCGAAGTGGCAGATATTGGCAGACGAGCCGCCGAAGCCCGCTCGGCAGCGGTGGAGCGCAAGGCCGCGTGACCATCGAATCCCGCTCCAGGATAGGGGATTCACCTATGGGCGATCCAGGACTCGAACCTGGGACCTCTTCCTTATCAGAGAAGCGCTCTAACCGACTGAGCTAATCGCCCTTTGCCTGCAAATACGCGTTTTCTGCAGGGAGCTCGTAGACCCACGATGCGTCGCATCGAACATCTACCGAACTGTGCTGGCCGAAAACGCGCTGCATTGCACCAGGATCGTAGCGGCAGCTCTCTAGGGTTGCAGGCGTACATTGGCGCGATTTAGAGGATGCGACGGGTTTCCCGACAGTCCGATGAGCTCGTCACACCGACTAGCCGACATGGGTGATCGCTGAGCACGGCTCACGAGACGCCCGGCGAGCGAAGCCGCTGCCGCACTGCTACTCCTGCTCGTGCCTATCGCCATCGTCGTCGTAGTGACGCTGATCATCATCATGATCATCAGCGGTGCCACCGTGGTCGTCGTTGTCGCTGTTGTAGCCGCCGCGGCTGGCGGTGGTGGCGGCGGCGGTCCTGGTGGCGGCGGTGGTGTGTTCGTCGATCCCCTCGATCGGCGGTGCGTTGGCCTCGCTCGGTGGTTCGTGATGCAGTCTGGAGTGGCAGCGCTGGCAGGCCGCATGAGGCGTTGCGAATTGCCCCATAAGGGGGGCATTTTGCAAGATGTTGTGCGCAGACCAATACGAAATACCCCAAAAGTAGGGTAAAATGTAGGCCATGGCGCCATACGCAAACCTCGGTCGCCTCGCAGACCTCGCGGAGGAGCAGTGGGGACTGATCACGCGCAGACAGGCCCTACTGGCCGGGATCCCTCGCAACACCCTGGGACGCATGACCGCCGACCACTCGGTGCTCGAGCGCGTCACCCAAGGTGTGTACCGCCTGGTTGGCGCCCCGCCTGCAGATCACCTTGGGCTTCGAGCGGCTTGGCTCGCTCTGGCGCCGGACGTTCCCGCCTGGGAGAGGACGGCCGCGCAGGGTGTCGTCTCGCATCGGTCGGCCGCCGCGCTGTGGGGGCTGGGCGACCTGTCCGCTGATCGGCACGAATTCACGGTCAGGAAAGGCATCCAAACGCGACGCGAGGACGTACGGCTCCACCACCGTTCGATGACCGATGGCGAATGGATCGTGGTTGGCGGACTACCCGTGACGATGCCGGCGCGCATTGCGTCGGATCTCCTGCACGAACGGACCGACCCCGAAGCCGTCGCTCGCATCGTCGTCGAGGCGATCCACAAGGTCAACGACTATCCGGGGAGCTTTGCCGACTCACTTGCGCCCCACGCGATGCATTTCGGGCTGCGTCGTGGCGATGGGCTCGCGCTGCTGCGCTGGCTACTGGATCTGGTCAGCGACCCCGAAACCGAGCAATGGATGAAGGAGGCGGCAGCGCACGTTGAACGCGAGACAAACGTCAAGGCATCCGGCGGGCAGGCGGAAGATGGCCGTCGAGCAGCGGTATAAGACGCCAGCGGCATTTCGCCGTGCGCTGACAGACAGGCTCAAAGCTAAGGCTGTGAGCAGCCGCTGGTCGCTTGAGCAGCTGCAGAGGCAGATGGCCTATGACCGTCTGCTACAGCGCCTGTACTTTATGGACGAGGGGTGGGTGCTGAAGGGCGCCGCGGCCCTACTGGCTCGCGATCTCGGGGTTCGCGCGTCGATCGACATCGACGTGTATCGGGCAAAGGCGGCTGACCTCGCCGAGGGCGATCTTCGCCAGGCAGCCGCAATCGATTTGCGAGATTGGTTTCGATTCGACGTTGGCACCCGTCAGGCGATTGCCGATGGCGCAGTCGGAATCCGGCTGCCAGTCGAGGCGTACGTCGGGGCAACTGTCTGGGCGAGGTTCCACGTTGACCTCGTCGGCACCGACGTCAAGATGACAGGGTCGCCTGAGGAGGCACCCGCGCTCGCTCGCATCGAGATGCCCGACGTCAGCCAGCGTGGGTACAGCGTGTATCCGCTTGTTGACCACGTCGCGGACAAGGTCGTCGCCACGTTTCAACGCTACGGTGACCAGCACCGGCCCTCGACGCGCTACCGGGATCTCGTGGACCTCGTCTCGATCGTGACCGGGGCGACTGTTGAGGCACAAGCCCAGATGGCTGCGTTGACGTCGGAGGCGGCGCGTCGTGGGGTCGAGCTGCCGTGCACCTTCTCGATACCAGACCGGCCACTGTGGGTGGCGGGGTATGCCAAGGAAGCCGGACGCTCGCTGCTCCCAACGGCTCGGACGCTGGACGAGGCTCTCGCGGTTGTGCGGCCCTTTCTCGATCCGCTGCTGGACGACACTGCCTCCGGCGAGTGGGATTTCGTTCGCGCCAGATGGATCTCACGTACGGACTGATCGGTCCTAACTGATGTCTGCGTCCCCGAGCCCCAATGACGACGTGATTCGCGACTACGATGAGCTAGTCGACGTCTTGAATCGGTTGCCGGCGCCAGCTCCCAATACCGCACGGGTATACCGAGGACAGACTCGTGACTTCGGAGCCATGTTGCCCACTGGCCTCCGAGGCATTGAGATGCGATCTGAGCCGGTGTTCCGCGGCTATACCACTCTCCTCGCCTCAACCGCGGACAAGTCCGAGGAAGACGCGGCGAACTTTGTCTGGTGGACGCGGACGATCGCGCAGCACTATGGCCCCGGTTCGCATTTTCTCGATGTCACTCACTCGGTTCCGGTCGCACTATGGTTCGCGTTGCATCACTTTCGCGCATCGTCGTCTTTACACATCTTTGGACCTCCGGGTCCGATCGACCTTGCTACCGATACGGTTGGTCGCACAGAGGTGGTCACGTACGGGTCCGTAGATGACGGAGTGCTGTTTGTGATGGACGTGCCCGTTGTCGGGCTGAGCGAAGCGTTCAACCACGGTGCACTTCTCGATTTAGAGAAGGCACCGGACGTGTTCGCATCGAGTCCGCGCATCAGGGCGCAGGAGGCATGCCTAATTCACGGGTCCGTCAAGACACCCGGGCCGGATCTCAGCGGATTCTACGCATGCCCACCGATCCGCATCGGCCGTCCAATGACAGGCTGCGAGCTCATAGCCCAGCCAACTTCCTCGCTTTTTCCCGAACCGGACGAGGATCCATGGTACGCCAAGCTGGCGGGGATTCCATGGTCGCACCGACTGGACCTCACCAGCGGCGAGATAGCTGTGACGCCAGCGATCCCCGTCAACCTTTACGTCGATCAACGCATTCGTCGTGAGGATCTGTTGAGTCGGCTGATCGTGACGTTACCGATGAACGTTCAAGCAACAGCGGTACATGAGATTGAGTGGTGCAAAGATCCACCGCACGAACTCCTGAAACGTCACGCCCTCGCAGATGCGACTCGAATTATTCTCGAGGCACCTGTAATGGCGCTGACACCCGAAGTGCAAAGCGACGCGTGGAACGACGCTTTGCTCATGGAGAACCTAGCGGCCACCGTGGACGCTTATCGCCACACCGGCGTGCCAGCTGGCACGGTTAGATTGGACAACATCTGTATTGAACTGAGTCCGCTCGAGCACACGGGCTGGGAGCTCGTCGAGCGCGGGCAGCCCCTGGACGCAATTCGTGCACTGTGGCTGGTGCGCGAGGAAAGTCGTCTTGTGCTGTCGTACTTTTTCCAGGAATGGCCCGAGCCCGGTACCGTGACGGGAGTAGGGTGCTTCGAGTTCATATACAACGAGGCCGCGCACAAAATCGAAGCCGTTTCCGAGGGACTCGAGAGTCTCCGCAATGAGCCTGCGGGTCGCATCATGTGGAAGCGGCTGTACACGGCGCTGCTTCTTTGTCGTTGCTGCTCGCCAGCGCCGCACTTTGCGGCGGTGCCGGATTTGGTGGCGAAGCACGCCAATACAACGAGCATCGCCGTACCGTGGTTTGCTGGCCCTGAGTCGAAGTTGATCCAGTCGCAGACAAGAGGCGACTTCGCCAGGTGCTACGTGCCACGAATGACGACAACGCGGAGCGAGTTCTATACGACGGGGGATCCAAACGGGATGGTAATCATAGAGTCGAGTGAGTCGAGGTTCTCGCGAGTTGACCCGGCGCAGCTGCACGAGGCTCTGAACCGCCGCGCAACGACGTGAGTGTGGGGCGGGCGTCGCTTGAAACTGGGATGTCAGGCTGGGGCGATGATGGCCGATGAGCAATCCGGTGGCGAGGTGCGGCTGACGGGCCGCCTGCACGAGCAGCTTCGCACCGCTGCCCGCTCGACGATCCGATTCTGGCGCGAAACGCCGCGTGCCGCGACAGCGCCAAAGAAGGTCAGGTTGGCGATGACAGACGTCGCGGCGAAGCTTGACGGCTCGAACGATGCCCTTCTACGGGCGGTGGAGCGGTTGGTGACGGCGGCGACGCCGTCGGTAAGAGGCAGGACTGCGTGGACGACCGATCCACTTCGAGCGCTGATTCAGGGATTGGATTCGCTAGCCCGGCAGCTGCGCCGCTCACAGTTGGCTCAGGACGTTCTCCAGCTCACTGCAGACGTCAGAGAGGCGGCAGCAGCGACCTCGCTCGATGAGGGAGACAGAACACACCTTGTTGCAGCGTTCATGGTTGTTGAAGACTCGGTTTGTGCCGTCGAGGGGTACAGAGCGCTCGAACCGTTCGTCAGCGTCGACGAGGCGTACCTCGCCAAGTACGGGCTGCTCCAGGCGCTGCAACTCGGCTTCGATGCGACGCAGGCCGTCGGCAAGGCGCTCGGGCTCAAGCGGAGGGCCGATGCAGCACTTGGTGGCAAGGTGGTGAAGGTCACCCGCAACATCGTCGCCGGCCATCCACTCAGGGGGACGATGCACGGACGCGCGTGGGAGCACTTCCACGACCGCTCCAGCGCCCACGACCACGCGGTAATTCGCGTGATGTCATTCGCGAGTGACGACGGTACAAACTGGACGGGGCAGACGCTCTCTACGCTCGAGCTCATGAACGACGGACTCCGCGTCATGCGCGCGCTCCTTCTGGAGGTCCTGAAGAGCCTCGCTGACGGGCACGCGTAGGCGCGCGGCACCGCATCGCCCAGCGACGGCACTCATCGCGTCCACGCTGCGCCTGCTCGACGCATCCGCGGCGCACGCGCCAGCGCTGGTGCCACCCTCTCGAAGGCGCGCGAGACCCGGTCGCCTTGCTCGCCACTGCCACACCTCCATCCCCGAGGCGCCTCGCAAAGTGGTCATGGCGCATTCTCCGACGAGCAAGCAGACGCCAGCTAGCGCTTTGCCGAGGTCGCGAGCGCGCCTGGCGGCGCCGGCTCGGATCCGTCGCCCCGCCATGTCCACCCTCCTGGGCGTTGCTTCGCCGCCCGACGATTCCGCGAGGCGGCGCGACTGCAACCTAAATGCACGAGCGCGAAGCGTCGGATTGCAGTCTTGCCACTGCCCCGCGGCCCTTGGGTCTGCGTCGAATCAGTGCCCAGGAGGCAGAACCATGGCTAACCAACGAACCCGTCGTCAGCACCGCGTGCGTCGCAGCACGCGACTTCTCGACAAAGGCGCCAAGCACTGGCTCCGCGTGCTCGTCGCGAGAACGGTCGCCTCGATCGTGCTCTTGGTCGTCGAGCAGCTGCTCCGGTCGGGCTGGCACTAGCCAGCGCACCTCCCCCAACACGCCGCAACCGTGTTCGTTCCTCTTCGATCTTCATCGGCTCAACGTCGCGACGTCCCGCGCACGTGCGCTGGCAATCATCGTGGCTAGCCCATGGCTAGCCCTGATCTAGCGCGCGTCTTCTGCAGGACCCCGCGGCAGATGGTCCTAGCAAATGCGCTGTGCCGGGCGTGGGAGCTTTCAGGCGCTCGACGGAATCGCGTCGCGACGAGCTAGCAACGCTGCTCTGGCTTGGTCCGCAGCTCTCCGCGGACCAGCTGGGTGTTGGCCTGGAACTGGATTCGCCGATTGCGGGGCCGCCAGGAGGCCGCGACGCTCAGCACCGGACCGGGAGCGTGCGAGGCGACCGACGCTCGTGTCAACGCTTGTAGACTCGGCCGCGTGCCACGCCAGGTCGACCCAGAAGAACTGATCGATGCTCAAGAAGTCGCCCAGCTCGTGGGGCTCTCCCAACGCAATTCCGTGTCGGCCTATCAACGCCGCTATCCGGATATGCCCCGCCCAGTGGTAGATCGAGGCCAAGGCCGCTGCCGGCTGTGGCTGCGCAGCGAGATCAAGACGTGGCGTGCGAAGCGACTTGCTGGGTCGCACCGATGACGGTGGCAGCGAGCCTACGCGCCGACTCGTTCGCGGCAGAAATCGTTCCGGGCGACGAGCCGGGTGGACCGAGCACCAGCCAGACGATCATGGTGCCGAGCCTCCGGCAACTGCTGTCGCTTGTGCCTGCGGATGCTCCGCCCGCAGCGTACCGATTCGCCGTCATGAGCGAGAACGTCCTTGCGAAGGACACCGCCAGTGGGCGCGAATGGGCGTTCCGCCAGCTTCGTCGTTTCTACGCGCTGAACCGCGACTCTCTGCTCTTTCGGGCGCTTCGTGATCTTTGGGACCACGACCCACAAGGTCAACCACTGTTCGCCGTGCTCTGCGCAATGGCGCGAGACTCTGTGCTCCGGGCGAGCGCGGCGGTGATCCTTGATGCCGAGCCAGGTGCGGTGGTCGGAGCGACCGACTTCGATGGAGCGATCGAAGCCGCGTTTCCGGGCGCCTATAAGGAAAATACGCGTCGGACGACGGCGCAGAAGATCGCGTCGTCCTGGACGCAGTCCGGCCATCTGCATGCCGAGAGGCCCAGCCGGAAGGTCCGGGTCCGCGTTCAGCCGGCGCCCGCCGTCGTCGCGTACGCGCTGCTGCTAGGACACATGCAGGGCGTGCGTGGTCACGGGCTCTTCAGCACGTGCTGGACGCAGATCCTCGACCAGACCAAGTCGCATCTGTTCGATCTGGCGGCCACGGCCTCGCAACAGGGGCTTCTGGAGTTCCGCAACGCCGGCGGCGTCGTGGAAGTCACGTTCCACCATCTGCTCCGGCCTTTCGGCGGCGACCAGGGAGCGCTGCTGTGAGCTACGTCGATGACCTGCTCGCAGCGTACAGCTCATTTGTCGCGCTGCCCTGGCAACAGAACCTCGCCCCGGCTCAGCGAGTATGGATGGCGGTTTACCCGCCGGAATACGAGCGTCGGTTGCGGCTGCATGTGCCCGCATTCGAAGTCGCCACGAAGGGGGCAGACCATTCGTGGGCGCTCATCGACATCACGGTTTGGTTCGAGCGGTGGATGGCTGCGCACGAGTACCGCGAGGAGTACTTCGAGTCACCGGATCTCTTGCAGACGGCCCTGCCTGCATTCTTCGAGCACCTTGTTAAGGACGTGAGCCAGGAGATCGGCAAGCACACAGATCCGGATGGCGTCGTGGCCGTGCTCGGTGCCGGTGCTCTTTTTGGGCTCGGCGACTCCGTCAAGGTCTCGGCTCTGCTCAATGCCGTGAACGGAGCCGTTGCCGGCCGTCTGCTCGTTTTTTTCCCGGGCCAGCACGAGGGCAACAGTTACCGGTTGCTGGATGCACGTGACGGCTGGAACTACCTCGCTACTCCGATCACACCAAAGGGGAACAACCGATGACCCTGACTAACCGCGCGCTATTCGCGCAAGATCCGACGGCGACAAAGATCCCCAATGATGGTGTAGCCCAAGTTTTGCGACCGGAGACCGAGCAGCAGTGGGATGTGCTGCGATGGGAGCTGCGGAGCTTCGTCTGCGACGGACAGTACGCCCGTGGTCTCGAGCAGATCCTCGACAGCTTCCTGAAGAGTCTTGACCAACCGCGACAGCCGGCGGTTTGGGTGAGCGGCTTCTATGGCAGCGGCAAGTCGCACTTGGTCCGAGTGCTGGAGTATCTGTGGCGTGACGTCGAGCTGCCGGGAGGAGATCGAGCTCGCGAGCTCGTGACGCTGCCGGACGGTGTGCGAGATCACCTGATCGAGCTGTCCACAGAGGGGAAGCGGTTCGGTGGGTTGTGGTCCGCGGCTGGGCTTCTCGCGTCGGGCAAGAGCGACGCGGTGCGCCTCGCGTTTCTGTCAGTGCTCTTCGACAGCGCCGGGCTCCCCGAGGAGTACCCACTCGCACGCTTCACCGTCTGGGCTCACCAGAACGGCTACCTCGACAAAGTAAAGGCCGCGGTGGAGGGCGAGGCTAAGTCCTTCGATAAGGAGATTCACGACCTCTATGTCTCGCCGATTATTGCCAAAGCGCTTTTTGACGCGGACCCGACCTTGGGCGACTCAGTAAAGGATGTGCGAGACCTCCTAAAGACGCAGTTTCCGCCGGCAACTACGGACATCACCGACGAGGAGATGTTCGACGTTATGGATGACGTGCTACGACTCCAGTCGAGCACGGAGGGGAAGTTGCCGCTCACGCTCGTCGTTCTCGACGAGATGCAGCAGTACATCGGTGACGACAACGACAAGGCGCTCGCCGTCCAGAACATTGTGGAGGGCGTCTCCGCCCGCTTTGAGAGCCGAGTGCTATTTGTTGCGACGGGCCAGAGTGCCCTTACAGCCACCCCGACTTTGCAGAAGCTTACGGACCGGTTCGCTGTGCAGGTCGCACTCTCAGACAAGGACGTCGAGACGGTCGTGCGCGAGGTCGTCCTTCGAAAGCAGCCAGAGCACGTCCAGGCTCTGAAGTCTGCACTTGACGCGGTCAGCGGTGAGATCGACCGCCACCTAGGCGGCACGCAACTGGCGCCAAAGGCGGCGGACAAGGCCGATCTTGTTCCCGATTACCCCTTGCTACCGACTCGGCGCCGGTTCTGGGAGCTGGCCCTGCGTGCCATCGATCGGGCCGGGAAGGCCGGCGTCCTTCGAACCCAGCTCCGGATCGTCCATGAGGCCGCGGCCCGGGTGGCGGATGAGCCGATCGGTCACGTTGTTGGTGGCGATTTCGTCTATGACGAGCAGGCGCCCGGCATGCTCCAAAGCGGTGTCCTATTGAAGGAGATCGACGAGCTCATCCGTGGGCTGCGGATCGACGGGACCGACGGAGAACTGAAGTCACGAATCTGCGCGCTGATCTTTCTAATCACACAGATACCGACCCGGACTATTGGCGGAGACACCGGGTTGAGGTCGACTGCCCCGTTTCTTTCGGACCTTCTTGTGCAAGATCTCGGGAGTGATGGCGCGCAGTTGCGAAAGCGCGTTCCCGAACTTCTCGACGAGCTGGTTGCTGCTGGTGCCATACAGCGCATCGACGATGAGTACCTGCTTCAGACCGAGGAAGGGGCGGAGTGGGAGAAGGACTACCGCAGTCGGCTGGCAGCGATTCGAGACGACGCCGCTCGCATGAACCAGCTTCGAAGCGAGCGACTCCAGCGGGCGGTCGAGAACGCGCTCGGGAGCATGAAACTCACGCACGGAACAAGCAAGACGCCGCGGACGATTGACCAATACTGGGGTCAAGGCGAACCGACGTTTGACGACGGCGAGGTGCCGGTGTGGATCCGTGACGAGTGGTCGGTTACGGAAGCGACCGTAAAGAAAGCGGCTGCGGAAGCCGGCGACGAAAGCCCGGTTATTTCTGTCTTCCTGCCGAGACGCGAGGCCGATCAGATCAAGGAGGTATTGGCTAGCTACGCGGCTGCCGAGCAGACGCTGCAACGCCCGACTCCGCAGACTGATGAGGGGAAGGCTGCTCAGCGAGCGATGCAAACTCGACTGGCTACCGAGGACGATCGCGTCACCGAGCTCTTTGCAGACGTTGTCGCCCACGCGCGGATTTTCCAGGGTGGTGGAAACGAGCTCACGACTTCGTCGCTGCGAGATGCGGTTGAAACGGCTGCCCAAAGGTCGCTTGTGCGCATGTTTCCGAAGTTCGCGGCCGCAGATAGCCCCAACTGGGCGAAAGTGGTCGCCAAGGCTCGTGACGGCGCTCCCGATGCGCTCGAGGCAGTCGGACACACCGGCGAGCCGACGACGAACGCTGTGTGTAAGGAAGTGCTCGCGGCGATTAGTCCGGGAGGTACCAAGGGCGCCGAGCTCCACAAGCGATTCGGTGCACCTGGCTTTGGTTGGCCGCGCGACGCAGTCAACGGCGCAATCCTCACGCTTCTGGCCGCCGGGAACATCCGCGGCAGCCAAGATCACAAGGAGCTAAGCGGCCCGAAGGAGCTACCGCCCAACCAGATCGGGAAAGTCACCCTCTACAAGGAGGATGAACCACCGACGGTCGGCCAACGCCTCGCTCTCGCAGGGTTGCTGAAGGAGGCGGGCGTCCCGTACGAGCCTGGACAGGAGGGCGCGCAGATCGCGGCTCTCCTTCAGCGACTCAAGGATCTTGCTGGCCGCGCTGGCGGAGCCCCCCCTCTCCCCGCCGCACCTGACGCGGACCACCTGGCGGCGCTGTCGGCACTGGGCGGCAACCAGCGGTTCAGGGCAGTGGCCGACGATCACGACCGGCTTCGCGACGACTTGATCAAGTGGCACGCAGCTGACCAACAACGCGAGAAGAGGGAAGCCGAGTGGCAGCAGCTCGAGCGTCTGTTGCGCCATGCCGAGGGCCTGCCGATCGCCTCGTCTAGCGAACCAGCCGTGGCCGCGATCCGCGACGGCCGGTTGCTTCTGGACGAGCCGGATCCGGTTACGCCGTTGCTACAGAAGGTGACTAGTGCTCTGCGCAGTGAGGTCAAAGGGCGGGCAGAACAGTTCGCCGACACTCAGCGCGCGGCGGTGAGCGAGCTCGAGGCATGGCCCGAGTGGACCAAGCTCGATCGACCAGACCGTGAGTCTCTTATTGCCGATGGCAAACTCGTTTCCGCCGAAGTGCCAGACGTCTCGACGGACGCAAAGTTGCTCGACGCGCTCGATGCCACATCCCTCGACGCCTGGCAGGATCGCATCAGCCTTGTTTCGAGTAGGCAGGATCAGGTACGCCAGCATGCGCTCCAGAAACTCCAGCCGGAGAGCGTCCGTATCAGCATGGAGCCAGTGACTATCACCGGCGAGGGTGACCTTGAGACCTATTTCGAAGACGTGCGGTCGCGCGTACGGCCTCAACTCGACGCTGGCAAGGCCGTGATCCTCTGAGGGCCTGGCATGCACGCGCTTGAGTCCGACCTACGAAAGCAACTCGAGACCGCTGTGCTCGCGGCACGCCGAGCTGCAGAAGGAGCGTCGCGCGCGGCGCTAGACGGACTCGGCGTGTTTCTGCGCGACAAGCCCGGACACCTCGACGCCGATCAGTCCACCCTGCGCAATGGCTTGCGTGCCAAGTGGCGTCAGCTTGGCGAAGATCGTGCCCTGCTCGTGGCAGAGTGCGCGTATGAGCAGTGGCACCGGCTCCTGTTCGCGCGCTTTCTCGCTGAGAACAAGCTGCTTCTGCACCCGCAGTACAAGGCACCAGTGACGCTCGCGGATTGTGATGAGCTCGCGGCACAGCTGGGCGAGCCTGACGGATGGTCCGTCGCGGCGAGGTTCGCCGCCCAGATCTTGCCTGGCATCTTCCCGCTGGAGGACCCATCCTTCCGCCTGCGTCTCGCACCGGAGGGACGCCACGCACTGGAGCAGATCCTCGAGGGGCTTCCTCCCCGCGTGTTTGTCGCGGACGATGCGCTGGGCTGGGTCTACCAGTTCTGGCAGGAGGACAAGAAGGACGAAATCAATGCCTCGGAGCGAAAGATCGGCGGAGCCGACCTCGGTCCAGTGACACAGCTGTTTACCGAGAACTACATGGTCCGGTTCCTATTGGAGAACTCCCTTGGCAGCTGGTGGGCTAGCCGATACCCCGACAGCCCGCTGGTGAAGGACTACAAGTATCTGCGCTTCGCTCACGAGGATCAGCCCGCCGCTGGCGCTTTCGACGGCTGGCCTGGGCGCGTCGCTGAAGTGACCGTGATAGACCCCTGCTGTGGCTCTGGTCACTTCCTAGTCGAAGCATTTTCCATGCTCTGGCAAATGCGAGCCGAGGAAGACGGCCTCCCGAGTGTCGAGGCGCAGGATGCTGTACTCCGAGACAATCTCTTTGGTCTCGAGCTCGACCCTCGATGCGTCCAGATCGCGATGTTCGCCGTTGCGCTGCAAGCCTGGAAGGCGGGCAGCGCCTGGCGCCAGCTGCCCGTGCCAAACATCGCCTGCACAGGGATTCCCGTGAAGGCCTCCGCCGAAGAGTGGAAGGCGCTCGCGAAGGGGGATTCTCGGCTCGAGACGGCACTTACTCGACTACACGTTCTGTTTCGAAACGCTGACACACTCGGCAGCCTCATTGACCCGCGAGGTGCTGCAGAAAGTGCTGATCCCAATGGACTTCAACGCTCGTTCGAAGATGTTGACTGGCGGGAGGTTACGCCTCTGCTCGAACAGGCTGCGGTATCTGAGTCACGAGATCCCGCCGCGCAGGTACTGGGTGCGGACGCTGCTGCAACGGCTCGTGCGGCCAACCTCCTCTCGTCCTCATACACCCTTGTGGTGACGAATGTTCCGTATCTCTCGCGAAGCAAGCAAGGGGAGCTGCTTAAGGACTTTGCGGACGCACATTTCCGAGACGCGAAGGCCGACCTGTCGACAGTCTTCATCGAACGGTGTCGGCGGTTTGCAGCACCGGGAGGGTCAGATGCCACGGTTACGCCGCAGAACTGGCTATTCCTCGGAACGTACGCAGGGTTTCGGCGCAAACTGCTGATCGAACGCGTGTGGAACATGGTCGGCCGCGTCGGCCTCGGCGCGACGTCGACCAAGAGCTGGGACACGCTGCGAGCTCTACTTATTGCTACCAACTACGCGCCGGCGTCTGACCAGCGGGTCGTCGCTGTGGACGCGTTTACCGCATACGACGAGAGTCGGTCGGACGATCTGCGACGAGGCCGGCTGCGATTCTTCGAGCAGCGTAGTCAGCTCGCGAACCCGGCCTCCATTGTCAGCACGAACGAGCGTGCCGCAGCGAGCGAACTCAGCGAGTACGCCAGCTCGCCTCAAGGCGTGAAGACGGGAGATGACGCTCGCTTTCGGCAAGCTTTCTGGGAGCAGCCGACGATCCAAGCCCCGTGGCGCCGTTACCAGGGCACGGTGAGCGAGACCGTCGACTTTGGCGGCTGTGAGTCGATTGTGAGATGGGAAGGAAACGGAGAAGACATCGCCCGTCCGCAAGGGCAGTCCGTCTGGAGTCGCGAAGGGGTCGTCGTCAGCCTTATGAGATCCCTCCCGGTGGCTAGATATTTGGGCGAGGCATTTGACAGCAACGTTGGCGTCCTCGTGCCCGACGACCCCGAGCATTTGCCGGCCATATGGGCGTTTGCATCGGCGCCTGATTACAACGACTGCGTCCGCGAGCTCGACCCTGGTCTACGGGTCGTCAACGCATCACTCATTCGGGTGCCCTTCGACCTCGCTTACTGGCAGGCCATCGCCGCCAAGCAATATCCGGATGGCCTTCCCGCTCCGCAAACTGCCGATCCCACGCAGTGGTTGTTTGAAGGGAATCCTGCCGTGGCAACGGCATGCCTACAAGCCGCAGTCGCCCGGCTACTGGGATACCGCTGGCCAGGGCGGGTGGACTCTGACGGCGTTGGCAAGCTCACCGATGCAGATGGCATTGTCTGCTTGCCACCTGTCGCAGGGGAGCCTCCTGCCGCCGACAGGTTGCAGCAGCTCCTTGCCGCGACATTCGGACCTGCCTGGACGCTCTCGAAGGCCAGGGAAGTGCTCGAGCAGGCTGGGTCCAAGCGGAAGGCCTTGGCAGACTGGCTACGAGATGAGTTCTTCAAGCAGCACTGTGCCTTGTTCGGGAATCGCCCGTTTATATGGCACATATGGGACGGTCTCCGTGATGGATTCTCAGCTCTAGTGAACTACCACGGGCTCGACCGCAAGAAGCTCGAGAAGCTCACGTATACCTACCTCGGGCAGGACTGGGTCGAACGCCAACGCGCCGCGGCGCGCGACGATGTCGCGGGTGCCGAGGTCCGCCTTTCGGCCGCTGTGGAGTTGCAGAGGAAGCTTGAGGCTATCCTCGAAGGCGAGCAGCCATTTGATGTCTACGTCCGCTGGAAGGACCTGGACGAACAGCCCCTCGGGTGGGAGCCTGACATCAATGACGGGGTTCGGTTGAACATAAGGCCGTTCGTGGAGGCGGGCGTCTTGCGTTCGTCTTTTAACGTTCACTGGAAGAAGGACCGCGGCAAGAACCCCGACGGCTCCGAGCGCCATAACAACGTTCACTTGTCGCTTGCCGAAAAGCGAGATGCTCGGAAGCAAGCGGAGCGATCATGAGCGAGACTGTCCTCGACGGACTCGCGGCCCGGCTTGAAGAGGCGCTGGAGTACAACGCCAACGCGCTGGTAGCCCCTGCTGCGCTGCTGTGGCCGGATGAGACTGCCCAGTGGCGCCCGGTCGTCCGTCGTTTGGCCGACCGGCTGCCCATCGTTACCGTCGGCGAATACGAACCTGAACGACGGCAAGGACCAGCATATTGGGTGCGCTGCGTCGTCGGACGCACGATCGACGCCGGCCTGGCCGACGGCTCCCCGATTGTCTACCTCCCTGGGGTTGCCCGGAGTGAACTACGTGCCGTCGAGTCGTGTCCGCCCGAGTCGGCACCGATCGCCGAGCTTCAGTACCGCAGCCAGGAGTTCACGCAGCCGAAGAGTGCGCGCGAGTGGTCGATCCGGAGTCTTCTTACGAACTCTGAGCGGGGTCTCGGTCTCACAATCGCAGACGACAAGCAGACCGCCAAGGCGCTGGCGTTGGCGATCGAGCAACTGCTCGACGAGCGCATTGATCGGCTTTCCAGGCAAGTGCTGGACGCTGACTTCTTCAACGACTTGGTCAACCCTGATCCGGTGAGCATCCTGCTTGGCTGGCTCGACGATCCGGTCGGTTACCGCGATCGGCTAGATGAGAAGCAGTGGGCGGCGTTTGTGCAGCAGTGCGTTGGCGACTTTGGTTTCGACCCAGCGACCGATGGGCCTGTCAGCGCCGCAGGGAAACTTGGCGAGCGCTCCGGTAGTTGGGCACGTGTCTGGAAGCGCTTCGCGGAGATGCCACAGCGCTACCCAGGCATCGTTGAGCAGCTCCGTCGGGCAAAGCCTATGAAGCTGTCGTTTGAGCCCAGCGACGCGTGGCCACAAGATAACGAGGTCGCCGAGGACCAGCTTCGCAGCAGGCTGCTGGACTTCGCGTCCCTCACCGCCGACGGCGCGCGCAACGAGACGGCGCGCCTCGATGCCGAGCACGCGTGGCGCCGACGAACGGTGTGGGCTGACCTTGGATTCGCCCCGCTGGGCTTTGCTCTCGAGCAACTTGTACTGCTCGCCGAGCTCACGGCGGCAGAGCCTGCTGGCGACCTCGACGTTCTTACTTACGACTACGCCGAACATGGCTGGAAGGCCGACGATGCCGCGATCCGCGCCCTCGCCGCTGCGGCCGAATCGGCCGATCGGGACGCAGTTGGTGCCGCAGTAACGGCGATGTACCGGCCTTGGCTTGGTGCGGGCGCGAGCGCGCTTCAGGCCGCGATCGGACCACTGGCGAATGCCAATGCATATGAGCCCGGCCGACCGGCATCGACGACACCGGGAACGGTTACGGCCTTTGTGGACGGGTTGAGATTGGACGTCGCTCATCGTGTCGTTGACCGACTCGCGGGCGGCTCAGTCGAAGTGGCGCTGAGCACTAGTCTGGCCGCGCTGCCGACCGTGACCCAGACGGCCAAGGCCGCCCTGGCCCCGGTCGGTGAAGGAGCGCTCGCGGCTGGACCTGATCTGCACCCGATCAACGCGACTACCGGGACCAAGGCGTCGATCCAGGTACTCCGCTCCCTCATGGTTGACGCGGGAGTGCAGGTCGTTGGTCCCAACGAGACCGGTGACCCCGCTGGGACCGGGTGGACAGAGGCCGGAGACGTCGACCACCGCGGTCACGACGTCGGCGTGCGGCTCGTCGAGTACCTGGACGAGGAGGTTGGTCGCATCGTCGGTCGCGTCCGGGAACTCCTCGCTGCCGGATGGAAGAAAGTCGACGTTGTCACCGACCACGGTTGGCTCCTGCTCCCGAGCACTATGGAGAAGGTAGAGCTCCCTGTCGCGACGACAGACATCAAGAAGGGCCGGTGCGCACGGCTCAAGGATGGGGCCGTCGTCGATGTCCCGACGGTCCCTTGGTTTTGGGATCAGAACGTTCGCATTGCTGTTGCCCCCGGCGTCACCTGCTTCGAGGCCGGGAAGCAATACGAGCACGGCGGCGTCAGTCCGCAAGAGTGCATTGTGCCGCGGGTGAGCGTTACGGCCGGCGTGCCGGGCGGTGAGACGGCCGGACTGGAGATCACAAAGATCACTTGGCTAGGGTTGCTCTGCCGCATCGAGGTGACGGGGGCGGACCGGGGCGTAGCCGTCGACCTGCGCGCGCTCCCAGCGGATTCGAAGACGAGCATTGTCGAGGAGGCTAAGGAGACTGCCGGTGCGGGCAGGGTGTCATTGCTCGTACCGGATGAGGACCTCGAAGGGCAGCGGGCACACCTTGTGCTTGTCGCTCCAGACGGCGAGATTCTTGTTCAGCGCGAAGTAGTTGTGGGGAAGAATCGGTGAGCGAGCTCGACGATCTCGACCAGCTCGCCGCGGACGTGTTCGAGGGCTACCTCGTACGGAAGGACCTCGCCCAACAGTTCCGTGGTCAATACCCGTTACCTACCTATGTTGGCGAGTTCTTGCTCGGAAGGTACTGCGCGACCACGGACCCTGACGAGATCGCGCAGGGGTTGACGGTAGTTGAGCGCTCGATGAAGGAGCGCACCGTGCGCGCGGGCGACGAGGAGCTGTTCAAGTCGCAGGCCCGGGAGAAGGGCAAGGTCAAGATCATCGATCTGCTGCGCGCGCGGCTAGACGCCAAGGCCGATGCCTACAAGGCTGAACTACCAAGCCTCCAGCTCAGTGACATTCACATCTCTGACCAACTAGTAAATGAGCACGACCGGATGCTCACAGGCGGCTTTTATGCAGAGGTCAATCTTGAGTACATCGCAGCCCTGGCGAAAGAATCCGGTGGTCAGCCCTTCCGGATCGAGTCAGTGCGTCCCATCCAGATGTCGACACGAGATGCGCGCGACACCTTCGTTGCTGGCCGAAGTCGTTTCTCCCTCGACCAATGGCGGGAGCTCTTGCTTCGAAGCGTCGGCTTCGAGCCGTCGCGCTTTACGCGTCGCGAGCAAGACATCCTGATCGCGCGGATGGTGCCGTTCGTGGTGCCCAACTACAACGCGGTAGAGCTCGGACCACGCGGCACCGGAAAGTCGCACCTCTTTCAACAAATATCCCCGTACGCGCATCTGGTTTCTGGCGGCAAAGCAACGGTGGCCAACATGTTCGTCAATAACGCGACAGGCCGGCGTGGCCTGGTCGCGCAGTACGACGTCATTTGCTTCGACGAGGTGTCGGGCGTGTCGTTTGACACCAAGGAAGGCGTGAACATCCTCAAGGGCTACATGGAGTCTGGCGAATTCAGTCGCGGCAAGGAGAGCATCCGCGCCGACGGGGGAATTGTCATGGTCGGCAACTTCGACGTTGACGTGCAAGATCAACTGCGGCTCGGGCATCTCTTCGGCCCATTGCCTAAGGAGATGCGGGACGACACGGCATTTCACGACCGAATACATGCTTACTTGCCGGGCTGGGACATTCCTAAGCTCGACCCGTCGTACTTCACCTCGCACTTTGGGTTTGTATCGGACTTTCTGGCCGAGTGTTGGACGCAGCTCCGCCGTGTATCGCGGCTCGATGTGACTCAGGGACGACTCGAGTGGGGCAGCGAGCTCAGTGGTCGGGATCGGAAGGCAGCTAACAACACGGTCAACGGGCTGCTGAAGTTGCTATGGCCCAGTGCAGACATGGAGGTGCCCGACGATGCGCTCGCCTGGGCGGCAGAGCTTGCCCTCGAATTCCGTCGCCGTGTGAAGGAACAGCAAGCGCTCATCGGTGTCGCAGAGTTCGGAAACGTTGACCTGAGTTATCGACTGGTCGGAGGAGCCGACAAGGTTGTGTACTGCGATGAGGCGCGCTTTGCTTCCGTGGGTGAGGCTGATGCGCCGGGCGGAAAGCGAGCAGGCGACAGTGATGGCCTTCCGAAACCGGACCCCGCGGAAGTGGAGTCGTCAGTTGGGGCGAGAGCGACCGACTATTCGGTCGGCGACGTCATCGACGGACGATTCGAGATCCTCGCCGTTCTAGGCCAAGGTGGTTTCTCAAAGGTCTACCGAGTCCGCGACGATGTCGAGCGCGAGGAGCGAGCGCTAAAGCTGTTCGAGAACGCCGCCGGCTACGACGCCGTGCGTCGAGAGATTGGCGCACTCCGCAAGATCCACCATCCCAACGTAGTGGAAGTGTTTTGGGCCGGCAAGACCAGTGCCGGCGACTGGTATCTCGTTACCGAGTACATCGACGGCGAGTCGCTGGACGAGTACGCGACCGGTAAGCGACACCTTCGTGACCGGGAGGCTATCGACGTCGCCCTCGACATCCTTGATGCACTCGTCGCGATTCACCCTGACTCTGGCCGTCTCGAGGAGCTTGAAAGTAAGAATCGCGATGGCGAGCTATCCGAGGCCGAGTATCGTGGCTGGATGGAGCTCCAGGACAATGGCTTGATTCACCGCGACATCAAGCCACTCAACGTGATGCTGACCCGGACGGGAGCAAAGTTGCTCGACTTCAACATCGCCTCACGCGTCGGAGATCCCGTGTACACACAGTCGGGGACGCCGCCGTATCAAGCCCCCGACGCTGCCTTGACTCGGTGGGACGTCTCGACGGACCTCTTCGCGGTTGGCGTGCTGTTGTACCAGCTGTTGTGTAACGGTCATCATCCGTATCCGAACTCGAAGCCGATGGTGGACGAGCAGGTGATCGATCCAAGGACGGTCCGACCCGACCTGAACGACGGCCTTGCGGATTTCTTGGTCAAGGCGTGTGCCTCGGAGCGTGCTGGCCGATTTGCCACCGCGCAGGAGATGAAGAATGCGTTGGAGTCCGTCCGAGCGAACTGACGGCATCTAAGAATGCCGGGCCTCCGCGGTACGCGCCCAAGCAATGAGCCTCTCAGAGGGGCGTCCCGGACTCGTCAAGGGCGGTAGCCGGAAGCTCCAAGAACTTGTCGGCCTCGAGCATTTTCGCCGTCAGGTCTTCGAGCGCTTCCCGGCGCATGGTCGCGACCTTCGTTCGGGCGTCCCCTATTTCGCGGTCGACGGGGATGCGCGGCTTGCCCACGAGCTCGTCGATGACGTTGGCGTAGTGGTCGAACATGACTTTGGGCGAATGCCCGGCCCATCGCGCGACCTCCAGCGGGCTGGCTCCCGCGCGGAGATGTAGCGAGACGAACGAGCTGCGCATGTCGCGCGGAATCACGTCGGCGAGCCGGGGCTGGGGTTTTTTCCCACCAGCGAGCCGTTGCATGACCGGCGTCCACACGCGGTTGCGCCAGTTGTTGTATTCCGAGCGCGACCAATAGCCGCCACTTCGGTTCGGCAGCACCAGGTCTTCGTCGTCGACATCGCCGCGAGCCTTGCGCAGCTCGGTGAGATCGGCGGCGAGCGGCGGGGTGAGGGGCACGCTGCGGGTGCGCCGCGTCTTGGTTGGCGCCTCCTCGCCGATGCTCACCGCCTTGTCGATTGCCAAGGTGCGCGTGCCGACGTCGTTCCACCGGAGCGCCAGCGCCTCGCCGGGACGCAGACCGGCGTAGGCCATCAGCGTCACAAGGCATGCATCTGCGAGCTGTCGCGCTTTCGACGCGTCCTTGGACGTCCTGCCGCGCACCTGCATGCGGATGCGCTCGATGACCAGCGGCGGCAGCGGGCGCGGGATGCGCTGCAGCGTCGCCGATGGCTTGCGCGCTGTGCGCACGGGGTTGAGAGCGACGCGATTCCATTCGACCGCCGCCGTGAAGACCGCCGACATCACCATGAGCACCTTTCGCTGCGTCGCGTTGCCGACGCCGCGCTCGCGCATGTCGGCGATGAAGCCGTCGATGAGCTGCGGGTCGGCCACGTAGTCGGCGAGCGTGTGCTGGTCGTGGCGGTCCTTGACGTGCGCCTTCCAGACGGCTTCGTACGTGAGCAGCGTGTTGCGCGCGAGATGTGGCCCGCGGAGCTGTTTCCACTGCGCGTACATCTGCGCCAACGTCTCGCGCCCCGATCGCGGGATCGGCTCGCCGCGGAGCCGGCGCGCGCGCACCTGGACGTCGAAGTCGCCCGCCGCTTTCTTGCTGGCGAACGAGCGGCTACGCAGGCGCTTGCCCTCGCGCCACTTGACCTCGTAGTGGGTCCCGTCCTTGGTGGTGTACGCGTGGACGCTCACGGCGCTGGCGGTGTTCGGCGATCGAACATCTATCGAACACCGTACCAGCAGACTCGGATGAGAAACGGCCAGAACTGGCCGAAACTACGGGGGATTTGCTGGAGAGCGATTCCTTTTCAGAGAAGCGCTCTAACCGACTGAGCTAATCGCCCTTTGCCTGCAAATACGCGGTTTTGCTGTCCATCTACCGAGTAAAGACCGCCTGAATGGCACTCTCGTGGCACTTTAGGTTGCAAACCGCGCCTTCCGACCAACGCATCCTATCGCCGCTACCGTGCGGCCATGTCGCTCACCACCGACGGGCTGCCCAGCCTCTGGACAGGTGCGCTACCGAACGGTGGCATTGCAATAAAGCGCCCGAGCGGTGGCTGAGCACTTGTGCAACCGAGCGGTGGCATGCTATTCTTGCTACCGAACGGTGGCTAAGTAAATGAAGATCAAATCGATACGGAACTTGGCGGCAGCCGTGCGTGGCCGGCGGCGAGATCTAGGCCTAACTCAGGCCGAGCTCGCCACGCGCGCAGGCGTATCGCGCAAGTGGGTCTACGAGTTTGAGGCCGGAAAGCCGTCAGCTGAGCTGCGGTTGATTCTGCGTGTCCTCGATGCGCTCGGCGTTACGCTCGAACTGGGGTACCAGGATGACGCCCGCGCAACGGCGGGCGGCACGCTAGCCGATCTCGACAGCCTCATAGAGGAGCACCGGTCTCGATGAGCGACACATTGACCGTTCTTCTCGACGACACGGTCGCGGGCACGGTCACCCGCCTTCAGGGTGGTCGGCTGCGCTTCGACTACAACGACGACTACCGGACCGATGCCGGACATACGCCGTTGTCCGTGTCGATGCCCGCGTCGGTCCGGTCTCACGCGGACGCAGTCATCAACCCATGGCTGTGGGGTCTCCTACCCGACAACCCTCGCGTGCTTGAGCGGTGGAGTCGTCAGTTTCATGCCGCGGTCAAACCGTTTTCGCTGCTCTCAACTCCCATCGGTCACGATTGCGCCGGCGCAGTGCGCTTCGCGGCAACCGACGAAGCGCTTCAGGTTTTGAGCGCTCCGGGCTCGGTGACGTGGTTGACCGAAGCGGAGGTCGCTGACCGACTGCGGGAGTTGCGCGAGGACAACACCGCTTGGCTTGGTCGAGAGTTCACGGGCCAGTTCAGTCTCGCTGGCGCGCAGGCAAAGACGGCGCTGCTTTACGAGGGCGGTCGGTGGGGCGAGCCATCTGGAGCGGCCGCGACTAGCCACATCTTGAAGCCGGCCGTGGCAGGACTCGACGACCACGATCTTAATCAGCACCTGTGTCTTGACGCCGCTGGTCGCGCAGGCCTCGTAGTTGCGCGTACGCACGTCGAGCGGTTCGCGGACGAGAGCGCAATAGTCGTCGATCGCTATGACCGCCGCGTCCGCGACGGCCATCTAAGTCGCATACACCAAGAGGATGTCTGTCAGGCGTTGGGCCTACATCCGGACCGCAAGTATCAGCGCGACGGAGGCCCCGGACCGGCTGACGTGGCGAACCTTTTGCGGACCGTGATGGCTCCGCTGGCAGCCGACGACGCGGCCTGGCGCTTCTTCGACGCCCTCATATGGAATTGGCTCATCGCAGGCACTGACGCACACGCGAAGAACTATTCGCTGCTTCTCGCCGGCGGCGACGTGCGCCTTGCGCCGCTGTATGACATCGCGTCTGTCCTTCCTTACGACATCCACGAGCGGAAGCTGCGCTTCGCGATGAACATCGGGGGCGACTACCGGGTCTATCCGCAACGCAACACGTGGGACAAAGCGGCGAAGGAACTCGGACTGAACGTGGATAGGGCCCTCGACCGCGTCGTGGGCCTCGCGGAAAAAGCTCCCGATGCATTCGCTGATGCCGCAAACGCTCCCGAGATCACGGCGCTGGATCGGCCGCTTCCGCCACGATTGGTCGACCTCGTTGCCGACCGCGTGAAACGCTGTATGACAGTCGTGCCTCCTGAGGTCAAGCCCGCGCCGAACGCGATGCTTAGTTGGGCGGGAAGGTAAGTCTGAGCGCCCGGGCGATGCCGCTCGTGTGTCCGTCGTCGACCTTCGCGCGGTCGGCATACGTGGCCCACTGGGAGAGGACCTCGGATACCTCCGCGACGATCCGGTCGGGCCTGCCGCGCGGAAGGGAGGCGGTCTGGCCAGCGGAACGAAAGTCCTCGTGGGTGAAGTTGTCGCGGGCGCCGTTCATGCTCATTTGATGCTGGTCGGTCCACGGACTTCCGGGTCGGTATGAGTAGGCGACGTCGAACGCCGGTGACAACTCCCAGCTGCCGGACCGGTCCATGAGGAAGGCGATGTTCTTGACGTGGTCGTCCTGGTTGCGCCCGACGATGTTGAAGACCATGCGACGGAACATTTGCTCGAGCGCCGAGGTCGGCAGGCCGAGCCTGCGCATGGCGAGGAAGGCTTGCTCATATGAGTTGGCGCCGGGACTGTTGAAGTCGAAGTGGGCCAGTGCGGCGAGCGACTGCATGTGCCTCTTGGACCCGTCGTTGGTTCGATCGAAGCGTCGCGTCATGAAGTGCCGGCGACCATTCTCTTCGAGCAGGCGGCAGTCGCTCATGGTGATCCCTGCGTCGCGGGCCATGAGGGAGTAGGCGTACTCGATAGCGCCGTAGCCTTGCGGGTCGGCGAGAAGGTCTTTGTCGCGATTGTTGGCAACGCCGTCGAACTTCAGGAGCCAGTGCTCGAAGCCTGGCCGAAGGTCGTCCAGCTGTCCAGACCGCACGACGTTGGTGACGGGGTTCCACGCAATCACGGCCTTTGCGCGCGCGCCGCCAGCGGACGCGCCGACACTGAGAATGTCGAGCATTGCCTGTCGCTGGTGACCTTCGGCGAGGGAGGCGACGAGCTCCTCCCTGCGGGACAGCACCTCCGAGGCGAGCTGCACGAGCTCAGCGACCTCGAGGTCGTGGCTTCGGGACGGCGCAGGTCCGCGACCTGGTGCAAACTCGAGCGCGCCCATCCCCCGCTTGCCGATGTAGCACAGGCGTTCGACGGCGTCGAAGCTCTCGGGCGAGCGGCCTTGGCCGGCGAGCCAAGCATTGATGAGTTCGTTGCCATAGCGGTCGGGGAGGCTGTCGGCCAGCAAGCCTGGCAGTCCGTGAAAGCTCTCGGGGTTGAGGGCGGGGAAGGTGTAGGGCTCGCCGCGTAGCGGCATGGACAACGGCGCCACCTGGATGCCGCTATCGAGGAAAGCCTGGTCGTACTGGAAGGCGGCCGCCCGAGCATCGTCGGGCATGGACACCGCGCCGATGGTGGTTCCCCAAAGCCGCACCCCGGCGACTGTGCTCACGAGTTCGCGGCGGGCGTCTCATCTCCCCAGCGCCATGGCTGAGGCTCGTCTGCGACACGTGGGCGTTGGCGCCGTTGGCCGGAGGCGCGCCGGCGGGTCCTGCCGTGCAGCTTGAGTAGCTCGATTGGGCTGGGCGTGGGTTCTGGTACCAGCTGATCTAGCGCGTCGGCGAGGCCGAGTGCTCGCATGATGCGGATCAAGCTGGTGATGTTGACCGGGTCTCCGGCCTCGATGCGTTGCACGGCTTTGCGCTCGACTCCGCTCGCAGCAGCTAGTTCTCGTTGCGTGAGGTTGCGCTCCAGGCGGGTTCGCTCCAGACGGGTGCCGAGCTCCCGAAGAACCGCCTCGTCGGCTAGATAGCTATCGATCTTCACAAAGCACCTCGTGTGGGGCCCTCGGGCCGTTTATATCTCATTATGCACCATAAAGAGGGTCCAGTAGTCATGTAGGCAGTGTACCAGATAAGGCCCCTGTTATGGGATGCTGTGGCGGGATACGCGGGTAGGGCACTGAATAAGGGGCCTAGGAGCATACCCGACGCCGGCTCGATGTCCGAGTCGATCTACGCCACCGCGCGCGGCCGGATGCGGCGCGCCAGCTCGATCGCTTCCTCGGGCGTAGCGAACGACAGCTGGGCGCTATAGCGCCCGTCGCGCGTCGGCTTGACGTGAACCTCTGCCCCGAGCGCCGCGCCGAGCGCCTGCGCGATCTCCGTCGCCGCCTGCTCCTGGTCGGGATGCGCCCGCGATTCCGAGGCGCTGCCGCGTCGTGGGCGTCTCTCGCGTGTGCCCGCAGCGTTGCTCTCCCGCGCGCGCTCCTCGGTCACCCTCACCGACCACCCCTGCTCTGCCGCCGCTCGCGCCAGGCTGCGGCGCGCGCCGTGATCCTCAGCCAGCAACAGCGCCCGCCCGTGGCCCTCGCTGAGCGTGCCCCGCTGAACGAGCTCGATCGCCTCGTCGGGGAGGTCGAGCAGCCGCACCAGGTTGCTGACCGCCACGCGGCTGCGTCCCACGCGGCGGCCGACGTCCTCGCGCGTAAGCCCGAGCTCCTCCACCAGCGCCGCGCACGCCCGCGCCTCCTCGATCGGGTTGAGGTCCTCGCGCGCCATGTTCTCGACCAGCGCCACTTCCAGCGCCTGGATGTCCTCCCACGGGCGCACGATCGCCGGGATGGCCCGCAATCCCGCGATGCGCGCGGCGCGCCAGCGGCGCTCGCCCGCGACCAGCTCGTAGGTGCCGCCGGGCTTCGGGCGCACGAGCACCGGCTGCAGCACCCCCCGCTCGCCCAGCGACCCCGCCAGCGCGGCCAGCGACCGCTCGTCAAAGCGCCGCCGGGGCTGCCTGGGATTGGGGGAGATCAGCTCGATCGGCAGCTCGCGCAGCTCCTCGTGGCAGTCCTTCACCCCCTCCGCCGACACCGACAGGATCGCCCCCAGGCCTCGCCCCATTCCGGGCCTCGGCCTAGCCACGCGCGGCCACCTCTTTGGCCAGCTCGAAGTACGCCTCCGCGCCCGCGCTGTGGGGGTCGTGGTGGGTCACCGGCAGCCCGTAGCTGGGGGCCTCGCCCACCCTCACGTTGCGCGGGATCACGGTGTCAAACACGAGGTCCGGAAAGTGGGATCGCACTTCGCGCTCCACGTCCTGGGCGAGCCGAGTGCGGCTGTCGTGCATCGTCAGGAGCATGCCGGCCACCGTCAACCGCGGGTTCAGCTCGCGCTGCACGAGCGCCAGCGTCTCCAACAGACCCGCCAGCCCCTCCAGCGCGAAGTACTCGGTCTGGACCGGCACGATCACGCGGTCGGCCGCCGCCAGCGCGCTCACGGTCAGCGGGCCGAGCGAAGGCGGGCAGTCGAGCAAGATGTACTGGAAGCTCTCCCGCACGGGCGCCAGCCGTTCGCGCAGACGGTACTCGTATCTGTCGATGCGGGGGAGCTCGATGTTCGCTCCCGCGAGATCCGGGCCGGCCGGTAGCGCCCGCAGTCCGGGGACAGGCGAATCGGTCAGCGCCTCCTCTGCGGTGGCCTCGCCCGTGAGCACCTCATATAGCCCCGGAGTCTGCGTGCGCGCGATGCCCAGCCCAACCGTCGCGTTCGCCTGCGGATCGGCGTCCACCAGCAGCGTCGTGTATCCCGCCTCCGCGATACACGCAGCCACGTTCACCGCCGTCGTCGTCTTGCCCACGCCGCCCTTCTGGTTGGCGATCGCGTACACGGTGCCCATTCGCTCCCACGCTAGCGTCGATCGCCCGCGCGCGGCTGCTCGTTGCCAGCAAAGTGGGCGCAATCATCGGCATCCGCCGCCAGCTTCAGGCCCCCAACGGCCGCTTGCGCGCGATCCCGGCTCGTCTCGGGAAACGCGGTGGCGTCTCGCTCGTCTTCACGAACACGTGCAGGTGGTGGTCGGTAACCCCCTCGAACGGTGTCACCCTGTGCACCTCCGCCCTGCGCAGTCCCAGCAAGCTCGCCGCCCGCTCGGCCGCCATCTCGTCCGCCAGAACGCGCCTGCCCCGCCAGTCGACAAGCGTTCCGCCGATCCGCAGCAGCGGCGCCGCGTACTCGAGCACGACCGGCTGCCGCGCGAGCGCCCTCGCCACGACCACGTCGCTGCGCGCGGCGCCCTCGCGCCACTCCTCCGCGCGCGCCCAGATGATCTCTGCGTTCTCGACCTTTGCAGCCACGCGCAGCCTCTCCAGGAACTCGCACCGGCGGCGCTGGCTCTCGACGAGGCTAACCGCGGCCCCGGGCAACGCCACCGCGAGCGCGAGTCCCGGGAAGCCCGCACCGCTGCCCAGGTCCGCGATCCGGCCGGCCTCCCGGACCACCTCCAGGTCGAGCGCCGCGAGGGAGTCCGCGAGATGCACCCGGGCCGCCAGCTCCGGTGCGCGGACAGTGGTCGGAGCGTGCTCGTCGGTCTCCAGCATGCCCAGCACGGCCGCCAGTTGGCGCTGCTGCGCGACGGTCAGCTCTGCGCGATCGGTCGAGCTTCCCGTCGAGGTGGATTCGTCATCGTTCATAGCCCTCAAAGAAGTCGGCGTACTTGATGCGCATCTCGCGTATCCGCTCGAGCGCGTGAGCATCGATCTCATCCGTCAGGACCGACTCGACCACCGGCAGGACATCCTCGGCGAGCGCCTTGCCGCGGGCCATCCACTGGTAGTAGTGGCGTCCGCCGTGGTGGTAGGGCCCGTAGAGACGTGAGCGCGGGAAGCGCTTCTGCAGCCAATGGAAGAGCGTCTCGTGGCGGATATGCATCCGCAGCGTTATATGGGGGTATCTCCCGTCGCCGCCGAAGTGCCCCTCGCCGATGAGGACGCCCACGACGAGCCCTCGCTCGGCATCGGTCAGTTGCGGTGGGCGATCGTCGGCCATCCGCCCAACATTGTTTCACCGTCAAGAAAAACGTGAAACACTCCGCCCTACGACTAGCCCGCGCGCGGCGTGATCACGAGATGCCGATCGGGCTCATTGCCCTCGCTGTGGGTCTCCACATCTCCGCGCTCGCGCAGGTACTCGTGGACGATCCGCCGCTCGAACGGCGGCAGCGGATTGAGCTCCACGGCTTGGCCCGAGCGCAGCGCCTCCTCGGCCGCATCGTCCGCATCCGCGCGCAGCGCCTGGGCCCGCTGCTCGCGGTATCCGTTGGCGTCGATCACCACCCGCACCGAAGACGGGCCGTCGGGAAAGACGATGCGCTGCGCCAAATGCTGAACCGCGTCGATCGTCTGCCCGCGCCTGCCGATGAACAGCCCCACGTCCTCGCCCTCGAGCCTGCCGGTCAGAACACCACGCTGCTCGTCGACCGTCACCTCGACCTCGAGACGCAGCCCATCCACGATCTCGTCGAGGAGCTCCTCCAGCGCCTCCCCCGGCTCCAGCTCGTCCGTCTCCAAGTCCCCCTCCGCGCGGCCGTCCCGGTCGTCGTTCATCGCTTTCTACCCGAGCGCTTCTTCTTCTTGCGCGGCGATCGCGGCGGCGGCGCGGAGCTGGAGCTGGAGCTGGCACCTCCCGCACCCGCAACCTCCGCGCCCGCTGCGCCGGCGGTCGCGCCGACGGTAGCGTCGGCGATCGCCTGTCGCAGTGGGCGTTTGGGCTTCCCGTTCGAGGATCCAGTGGCGCTATCGGGCCTCGGTGGCGGCGGCAGGCGGCGGCGGATCAGGAACTGCTGGCCGATCGTCCACGTGTTCGTGGTGATCCAGTAGACCAGCAGTCCCGCCGGGTAGCGGTACAGGATCACGACGAAGATCACCGGCAGCAGCAGCATCAGGCGGCGCTGGTTGGGGTCGGCGGTCGCCGTCGCGATGAACGTCGAGGCCAGCTGCGAGCCGACGTACAGCACGATCAGCACGATCAGCACGATCCCGGTCGCCTTCGCGGTGATATCGGGGATGAACAGGAACTTGGCCGAACCCGGTGCTACCTCGTTGCAGCCGGTTGCTTCCAGCGCCTTCGACGGTATCTGCGCCAGGTGTCCATAAGGGAAGACGTGGAAGTGTTCCTTGAGCTGCCGTCCGCAGATGTCGAGCTTCAGGTCGGTGCGCAGCATGTAGAAGAGCGAGATGAACACCGGCAGCTGCAGGAGGAGCGGCAGGCACGATGCCAACGGGTTGATTTTGTTCTCCTGATAGAATTTCATCAACTCCTGCTGCTGGCGCTGTTTGTCCTCCTTGTACTTCTCTTTGAGCTTGCTGATCTCCGGCGCCAGGCGCTGCATCTCCTGCATCGACTTCAGCTGCCTATAGGTCAGGGGCACGAGGATCGCGCGGATCAGCACGGTCAGCCCGACGATCGCAAGGCCCCAGCTCCCACCCACGAGGTGGGAGTGCATGAAGACCATGATTTCTTCGAAGACGGTGATCAGCGGCGAGAACGCCTGCTCGATCACGTTGGCAAGGATTGGCATGCTCTGAGGGGTCTCGGCGTCGTGGTTGTAGGCGGGTCGGTGAGGCCTCGTGCGCTACGGCTATCCGCGCGCTGCGATCCGCGCGCCCGGCGCCCGCTCACGCGTCATGATCGAGACTCCTACCCGCCCCGATCCTGAACACTCGCTGGGCCGCCACCGGATCGTATCCGCCGTGGCTCCATGGGTTGCACCTGAGCAGACGCCAACCCGCGAGCACCAGGCCCCTAAGTATGCCGTACTCCCGGATCGCGTCGACCGCGTACCGCGAGCACGTCGGCTCGTACTTGCAGCGCCTCGGGATCGCGGGCGAGATCAGGCGCTGGTAGACGATGATCGGGGCGAGCACCACAGCGCGCGCCGCGCGTGCCAGCGCTCGGGCCGCGGGCGTCTGTGCGGTCTCGCCCGTCGACTGGTTCATCGCTCACCAACGGCCGATGTGTCCGCGGGCTCTACCCGCAGCCCAGCCTTCGCGATCAGCGCCGCGAGCGATCCCTCCACACCGGCAAGCCCCTCGCGCTCAGCCAGCTCAGCGGCCGCCGGGCGCGCCACGACGACCACGTCCTGGCCTGGCTTCAGCTCACCCTCCGCGTGCGCAAATGCCTCACGGATCAGCCGCTTCAGCTTGTTGCGCTGTACGGCTCCGCCCACCTTGCGCGAGACCGAGAGCCCCAGACGCGCCCGTTGCGCGGACGCGTTCGGGAACGCGTACAGCACCAGATGACGATTCGCAGTCGAGCGCCCCTGCCGGTACACGCGCTCGAACTCCGCACTTCGCGACAGGCGTCCACTGGTCGACGCGCGGTCTCTCATCGCGGGTTCGTCGGCCTCGAGATGCGTGCCAACAGGTCCCTCAGGCCGACAGGCGCTTGCGTCCCTTATTGCGACGGCGCTTCAACGTGAGCCGTCCGGCACGCGTGCTCATCCGGGCACGAAACCCATGTGCGCGCGCTCGCTTGCGCTTCTTTGGCTGGTAGGTGCGCTTCATCGCGGCATTGCAGTATAGGACCGCAACGCCATCGCCGATTTTTCCCGCCAATTGCGGGCAGCCCCCGAGAGCATCTTCGAGCGTTGGCTATAGTCGCCCGGCCGGGCCTTCTCAGGCCCTCCTGCGAATAGTTTTTCAGCCATCTCTTGGAGAGGAGCGGACTGGCGCTGCCGTGAGCCCCGAGCTCGAGCACATATGGTCGCGGGTGCAAGCCCAACTCGCCCTCGTCGTCGACGAGTCCACCTACCGTATCTGGCTCGCGCCGATCCGCGCCGTCGAGCTCGCAGACGGACGCCTGGTGCTCGACGCCCCCCCGGACGTGTGCCGCTGGATCTGCGAGCGCTTCGGACGACTCATTCAGGCCAGCGCCGAGCTCGTCGTCGGAGCGGATGTCCGCGTCCACCTGCTGACGAGCTCCGGTTCGCGCGTGCGCACTCATCGCGCAACTACCGTCGAGCTCGGTCCGCCCCCGCCAGCGCCCGCACCCAACCAGCGTTCCCGGGCCCCTGCCGCAGCCGCCGCCACGCACTCCATGTCCACCGGGCCGCTCGGCAACCCCAAGCTCACCTTCGACCAGTTCGTAATCGGCGACTGCAACCGCCTCGCCCACGCCGCCGCGCTCACAGTCGCCGAGATGCCTGCACAGGCGTACAACCCCTTGTTCATCTACGGTCCCCCCGGCGTCGGCAAGACCCACCTTCTCAGCTCGATCGCAAACCTGCTCAGCTCCCACACCCCCGACCTCACCGTCCGCTGTACTACCGGCGAGGCCTTTACCAACGAGTTCCTCGGCGCGCTCGGGGCGGGCCACACGGACGCCTTCAAGCTGCGCTTCCGCGACGTCAACGTCCTCTTGCTGGACGACGTCCAGTTCCTCGAGCGCAAGACCAAGACCGAGGAGGAGTTCTTCCACACCTTCAACGCTCTCCACGACAGCGGGCGCCAGATAGTCCTCACCTCCGATCGCCCACCTCACGACCTGCAGGCGCTCGAGGATCGTCTACGTGAGCGCTTCGAGGCTGGGCTCGTAGCCGACATCAAGCCCCCCGGCCTCGCCACGCGCCTGGCGATCCTGCGCAAGCGCGCGCAGCACGATCACATCAAGCTCGCCGACCCCCGTGCGCTCCACGTCATCGCCGAGCGCGTCCACTCCAACGTCCGCGCGCTCGAGGGGGCGCTGATCCGCGTCGTCGCCTTCAGCTCGCTCACCGGTCGACCCTTCACTGCCGACCTCGCAGCAGAGGTCCTCGACAGCCTCTATCCCAGCGGCGCAGCGCCCGGGCAGCGCAAGCGCACGATCGCCGAGGTTCAGGCCGCCGCCTGCGAGCACTTCGGCGTCTCTGCAGACGAGCTCCTCTCCTCCGCGCGCACCTCCCGCATCGCGTGGGCGCGGCAGGTCGCCATGTACCTCGCGCGCGAGCTCACAGGCCAATCGCTACCCGCCATCGGCCGCGAGTTCGGTGGACGCGACCACACCACCGTCCTGCACGCTTGGCGGCGCGCCTCCGCACGCATCGCCTCTGACGACGACGTCCGTGAGGCTGTGGACAAGCTCTGCCACAGACTCCACCACCCCCCTACCTGAGCCCATACGCCCGCGCGACCGCCTCGCCTGAGACACTTCCCCCCACCTATCCACAGCGTCCTCCACCGCCTCACACCGCCACCCTCCACTCTCCGCCCCACATTCACATGTACACACCTCCTACTAATACTTCCTCTTACTCCACCACCACTCGATGAAGCTTTCCATCGCGACTGCCGACCTGCTGGCGCAGCTGCAAACCACAACGCGCGTCGCCTCTACACGCAGCGCCGTGCAGGCGCTCTCCGGCGTCATGATCTCGGCGTTGCCCGACTCAACACCCGAGCTCCTTGCGACGGACATGGAGATCGGCCTGCGAGTCTCGCTACCAGCCACCGTCGCCCGCCCTGGCTTCGCCGTTCTGCCCGCCCGCCTACTGCTCGACGTCGCTCGCTCACTGCCGGCGGAGAGCCTCACGATGGAGCTCAGAAACGCCGAGCAGGACGTTGAGCTGATCTGCGGCGCCAGCACCTTCCATCTGCGCACGCTGCGCGCCGAGGACTTCCCCTCGCTGCCGGCTCCCTCGCCGGAGACCCGCGTCGCACTCCCCGCTGACGCCTTCGTGCAGACGGTCAACCGCGTCGCCCGCTCGGCCTCGAAAGACGAGACGCGCCCAGTGCTTACCGGAATCCTAATGTCAGCCTCCGGTCAGGAGCTGCGAATGGTGGCCACCGACTCCTACCGTCTCAGCGTGAAGGAGACCGCGCTCGAAGTCTCCGCTGCAGGGAAGCCTCGAGGCCAACGTCCCCGCCAGGGCGCTCCAGGAGCTAGCGCGCATCTCCCAGCAGGCGCCCAGCGAGTCGATCGCGGTCAGCGTTGGGCAGAACCAGGCGATCTTCGAGCTCGACGACGTCGTCCTGTCCTCGCGCCTGATCGACGGCCAGTTTCCAAACTATCGGCAGCTGCTTCCCGAGTCCGTCGAGCACGAGCTGCGCCTCTCGAGCGTCGAGCTGACCGACGTCGTGCGCCGAATCAGCCTGCTCGCGCAGAAGAACGCGCCGCTGCGCCTCAGCTTCAGCGAGGGCACTCTGACCGTCTCCGCGCAAACACCCGACGTCGGCGAGGCCAGCGAGGCGATACCCGTCCCCTTCCACGGCGAGCCGTTCGAGATCGGCTTCAACCCCGAGTTTCTACGTGACGGGCTCGAGAGCGTCGATTCAGAGGAGCTAGTGCTGAAGCTCATCAGCCCGCTGCGCCCCGGGCTGATCGAATCCCCCGACACCGGGGACTTCGTGTACCTGATCATGCCGATCCGTCTCAACGTCTGAGGTGCTCCCGTGCGCGTCGTCAGCGTGCAGATGCGCGACTTCCGCACCTACTCGCGCGCCGAGGCGGCGATCGGCGAGGGCCTCACCGTAGTCCACGGACCTAACGGGGTTGGTAAGTCCAACCTGCTGGAGGCGCTCTACTTCGGCTGCACCGCCCGATCGCCGCGCACGCGCAACGATCGCGAGCTCGTGCGCTTCGGCGCGCAGGCCACACGCGTCGTCGTGCGGCTGCTCGACGACGCGCATGCCCATGAGCTGGGCGTCGGGTTCGGGACGTTGACCGGCAGCGGCCAGCCGGTCAAGCGGATGACCGCCGATGGGGCCCCCGTCGAGCGCCTGCTCGACGTCCAGACCAGACCACTCGTGAGCGTCTTCATGCCCGACCGTCTCGAGCTCTTGAAGGGGCCACCGGCCCTTCGGCGAGCCCACATCGACCAGGTCGTCGCTGCCATCTGGCCGGCGCGGGCGGACGTGCGCAGGGACTACTCGCGCGTGCTCGCCCAGCGAAACGCGCTGCTGGTCCGTATCCGCTCGGGGCGTGCCACGCACGCGACGCTGTCGACGTGGGATCGCGAGCTGGCTGGTGCGGCACTCGCGCTGCGCACCCACCGCGCTGAGGCGGCCGCCCTGCTCGCTGAGCCGTTCGCCGATCTCGCCGCGCTACTCGGGTGCAGCGGCGAGCTCACGCTGGAGTACCGCCCCCGCTCGCGCGCAGTCGAGGAGGAGGAGTTCCTCGCCGAGCTGCGCGAGCGACTGCCCCGCGACCTCGAGCGGGGCTTTTCCGGCCATGGGCCACATCGCGACGAGCTCGCGATCCTGCGCGACGGACGGGAGCTGCGCGTGTACGGCTCGCAGGGCGAGCAGCGTCTGGCGCTGCTGGCGCTGCTGCTCGCCGAGCGAGCCGTGCTTGCTCGCGCACGCGACCGCACGCCGCTGATGCTGCTCGACGACGTCATGAGCGAGCTTGACGGCGAGCGGCGCGAGCTGCTCGCGCGCGAGCTGGCCACGGGGGGCCAGAGCGTCATCGCCACCACCGACCTCGCCCACGTCCCAGGCGCCACCGACGTCGCCGTGACGCGCTTGCGCGTATCGCCCGGAGCGATCCTGCAGGAGGCGATCGCCGCGTGAGCAGAGCCGCTCCCCGTCCGCTCGCGGCCGCGCTGGGCGAGCTCACCAGCAGCCTCGCACCCGCGAGCACGCTCGCGCGTGTGCAGGAGATCTGGGACCGCACGGCCGGCCGTGCGATCGCCGCCGCGGCGCGTCCCACCGCCGAGCGCAACGGCGTCCTCACGGTTACCTGCGCCGCCGCCGTGTGGGCACAGGAGCTCAGCCTCATGGAAGCTGAGCTCGTCGCCCGCCTCAACGCCGCGCTCGGTGCCGACAGCATCCGCGAGCTGCGCTGCCGGACCGGTTGACGGCGGTTGCCCGACGCCGCTGCCCACACGTGGATCGGCGGCGGCGCAGACGCCTTGTTTCGGGCGATTCGTGCGCTAATGAGCGGGAGCGAAGGCGCTTCCATGCCTCCGCTCCCGCTTCCTTTGGCACATCGTGGCGTGCCAGGGGTCTCCTCTCGGTGTCCCCGTTCATAGCTAACGCGCCGAGGCTCCTCGGGTACCGTCTAGTGGCCTCGGATAGCGCAACCGTGCTAGGGCGAGCCAGCCCACAGGTCAAGGTAGCCGCAGGAGTGCAAAAAGCGGCGAACATCGCCCCGTTTCGCGCCATTTTGCAGGCATTTAGCGCTCTCTTACGGCCCGATCGGAGGCGCCGCCATGCTATCCTTTCAGGTACAGCTAACGCGCCCTGGCCGTGGACTTCGCGCCCCGGAATCCGGGGCGTTCTCACGTCATCGGAGGGCCATTGGCAACAGGCAACAACAGCTCTGGACAGGGCACAGGCAAGGGCGGCGTCAACGACCCGTCGATGAGCGGCGGATCAGGTAGCTACGACGCCCAGGACATCACCGTCCTCGAGGGACTGGAAGCCGTTCGCAAGCGCCCGGGCATGTACATCGGCTCGACTGGGGTGCTGGGCCTGCACCACCTGGTGTACGAGGTCGTCGACAACTCGGTCGACGAGGCTCTCGCCGGCTTCTGCACCGAGGTGTCCGTCGCCATCCACCCCGACAACTCCGTCACCGTCGTGGACAACGGGCGCGGCATCCCCGTCGCGATCATGGAGAAGGAGGGCCGCCCGGCCGTCGAGGTCGTGCTCACCGTCCTGCACTCCGGCGGCAAGTTCGGCGTCGGCGGCGGCTACAAGGTCTCCGGCGGGCTGCACGGGGTCGGCGTATCGGTCGTCAACGCTCTCTCCGAGCGGCTGTTCGTCGAGATCCGCCGCGACGGGCATGTCTTCTCCCAGGAATACGCGCGCGGCATCCCCCAGGCCGATCTCGTCACGGGCGAGGAGCTCCCCAAAGGGGCACCCACCGGGACCTCCGTCACGTTCCTCCCCGACGCCGACATCTTCGAGTCGCTCGACTTCGACTTCCACACGCTCGAGGAGCGCCTGCGCGAGACGGCCTTCCTCACCCGCGGTTTGAAGATCTCGATCGTCGATGAGCGTGGCGAGGGTCATGCCGCCGAGTTCCGCTACGAGGGCGGCATCGAGGACTTCGTCTCCTACCTCAACGAGAACAAGGACACGGTCCATCGCAAGGTCGTGTTCTTCGCCGGGGAGTCCGAGGAGGGCGCCGCCGAGATCGCAATGCAATGGAACTCCTCCTATCAGGAGTCGATCCACTCGTTTGCCAACAACATCAACACGCGCGAGGGTGGTTCGCACCTGAGCGGCTTTCGCTCCGCGCTGACGCGCACCTTGAACAAGTATGCGCGCGACCACGGCCTGCTCAAGGAGAAAGAGGACAATCTGTCAGGCGAGGACGTTCGCGAGGGTCTGACCGCGGTGGTCTCGGTCAAGCTACGCGACCCCCAGTTCGAGGGCCAGACCAAGACCAAGCTCGGCAACCCCGGTATGGCTGGCTTCGTCGAGTCGATCGTCAACGCCGGCCTGGGCGAGTTCCTGGAGGAGAATCCGAGCGAGGCGCGCGCCGTCATCATGAAGTCCGTCCAAGCTCAGCGCGCTCGCGAGGCCGCGCGCAAGGCTCGCGACCTGACCCGCCGCAAGTCCGCGCTCGAGAACTCCACGCTGCCGGGCAAGCTCGCCGACTGCTCGGTCAAGGACCCGTCGCTGGCCGAGCTGTTCGTCGTCGAGGGCGACTCCGCCGGCGGCTCCGCCAAGCAGGGTCGCGACCGCAACACCCAGGCCGTGCTACCGCTGCGCGGAAAGATTCTCAACGTTGAGAAGTCGCGCATCGACAAGGTCCTCCAGAACACCGAGATCCAGGCGCTCATCACCGCGATCGGCACCGGCGTGCGCGACGAGTTCAACATCGAGAACGCGCGCTACCACAAGGTGGTTCTGATGTGCGACGCAGACGTCGACGGCGCGCACATCAGAACGCTGGTGCTCACGCTCCTGTTCCGCGAGATGCAGGAGCTGATCGAAGCCGGCTACGTCTATATCGCCAAGCCGCCTCTGTACAAGCTCAAGCAGGGCTCGCGCGAGCGTTACATCGAGAAGGACTCCGAGCTCGAAGACATCCTGCTCGCCGACAAGTGGGAGAAGTTCGAGGTCTTCGACCGCCACGCGAGCCAGTTCAAGCTGACCGAGGCGCGCTGGCAGCGCTTCACCCGGCTGCTCAAGCAGTACGAGGGTTGGTCATCGTCGCTGCGCGCCGCTCACGGCCACGACATGGTTCAGTTCTTGGAGGAGTCCTCGCTCCTGGGAGAGCAGGCGATGAGCGCCGAGGCGGCGATCGAGGTGCTTTCCCGCAAGGGCATCGAGGGAGAGACACACGCCACCGAGTTGGTCGACGTCGACCAACTCGAGATACGGGTCAAGGCCGTGGAGGCAAAGACGGGCTTCGCCCGCACCCACCACATCAAGCGCAGCCTGTTCGACTCCGAGGAGTACCGCCAGCTAGCGCGCGTCCACGCGCAGCTGATCGAGCTCGCCGGCGTCCCGGCCTTCGACGTGCGCCTAGGTGACGCGCGCGAGAGCGCGCCCTCCTTCGAGGCGCTCCACCCGGCGGTGATGGCGGTCGCGCAAAAGGGCATCAAGCTGCAGCGCTTCAAGGGGCTCGGCGAGATGAACGCCGATCAGCTCGGCGAAACGACCATGGCCCCCGCAACACGCACTTTGGCGCAGGTCACGCTCGAGGACGCCTTCGCGGCCGACCGCATCTTCTCTATGCTGATGGGCGACCAGGTCGAGCCGCGCCGCGCATTCATCGAGGACAACGCTAGGGCAGTCGCAAACCTCGATGTGTGAGGAGGTGAACAGGCATGGCTAGCGCTGATGTGATCGGCGGGGGCAACATCGAACCGCGCGCGCTCGAGGACGAGATGCGCACCGCCTACCTCGACTACGCCATGTCGGTGATCGTCGGGCGCGCGCTGCCCGATGTGCGGGACGGCCTGAAGCCCGTCCACCGCCGCGTGCTCTACGCAATGAACGAGCTCGGCCTCGGTCCCACGCGCCCCTACGCCAAGTGCGCCAAGATCGTCGGCGAGGTGATGGGCAACTATCACCCCCACGGCGACTCCGCCATCTACGACACGCTCGTGCGCATGGCCCAGCACTTCTCGATGCGCAACGAGCTCGTCGACGGCCAGGGCAACTTCGGCTCCGTCGACGATGATCCGGCTGCGGCGATGAGGTACTGCGTCGCGGGTGACACGCGCATCCGCACCTCCACAGGCACCGTGCGGATCGACTCGGTCGCCCCTGGCGCCATCCCCAACTCGGACACCTCGGTGGACATTGAGGTGCTCGACCGGCTGGGTCGGCCCGTACACGCATCAGTCCTATTTCACTCGGGCGAGCATCCCACCCGACGGCTGCGCACCACCGAGGGCTACGAGCTGACGGGCACTGCGAATCACCCCGTGTTGTGTCTCTTCGAGCTTGCGGGGGTACCGCTTTTGTTGTGGCGCCTCCTCGGTGAGTTGCGCCCCGGCGAGCGTGTGGCAATGAACGCGCAAGCCGTTGCCGAGTATCTCGAGCCTGTTTCAGCCGATCTCGTGCCAACCGATCGCGCACAGATCGAGGTTGGCCAGCTTTCGACCGCAGCGACGTCCGTGCTCGAGCGACTCGGCAGGGACATCCCGGCGCTGCTCGAGCCGCTCGCACGCGACTACTACTACGCCGAGGTCGCCTCGGTCGAGCCCGCCGGCGTCCAGCCGGTCTACTCGCTGCGCGTCGACACCGACGACCACTCTTTCCTGACCAATGGCTTCGTCAGTCACAACACCGAGGCCCGCCTCGCACGCATCGCCACCGAGATGCTGCGCGACCTCGACATGGACACGGTCGACTTCGTCGCCAACTACGACGGTTCGCGCCGCGAACCGCTCGTCCTGCCGGCGCGCTTTCCCAACCTGCTCGTCAACGGCTCCTCCGGCATCGCCGTCGGGATGGCCACCAACATCCCGCCGCACAATCTGCGCGAGGTGATCGCCGCCACGATCGCCTATATCGAGGATCCGGACATCGACACCGCCGGCCTGATGCGCTACATCAAGGGCCCGGACTTTCCAACCGGCGGAATCATCCTCGGCCACGCCGGCATCAAGGACGCCTACGAGACCGGACGCGGTCGCGTGCGGGTGCAGGCGCGCGCGCACATCGAGCCGCTTAGCCACGGCAAGGAGGCGATCGTCGTCACCGAGCTCCCGTTCATGGTCAAGAAGGGCGGCGAGGGCAACCTGGAAACGAAAATCGCGGACCTCGCGACCGAAAAACGGATCCCCGAGATCTCCGACCTGCGCGACGAGTCCGACAAGCGCGGCATGCGCCTCGTGATCGAGCTCAAGCGCGATGCCCTCCCGAAGGTCGTCCTCAACAAGCTCTACAAGCACACGCCGATGCAGAGCACCTTCGGCGTGAACATGGTCGCGCTCGTCGACAACGTGCCGCGTACGCTCAACCTGCGGGCGGTGATCCACAACTACGTCGCGCACCAGCGCGAGGTGATCGTGCGGCGCACCAAGCACGAGCTCTCCGAGAAGGAGGCGCGCGCGCACATCCTCGAGGGGCTGCTGACGGCGCTCGAGCATCTCGACGAGATCATCGAGCTGATCCGCGGCTCGCGCGACCGCGACAGCGCGCGCGAGCAGCTCATCGCGCGCTTCCAGCTCAGCCCGATCCAGGCGAGCGCGATCCTCGACCTGCGTCTCTCGCAGCTGACCGCGCTGGAGGCCGACGGGATCAAACAGGAGCACGCTGACGTGACCGAGCGGATCGCCGAGCTGCGCGCGATCCTGGGCGACGAGTCCCGCGTGTTGTCCGTGATCAAGGAGGAGCTGTCGGAGATCTCCGAGCGCTTCGGCGACGAGCGGCGCACGGAGATCAGCCACTCCGAGGACGAGATCGACATCGAGGACCTGATCGCCGACCAGCAGATGGTGATCACGATCACCCACAGCGGCTACGTCAAGTCGCTGCCGCTGGCCACATATCGCCAGCAGCAGCGTGGCGGGCGCGGCGTGACCGGGATGGAGATGAAGGACGGAGACTTCATCGAGCACCTGTTCGTGTGCTCGTCCCACGACTACCTGCTGTTCTTCTCCAACCGCGGCAAGGTCTATCGCACGAAGGTCTATGAACTGCCCGAGGCGCAGCGCACCGCCAAGGGGCGCGCGCTCGTCAATATCCTGCCGCTGGGCGAGGGCGAGCGGATCCAGGCCGTGGTCTCCACGCGCGACTTCTCCGAGACGCAGTACGTCGTGTTCGCCACCCGCAACGGCACCGTCAAGAAGACCGAGCTCGTGGCCTACAACACGCCGATCAAAGCCGACGGCATCATCGCCATCAACATCCGCGATGACGACGAGCTGCTGGCTGTGCGAGCGGTCGACCCGGGCGATGAGATCATCATGGTCTCCCGCGCCGGCCTCACCGTCCGCTTCGCTGAGTCCGACGTGCGCTCGATGGGCCGCGACACCACCGGCGTGCGCGGTATGGACGTCGGCAGGAGTGGGCGGGTGATCGCCATGGACGTCGCGCGCGACGACATGGACCTGCTGGTGGTCACCGAGAACGGCTACGGCAAGCGCACGCAGGTCGGGCAGTACCGCAAGACCAACCGCGGCGCCAAAGGCGTCAAGACGATCGGTCTGACCGAGCAGAAGGGCGGCCTCGCCGGCGCGCTCGTTGTGCGCGAGCACCAGGAGCTGGTGTTCATCAGCGTTGGCGGCATGGTCCAGCGGACCGCGGCAGGCGGCATCTCGCAGCAGGGTCGCTCAGCCACCGGTGTGCGCGTGATGAACCTCAAGAACGACGACGCCGTGAGCGCCGTCGCGCTCGTCGTGGACACCGGCGAGGACGTGCCCGCAAGCGCGGTCGAGGACACCGCGCCCGCCGAGTAGCCCGCCGGCACCTGTTCCCAACCGTCCAGATTCGCGCGCTCGTGCTCAGAAACTTCCGGTGAGCGGCCGACACGCTGAGGGTGCCTGCTACCCGTGCGCTTCTAGCAACCGTCCTCTCCACCCTCAGCTGCGCCGTCGTCGTCCCCAACGTCGCCGCTTCCTACCCGCCCGCGGGGCAGTCCAGCGCGGGACCGGTGCGCACGAACACAGCCGGACGTCGCTACGGCGCTCGCGCCGAGCGCGCCCGCGCCGGCTGCGCCAAGGGCTCGGCTCGCGCCTCGCGCCGAGCGCGGCTGGCCTCGCGCGTCTGCCGGGCAGACGCGCACAAGCTGCGCGCGCACAGACCCGCAACACGGCGCCCCGCCCCCCCGCTGCCCGCCAGCTCGATCCCCGTCGTGACCTCGGCGCCAGCAGCGGGCGCGTCCTCATCCGACAGCGCCACCGCCGCGATCGCCGCCACGCTCGCCACGTCCTGCCAGAACACACAGCTGACGCCCGAAGCGGGGGACCTCGGCCAGGTCCGCGCGGCTGTGCTGTGCCTGATCAACCGCAAGCGCGCCGAAAGCGCCGAGCTGCCGCTGCAGTCCAACCCACAGCTCGAACAGGCCGCCGAAGGCCACTGCCAGGAACTGATCTCAGACGACTATTTCGCGCACGTCGCTCCCAGCGGCGAGACGCCAGTGGATCGGATCCGCACGACCGGCTACATACCCACGACGAGCGACGGCTACGTGATCGGTGAGAACCTCGCGTGGGGTACCTATCAGCTGTCCACGCCCGAGGCGATCGTGTCCGCGTGGATCGCCTCGCCCGGGCACCTCGCCAACATCCTCGAAGCTCAGTACCGCGAAACGGGAATCGGCGTCACGCCCGCCGTGCCCGCGTATCTCGCGGCCGGCTCTCCCGGCGCGACCTACGCGCAGGAGTTCGGCGTCATCATCCACTGACGCTCGCTCATCCGGCGCCACTCACGTCGTCTCCGTCCGCTACCCTGGCGATACCAGAGAAAGGAGGTGGTCCAAACGTTGAGTGACAGTTCTTGCGGGACCCTGGAGGTGACCGGCCGTTAGGTCGGGAGGCTGGACCGCCTAGCGGAATCCAACCCGGGACACCCCGAGACGACCGCCGGCCCTGGTCCCTCCGGCCAGTTGTTCGTCGCTCTCGGTTTTTCCAGTCACAGCAGCTGCGAGGGGCGCCGTCGTGCAGGCGCCCCTCGTCTCTGTCTGGCCGCGTCGTCTCAGGCCGCCTGCGGCAGGTACTGCAGCCAGGCCGCCGGGATCGTGGGGCTGGCGACGTGGATGAAGATCTCCGCGCGCGGCGTGCGCGGCGCGCGGCGTGGGTGCATGCCCGCCTGCCGCGGCAAGCGGTCGCCCTTGCGCCGGTTGCACGGCGCGCAGGAGGCGACGATGTTCTCCCAGCTCGAGCTGCCGCCCTTGGAGCGGGGGATGACGTGATCGACGGTCAGGTTCGAGCGCGATCCGCAGTACTGGCACGTCCAGCTGTCCCTGGCGAACACCGCCCGCCGCGTGATCTTGCGCCGGTGGGCGTCGCGCGGCACCTTGACGTAGCTGACGAGGCGGATCACCACCGGCCGCGCCAGCGTCGAGCTCTCCGAGTGAAGCTCCCACCGTCCGCGCTCGAGCAGCTCCGCCTTCTCCTTGAGCAACAGCACCACCGCTCGGCGCACCGTGCACACGTTGATCGGCTCATACGTGGCGTTCAGGACGAGCACCCGACCGCTCATCGCCGCCCTCGGCGATGTGCCAGGTCCGTGCCGCTGGTGCTCGGAAGGCGACACGGACCCCACCGGCTCTGGTGGGACTGTGCTCTCCATCTTCAGGGCCGGAGTGTAGCGGGGGCGCGTGGCTAGCGCGGCGCGCGCGGCCAGCGGCGCCGCTCCTCATCCCGGCGGCTCGGAGTCCGTGGCGGCCCGGTAGGAGCCCAGCACCCGTAGCTCCTCGCACATCGCCCTGATGCCCGCAAGCGCCTCGGCGACCGGCCGATCCTCCGCCCGACCGGCCAGGTCGGCGAAGAACATATAGCTGCCCAGGCGCTGCCGGCGCGGGCGCGACTCGATCTTCGTCAGGTTGATCTCCCTGCCCGCGAACTCGTCCAAACAGCGTACGAGCCAGCCGGCGCGCTCGGCGCCCGCACCCCAGAACACCAGCGATGTCTTCCACGGATCGCCCGCGTTCGCGCGCAGCAGCGGCGGACCGTTCGCGGATCGGCTCGCTGCGAGCGCGGGCCGCGCCAGCCACACGAAGCGCGTTTCGTTGTCGTCACGATCCTCGACTCCTTCGCGCAGGACCGTGCCCCCGTAGATCTTCGCCGCCAGCACCGTCCCAAGCGCCGCCTCGCCGAGCTTGCCCGAGGCAACCACCGTCCGCACCGCCTCAGCCGTGGAGCTCGCCGGCAGGATGCGCGCGTGGGCCAACTCCTTGCGCAGGAACAGCGTGCACTGGCCCGGAACCTGGGGGTGCGTGATGACCGTCTCGATCTGCTCGATCGGCACCGCAGCTGCCGCGATCAGGGAGTGCCTCACGCGCAGCAGCGTCTCGCCGACGATCTTGACGTCGCTCGCGTCGCCCGCGAGCAGGTCGAGCGTCACGCTGATCGATCCCTCCAGTGAGTTCTCGATCGGCACGATCGCCCAGCTCCACGTCTCCGCGGCGCAGCGCCATCACGGTGTCGTAGATGCTCGCCAGCGCAACCGGCTCGACGCTGTCCGCCGTCGCGCCGGCCAGCAACGCCTCCTCGCTGAACGTCCCCGCCGGGCCCAGGTAGCCGACGCGTGGCCGCTCGGCCCGGGTCTCAGACGGAATTCTCATCCCCGGCCGAGCCGTCGTCGCCACCGCCACCGCCGTCGTTGCTGCCGCCGGCCAGGGCGAGGCGCACGGCCTCGGCCTCCTCGGGAGAGAGCTCCAGTTCGCCGTGTCCGCCGCGTACCTGCTTGCCGTACACGCGCGCCTGATCGCGATGGTGGATGCACGACAGCACGATGCCCGAGCGTTCGTCGTCCAGCAGCGCGATCGACATCGACTGGTGCCCGGACAACTCGTTGTACGCGTCGTAGCGGACGAGCGCCCGATGCGCGATCCGTCCTCGCAGCGCCATCTCCACGCCGGCCAGACGGCCGTCGAGGCGCGTAGCGGTCTCCTCCACATAGGCCTGCAGCGCCGCGAACGCTTCCTGCATGGCGGCCGCGTGGGCCACCAGATCCTGCTGCTCGTGCTCGCCGAGCACCACCAGCTGAGCACGGCGCAGAGCCCGCATCCTGACACCGAGCGCGACGCACGCCGCGACCGCCACGAGCGCCACTGCGGCCGCCGCCACGGCGATGATGCCCTGGGTGTCGGTGATCGATGCGAGTATCGCCACAAGTTAGCCGCTGGCGGCACCGGTGCGGGGCGGGCTCGCCGGAAACAGCGGTCCTCGCTCGCGGCGACGCTCCGGCCTACGCGCCGAAGATCGCCAGGTAGGAGCTCTTGGTGCCTTCGTGGTTGGTTTCGCCGGGTACCGGCTCGACCGCGACTTCGACCTTTGCCGGCACCCCGAGCGGAACCCCGGGGACGGGGATTTCGACGTTGACTGTCTTTCCGGGTTCGGTCTGGTTGATCACGTGCGAGGCCTTGAGCTGTTTGCCCCCGGCTATAACGGTGGCGTCGACCTTGACGTTCGTCTCGGGGAATTCGCCGTCGTTTTCGACCATCGCAGTGAACGTCGGGTTGCCTCCGCCGGAGATGTGATTGAGCGCGGGTTCCACTTCTAGAGTTTTCGTGCCCACGCTCACCCCCTTCAGCACGCTGCCGTGGTGGCCCGTGACCGCCGCGCTCTGCGAGCTGCTCGAGGTCTGGCCGGTCATGCGCGAGAGGACCGTCGCCGGTTCGAGCCAGCCGAGGTTGGGCAAGAAGCGGCTCGGGGCGGTCGCCAGGCCGTGGATCCCGTTTTCGTCCAGCGCCTGCTGGACGAAGGGGGCCACGCGCTGCGAGTAAACGACGTCGGAGGCCAGGAAGATCTCCATGTTGCCAGCGATCGCTGTGCTCGCCTGTTTGACCTGTCCTCCGAGCGCAGAGGGCAGCAGCGCCGCCAGCTTCGTCATTCCTTCAACGCGTAGGTTGAACACCAGCAGCAGGTTGCCCTGCGCGGAGGCCATTTCGCCCGGCACGCTCAGACCCTTCGCGCGCGCGTCGATGGTCTGCGCCTGTTTGAGCAGTTCGTTGATCTGCTGTTCCACGTCGATCCGCGTCTTGCTGGTCGCGTTCGTCAGCGCGACGAACAGCGGGCCGGAGACCTGGCTGTCGGACTGATACGCGAGCTGGCTGACTTCGCGGTTGTAGTCCTTCAGCGACTGCTGCTTCTGGCTTTTGAGGCAGCCGTTGATCAGCAGCACGATCGCGATCAGCAGCACGATCGCCACGCCCGCCGCGACGCGGCGGCGCACCATCACGGTGTGCTGGTCCTGCCCCGGTGCGCCGGGGTGCTGCGGTCGGCGCGGTCGCGGTCGCGGTCGGCGCGGAGGCGCCGGCGCAGCAGCTCGATCTCCGCTCGGCCGCTCGCGCGGTGCTCGGGATGACGGTCGAGGCGCTGTCTCCTCGTCATCGTCAAAGAACGACAAAAGCAACCGCTCCTTTGCAGGGACTTTAAGAAGGATCCCAGTATGACTGCCGCCCGCCCGCCTGACGAGACTGCAACTTCTCGGTCAGTGCGTCTTTTCCTCCGGCGTGCAGCAGGGACAGGAGGCGCTCACGGCGAACGCGGGAGCCGGTGGAGTCGCCGCCTACCCTTCTACGCTCGCCCCGCCCCGCCGAGGAGCCTACGCGTCGGCGCATTGCTCGCGGCGGTGATGCGCCCCGGGCTGAGGATCTCGTGCTTGGGCGCTATCGCCTGCGCGAGCGACTCGGAGCGGGCGGCTTCGGTGTGGTCTGGCGCGCGCACGATGAGCTGCTGCACCGGGAGGTGGCCGTCAAGCGAGTGTGGCTCGGGGCGGGTGGGGGTCCGATCGACAGCGAGCGAGCCGGCCGCGAGGCGCTCGCCGCGGCGCGCCTGTCGCACCCCGCGATCGTCGCCCTGTACGAGGCGTGCGCGGTCGACGACGCCTTCTACCTGATCTCCGAGCTGGTCGACGGCGACACGCTCGCCCGTCTGATCGCCGACGACACGCTCGAGGACGAGGAGGTCCTGGAGATCGGCCTGGCGCTCGCGGGCGCGCTCTCCCACGCCCACGCACGCGGGGTCATCCATCGCGACATCAAGCCCCACAACGTGCTCGTGCCCCATCGCGCCGAGGACGGGGCCCCGTCGCCGGAGGCGTTCCTCGCGGCCGCCAAGCTGACGGACTTCGGCGGCGCCAGCCTCACCGGCGAGGACGCCCTCACGCGCACCGGTGACGTGCTCGGCACGCTCGCCTACATGGCCCCCGAGCAGAGCGACGGCCGCGAGGTGGCCGAGCAGGCCGATCTGTACTCCCTGGCGCTGGTGATCTATGAGGCGCTGTGCGGCGTCAACCCCGTGCGCGGCTCGACGCCCGCCGCCACCGTGCGGCGCATCGGTCGACCGCTGCCGCTCCTGCGGCGCGCTCGCCGGGACCTGCCGCTCGCGCTCACCCAAGCACTCGACGTCGCTCTGGCGCCCGCGCCGGGCGATCGGGGAACGCTCGAGCAGCTCCGCCTCGCGCTCGAGGACGCGCTCGAGCGCGGGCTCGGGGGACGGCGCCGCCGGCGCGGGCGCGCGGCCGGCGCGCAGGGGCTGCGCTTTGAGAGTCCGCCCACGGCCACCGCACGACGCGCAACCCCCTTTCGCGCGCCCGTCCCCGTGCACCCGCGCTCCGCCGAGCCGCGCCCCGCGGAGCCGCGCCCCCTGTCCGCCGGCGAACAGGCGCTCGCCGAGCGCGAGCGAGCCCCAGCCGACCCACTGATCCGGCTGCCACGCGCGGTATGGCTCGCCTGCGCCACGGCCCTGATCGGATGGCAGGCGCTCGCCGGCCGCCCCGGCGTCGCGCTGCTGGCCTTCGCCGCACTCCTGCCGCTGCTGCTGCTCGCCGGCGAGCGGCGCTCCTCGCGGCTCGGCGTCGCGTGGCTTTCATGCGCGCTGGCGCCGGTGCTCGGGCTCGCCGGACTCGCCGGCGCCTTTCCTGCGATCGCAGGGCAGGCCTCTCGCTGGCGCGACCGCGCCGCGCTCGCCGCGCTCGGGTACTGGTGGCTGGCGCTCGCCGAGCCGCTGCTGGGTCGGCATCTGTGGCTGGGCAAGCCTGCGGGGATGCCCGCGCGCGCCGTGTGGGAGGGTTCGCCGAGCGACACCGCCGTGCACGTCATCGCTCCACTGCTCGTCATCGGCGTGGTCCTCGGCGCCCTGTTGTGGGGGGCCGCCGCGGTCGTGCTGCCCTGGATCGTGCGCGGACGCAACGCCGCACTCGACGTCGTCGCCGCCACCGTCTGGTCCGCCGCGCTCGCCGCAGCCACGCCCGCGCTGGCCGCTGGCCTAAGCGCGCACGCGACGCACCCCAGCCCGCGTGGCGCCATCCTCGGCGCGATCCTCGGCGGCGTGATCGCGGTCGCCGCTCGCGCCCTGCGTGGCCCCGTCTAGCAACCTGCCTCAACGGGTCCCGACGAAGGATGCGTAGCATGGCTCACGGCTGCCCGCCGATCCACAGCGATCGGGCAGCCATCCGCCGATGAACCTGCTCAAGAGCGTCGAGACCACGATCGCCAACCTCGTCGAGGGCACCTTTGGACGCGTGTTCCGCTCCGAGGTCCGCCCGATGGAACTCGCGCGCAAGCTCGCGCGCGAGATGGACGCCCATCGCACGGTCTCGGTTTCGCGGGTGTACGTCCCAAACGAGTACGCGGTATGGCTATCGCCGCGCGACCGCGAGCGCTACGAGGGCGTCGAGGACGAGGTGATCGACGAGTTGTGCGCCTATCTGCTCGAGCACGCGCGGCGCGAGGAGCTGATCCTGGCCTCGCCGCCGCACCTCGTCTTTCACACCGACGAGCAGCTCTCACTCGGAGAATTCGGGATCCAGGCCCGGTTGGTCCGGCGCGGTGGCGAGGATGAGGATCCCCGCCCACCCCACCCACCCCGCCAACACGATCCACCCGAACCCAAACAGCACGGACAAACCATGATCTACAGCACCTCCGCCGGCGTGGATGGGGTGCCCGCCTCCGCCGGCGGAGATCCCGTCCAGGAGGCGCACGCCCAGCGCGCGGCCCAGCGTGCTCTGCTCGCCGTGGGCGGGCGCCGGCTGCTCGTCCCCCCCGGCGGTGGCACGATCGGTCGCAGCCGCGACTGTGACGTCGTCATCGACGACGCCGGGGTCTCGCGCCGGCACGCCGACATCCGCCCGGGACCCGACGGCTGGACGGTCGAGGATCTGGGCTCCACCAACGGAGTGCTCGTCAACGGCGAGGAGGTCCACGGCGCCCGGGCGCTGCAACCCGGAGATCGGGTCGAGCTCGGCTCGACAGAGATCGTGTTCGAACTTGCATGAACACGCTCGAGCCCGTATCGGTCGCGCTCAAGTTCGGGTTCCTGGCCGTGCTGTACCTGTTCCTGCTGTGGGTCGCCCGCAGCGCTCGCCGCGACCTTCGCGGAGGTGCCATGGCGTCACGCGAATCGACGCCAGGGCAGCGCGAATCGATCCCGCCGGACGCCACCGGCATGTACTCCGCCTCGGCGCTCGGGCACGCGGACGTCGCGCACCGCGCACCTCGCCTGGTGGTCGAGCGCGCGCCCGGCCACGATCCAGGGATGATCTATGACCTCGACGGCGACATCGTGCTCGGGCGCGGCGACCACGCCGAGATCAGGCTCGACGACCCCTTTGCCTCCTCACGCCACGCGCGCGTCTATGAGCAGGGCAACATCGTGGTCATCGAAGACCTCGATTCGACCAACGGCACCTACCTCAACGAGGAGCTGCTCGAGACAGCCAGGCCGCTGCACCCCGGCGACCGAGTGCGGATCGGCGACAGCGAGTTCGAGTTCGAGGTCGACTAGAGATGCTGCGCGTGGCCGAGCAATACGCCGGAACCGACACCGGGCGCCAGCGACGCGCCAACGAGGACTCCCTGCTCGCCCGCTCGCCGCTGTTCGTCGTGGCCGACGGCATGGGCGGCGCGCAAGCGGGCGAGGTCGCCTCGCGGATCGCGGTCGAGTCCTTCCAGCCCGGTTTGCAGGACGCCTCGCAGCCCGAGCTCGCGCTGGCAGCGCTCACGCGCGCCGCCAACTCGCGCATCCACGAGCTCTCCCACTCCAACGCCGAGCAGGCCGGTATGGGAACGACGCTCACCGCTGTCTACGTCGGCGAGGAGGAGGTGGCGATCGCGCACGTGGGCGACAGCCGCGCGTACTGCCTGCGCGACGGTCAGCTGCTGCGCCTGACCGACGATCACTCGCTCGTCGACGAGCTCATGCGCCAAGGCCGGCTCACGCCCGAGGAAGCGGTCGAGCATCCCCAGCGCTCGGTCATCACACGCGCTCTGGGACCGGAGGGGATGGTGGAGGTCGACACGCGCTCGTTCCGTGCGCGCTCCGGCGATGTGTATCTGCTGTGCAGCGACGGTCTGACGACGATGATCGCGGAGGAGCAGATCGCGGCGCTGCTGCGCGAGCACCCGCGACTACGCGACGCGGGCGAGGCGCTGATCGCGGCAGCCAACCGCGCGGGCGGACGCGACAACATCACCGTGGTGCTGATCCGCCTCGAGCAGGTCGAGGTGGACGAGGCGCCGCCCGTCGACGAACACGCCACCGTGATCGGGCTGCCGGCGGTCTCGGCGGCGCCGGCGAGCGCGATCGAGGACAGCATGAGAGCGCCCGAGGACGGCGCGAGCATGGCCGAGGCCGCACCCGTCGCCGCGCCGCCGGCCCCGCGCGCGCCGCTCGTCCCGCGGGCGCCGGCCGTCGCGTCGAAACCCGCTTCGGGCGAGCGTCTGCGCCGGCGTCTGCGCCGCGCCGGTGCCCTGGCGGTTCTGCTCGGCGTGCTCGTGGTGCTCGGCTCCGCGGGCTACCTGGCGCTGCAGTCGGTCTACTTCATCGGCACCAACGGCCGCGGTCTGGTCACCCTGTTCCAGGGACTCCCCTACCGCCTTCCCGGCAACCTGGCGCTCTACAGCAGCCAGTATGTCTCGGGGGTCAGCGCCTCGACGCTGAGCCCGGAAAAAAGACGGACGCTGCTCGATCACTCGCTGCGCTCGGAAGCCGATGCGGCCTCGCTGATCCGCAGCCTCGAACTGGGCCAGCTCGAATGAGGCGTTCGCTGTGAACCGTCCGATCATCCGTCTGTACGGCTTCGTGGCGCTGCTGTTCGCGCTGCTCGTCGCGTTCACATCGCGCTGGACGATCTTCGAAGCGTCCTCGCTACGCAACAACCCGCTCAACGAGCGCGCGCTGCTCGAGCAGGAGCGCGTCGCTCGTGGCTCGATCCTCGCCGCCGACGGCACTGTGCTCGCGCGAAGCGTCCGCGGCGTGGAAGGCATCTACCAGCGGACCTACCCGACGCATCAGGAGTTCGCCAACGCGGTCGGCTACCACTACACCGATCCCGACCTGGGCAGCTCCGGCCTGGAGCGCTTCCGCAACTCGGCGCTGAGCGGACAGACCGCCACCAACCTGCAAGCGATCCTCAACCAACTCCAGGGCACCGAACCCCGGGGCGAGAAGGTCATCACCACGCTGGACCCCTCCGCTCAACGGGTCGCCAACGCGGCGCTCGCGGGCTACAAGGGCGCCGTCGTCGCGCTCGAACCGCGCAGCGGAGCGGTGACGGTGATGGCCTCCTCGCCCAGCTTCGACCCGAACGCTCTGCGCTCTGCCGCCGCCTACGCGAAGCTCAGCGCGGACAGCCGGGGCGCGCCGCTGATCAACCGCGCGACCGAAGACGGCTACGCGCCGGGATCGACGTTCAAGGTCGTGACCGCGACCGCCGCGATCGACACCGGGGCGTTTACGCCAGAATCGACCGTCAGCGGACGCAACAACATCCTCGTCTCCGGCGTGCCGCTTCAGAACGACGACGACGAGAGCTTCGGCCCGATCACCCTCACCCAGGCGCTGGCCCATTCGGTCAACACCGTGTGGGCGCAGGTGGCGGAAAAGCTCGGCCGGCGAACGCTCTCACGCTACATGAAGCGCTTCGGCTTCAACCGCAAGCCGCAGCTGGACTATCCGGCCGAAGAGATGTCGAGCAGCGGCGAGTACCAGGGCGCGCGCCTGCTGGCACCGACCAGCCCGCTCGTGGACGTCGGGCGCATGGGCATCGGGCAGGACAAACTCGAGGTGACGCCGCTGCAGATGGCAGAGGTCGCCGCTGCCGTCGCCAATCGCGGGCGGCTGATGGTCCCCCACCTGACCGAGCGCATCGTCGACGCCGAAGGGCGCACGGTGCTGAAGGTCGTGCCAAGCGTGCAGTCTGTCGTGATGAAGCCCTCGACCGCCGCCGCGGTGACCTCGATGATGGAAGCCGTCGTCAACGAAGGCACCGGCACCCAGGCGCAAATTCCGGGCGTGCAGGTGGCCGGCAAGACCGGCACGGCGCAGACGCAGATCGGCAACGCGATCAACAACGTGTGGTTCATCGCCTTCGCCCCCGCCTCGGACCCGCGGGTCGCGATCGCGGTGACCCTCCAGGCGGTGCCGGGGCAGGGCGCCGCGTTCGCCGCGCCGGTGGCCAGACAGGTGATGGAACAGCTGCTGAGGCACGCGCCGTGATCGAGCCCGAGACGATCATCGACGGCCGTTACAGGGTGATTTCGCGCCTGGGCTCAGGCGGCATGGCGGATGTGTACCTCGCCCAGGACCAGCTGCTGGGCCGCGATGTGGCGGTAAAGGTGCTGCACCACCATTTCGCCGAGGATCAGGAGTTCGTCGAGCGCTTCCGGCGCGAGGCCTCCAGCGCGGCAGCGCTGTCGCATCCGAACATCGTCGCGATCTTCGACCGCGGCGAGTGGAACGGCACCTACTACATCGCGATGGAGTATGTGGCCGGGCGCTCGCTCAAGATGATCGTGCGCGAGCAAGGTCCGCTCGACCCCGCGGCCGCGATCGACGTCGTCCTGCAGATCCTGCGCGCAGCGCGCTTCGCCCACCGGCGCGGGGTCATCCACCGCGACCTCAAGCCCCATAACGTGATCATCGACGAAGAGGGTCGCGCCCGGGTGACCGACTTCGGGATCGCCCGCGCGGGCGCCTCGGACATGACGCTCACGGGCTCGATCATGGGCACCGCCCAGTACCTGTCCCCCGAGCAGGCGCAGGGGTTCGCCGTCAGCGCCGCCTCCGACCTGTACTCGGTCGGGGTCATCCTGTACGAGCTGCTCACCGGGGTGGTCCCGTTCGAGGGCGAGACCGCGGTGGCGATCGCCTTCAAGCAGGTCTCGGCCGAACCGCGACCGCCGAGCGAGCTCAACCCGGCGCTGCCGCCGTCTCTCGACGCGGTCGTCCTGCGCGCGCTCGCCAAGGACCCCGCGCAGCGCTACGCGGACGCGGACGAGCTGATCGCCGCGCTCCAGCTCGAGCGCGCTGCGCTGCCGGCCTTCTCCGGCGCGACCGCCGTCGCGATCCCGGACGGCTACCCCTACCACGCCCAGCCGGTGCCCCCGCCCGCCGGTACCGGCTCGCTGTTGCTCGCTCCGGCCGGCGGCGTCGGGGAAGAGTACGGCGCGCCGCCCCAGGACGATCGCGCCCGCCGCAGGCGACGCGTCGTGCTGTGGACGCTCGCAGTGCTGGCGCTCATCGGTGTGGCTGCGCTCGCGGTGGTGCTGACGCGCTCGAGCCAATCGGTGACCGTGCCGGCGGTGATCGGACAGACCGAACAGGCCGCCGGCGCAGCTCTGCGCGGGGCCGGCCTGAACCCGCTGCCGTCGCTGGCGTCGAGCAGCACCGTGCCCAGTGGCCTGGTCATCAGCCAGGCGCCGGCAGCGGGCGCCGCGGCGAAGAAGGGAGCGCGGGTGAGCTTCGTCGTCTCGAGCGGGCCCGCGAGCGCGGCGCTGGCGAACGTGCAGGGACTGTCCGCCTCCCATGCGGCCACGCGCCTGCGTAAAGCGGGCTTCACGCCCACGACCAAGGCGCAGCCGAGCACGACGGTCAGGATGGGCCTGGTGATCGGCACGGAACCTCCAGCGGGCACCGAGCTCCAGGTCGGCAGCTCCGTCACGATGCTCGTGTCCAGCGGTCCCGCTCCGGTGCGCGTGCCCGACGTGACCGGCGAGTCGCTGACGGCGGCCGAAGCGAGCCTCACCAACGTCGAACTGACGCTCGGCACGGTCACGCAGCAGGTCTCGAGCACGCAGTCGCCCGGCACGGTGCTCGCGCAATCCCCCGCCGGCGGCAGCTCTGTGCACGCGGGCGACAGCATCGACCTGACGGTCGCGCAGGCCCCCAAGGAAGTGGCCGTCCCGAGCGTCGTCGGCCAGAGCGAAGCGCACGCCCTGGCCGCGCTGAAAAAGGCCGGCTTCACGCCTGCGACGGTGTCCGAAGCCACGAGCGAAGCGGCGCAGGCGGGCAGGGTCCTGAAACAGAGCCCCGCCCCCGGCACCCACGCCCGCAAGGGCGCGACGGTGACCATCACGCTCGGCGAACTCGCGCCGCAGACGACCACCACGACCACGACCACCGCGCCCCCGACGACGACGACCACCACGACGCCCTCGCCGCCGGCGACCGGGTGAGCAGGGATGGGCGTGAACGACTCCGCGCCCGGCGAGGCGCTCGCCGTGGCCGTCCTCGCGGGCGGGCGCTCCTCTGAGCACGACGTGTCGCTGTCCTCCGGCGCGGCCGTCCGCGACGGCCTGCTCGCCGCCGGGCACGAGGTCGTGTGGGTCGAGATCGGGCGCGACGGCGCGTGGCGCTGCGACGGTCAGCAGCTCAGCGTCACGCCGGGCGCGGGGCTGCTCGGGGTGGATGTCGCCTTCCCTGTGCTCCACGGCCCGTTCGGCGAGGACGGCACAGTTCAGGGGCTGCTCGAGACACTCGACGTCGCCTACGTGGGCGCCGGCGTGGCGGCGTCGGCGGTGTGCTTGGACAAGGTGCTCTTCAAGGAGCTGATGTCGGCGGTCGGCGTGCCGCAGGTGGATTACGTGGGGGTGCGCGCCGAGCGCTACAGGCGCGCTCGCGCGGAGGTGCTCGCCGAGATCGCACGGCTCGAGCTGCCGGTGTTCGTCAAGCCGGCGCATCTGGGCTCCTCGGTCGGCATCGTCAAGGTGAGTGCGCCCGACGCGCTCGGCCCCGCGCTTGAGCAGGCGTTCGTCCACGACGGCCTGGCGATCGTCGAGGCGATGGCGTCGGGAACCGAGATCGAGTGCAGCGTGCTCGGCTCGCTCGCACGCGAACGAGCCGGCGGCGAGGAAGCGCTCGCGTCCGCGCCCGGGGAGATTGTGTTCCAGGGGGAGTGGTACGACTTCGGGGCCAAGTACGCGCCCGGCGGCATGGAGCTGAAGATCCCAGCGCGAATCGCCCCCAGTGCGAGCGAGGAGGTCCGGCGGCTGGCCGTCGCAGCGTTCCTGGCGGCCGGCTGCGAAGGCCTCGCGCGGGTGGACTTCTTCGTCGAGGGAGAGCGCGTGCTGCTCAACGAGCTGAACACGATGCCCGGCTTCACGCCCACCAGCGTGTACGCCAAGCTGATCGCCGCCTGCGGCATCCCCTACCCGCGCCTGCTCGACCGCCTCTGCCGGCTGGCGCGCGAGCGCCAGCAGGAGCGGCGCGCGTACGTCACTTGAACAGCGTCAGCTCGGCGATCGTCGCCGACTCCATCCCCGGCGGCAGCGTGGTCAGCCACACGAGGTAGTAACGGTAAGGACGGCCGGACAGCGCCAGCGGGATACGTTCGGCGTCGTGGACGTGCGCGCTGGCGCCGACCGGTCCCTGCCAGCCCCGCGCCGCCAGCGGCGTCGAGCTGCCGTATGGCAGTTCGACCTCGACCTGGTCGGCGACATAGATCTGCACGGCGAAGCCCGGCGTGGGCGTCTGGATCTCCACGGCCTTGGCGAGCACTCTCGGGGCCGCGTCCAGGTAGATCCCGAGGCCCATGCCGCCGGCCTTCTTGAGCGTGCCGTCGTAGTACTGCTCGGTGCTCCACGTGGTGTTGGGGTCGCTGTCGACGACGTTCTCGACCTGGTCGCGGTTTTCCGGACCGGTACCGAACGGGTTGTAGTCGTGGGCGGCCGTCTGGCTCAGCTGCACCGGTTCCAGGCCCGCGCGCGAGGCGATGCCCGGCGCAACTCCGGTGCCGCGGTGCGTTTTGCCCGCTGCGATTACGAGCGCGATCGCGACGATCGCGACGATCAGCGCCAGCGAGGCGACCCATCGCGCGGGGTGGCGCATGCGCCACGGCAGGCGCCGCTGCGCCCGGCCGGGAAGGGTGCGCAGGACGGTCGTCACCTCGCCGGTGGCCTGGCCCGCGCGCGAGGCCTCGATCGCGAGCACGTCCTCGAGGTCGGCGACCATGCCCGGCGCGTCCGGGTAGCGGCGCGCGAGGTCCTTGGACACCGCGCGGTCGACGACCGCGGCGGTCGCCGCGGAGAGCTCGGGGCGCAGCAGCGCTACGTCGGGGACGTCCTCGCGCACGTGCTTCATCGCCACCGCCACCGGCGAGCTTCCGTGGAAGGGGACGTCGCCGGTGAGCATCTCGAACAGGACGACTCCAAGCGAGTACAGGTCCGACTGCCCGGTGACCGGCTGCCCGAGAGCCTGCTCGGGCGAGACGTAGTCGGTCGTGCCGAGCACGCGCCCGGCGATCGTCAACCGTTCCTCGGTGAGCGTGCGCGCGATCCCGAAGTCCGTGATCTTGGCTGCGCCTTCCTCGCCGATCAGGACGTTGTGGGGCTTGACGTCGCGATGCACGATCTGGCGCTCGTGCGCGGCGCCGAGCGCGCGCGCGATCTCGATCGCGTATGCGATCGACTGCGGGATGTCGAGCGGTCCTTCGCGGCGGATCACGTCCTTGAGGGTCTCGCCGTCGACGTACTCGAGCACGATGTACGGCGTGCCGACCGACTCCTCAACGCCAGGCTGCTCCCACTCTGGCGAAGGCTCCTCGCCGGCGTCGATCACGGTGACGACGTGCGGGTGGTTGAGCTGCGCCACCGAGCGCGCCTCCCTACGGAAGCGCTCGAGCTGGTCGGAATCGGCGGCGATCTCGCGGTGCATCAGCTTGATCGCCACCGGGCGCTCGAGCACCGTGTCGAAGGCGCAGTACACCGTCGACATCCCGCCCCGCCCGATTTCGGCGTCAAGCCGGTAGCGCCCACCGATCACGGTCCCGAGGACAGTCATCCGTATCTCTATTTATAGATTCGTTCGGCGTTCGCGGTGCAGCGACCGATCAGACATCGTCCGGCAGGCGTGAGATCACCACAGCGGCGAGCCCACAGCGGTAGAGCGAGTACGGCAGCAGCGATCGCGCGCCGAGCCCGCTGCGACGGACGACCGCGGCGCTCACGAGCGTGGACAGGAACGCGCTCGCGCCACCCGCAGCCAGCGCCGTGCGTTCACCGCGCCGTAGACCCGCACGCCGAAGGCGGGCACCCTGGAGGATGCTCGCCCCCGCGATCACCGGCAGCCCCGCGTGCCAGGAGAGGGCGTGCGCCGCGCGGCGGCCGAACCCGCGCGCGCGCGCGGCGGTCAGCGCGGCCCCGTTACGCGACACCCCGGGAATCAGGGCGCTCGCCTGGGCGAGGCCGAGCGCCAGCCCGTCGCGCGCGGTCGCGTCCTCGAACGCACGGGCGCCGGCTTCGCGCCTGGCCGCCCGGGCGTCGGCGAGCGCCATCGCCACCGCGCCCGCGATCAGACCAGTTGCGATCGAGCGCGGCCCGCCGAGCCAGCGCTCGATCGGCCGACCCAGCCCATACCCGGTCAGCGCCGGTGGCGCCAGCGACAGCGCGATCACTGCCGCGCTGCGACGGTTGACGCGCGCGGCCTCGCGCAGCAGCTCCCTGCGCATGTCGATCGCCAGCGCGATCCCCGCGCCGGCGTGCAGGGCGACCTCGAAGGACTTGCGCCGCTCCGCGTCCAGCTGCGCGTACGGCCATCGCGCCAGCCACGGGATCAGCGCCGTGTGCCCCGAGGAGGAGACCGGCAGCAGCTCGGCGGGGCCGTGCAGCAGACCCAGCGCGACGGCGTGGCGAAGCGGAAGCGCCAGCTCAGCCGGCGGCATCGGTCGCCGGCTCGCGGCGTCCTCGTCGCCGGCGTACGATCGCGTACACGATCGCCACCGCCACCACCGCGAGGACCGCGTAGTCGACGTACTCGAAGCCCTTGCGCACCGTCTTCCAGTCGCCGCCGAGCGCGTGGCCGGCCAGCGCCAGGCCGACCACCCACGGGACCGTGCCGATCAGCGAGAACACCGTGAAGCGCCCGAGCGGCATCCTGGCGATGCCCGCGGGCAGCGACACGAACGCTCTGACCACCGGGATCACGCGTCCGAACGCCACCGCCGCCTCACCGTGACGCTGGAACCAGCGGTCGGCGCGCTCGATCTGCGCCGGTCCAATATGCAGCTTGGCGCCGTGGCGTTCGACCAGCTCCAGGCGCCCGCCGCGGCCGACCGCGTACGTGGCCCACGAGCCGACCATCGACCCGAGCAGCCCCGCGAGCACGATCCCGACCATCGTCATGTGGTGTTGGGAGGCACTCTGGCCGGGGTCCGCCACCGCGAAGCCGGCGAACAGCATCACGGCCTCGGACGGGATCGGGATGCACGCGCTGGAGAGCGCCATCAGCACGAAGATCCCCGGCAGGCCCGCTTCGCGGACGAGGTGCGAGGTTTCGTTGACCAGCGTTTCCGATATCGAGGCTATGACGAGCACTAGCTCGGCAACGATACCGTCCGTCTCTTGTTGCGCGTCTGGATCGACCTCACGAACAGCCCGCACGTGCTCGTGATGCGCCCGGTGATCGAGCTGCTGCGCGCTGACGGGCACGACGTGCGCGTCACCGCGCGCGACTTCGCCCAGACGATCGAGCTGTGCGAGCGCTTCGGCATCGAGCACACCGCGATCGGCCGCCATCGCGGCGAGCGACTCGCCGCCAAGGCGGCCGGGCTGGCCTCCCGCTCGATCGCGCTCGCGCGCTGGGCACGCGCGGAGGCGCGTAGATCCGGAGCCAACCCACCCTTCGACGTCGCCCTCGGCCACGGCTCCAACGACGTCACGGTCGCGGCTGCCGCCCTGCGCATCCCGAGCGCAACGATGTTCGACTACGAGTGGGCCACCGTCCAGCACAACCTCAACTGCCGTCTCGCACGGGCGGTGGTGGTCCCAGACGCGATCCCGCCACAGCGCCTTGAGCGCTATGGCGCGAGGGGCAAGGTGCGCGCGTACGAGGGGCTAAAGGAGGAGTACTACCTGGCGGACTTCGAGCCGGACGCCGCTGTGCTTGGGGAGCTGGCCCTCGACCCCACGCGGACGATCGTGGTCGTACGCACCCCGCCCGAGGTCTCGCTGTACCACCGCTTCGAGAACGACCTGTTCGCGCGTGTGCTGGCGCGGCTGCGCACGGCCGCGGCCGAGCAGGGGACGCAGCCGGTGGTGCTGCCGCGCGTGGCCTCACAGCGCGAGCAGCTGGGACGCGTCCCGGGCTTCGTCGTTCCCGAGCACGCGATCGACGCCCAATCGCTGATCGCGCACGCCGACCTGGTCGTCTCCGCCGGGGGCACCATGAACCGCGAGGCGGTCGCCCTGGGCACGCCCGTCTACACCACCTTCCAGGGTCGGCTCGGCGCGGTCGACGAGCGGCTCATCGGCGAAGGCCGCATGCGCATGCTCGCCGCACCCGAGGAGCTCGAGCTCGGCAAGCGCCGACGCGTAGAGGCCGGATCGCGCGTGCGCCGCGATCCCCGCCTGCTGGTCGATCTGCTCCTCTCGCCGATCGCCGACCGCCGGCGCGCGGCGCGCTGAGCGAGCGCCGGCTGCTACGCCGTAGTCGGGATAGGGCCTTACAATCTTCACAATGCGCCGACGGATCCGCTCGGCGGCCCTTCCCCTCCACCGTCACTCGCTGCCGCAGCTCGCAGTGGACGGGGTGCTGGTCGCGCTCGCGTACTATCTCGCCTTCCAGCTGCGCTTCGACAGCGGCCCTCCGGTCCAGTATGCGCACCTGCGCGAAGACACGATCTGGTGGGTGCTGCTCGGGAGCCTGCCCGTGCTCGTGCTCTCGCGCGTCTACCAGCGTCGCTGGCGCTACGCCGGCCAACGCGACTACGAGGCGGTCGTGCGGGCCGTGGTCGTGATCGTGCTGCTGACGGTCGTGGCGATCGAGGTGCTACGCCCGGTCCATCGCTATCCGCATCGCAGCACGGTGGCCGTGGTCCTGCCCAACGGCGTGATCGTGCTGTTCGCGCTGCTGTCGCTGGTGTTCCTGGTCGGCGTGCGCGCGATCGCGCGCAGCGTGTACGAGCGTCGCCCGCTGGCCGCCTTCCGCGGGCGCAAGGGCGAACGCACGGTGCTGATCGCGGGAGCTGGCGACGGCGGGCGGATGGTGGTGCGCGAGATCATGCGCAACCGCGAGCTCGGGCTGCTTCCGGTTGGCTTCCTCGACGACGACCCGCGCAAGCGGAGCCTGCGCATCGACGGGGTGCGGGTGCGCGGGAACACCGAAGGCGACCTCCCACGCATCCTCGACGACGCGGAGCCGGACGAAGTGATCATCGCGATCCCCTCCGCGCCCGGATCCACGCGCGCGCGCATCGTGCGCGAGTGCCGCGCGCGCGCTATTCCCGTGCGCACGCTGCCGACGGTGTTCGAGCTGTTGCAGACGCGCGGCGCGCTCGCCAGGCAGATGCGCGAGGTCCGCGTCGAGGACGTGCTCGGACGTGAGCCGGTGCACATGGAGCTCGAGCGGGTGGGTGCCTACCTGGCCGGCGAGACCGTGCTCGTGACTGGCGCCGGCGGCTCGATCGGCTCTGAGCTTTGCCGCCAGATCGCGCGCGTGGAGCCACACCGGATCGTGCTGGTCGACCACGCCGAGGACAACCTCTTCTCGATCCAGCGCGAGCTGGAGGACGAGCGCCACGTTCCGCCCTCGATGCTCGCCGCGGTCCTCGCCGACTGCAAGGAGGAGGAGCGCATGCGCGAGGTGTTCGCGGCGCACCGCCCGACGATCGTCTTCCACGCCGCCGCCTACAAGCACGTCGGCCTGATGGAGGCCAACCCAGTCGAGGCGGTGCGCAACAACGCGATCGGCACGCGCGTCGTGGCACACGTCGCCGGCGAGCTGGCTGCCAGGCGCTTCGTGCTCGTCTCGACCGACAAGGCCGTCGCCCCCGCGACCGTGATGGGCGCGTCCAAGGCGCTCGCTGAGTTCGCGCTCGACGCCGCCACGGCTCGCTGGGCGGGGACTCGATACAACGCGGTGCGCTTCGGAAACGTGCTCGGCTCCTCCGGCAGCGTCGTTCCCATCTTCCGCCGCCAGATAGAGCGCGGCGGCCCCGTGACCGTGACCGACGAGCGGATGACCCGTTACTTCATGACGATTCCCGAGGCCGTCCAGCTGATCATCCGCTCTGGTTCGCTCGCCTCTGCGCAGGCGCCGGTCGAGCCGCGCAGCGCAGCTGTGTTCGTGCTCGACATGGGCGAGCCCGTTCGCATCATCGAGCTCGCGCGCGCGATGATCGACCTGTCGGGACTTGACCCCGACCGCGACATCGACATCGAGATCGTCGGGCGCCGTCCCGGTGAGAAGCTGGGCGAGGAGCTATTCAACAGCTACGAGCGCCCGCGCGCGACCGCCGCCGAGAAGATCCTGCTGGCTGAACGTCAGCCGCTGGCGGTAGAGGCGGTCGAGTCGATCTTCGCCGAGATCGGCCTGCTGGTGCTCGAGGGCGACGCTGCGGGCCTGGCGGCGAAGGTATCCGAGCTGGCCGCCGCGCGCCGTGATGCTCCGATCGACGAGCCAGGGGACGAGCGCGCTCGACCAGCCAGCGAGCACGGCGAGGGGGAGTCTGACCGCGATCATCAGCACAGCGAGCGCGAGGCGCCTGCTCCCCTCGTACACTCCCCGCATTCATGATCTCTGTGCCGCTCGCGCTCTCGCTATCGAGCTCGTTCACCAAGATCGGAGCGATCGCCGCGCTCGCCGCGTTGGTGGGCATCGCGATCCTGTCTCTGCTCGTCTTCTCACAGGCGCGTGAGATCAAGCGCCTGCGCGAGTGGGCCGGTCGCGCGCCCGAGCGCGCGGCCGACCTTGAGCAGCGGGTTACCGCCGCGGCCGCTGCGCGCGTCCAGCAGCAGACGCCCGGCGGCCAGATCGCGCGCCCGGTCCCGCGCGCGGCTCCGATCCAGGCCCAGGCCGCCGCCGCTGGCGCCGGTCCCGCGACGCGCGTGGCCGCCAGCCCGCCCGCCGCGTCGCCCGCCGCCGCGGTCGTTCCCCCTGGCCAGCCGCTGACCGCCAGTGGGGCTCCGCCCGCGCCGGTCACCCGCCCGCCCGGTGCCCCCGGCGTGCCCCTGCCGCCGCCGACGCAGCCGCCGCTATCGGCGCCCGTCGGCGCGCCCGCCTCCGCCGCTGGCGCGGCGGCGAGCAGGCCAATCGGTGGCTCCCCCGCACTCCCGCCTGCTCCTGCGTCTCCCCGCCAGCCCGCCATGACCGCCGCGAGCGTCCCCGCTCCGGGCGTGGCCCAGCCGCGCGCACCGGCCCCCGCGGCCGCCCCGAGCGTCCCCGCTCCGGGCGTGGCCCAGCCGCGCGCACCGGCCCCCGCGACCGCCGCGGCAGCGGCCGCTGCCGCCTCTCCGCGCGCTCCGAGCCCGCTCGCCGCTCCTCCTCCACCCCCGCTCGCCGCTCCACCACCACCGCTCGCCGCGTCACCACCGCCACCGGCCGAACGACGCCCGCCTGTTCCCCCGACGCGGGGTGCCGTGAGGCGCATCGATCCGCGAGCGGCCGAAGCCGCACGCGCGCAGGCGGTCCCTCCGCCGGCGCCACGCGCCGAGGCCCGTTCGGACGGCAGCTCGGGACGCTCGCGACGCAGGACGGTCATGCTGGCCGTGGGAGGGGCGCTGATCGTGGCGGCGGCGCTCGTGGCGGCGGTGACCTCGCTCGGCGGATCCTCCAGCGGCAGTGCCGTGACGGCTTCGGTGACGACCACAGCCCACCGCGGCGCGGCGCACGCGAAGCACCCGTCCCACAAGAGCACGCCCGCGCCCGCGGCGAAAGCGCCGGCGGTCAGTCCGGCGGAAACGAGCGTGGCGGTGCTCAACGCCACCGAAGCGGAAGGCCTCGCGCACCGAACCGCGATCGCGCTGCAGCAGAGCGGCTACTCGCAGGCCACGGCGCTCAACGGGCGTCCCCCGGGCTCGGGCCAGGTCACCCTCGTCGAGTACGTCGGTGGCCACCAGGCCGAAGCCGAAGGCGTCGCGCGTTCCCTGTCGGTGGTGCACGTGCAGCCGATCGAAGCGGCCGTGACGACGCTTGCGGGCTCGGCAAATGTGGTGGTGATCGTCGGCACCGACAAGGCCGCGCCGAGCCCATAGCCGGCTTCCTCGACATCCCTGCGCGGTCGCTGAAGCCGCGCGAGCACGGCATCACACACGTGATCGACAGGGGGCTGTCGGTCGCCGAGGTCGACGGCCTGCTGGAGGTGGCCGGCGAGATCGTGGACGTGGTGAAGCTCGGCTGGGGCACAGCGCTCGTCAGCGCCAACCTGAAGCGCAAGCTTGCCTGCTACGCCGCCCACGACATTCCCGTGGTGCTCGGGGGTACCCTGACCGAGCTGGCGATCCGCCAGGGCAGGGTCGACGGGCTGGCAGCTTGGCTGCACGAGCTCGGTCTGCGGCACATCGAGATCTCCGATGGCACGGTCGTGATCGAGCCGCAGGTCAAGCGCGAGCTGATCGAACGGCTGTCGCGCGAGTTCGTCGTCTTTGCCGAGGTCGGCAGCAAGGACGCGGACTTCATCATGGCCCCCTACGTGTGGGTGGAACAGATCGAACGGGACATCGACGCGGGTGCGTGGAAGGTGATCGCGGAGGCACGCGAGTCGGGCACAGCCGGGATCTACCGCGCCAACGGTGAGGTGCGGACCGGCCTGATCGATGAGATCGTCCACTCGATCGACAAGGAGCGCCTGATCTTCGACGCGCCGCTGCAAAAGCAGCAGGTGTGGCTGCTGAAGCGCTTCGGCACGGAGTGCAACCTCGGCAACATCGCACCAGCCGACGTGCTCTCGCTCGAGACTCTGCGACTGGGGCTGCGCTCGGACACGGTCGAGCGCTTCGCGCTGGGCGGCGACGATTGACCGAGGCCGGCGCGGGGGTCGACGGTGGAGGGGCGTCCGCCCGCGAATCGGCCCCGGGCAGCGATCCGCTCGCACGGATCGTGTTCGCGCTGCTGGTCGCCGCGTGCTTCGCCGCGTTCCTCGTTACGCAGCGGCTCAAGCACACGCCCACCGCCGTGCAGAACTTCGAGATGAGCACCGCGTTCTCGCCGTACCCGGCGGCGCAGACCAAACTGGAGGCGATCTCGTTCAAGCTGGCCCAGGCGGACGAGGTGACGGTGACGATCATCAACTCCAGCGGCAACACCGTCGCCACGCTCGTGCGCGATCAGCCGGTGCCCCGCTACAAACAGTTCTCGCTGCGTTGGAACGGACGCACCGGGACCGCCCGTCACTACGGCACGCTGAAGAGCCCCGCTGGCCGCACGATCCTCGTACCGGAAAATGCAGGCGCGCCGGCTCCCGCGGGCGAATACCGCGTGTGGGTAAGCCTGCGCCATCAAGGCCGCGCGGTGCCCTCGCCGCGCAGCTTCACGCTGGTGCGCCCGTGAGCGCCTCCGCGCCGACCGCGATCGCCAGCAGCCTGCCGAATGCCGGGACGCTCGCGGCGGCGCTCGCGGGCGCACTGGTGGTGATCGCGGCGCTCGTCGCGGTGATGCGCCGCCACCGCGACGCGTTCCCGCTGCTGGCGATCCTCGCGCTCCCGTTCAGGCTGCCGGTCTCGGCCGACGGCAGGACCGTGAACCTGCTGATTCCCCTCTACCTGGTGGTGGCCGCGGGGACGCTCACCTACCTGCTGCCGCGGCTGCTGCGCCGAGGTGGGGACCGCATCCCCTCGGACGCGGCGACGCGCGCGCCCGACCACACCGCGCGCGATCTCGAACGCGTGCTGTTCGGCGCGGTCGCGCTGTACGCGCTGCAGGCGATCTACTCGAGCGACCACGCCAAGGCCGCCGAGAACGTCGCGTTCTTCTATGTGCCGTTTGCGCTGCTGTTCCTGATCCTGCGCGACGTTGCCTGGACGCGCGAGCTGCTGCTGCGCTGCCTGGCGGTGGCGGTCGCGCTGGCGGTGCTGTTCGCGGGGGTCGGCTTCGTCGAGTACTACCGCAAGGCGCTGTTCTTGAACCCCAAGGTCGTGGTGGCCAACCAGTACGACAACTACTTCCGTGTCAACTCGCTGTTCTTCGACCCGAGCATCTACGGACGCTTCCTTGCGCTGGTGATGATCGCCGTCACGACCGTCGTGCTGAGCGACCGAACATCGGCCAGCCGCTCGGGCGCAGATGACCGCGCCCGCCGTCGCGACGTGCTCCTCGGCGCGGCCGTGCTCGCCTGGCTGCTGGCGGGACTCGTGTCGAGCTTCTCGCAGTCGAGCATCGCGGCACTGCTGCTGGGGCTGGCGGTGCTCGCCGCCTGGTGCTGGGGTGTGCGCGCCACCGTGTACGCGTCGGCAGCGCTGGTGGCGCTCGCAGGGGCGGTCGTGCTGCTCGCCCCCGCCAGCCTGCACTTCGGCCTGAAGGGCTCCGGCGGTTCGGCCGCCAACGCCACCAGCGGACGTACCACGCTGGTCTCCGGGGGCCTCGAACTGTTCGCCAAACGGCCGCTCGAGGGCTACGGCTCGGGGTCGTTTGAAACGGCGTACAAGCGTCACAGCAATGCGACCACCGAGAACGCCACGTCGGCCTCGCACACGATCCCGGTGACGGTCGCCGCCGAGCAGGGAATCGTCGGGCTGGCCGTGTACGTGGCGCTGCTCGTGCTCGCCTTCCTGGTCCTGTTCCGCGGCGCCGGGCGATCGCCGCCGCGAATCGCGATCGCCGCCTGCTTCACGGCGCTGGTGCTGCACACGTGGACGTACGCCGACTTCCTCGAGGACCCGTCCACGTGGGTCTTACTTGCGATCGGCGTCGCGCTCGCCCGCCAGGACGCCTCCTGCGGGCGAGATAGCTTCTGAGCGGTGCTCGGCTACCTCAAGCGCCTCGTCACGACCGGCGCGGCGTATCAGTTCGGGGACATCGTCGCCAAGGGGATCGCGCTGGTCACGATCCCGCTGTACACGCGCCACGTGTCGCAGGCCGGCTACGGCGCGGCCAACTCGCTGTTGACGGCTGTGATCCTCGTCAGCATCTTTCTGCGGGTCGGGATCGGGGAGGCGTTCATCCGCTTCTACTTCGACGACGAGGACCCCGAGCGGCGCACGCGGATCGCGCGCACGGCCACCGCGACCGTGGCGTGGAGCACGACCGCGGCGTCGCTGGTCGCGGTCGTGTTCGCGAGCCAGATCTCGCAGTTGCTGCTCGGCTTTCGCGACTCGACCCTGATCGACTGCGCGATCGTGGGACTGTGGGCCTTCACCAACCTGGAGATGGCCTACGCGCAGCTGCGCGTGGACGAACGCGCGCGCGCGTACGTGTACGCGTCGGGGGCGAACGTCGCGATGACGGTCCTGTTCACGGTCACGCTGGTCGTGTTCGCAGGACAGGGCGCGCGCGGGCTTCTGCTCGGCAACTTCGGGGCCTCCGCGCTGGTCGTGCTCGGCCTGTGGTGGGTGCTGCGCGCCCGCTTCAGCTTGCGCGTGCACTGGCCGGATCTGCGCGCGATGCTGCGCTTCGGCCTGCCCACGGTGCCCGCCGATGCGAGCGTGTACGCGCTGCAGGTGGCCGATCGTTTCTACCTGTTCCGCGGCTACTCCCATGCGGCGGCCGGCGACTACTCGGTCGCCCTGCAGTTTGCCACGGTCGTGTTCGTGGTCGTGCGCGGCTTCCAGTATGCGTGGCCGCCGCTGGCGTACTCGATCGACAGCGACGCCCATGCGGCGCGGCTGTACTCGGTCGTGACCACATACTTCGTGCTCGCGACGGGCGTGGTCGTGGTGGCCGTCGCGCTGCTGGGGCGCTGGATCGTGCGGCTGCTCGCTGCCCCTGCGTACTTCGGCGCGCATTCCGCTCTGCCCTGGCTCGCGCTCGCCTGGACGCTGTACGGCCTCTACCAGGTGATGATCGTGATCACCGGCCGCGCGCGCGCCACCGGGCGCAACCTGCCGGCGGCCGGCGTCGGCTTGGCGGTCAACGTTGCGCTGCTGTTCGTGCTGGTGCCCGCCAGCGGCCTGGGGCTCGGGATCGCGGGGGCTGGGATTGCGCTGTGCGCTGCGTACGTGGCGATGCTGATCGTGATGCACCTGCTGACACGGCGCCTGTTCGAGGTCGGCTTCGAATGGCGCCGGCTCGCGCAGCTGGCGGTGATCTTCGCCGGTGTGGCCGTCTCCGGGGAGCTGCTGCTGCCGACGAGCGGTCTCGCGGGCCTCGCCGCGCGGGTCGTGTGGCTCGCGTGGGTACCTGCGTTGCTGCTGGCCACGCGCTTCTTCCATCCGCACGAGCGCGTCCAGGCGCGCGCGCTCCTCGTCGACGGCCGCCGTCGGGCTGCGGCGTTCCGCGCGGGGCACGGCGACGTCGAGGCCTACGCGGAGGACCCGCTGCGCGACCTATGACGGGCCGTCGAGTTCTCGCGGCGAGCGCTCAAGAGCGCGATCGTCGGCGCCGATGCGTCCCGTGCGTGGCCGAGCTGACCGCCAACCCACCCCATCGCGCGGGCGACACCGAGCGCCGCCGGCGCGCGGAAGCGCTGAGCCGCCACCGGGCGGACGCCCGTGTGCGCAGCATGGCTGCCGCCGGCGAGCTCGCCTACCTGCGCGCGCAGCTCCGCCTCGCTGCGAGGCTGACCGCGAAGCTCGCGACCTGCGGCGAAGTGGAGGAGATGGCGCGGCTGGTGGTCGACGACCTGCACGAGACGTTCGCGTTCTATCTCGCCGCGATCCAGCGCCTGGACGACGACGGCGTGCTGCGGCTGATCACCGCTCGCGGGCCGCTGGCCGAGGTGATGACCGAGTTCCTGCTCGTCGAGCAGCCGGTGTGCGAGGGCGTCAACGGCAGGGTGGCTCGCTCCGCCCACACGGCGCTCGTGTCCGACACGCGCAGCGACCCTGACTACATCGTCCGCGACCCGCAGACAGACCCCTGCTCGGAGCTGTCCGCTCCGATTCTCGTCGACGGAGAGGTGTGGGGCGTGTTGAACATCGAGGCGCCCGAGCGCGACGCCCTCGGCGAGGCCGACGCGGTGCTGGTCGAGGCGATCGCCGCCAGCTTTGGAGCGGCTGTGCACCGCGCCCAGCTCGTGGCCGACCTCGAGGCCGCGTTCACCACGACGCTCGCGGCCCTGACGAGCACCGTGGAGGCCAAGGACGACTACACCGCCTGCCACGGCGCGGACGTCGCCGAGCTCGCCGAGCACGTTGCCCGGCGCATGTCGTTGCCGAGCGCCGATGTGCGCAACGTGCGCTATGCGGCCCTGCTGCACGACATCGGCAAGATCGCCGTGCCCAGCGAGATCCTCGTCAAGCCAGGCCCACTCAGCGACGAGGAGTGGGAGACGATGCGAAGCCACGCCGCCGCCGGCGGCGAGCTCGTGGGACGCATCGCCGCGTTCGCCCATCTGGCGCCCGCGGTGCGAGCCAGCCACGAGCGCTGGGACGGAGGCGGGTATCCGGACGGCCTCGCCGGCGAGGAGATCCCGCTTGCCGCGCGCATCATCGCCGCGTGCGACACCTACGACGCGATCGTCACCGATCGGCCCTACCGTCCGGCGCGCTCGCGCGAGCACGCGGCCGCGGAGCTCGAACGGGTCGCCGGCGCGCAGCTGGACCCGCGCGTCGTCGACGCGGTGATGCTCGCGCTCGGCGGTGCGTGAGCGCGCCTGCCGGCCCGCTCACGCCGCGGCGCCGCGGTTGTGCTCCTCGGCCGCCTCGCGCAGGCCCTCACCGCGCCCCGGCATCAGCGTCGCGGTCACGTGGCGCCAGTAGCGCCGCGCGTCGTGCTCGGCCAGGGCGAGCGCCGCGAGCGCGCGCAGCGCGTAGCTCCAGGCGGTCAGCCAGCGCACAGCGCGCGCCGTCGCGGCGGAGTGGTGCTTGCGCATGTACAGGTCGCGAGCCCGCGCCAGTTCGACGATCCGCCGCTCGGGCACCAGATCGGTGGACAGCTGCTCGTGGTGGATCGCGACCGCTTCGGGCACGTACACGCTGCGCCAGCCGGCGTCGCGCAGGCGGCGGGCGAAGTCGACCTCGTCGGAGTACACGAAGAAGTCGGGGTCGAGATAGCCCACGCTCGCGGCCGCCTCACGCCGCACGAGCAGCGCCGAGGACTGGCACCAGTCGACCTCGCGCACACGCTCGCCCCTGCTCTGCACCGTGTACACGCGGTGCAGCAGCAGCGCGCCCGCGAGCGCGGTGGCGAGCGAGGGAAAGCGCCACGCGCACGCCTGCGCGCGCCCGTCGGGGCGCACCAGTCGCGCGCCCGCGCAGGCCGTCTGGGGGCGGGCCTGCAGCGCCCGCCACAACGCGAGCGTCGCCCCTGGGCGCAGCTCTGAGTCCTCGTTGAGCAGCAGCGCGTAGCGCCCGCGAGCGTGCCGCAGCAGCTCCGAGTCGTTGCAGGCCTTGCCCCTGCGGCGCTGCAGCGCGATCGTCTCGTCCACCGCCGGATGCTCCCGCGCCGCCTGAGCGGAGCCGTCGCGCGAGCCGTTGTCGAGCACGAGCACCTCGGTCGCGAACGGGAGGCCGTCACGCTCGCGCGCGATCTCGTCGAGCCCGCGCAACAGCAGCTCCCGCTGGGAGGTGTTGACCACGCAGTAGCTCAGCTCGACCACCGCCACCTTGAGGACCCTATCCTCCGCAGCTTGCGCGTCCAGATCGTCGATCCGTCGGCCTACACGCCGCCCTACGACCACGCCCTCTGCCGCGCGCTGGCGGCGGCTGGGGCCGAGGTCGAGCTGTACACGAGCCACTTCGCCCACGGTCCCGTCGCGCCACCCGAGGGCTATGAGCGGCGGGAGGTCTTCTACCGCGCCGCCACCCATGTGCGCAGCGCGCGCGCGCGCCGAGCGGTCAAGCTCGCGGAGCACGTGCCCGACATGCTCCGCTACCGCCGCGCGGCGCGCGCCGCCGACGTGGTGCACTTCCAGTGGCTGACCGTCCAGCACCTCGACGGCTGGCTGCTGCCTCGCGGACGCCCGCTCGTGCTGACCGCGCACGACATCCTCCCGCGCGAGGGCGGGCCGGGCCAGCGCGCGGCGCAGCGGCGCCTGTACGACCGCTTCGACGCGGTGGTGGTCCACTCCGAGCACGGCCGCCGGCGCCTCACGCGCGAGCTCGGCGTCGAGGCGCAACGCGTGCACGTGATCCCGCACGGCGCGTTCGAGCACCTCGCCGCAGACGGCGGCGCGGAGGGCGCGGACATGTCCCCGCCGTTTGCGACCGATGAGCCCGTGGTCCTGTGCTTCGGGCTGATGCGCCCGTACAAGGGCATCGACCTGCTGCTCGAGGCCTGGAAGGGGATCGAGGGCGCGCAGTTGTGGGTCGCGGGGGCGCCGCGAATGGACATCTCCGCGCTCGCAGCCGGCGCACCCGCGGGCGTTCGCTTCGTGCCGCGGTTCATCGGCGATGCCGAGCTGCCCGCGTACTTCCGCCGCGCCGACCTGGTTGTGCTGCCGTACCGCGAGATCGATCAGTCGGGCGTGCTGTTCACGGCGCTCGCGTTCGCCAAGCCGCTGTTGCTGAGCGACGTCGGCGGCTTCCCCGAGGTCGCCGCCACCGGCGCCGCGCGCACCTTCCCCGCCGGCGACGCCGCCGCGCTGCACGATGCGCTCGGTGAGCTGTTGGGCGACCGCGAGGCGCTCTCGCAGATGGCCGCGCGCGCGCGAGAGGCCGCGGCCGGCGAGTACGCGTGGGAGGCGATCGCGCGGCGCACGCTCGATCTCTACGAGTCGCTGCTGCGCGAGGATTGCAGCGGATGAGCACGGCGCTCGAGATCGTCTTCTGGGTGTGCGTCGGGTTGATCGTGTGGACGCAGCTCGGCTACGCCGCCGCGCTGGCCGTGCTCGCCCAGCTCGCGCGCGCGCTCCCCGGTCGTTCAGGCCGGCGACGCGAACGCACGCAGCGGGGCCGATTGGAACCCGATCCACCCGGAGTCCCATCCGTGTCGCTGATCGTGGCCGCCCACGACGAGGAGGCGGTGATCGCGGCGAAGGTCGCCAACGCACTGGGCCTCGACTATCCGCGCGAGCGACTCGAGCTGATCGTCGCCTGCGACGGGTGCACCGACGCGACCGCCGCGCGCGCCAGCGAGGCCGGGGCCGATCTCGTGCTGGAGCTGCCGCGCGGGGGCAAGATCCGCGCGCAGGACGCCGCCGTGGAGCGGGCGAGCGGCGAGATCGTCGCCTTCTCCGACGCCAACGCGCTTTGGGAGCCCGGCGCCGCGCGGGCGCTCGTCGGCGCGTTCGCCGATCCGCGTGTCGGCTACGCCTGCGGCCAGGTTCGCTTCGTGCGGCGCCCTGACGCGAGCGAGGAGACGGGCACACCGAACCAGGAGGGCGTGTACTGGCGCTACGAGCTGGCCGTCCGCGCGCTCGAGTCGCGCCTGTCATCGATCACCGCCGGCAACGGCGCCATCTACGCCACTCGTCGCGAGTCCTACATCGTCGTCGACCCGATCATGGGCCACGACCTGTCGCTGCCATTCAACATGGTCAAGCGGGGGCTGCGGGCGGTTTACGTCCCGGGCGCCCGGGCCAGCGAGAAGATGGTCCCCTCGCTCGGGGGAGAGTTTGCGCGTAAGCGGCGCATGATGAGTCACACGTGGCCGATCCTCCTGCGCGGCGGCATGCTCTCTCCTCGCGGCTACCCGCCCGGCTATGCGCTGATGATCCTCTCCCATCGCGTGCTGCGCTACGCCACGCCCTTCCTACACCTGTTCGCGTTCGCGGCCAATGTGGCGCTCGTTGTACTCGCCGCCGGGGTCCTGTACACAGTGACGCTCTGCCTCCAGCTGGCGCTCCTGTTCGCAGCCGCGCTAGCCGGTGTGTTGCCCGTCCGTGCGCTGCAGATAACCCGCTACTACGTGCTGACGACGGCCTCACCCGCGGCGGGGCTGTGGGACTGGCTGCGGCACGGGACCGACGCTTCATGGGAGGCGGCCGAGGGCACGCGCTGAGGACGGGCCGCTGCGAGAGACTACGGCGGTGATCCGCCGCGCCGTAGATGTCCTCGTGTCCGCGCTGGTGCTTGCGCTGAGCGCGCCGGTGCTGGCGGCGGCTGCGGTGGCGATCCGCCTGGGGAGCCCCGGCCCGGCGATCTACCGCCAACGCCGCGTCGGCCTGCACGGCCGCGAGTTCGACGTGCTCAAGCTGCGCACGATGGTCGACGGCGCGGAGCACGTCGGTGCGGGCCTGGCGGTCAACGAGAACGACCCGCGCATCACCCGCGTGGGGGCGCTGCTGCGCCGCACCTCGCTCGATGAGCTGCCGAACCTGGCGAACGTGCTGCGCGGCGACATGTCGCTGATCGGACCGCGCCCGACGCTGCCGGTGCAGGTGGCGCAGTACAGCGAGCGCCAGCGCAGGCGTCTTGAGATCAAGCCCGGCATCAGCGGCTGGGCGCAGGTCAACGGCCGCGCGTCGCTGCCGTGGGCGCAGCGGATCGAGCTCGACCTGTACTACATCGAACATCGCTCGCTGGCGCTCGACCTTCGCATCGCGTGGCGCACGGTGGCGATGGTGCTCGGCGGCTCCGGCCTGTACAAGGGTCACGCGGGCGGCTGGGAAGGCGAGCTGTGAGCCGGGTAGGTGGGTCTTCGATCCCCGCCCGGGCGCCGGCCGACGCTCCCGCGATCCTGCTGACCGGCGCTGGCAAGCGCTACGACATCGTCTCCTGCTTCGCCGCCCTGACCCACACGGTCGTCGCCGACCCCTCGCCGCTGGCTCCCGCCCAGTACGCGGCCCACGCGCGCGCCGCCGTCCCGCTGATGGAGGACCCCGACTACGTCCCGGCGCTGGTGAGTCTTTGCGAGCAGCACGGAGTCGGCGCGGTGCTGCCGCTGACCGACCTCGATATAGAGATTCTGGCTCGCGCGCTGGAGGAAGAGAGGCTTCCCGCCCTCGTACCGTCTGCCGAGGTGGCCCGCGCTACGTACGACAAGTACGACGCGCACCTACTGCTCGCGCGCCTCGGGCTGCCCTCGCCGCCAACCGTTCTGCCCGAGGACGACCTCGACGCGCTCGCCTACCCGGTGATGGTCAAGCCCCGTCGCGGCTCGGGCGCGCGCTCGATCCACCTCGCCCGCGACTGCGCACAGGCGCGCTTCTTCGTCGACTACGTCGACGAGCCGACCATGATCCAGCGGGCGATGAGCGGCCCCGAGCTGTCGATCGACTGCCTCGGCGACCGCGACGGGCGATGTCTGAACGCGATTCCGCGCACGATGCTCGAGTCGCGCGGCGGCGAGTCGATCAAGGGCCAGGTGGTGCACGACGATGAGCTGATCGGGCTCGGCCGCCGGGTGATGGAGGCTCTACGCGTGGCCGGGCCGGCGACGATCCAGGTGTTCCGCGACCCGGACGTCGGGCTGGGGATCACCGACGTCAACACCCGCTTCGGCGGCGCCTTCCCCGCGCCCGTGTACGCTGCACTGCCCGGGCGCACGTACCCGGAGCTGATCGTGGCGATGGCGCGGGGCGAGCGCGTGGAGCCGCACGTGGGCGAGTTCCGCGCGGGCATGACGTTCACCCGCTACTACTGGCAGCTCGAGCTCGACCAGCAGCTGGCGCCCACGGGGCGCGAGCTGCTTGCCGGCGTCCGCAGCTCGATGTAGGGCTAGAATTCCGGTCTGTGGCTGCGTTGCTTACCGATTCTCCGCCCGCGCCGCCGAGCGGGCAGGCATCGCCGGACGGATCCGCCGGGACTCTGGCCGGGCCCGCCCCCGGCTCCGCGCCGAGCGCGAGCGCCGAGCGCACGTGCTCCAAGTGCGGCGCGACGATGGCCGCGGACCAGGACTGGTGCCTGCAGTGCGGCGCCGGCGCCCCCGGGAGCATCGGCACTCCGAGCTGGCGCTCGGCCACGGCCATCCTCGGCGCCACCGCGATTTTGGCTCTGGGTGCTGCTGCGGCCGCGTACGCGGCGCTGAGCAACGGCGCCAGCAAGCCACGCGCGCTGACCGCAACGGTCATCGCACGGGCCACGCCGCCCACGAGCACCACGCCGGGCCTCCCCGCGACGCCTGGCGCAGCGGCGACGCCGAGCACCACCACGCCGGCGACCCCCGGGACAGCGTCCAAAGCCAATACGGGCATCGCGCCACTGCTGGGCGGTCTCAAACCGCCGAAGATCCCGCTTAGCGCGCTCACCCCGAAAGCCCCGAACAAGAGCAAAAGCACTCCGAGCGCCGGCGCCTTGGGCACCGGCGCATTGGGCACCGGCACCAGCGCCCCCACCTCGACGAGCACCACGCCCTCCAGCTCCTCGAGCGGCGGCTCGGCCGCGAGCGGCGAAGAATCCCAGCCAAAGACGATCCTGCTGGACACGAACGCCGCGTCCACCTACAACCCGTACAACTACCCGGCGAGCGACTTCGGCGACCCGAGCCTGGCGATCGACGGCAGCACCGCGACCGCGTGGACCGCCGCGGTCCACCCAGCCGTGGCTCCGAGGATGGCGGTCGGCCTGCTGATCGACCTGAAGAGCAAGCAGCACGTGTCGGCGCTACAGCTCGTCACCTCGACGCCGGGCATGACCGTCCAGGTCTACGGCTCCAACAGCCCCGCCCCGCCGCCCTCGATCACCGATCCCGCGTGGATTCCGCTCAGCCCTTCCGAGGTGGTCAAGAAGAAGCACCTGCGTATCTCCCTGCGCACGCCGAGCTCCGACAAGTCGACCAAGGCGTTCACGTTCGTGACCCTGTGGGTCAGCAGGGCGCCGGCATCCTCAACGCCCGAAGCGCCCGGGCACGTGAACGTCAACGAAGTCGAACTGTTCCCCGCGAGCTAGCCGGCGCGTTTGGCGGGTGCTCGCTTGGTGGCCTGGCGCTTGGTGGTCGCCTGGTCCTTGGTGGTCGCCTGGCGCTTGGTGGTCGCCTGACGCCCTGCGCGCTTGCCGCCCGGCTTGGACCACACCTCGTCCAGGAACGCGGCGATCTCGCCCGTCAGCCGCTCCGGGTGCACGCGCAGCTCGGTCAGCGAGTTGGCCTCGAGCAGCCGTGCGCCCTGCATCTCCGTGGCGAGCATGCCGGCGTCGGAGAAGGGGTGCACCGGGTCGCGGGGGTGGCCGAGCACGAGCGTGGGGACGGTGAACGTGCTGCGCTCGCTGCGGGGCGGCGCAACGCGCCCGAAGAACAGCCCCTGCAGCAGCGCGCCGCCGGGCCCCGGTTCCTGGCGTACGACGTCGAGCATGACGTTGCCGTAGTGGGGCAGCAGCCGCCGCGGCACGGCCCGCGTGGCGCGGGCCAAGAGCTTCATCACCGGCTCGCCGAACGTGAGCGCGACCAGCAGGGGAGTGAACGTCAGCGCGCTCCACAGCAGCCCGTTGTCGAGCACCGGCATCTCGAGCACAAGCGCGCGCAGTCGCTCCGGGTGGTGCGAGGCGATCTCGAGCGCTGCGTTGGCGCCGAGCGAGGTGCCCATCACCGCGGCCTCGTCGATCCCGAGATGGTCCATCAGCGCGATCACCTGCTCGCCGTAGGTGGCCATCGAGTAGCGCCACATGTCGCGTGGCCGGTCCGACAGTCCGTGGCCGAGTAGGTCGACCGTGATCACGAGGTTCCCGCGGGCCGCCAGCGCTTCGGCCAGCGGTCGGTGCATCTCCTGCGACAGGAGCAGTCCGTGCAGCAGAATCAGCGGCCGCGCCGAAGCTGGCGCGCTGCGCGCCGTCCGCCCCCGCTCGCCGCCGGGCGTCACCGCGGCCGGGCCGCCGCCGAACTCGGTGTAGGCGATGCGCTGCCCCTCAAACTTAAAGAACGGCATACGGCCACCCTACTACGCGGGCCGCGTCGCTCCGCCACCACCCCGGGCCGCGTCTCTGATGGCGGAGCGCTAGCTTTGCAGGCGAGCAATCCGACCGTCAGGAGGACACCCATGGCCAAGCAGCCCCGCATCCTCGCCGGACAGACAGCGGCGATCACCGGCGCCGCTCGCGGCATCGGTCGCGCCACCGCGGAGGCGTTTCTGCGCCAGGGCATGAGGGTGGCGATCGGGGACGTGGACTTCGGAGCCGCGAGCGTCACCGCCGCGGAGCTCGGCGCGCGCGCCGTGGCGCTGCCGCTGGACGTGACCGACCGCGACTCGTTTGACGCGTTCCTGGCCGGCGCCGAGGAGCAGCTCGGCCCGGTGGACGTGCTCGTGAACAACGCCGGAATCATGCCGATCGGCCCGTTTCTGCAGGAGCACGACGACACCGCACGCCGGATCATCGACATCAACCTCCACGGCGTCATCCTCGGGATGAAGATCGTGCTGCCGCGAATGCTCGCCAGAGGCCGCGGCCACGTCGTCAACATCGCCTCGCAGGCGGGCAAGTACGGCCTGCCCGGCGGCGCCACCTACTGCGCGAGCAAGGCCGCGGTGATCAACCTCAGCCGAGCCGTGCGCAAGGAACTGCGCGGCAGCGGCGTGGAGCTCTCGATCATCAGCCCCGTGGCCGTCAACACCGAGCTTGGCCTGGGGCTGATGGAACCGCGCCAGCGCGAGTTTCGCAAGATCGAGCCGCAGCATGTGGCTGACGCGATCGTGGAGACCCTGCAGGTGCCCAAGTTCGACGTGCACGTGCCCAAGCAGCTGTCGATCAGCGAGCGGGTCATCGGGCTGCTGCCGATCGACGCCCAGGATCGGCTGTCGCGGCTGGCCCGCGCCGACGCCGTGCTCGCGCACGCAGACAGCGCCGCTCGCGCCGGCTACGAGCTGCGAGCCGCCCACTCCGAGCCGGCGCTGGAGCCTGCCTCGGAGCGGGCGCAGATCCCCCAGGCGGTCGGCGACACAGCCGCAGAGTCATGACACAGCCGCAGACCCATGGCGCGCGGGCCCGCCGCGGCTGCGGTCAGCCGGCGGTCAGCCAGTCGGCGATCAGCCCGCCGATCAGCGCTCCCTGGTCCTCCTGGAGGAAGTGGCTCGCGTCCTCGATCGTGCGGGGCGGGTCGCGGCCGATCGACTCGGCGAAGCGCTCGCCCACCGACAGCGGCAGGACCGGGTCGGAGTCGGCCCACAGCATCAGCGTCGGCCGGCGATCCTCGCGTAGCGCCTCGAGCACGCGCTGACCGGCCGCGGCCCCGGGGGCGTCGGGCGCCTGGGGGATCAATAGCGGAAACGCCCGCGCGCCGGCCTTCGAGGCGACGTTGGGGTACGGCGCGTCATACGCGGCGGCGACCTCGTCTCCCGGATCGTTCTTGCACGCCCGCCGCACGAGCATCCCGACCGGCAGATCCTCGGTGCGAGAGACGAAGTCGCGGAAGGCGAGCCACGCGTCTGACATGCGCTGTCGCCCGGTGAACAGGCCCGTGTCGAGGATCACGAGCCGCTCGATCCGATCGGGATGATCGACCGCGAGCCGCAGCCCGATCGGCCCGCCCCAGTCATGCACCACGACCGTTGCGCCGCGCAGGTCGAGATCCTCCAGCAGCGTCCCGGTCAGGGCGCAGTGCCGCTCGTAGGTGTAGAAGTCGATGTCCGCAGGCTTGTCCGAGCGCCCAAAGCCGGCGAGGTCCGGGGCCACGCAGCGGAAGCCGGCGTCGCGCACCGGCGGGATCACCTTGCGCCACAGGAACGACCATGTGGGCTCGCCGTGGAAGAAGATGACGGGCTTGCCCGCGCCCTCATCGAGATGGGCCAGGCGCAGGCCGTCGAGGTCGCGGTAGTGCGACGCGAACGGGAAGTCGGGGAGACCCTGAAGCGCGTCCTCGGGCGTGCGCACCACGTCGGTCATCTCGTCGAGCAGCATACCGGTGCCCCATCGGCTAGGCTCGCGCTCAGTGCACACCCTGGCCCTTCAGCTGGCGCCTGTGCTCGCTGCGGATAAGAGCAAAGTTCCGTTCTACGTCGCGGGCGGCATACTCGTGGTCTGGGCGCTCGTGCTGTCCCTCGGCATCGGCCTGCGCCGACCCGACTTCCCCGGCAGCGTGGCTGGCCAGCGCGCGGTGGTGACGATCAGCGCGGTGCTCGTCGTTGCGGCCGTGTCCACGGCCGTGCTCACGTCGAGCCCGCCCGCCAAGAGTGCGCTGCCGCCGACACAGACCGAACAGCAGGCGCCCGTCCCGGTCGTGGGCTCGCCGGTGCCACAGAGCGCCGCCAGTCAGCCGACAGCCACCACTGGGACGCCCGCGCCGGCCTCCTCGCCGTCGCCGGGCAAAGCCGGCAGCTCGCTGACGCTCGCTGCCAACCCGACCGGCCTGCTCGCGTACAACACCAAGCAGCTGAGCGCCAAGGCGGGGACTGTGACGATTACGATGACCAACATGTCGCCGCTGGAACACAACGTGACGGTCGCCGAAGGCAGTAAGGTGCTCGGGTCGACGCCCACGTTCAAAGGCGGGAGCATGACGCTGAAGCTGCAGCTGAGACCGGGCACATACACCTTCTACTGCACGGTCCCCGGGCACCGCCAGGCCGGGATGGAAGGGACGCTGAACGTCTCGTGAAGCTGTATATCTGTTGGGGCACTTTCCCCACGCCGCGTCCCGGTGGGCATCCGTGCGCAAACGCCTACCACGCGCTGAGGGACGCCGGCCACGAACCGGAGGTGATCAAGTCCTATGGCTTTGCGCCGCTGCCGAGCGTGTTCAATCAGACGCGCGGGCGCCGTGAGGTCCAGGAGCTGACCGGCAACCGCTGGGTCCCCACGCTCGTCCTCGACGACGGCTCGGTGATCGACGACTCCCGCGCGATCGTCGACTGGGCTCGCGCCAACGCGGCGTAGCTCTGACGGTAGTCGGTGATCGACGGCGTCGCACTGTGTTCGGCGAGCGTCCGCTCGGCGGCTTCGTCGGCGATCGCCGCCGCGCGGCTCAAAGCAACCGCCAGCAGCGCGCTGAATCCGATTGCGCCGAGTGCTGCAGCGACGATGATGGTCACGGAAATCACCCCTTCTGCTCCGCACCGCGTCAACCCTCTCGCGTGGACCCTCGCACAGCACCCGGACGAGAGTCCAGGCGGCGCGAACGAAGACCTCGCTAACACCGTAGCTTTCTGCACCCGACGGTCGATGTCCTTCCCCCCCAGTGTGAAAATTCGAGAGAAGGGAATGCACGATGGACGTACTGACGAGGCTTGACGACGCACGGGGCGCGATCGACGTGCTCGAGCATCCGTTCTACAGGCGCTGGAGCGCGGGCGAGCTGAGCGCCGAGGAGCTCGGCTGCTATGCGGGGGAGTACCGGCACGCGGTGTTCGCGCTGGCGCGCACCTCCGCGCGCGCCGCCGAGCACGCGGGAGCCGACCACCGCGACGGCCTGCGCCGCCACGCGGACGAGGAGGCAGCGCACGTCGCGTTGTGGGAGCAGTTCGAGCGAGCGGTCGGCGCCCAGCTCAGCCCCTCGTCCTCGGCGCGGGCGGGCGCGCCGATGCTGGGGCAGACGCACGCGTGCGTCGCGGCGTGGACCGCAGGCGAGGACCTACTCGAGCACCTCGCCGTGCTGTACGCGATCGAGGCCGGCCAGCCGCAGGTCTCGCGGACGAAGCTCGAGGGCCTGCGCGCGCACTACGGCTTCAGCGACGAGGGCCCTGCGACCGAGTACTTCCGGGTGCACGAGCTGCGTGACGTGGAGCATGCGCGGCGGGCGCGCGAGCTGATCGGGGAGCTGATGGGCGCGGTCGAGGACCGCGACGAGCAGGCCGAGCGCATGGTGCTGCGTGCGAGCGCTGCGCTGCGCGGGAACTGGCTCCTGCTGGACGGCGTGGAAGCGCGCTGCTGATCAGCGAAGCCGCGGCACCGGGCTCGCGCAAAGGCGCCACGCGAACAGGACGGCCGCGACGGAGGTGGCGAGGTTCAGGCTCGACACGCCCGCTCGCATCGGAATGCCGACGCGCGCGTCGGCGCGCGCGATCAGCTCGCGGCTGAGGCCGCGGCGCTCGGTGCCGAAGGCGAGCACCGCGCGCGCCGGCAGCTCGGAGGGCTCGAGCGGATCGCCGTGGGAATCCATCGCCAACAGCGGCCGGTCGAGCTCGTCGAGCTCCTCCAGCCCCTGCAGCCGAGCGACGGGCACGGCGTAGTGCAGCCCGGCGGCGCCCCGCAGCACGTCGGGATGCCAGGGGTCGTGGCTGCCGGTGCTGAGCACGCCGGCGCCGTCGGCCGCGGCGGCCACTCGTATGCAGGCGCCCATGTTGCCGAGATCACGGGGGTCCTCGAGCACCACCACCGGCGCGGGGCGCGGGTCGGCGAGCACGCCGGCGCGATCGACCCACGGCCGCTCGGCCAACGCGATCACCCCCGTGGACGGCGTCAGTGGAGCGAGCCGGTCGAACACCGCCGGCTCGATCTCGCGGGCGAGCGCGAGCAGGCGCTCGCTCAGCTCGGGTGCGAGCTCGGCCGACAGGCGCTCGAGCTCGGCGGCGTCGCTGGTCAGCACCTCGAGCACGTTGGCGTGGAAGCGCAACGCGTGCTTGAGCGGATGAAAGCCTTCGAGCACCGCAAGCGCTGGATCGCGTCGCGCGCGCCCGAAGCGCGGGATGAGCGATCGGTCCTGCACGAGTCGATGATCGCACGCCGCCATCCGCTCGACGCGCATAGAGTGATGGCTGCGATGAAGCTCGAGGGCATACACCACATCAGCGCGATCACCGGGGATGCGCCGGGCAACGTGGAGTTCTACACCGGCGTGCTCGGCCTGAGGATGGTCAAGCGGACCGTCAACCAGGACGAACCCAACATGTACCACCTGTTCTACGGCGACGAGCACGGCTCGCCGGGGATGGACCTGACGTTCTTCGAGTACCCCGGAGCAGCCCGCGGCATCGCCGGCGCTGGCATGATCCACCGGATCGTGTGGCGGGTGTCCTCGCGCGAGGCGCTGCAGTTCTGGAGAGAGCGGCTGGCCGAGCAGGGGACCGACCCCGAGCTGACGGGCGACAGCCTGCTGTTTGCAGACCCGGAGGGCCTGGAACACGAGCTGGTGCACACGGCCGTCGAGGACGAGCCGCTGAGCGCCGCTGCGCCTGAGATCCCGAGCGAGTACGCGCTCCAGGGTTTCGAGGGTGTGCGGGCCTACAGCAACGATCCCGTGCGCAGCGAGCGCCTGCTGAGTCACGCGCTGGGCTTCGCCAGGGGAGAGGGCGAGCACTGGGACGTGCGCGGAGAGCGCAGGGGCGGCTTCTACGCCTACGATCCGGCGCCGCCGGAGATCAATCGCACCCAGGGCGCGGGCACCGTGCACCACGTGGCATTCGCCGCGCTGATGGAGGATCTCGAGGCGTGGCGCACGCGCGTCGCAGACGGGGGTGCGCGCCCGACGCCGGTGATCGACCGCTTCTACTTCAAGTCCGTGTACTTCCTCGAGCCAAGCGGCGTGCTGTTCGAGATCGCGACGATCGGGCCCGGCTTCGCGGTCGATGAGGACGAGGCGCATCTCGGCGAGAGCCTGTCGCTGCCGCCGCCCCTGGAGGAGCTGCGCGAGCGGCTCGAGCGATCGCTGAGGCCGCTGCCGTACCCGCCCGCGTGGCGGGCCGCTGACACCGGTTGACGCCGGCCTCAGGCGGTGCCCGTCGACCGCGTCGGTATCGGGCGACGCCGTAACCGCGCAGGCGTCACGCGGCGGCGTCGCCGAGCCGACGCGAGCGCGGCGAGCGCCGTGCCAGCACCTCACCCCAGTCGGTGTCCGCGATTCGCCCTGGGTGAGTCTGCTGGATGAAGTCGCGAAGCAGCTGCGAGAGCCCGTCGGGATCTTCGAGATGAGGGAAGTGCGCCGCGCGTGGCAGCGTCCTGAAGAAGCTGTGGGGGATCGCCTCGTGCGCGAGGCGGCCGTGCGCGAGCGGGATCGTGTGGTCGCGCTCGCCCCACACGATCATCGTGGGCGTCCTCTCCAGCAGGTACAGGCGGTCGGTGGCGCTCACCCTCTGGCCGTGCACGTCGATGACGGAGCGGAGCGTGTGCAGGAAGGCTTGCCGTGCGTCGGCGTTCTCCAGCGGCCGCAGCGCACGCGCGATCGCCTCCAGGTGGACGCCGCCGCCGTGGTGCTCGCGCAGGCGGCGGGCGCTCCCGGCGAGCGCGGCGACGAGCCGTGGCTGGATGACGAGCGACAGCAGCGCCGAGGTGCCGGGCAGCGCGGCGGTGCGCAGCAGCGGGCTGACCTCGCGGCCGAGGCCCCCGCTGGAGATGAGCACGAGCCGCTCGACGCGTTGGGGGAATTGGTAGAAGAACTGCATCGCGACGCCGCCGCCGAGGGAGTGCCCGACGATGCTCGCGCGGTCGATCCCGATTGCGGCGAGCAGGTCGCGGATGCTCGCGGCGTGGGCCCCCAGCGAGTAGTCGCCCCGCGGCGCGGCGGAGTCGCCGTGCCCGATCAGGTCGGGAGCGATGACCGTGTGCTCGCGCGCCAGGTTCGAGGCCACCGACTGCCAGTGGCTCGAGGAGTTGAGCATGCCGTGGATCAGCACCACGGGCGGTCCGCTGCCGGCGATCCTGTAGACCGCGCGGCGGCCATGCAACGCGATCTGCCACTCCTCGAACTGCGCCGACGGCGTTGGCACCGGCACCGGGCGACCCACGCGCGCTGCTCGCTCGTGGCGGTCGGGCGTGGCCTGGCTGGATGTCAGCGCGGCACCTCGTCGGGCACAGTAGCAAAGGGTCATACTCCCCCTCGATGTTGCGGCTGGTGACGATCGCGATCAGCCACTACTGCGAGAAGGCGCGGTGGGCGCTGGAGCGGGCTGGGCTGGATTATCGCGAGCAGCGCCACGTCCAGGGCGTCCACCGGTTCGCGGCCCGCCGGGCGGGGGGCGGGTTGACGGTGCCCGTGCTGGTGACGCCGGATGGATCGATCGGCGAGTCGGCGGAGATCCTGTTGTGGGTCGATGAGCGGATCGAGGCAGAGCAACGGCTGTTCCCGGCCGAGCGCGAAGAGCGCCGCGAGGTGCAGGCCCTATGCCGGCGCTTCGACGAGGAGCTCGGGCCGCGCGGGCGGCGGCTGATGTACGTCCACATGCTCGCTCGGCCGGAGCTGCTGCTGCGCTACAACAACCGCGGCGTGCCCGCCTGGGAGGACCGCGCGCTGCGCTGGGGTTGGCCGCTTGCGGCCCGGCTCGTGCAACACACGCTGCAGATCCGCCCCGGGATCGAGGCGCAGGACGAGGTGAGCGTTTGGCGCGAGCTCGACTTCGTGGCCGGGCTGCTCGCTGACGGCCGGCCGTATCTGTGCGGCGAGCGCTTCGGCGCGGCCGACCTCACGTTCGCGGCGCTGTCCGCGTCGATGCTCTTGCCCCCGATCTATGGCGTGCCGTTGCCCCAGCCGCAGGCGCTGCCCGCGCCCACGGCCGCGCTCGTCGAACGCGCGCGCGAGCACCCTGCGGGGCGCTATGCGCTGACGCTGATCGCCGAGCAGCGACGGGCGCGGGTGACGGCGCTGGCCGCAGCCGTTTGAGCTCGTCACCGAGCTGGCGGGCCGGCTCAGCGTGCGGGCCCTTCATCCCACAGTCGAGCGTTGCGCCGCCCCGCGCGCCAGGCGCGCCGTCGCGCGCGCTCAGGCGGATCGAGCCTCTCGTCGGCGGGATCCAGCTGCTCGTCGACGTCCGCGTGGAGGTCCCGCGGCTCGTCCCACTCATACAGGCAGTGGCTCGCCGAGCCGACGCACCGGCAGGCGTGCTGCAGGGCGTGCCCGAGCTCGAACCAGGCATCCGAGTGGGGCGGCGGCTCGGCTTTCAGCAGGAGGGCGGCCTCGCCCAGGCGCTCGCGCAGGTTCGCGCGCAAACGCTCGTTCTCCCGTGCCGCGGCCGTGCGCGCTTGGCGCCATGCTCGGTGCTGCGGAGACTCGGGCAGCTGCAGCTGCAGCTGCGCGTCCGCGCGGCGCTCCTGCTGCAGGCGGCCTCGCCCGGCGCTCGTGAGCGCCCAGGTCGGCACGCCGTGGCGGCGTGAACGCTCGAGCCAGCCGGCCGCGTGCAGGACGCTGAGGCGGGATCGGACCTGGCCGGCGCCCGCGGAGCGCGGGGCGAGCGCGAGGTGTTCGAGGATCGACCACACGGGCACCGCGGCGCACGCGGGGACCGCGGGGGTGTCTCGCGCGCGGTGGCGCCACGCGCGCTCGACGGCCGCCAGCACGAGCTCGTCCGAGGGCGGCCCACTGGTCGGGGTCCACGGGTCTGGATCTGGGCCGGGCATCTCGCCTCCAGTCGCTCAGAGCACCGAGCGGCCGCGCGTCGATTCCAGCCGCGTGTCCCGGGTGCGCCAAGCGCAGCGCTGAGAGACAATCGACGAGCATCGAGGGTGACCGACTCGGTGCCGGGCCCGGGGTGTTGACGCACCGCCGGGCCACTACTTGCAGGACGTGACTCACGCTAGCCCACGCCGCCATCTCGAGCAAGCCAAACTGGTAGAAAGTCTCAGTGTTGACACACGTCGGTTTTACGGCGGGCACGTTTGTGAGCGCTGGATGATCGGGCGCCAACAGCAGACGCCGTACCTGGACGCGCTGTGCGAGTACGCGTGTAGGAGACCGGCGCGGCTGCACGTGCCCGGACACAAGGGCGGTCCGGGTGCCGATCCGGGCTTGCTGCAGGCGGTAGGCGAGCGAGCCCTGAGCCTCGACATCCCCGCGCTCACGTACGGCATCGATGTGGGGGTGGTGCCGACCCCGTTCGAGCAGGCGCAGCGCCTCGCCGCCGAGGCCTGGGGAGCCAGGCGCGCATGGTTCCTGATCAACGGCGCCTCACAGGGGAACCTCGCGGCCGGCCTGGCGCTCGCGCATTACGGATCGGATGTCGTGGTCCAGCGCAACGCTCACTCGAGCGCGATCGACGCGCTGGTGCTGTCCGGCCTGCGGCCAACGTTCGCCGCGCCGGAGGTGGATGCCGAGCTGGGGATCGCGCACTGCCTGACCGAGGCGGCGCTCGAGCGTGCGCTGGCGACGACGCCAGGTGCGGTTGGCGCATGGGTGGTATCGCCGACGTACTTCGGCGCGGTGGCGGACGTGAGGGCGCTGGCGACGGTGGCGCACGCGCGCGGCGTGCCGCTGATCGTCGACGAGGCGTGGGGCGCGCACCTGGCCTTCCACGAGGAGCTTCCCGAGCACGCGCTGGCGGCCGGAGCCGACCTGGTGATCTCCAGCACGCACAAGATCGTGGGCAGCCTCACGCAGTCGGCGATGCTCCACCTGGGCTTCGGCGCGGGCGCGCTGATCGGTGAGGACACGGTCGACCGGGCGGTGACGTTGACGGAGTCGACCAGCCCCAGCGCGCTGCTCGGCGGTTCGCTCGACGCGGCGCGCCGCCAGGCGGCGGTGCACGGGCGCGAGCTGCTCGGCAAGACGATGGCGGCGCTGGCGCATGCGCGCGCGCAGATCCGGGCGCTCGAGGGGCTGGACGTGCTCGACGACCGCCTGACGGGACGCCCGGGCGTGTTCGCGTACGACCCGCTGCGCCTGGCGGTGGACGTGCGCGGCGTGCGCGCGAGCGGCTACGAGCTGGCTCCGCTGCTGCGCGAGATCGACGACATCAACCTGGAGCTGTACGGACAGAACGTGCTGGTGGCGGTGTTCGGCATGGGCGAGCGCAGCCTGCCCGAGGTGTCGCGGCTGGTGGCGGCGCTGCGCATTGCGGTCGAGCGGGTCGGGCTGGACCCCGACGGGGCAAGCGCGAGCTTCGCGCCGCCGCCGCCGTGGGGAGAGCTCGCGATGACCCCGCGCGCGGCCTACCTGGGTGCGCAGGAGGTCGTGCCGGCGGCGCAGGCGGTAGGGCGGATAGCGGCGGAGTCGCTTGCCACGTATCCGCCGGGAATACCGAACGTGCTGCCGGGCGAGCGCCTGACGGCGGACACGCTCTCCTACGTGCAGCGCACGCTGGAGCTGGGGGGCAGCGTGCGCGGCGCCAGCGACCGGCTGCTGCACACCGTGCGCGTGGTGCTCGAGGACGAGACGCCGCCGCGATGAGCGAGCCGAGGCAGGCGCCGAGATACACGGGCGTGCGCACGTTCGCCGGGCTCGCCCACGTGCGCCTGGCGCGGCCCGCGGCGGCGGGCGAGCGTCCCTCACCCCGCGCGGCGGTGGTGGGGGTGCCGTTCGACACGGGGACCAGCTGGCGAGCAGGTGCGCGGTTCGGGCCGGAGGCGATCCGCTCGGCGTCGGCGCTGCTACGACCGTGGCACCCGACGCATTGCGTCGACGTGTTCGGGTCGGGCGCGGTGCTGGACGGGGGCGACGTGTCGATCACGCCCGGCAACGCGCAGCGCTCGACCGAGCAGATCGCGGCGGCGCTGTCGTGGCTGTGCGCGGCGGGGACGGTACCGGTGGTGCTGGGCGGCGATCACACGATCGTGCTGGGGGAGCTGCGAGCTCACGCCTCAGTCCACGGCCCCCTTGGGCTGATCCTGCTGGACGCCCACGCGGACACTTGGGATGACTACTACGGCGAGCGCGTCTTCCACGGCACTGTGATCAGGCGCGCGGTTGAGGAGGGCCTGGTGGATCCGTCGCGCTCGCTGATCGCGGGGATCCGCGGCTCGCTGTACGCGGCGAGCGATCTCGCGGACGCGCGCGGCCTGGGTTTGGAGCTCGTGGGGGTCGAGGAGCTGCGCTCGCGCGCGCCGGCGGAGTTCGCGGCCCGCGTACGCGAGCGCCTCGGCGGCGAAACGCCGGCGTTTCTTGGCTTCGACATCGACGTGGTCGATCCCTCGGCAGCGCCGGCGACGGGCACGCCCGAGGTTGGAGGGCTGCTGGCGGCCGAGGCGCTGGCGCTGTTACGGTCGCTCGCTGGCGTGCGCTTCGCGGGCTTCGACGTGGTCGAGGTCTCGCCGCCGTATGACTCCCCTGGACAGATAACGGCTCTGCTGGCAGCGAATATCGCGTATGAGATGCTGGCGCTGGCTGCGATCGCGCGGCGATAGCGCTGGCGGCGATCGCCAGGGGATAGCGCTTGCTGGGATCGCGCAGGCGGGCTATCGCTGGGCGGCGGTGCGTGCGCCGTGCGTTGGGACGCCGACGACGTGGCGGAGCCAGCGCGCGAACAGCTCGCGCGCCAGCGCGACGGAGTCGGGCTCGACGGCCTGCAGCTGCTCGAGCATCGCGACGGTGGAACCGGGTCCGCCGAGCTGCTCGAGTTCCTCTGCGTATGCGGGTATCCGCATCCATTGGGCGGCCAACTCGCAGCTCACCTCGAGGTGGAACTGCAGGGCGTAGGCCCTGACGAAGACAAAGGCCTGCTGCTCGTAGAGCTGCGAGCGGGCGAGCTGCACGGCTCCGTCGGGGAGCTCGTAGGTGTCGCGGTGCCACTGGAGCGTCGCGAACGTCGGCGGTGCGCCCGCAAACACCGGGTCGCCGACGGCGCCGGCGGTGAGCTCGACTGGCAGCACCCCCAGCTCGGGCTGCGCTCCCGCTGCGACGCGCGCTCCCAGGCTCGCCGCCAGCAGCTGCGCGCCCAGGCATACGCCCCAGTAGGGCTTGCCCGCTCGGACGGCCTCGCTGATGAGCTGCTTCTCCGGTGCGAGCCACGGATGGATCGAATCGTCGTAGGCTCCCATCGAGCCGCCCATCGCGATGACGCCGGCGTACCGACGCCAGTCGGGTAGCTGCTCGCCTCGGTCGACCAGCACGCGATGCAGCGGGATTGCGCGTGCGCGCAGCTCGTCCTCGTAGGCGCCCGGCGGCTCGCAGTCGGCGTGCTGTAGGACGAGGAGTGGTTGCGCATCGGCAGGCGCGGGCATGGCCGAGCAGTGTAGGCGCAGCGGCGAGAGACGGACGCGCGGGACGTGCAGGCGTGCGGGCGCGTGTACGGTGGCCCGATGGAGCTGGTCGAGCTGGAGAGGTTGAGCGAGCACGACTGGGCCGAGGTCGTGGCCGGCGAGCAGCAGCCGTTCGGACCTGAGGGCTCGCAGCTCACGTGGCGGGAAAAGGAGCGCCACGTCGGGCTGCGCTCGGGTGACGGGCGGCTGCTGGCGCTCGCGGGCGTGGTGATCGTGGCGGTCGAGATCGCGGGCGCTGCGAGCTTCGAGGTGGTGGGGCTCGGCAGCGTGATCGTCACCCGCTCAGACCGCGGCCGCGGTCTGATGATGAGGGTGGTGGAGCCGGCACTGCGCGTGGCGGAGGGCATGGGCCCAGACCGCGCGATGCTGTTCTGCCGCCCGGAGCTGGTGGGGCTGTACCAGCGCGTGGCCTTCAGCGAGATCACGGCGGCGGTCTGGGTCGACCAGCCGGGGAGGCGGGTCGAGCTGCCGATGCGCGCGATGTGGCGCCCCCTGCGGGAGGGCGTGGCGTGGCCGCCGGGACGTGTGGATGTGCGGGGGCTGCCCTTCTAGCGGCTGGCCAACGCTGTACCGCGGGGTAGGCGTCGAGTGTTCGGGTTGTGACAAGTGGGCAGTCGAGGGCCCCGCACTTGCTCCATCCGTCGAAGGTCGCGGTGTCCATGCCCACGGAGAATCCCCTGGTGGACTCGCTGCTTACGCCGCCCACGATTGACGGGTACCGACCCCGTGCTCCGTTCCTGGATGAGCTGTTCGAGGTCGACGGGACGCCGCGCCCGCCCGCCCGCGCGCTGGTGCGGGAGCTCGGGCGGCTGGGACGCGAGGGGCTGGTCGAGGCGGGGCGCCGGCGCGACGCGGTGTTCATGCAGCAGGGGATCACGTTCGAGACGAGCGGCGAGAGCGGGGCTTCGCACGAACGCCCGTTTCCGCTGGACCTCGTCCCGCGGGTGTTGAGCGGGGTGGAATGGCGCGAGATAAAGCGCGGTCTCGCGCAGCGCATCCGCGCACTGAACCACTTCGTGGATGACATCTACCACGCGCGTGAGATCGTGCGCGAGGGGCTGGTGCCCTGGCGGCTGGTGGCGGGGTGTCCGCACTTCGCCCGCGCGGTACACGGCATCCGCCCTCCGGGCGGCGTGTACACGCACGTGGCGGGCTGCGACCTGGTGCGCCACAGCGATGGCAGCTGGAAGGTGATCGAGGACAACGTGCGGATCCCCTCAGGGATCTCCTACGTGCTCGAGAACCGCGCCGCGATGGCGCGCCTTGTCCCCGAGCTGTTCGCCTCCTATCGGGTGCGTCCAGTGGACCACTATCCGCAGCTGTTGCTCGGCGCGCTGCGTTCGGTAGCTCCGTCGACGGAGAGCGAGGCGACGGTCGTGGTGTGGACCCCCGGCCCTGCCAACCCCGCATACTTCGAGCACGCGTTCCTGGCGCGCCAGATGGGAGTGGAGCTGGTCGAGGCGTGGGATCTGGTGGTGCGCGACGACGTGCTGTACATGCGCACGACCCGCGGTCTCGAGCGGGTGCACGCGGTCTATCGACGGCTCGACGACGATTTCGTCGATCCGCTCGAGTTTCGCGCCGACTCGCTGCTGGGGGTGCCCGGGCTGGTGCGGGCCTACCGGGCGGGAAGCGTGGCGATCGCGAACGCGTTCGGGACGGGGGTGGCGGATGACAAGGCGATCTACTGCTTCGTGCCGGAGATGATCCGCTTCTATCTCGCTGAGGAGCCGATCCTCGAAAACGTAAGGACGTATCTGCTGTCCAACCGAGAGGTACTCGAGCACGTGCTCGAGCGGCTCGACCAGCTGGTGGTGAAGCCCACAGGAGAGTCTGGGGGGCGCGGAGTGATGATCGGCCCCCACGCCACGGAGGAGGAGATCGCGAGCATGCGAGCGGTGATCCTGAAGCACCCTGAACGCTGGATCGCCCAGGACGTGGTGCGGCTGTCGACCGTCCCCACGGTCGATGGCGAAGGTCGCCTACAGCCACGGCACGTCGATCTGCGTCCGTTCGCGGTGTTCGGAGAGCACATAGACATCGTCCCCGGAGGCCTCACGCGAGTGGCGCTCGAGGATGGCTCTCTGATCGTGAACTCCTCGCGCGGCGGTGGCTCGAAGGACACGTGGGTGCTGGAGGACGGCGACGGAGACGACCGTGCCGGTCCGCCGATCGCGGACACGCAGCCGCCGGCGCTGCCCGACCTGCGCTACGGGGAGTGGACCGGTCAGCAACAGCAGCAACAGCAGCAGCGAGCGTCTCGCGCCTGATGCTGGCGCGGATCGCGCATGAGCTCTACTGGCTGGGCCGCAATCTGGCCCGTGCCGAGTTCACGGCGCGCGCGGTCGAGGCGGTCTTCCAGGCTGAGCTTCAGGGAGCGTCAGACGGTGTGCCGGGGGTGAGCTTCGGCTCAGATCGCCTGCTGGCGATGCTCGGCGACAGCGAGCAGGAGGGCGCGGGACGCAGTGAGGCGCTCTGGAGCCTGACCCTCGATGGTCGTCACCCGGGCTCGATGCTGGCCAGCATCGAGCGGGCGCGGGAGGGGGCGCGCACGGTGCGCGACGTGATCAGCGCCGAGATGTGGGAGGCGATCAACACCACCGCGCTGGATGTGCGTGGCGGCGGGCAACCGGGCTGGGCGGCGCCGGCCGGCCCGTATCTGGCCTCGCGGTACGTCAAGCAGCGCACCGCCCTGATCTGGGGGGTGGCCGGGCGCTCGATGCTTCGTGACGAAGCCAAGTGCTTCCTCGACGCTGGGGGCATGATCGAGGTCTCGGACATGGTGCTGCGCATGCTGCGCATCGCGCTGCCGCCGGGAGACACGGCGCTTCAGGATGGGCAGGCCCTGATCCTGCTGCAGGCGGTTGGGGGTTTTCATGCGTACCTGCGCGCCGTGACGGCGCCGCCCAACGCCCACCCGGTCGGCCGCTTTCTGCTGTTCGAGCGCGCGTACCCCGACAGCGTGGCCGCGTGCGTTGACTCATTGCATGAGCTGTTCACCGCGGCCGACGCCGGCCCGCGCAACTCCAAGCCGGTGCTGCGCGTGAGCCGCTTGGCGGCGGACCTCGATTTTCAGCGCCGCGCGCTCCCCGACGGGGCCGAGCTGACGGGAATCTGCGAGCGCACGCAGCAGGAGCTCGCGCACTTGGACCACGATGTCTCCGAGCGTTACTTCGCCGGCGCGGCCCCGATTCTGAGCAGGCGCTAGAGGGCGATGCACTTCGCGATCCGCTACCTGACGAGGTATCGCTACGACGCGCCGGTGACGGACAATCTCAATGCTCTGCGTGTGCGCCCCGCAACGACTTCCTCGCAGCGCTGCGACGAGTTCCATACACGCATTGATCCCGAGGCCCGCGCCAGCCGCCACTTGGACTACTTCGGCACCGAGGTGCTCGAGTTCGGTGTGCCGGCCGAGCACGATCGACTCACGATCGACGTGCGCGCGCGCGTGGTGACCTCCGATCCCGCAGATCCCCCGAGGGGGTCGTGGGCGAGCTTGTCGAGCGAGGCCTACCTGGATGCGGCGGGGGAGTTCGCGCTTCCGTGGCAGGACCAGCCGGCGATCGACGGCCTCGATTGGTTGCTCGCGGAGCTCGATGCAGCGAGCCCGCTCGAGACGGTGCAGCGGCTGTGCCAGCTGATCCCCGACCGCTTCGACTACCGGCCGGGAGTCACGTACGTCGGTTCGACCGTCAGCGATCTGCTGGAGGCGGGAGCGGGAGTGTGTCAGGACTTCGTGCACCTGTCGCTGGCGCTGTTGCGCCGGCGCGGGATCGCGGCCCGCTATGTGTCGGGCTATCTGTGGGTCGCGCCCGAGGACGGCAGCAGCGACTCGGTGGAGGTGGACACCCACGCGTGGCTGGAGACGCTGCTGCCGGGAGCCGGCAGACATGGCGAACCGGTATGGGTGGGAGCCGATCCCACTAACCGCAAGCTGGCGGAGGAGACACACGTGAAGATCGGACACGGGCGCTTCTACGCGGACGTGCCGCCGGTCAAGGGCCTGTACCTCGGCGACGCCACGTCTGAGCTGACCGCCACGGTGAGCATGTCGCGCCTGGACCCGCAAGCCGGGGCGCGCGCGTAGGGTCGCGCGGGATGAGCTAGCGACAGAAGCCCAGAACCCAGAACCCCGCGCGTTGCAGCTGTCCGATCCCAGAGACCGGTCGCCTACTCCGCTACTTTATGACGCGGAATGCGGCTGCTGTCGTATGTCCGACCTTGCCGCCAGCCGTTGGCGTGGCTATGAGCCGGTAGCTGCCGATCGCCAGTCTATGGCCGGCGAGGCGGCCGGTGAAGCGGAAGCGGTTGACACCAGAGCTGCCGGTGCGCGTGAAGTCGCCCGGCAGCGCCACCAGCCGTATGCATCTTCGTGCGCTGTAGTTGGCCTCAGTGAGCCGCACGCAGCGTCCCGACGAAGTACGACCTGGTTCAACCTTGGCGATTGTGAAGCGCACGTCGCTCGCCGTATTGAGCGTGTAGACGACCTCCGCGCCGTATCGCCTCATCGCGGTAACCGCGCTTGGCCCGCGCGGCGCTGCAGCGAACGCATCTGGCGAGACGGTCTCGCTGCCGACCTTCGCCAACTCCGCGCTGGCGCCACCGCCAGAAGCAGCCGGGGCACCGCTCGATCCCGGCGTAGTCGACGTTTGTTCAACGCCCGAATGCGTCCCGGGCAATTTTGCGCCTGTCGGAGGAACCGCAAGACGGGGCGCGGGCACCCGAAAGAAATCGACGCCGGGGTCATAGCGGCCGATCAACGCGAGGTTGCCTTCGCCGCTGAGCGCGACCGCCCCTCCAAAGTAGTCGTAGGGCGTTGCGTTGGCGAGAACAAACTCGGCCTGTTGGCTCCAGTTCGAGCCTTCGCCCGCGAAGGCGTAGGCGGCCCCCAGATCTTCTTCGGCCCATGGAGCGCCCACAAGCGCGACATTCCCTTCGCTATCCAGCGCAACCGCATCGCCAAACCAGCCATCGAAGGACTTCACTTCGGCATCGTCCGGCGTCAACTCGGACTGCTGCGTCCAAGTCGAGCCGCTGCCGGCGAACACATACGCAGAACCTGCCCCGGGGGCGGGTGCGCCGATGAGCGCGATATGCCCTTCAGCGCTAAGGGCTACCGAAGCGCCGAAGTTCCACATTGGCACCTCATCGCTGCCAGTTAGCTCGGCCCGCTGGGTCCATTCCGAGCCGTTGCCGGTGAACACATACGCGGCGCCGGCTTCTTTGTCTTGGGTGGGGTCGCCAATCAAGGCGGTGTGGCCGTCGGCACTCAAAGCCACGGAGTGACCGAAGTTGTCGAACTCGCCCGAGGCGTCGCTGGCACTGAGCGCCGCCTCTTGCGTCCACGCTATGCCGCTGCGACTGAAGAGAGTCGGAGGTGCGTTGCCGCCTATGGCATAAGAGAACCCGTAAGTGCCCGATAGACCAGCGCCCACCAGGGCCGTGTTCCCGTCGCTGCTGAGTGCCACGGCGCCGCCGAACCCTGGGCCCCCACGTAGCTCTGCCTGCTGCGTCTAGGTCGAGCCGTCGCGAACGAAGACGTATGCAGCGCCGTTTTCGCAGTTGTCTAGACCGTAACCACACTCACCGGGATCGCCGATGATCACGGTGTTGCCGCCGGCGCTGACCGCCACGGCGTTGCCGAACAGCATGTCGTAGCTCGGGTCGCTGGCGGTCAGTTCTGCCTGCTGCGTCCAGTCGAGGCCGTCGGACGCGAGAACGTGGGCGACGCCAGGCACGTCAGTGGATGTCGAGTCGCCAAGCTGTCCGACCACGGCAGTGCTCCCATCGGCGCTCATCGCTGCCGCGAACCCGTAGCCGACGGCACCCGTGAATTCAGCCTGCGGCGCTTCGGAAGGTTCATCAGCCGCCACGGACGACACCGAGATGGCCGCTCCGGCGACCACCAGCAACGCCGTGACAGCCAAGGAGGTAAGCAACCGCTGGAGTCGAGTAGCCGTCATGTGTACCGGTCCATCCAGGGCCGATCGGTAGGCAGGGAGCCGCCCAAAGGGTATCATTGGTGGTAGCTTGGTGCTGTTCGGTATGTTGGAAAGCGTGAACGGCTGGGTCGTGACCGCTCTGGTCCAAGAGAACCCGTCGCGAGGCTGGAAGCCATGACGATCACGACGAGTCGGGCGCCGTGATCGGCCTGACGCTCCTAAACGTCCGCCACACGCTCGAAAGAGACGGCCGGCTCACATTGACGCTGCCGCCAGAGCACCTCGAGGCCAACGCGCTATGGTCGATCCTCGCCGCTGCCTGACGGCTGGTTCGTGCGCCAAACCGGCGGCGGCACCCGATGGCGACCGCAGTGGTTCGACCTTTGTCAAGGTGATGGAGCTAGGGGGACTCGAACCCCCGACCTCCTGGGTGCGATCCAGGCGCTCTCCCAGCTGAGCTATAGCCCCGCATGCGAGCCGGCGGCGACGGGCGGGCGCGAGAAGTGTAGCCGGAGAACGCCTCGTGTCGAGCCGAGTATGGTTTGGGGCGCGTCATGGGACTGCTCGACGAAGCCATACGCGAACACCTGGAGCTCAAGCGCCGCCGCGGTGCGGATCCCACGGCCGTGGCGCGCCAGGAGTGGGAGGCGCTGGCACCGACCCTTCCGGCCGAGCATGGCGCTCCTGACGGCGACGACGGCTACTCGGGCCACGAGCCACAGGACGCCGCCCACGAGGAGATGCCTCTGCAGGCCGGCGTGGTCGAGGATGCTTCCGACGGAGGTTCCGGGCTCGGCGATCTCTCGGGTGCGGGGCAGGAGACGGCCGAGCTGGACATGCAGGCGGTGCTGGACGAAGACGGTGATGCATCGGACGGCACCTCTCCGGTCGGCCTGATCGCCGACAGTCCAACGCGAGCGGTGGACCCCGGTGAGATGCCCGTGGAGCACTCGCTGGAGTGGGAGGTCGCGGGCGAGCGAGACGGCGAGTCCCTGGCAGGGGAGGTCGCGGGCGAGGGAGACGGCGAGTCCCTGGCGGAGGATGTTCCTGGCCAAGAACGGCTCTCGTTCGACTAGCCTGACCGCCGGTCGGCGCCACCGGCGTAGATCTCTCTCGTCGAGCCTCCTTTTCGGTGATACGGTTCGGCCGGATGGCAGGGCGCCGGTCACGGAACGACCACGCGGAGCCCGCATTAGCGGGCCGGGATCGTATGTGCTCGCGCATACCCGTGGAGGAGGAGGCGTGAAGTGTCGTCTGGCCAAGCGGCACGTGCGCGAGCTGTTGGTGTCGTGCGCGATGCTGGCGTGCGCGCTGGCGTTGCCGCCATCGGCGAGCGCGGGCTTCAAAATCGGCCAGTGCAGCGGGGCGATGATCACCGGACAGGGTGGCGGGATGCAGAAATTTCCCCAGGTCTTCCTGTGGAAACCCGAGTTCAATGTCGTCGGGCCAAACCTCGACCGCTGTCCCGGCAGTCCCGGGGTGGAATACGTCGAGAGCGACGAGGACGACTCGGACGCGGCGCTTGAATCCTGGGGGGTTCGTGGAGGGGCGACGAACTTCGCATCGAGCAACGCGTTTCTCACGACAGCAAGCCCGCCGTCCACTTCCGCGATCGACGAAATCGAGGATCACGGAGCGCGCGGGACGGTTCGCACGATCCCGGTACTGCAGGCGGCGATCGCCGTGGCGGTGCACCTGCCGGTCGGATGCACGGCCACGAGCACCGCAGCGCCAGGGCGCTTGGTGCTGAGCAACTCGACACTCAAGAAGATCTTCCGCGGCGTGATCACGAACTGGACCTCGATCAAAGACGGCGGCGACGCGTTCTTCGGCGCGAGCTGCGCGGCTGAATTTCACCGAGTGGTGCGCACAAAAGATTCCGACGAGACGGCGATCGTCAAGAAGTACCTGTGGCAGATCTACGGCAAGCCGACGATCTGCGGGCACACGTGGCGCAGATCGGCGGAAGAAGTCCCCAACACCTGCTGGCCAGGACCGCCGGTGATCCGGGGTATGAAAGCCACGGGCGTCGTCGAAATGCTCGAAAAGGAACCGAGCACGATCGGCGCGGTGTTTCTCGGGCAGCTGCGAGAAGCTGGAGGATTCGTTCCACCGGCAAGCGGGGCGGGCACCGAAAAGTTCTGGGTAGAGATCCAGAACACAAACGGTGCGACCTACGCCGACCCATCGACGGACGGTGATGCTCAAGCGCCAGCCAACTCGAATTGCACGGGAGTGGTTTACAAGAATGACAAGGCCAAACACCTGCCCGGCGCTGCGGCGCCGTGGGATGCGGTCTCGGCGACAAAGACGAACCACGCCGGCGGCTATTCGCTGTGCGGCCTCTCCTACATGATGGCGTTGAGCGAATACGCACCGTATCCGAGCACCCACGAAGTTGAGGCGAGAACCGTGTACGACTACCTTCAGTACGTCATCGACGCCGAACCCGAAGGCGGCCAGGAATTCCTCGGCGCCGCCGGAACCGACTATGCCCCGCTGGCGTGGGCGCCAGAATTGCAGGCGGCGGCCGAAGCACGAGCGGAAGAAGTCTCTTTCTAGCACTCGAGCCGGGTAGCGAGCGATCGCTGCCGGTCCACGGGCGAAAGGGACGTGGCCGTGGCTCGGCTGTGGAAGTTGCTGGGGAGCCATAGCTCGCCGGCCGGGCGCCGTCAAGAGGGTTGCGGCGCGACCGCGGCGTATATTGATGGCTCCTGGGGCCATAGCTCAGCTGGGAGAGCGCCTGCTTTGCAAGCAGGAGGTCACCGGTTCGATCCCGGTTGGCTCCATTC
>CAWFAC010000012.1:0-9018 GCA_963813625.1 uncultured Solirubrobacteraceae bacterium
TCAACGATCATCGGAATTCCCCAGTTGCGATCACGAGAATTCCCCACCCTGAGGTGGCTGGTTGAGGCCGGCGCGTAGCTGGTTGATGCGCGCGCGGTGGCCGCGCATGCGGTAGCTCTCGCCGTCGATCTGTAGGACTGTGGCGTGGTGTAGGAGCCGGTCGAGGATCGCGACGGCGACGGTGGTGTCCTCGAAGATCTCGCCCCATTGGGCAATGCCGCGGTTGGTGGTGAGGATGATCGAGCCGTGTTCGTAGCGGCGGGAGATGACTTGGAAGAGATGGCTGGCGGCCTCGCCGGGCATCGGCAGATAACCCAGCTCGTCGACCACCAGGAGCTGGGGGCCGTTCCAGAAGCGCATCGTTGTCTGCCAGCGGCCCTCGATCGCGGCGCGGCTCGTGCGGGCGACGAGGTCCGCGGCGGTTGTGTAGTAGACGCGATAGCCCGCGTGCACGGCTTTCAGGCCGAGTGCGATAGCGATCATCGTCTTGCCAACGCCGGGCGGGCCGATAAGCAGGGCGTTGGCTTTCTCCTCAATGAAGCGCAGCGTGGCGAGCTCCTGGACGAGGCTGCGGTCGAGCCTTGGTTGGGCTGAGTAGTCGAATTCCTCGAGCGTCTTTGTGTGCGGGAAGTTCGCGAAGCGCAGGCGGCCCTGGAGGCGGCGCTGCTCGGTAGCGATGACCTCGACCTCGAGCAGGTCGTGCAGGAACTGGGTGTAGCCGGGCTTGTCCTTCTCGGCCTGCTCGAGCGCTGGCGGGAGCTGCTCGGCCAGAGCGGTGAGCTTCAGGTAGGCCAGGTGGGATCGCAGCTGCTGGTAGGTGGCGTTCTTGTTCACCGGGCGACCCTCGCGATCCGCGCGTACTCGTCGAGGTCGACGACCACGCCGTCCTCACGCCCGCACAGCCGGGCGGCCGCGGCGAGCGCGTGCTCCCCGGGCGGACGGTTGGGCTTGCGCTCACAGGGCTTTGCGGTCGTGAACGCTTCGAGCACAGCCCGCTCGAGCAGCCGTGCATGCTCGCTGCTCTGAAGGATCTGTCCGGCGCCTGTCGGGGCCCGACGGTGGCGTGCGACCCGGCGTCCGGCTGGGGAGATGATCTCCAGGTGCAGCTCCCCCGAGTGCGCCCTGACGGTCACGTTCTGCCCGACCAGGCCGGGCGGGACGCTGTAGCTGTTGCCCTCGAACGCCACCATCGCGGTCCTCGAGACGATCCGCTGGGCCTCGAGCAGCGCCGGGAACGCGCTGGCGGACAGCGTCAGCAGCTCCTCTTGGGCGGCGAGCTCACCGATCGTTGCGTGCTTGCGTTTGCGCCGGTCTGAGACCGCGACGGCCCAGCGGTCAAGGTCGGCCTGCGCCTGTCCCAGCGAGGCGACCGGCGCGGTGCGCCACCACGAGCGAGTGACGTATTTGATCGCCGACTCGACCACGCCCTTGCGCTGGGGCCGGCGCGGCGGGCAGATCCAGACCTCCACGCCGTAGTGCTTGGCGACCTGCGCAAACCCAGTGGTGATCCTGTCGGTGCCGGGGTAGACGACGGTCGCCATCCGGTCGGTCCGCCACGCGCGGCTCGTGCCGCCCAGGCGGCGCAGCACCCCGTCGATCCCCTCCACGAGATGCGCGAAGCTCTGCCCCTCACAGATCACCGCCCGACACTTCCCGGAGAACGACAGCGCCCCGACCAGCACATACGCCGGCGCTCCCCACGGCGTCTCGTGCAGCTCAAGCCAGTCCCACTGAATCTCCTCACCGGGCTCGTGCGCGATCACCGTCGTCACGCCGTGTCCGCCAGTGCGGCACGCCTCACAGCGCGGCCGCAGCCCCAACAGGCGCAGCTCCCGCACGAACGTCACATACGAGCGGTCGAAGCCGAGCCCCACGACCTCCCGGAAAAGCACCGCGCCGTCCACGTGCGCGTCCTCGGCGAACCGCGCCGCCAGATACTCCCGGAACGGCTCCACACAGCTCGTCGGCCGCTCACGCGGCACCTTCGGCTGCTTCAGGTACTTGCGGACCGTCTTGCGGTCCCGGCCAGTGTGCCGGGCGATCGCGGACACAGACCATCCACGGCGCGCGAGCGCAGCAATCTCCACATCGTCCTCCTCAGTCAGCATCCCCAGGGGGCCTCCTTCGAATCGCAGGCGTTAGACACCCGCGACCCTGGAGGGGGCCCCCGACAGAACGCGCCCGGCGGCAGCTCGCTCCGCCTCGCCTACGGCTCGGCTCCGCGAGCAGCCACCGCTACACGCTCACACCTGGGGAATTTCCATGATCGAATCTGAGGACGTTTTCACGATCGCGGCCAATGGGAGGTGTATCTCCTTTGGCCATGACCCCGGTGGCGTTGGCGCGCTGCCGGGGTCGCTTTGTGTTGGTGTGGGTCAAGGGTACAGGAGGTTGGCCTCGCTGGTCACCCTCCTGTGCATCCTCGGCTCGATCGATGCGTGCTGCTAGGTTCGTCAACGAGCCAGCCGGGGCCGTCCTCACGCTGCGCGGCGCCCGTGCGGGAGCTACGCCCGGCCCGACCCGCGGCGCGGGCGTGACCCACGCCGCCACGGCCTCAGCACTCACCAGCCATCGCCCGCCCCGCTTGACGGCGGCCAGCTCACCGCGCTCTACGGCGCCACGGACCGCGCGGTGAGACAAGCCGATCTCGCTCGCGAGTGTCGCCACTGTGTACGCGACCGGCCGTGCATGGCTTCTGCCGTCGCTGGTCAGTCGTGGCGCAAGGCGATCCGCGAGCATGTCGAGCGCCCGGTCGTCAAGGGCGTCAACGAGCGCGGTGAGAGCCGAAGCAGGGTCCGTCACGGTCCCGTCCCGTTGGCGTTTGCGACGGCCGGCGGGTGGCACGTCCAGCAGATGAGGCGCCCGGTGGTGGGGTGCGCCCGCCATTGGTCGCGGTGCGTCGGGTAGGCGCAGACGGGATCGTGTGTGAGCGGTGTTGGCTCAGCCGTGCTCGATCCAGTCGTGTCACCGTCCAAGACATGGCACGACTGAGATTCGCGGACGGCCGCATTTGGCTCTGCGGTGCGGGTTTGCTCAGTGGTGCCAGTAGCAAGCGCAGCAGTTGTGCCAGGCGACTGTGGCACAACTGCAAGGCGCCATTCTGAGACGGCCGGGAAGCCTTCCCGACGGTGCTCGACGCCAAGGTGAGCGCGTGCCCGTTGAAGCGTGCGCTCTCGGATAGCGGCATCTTTAGCGCGCGCCTTGATCTCGCTCGCTCGCTGCCATTCGCAGTCTGCGAGCTCGTCGGCGAGCCAGTCAGCGGCGATGTCGCGGTCTGAGCGCTCATCCTCCCCTCGCGTGGCGAGTAGGTCGTCGGCTTGGGTGTCGCAGGCGCCCAGGATCAGCAGGCGCGAGGTTTCGATCATGCCGGCCTCGTCCTCGATCTCGCGACCCTCGATCCGGCACGCGAGCGATGGCGCCTCTCGTGCGACGTTGCACGCGGCATGGGCGAGCACTCGATCGGGCGAACCGTCTGCGGCATCCGGCGATCGCCCAAACACGAGCACTGACCGGCATGCCGCGGTCAGCCCGCGCGATCCGAGTACCCGCGTCAGCGAGTCTCCGCCCTGCGCCTTGTTGAAGTGCGCGACCAACAGGAGGGCCGCGTCCTCATCCTCGGCGAGCTGCGCGAGCGCGGCAATAGCGCGCCTGATGTCTTGGTCTCGATGCGAATTGATCTCAGCGCCAAGAGCCGCGCTAAACGGGTCCACGACGATCAGCCGACAATGGTGCTCACGGACACACTCGCCGATGGCCTCCGCGTCATCCGGCAGGCTCACTAGGTCGCGCACACCTTCCCGCTCTGCCCGTGGCCGGTGGATGCGAGCGGGATCGGCGTCGGCCGCCAGCAGCCGAGGCTTTACCGTGCCGCCCGCCGCGTCCTCGTAGCTGAGGATCAGTACGTTCGACGGGTCGCCCTCCAGGTCTCCCGCGAGTGTCCCGCGGGAGATGGCCGCGGCGAGCGCGACCGTGAGCGTGCTCTTGCCGAGTTTTTCCCGGCCCACGAGCAGCGTGGGCGCCCCGAGAGGTATACGCCCCTGCCACAGCCAACGTGTCCGCTCGGCGCGAATGTCGGCAAAACTCTCCGTCACGATGGTGAGCCCGCGACGATTCATCGGTCGCCGCCCCCCGGTCCACCGTCCGCGATAGGGCCATGCCTTCGTCTGCGTGCGCTTGTTCGGCGGCGGACGAGGCGCAGTGCTGCCCAAAGGCCTCCGGCCGGCTCAGCGGCCCGTGCGCGGCTTGCGGCAGCGCGACAAGGCGGCCCGCAGTAGATGGCGTCTCCGCGCCTATGTGCGAGCGAGCCCCCGCAATGAGCGCAGTTCCTCATACGGCACCCCACGCAACGCGCGAGACGCGAGCAATCAAGCGCCGGCTACACCCGCCGGCTGGGTCCGGTTCGCCTTCGCTATCGCCGGGGCCAGCGCGACTCGTCCGGCCGCCACGTCGCGACGAACGCCGCCGAACGCCCGGTCGTGACTCGCGCGCGCGGCGCGTATTGCAAACTCGGCGGACACGCAACGACGTGAATCCGATGGACTGCAGAGCACGCGAGGCATAGCCGGTGCGCCCATCGAGCTGCAAGAAGCGGAGCATCAACTCCGCCCTTTGGAGGCTCCCGCTCTTGCAGGCACGCTCGAGCTCACGGTCTCCGTCGCGTCTTGCCATCTCCCCGAGGAGAATGCGGAGGCCGTCATCCAGCGTCCAGATTACGTCGGGATCGGGCTCGCCTAATGGCGCCTCCATCCAACGCTTCCGCGCAGTCATAAGCGAGTCGCCTGTGGGCGCCTTGCTTGCACAGTCCCGACCGGCTACCTGCCCGGGACCTGTCGCCCCGCGCCTATTGCCCGACTGCTCGCGAGGCCACATAGCTGGTCACGCTGTACTCGTTCATCGCATCGGGGACTCTAGGTTGGCCGGCGGATGGAGAGCCGGAACCACAACGACCTCCAGAGCCGAAGCCCCGGAGGTCGTAGTAGGCGAAGTCGGCCGTCAGGCCGAAAGTACAGGTGCAGCGGCCTCAGTCTCGCACGGCGATCCGACACACTCGCGGCACGCGAAGCCCCTCCGCGCGAGACAACGATCGACCCACCCACGGTCGCTCACGCGGCGCGCGCACACGCACGCAGACGGGTTAGCGGCGCCCGCCGGACAGACATCGCGGCGCAAACGCCCGAGAACTCGGGCTTTGGCCGAGGAAGTACCCGCGCGGATAGCAGCTGGGTTGCCTGTGTCCGTTGCGTCGTGTTGCACTGAAAGACGCGTGGTTGGCCAGTGACGACGGGCATGCGTCGGTGAGACGCGGACAGGCGTGCGTTACAACGGCCCTGAGGACGCAGGCGCGGTTCCCCGGGAAGCAGCCAGGATCTTCCCCGCCAGGCCGCCCCGCGTCTCCGAGCCGTTGCGCACCCCGTTGATCTTCGCGCCCGGTGCCGGCGGGCGGGGATCGTTCGGCCCCGGGATCGCCGCCAGCTCGCGTAGCGCTCGCGCGACTTGTCGCAACGCCTCCCCAGTGACGAATTGGCCTTCGGCATGACTGATCTCGATTCGGGTCATCTCGGCGTCGATCGCGGTGACGAACCGTCGGCGCAGGTGCTCGACGGTATCCCGCGGCGGCTGATCGACGAGGTCCGTGGCGGCCTGCGCCGCTGCTCGTCTGATCCGCTCGCGCCGAGCGATCGAGCGGACGGTGTTCTCGGGAATCTCGAATGGTCCAAGCCGGACACCGCTCGGGTGTTCCAGCTCGCCGGCCGCGGCCCTCTCGGCGACCTGTGGCGCGGTCGCTCCGGTCAGCATGACCGCGGCGGCGACCGCCTCGCGCTGCCAGTAGGTGTATCGCGCGGTCACTGCGGGCACGCAGAGCAGGTTGCCTGGTGCGGCGGACCCGAGTCTCTTGGATGGGCTGAACATCGCGGTCGCGTGCTGGGCTTACGGTTCCGACGCTTCCGACGCCTCGACGCCCACGAACAGCTCGCTCGTGGGCACACCGAGGCCGAAGGCGATCTTCGCCACGACTCTCACGCCCGGGTCGCGTCGCAGCGTCTCGATACGAGCGATATCGGTCATGTGCAGGCCCGCGCGCTCTGCGAGGTGCTCCTGTGTTAGGTCGCGCTCGTTGCGGAGTCGACGCACGTTGGTCGCGAAGGCGCGAAGTGGGTCCACGTCGTCAGCCTTCTATGAGCACCAGCCCGGGTCTATGGCTTATCAGCCATATAGGCTGCGTAGCCCGCTACCCATACCGCCACAGGGGGTCCTCGATGCGCCGACGTAGCCCGTCACCGCCAACACTCACCGCGCTTCTCGCACTCTTCTTCGCGCTCGGAGGCAGCGCCGTCGCGGCGAGTCGCTACGTCATCACAAGCGCGAGCCAGATCAAGCCGTCAGTACTCAGCCGGATCGAGTTCGCAGACCGAAGTGAAGTCGTCGTTGTCAGAAACGTGCCTTTTCCGATCTACCCCAATCAGGCGGGAAGGTCTGTCGCGACGTGCCCGAACGGAGGCCGGGTGATCTCGGGAGGGGCATCGGCGACGACGGTCAACGGCGTCTCGGCGAGCGAACCGAGCGAAGATCGAACAAGCTGGATCGCTGTCGCTGCCAATACCGAACAGACGACCGCCCACGTACAGGCCATCGCCCTCTGTGCACTCAAGGGATATGCCGTCGCCGCGGGCGTCTCGCGCCCCGACCCTCAAGCAGTGCGCCAGGCAGACGCGCGAGTTGTGCAGTTGAACGACTCATTGACGAAGCATCGGTAGTCAATATGGCTTGGCTGGGAGCGCGGAAGTCACCGACGGCCGAGGGCGGCGAGGCGGTGGCCGGTGTCGCCTGCCTGCTGGTAGCTGTGCTTGCCTTGTCGGTGACTGGCTGCTCGAACACCAGGACCGTCCCGACGACCACGCCAGCCGCGGTCACAACCAGCGAAGAAGTCACACCGGCAGGAGAGGCCGCAAACGCCACAGGAGCGCGCATACGAACAGAAAGAAAAGCGCGAAGAGGCACAGCGCGCTCAAACGGAACGCGAACAGCATGAACGCGAAGAACTCAAAGAAGGCCAAGAAAACGAACGCGGCGAACGTGAAAACGAAAAGCTGGAACGCGAAACCAAAGAAGAAGCAGCCAAACAAGAACGCGAAGAACTCAAAGAATCCATCAGCCGTTAGATGCTATGGCCGCAGCTCGCAATCGCGCGCGGGACTCAAAACGCCGGCTGGCGGACGCCCAGAGGCGTAGGCTCGCCTCCCACTACGCGGAACGAGGAGGGCCGATGACGTTGGAGGAGGAAGTGACGCAGCTAATCGACAGCGAGGCCCTGGGCAGCGATGCTGCCTGGCATGAGATCGCCGGGCTTCCATCCGGACTCGACAAGCACTCGCAAGAGCTCGCGGCGCTTGCGGCCTATTGCAAGGGTCTGCGCTTCGCGATCCGCCGCCTCGCTAGGGAGGTCGAACAGGTCAGGGGAAACGGTTTCGAGTAGACCAAGGACGCTCATGCGCCAAACGCTACTCCAGCGCGCAGCGACCACTCGCTGATGCCTTGAGGGCGGGCGCTGGCGGCGTTCAGAGGTACCAGAGTCACACATCGCGCACGGGACTCCGAGACCGTTGAAGGGGTGCGGGCGGTCGACTTGATCCCGCGAACCACACGCGAACCGAAACCCGGCCGACGAGCGCACGCCAGCGACCGCCGTTCGAGGCGCCGGCAGGACCTGAAGGCCGATCGGACGACCGGACATGACGTCTCATGACCCCAGCCGGCAGAAGCCCGTGTTTGTGGGGCTTCGCGTGTTTCCGGATGCTCGTCAGGTCGCCGCCGCCACGGTCGGCGCGAACGAGAGACGAACATGCGCCTCCCGGGCAGCCTGAATCACGCTCGCGGCGTCGCTGTGCGGCGCGCCGTCCAACTCCTCGATCACATGGCCGTAGACGCTGAGCGTGAGCCGCGCATCGTGCCCGAGCTGCCGCGCCACGTAGATCACGTTGCGGCCCTCGTGGAGCAGCAGCGACGCGAAGCTATGGCGCAGGTCGTACGGTCGCGCGTGCTCGATGCCGCTCGCCTTGATCGCTCTGGCAAACGCTCGCCTGCGCCACGACTGATAGGCGGGGAGCGTCCACGCTCCGCCGTCGCCCGCCGGGAACACCAGCGCCGTCTCGGGCGGCCTGCCGCTCGCAAGTCGCCATTCCGCTAGGTCGCGCCGCAGCGCGTCCAGCAGGCGCACCGTGCGGTCGGCCTTCGTCTTGGTGGCCTTTTCTTCGCCATAGGAGATCGAGCGCTGAACGTAGAGCGTGTTCTCGCGCACGTCGCTCCATCGCAACGCGAGGGCCTCCCCGGGGCGCAGTCCCGCGTAAGCGAGGACCGACAGCAGCGTTGCGTCGCGTTGCGGGTTCTCTGAGCCCTGGTCGGCCAGGTAAGCGCGCATGGACTCGATCGTCGCCGGCGCGAGGGGTCGCACCTCCGTTCTCTGGCCTGGTGGCGCCTTGCGGACGAGCCGAACGGGGTTGCGTAGGATCAACTCGTCCTCAAGTGCGCGCTGGAGGATCGAGCCGAGCAGGTCGAGCGCTCGGCGCACGGCTACGCGCCCAGCACCCTCCGCCAGCCTGTCTGCCTGCCACCGCGCCACCAATCCGGGCGTCAGGTTGCGCAGCGCCAGCTCGCCCAGGTACGGCCGTAGGTGATGGTCGTAGAACCGCGCGTAGTTGGTGCGGGTCGAGCGCGCGAGCGTGGGCAGGTGCGCTGGTCCCCACGTCTCGGTTACGAACTCGTGCAGTGTCTCCGCTCCGGCGTCGAGCGTATGTAGCGAGCCGAGCTGACGCCGACGACGGACTTCTCCGTCCCAAAGCTCGGCGTCGCGCTTGCGGTCAAACGTGCGCTGCCGGTTGGCGCTACCCTCGCGCCAGCGAGTGACGAACACGGTGGCGCCGTCTTTGCGCCGTGTCTTGTGAACACTCATCGCCCCGACTCCGTGAGCGGTGCGTGTGGGGGCGCTTGCGGCACCCCGGTAGGGTCAGATGCGGTCATGGT
>CAWFAC010000013.1:0-11381 GCA_963813625.1 uncultured Solirubrobacteraceae bacterium
AGCGGCAGCCGCCACTCGACCTCGAAGGCGAGCAGCTGAGGATCCTGCAGCGAACATCCGAACGCGTGCTCCAGCGGTGCCACCTGACTGCTGTAGGCGAGCACGGCATTGAGCTTGCCGGCATGGTCCTCGACCGAGAGGCGATGCGTCTTGGCCACCATCCGCTTGAGCGGGACGTTGGTGGCTTCAAGCTGGCGTGCCCAGCGTTCGCTGGCGGGGTCCGTGCCCGTGCCCGACCCGCCGTCAAGCACCCATTGAGGCCATCCGAATACGGTGGCGTGAGGCAGGTCGGCGTACAGCTTGACCTCGGCGCCGTCCGCGCGGAGGGCCAGTGCTGCGTCCCGCACGGCGGTGTGGTCGCGATGGTGGTCGCCGAGGCTGGCCGGCGCGTATATGCGGGTTCCCCCGACAACCACTCCCCGGAGCGCTTCGACGATCTCTCCCGGTGTTTGGCCGGCGTCGCGGTACTGGCTGTCCAGGAACGGTAGGTTGACGGCCGATCGGCCGGCGAATGCGAGGGCGTGGCGGTCCTCCTCTATGCGTCTGCGAACAGCCGCGGCCGAGTCCGTCGTGCCCGCGAAGCGATCCCAAGAGCCTAGTGTTCCCGCGGGCGGCTCACCGGCGAAGACGTTCACGACGAGCACCTCGCCGGAGTTCGCGAGCACACGCCAGCAAGAGAGCACGGCGTCGTCGAAGTGGGGGGACAGGATGACCGCGTCGGGACCCATCGCCACCCACTATCGCGGATGTCCGTGTAGCTATCGTGAAACCGTCGCGAAAGCTTGCGTGATCGGCCCGTCGCTAGCGGTTTCGAGCGGATGGGAGCGCAACACACGGTCGTCATCAGCTGTCCTTGAGGCACCAGTCGGTCGATGTGGCGGTCGCCGGATCGATTGGGCGACCGGCCGATCGCTGTTGCTTGCCAGCCGCCGCTGCGGCTGATCCCGCTCGACGACACCGTCGTGTTCCCCAACATGGGCATCACGCTGACGGTCGACATCGGCGATGACGAGCGCGTCGTGCTCGTTCCCCGCCACGAGCACGAGTTCTTGGAGGTGGGCACGATCGCCGCGGTCTCCGAGCAGATCCGTCTGCCAGGGGGCGGCCGTGCGGTTGCCATCTCAGGCGTTCACCGCGCCCTCATCGGTGCGGCCCAGACAGGCCCCGGCGGCGAGCTGCGCGTCGAGGTCGACGAGCGTCCCGACGAGGTGCCCGTAGACGGGCGCACGCGTGAGCTCGAACGCGAGTACCGAGCAACCGTCGAGGAGATCCTCGAGCTGCGCGGCGATGACCGACGCATCTCCGCGTTCATTCGCGCGATCGCCGAGCCCGGAGCGCTGGCGGATTCCGCCGGCTACTCACCCAACCTGTCATACGAGCAGAAAGTCGAGCTGCTGCGCACGCTCGACGTCACCGAGCGCCTGGAGCTGGCGGTAAGACTGCAACGCGAGAGCCTCGCAGAGCTGCAGGTTCGTAAGCGCATCCGCGAGGACGTCCAGGAGGGCGCTGAGAAGCAGCAGCGTGACTACTTCCTGCGCAAGCAGCTGGACTCGATCCGCAAGGAGCTGGGCGACGACGACGCTTCGGTCGTGGAGGAGTACCGCGCCAAGATCGAGGAGGCCGCGATGCCCGAGGCGGTCAACGAGCAGGCCCTGAAGGAGCTCAACCGCCTGGAGCGGATGGGCGAGCAGACGGGCGAGTCGAGCACGATCCGCGCCTATCTGGACTGGCTGATCGCGGTGCCCTGGAGCAAGCGCTCGGACGAGCACCTCGACCCGGTCGCGGCGCGTGCCGTGCTGGACTCAGACCACGAGGGCCTCGAAGACGTCAAGGATCGGATCACCGAGTACCTCGCGGTGCGCAAGCTCCGTCAGGACCGGGGCATCGAGGCCGACGGGCGGGCGGGCAACCGATCGGGGGCCATATTGACTCTGATCGGTCCTCCCGGCACCGGCAAGACCTCGATCGGCGAGTCGATCGCCCGGGCAACCGGGCGGGAGTTCGTGCGCATGTCGCTCGGCGGTGTGCGCGACGAGGCCGAGATCCGAGGGCACCGGCGCACCTATATAGGCGCCCTTCCCGGACGCCTGGTCAGAGCCCTCAGAGACGCGGGCACGATGAATCCGGTGATCCTGCTGGATGAGGTCGACAAGGTCGGCGCGGACTGGCGCGGAGACCCGTCGGCGGCGCTGCTCGAGGTCCTGGACCCCGCGCAGAACCACTCCTTCCGCGACCACTACCTCGACGTCGAGCTGGACCTCTCACAGGTTTTGTTCCTGGCCACCGCCAACGTCGCGGACACGATCCCCGGCCCGCTTCTGGACCGCATGGAGGTCATCCGCTTCGACGGCTACACCTCCGAGGAGAAGCTCGCGATCGCCAAGGGCTACCTGTGGCCGCGCCAGCGCGACCGCAATGGTCTGCGCGAGGACGAGGTCGAGATCTCAGATGACGTGCTGCGCACGATCATCTCCGATTACACCCGCGAGGCGGGCGTGCGAAACCTGGAGCGCGAGCTCGGCACGGTGCTGCGCAAGACCGCGACCAAGATCGCCTCAGTCAAGCCCGTCGCGGGCGGAGAGCAGGCGCCGAACGCCCCCGTGGCGATCGACCTCGACGCCGTGCGCGACGCGCTTGGTCGCCAGAGGTTCTTCCAGGAGTCCGCGGCACGGACCGCAACGCCGGGCGTTGCGACCGGACTCGCGGTCACCGGCTCCGGCGGCGACGTGCTGTTCGTCGAGGCCACAGCGATGAATAACGGTGGCAAGGGCGGCCTGGTGCTAACCGGCCAGCTCGGCGACGTGATGAAGGAGTCGGCGCAGATCGCGCTCTCCTACGTCCGAGGACACGCCGAGGAGCTGGGCATCGATGAGCACGCGTTCGAGGACAAGGAGTTCCATGTGCACGTGCCGGCTGGCGCGATCCCCAAGGACGGGCCGAGCGCGGGCGTGACGATGGTCACGGCGCTCGCCTCGCTGCTTTCGGGACGCCCGGTCAAGCACACTGTCGGGATGACCGGCGAGGTCACGCTTCAAGGCCGCGTGCTGCCGATCGGCGGCTTCAAGCAGAAGGCGCTCGCGGCCCACGCAGCCGGCCTGACCGACGTGATCCTGCCCGAGCGCAACCGTGGCGATCTGGACGACATTCCCGAGGAGGTCCGCCACCAGTTGACCTTCCACCCCGTGATCACGGTCCAGGAGGTACTCGACCACGCACTGGAGCCCGCACGCGAGGTCGCACACGTCTCCTAGATGCAAGCCCATTCCAGAGGAGGTCCGCCATACGGCGGACCTCCTGCAGCGGCGCTGGCAGCTCGGAACGAATGTCAGCCCTAGTCCCAGACCCAACGGGAGGAGGCCCGGTCCCCGCACAGCGCGTCATCCGTGATGACGGCGGCGACCATCTTCAGCGGCCTGGCTCGTACTCCCATGCCCGACACGGCCCGCTGCGGTCGCAATAGGGCTGGGCAATCCACGGACGCTTCGTCGTATCGAACACGCGACGCTCGAGGCGCTCGTCGACTTCGGTGTGGACGAACGCGATCAGGCCGGGGCGTGCGCGATAGGTGGCGAAGCCAACCACCTCGCCCTCAATCGACAGCTCGTAGCGATCACGGTCAGGCGCGTCAGCCACCTCGATGAGCTCCGCCACAGCCATGCCCGGAAGCTTAGAACGCGACCGACCAGCCGGGACATCGACGACCGCGCATACGCGAGCGCGATGCACCTCCTCGCGATAACTACCCGGACCCTATGCGCGGCGTCGCTGGCAGTGGCGGCTCGGTGGGCGGTCGACGGGCCGACGCTGGTCAACGAGATCATCGCGGCGGTATTGCTCGCGACCCACCGTCGCAACCAGGCCTGCAACCCATCCGAACGGACCCCTAGCGTGGGCGAACACATGTTCGATGCGCACCCGCACCCGTTTCTCGACGAACTCAACGTCGAGCAGCGTGCGGCTGCCACGCACTCGGGCGAGACGCTTCTGATCCTCGCGGGTGCCGGCACGGGCAAGACCACGACGCTGTGTGCTCGCGTTGCCTGGCTCATGGCCGAGGGGGTCCCGGCCGAACGGATTCTCCTGCTGACATTCACTCGCCGTGCGGCCCGGGAGATGATCGAGCGGGCACGTACGCTCGCCGAGCGAGTCGCGCCCGACGCGGGCCGGATCGTCGGCGGCACATTTCACTCCGTCGCGCATCGCCTGATCCGCGTCCACGCCACCTCACTCGGACTCGAGGCAGGCTTCGGCGTGCTTGACGCCGGCGACGCGGGCGATCTACTCGACCTCGTTCGCCAAGAACATCGAGGCGCCGAGAGTCCTCGGCGTTTTCCACGGGCCGCGACGATGCTCGACATCTATTCCCGCACCGTCAACGCCCAGACGCCGCTGCGTGAGATCCTGGCCGAGTTTTTCCCCTGGTGCGACGAGCACCACGAGGCGCTCGCGGAGATCTTCCGCGCCTTCGGAACGCGCAAGCGCACCCTCGGCGTCCTGGACCTCGATGACCTGCTGCTGTACTGGCGCGCGCTCGCGAGCGATGACGTGGTCGGCCCGCTGATCGCCGATGACTTCGACCACGTCCTCGTCGATGAGTACCAGGATGTCAACGGTCTTCAGGTCGACATCGTCGCCAGCATGCGTTCAACGCGCCCCGGTCTGACGGTCGTGGGCGACGATTTCCAGGCGATCTACGGGTTCCGTTCCGCGAGCGCCCGTCACATCCTCGAGTTCCCGAAGCAGTTCCCGGACGCTCACGCGAGCAAGCTCGAGCGCAACTACCGCTCGACAACGCCGATCCTCGCCGTCGCAAACGCCATCTCAGTACAGGATCGTGGAGGGTTCCCAAAGGAGCTGTGGACCGAGCGCGAGGGCGGCACCCCGCCCGAGCTCACATTTCCACGCGACGAGCGCGAGCAGGCCAACGCCGTCTGTGAGCGCGTCATGGCTTCGCGCGAGGAAGGGACGGAACTGCGCGAGCAGGCCGTTCTATTCCGCACGAACCACGACTCAGACCTGCTCGAGGTCGAGTTGACGCGCCGTCGCATCCCGTTCGTCAAGTACGGCGGGCTGCGCTACCTGGAGGCCGCTCACGTTAAGGATTTCATCGCCCTCCTACGCCTCACCGACAACCCGGCCGATGAGCTCAGCTGGTTTCGCCTACTCCAGCTCCTGGACGGGGTAGGTCCCACCCGGGCGCGCCGTGTCCTCGACACGCTCCGTGCGTCTGACGAGGGTTCACCCGAGCTCGAACGCTGGTCACAGGCGAGCGAGCACGTCCCGCCGAGCTCACGCGAGCACGCAAATGCGGTGATCGACGCGCTCATCCAGACCGGCGCTGGCTCTACGGACAATGCTGGGGTCCAGGTAGAGCGACTGTGCGCGGCGATCACGCCGCTGATCCGCCTGCGCTACCCCGACGGCTTGGTGCGTGTCTCAGACCTCGACCAGCTCGTCCTCGCAGCCCGCGGCGCCCAGGACGTTCGTCACTTCGTCTCAGAGCTTGTGCTCGACCCACCCGCGTCCAGCGCCGATCTCGCGGGGCCGCCACACCTCGACGAGGACTACCTGGTGCTCAGCACCGTCCACTCCGCCAAGGGCCTCGAATGGGAGGCCGTTCACCTCATCGCCGCCTACGACGGCAACTTCCCGGCCGACATGAGCACCGGAACCGAGGAGGGGATCGCCGAGGAGCGTCGCCTGTTCTACGTCGCGCTCACGCGACCACGCCGCAGACTTCACGTATACGTACCGTCTCGCTTCTACCACCGTCCGAGCGCTCGCGACGACGCCCACGGAATGGGCCAAGCGTCACGGTTCCTGACAGAGACGGTCCAACGCCTTTTCAGCGTCACGGGCAGCGCAGAGCCGCAACCGAACCACAGCGCCGCCGCGTTGCCGGAGACTCGAATCGAGGTCTCGGTCGACGCGTTGTTCGGCTGAGAAGCGCAAGCCACGTTGGGAGCCTTCGGAAGCGAGCGTGACGCAGTCGGGTGCGCGCGCCGCTCCTCTTCATCTGCAGCGGTCATCTCCCGCGGCCCTCGAGACGCTGCGCGGTTTCGTTACGGTCTAGCTTGGAGGTCCACCCTCGACGCGATACACCGGTGGTACACTGGCCTGGTGGCCACATCCCATCCCCGCATCCAGGTCACCGAGGATCCAGAGCTCGCACGCGCACTGCGCGCGGCCGCGCCGCATCTGCCGGCCGGACTCTCGCGCTCGCGACAGGTGCGCGAACTGGCGATCGCCGGAGCTCGCCACATTGCCGATGACCCACCGACCGAAGAGCAGCGCACGATGCTGCTCGAAGGGCTCGCCGAGAGCTTCATGAAGCCAGAGACAGCGGGCATCGACTGGGATCTGCTGCGCGACGGCAAGCTCCGTGCCTGGCCCATCCGATAGCCGGGCCGCCTGGGGCGAGCTGCCGCTGCTCGTCGATACCTCCGCGTGGTCGCGCGCACACCATGCGGCCGTCCGCGACAGCTGGGTGCAGGCGCTGCTTGCAGGTCGTCTGCGTGTCTCGCCCGCTGCGCGGCTAGCGATCCTGCTCAGCGCTCGCAGTGGCGCGGACTTCGACGTGCTCGCCGAAAGGCTGACCGCGGTGCGCACCGCCCCGCTCACAGCCACCACCGCTCGCGCCGCGCAGGACGCCATGCGCACGCTCGCCCATCGCTCCGCCGGTGCCCAGCGGATACCGGTAGCCGACTACCTGATCGCCGCCGCCGCGCAAGAGACCGGAGCCGCGGTGCTCCACTACGACCGCGACTACGACACTCTCGCCGAGATCATGGGGTTCGAGTCTGTCTGGCTCGCGCCGCCCGGCTCGCTCCCGTAGCCCTCGATCGTGAGCGCACTCATAATCGGTAGGTCGCTGGTTCGAGTCCAGCCGGGCCCATTCGGTGTCGTTATCACAACGAACCTGCTGCAAACGGGCATGTTCTGATGTTCTGATGTTCTGATGTTCTGATGTCCGGTCGCTCGGCTTCAGTGCGGGCCGAAACAAAACCACAGGCTGTTACGTGGGGCGAACCTCCTTTCCGCGCTTTCCGGGTCTCCGGGCGGATTCGGCACAAATACCCTCGAGGGGCAAAAGCAGGGGGTTCGCCTGGCGCCCACGCGGACGGCGTTGCAGCACCGTGGCGGGCGGCGCGGCCGTCGACGCGGACACGCTCGCAATCGGGGACGAAGCAGTAGCCGGCGGAGTGCCGCCGTGCGCTGCTGCAGCTCGTCCGGTGCGGTCGTCTGCTCGGCCTTCGCTTGCACGCTCGTTTGGCCCCGCAAAGCACAAGCTCGGCGAGAGGGTGGCCCGTGCCCGTAGGCATAGGCCACCCTGGCTTTCGCTGTCTGGTGGCGGCCTATTCGAAGGTGACCGCTGATCCGGTGAAAGTACCTTTCTTGACGACTTTGACCACGCCGAGTTTGCCCTGCGGCACGCCGCACAGCGCCGCACCGGTGTATTTCTCCGTGGCGGTTCCTGTGAGCGTCAGCGGCGAGTGGGGGCCGGTCGTCACTTCGCCCGAGAATGCGATTTCCGGCGTTTCCGTCAGAGGCATGCTGAGTGTCCCTGTTGAGGCTTTCGCTGTCGGCGTCCATTTGTATTTCGTGGCCCCGGTCACTGGTTCGCCCGCTGTTTTCAGCACCGGGCACGAGACCGGACCGGCTGTTTTCAACGTCGCGGTGTACGTCACTCTTGTGAACGGTGTAGCCACGCACCCCGTCAGGGTTCCTTTGACTTTCATCGTCTGGACCGCCGCAGTGTCTGTCAGGCCCGGTGAGAGCGTGATCGTCCCCGTGTTGCCGGTGCACGTCGGCTGCGCGACTACCGTGTAGCTGATCGATGCCGTGCCGGTCTGGCCGTCTTTGTTCTTCGCGGTCACCGTGTAGGTGTGCGGCCCCACGGTCGAGGTTTCAAGCACGCCCGAGGTGCCAGACCCGCCGTTGGAGTCCGTGCACGATTCGAGCCCCGGCCCGCCTTCGCCTTCCGTGCACGAGAATTTCGTCGTGATGACCGCACCCTCCAAGTAGGTGCCGCCGCTCGCTGGAGATTCGATCACCGCTCGCGGCGGGACAACCGTGTAGCTGATCGATGCCGTGGCGGTCTGGCCGTCTTTGTTTTTCGCGGTCACCGTGTAGGTGTGCGGCCCCGGGGTCGAAGTTTCAAGCACGCCCGAGGTGCCGGACCCGCCGTTGGAGTCCGTGCACGATTCGAGCCCTGGCCCGTCTTCGCCTTCCGTGCACGAGAATTTCGTCGTGATGAGCGCGCCCTGCGCGTAGCTGCCGCCGCTCGCTGGAGATTCGATCACCGCTCGCAGCGGGACCACCGTGTAGCTGATCGATGCCTTGCCGGTCTCGCCGTCTTTGCTTCTCGCGGTCACCGTGTAGGTGTGCGGCCCCACGATCGAGGTTTCAAGTACGCCCGAGGTGCCGGACCCGCCGTTGGAGTCCGTGCACGATTCCAGCCCTGACCCTTCTTCGCTTTCCGTGCACGAGAATTTCGTCGTGATGAGCGCGCCCTGCGCGTAGCTGCCGCCGCTCGCTGGAGATGCGATCGACGCTTGTGGCGGAGAGACATAAATGGTTGAAAGCTCAGTGACCGTATTTTCTTCTTCGTTCGTGACCCAGACGTGGGTACCATCCGAAGACACGCCAACGAGTTCGGCGTCTTCGCCGGCGATGGTGAGCGTGGCGATGACGGTGCCGCTCGACGCTTCGATGTCACTTACCGTATTTTCGCCGAGGTTCGTGACCCAGACGTGGGTGCCATCCGAAGACACGCCATAGGGCTCCGGGCCAGCGGGGATCGTGCGGATGACTTCGCCGCTCGACGCTTCGATCTCACTGACCGTATCTTCAGCGATGCTCGCGACCCAGACGTGGGTTCCATCCGAGGACACGCCAGTGGGAGCGACGCCGATGTGGATCGTGCGGATGACGGTGCCACTCGACGCTTCGATCTCACTCACCGTCTCTTCCCCTTCGTTCGTGACCCAGACGTGGGTTCCATCCGAGGACACGCCTTGAGGGTCGAGGCCGACGGGGATCGTGCGGATGACGGTGCCGCTCGACGCTTCGATCTCGCTGACCGTATTTTCGGCGCCGTAGTGCGTGACCCAGACGTGGCTGCCATCCGAAGACACGCCTTCGGGGTTGGCGCCGACGGGGATCGTGCGGATGACGGTGCCGCTCGACGCTTCGATCTCACTGACCGTAGCTTCGGTGGAGTTCGTGACCCAGACATGGGTTCCATCCGAGGACACGCCATTGGGGTTGCGGCCGACGGGGATCGTGCGGATGAGGGTGCCGCTCGACGCTTCGATCTCACTCACCGTACCTTCCTCCTCGTTCGCGACCCAGACGTGGGTTCCATCCGAAGACACGCCACGGGGCGAACCGCCCACGGGGATGACCCCTGCGGCCGCCGAGGACACGCCGACGCAACATGCCGCCACGGCTACCGCCACGACCAGCACCCCAGTCAATCGGACTAAACCTGCCCGCGAGAAACCATCGAGCAGCACCATTCTCCTTCGCGCACACCGTCCCGCCACCATCGCTGGACTCCCTCCCTCGTAGACGCGTCCATGATCACCGAGACGCGCGACGGCGTCAACCGTAGATATCCGCGACCTTCCCCCGGAGCCCGCTCCTCAGGGGCTCCGGTCCGCCATCGGTCCGCCATGGGCGCCGTGGGGCTCGGCGGGTGTGGTGGGTCTTCTGTCCGGTGAGCCAAACGGAGGCTGCGGCCGCTGGACCGCAACGGCCAGCAAACACGCCGCCGAGGGAGTCACGGCCAGGCAGGGCGACTGCTTCCGAGTCGATGCGAGCGTCTCGCCAATCGCCGCCCGCGCTACCGGAACGGACGACCAGCAGGAGCGCTCGGCGGCACTGGTCGCGTCCCAGAGCTGCTGTAAATTCGCCGGCGGCTCAGGTTCCCGGTGCTGCTCAGTCTATGCGACGCTCACCTCCTCGGGGGTTTCCTTGAGGGTCGTTGGCTCGTTGCCTTCGTATCTGATCCGCCTGAGCCGTTGGCGCTCGAGTTGGGTGAAGCGGACGCCGTTGGTGGCGTGCGTCATGTAGAGGTCAAGCACCGCCCAGACGAGCGTCAGGCAACTGTCCTCGCCGGGGAAGCGGCCGATCACCTTGGTGCGTCTCTTCACCTCACCGAGCGACCGCTCGAGCAGGTTCGTCGAGTGCCAGCGTCGGCGATGTCTGGTCGGGTAGCGCAGGTGCACGACGAGCGCGTCGAGGTCGTCGTTCAGGCATTTGGCCGCAGCGGTGAAGCCGGCCTTATCGAGCTCTCCGACGAGGGTCGTCAGTCGTTCTTTGCCGTCCTTTTCGTTGATCGCCTCGTCAAGCGCCTGCCAGTAGGCGGCCCGAACGCGCTCTCGCTCTCGCTCGGGCAGCTTTGCGAGCAGGTTGCGCACGCGGTGAACGGCGCAGTGCTGGCGGTCTGAGGCCGGCCAGCATTGCTCGACCGCCTTGATCAGCCCAGGAGCACCATCGGCGACGATCAAGAGCGGCGCGCCGAGGCCGCGGGCGATCAGATCACGCCCCAGGGCGAGCCAGTCCTCGTGGGACTCGCGCATGCCCAGCATCACCGACAAAAGCACGCGATCGCCATCCTCGGTGAAGCCCCAGGCGACAAGGACGCCCTCCTTGGGCCCATTGGGCCTGACCGACAGGAAGACCGCGTCTAGGAACAGCGCGGCCAGGTGGACCTCGTAGAGGTCACGGCGCTTGAAGGCCTCAAAGCGCTCCTTGAGCTCCCCACAGATCCGCGATGCGGTCGACTTCGAGAGCTTGCCAAGGCCGGCCTTCTCACACAGCGACTCGATGTCGCGCATCGACAGGCCCCTGACGAACGCACCGATCACCATCGCCTTCAGCGGCTCGGTGCGCAAGAGCTTCGCTCCTCGTGGGAAGAGCTTTGAGACGAACGGCTCGGCTGCTTCTCTGATCTGCGGGATCTCCACTGAGAGCTCGCCCTCGGCGGTCTGCAGTCGGCGCGGGCGAAAGCCGTTGCGCAGCCCTGACTGATAGTTCTGCAACCCTCGCTGATAGTCGGGGCGCCGGTCATACCTGGCGCGCCCGAGCCAGGCGTCGAACTCATCCTCCACAGCCCGCTGAATGATCAATCTGGCGCCGAGCTTGGCGAGGCTCGACAGCGATTCGCGCGGGTTCTCACCCACGCCCACGGCGAGCAGCTGGTCAATCTGGTCCTCTATCTCCGCCGACGGCGGTACGGTACGTCTCACGGCGTAGGCCTCCTTCTTCGTCTCGACAGGACTGGAGGGAACCTACGCCGTTGCCTTGACGGCTCCGGGGCTATTACAGCAGTTGTGAGACGCGACCGCGGCACTCGGCTGGCTACTGCTTCCCTC
>CAWFAC010000014.1:0-111533 GCA_963813625.1 uncultured Solirubrobacteraceae bacterium
TCGACACCCTAGTGAGGTCACATCTTCTTTGGAGTGTGCTTCTTGGAGGCTTTTGCGCCGTAGCTTTTGCGGGCATGGTGTTCGCAGACAGCGCGTTTTGCCCTGGCGTGCCCGTAGCGCCTGCGGCACGCTGCGAGTGCTCTTGAGAGCATCTGGGTCCGCGTGAGCTTGACCCGTCCTTGAGCCCTTCACGCCCTGGCAGCCGCTGACGGCGATCATCGTCGTATGGTCGAGCACGGCGCCGTTCTGGCCGGTGATTTCGGTCGGCATCGCGAGGCTGGCCTTGCACAGCGGCCTCGTGGTGCGTATAGGCGGCGGGACGTGCCAGCGCACTCTCCAACCCATCGCGATTGCGCAGCTGATCCTGCGCCTGCGCTGCGGTGGCAGCGACGATCAGGCCATACAGCTCAAGGACATCCTCCAGCGTCAGGGGGACCAGCTCGAGCTCGTGCGGCTGGTCGTCCCCCATCCTCGCTACGAAGGCGAAGCATGCCGCCCCCGACTCCGATGGAACACTGGCCAGCTGGTCAGAAGTCGCCAAGGCTACGGGTCGTCAGGTTCACCCCCTCATGCAGTGGCGTGCACTGGTCGGCTCGTCGGACCGGCTCAACATGACGGGCTCTCGGTGGCGTGGCCAAGATCCGCGGCGCGGTCACATGGTCCCTGAGGTGCTGGGTCCGCTGTGTGGCCTGCTCGCCGAGCACACCGACGCCGCGGACCATTGCTACTTCTGTCTGTGGGATGGCTATGGCTGGGGCTCTGCGGTGTCCAACCAGCCGACGTTCTCGATGGAGCAAGCGAGCGCAGTCCCACGTGTTCACCTTCCCAGCCGTGACTATCTGCTCCTCATCGGCCCGCTGCTGGCCGCGCCCCGGATCGGCAATATGCTTGGCTCGCGCTTCTTCCCCCAGTCGCCGAACCTCTTCTGGCCGGCAGACCGGACGTGGTGTGTGGCAAGCGAGATCGACTTTGACTCCACGCTGGTCGGGGGAACGACCGCGCTGATCGAGGACATACTCGAGAACCAGAGACTCGACGCCTGGCCTGTCAGTCCGGCGGACTCATTGGCGTACGATGCCGATCAGATCAACAAGTTGACGTAGTCGGATCCCGGGCGATCGTGCCCCCACCCGGGTCGGGCAACGGGAAGTCAGCGCAGACCCCTGCCTCGCTCACCTCGACCACGCGATTGATCATGAACTCGGCGAGATCGGCGCCACCGCTCTCTGCTGTCCGGCGTTCTATGTAGACGAGCGCGGTAACCAGGAGCTGTTGCTGTTCGGCACGAGAAGGCGTCGGAAGAACGATCAGACCAGGATGTGCGGAGCGGGTCTGGCAAAGTCGGCTGAAGTCGCCGAGGTTATTGGTGACGAGCGTTCGATCCCTCATCGATGCAGCGCCGCTGGACTTCGAGGTCGGAGCCTCCAAGAAGGGCTCGGTCTCGGTTGCAGGTGGCGTCGAGACCGCGATCTTGAGCGACCTTCACTAGCGTAGGTGAAAGGTCCTCATCGATCCAGAGCCTCATCGGCGCCTCGCCAAGGCCTCACGGGCCTGCCGCGCCGGGGATGTGCGCGCGCATAGGTGTAGGCGGTTAGGAATGCCTCCGCAGGAATGCGAGGGTAGTCCTCGGTCAGGGTCTCGACGGTATCGCCGTGCTCGATGCGCTGCGCAACCGCACGCACGCCAATTCGCGTGCCTCGGATGACCGGCTCGCCGCCCTTTACGTTCGGGTCTGCCTCGATCCATTGGTCGCGCAGCCTCGCGTAGCTCTCGGCTGCCTGCACCATCTCGGTGAGATCGGAGGACCAGCGAACGACGAGCGCGTCGCTGATCGCAAGCTCTGAGTCATCTACAGCCCGAAAAGGCTCCGTGTCCCGGACCCATCGCTTGATCTTGCGCTTGACGGTCACCGGCAGCGGGAGGGCCGTCTTCTGCAAGAGGACGACTACGCCCACGTCGTCGCTGCGCAGCCAGCTGTGGTCCCGCCGCCGATGGACTGTCAGGATCTTCTGTTCGATGGCCTTGTCGAGCACGCCGACCGGCACGCCGGCAACCTCGGCCGCCTCGCGGCGCGTCAGCATGGGTCTGTCGGCGATCCTCGGCATAAAGAACTCCTAGTGAGGAGCAGTTTAGCAACGTCGAGTCGAGCTCGTGCGGCTGGTCGTCCCCCATCCTCGCTACGAAGGCGAAGCGTCGACGTCAGGGTCGTGGTCGGCGAGGATCTGCAGTGCCTCTCCATGTTCGCCGACTACTCGTTGGCCGATATCCCGTATCCGCTCGCGGACCATCTCTGTTGACATGATCCGAAGCCCGCCCCCGGGCAGCTCCTCGACGAGCACCGAGGAGCCGGGCGCATAGCCGCGCGCCTCGAACTCTCGCGGAATCGAGATGACGTTGCTGTTCCCCACGCGGCGAACCTTCACGACCTTCATGGCAAGCCAGTATATACGGGGATAGCCCGCGCACGACACGCTGGATGTCTGCTTACAGCCGCCGCCAGCAAGCCGCCGCTGGCATCGATTGGTACGTCGAAAGAGACCTCAACGCAAACCCAGACCCGAAAGCGAGCAACGACCTTCGGTTCATGACCCCGAAGGCGGCTCCACGCCCATGAAAAAAGGCCCCGCTTTGCAGGGCCTTCCTCCATAGCGGGGGCGGGATTCGAACCCGCGACCTTCGGGTTATGAGCAGGCTAGATGGGGGTTTGCTCAGGCATATTTGGCTTTGTAGAGCCAACTCGGTTCGGCCAGATTCGGCCAGATCTGCTCAGATTGGTACGAAACTTGGTACGAGACCAAGACGGTGAGGAATGTGGGTGGCCACTGCTGGCGTGGCTTGCCTCATGGAGTCTGTAGCGACCAAGTCTCGACCCGGGAAACCTGGGCGTGGATCAACTCTCGGCGAGGATTTTGGCTGGAGATTTCGAGACGATAACGCTGTCGGAGGATTCGCCCGAGCCGGCGAGCGCGACGCCGGGCAAGGCGCGAGCTCGGCGCCCGCACGTACACCAGCGCGAGCGCGAGCGGTTTCGGGGGGGCCGCGCATGACGGGTTTACGACCCATTCTTTTTGTCAAATAGTCCTTTCTTGTGGTTGGCCCTCGTGGTGGCGTGCGCTGCTTTTCTGGGGCCGTAGCGATACCTGGCTCTTTTTTGGCAGGCGAGGCGCTTGGCCTTCAGCTTTGTCTTCTTGTAGTTCGTCCTGCATGCCTTCAGGGCTTTCGCGAGCAGCTGCGCCCTGGTGAGCTTGACCGCCTTTGAGTCCTTCACGCCCGCACAGCCGGTGACGGCGATGGTCGTTGTTTGGTTGATGACGGCGCCGTTCTGGCCGGTGATCTCGGTCGGCATCTGCAGGCTCGCTTTGCAGAGGCTGTATTCCTCGCGTTCGGGGACATTCGGCGTCAACACCCCGTGCGGCCCGGCGGGGAGCACCGTTTCGAAGACCGTGAACGGCGCGTCCGGCGCGGATTCAAAGCGCGAGTAGGTGACCCCGGCTTTGATGTCGGTCTTGCCATCCAACAGCAGCGTGATGCCTTCGCCCTGCAGCACGAACTCCACATCCGGGAACGCAGCACCACCATGAGAGACCAGATACGCCGGCCCCGACAGCGGGTTCGACAGCACCGGCGTGTGGATCGTCGCGTAGCCGATCACCGAGTCTTCATTGCACGACGCGGGGTTGGCGTTGAAGGTCGCTTCCGTGCACGCTTTCTGCAGCGTCGACAGGCGCGAGGACAGCGCCACCGGCAGCGCCAGATCGACTTTCGCGATCCCAGCCTGCGCGACCCCACTCGACCCGACCCCGCCAGAGGTGACCGTCACCGCGAGGCTCGTGCCGTTGGCTTTGCTGCCACGGCCGCCCGCGACAGCCGTCAGCTTCGGCGCGAACGGCAAACTCGCGCATTCCCCGACCTGGAACGGCGAGGACACCGGTACCGTGGCGCCTTCAGCGCCGTCGATCGTGCCTTCGATCTTCATCGCGCTGCAGTTGGTGGGGTTGAACTCGAAGTCCGGGCGGTTGACGTCCACCAAGACGCGTTTGAGCTGCAGCGGAATGCCCCGCAGCTGCGTCGGCAACGCGTCGCTCACGATTGTGAGCGACGCGTTGTTCGGGTCGATCAACAGCCTCGAGCGGACCGTCACCGTCCCTAGATTGAAGGGTCCGGCGACAGCGGGGGAGACGATCTCAAGACCAAACGGCGCACCACCATACGGGCCCGTGATGAACACCTTCCCACCCTTCTCGACATACGGTTCTGATCCCAGGCCAGCGACAGCGGTCGCTTCCCCGACCTGGCTTTCCCCCGGACATTCATCCCTGACGGCCTCCGCTTCTCCGCACAGCCTCACCGACGAGAGCAGCGCGGCGATCCCCGGGGGCAGATGCATCGAGACCGAGCTCAACGCCTGATCACCATCCGGACGCGCCAGTTCCAGCTCAAAGCCCGTGAAGGCGCCAGCCGTCGCGCTCGTGCTCTGCGCGCTGAACCCCGGCGAGAACGGGAGAGAGCCGGCCGGACACCCTCCGCCATAGGCACCAGAGCGGATTTCGAATTCATGCGCCGGCGAGACCAGGTCCACCGTACCCGTCCCCGACCACGGCGTAAACGCCGCCTGCGTGCCATACAGACCGCAGTGCGCCGGCGTCGAGACCGACGCCCGCGGGCCACCGAACAGTTCCAGCCGCAGATCTTCAAAGGGCACCTGCGGCGCATTCGTGAACGTCGTCGCCACCCTAAGCGTGCCTTCGTTCAGTTCGCCCTTGCCCGCCAGCTTCACCAGCACCCCCGACACCGGATCTTCCGCCACGATATACAACGCCACCAGCGACCCAAACGGATTCCTCCCGCCTTCCCCATTCGGCGCAGGCGAAGCGAGATACACCGCGCCTTCCAATTCATGGGTCAACAACGGCGTCTTGATATGCACCAACCCCACCTTCGACGCCGGCGGGCATGACGGCTTGGCGTCCGTGAATTCTTGCGTCTGCGTCGCCGCATTGAGTCCCACGTAGCCGACCTGCGCCTCAGAACACGCTTCCAGACCATTCGCCGCCGCCGGACTCAGCTGCACACCTTCCGGGAGCGTCACCGTCGTATCCCGCACGTCCGCCTCCGCCAACCCGTTCGCTTCAAGCGTCGTCTTCTGCGGCACTTCCACATTCACGCTCAGCCCCGTCGGGGTGCTCGCCTCATGCTCTTCCGGAGCCACCCTGATCGACGGCGTGAACGGCAACTCATTACAACCATCCATCCCAAGCCCCTGGCCCGCGGCGCTCAACCACGCGTATTCAGCCGTCAGCACGCTTTCGGGGTCAGCCCACGAATCCGCTTCCATCGAAGAGGTCAACGGTTCGCTACCCGGGTTGGCCGGGCACGACGCGGGCAACGTCAAGAAAGGCTGCTGCGGCACTTCACTCAAGGCTGGACAGGACTTTTTGATCTGCTTGGAGAATTCGCCGCCGGCGACGCATTCCCAGCCGCGGGATGCATTGTGGCGGGGGTCTCCGGGTACGCCCCACAGCGTCACCTGGCTGCTCAACAACCCCGCGACCTGCGTGGCATTGCTCACGCTCGCTATGACCCCGTAGTCCTTGCCGCTGCGCACGGAAGTGTCAATGATGATCGGGACCTTGCCGATCACCTCCAAGCCGAAGCGCGCAGGCTCGCCCTGTGCGGGCACGAGATTGAACACGGGTACCGTCCTGGTGATGACGTGCACGAGGGGTTCGTGGACCGTCACTGCGGCGACCCCGACGACCGAGCTTGGGGAGCACCCGTTCGTTTCATCGACGAATGCGCTGAATTCGACCATCGAGCACTGCGCGGCGGCGGTCGGGTTGCCAACGAGCCCTGGCGGGAGGTTGAAGCGCAGGTCCTTCGGCAGCGCGACAGGGTAGCGTTCCCGCGTCTGGTTGAGGATCACCGTAGTCATCAGCTGGAACGGATGCGAGCCAGCCTGCGTGGCCGGCGCGCCTTCGGCGCCAAGCGGCAGCAGCTCATAGCCCTGCAGCCCGAATGGGATCGCTTCGCCGTCGACGTGCACCTCCTGGATGCTCGAGACCTTCGCCGCGCCGCCGCCTTCGGCGCTCAATTCCTCGGGCAGCGAGACGATCGTGCCTTTCGGCTCTTCGACCTTCACTTCGATCGGAACCTCCATCCGTTCATACGGATACAGGACGCCAGCGTAGGTGCATCTGACGAACGTCGTGGCCGTGCATTCCACCGGCATGCCGTGTATGCCTGTCGGCGGGAAGCCGGTCACGGTCAGCCCTTCGGGGAGCTTGGCGGTGATCACGACCGTGTTCTTGCCCGCGCCGTTGATCGTCTCGTCGCTGAGATTGCTCGCCGCGATGTAGAGTTCCCCCCTGCCTTCTGGCGGCAGGTAGCTCGGCACGACTTCCGATTCGATCCGCCACCATGGTGTTTCCCCAAGCGCGATCGCGGGCGCCACAAGCGCGAGCGTAATCAGCACCACGACTCCCGCGAGTGCCACCGACAGCGAGGGAGTCCGGCCGGATCGAGCACGCGCCGGCTGCAGCGCACTCATCGTGTGCTCCTTGGCTTGGCGTGTGCGGTGGAGGTCTTCTTGGTGTTGCTGTTTTTGCTGGCTTTGGTTTTGGGTGTGTAGAGCTTGCGGGTGTGCGCTTCGCAGGCTTGGCGCTTTCGCTTGGAGTGGGGGTGCGCTTGCTTGCACGCTTGCATGGCGGCCGCGAGCTTCTGCGCCTGGGTCAGGGGTTTTGCGGTGGTTTTGGTGTCTTTGACTTCTCCTTTGGCGGGCGGGGCGTTCCCGGGGCCGGTGAACGTCGCGGTCCCCGACGAGCCCGCCGGGGCCTGCTGCGCGGGGGACGCCGGCCGGCAGCCTTCGGTGCTCGCGCACGGACCGGGTTCTTGCGCTGGCGGGCTCAGACACGGCGACTGCGGCGTGCAGACGCGTGCGTCATAGATGTCAAACGCGGTATCCGTGTCTTGGGGCAGCAGTTGCGCGGCGGTCAAGAAAAACACGTCGCTGCCGCTAGGGGTCGTTTCCAGGAACGCCGATTCCCGGCTCGAACTACCCGAAGAGAGCAAGGAGACGCACCCACCCGAGGTGCTCTGGCAGCTGCCGATGCCGTTGGGCTCGTACTCGTAGACATCCTCCTTGTGGTTGGAGGCCTGCGGCACCAGGTCATCGGGGCTGTTGAAGAACAGCCGCCCATCGTCGAGCAGATACCGCGACTGGTAGAGCGCGCTCCCGGATTCCTGGGAGGTCCAGCCGGGTACGTTCCCAGCGATGTAGCGTCCGATCCACACCTTGCGCTGGTCGACGAGCAGCCCGAGGCCTTCGCCGGCTTCCTGGGTATCGAGCACCCCCACGGGCCGCGCGCCGGTGGGGTCACACGACGCGCACGTCAGGCTCGCGGCCTGTGAGTCATACAGGTAGACCTCCTCATCGCGCTTGCCGCTGTTCTGATCGACGTTGTCATACCCCGTCGGGCTGCCATCGGACATGAACTCCAGATACCGCCCGTTCGGGGATACCCGCGCGGTGACGTACGCCGGGTCGGCGAGCACTTCGCCTTCCCACTCCGGTTTGTCTTCCTTGGAGAGCTCGGCGATGAACGTCGTTTCCCACACGCCGCCGGCTTCGTGGATGTCATACAGGTTGTATCCGCCGGCTTCGGCGTGTTCACCGTGCCCGCTTTCGTTGCCCGCGAGTACGCCGCGGGCGACCAGGTACACGCTCGAGCCGTCCCTGCTCACGCCGAAGATTAGGCCCTGAACGGCCGCGTGTTCAGCTTCGTTGGAATCGACCGTGAGGTCTTTCAGATGACACGCGAGCTTGCCGGCTTCTTCGACGATTTCACACTCGTACAGGTCAGCCTTACCCAACGTCGCTTCCGCGGTGGAGTCCGCGGTCAGGCGCTGCTTGTCGGTGAAGAACACCCGCGACCCATCCGCCGTCGCGGCGTGGAACTGCGCTGCGCCCACCCCGGTAGGTGGCGTGACGCCTTCCGCTGGCGCGTCCAGCTGCAGCGTTTTCCCGATGGCCGTGTCGCGCATGTACAGGTGCCCCAGCTGCCCCGTTTCTTCCGGGGTGGTCCAGATCACTCGCGAGCCATCGGCTGAAATCGACTGGGCGGCCACCCGGTAGTAGCCCGCTTCCACCTTCGCCGCAGGCAACCCGTCCGGCAGCACGCTCACCAGCTGCAGCATGCCGTCAGACCACTCGTAGAGCCCCGGTGCGGAGGACGGTCCCGTAAGCGCGACCTTGGAGGCCAGCAGCACGTGCGCCAGATCTGGCGAGGCGTCCACGAAACGAACGGCGTCCTGAAAGATCGTCCCAGCGGCCACGTTTGCTTCGGTGACCAGCGGCAGATACCCCGGTGCGAAGAAGCCGCTGTTGGCCTCGGCTGCCCTGTAGTCGGCTTCTTCGCCGGCTTCAGGCGACACGGGTTCATCGGGACGCAGGTACATCGTTTTCTGGACGACACCGGGCGCGAGTGGTGGTTCCGCCCCCACGCCTGGTGGTTCGAGCAGCGCGAGCGCGAGGTCGCGCGAGAAGAACTGGTATTCCGGCGGCTGGCCCCCACCGACGCCCTGGGCCCGCGACTGGGGACTGACGATGTCCCGCGAGCTCCAGCTGCTGCTGCCGCGCGTGGCGAGCACCTGCTGCACTTCGGGGCTACGGTTGCCCCTTATTTCTCCGGTGATCGCGCCACCGGCGACGTAGGTAAGTGCGTCGCCGTTTTCGGAGGCGAGGATCCAGCCGCCTTCGCGCGTCAGCGCCTCGACCGGCGCACCGTGCTTTTCCGGCGGTGAGACCATCTCCCACGCGCGTCCGTCCGCCAGCGCGAACGCCGCCGGCGGCGGCTGCGTCGTGAACGTGTGCTGCACCCCCATCGCGGTGCCCAGCGAGTTGCTCGCGAGCACGCGGTAGAAATAGGTCGTCGACGGCGTCAGGCCCTGCACAGTCGCGCCACCGGGGACATCGCTTTCGCCCGCGCCGATATCCGCACCCGGTGGCGCCGGCACACTCGTGCAGCCCGCCGGGTCTGCTTCGCAGCTGCTCGTGCCGTACTGGAAGTAGTAGTGCGTGTCGTGCCCGAGCGGGTCGACCTGCGTCTGCAGCGTCGCCGCGGTGGCGTTGACTTCCGTGACGGACTCGCTGTCGATCGACGCCGGCGGGATCGTCGTGAACGTCTGATCCGCGGTCACGCTCGTGCCCGCGCTGTTGCTCGCGAGCACCCGGAAGTGGTAGGTCACGCCGAGCTTCAGGCCTGTCAGCGCCGCGGAGACCGCGACCGGTGCTTCCCCAGCGACCAGCTTACCGCCGCCCATTGGCGCTTCGGTCCCATACGCGGTCGTTTCGCCGTATTCGAAGTGGTATTCGCTGGCCAGCTCATCCGGGTCGACCTTCGCTTTGATCGTCGCCGTTTCGTGCCCGATCCCACCTGTCGGTTCCGTGGTGATCCGCGGCGGGCCGGAGGTCGTGAACTTCGCGCCTTCCCCAACCGTGCTGCCGTAATGGTTGACCGCCACCAGCCGATAGAAATAGGTCGTATTCGCCACCAACCCCGACAGCAACGCCTGCGCCTTGACCGCTTCTCCACCCGAGCCCGCGTTCGTTACCGGTGTCCTATTGCCGTAGCTGCTGCTCGGGCCCCATTCGAAGAAGTATTCGGCTTGCACGCCACCAGGGGTCAGCGACCCCGTCAACGTCGCTGCAGTCGGCTGCGCGTTTTCGACCTTGCCCGTCGCGACGCCTTCCACCGCCGCCGCGCTCGCAAACGACAGGCCCGCGCCGACATTCGTGCCATCCACATCTTCACCGACCAGCCGGAAATAGTAGGTCACCCCAGCCTGCAGTTCGTCGAGATCCGCCGCGACCTTTTCTTCTACGCCACCCGCGCTTTCGGCTACCGGCGTACTCGACCCGTACGCTTCGCTGGTACCCCATTCAAAGTGGTAGCGCACCGCTTTGCCTTCGCCGTCGACCACACCGTTCAGGATCGCCGTGGTGCGCGTCAACTTCGACGCGCTCTTGCTCGTCACATCCGCCACCACCACACCCGCCCCGAACACATCCACCACACCCGCCGTCGCATCCGCCACATACACATCCCCCGCCCCGGAGATCGCGACCCCGCGCGGTTCCCCCAGTCGCCCAGCAGGGGTCTGCGTGATCCAGCCAACCCATTCCCCCGCCGCGGTGAACTCGCTCACGACACCCTGTTCGCCCTCCCCCACCAGCAAATCACCGCTCGTTTCATCGACCGCGACCGCGCTGACATTGCCTTCTTCTTCTTCCTTACCACGAAACGACCCCTGCGGCGAACCAGACCCCGTCACCCGCACTTTTTCATACACCCCAGACGAGCTGAACTCATACACAGCGCCCAACGCACTATCCGCCACAAACTCCCGGCCACTAGCCGCATCCACCGCGACCGCATTCGGTTCCACGAGCTTCACGCCCGACAAAGGCCGCACGAATTCCCCTTCCGCGGCTTCATCCGCCCCCGCCGCGCGCGGCTTGAACACATCCACCATCCCACCTTCCGCGCCTTCCGCACGACTTTCACGATCAACCACCAACACATCCCCCGCTGACGGATCGCTCGCACTCACCGAGTTATCTACCGCCACACCCGCGACTTCCCCGAATTCCCCACCCGGAACACCCGCACCCGCCCATTCCGACAGAAGTTCATAACCCCCCGCACCATTCGGCTTGAACACGAGCACAACGTCCCCCGCCGGCTGTACGACATACAGATCTCCATTCGCTTCATCTACCGCCACAGCCACCGGTTCTATCTCTTCTCCGAACTGCGTCAGAAACGTCCCCGTCGAGCTGTACACATCCACCACTCCGGCTCCGGGGTCACCCACGAACACAGCCCCGCTCGCATGATCGACCGCCACAGCCACGGGTTCGGACAGCACCGTCCCCACCTGCGCTTCACGCAAACTCGACACAAACCCGTGCCCAACTGCCGCAGACGCCGGCACCACACTCCACGCCAACGACAACAGCGAATAGGCACAGACCACGACAAACCCCGCAAGCCCGCCGAAACCCCGTCGGCCACGCGAACCACCGCCCCAAGCGCCTGTCGATAAACCACTCATCACACCCTCACTAAAACCCATTTCACAAGCCTAGACCCGCCGCAGCATGTGTGGGGGCGCGAAACGCGCCCCCTACACACACCGCTTTCGCTGTCAGCGCATCTACGCTGCTCTCAACAGCGCGTCTACGCTTTGATCTCTACTGGTTCTCCACTGATCTGTTTGTTGACGTTCGTGATCGACTCACCGGCTTTCGACCACTTCGTCGTCTCATAGGGCCGTTCGCTGCTGAAGACGAATGATTCGAGCAAATCGATGTGCTTACCTTCGAAGCTGCTCGGCACATTTTCGTGGTTTTCGTTGACCGTGTAGACCTGCGTGAATTCGGTGTTCATTTCGTTGACCGGAGTGATCGGAGAAATGATCCCGTCATACCCGCCGGTCTTTTCCGGAGAATATACAGCGCCTTCCTTCGCGTTGCCTACACCAACCACCGTGGTGATCGACCCACCGATGCAGGTGAACTGAGCGAACCGTCCATGCTTAGCCGTCGGTTCCAGCAGTACGCCCACGTCCTTCGTGGTTTTGTTGATATAGCCGAGTTCACCCTTCAACGTGTTAGTCTGGATTTCACCTTCGACTTCGGTGTTCGAGCAGGGCACGGCTCCAAGTAGCTTGCACCCGCGGAAGATCACCGAGATGTTAGCCACACCCTTCGAACCCGACGCTTCACCATGGTTCACCTCGGATTCACATTCGACTGAAATCGGCTCGCCGAGGAAGAGGTTTTCTTGTTCTCCGGCGTTGCAGTGCGGTTGTCTCACTTCGCCGGGTTCACAGTAGTGGTATTCGGCGGACAGAATGCCAAGGCCGCCTCCGCCTTCGAATTTTTTCTGGCTGGGACTGACCTGGCTGCCTTTCCGCCATTCGAACGTGCCGGCACCTTTTTTGGCCTTCGAGGTGCAGTTCGAGTTGGCGTATTTACCGCCTTCCTTTGCGTAGCACTGACCCCATTCAGGCAGCGCCGACGCGCTTGTCGCGGCCACCGCTACGACCGCGCACACCGCGATCAGACAGAGTCCTAGCATCCTTACATGTCTCATTCTTCCATCACTCCTTTTACCCCTCGAGTTATTATCGATCGGCGCCCCGACTTTCCTGATGGAGAACCCGTGACACCGGTCACCTGCGACAGCACGCCCAGTCGAGACCGACGGCCCCTGCACCGATGCGCACTCGCCATCGGATGAGCACACGTGGTGCCCACAACGACGCACGTTTTGTAAACGACGGCCTCACCCGCCACATGCAGCGCGCCACCACGGCTCACCTGACCGCGGCGCTCCGCCTTCCCGTCAGGCAGATCGCTCTGCGTCCGGCTCATCACGCGACCTGCCGAATACGGGCGGGCGCCGAGGCTTGCGCACGCTCAGCCCCGTCGAGCCCGAGCAGCTCGATCACACGTCGCCCCGACGGAGTCAAGAGCCACGCGTTTTCGCGCCTGGAGCCGCTGCGCGGCGCGACCTTGGCAATCAAACCCCGCCGGGCTAGCCGGCGCAGCAAATGCGAAATCTGCCCCTCATCGCCGATCCCTGCAGCCGCGGCGATCTCGCGGTTACTCGAGCGCGGCGCACGCGTGATCGCGCCCAACACCAAGGTCGTGCGATGCGTAATCGGAACCGGAGAGGCGGCTGCAGACGGAGTCGGACATTCGGCGGCGCCCGAGGGCGCCCGGCCCGCGGCCAGGGAGTACCCCGCTAGCTCTGCCTCCGCGGCGGCCCGACCGAGATACGGCCTGACGATGAACGACATCATCGACGGCGCCAGCTCCACCAGCGCACCGCCGTCGCCCTTGAGCAGTCGCGTGCGGATGACCGAGAAGACACCGCCGATCAGCAACTCGGCCGTCAGCTCCGGCTCGCACATGACCTCCGCGATCGCCTGAGGGCTCCCGTCGTCCATCAGCACCGTCAGCACACCGAGGACACGCTGCTTGCAGCGAAGCGCAGCAGCATCCTGCAGCGGCGCCTCGAAGACGAGCAGGCGACCCCACCCAGGCTCATCCTCAAGAAACCCAAGCAACGCCACCATGCCCGCACGAACCCGATCTAGCCAGCGCTCCTCACGACCAGCCGCCGCCTCGACAGCGACCGACATCCGTGCAAGACCCTCCTCGAACGCCGCCGAGAAGCACTCCTCCGCGCTTCCGAAGACCTCGTAGAACGCGCGCTGTGACACGCCCGCATGAGCGGCCGCTGTCCGCGGTAGACGGGGGTTACTGCCCCCTAGACCACTTGACTCTGACGCTCAAGTAAAGACGGGAAGTACCCCACCCCGGCTTCGATCCTGGGCGTCTGGAGCCTTGATCGCAACGGTCATGACCCTGTATCTTGGCGATCTGAACGCCGATGGCCGCTTGACAAACTCGTGGCCATATGTTTCCATACTTCCCACAGAGCAGCAGTTCGTTTCGTGTGGATGTGGGAGAGGAGAAGGGATTATGAGGGGACGCGAAGAGCTCACCATGGACGGCAAGACCCGAGTCACGTGGGTCCTCAGGCCCTCCCAGAATACCCAGCGAACACGCCCACAACGCGTAACGACGGGCGTCGGCGAGCGACGCGACGCGCTGCGCGCCAAGCTCATTGCGGCCACCGTCGAGCTCGCCGCAAACGGCAGTAACCCCCGTCTACCGCGGACGCGGTACGTGCGTATAGTCCCATAAATATCGGGATTTTAGCGCTCCTTCCCGCGCGCTTCCCCCGTCCATCTGCAATCCGAAGTGCCGAGTAGCATCGTTGCCCGGCGCACGGCAGTTCCAGCTCAAGAGTCGACGCCCCGCCAAGCTGACGGCGCGACCGCGTTGCAGCCGACGGCGAGCGACTCGACGCGTCCCTTGCGCACCGGGATCGCCTAACCCGCGGGCTGCACCAACCTTCTCTCACGTATATGGGCACACGCCCGCAGCGAGCTCAGCCGCATCACCTATCTCGAGGATCGCATTCCCACGCGACCACAGCTGAACTGATACGGTACCTAATCGAGACGCGGCGACGCCGAGTTGCGAAGCGTCCACTGCGAAAGCGCCATCACGGGCTGAACCGGGAACCCTGCGCGTCCGCTAGCTCCCAGGTTGGGAGGTCCGCGACGGCCGCAGCGAGATGTTCCCGGCCACGAGCGATACCGGTCGTTCGCAACCGGTATCGGGCCACCCGGATTCCCGCAGGCTGTATCCCGCGGTAGGCTAGGGAGGCCACCAACTGTCGAACGGATGGAGGCGCTTACCGCTCCTCAGCCCGCGGCGAGGATGCCAAGCCGCGGGCGTCTCCCGGCCGATGCGCTGGCTCGCCATCCGGGTCTTGCCCGAGCCATATCAGTCGATCGCGACTAGCACCGAGCGGACCAGCTCGGCGAGCTGCTCAGGCGTCGTGCCGGCACTCAGACCAAGAATCCAATCGGCGAGTTGGCGATCTGATGCCTGCACGCGGAAGCCGTTGATCTCCAGGAAGGCGAGCATCGCCACCAGCGCCGTGCGCTTGTTGCCGTCGATGAATGGCTGGCCCTCGGCAATCCCATGCGCGAGGACTGCCCCCTGAAGCGCGAGATCTGCGGCCTCATAGTGCGCGTAGGCGGCGGGGCGTGCCAGCGCACTCTCCAACCCATCGCGATTGCGCAGCTGGTCCTGCGCCTGCGCTGCCGTGGCAGCGACGATCAGGCCATACAGCTCAAGTACATCCTCCAGCGTCAGGTGGACCAGCTCGAGCTCGTGCGGCTGGTCGTCCCCCATCCTCGCTACGAAGGCGAAGCGTCGACGTCAGGGTCGTGGTCGGCGAGGATCTGCAGTGCCTCTCCATGTTCGCCGACTACTCGTTGGCCGATATCCCGTATCCGCTCGCGGACCATCTCTGTTGACATGATCCGAAGCCCGCCCCCGGGTAGCTCCTCGACGAGCACCGAGGAGCCGGGCGCATAGCCGCGCGCCTCGAACTCCCGCGGAATCGAGATGACGTTGCTGTTCCCCACGCGGCGAACCTTCACGACCTTCATGGCAAGCCAGTATATACGGGGATAGCCCGGGCACCAGACGCTGGATGTCTGCTTACAGCCGCCGCCAGCAAGCCGCTGCTGGCATCGATTGGTACGTCGGAAGAGACCTCAACGCAAACCCAGAGCGGAAAGCGAGCAACAACCTTCGGTTCATGACCCGAGGGCGGGCTCCACGCCCATGAAAAAAGGCCCCGCTTTGCAGGGCCTTCCTCCATAGCGGGGGCGGGATTCGAACCCGCGACCTTCGGGTTATGAGCCCGACGAGCTACCAGACTGCTCCACCCCGCGTCGCTTCTTATGTTCTAGCAAAGAACCGCGCAACCAACCGGCCCCGCGCGGGGCGCAATCGCCTTTCGCACGAGCGGCTCGACGCGCGCAAACGCCGGCCGCGCACGCTCAGAACGCTACCGGCTTGCCGTCCCTGAAGAAGCCGCCCGTTGGTCCGTCGTCGGGGAGCGTCGCCAGCCACACTATGCCCGCCGCGCCGTCCTCCACCGACTTCGTCGCGCCCATCGGGCCGCCCATGTCCGTGTTCACGAAGCCCGGGCACGCCGAGTTGACCAGGAAGCGAGCGTCCTTCAGCTCGCTCGACAGGATTCGCGTCATCGCGTTCATCGCCGCCTTCGACACGCGATACCCAGGCGACCAGCCGCCCATCTCCGCCACGCCACCCATGCCGCTCGACACGTTCACGATCCGCGGGTGCGCGCTCGCGCGCAGCAGATCGAGAAGCGCCACGCTCAGGCGGTACGCGCCGTAGAAGTTCGTGTCCAGCGCTCGCTGGATCGCGTCGAAGTCCGGGTCCACGCCCGCCACGCCGAAGTCGCTGCCGATGCCCGCGTTGTTCACCAGCACGTCAAGCCGCCCCGGATCCGCGCGCACGTGCTCGGCCGCCGCCGCGATGCTGTGCCGGTCGGACACGTCGAGCGTCAGCGGCCTAACGCTCGCGCCCGTCGCCTGCGCCAGGTCGCTCGCCGCCGCTACAGCCTGCTCGCCGTCGCGCGCGCTCAGCAGCACCTCATAGCCGTCCTGCGCCAGCTGGCGCGCCACCTCCCTGCCGATCCCGCGGTTGGCCCCCGTCACCAGCGCCACGCCGCCGTCTCCCTGCCCGCTCATTCGTGCCCCTTTCGCTCGTTCACGCACACGCCTCCAGCTCGTGCGCCCCACACACCTCTAGCATCTCGCCCGTGCGCGTCGCCGTCGTCGACATCGGAACCAACTCCACGCGCCTGCTCATCGCCGACGTCGATCCCCAAGACGGGTCCGTTCACGAGCTCGTGCGACGCTCGCACGTCACCCGCCTCGGCCACGGCGTCGACTCTGAGGGCTCCCTCTCCGAGGAGTCCATCCAGCGCGTGTTTCGCACGCTCGATGAGTACCGCGCCGCGATCGATCACCAGCGCGCCACCGCCAACCTCGCCGTGCTCACCTCCGCCGTGCGCGACGCCGCCAACGGCGCCGACTTCGCCGCGCGCGTCCGCAACGACTACGGCCTCGACGCGCGCGTCCTCAGCGGCGACGAAGAGGCCCAGCTCACGTTTCTCGGCGCCATGGCCGGACGGCCAGCCCCCACCGAGCCCACCGTCGTCATCGACATCGGCGGCGGCTCCACCGAGTTCGTCGTCGGCGTCGGGCGCACCGCCCGCTTTCACACCTCGCTGCCCGCCGGCGTCGTCCGTATGAGCGAGCGCCACATCCACTCCGACCCGCCCGCCCCGCACGAGCTCCAAGCGCTCGCTCGCGATGTCCGCACCACGCTGCTCGAGGGGCTTCCGCCCGACGAGCGCGCCGTCGAGCGGGGGATCGCCGTCGCCGGCACCGCAACCTCCGCCGCCTCCATCGACCAGGAGCTCGACCCCTACGACCCAGCGCGCGTGCACGGCTACGCCCTGTTCCTCGGCACCGTCGAAATGCTGCTCGCCCGCCTCGCCGACATGACCGAACATCAGCGTCGCGAGGTCGTCGGCCTGGACCCCGATCGCGCTCCAACGATCGTCGCCGGAATGATCCTGCTCGCCGAGGCCATGCGGGCCTTCGAGCTCGAGCGCGTTGAGGTCTCCGAGCACGACATCCTCTACGGTGGAGCTCTCCGACTGGCCGGACTCGGCGGCGTCGCGTAACTGCGAACGCACGCGCACGCACGGCCCCCCTGGGCCGTGCGCCCCTAAACGTTCAAGCAAGGTTCGACTTGCGCGGATATACCACGCTCGGATCCGTCAGCACGTTGACCAGCGCCGGCATGCCTGCCGCCAGCGCGCGCTCCAGCGCCGGCCGCAACTCCGCCGGGCGCTCCACCAGCTCCCCATGCCCGCCCAGCGCCGCCACCATCTGGTCGTAGCGGGTCCCCGGACGCAGGTCCGCCGCCACCGAGTAGCCGTACAGGAACTCCATCGGGTGCTTCTCCAGCGCCCATATGCCGTTGTTGCCCATCACCCCCACCACGTTCACCCCGTGGCGTGCCAGCGTGTCGAACTCAATCCCCGAGAACCCAAACGCCCCGTCGCCCAGCAGCAGCACCACCTGTCGCTCCGGCCGCGCCAGCTTCGCCGCCAGCGCATACCCAGGACCCGTCCCCAAACAGCCGAACGGGCCGGGGTCCAGCCAGCACCCGGGCTGGTAGCTGTCCACCACCCGTCCCGCGTACGACACGAAGTCGCCGCCGTCGCCTATCACGATCGCGTCGCGCTCCAGAACCGTCCCAAGCTCCGCGTACAACCTCATCGGATGAAGCGGTTCCCTGGCATCCTCCCGCTCCGCCCGCTCCGCCTCGCGGCGCTCGGTCTCGCTCGCCCGCAGCTCCGCGATCCAGCTCTCGCTCGCCAGCACCCGCGCGCCCGCCGCCGCGCGTATGTCCGCCAGCGTCTGGCCGATCGCCCCGTAGCACTCGACCGCGACCGGCCGCGGGTGCTCGCGCTCGGGCTCCGCCGCGTCCACCACCACGATCTCCGTGTCCTCGCCGAACGCGCCGCCGAAGCCCAGGCGGAAGTCCATCGGCACGCCAACCACCAGTGCCACGTCCGCGCCCTTCAGCGCCTGCGAGCGCGCTCGCGAGAAGAACAGCTCGTCGTCCGCAGCCACACAACCTCGCGCCAGTCCGTTGAGGAACACGGGGATCCGCAGCGTCTGCGCAAGCTCCACCAGCGCCTCCTCCCCACGCCCCCAATACAGATCGGTGCCGGCCATGATCACCGGGCGCTCAGCTCCTCGCAGCAGCCCCGCCGCCAGGTCGATCGCCTCACCCGGCGCGCCCTTCACGCCCGCGTCCGTCAGCGCGCGCCCGCCCTCGTCCTCTGGCTCCAGCGCCTCCATGAACACGTAGTCGAGCGGGAAGTCCACAAACGCCGGGCCCCCGTGCGGCGCGCACGCCGCCGCAAACGCGTCGTCCACCAGACCCGGGATCTCCGCGGTGCTCGCCGGTGTCGCCGCCAGCTTCGTCACCGGTCGCACGAATGGCACGTGATCGATCTCCTGCAGCGAGCCCTGACCCCAACGCAGTGCCGGCGCGCGGCCGCCCAGCACCACCATCGGCGAGTGGTTGGCCTGCGCCGAGGCCATCGCGCTCATCCCGTTCGTCACGCCCGGTCCCGCCGTCAGCGCGCACACACCCGGTTCGCGCGTCACCTTCGCCCAGCCCTCCGCCGCGAACGCCGCCGTGGACTCATGGCGCACGTCCACGATGTCGATCCCCTCCTCGCGGCAGCCGTCGTAGATCGAGAACAGATGCCCGCCCGACAGCGTAAACAGCTTGCTCACGCCGTGCGCCTTCAGGCGGCGTGCCACCAAGCGCCCGCCGTGGAACGTCCTGGTCTCCTGCGCGCCCTGCGTGGACATGCGAGCGACTCTATCCATTCCCGACCACAAGGGATGAGCCCGCCCGGAGCGGCGCACCCCGGGCGGCGCGCCCGGGGTAGGGCGTTCGCAGCCCGACAGTGCCCGGGGTGGGATTCGAACCCACATGCCCTCGCGGGCCATCGATTTTAAGTCGATTACGTATACCTATTCCGCCACCCGGGCCGGGCCGCGGATCAGTCTATGCAAGAGGATCACGCAACTGTAGGAGCAACTTTCGCCTTGCTACGGTGTCATTAGCAACGACAGCAGCTATCGGTCTGTCCATGGAGGTTTCCGCTCTCTCACACCCACGCAGCATGCCGGGCCTTCGCGGCCCTTCTGCTCTGCTGCGCCTGCACTCGGACGAGCGCCTGATCGCGCTCACCCGCAGTGGTCAGCACGCCGCCTTCGAGGTCCTCTGCGCCCGCTACCAGACCCGCCTGCTGTCCTTCTGCCGGCACATGCTCGCCTCGCGCGAGGATGCCGAGGACGTCCTGCAGGAGGTGTTCGCAGCCGCCTTCAACGCCGTCCTCGCCGACGAGCGCGAGATCAACGTCCGGCCGTGGCTCTATCGGATCGCGCGCAACCGCTCGCTCAACCACCTGCGCCGCGCGTCCGCCATCGGCGTGGACTCGATGGACGTGCACTTCGCCGACAACGGTGTTTCGACCAGCGACAAGGTGCTGCGCCGCGAGAGCTTCCGCGAGCTCATCGCCGACGTTCACGAGCTGCCCGAGACCCAGCGCACGGCCCTGCTCCTGCGCGAGATCGACGCTCTCTCCTACGACCAGATCGCCCACGCGATGGAGACCACCGTTCCGTCGGTCAAGTCGTTGCTCGTGCGCGCCCGCATCTCGCTCGCCGAGGCCGCCGAGGCGCGCAAGCTCAGCTGCGAGGAAGTTCGCCTCGAGCTGGGCGAGCTCGCTGAGGGCTTGGCCAAGCTGAGCGCACCCGCCCGGCGCCACGTCCGCGGCTGCGAACGCTGCTCCTTCTTCAAGAAGCAGCTCAAGCACAACAACCACGCGCTCGCGATGATCATGCCCGTCGGTCCGCTGCTGCTCGTCAAGAAGCTGCTGCTCGCAAAGCTCGGCACGACCGCCTCCGCCGGAGGCGCGCATGTGGCCGGCGGCGCCGGCGCCACGATGGGCGCAACCGCCACCGCCGGAGCAGGAGCTGCCGCCACCGGCGGAGGCGGCGTCGCCGGCGGCATCATGACTGCCGGGGCCGGAGCCCTCGCCACCAAGGCCGTCGCCGGGCTCGCCGCAGCGGCCATCGTCACCGCCGGCGCCGTCGCAGCGGATCACGCCGTGGTAGTTCACCACCAGCGTCCACGCGTCGTCGCCTCCGTCCCCGCGAGCGTGCCCGTCGTCCACTACGCCAGCGAACCCGTCGTCGTCCACGAGGCGCTCCAGCCGGTCACCGCCGGGACCTCCGCCGCTCGCATGGCCGCAGCAGCGCTCGCCGCACACTCTGCGCGCCACCGCAAGACGACCAAGGCGATCGTGACCGCTCCCGTGGTGCCCGCCACCGTCCCGCCGCCCACCTCCGCCGCCGCTCCCGCCGCGGTGCCCACCACGGCGACCGCCAAGCCCGCGGCTCCGCAGCCGACCGTGCAGGTCACCGAGGTCACCAGCCAGACCACCGAACTTCCCGCCGCCGCCACCACCACCACCACCACCGGGCAGACAACCACCTCGGGCACCGAAACCACGACTGCCCCAACACCACCCCCGCCCGCGTCGCAGCTGCCGACCGTCGAATCAGTGCCCGTTCCTGAAGCCACGCCCCCGCCCGCCAGCCAGCCCACCACGCCCAGCCCCGCTGAAGGCCAGAGCACGCAGAACGACGGCGGCACCGAAGCTCCTCCCGCCGGCTAACCGAGCGTGAAGCTTTTCAGCGGTCGCAGCAGCACGCCCGTAGACCCCACTTCCACCGGCGAGGAGATCTGGGCACTCGCTGACGGCGAGGTGAGCATCACGATGTCCACACCTTCGCGTGCACCCGCGCGCGGCGGCACGAGCAGCACGTCTCGAGCGTACATCGCCCGTCCTTCGACCTCGGTCGTGTACAGCACCTCGTAGCCCGTCTCTTCCTTGTTGATCTTGGTCTTGCCCTGACCACGCAGCACGAAGCCCACAGACCGCTCGCTCAGCGCGCGGATCAAGCGCCCCGCATACAGCGGCATCTCGCTGGACAGTTCGCCGGAGTAAGCCGGCAGCCGCAGTGGATCGACCGCGAAGGAGTACTTCAGCGCGCCGTCCGGCCAGCGGCCCTGCACCTTCACGTACCCGCCCGGGTCGGGAGCCGTGCGGTACAGGTCCCGGTAGCTGAAGCTAAACGGGACCCTGCCACCGTGCGTGAACGCGGCGTTCTCGAGCGTCAGCGCCCCCGTCACCAGCAGTGCTGCCAGCCCCACGCCCACGATGATCACCGCCGCGCGGGTCAGCCGCGACGCGTCGTGCCAGCGGGGAGCCAGCAAGCGCCCGAGCGTCGGCCCATACTCGGGCTTCATCGTCACTGCCACCACCGCCGTCAGGCGATCATTCCCCAATCGAGAACAGCGCTTCGAGATCGTGGCGCGAGTACGCGGCGAACGCGACCATCGTCTGCGTGCGCGTCACCCCCGACAGACCGCCGATCTCGCCGGTCACCACGTCCGCGAGCTGCTCGTGATCGGGCACCCGCACGATCGCCACGAAGTCCCATGCCCCGGTCACCGAGTAGGCCTCCGCAACGCCCTCGATGTCCGCGAGCGCAGCACCGAGACTCGACAGCGCGTCGCGCTCAGCCTCGATCAGCACCACCGCGTTGGTCATCGTCATCGCCCGAGAATCATAGGTGCCTAGGACTCCCGCTCACCGAGCTGATGCATGCTGAACCCAACCACCAGGCCCAGCGCCGCCCCTGTGACCCCCGCCAGCCAGCTCGCCTCCGGGCGCGCGAACGGGATCGCCAACAGCAACGCAGCGATCGCGCCCGCGCCCAGGAGGTCGCCCTCGTAGTACGTGCCCGCGCGCGCGCACTCCAGGTCCGGCGCAGCCCACGCCGCGAGCAGCGCCAGAGCCGCTCCGTTGCCACCGCTCACGATCGCCTCCGAATACACCGCGCTCGCCACCAGCGCCCCCGTGGCGCCCGCGCCGAAGAACAGCGCCAGCACCGCCGCCGGCCCGTGGCGGCGCTCGAACAGCCAGCCGAAGATCGCCACCGCAAGCAGCGTCACGAACGCATATATGCCGTTGGCGTACGCGAACTGGCTCGTGAACAGCTTCCACCAGTCCCCGTGGAGTGGACCGATGATCGCCATGTTGATGTACAGATCGGGTTTGGCGTGCCACACCACCCATGCCACGCAGCTGGCCGCCACCAGGACGATCGTCGCGTACGGGCGTTCGGCCCCCCAGCGCCCCGGCGCCGCACGGCGAGCGGTGCGTGGAAGAGCGCGCACCGGGGCTGACTTGGAGCGACCGAACAGCGACGCAAGCCGCCAGCGACCGCGGCGAGCGCGGGCGGGGGCGTTCGCCGGCGGCAGCTTGGGTGCGCGTCTGCGCAGGCGATTGCCGCAGTAGGGGCACTCGGTGATGTATGGGCTCACCTCCGACCCGCACTGCTTGCACACGACGAACAGATCGGCACCGGAGGTCATCTCGACCATTCTAAGGACCTCTCGACCCCGCCCTACGCGCCTCTGGAATACTCACGCCCATGACCCTCGGATATGACCAGAAGCTGTACATACTCGCGTTCGATCACCGTGGCTCGTTCCAGAAGAAGTTCTTCGGGATCGACGGCGAGCCGGACTCCGAGCAGACAGCGATCATCGCCGACGCCAAGCACCTCATATTCGAGGGCATGCTCCAGGCAGTCGGCGCCGGCGCGGACCCAGCCGTGACCGGCGTGCTCGTCGACGAGCAGTTCGGCTCCACCGTTCCAGCAGAGGCGCGCGAGCGCGGCCTGAGGCTCGCGATGCCCGCCGAGCGCTCGGGCCAGAGCATGTTCGACTTCCAATACGGCGAGGACTTCGGCGAGCACATCGAGCGCTTCGATCCCGACTTCACCAAGGTGCTCGTCCGCTACAACCCCGACGGTGACCGCGCCGCCAACCGTGAACAGCTCGCCAAGCTACGTCGCTTGAGCGACTGGCTGAAGGAGCACGAGCGCAAGTTCCTGTTCGAGCTGCTCGTGCCCGCCGAGGATGCACAGCTGCAGTCGGTCGACGGCGACACCGACCGCTACGACGCCGAGCTGCGGCCCGAGCTGATGCGCCGCACGATTGCCGAGAACCAGGAAGCCGGCATCGAGGTGGACGTCTGGAAGATCGAGGGCGTCGAACAGCGCTCCGACTGCGAGATGCTAGTCGCCCAGGCGCGTTCGGGCGGCCGCGACGGCGTGGCATGCGTCGTGCTCGGGCGCGGCGCAAACGACGCCAAGGTCGACCATTGGCTGGCCCAGGCGGCCCCCGTGGACGGCTTCATCGGCTTCGCCATCGGCCGCTCGATCTGGTGGGGCCCGTTGAAGGCCTACGTCGACGGCAAGATCGAGCGTGCCACCGGCGCGCGGAAGATCGCCGAGAACTACCTGCGCTTTGTAGCTATCTACGAGCGCGCCAAGGCGCCCGTAGGCTCCTGATTGAGTCCACGGGCGACGAGGCGCGGTCATGAAAATGCGACAGAGCCTCGCCGACTGGGAGCAGGCGTTCGTCAAGGAGATCTCGCTCGATCGCCGCCGCCGCGACTCTCTGCGCCGTACCACCGAGCAGCGCGCGCTCAAGCGCGAGGCCGACAGACGTCACAAGCGCGGCTCGGTGCGCTTCGTGCTGCTCGTCCTCACGCTCGTGCTGACCGCAGCAGTCGTCACGGTCGTGATGTTCCGCACGCTCTACCTGCTGCTTGGCTGATATGGGCGCCGCAGCCACCGCGCAGCGCCCGCACGCTCGAACCAGTCGGGCTCGCGGAACAGCGTTTAGGAGCCCTCGCCCAGCTCGCGCAGAGACTTCCCCACGTCGGAGGCCTGCTCGGACGCCGGTCTGTCCTGACCTGGCGACGGCGTGCCCGCTTCGCGATGAATCTCGAGATAGATCTCCTTCCGGAAGACAGGAACCCTCTGTGGCGCCTGAATACCGATGCGTACCTTCTCGCCCATAACCGACAGCACCGAAACCTCGATCTCATCCCCGATCATGATGCTCTGGTTGGACTTGCGCGTCAAAACCAGCATTTCGGTGCACCTTCCTCTTTGTGCCAATTGGCGACCCCGGCGCGACCCGCCACCGCCGATGCGCCTAGCATAGTCCCAGGACCGGGGGAACGCGATCCCCATATCTCAAAGCCCTGCCGAGGATCGCCACAGCCGCCCTGCAGGACGGGCACCGCACACGCCCGCCGCGCCTCGCGGGCGCTTACGCTAGTCTCCCGGACCGTCCATGCCCCGGAAATCTCTGCGCCCGCACCTGAACCAGATCCGCGCCTGGGTGCGGCAGGGACGCACCGACGCCTGGGTCGCGCACCAGCTCGAGGTCACCGTCCGCGACATCGAGCAGTTCAGGCGCCAGAACGAGCTCGTCAGCGACGACGACGCGCCCGAGGGCACGAGCGCCGGCGACTATCCGGAGGAGATCGACCTGCGCGCCGAGGACGACGCGCTGATCGCAGCCGAGCTCGAAGCGGCCGAAGCCGAGGCGGAGCGCGCCCGAGCGCAAGCCGCGCAGGACGCGCAGGACGCACGCGACGCACGGGACGGAGAGGACGACGAGGAGTCCGAGGACGCCAGCAGCACGCCCACGCGCCGCCGCAGTCGCCGAGGCGGGCGCGGCCGGCGCTCGCCCGGCCGCAACACCGGTCCCCTAGAGGGCACGTTCGACCACGGCGAGGAGGGCTACGGTCTGTGGCTGGACCCAGCCATCCAGGAGAACCCGATCTACGCCGAGCACTGGGCCGGGCACCGTCCGGTCGAGGTCGAGGTCGAGGAAGATCGGATAGTCATCCGCCGCGTCGGCGAAGACGACGACTAGGTCGCCGCCGCATGGCCTACACCTCCGAAAGCGTCCTGCGCCCACCGGCATAGTCTGCGGCCTCGCGCAGGTACCTGGCGAACGCCGCGTCCACGACCACGCCCGCCTCCCACGCCCACGGGTCCTCCGGCGCGAGCTTCATCGCCACCTGCACGCACCACGCGCTGCCGCCTTCATAGAGATCCACGAGCTCCTGCGCCGAGAACCGCCCTCCCAAGCGCCGGCGCAGTTCCGCAACCAGGGCGTCGGTCACGCGTTCCAGCAGCGAACTCCGCTCGACCGGTGCAGCCCGCAGCCTGCGTTCACCCTGCTGCCACTGGAAGATCGCCGTCTCGAACGACACCAGCCGAGGCTAGCAGCGGAAGTCGCTGCGGGCCGACGCGCGCCGCCGTCGCACAGCGCTCAGTTTTCGGGCAGCCCGCTGATCACGTACGGCTGCTCGTTGCGGTTCATCATCCCCAGCTGGCGAGCCTCCGCTTCCAGCGTCCCCGGTGCGCTGAGAGCTTCGTGCTGCTGCACGAGCAGCTTGTGTTCACGCCCCATCGCCGCCACCGTCGCGCTGTCGTGCCGCGCCTGGCGCCACGTCGAGAACATGTGCACACCGGCGCTCACGTACAGATAAACAAGCGCCGCCAGCACGCACAGCATCGCCACGCGCGCCAGCCGGTCCCAGCGCACACGCGCGCCGCGAGCGCGACTCGAGCCTGGGCGTGATGCCGAGACGGCGGACATGCTTACCCGGATTCGCGGCAGCCGGCGAACATCCTGCCGCTGACCGATGACGGCCGGGCGCCGACAGACGGCCAGCGGCACAGCCCGACGCTGACGGACGGCTGGCGGCGCGGGAGTGTCTCTCGCCACAGGTGCTGTAGAACCATGGTCATACGGCTGTCACCGGGTGAGAGCTACTTCACCGCCGCCGCCGCCACCGCCACCGCCACCGCCGGCGAGTCTCGGCGGGCGACTGCTTCAGCTGCCCCGCAACGCGCCGCGCCCGGGGAACCGCGCACTCGCCCCCAGCTGCTCCTCGATACGCAGCAGCTGGTTGTACTTAGCCACCCGGTCGGACCTCGAGGGGGCGCCCGTCTTGATCTGCCCGCAGCCGGTCGCCACCGCCAGGTCGGCGATCGTCACATCCTCGGTCTCGCCCGAGCGATGGCTCATCACCGCCGTGTAGCCCGCCTCGTGCGCCATCGCGATCGCCTGCAGCGTCTCTGTCAGCGTCCCGATCTGGTTGACCTTGATCAGGATCGAGTTCGCCACGCCCGCCGCGATGCCACTGCGCAGCCGCTCGGTGTTCGTCACGAACACGTCGTCGCCGACGAGCTGCACCGCCGAGCCCAAGCGCTGCGTGAGCGTCTCCCAGCCGTCCCAGTCCGCCTCGTCCATGCCGTCCTCGATCGACACGATCGGGTAGCGCGCCACGAGACCCGCCCAGTAGTCGGTCAGCTCCGCCGCGCTCAGCGTGCGACCCTCGTGCTCGAGCACATACGCGCCATCTCGGTAGAGCTCGCTGGTGGCCGGGTCGAGCGCGAGCGCCACGTCGTCGCCTGGCGTGAATCCAGCCTCCTCGATGCCCGCCACGAGCATCTCCAACGCCTCCTCGTTGGAGCTCAGGTCGGGCGCGAACCCGCCCTCGTCGCCCACCGCGGTGGCGAGCCCGCGCTCGTGCAGGGTGCGCTTCAGCGCGTGGAAGACTTCCACGCCCATGCGCACACCCTCCGAGAACGTCCGTGCGCCAAACGGCACCACCATGAACTCCTGGAAGTCGAGCTTGTTATCAGCGTGTGCGCCGCCGTTGAGCACGTTCATCATCGGCACCGGCATCACCCCCGCCGTCTCGCCGCCGAGGTAGCGCCACAGTGCCAGTCCCTCCTCCGCCGCCTGCGCGTGGGCCGCCGCCAGCGATACCCCCAGGATCGCGTTCGCGCCCAAGCGCGACTTGTTGGGCGTGCCGTCCAGCTCCACCAGCGCCCGGTCGAGCGCCTCCTGGTCGCTGGCGTCCATGCCCGTCAGCGACTCCGCGATCTCGTGCTCGACGTTGCCAACCGCGCGTGACACGCCCTTGCCCCCCCACAGCTCGCCGCCGTCGCGCAGCTCCGTCGCCTCGAACTCGCCCGTGGACGCCCCCGACGGCACCGCCGCGCGACCGTTGGCGCCAGAGCGCAGTCTCACGTCGACCTCAACCGTGGGGTTGCCGCGGCTGTCGAGGATCTGGCGGGCGTGGATTCGCTCGATCTGGCTCATGCGGCCAGCGTGCCTGCTACCCGACGCTGGATGTGCCGGTGGAGCTCGTCTTCGGCGCTTTGTAGCCCGCGCAGTCGGTCACATCGTAGCCAGACCGGCATTCCGTTTTGGCGGCCCACTTCTTTTTGAATTCTTTCACGAACTTGCTCAGCGCCTGCTGCTCGCCGGTCGCCGACAGCTGCTGTTTGACGGTGGACTGCACCTGCGCCAGGGACTTCTGGCTGCCAGCCTTGATGGTCACGACTTCGTAGATGTAGTAGCCGAACGGCGTCTTGACGGGGCCGCCGAGCACGCTCGTCTTAGCCGAGAAGATCGCCGTATCGAGCGCCTTCTCCTCCTCACCCGGGATCACTTCCTTCAGCAGGCCACCGTTGGCCTTGCTCGTCGGGTCGATCGACACGCTCTTGGCCACGCTCGCGAAGCTCTTGCCCGATTCGATTTCTTTCTTGGCGCTCTCGGCCTGCGCTTCGGTCTTGGTGAGGATGATCCTCACGGAGCGCTTTTCCGGCGTGCCATAGCGCGACTTGTTTTCGTTGTAGTACTTGGCGATCTGGGCCTGCGTGACCGTGCTTTTGGCTTTGATGATCTGCTTCTGGATTTTCTGCGAGAGCAGGTTGAGCTTCACGCGCAGCAGCAGATCCGAGACCGACTGACCGGACGTCGACAGGAATTTTTCGAATTCGGCCGCCTTGGGGAACTGCTGACTCTTGATTTTTGCGAATTCCTTCTTGACTTCCCCGTCGCTGAGTTTCACGCCCAGCGAGGACGCTTCTCCGATCACCCACTGTGAGGAGATCAGGAAACCCAGCACCTCCTGCTGCAGCGATTTGTACTGCTGTTCGCACTGCGTCTTCAGCTGCTTGGTCGTCGGCGCCGACTGACCTTTGGCCGGCTTCGGCGAGGTGGCCGCCAGATGCGAGATGCACGCGGTGTAGTTCGGCGGTACAGGGATCACCGGCTTTTCCGTCGTGCCCGCCGACGTCGAGGCTGCCGCCACCGACATCCAGTGTTCGAACGCGGTCTTCGGGATCGGGGTGCCGTTGACCTGCACCACCGCGTCGCCGGGAATGCCGCCGCACGCGGACAGTCCCACGAGGGCAAACAAAACGGCGCCTAGCGCCGGGATGAGTCGGAGGGCCTTGGACACGACGCCGGCACTCTAGCGGAAAGCTCCTAGGTTGTCGTTAACGAGCGCCTAACGAGTTTCTAAGCGGCTTCTCGCACGATCGCCAGCAGCGCGTCCGCCGCCCGCACCACGCTGGGGAAGCGCTCGGTCCCGTCCTTGGGAACGCGCACCGAGACCTGCGAGCGACCGGATTCGTACAGCGCATCGGGCAACTCCTCGCGCAGCCGCCGCGCACGGATCGAATCGAGCTCGATTGGCACGACCGCCAGACGATCGCCGTGGAAGCTCACCGTCCGCGCCCCCGCCTGGCCGAACTTGATGCGCGCTCGTTGCAGCGCCAGCAGGTTCTCGACCGGCTCGGGCACCGGACCGAAGCGATCCTCGAGCTCCTCGCGCAGCCGTTCCACGTCCGCCACCTCGAGCGCCCCCGCCACGCGCCGGTGCACCTCGATCTTGGCCTGCTCGTAGCGGATGTAGTCGGCCGGCACGTACGCGTCGACGCTCACGTCCAACCGCACCGGCTCCGGCAGCGCCTCGCCCTCCAGCTCCGGCTCGGCCGCCGCGACGGCCTCGTCGAGCATCTGCATGTACAGCTCGAATCCGAGCGCCGCCACGTGCCCGGACTGCTCGTCGCCGAGCAGGTTGCCCGCGCCGCGGATCTCCAGGTCGCGCATCGCGATCTTGAAGCCCGCGCCCAGCTCGGTGTAGTCCGACAGCGCCGACAGCCGCTGCGCCGCCTCGGGGGTGAGCGCGGCCGCGGAGTCGTACAGCAGGTACGCGTACGCGCGCTCGCGGCTGCGTCCCACCCGCCCGCGGATCTGGTAGAGCTGAGCCAGTCCGAACGTGTCGGCGTGCTCGACGACCAGGGTGTTCGACTGCGGGATGTCGATGCCGGACTCGATGATCGACGTGCACACCAGCACGTCCGCGCCGCCGCGCAGGTAGTCCATCATCACCGCCTCCAGCTCCCCCTCGCCCATCTGCCCATGAGCCACCGCGAAGCGCACGCCCGGGCACAGCGCGCGCAGCCGCTCAGCGGTCTCATCGATCGAGTCGATGCGGTTGTGCAAGAAGAACGCCTGCCCGCCGCGACTGTGCTCGCGCACGATCGCCCGCTTGACCAGCTCCTCCTCGTACTCGCCCACATACGTCCTCACCGGCCGGCGCCCTTCCGGCGGCGTCTCGATCACGGAGATGTCACGCAGCCCGGCCAGCGACATCTGCAGCGTGCGCGGGATCGGTGTGGCCGACATCGAGATCACGTCCACCCTCAGCTTCAGCTGGCGCAGCAGCTCCTTCTGCTTGACGCCGAAGCGCTGCTCCTCGTCGACGATGAGCAGGCCGAGGTCCTTGGCGCGGACGTCGCGCGAGAGCACCCGGTGCGTGCCGATCAGAATATCCACGCGCCCCTCGGCGAAGCCCATGACCGCGCTCTTCTGCTCAGCGGGCGTGCGAAACCTCGAGACGTGCTCGAGCGTAAACGGATAGTCGGCAAGCCGCTCCGCGAACGTGCCGTAGTGCTGCTGGGCGAGGATCGTTGTCGGCACGAGCATCAACACCTGCTTGCCCTCGGCGGCCGCCTTGAAGGCCGCGCGCAACGCCACCTCGGTCTTGCCGTAGCCGACGTCGCCGCAGATCAGCCTGTCCATCGGTCGCGGCGTTTCCATGTCGGCCTTGACCAGCTCGATCGCGTCGCGCTGGTCGGGCGTCTCGGTGAAGGGGAAGCGCTCCTCGAACTCCCGCTGCCAGTCTGAGTCGGGACCGAATGCGTGGCCGGCGCGCCGCCGGCGCTCGGCGTACAGGCTGAGCAGCTCGCCGGCCAGCTCCTGCGCGGCTCGTCGCGCCCTGGCCTTCATCGCCTCCCAGCGCGTGCCGCCGAGCTTGCTCAGCGGCGGGTGCTCGCCGCTGCCCGCGCCGACGTAGCGCGAGATCTTGGCCAGCTGGTCGGTGGGCACGAACACACGGTCATCGCCCCGATATTCGAGGTACAGGTAGTCGCGCGTGACCTCAGCAACCGTGCGCGTCTCAAAGCCAGCGAAGCGCGCCACCCCGTGGTCCTCGTGCACAACGATGTCCCCGGTCCGCAGTTCCGTGAACGACCGCAGCGCACCGCGGCGCGCGCCTCCCGGACCGCCGCGGCCGGCTCCGCCCGAGCCGCCGCGCTGAGAGCGGCGTCGGCGCAGCAGCCGGTGCTCGGGATAGACCGCGAGCTTCAGCTGCGGGGCCACGAAGCCTTCGCGCAGCGACGCTGCGACAAAGCGCAGCGATGGCTCGATCGGCTGGCGAGCGATCGACGCTGCGCCACCGCCCGCGTCCTCCCCGAGCCACGAGGCTTTCAGCCGTCCGAGGTTGTAGGCGGCGCGCTCGCCCTCTCCACGGCGGGGAAACGCCACAACCGTCCTGTAGCCAGAGCGCACGAGCTTCTCGAGCTCCGGCTCGGCCTCGCCGAGCGAGCGCGCGGCCGTGTCGGCGGACTGCGCGCGCAGCTCGACCGTCTGGCCGCTCGACAACGCCGACAGCCAGATCCGCGCCCGCTCGCCCAACGTCGACAGGATGCTCTGCGGGCTCACGTACAGGTGGTGCGCATCCTCGTCGCCAAACGCCGCGCACACGTCGCTCCAGTGGTCACTCAGCACAGGCCCGAGATCCTCCTCGGCGCCAACCACCAGCTCGGTGTTACCGCCCACCAGATCCAGCAGCGCGCCGAAGCGCTCGATCGGGAGCAGCTCGGTGATGTCCGGCCGCTCGGAGTCCTCGCCGTCGCCGGGCGCGAACGGGTGGGTGGGCATCTGTTCAACCGCGATCTCGGCCAGCTCCCGGTGCTCCAGCGCGAGCTCAGCCGCAGGCGCTATCTCGACCTCCTCCACCTCCCCGAGCGAGCGCTGGGTGAAGGTCGAGAACCAACGGAGCGACTCGATCTCCACGTCGAACATGTCCACGCGCACAGCCCGCTCCTCGGTCGCCGGGAACACGTCCAGCAGGCCCCCCCGGAGCGCAAACTGTCCACGCTCCTCGACCTGGTCGGCGCGTTCGTAACCCGCGCTCACGAGCTCGGCCGCGCACTCGTCCAGATCGAGCAGCTCGCCCACGCGCAGCGTGAACGACCGGGGTCGCAGCTGCGGATCGGGCACCTTCTCCGACAGCGCCACCGCGCTCACGACCACCACCGGCTGATCAGCGTGCGCGGGGTCCTCGCCGGACCCGTCCGTGCCCAGCAGGGCATCCAGAGCGGCCACGCGAAGACCCACGAGATGCGCCGGTGGAGCCAGGTGCGACTCGTACGCGACGCCCCTCGTGGGGTAGTAGCGCACCCGCCGCGGCGCAAGCCACGCGCTCAGATCGCCCGCCAGGTCGCGCGCGGCGCGGTCGTCGCCGACGACGACCAGCGTCGGTCGCGCGCGCGCCTCGGCGTCGATCTCGGTCAGCGCCGCGATCACGTACGGGCGCAGCGAGCTCGACACGAACGCGTGACCGCCCGCGCGAGCGAGCTGGAGCGTCGCCGCGTCATCGTGGGCGAGTCCGAGCAGCACGCGCAGCGCTCCCACGCCCGCCGCCATCAGCGCTGCCGCTCCCGACCGCTGCTTTCGGCTCCAGCGCCCTCGGCCCGCGGTCGCTCGACGCCTTCGCCCAGCACGACGCGCTCGACCTGCTCGCACGCGCGCTCGACGAGCTCTCGCACCTGCTCCTCGCCCTCGCGAAAGCGCCCGAGCACGTAGGCGGAGACGATCTCCGGGTCGCTCGAGTCCGGACGGCCGACGCCGACGCGCACGCGCACGAAGTCCCCGCCACCAAGCTCGCGCTTGAGCGACTTCAGCCCGTTGTGGCCCGCAAGCCCGCCGCCCACGCGCGTGCGCACCTCGCCGAATGGCAGGTCGATCTCATCGTGTACGACCACCACGCGCTCGAGCGGCAGCTTGAGCGCACCGCGGGCCGGGCCGACGGAGCGACCGGCGTCGTTCATGTACGTCTGCGGGCAGAGCACTGCCACGCGCGGGCCCATGCCGGTGGTCGACACGCCAGCGGCGGAAGCGGGCACGCGACCTTCTGCGATGCGGCCGCGGAAGCGGTCCCGTGCCCGTCCCAACGCCCACCGCGCGAGCAGCGCCTGCGCGACCATGAAGCCGACGTTGTGCCGCGTGTTCGCGTACTCGCGGCCGGGGTTGCCCAGGCCGACGATCAGCCAGTCGACGGCTCCGGCGCCGCCACCGCCGAACGGGCGTCGCAGCGCTACTCCTCGCCTGAGGAGCCCTCGGAGCCGGCGCCCTCGGCGTCTGCCTGTGCGCCGTCCTCGCCCACGACCTCCGTCTCGGCCTCGATCTCCTCGTCGGCCTCCGCCTGAAGCCGCGGCGGAGAGAGCGTTGCAAGGACCGTCTCCTCGAGGTCGTCGAGCAGCGTCACGCCCTCCGGAGCCTGCAGCGCGGCGAGCACGATCGTCTCGCCGATCTGCATCTCGCCCACCTCGTGGACGATCGACGCGGGGATCGCCGTCGGCAGCGCCTGCACGTTGAGCTCACGTGTGATCTGCTCGAGCACGCCGCCCTGCTTCACGCCCGGCGCGTCGTCGACGCCCGTCAGCTCGAGCGGGACAACCGCGTTTATGACCTCGTCGAGCTTCACGCGCAGGAGGTCCACGTGGATGGTCTCGCCGCGCACAGGGTGACGCTGGGCCTCCTTGAGCACGACCGGCGTCGGTTTCTTGCCGTCGACGCTCAGATCGAGGACGGCGCCGGATCGCGCGAGCGCGTGGCGCAGCTCGCGCGCGTCGGCGTCGAAGCCCACCGCCTCCGCGCCGCCGCCGTACAGCACTCCGGGCACGCGCCCGCTGCGGCGCACGCGGCGCGCCGCACGCGAGCCGGCGGCCTCGCGGCTGCTCACGTTCAGCTTGGTCGTGGTGTTGGCCATCGCGGGATTGCAGACTCTAGCAATCGCCGCTCATCGTTCTGCTGCTGTCGCTGCTTCTTCTTCCACTTCGCTGCTCGAGCGCTTCGTGCAGCTGCCTTCGTTGGCAATCGGCGCGCTCAGCCCGACCAGCTGCACGTGGATACCGCTCAGGAGGTTGCCGGTGCGGCGCACGTCCACGCACTGCACCACCGGCAGCGTCCCGATCACCGTCCACGCCAGGCGCGTCTTGCCGGTTGCCCCGAACAGCGAGTACGCGGTGGGCGATTCCAGCTGGAGGATCTTCACTTCGCCCGATCGACGCAGGCGCGGGTTGCTGGCGTTGGCCTTGACCGTGGCCACGCACGACGGGCTCTGCCGGCAGCCGTGGAGCTGGTCGAGCATGCCGCTCACATCCCCCCTCGCCTGAGCCTCGATCAGAGTCTCGTCGTCGTTGCGTTCCACGTTCTCCGCCGTCAGGAACCGCGCCAGCACGGCGCTGAGGACGAGCACCAGGATGACGCCGACCCCGAGCAGCCTCCGCGCGAGGCGGCGCTGAGCAGGCGCGAGCCCCAGCCACCAAGCGTGCGGTCCACGCGCAGCCGCGGCAGGGGTGACGGTGGGGGAGGACATCGTCCGGAGATGATGACGGGTGGGCACATGTGCCCACCCGGGCAGGGTCGCATGCGACCCTGCCACCGGCCGCGCATGCGCGGCCGGCCGGCCGGCACATGTGCCGGCCGCTCAGAACAGCTGGTTCTCGCCGCCGAACACCTCGCTGACGGAGTCGTCGACGAAGATACGTCGGATCGAGTCGGCCAGCAGCTCGGCGCATGGCAGGACGCGAACGTTGTCCGGACGGCCCGGACCGACGGCGATCGTGTCCGTCACCACGATCTGCTCAAACCCAGCATCCTTGAGGTTGTCGAACGCGTGTCCCGAGAACACCGCGTGCGTCGCCGCCGCGTAGATGCGCGCGGCGCCTTCCTCCTTGACCGTCTTGGCAGCCGCCGCGAGCGTGCCCGCGGTGTCGATCATGTCGTCGACGATCACCGCCGTCTTGCCCTTCACGTCGCCGATCACGTACCCGATCTCTGCGACCTGCTGGGCGGGTCGCTCCTTGTCGAGGATCGCCAGCTCGGCGCCGATCTTGGACGCGAAGTTCTTGTTCAACTTGACCCTGCCGGCGTCAGGCGCGACGACCACCAGGTCCGGCAACGCGAGGTCGGCGAAGTACTGCGTGAGCATGAACAGCGCCGTCATGTGGTCGACCGGCTTCTGAAAGAAGCCCTGGATCTGGCCGGCGTGCAGGTCCATCGTGAGCACCCGATCGGCGCCCGCGGCCTCCAGCATGCGCGCGACCAGCCGCGCCGAGATCGGCTCGCGCGGCGCGGACTTCTTGTCCTGGCGCGAGTAGCCGAACCACGGCGTCACCGCGATCACCCTGTGGGCTGACGCGCCCACGGCGGCGTCGATCATGAACAGCAGCTCCATCAGCGAGTCGTTGGCCGTCACCCCCGTCTGCGGGTTGCCGCACGTGGACTGCACGATGAACACGTCCGCGCCGCGGATCGACTCCTCGTAGCGGCAGTACACCTCACCTTGGGAGAACGTCTTCAGCTCGACCGGCCCGAGGTCCACGCCCAGCTTGTCCGCGATGTCCACCGCCAGCTGCGGGTTCGCGCGCCCGCTGAACAGCATCAGCCGCTTGTTGTAGTCGATCGGCAGGCTCGCCCGCGAATACTCGGTGCGCGTGTCGATCGCACTCATCTCATCAGCAGTGTAAACGTCCGGCTCGAATCGGTCGTCAAGATTCTCCTCCCCGCCCGGAGTAGCCCTCGACGTTGCGCTGGCGCTCGCGCGCGATGCCGAGCGCGCCGGGCGGCACGTCCTCGGTGATCACCGACCCGGCGCCCGTGTACGCGTCGTCGCCGACGCTCACGGGAGCCACGAGCGTCGTGTCCACACCCGTGCGCACCCCCCGACCGACCGTCGTTCGATGCTTGGCGCGGCCGTCGTAGTTGGCGGTGATCGTCGCCGCGCCCAGGTTCGTCCCCTCGCCGACGTCGGCGTCGCCGATGTAGGACAGGTGGGGGACCCTCGCGTCGGGCCCGACGTCGGAGTTCTTGACCTCCACGAACGTCCCAACCTTGGTGCCCGCGCGCAGGACCGTTCCCGGGCGCAGGTATCCGAACGGCCCGACGCTCACCCCGTCCTCGAGCACGCAGTCCACGAGGTATGAGTGGCGAACGGTGCACTCCCGCCCGATCTTCGTGTTGCCGCGGATGGTGGTGAATGGCTCGATCAGCGTGTCCTGCCCGATCTCCACGTCCGCATCGATGACCGTCGCGTTGGGGTCGACGATGCCGACGCCCGCACGCATGTGCCGCTCGTGGATGGCGCTCTGCGCGAGCGCACGCACGCGCGCGAGCGCCGCCCGATCGTTGACTCCCAGCACCAGCCGCTCGTCCTCTACGAGGTGCGCCGCAACCACCGCGCCATCGGCCCGGAGCACGTCGAGCACCTGCGGCAGGTACAGCTCTCCTTGCGCGTTGTGCGCGCTCAGTCCTGGCAGAGCCTGGTGCAGCGCGTCGGCGGCGAACACGAAGATACCCGTGTTGACCTCGCGTATCTCGCGCTCGGACCGCGTCGAGTCGCCGTCTGCCTTGGTCTCGACGACCCGCTCGAGCGCCCCGCTGGCGTCGCGCACCACCCGCCCATAGCCGGTCGGATCGTCGAGGATCGTGCTCGCCATCGTCGCCGCCGCGCCGCTCCGGGCGTGGGCCTCGAGCAGCCCTGTGATCGCGTCGGCGCTCACGAGCGGCACGTCGCCGGCGAGCACGACCACGGCAGCAGCGGGGTCCATGTGGGAGTCGAGCTTGGCCATCGCTGCGATCGTCGCGCCGCCGGTGCCGTCGGCGCGCTCCTGCACCGCCAGCTCGACGTCCGCGGGCAGCACGCGCTCGAGCGCCCGCTCGGGCGAGTCCACCACCACGACCCTGCCCGCCCCCGCATCCAGAGCCGCGCGCACCGGCCACAGCACCATCGGGCGGCCGCACAGGTCGTGCAGGACCTTCGGCGTCCTGGAGCGCATGCGCGTGCCGTGGCCCGCGGCGAGGATCACAACAGTGGGCGCGCTCACGACTCAGATGCTATTCGCTCGCCGCGCATCCGCAGCTGGGGGGCAGGGATTCGAACCCCGATTCTCAGGACCAAAACCTGATGTCCTGCCATTGGACGACCCCCCAGGGGGCTACAAGGATAGTCGCGCGCGGTGCACTGCGTGGACCGTGAAGGGATGCCGATAACCACGGTAACGATGAAGCAACGCGCTCACCCGGCCGCCGTGCAAGTATGCGCGCACTTGTCGCGGACGAGCACAAGACGGCAGAGCAAGCTGGGCGCGGTGCTGGCTGCGACGTTGCTCGCTGGCGCGGTCGCGCTCGCGGATGAGACCGCGCGCGCAGCCACGTCCGCGTCCTCCTGCCGCGGCGCCAACCTGCACCCCAGTGCCGCCAACGTCCGCGCCGTGGACACGGCGACGCTGTGCCTGATCAATCGGCTGCGGCGCGCCCGTCGCTTGCGCTCGCTGCGCTCCAACCGAGAACTGACGCGTGTGGCGGCGAGCCAGGTCACCAACATGGTGCGCTGGAACTACTTCGCCGACATCCGCCCGTCGGGCCAGACGCCCCTGTCGCTCGTCGCGGTCACCCACTACCTCAAGCACGCCGCCGGCTTTGCGGTCGGACAGAACATCGCCTGGGGCAGCGGCAGCGACAGTACCCCGCTGCACGTCGTGGCGGAATGGATGGCATCTGCGCCGCACCGCGAAATCATGCTCGACGCCGAGTTCCGAGACGCTGGCGTCGCGGTCACGCCAACCGTGCCGGCGGCCCTGCGCACGAGCGGCCGGGGCGCCACCTACGCGATCGAGTTCGGCGCGCGGCGCTTCTAGGAGCGCCTGCCCGTGCGGCGTGGTACGCGCCCGCCTTCAGCGCCGGCCTCCGACGCGGGCCCCCCGGCCGAGGCGATCCCCAGAACCCGCATCGCCTTCAGGCCGAGGCTCAGCTTCTCGCGGCCGTCGCTCGAGCTGACGTCCAGCCCGGACAGCTCGCGCACGCGCTCCAGGCGATAGTAGATCGTGTGGCGATGGGTGAACAGCCGCTGGGCGGTGCCCGCCACGTTGCCATCGGCCTCCAGAAACGTCTCGAGCGTGCGCACGAGATCGGTCTCGTACTGCTCGTCGTAGGCCACGAGCGGCTCGACCGTCTCGGCGTAGAAGCGTTGCAGCTCACTCGGGTTCTCGCTCATGGCCGACAACAACAGCCTGTAGGCGCCGGTCTGGTCAAACGCGAGCGCGGCGCCGTCCGCGGAGCCCTGGGCGACGTTCGCCGCGAGCAGCGCCTCGCTGGCAGCGCGCGGCAGCTGCGCGGGGTCCTCCGTGACGCGGCTGCGCCCGAGCGCGAACGTGTACCCCGCGAGGCTCGCTTCCATCTCGCTCAGCACCGCCTCCGCCGCGCGCGCCGCAGCGGTCTCGTCGCCGCCCGGCACCAGCACCAGCACCTCGGCGCCGGCGATGCCCTCGCGCTCGGACAGCGCGGCGATCGAGCGGCTCGCGACCGCTCGCGCACCGCGCTCGGCGACGGCCCGAACGCGTCCGCGCCAGCCCTCGTCCGTGGGCGCCTGCGGATGCGCCCGCGCGACGAGCATGCTCGCCCCGTCCTCGACCGCCAGCGAGAGCTCCTTGGCGCGCCCCACCAGATCCTCCCGCTCGGTCAGCTCGCGGCGCAGGATCGCGCGCAGGAAGTCCCCGGAGGCCGTTTCCGAGACGCGCTCGGGCGCCCTCACGCGCTCGACCTCGGAGGCGATCATCGTCAGCAGCAGCCTGCGCATCGAGGCGCTCGGCTCGGCCTTGACGCGCATGTGCAGCGTCCCAACGACCGTGTCGGCCACGCGCAGCGGCGCGCTGCTCACTCCCTCGCCCTGGGAGAGCAGCGACCGCTCCTCGGCGGGAGAGCGGGCCGCGACCGCCAGCGTAGCCCCCCACGCGTCGGTCACCGCGAGGCTCGCGTCGAGCGCCCTCGCAGCCGCCCGCACCACCTCGGGCAGGCCCGCCCCGGACTCGACCGCCTCGGTGATCGCGTCCAGCGCCGCCAGATCTGACACGCGGGTCAGCCCCAGAAGTAGACGGCGGCGAGCGCCCCGACCACCCCGATGCCGACCAGCACCGCGAGCACGTACAGCGACAGCACGGTCGCGGCCAGCCGCTGCCAAACGCGCGAGTACGACGACCACGCCGGGATCAGGATCAGCCCGGCGAACAGCGCGAGGCTGAATACACCGGCGCACGCCGCCGCCAGCTCGTTGATTGCAGTCCTGCTCATTTGGATCTCGCCCGGGATTGTTACGTACGAGGAGGTCACTCGCTTCCGTAGAGCGTAACCGCGCGCCCGAACACTGCGTCCACCGGCGCGGCGCAAATCGCCGCGGGCACGCGGCCGGCGAGGCCGGCGGCGGCCGCCTGGGCCCGCGCAGGGCCTCTGTCAGCGAACGGCGCGACGCGTCGGAACAGCCCGACGACCGTCGGGCCGGAGCCGCTGAGGAGCGCTGTCTGCGCTCCGGCTTTGATGGCCTGCGCGAGCGCGTCGACGATCGGCGGACACAGCGACACGGCGGCGCGCTGGAGGTCGTTGTGCAGCAGCTCCGGGCGGGCCGGAAGCGAGGCGCCGTGCTCGAGCGCCGCGTGCAGCTCGAGCTGGCGATCGTTCAGCTCCTGCTGCGTGCGCGCCAGGGCCAGCCGGTCGGCCTCCGCGTAGACGGCAGCGGTCGAGAGCCCAGCGAGCGCCGGAAGCAAGAGCACGCCGAACCGCGATCTCTCTGGCGGCAGCCGCTGCAACTGCTCGCCGGCGCCGGTCGCCAGCCAGCGGCCGGGGGATATCTGGGCTGGGACGTCTGCCCCGAGCTGTGAGCCGAGCGTGCGCAGGAGCGGCTCGTCGCCGAGCCCGGACGCGTGCATCGCCAGGCGCAGCGCAGCGGCGGCATCGGCGGAGCCACCTCCCAGACCGGCCGCGACGGGGATCCGCTTGACGATGCTCAACCGCAGCGGCGGCGCCCGCCAGCCGGTGCTCGCTCGGAACGCGCGCATGGCCGCCGCCGCCAGGTTCTGCTCGGGGGCACCGGGCACGCCGGGGCACAGGACCTCATCCCGCTCGCTGCCCGCAGGGGCTGGTTCGAGCGTCAGCTCATCAGCCAGCGAGATCGATTGCATGACCGTGACCAGCTCGTGCCTGCCGTCGCTCGCCCGGACGGACCCCAGGAACAGCCCGAGGTTGATCTTCGCGGGCGCGAGCGCGCGGTGGACGCTCATAGCTCGAGCAGACGCGCAAGCGCCCGGAAGTCCTCCGGGCCGAGGCGCTCGGCGCGTGCGTCCGGCGGGTGGCCGAGCGCCACCAGCGCCGCTCGTACCTGCTCGCGCGAGCGTCCGGGTGCGACCCCGGCCAGCCTGAGCGAGCCGGCGAGGGTCTTGCGCCGGTGCGCAAACGCGCCAGCCACAAGCGCGCGCAGCGCAGCGGTCGCAGCAGCAGGCTCGGCGCTCGCACGCTGGCAGCGCCGGCGCATCCCCACGAGCACGGAATCGACGCTCGGCACGGGATGGAACACGGTACGCGGGATCGCCCGCAGCACTTCCACCTCGCACGCCAGCTGCGCGAGCACCGAAGGGGCGCCGTACGTCCCGCTTCCCGGTCCGGCCGCGAGCCGCTCGCCGACCTCTCGCTGCACCATCGCCACCCATCGACGCACCGTCGGCAGCTCCTCGATCGTCCGAAGCAGCACGCTGGCCGCCACGCCGTAGGGCAGATTGGCGACGACCTTGTCGGGCCGCGGGTCCAGCGCGGCCAGGTCGATGGCCATCGCGTCCGCCCAATGCACTGTCACGTTCGGGTGCGGGTCTGTCGCGTCCGAGAGCGCCTCTCGCAGACGTTCGTCGATCTCCACGACGTGCACGTGCCCAGCGCGCTGCGCGAGGTACTCGGACAGCACTCCGAGGCCACCTCCCACCTCGAGCACAACGTCGCGCGGCGCGAGCTCGGCCGCGCCACCGATAACCCCGAGGATGTTGGAGTCGATCAGGAAGTTCTGGCCGAGGTCGCGGTCCGGACGGACGCCGAATCGACGCATCCGCCGCAAGCTGGGCTGAACCGGCCCTTCAGCCACGGCGCTCATCCCCACGCGAACACGCGCGCAGCGTTGCGCTGCACGGTTGCGCCCAGCTCCTGGACGCTCACACCGCGCTGCTCGGCGAGGAAGGCCGCGGTGTGCACGACGAACGCGGGTTGGTTGCGCTGCTTGCGGACCGCCTGTGGACTGAGATAAGGGGCGTCCGTCTCCACCAGCAGACGCTCCTCGGGAACCCGCCGCGCCGCAGCGGCCAGGTCGGCTGCGCTCGGGTAGGTGACGTTGCCTGCGAAGGAGATCGCGTAGCCGCGCCGCAGGCACTCCTCCAACCGCTCGGGCATCGAGAAGCAGTGCATCACCACGCTCACCCCGTCGGCTTCCGCGGCGAGTTGCTCGAGCGTCCGCTCCGCCGCCGCGCGCGTGTGGATCACGAGCGGCTTACCCGTCTCGCGCGCCAGCTCGATCTGCGCCGCGAACGCACGCTCCTGGTCGGCGCGCGGAGCGCCGTCGCGATAGAAGTCCAGCCCTGTCTCGCCGATCGCAACACAGCACGCGTGCGCAGCCAGGGTGCGCAGCTCGGCCAGATCGGCGTCGTCGAAGCCCTCGGCCGCGTTCGGATGCCGGCCGATCGCCGCGTACACCTGGGGGAAGTCCTCGGCCGCCGCCAGCGCCGCGCGGCATGAGTCCCCTTCGATCCCAACCGTCAGCATGCGCGTCACCCCCGCGGCGTCCGCTGCCGCCACGAGCTCCGAGCTCGGGGGCTCGCACAGGTCCAGATGGGTGTGCGAGTCGATCACTTGGGGAACAGCGACTCGAGCGCTTCGATGGGCTCACCGAGTGCCTTCGTGCAATCCCAGCGCGCCGACGCCAGCGAGCGGTCGTCGCAGCCAAGGGCGGCGAGCAGCTTGTCGGTGCTGGATGGCATGTACGGGTGCAGCAGCACTGCCAGCACGCGCAGGCCGGCGACCAGCGTGGCAAGCACGCGGTCGAGCTCATCCGCGCGGCCGTCCTCCTTGGACACCTGCCACGGAGCGCGCTCCTCCACGTAGCGGTTGAGCCGACGCACGCGCTGCCAGATGGCCTCGAGCGCAGTCGTCAGCTCCGCGCGGTCGATCATGCGTTCGACCTCGTCGGCAAGAGGAGCGAACTCACCATCGAGCTCCGGATCGAGCGTCACCAAGGGCGGGATGCCGCCGCGGTAGCGATGCACCATCGCGATCGTGCGGCTGGCGAGGTTGCCGAGCTCGTTGGCCAGCTCGCTCTCGTAGCGCAGCTCAAACGAAGCCGTCGAGACCGACCCGTCCTGGCCGAATGGAACATCGCGCAACAGATAGAAACGCAAGGCATCCGCTCCGAAGCGTTCGATCACGGCGAACGGATCGAGCACGTTGCCCAGCGACTTGCTCATCTTCTCGCCGTCCATCAGCAGAAAGCCGTGGACGAACACGTGCTCGGGCAGCTCGATCTCGGCGGCCATCAGCAGCGCCGGCCAGTAGATCGCGTGGAAGCGAAGGATGTCCTTGCCGATCAGGTGATAGCTCGCCGGCCACAGCCGGCGGACGAGATCGCCGTCCGCGACCGACATCCCCGGCGGAACAGGAGCGTAGGACAGCGCGCTGTAGTAGTTCAGCAGCGCGTCGAACCACACGTAGAAGACGTGCTCGGGGTCCCACGGCACCTGTACCCCCCAGGTCAGCTTGTGCCGCGTGAGCGGAACGTCGCGCAGGCCCGAGCGGATGAACGACAGCGCCTCGTTGTAGCGGCTGCGCGGCGTGACGAAGTCCTCTCGCTCTCCGTACAGCTGCTCGAGGCGCTCCTGAAAGGCGGACAGCTTGAAGAAGTAGTTGTCCTCTCGCTCGCGCGTCAGCTCGATGTGGTGGATCGGACAGCGGTTGCCCTCGTCGATCTCGCTGTCGGCCTTGAAGTCCGCGCAGCGCGGGCAGTACCAGCCTTCGTAGGTGCCCTCGTACACGAACCCGTTCTCGCGTACGCGCGAGAGCACCTCCTTGACGATTGCTTCGTGCTGCGGGTCCGTGGTGCGGATGAAGAAGTCGTTGCTCGCCTCCAGCTGCGGCGCGAGTGCCTTGAAGCGCTCGGCGTTGCGGTCAGCCAGCTCCTGTGGCTCGATGCCGAGCGCGTGCGCGGCGTCCGCGACGGGCTCACCGTGCTCGTCGGTGCCGGTCAGGAAGAACACGTCCTCGCCGCGCTGGCGGTGGTGACGGGCCATCACATCGGCGGCGATCGTCGTGTATGCGTGCCCGAGATGCGGCGCGGCGTTGACGTAGTAGATAGGGGTGGTCACGTAGAACGACATGCTCGGCGCAGGCTACTGTTCCCCGCGCGTGATCTCCCGGTAGAGCTCGTTGGCGCCAAGCCCTGTCAGCTTGGCCACCGCCGTGGCCGCCGGCCTCACCCTGGCGCCGGCGTCGATCAGATCACTCAGCGCCGCGAGCGCGTCCGTCAGTCGCGTATGGCCCGGCGGCGCGGCGCCGCACACGAGCACCACCTCGCCCCGAGCGGGAGCCTCGCGGTAGTGCGCCGCCAGCTCGGCTGCAGAGCCACGGCGGACCTCTTCGTGCAGCTTGGTCAGCTCCCGGCATACCGCCACCGGGCGCTGCGGATCGTGTCCCGCGAGCAGCTCGAGCGTTGCGGCCAGGCGGCGGGGCGACTCGAACGCGACCAGCGTGTCCGTCCCGTCGCTCAGCAGCGCCAGCAGCTCGCGGCGGGCACGCGGCAGGAAGCCGACGAAGCGCCAGCGCTCGGCCGGCAGGCCGGAGGCGACGAGCGCGGTTAGCACGGCGCTCGGCCCCGGCAGCACCTCGACCGCGAGCGCGGCGATCAGGCAGCCGCGCACGAGCGCGAAGCCCGGGTCGGACACCAGCGGCGTGCCGGCGTCCGACACGAGCGCAACCACCGCGCCCGCGCGGATGCGCTCCACCAGCTCGGCCGCGCGCGCGCGTTCGTTGTGCTCGTGCAAGCTGAGCATGCGGGCGGCGATCCCATGGCGATCCAGCAGCACCCTCGTGTGACGGGTGTCCTCGCAGGCCACGATGTCGGCGGCCTTCAGCGCCGCGAGCACGCGCAGCGTCACGTCCTCGAGGTTGCCGATCGGGGTCGGGCACACGACGAGCCGCCCGACCGGCGCCTCCGTGGGAGTCATCTCGCAAATATAGGGTCCTGTCGATGAGCAACAACCGAGATCAGCCGCCGCAGTACACGCGCTACCGCGCCCGCCCGCGGCTGCCGCGCCGCCAGGACGATGGCCTGGGGCAGGTGCAGAGCTCGCCCGGGCAACTAGCTCACGCACGCCGAGCGGGACGTCGCGGCGAGGGGCTCCACGGCGGCGGCTGGCGCCGCTGGGCCACTCCCAAGCGCATCCTGCTCGGCCTGCTCGCCCTCGTCCTCGGCTGGATCGCGCTGTCGCTCGTCGTGTTCCTCCTCAGCTCGCACTTCGAGCGCACGCCGCTGCCCGCGGACGTCGCGAGCGTGCTCGATCCGGCCGGCTATCCGCTCAGCTCGGTCAACAACATCCTCGTGCTGGGCTCAGACCGCCGCCAGAAAGACAGCAAGGAACCCGGGGCCGAAACCACCGGCTTCGGACGCTCGGACACGATCATGCTGATCCGCACCGGCGCCGGACACGCCGCGCGCCTGTCGATCCCGCGTGACACCGTTGTCGAGATCCCCGGACACGGCCTGCAGAAGATCAACGCCGCGCACGAGTTCGGCGGACCGGCCCTGTCGGTGTCGGTCATCAAGCACTGGCTCAACGTCCCCATCAACCACGTGGTGGAAGTCAGCTTCGAAAACTTCCCGCAGCTGATCGAAGCGATGGGCGGCGTCACATACACCGGCCCCTGCATCATCTCCAAGCTCGACGGCGGCTTCAGCAGGGGCGGCTACACGCTACGGCTGAGCGCCGGCAGCCACCACCTCAACGGCAAGCAGGCGCTGGCGCTGGCGCGCACGCGCGAGAACCTGTGTGCGCCCAGCGAGACCGACATCCAGCGCGAGGAACACCAGCAGGCGTTGTTCACCGACATGAAGCGGCAGCTGCTGTCGCCGACCAGCTTCTTCCGCCTGCCGTGGATTGCCTGGAACGCCCCACCGGCGATCATCTCAGACATGAGCGGTGCGTCGCTGCTCGGGATGTTCGCCGCGCTGGCCGTCACGGGAACGCCGCCGACCCGCGTGCTCAAGCCAACGGGACAGACCACCCTGCCCACCGGTGAAGAAGGGTTGACGATCTCAGAAGAAGCACGCCGGGCGGACGTCGCCCAGTTCATGAGCGGCTGAGGGTCAGCCCTTCGCAGCGACCGGTGCGGAGTCGGTTGACGAGGTCAGCTCTTGGCTGCGACCGGTGCGGAGCCTGATGACTTTGCCGCGCCCTTTTCGGCCTTGCCGTCAGAGGAGGAGGAGGAGGAGGAGGAGGAGTCCCCGGATGAGGACTTCTCGGCAGAGGACTTCTCGGCAGAGGACTTCTCGGCAGAGGACTTCTCCGAAGAGGACTTCTCCGCAGAGGACTTCTCTGCGGAGGACTTCTCCGCGGCCGCGGTCTCGCGCTGTCGATTGCGCGTGCCGTAGTCGGTGTTGTAGAAACCTTTCCCCTTGAAGTGAACGGCTGGTGGATGCAGCACGCGCTCGACGGGCACGCCAGTGTCAGGATCGACCGCGAGCGGATCTTCGCTGAAGGACTGCTGGAGCTCGAACGTGGTGCCGTCCGGGCGTCTGTACTCGTAGATCGGCATGACAGCCGATTATAGGTGCGTCGATCGACCGACCGTTCGGCGCGTGAGAACTCCTAGTCAGTCAGCAGCGTGCGAGCGCAGGCGATACCGGCGTGGATCGTGGAGGTGAAGTTCCGGTCGGGCTCTGTCAGCATGCGCAGCGCAAGACCGTCTCCGAGAGAGAACAGCACCTCGGCTACGGCCTCGGGCTCGGCGTGAAGCCGCAGCACGCCGTCGCGCTGCGCGGCGGCGAGCATCGCTGCCACCTGTTCGCGCGTCCGGCGAATAAGCCCGGCGTACTCGATCGCGATGTCGGCGTTACGACGCGACAGCGTGAACAGCTCGAAGGCGAGCGTGACGAAGTCCGGATCTTCGCTGATGGTCTCCTGCAGGTGCTGCGCCATCAGGTCGATGTAGTCATCGGCGGTCTTGGCCGTTGAGAGCTGGTGCTGGAGTCTCTCCAGGCGCAGCTCGCAGTCGCGCCTGACCGCCTCGACGAGCAGTTGCTCCTTGGTGCCGAAGTAGTAGTGCAACAGGCCCCTGGAGACACCGGCCTCGCGCGAGACGTGGTCGAAGGTCGAACCGGCGGTGCCTCGCTGTGCGACGCTGCGCCGCATCGCGTCGATGATCCGCTGCGCCTTCTCGCCGGACAGCGACCGCGCGCTCCCGTTCGCGGGGTGCCCGCCGGGACCCGGGTCCTCAACAAGGGCCCGGGCCTCCACGACGGCGGCGTCCACGGCGCTCATCGTCTCCGACGAGGCGCCGGGCTCAGCTGCTGGCGACACCCGCCGGGGCGGGCGTCTCCGGCGCGGTCGTCAGGTTGTAGTCGAACTCCTCCTCGGCTCCGAACATGAGGTCGAGCACCTTCGAGCGCAGACCCTCGCTGAGGGCGATCGCGAGCACAGAGCCGACCGTGAGCAACAGCATCGTGCGGCCGAGGCCGCGGCGACGACGTTTGCGCTTGGGGGGCTCCCGCAGCGAGCTCGTCGCCTTGCGCAGCGCGTTGGCCGCGTCCTTGAGCTCCCGCTGGAGCTTGCGATCCTCGAACAGCGCCTGGGTGGCGGGCTTGCCGTTGCTCATGCGCCCGTACGCGCTGCGCGCGGCAATGTACGCCGAGAGCAGGTTGGAGCGCAGCTCCTCGTCCTCGACGAGACGCTGGAGGTACGGGTTTCGCTGCGCCGCGCGCGCAGCATCTCCAGCCTTACCGAATCTGTCCTTCGCTGCCATCGTTGCCACCGCCTCTGCCGAAAGCTTGCAGGTCTGGCACCAATATACCCCTCTAGGCGTGCAGGGCGGCCTGCTCCTGGGCGGACGGAAACGCCCACGCTGCTCGCGTTCGGCGCTCCTGGCGGAACACGAAGCGCAGCTGCTGCGGCGGTTTGAGCTGGGCGTCGTTGGGCCGGAAGGTGGCGCACGGCTCGGACAGCTCGAGCGCACACAGGAGGTTGACCCGGAAGAAGCACTCGTCACAGCTCACCTTGTGCGTCGCCCGCTTGGGCGCTCGACCAGTCTTTACTCCCGGCACCAGAACGTACCCCCCGGCTGCGAGTCGGATTGAATGGGACAGCGCGATCAAAGCACCATTCGCCGGGCCGCTCAAGGGACGGGAACGCGCGTCTCCGCAAATCGCAGAGAAATCCCTTGTACCCGGAAATAGCCTGCAACCAGTCACTTTCCTGTGACGATCGCGCGGATCCGCCCGCATTTTCCGAGCGTTGCGCACGAGAACGTGGAGTCGGCGTCATCATGTGCTCACATGCGCATCCTCGTCACCGGCGCGAGCGGCTTCGTTGGCTCACTGCTCGTTCCCAGGCTGTGCGCCGACGGGCACACCGTGCGGGCGCTCGGTCGGGACCGGGAGCGCGTGAGGCTGGCGCTCGCACGTACCCGCCCTGGGCTGCAGGCAGCCGGCGTGGAGCCAGCCGACGCGGAGGTGGTGCGCGGCGACGTGCTCTCGGGGGACGGGCTCGCACGCGCTCTCGACGGGGTAGAGATCGCGTATTACCTGATCCATTCGATGGAGCGCCCTCCCGCGGACGGCTCACCGTTCGCGGAGCGCGATCGCATCGCCGCTGAGAACTTCGCCGCGGCGGCGGCCGGCGCCGGCGTGCGCCGGACCGTGTACCTCGGCGGCCTGGTGCCGCGTTGGAGCGCGCACGCGTCCAACGGGGCAGCGGCACGCTCGCGGTTCTCGCGCCACCTGGCCAGTCGCGAGCAGGTCGAGCGCGTCCTGCTGGAGGCTGTCGCCGACTCGCTGGCACTGCGAGCGTCGATCGTCATCGGCGCGCGCTCGCGCTCCTTCCGCGTGCTCGTCCGCCTCGTCGAGCGGATGCCGGTGCTGACGCTGCCGGCGTGGTGTTCGTTCCGCACCCGGCCGATCGACGCCCGGGACGTCACCGAGATGCTCGCCGCGTGCGCCACCACGCAGGTGTCTGGCCGCTCGCTTGACATCGGCGGCCCCGACGTGCTCACGTACGGCGCGATGCTGACAGGCATCGCTGAGCTGATGCTCGTGAATCGCCCGACGGTCAGGTTGGGGGTGAATCGGACCGGCATCGCGGCACGCTTGACGGCGGCGATCGCTGGCGAGGACCCAGCGCTGGTCGTGCCGTTGATGGAGGGACTGCAGGGCGATCTGCTGCCCGCAGATGATCACGCGGCGGAGCTGCTGGGCGTTCGGCTGCACTCGTTCGACTCGGCCGTGGAACACGCTCTGGCCGAGTGGGAGGAGTCCGAGTCGCTGGCTGCCAGATGAGCCTCGTCACAGCCTCGATCCGTATCGCAGCGCCACCGGCTGATGTGTGGGAGGTGGTCATGGATCCAGGCTGTCTGGGTGAGTGGGTCACGATTCACCGCAAGCTCGTGCGCGCCGACGATGGTCCTCCACGCGTTGGATACACGATGGACCAGCAAGTCCACATGCGCGGCGTGAGCTTGGAGGTTCACTGGAAGCTCGTCGACTGCCGCCCGGGCAAGCTGGCCGTATGGGAGGGTCGCGGCCCGGCGCGCTCGCGGGCGTACAGCGAATACGTCCTCAAAGCTGAGGATGGGGACACTCGGTTTGACTACCGCAACGACTTCCGCCCGCCGCTTGGACCGGTGGGAGCGTTGGTCGGCCGCGCGCTCGTCGGCGGCATGCCGGAGCGCGAGGCAAGGCGCACACTCGAGCGTCTGCGCGCTCACCTGGAGGAAGGTGTCCGCCAAGAGAACTAGTGTAAGGTGAGATCACAATCGATGTGACCAATGCATCAACACTAGTGAATAGGACTCGACCGTGACAGATTTCCTTGACGAGAAGCGCCGTGAGATCACCGACCGACTGAAGGAGCTCAAGCCGCTGGTGGATGAGTTCAGCCGACTCGAGGCTGCAGCATCGGCTCTGGCGGGTGTGATCGGATCGGCTGCGTCCGAGGCCGGCACAGCCGTCACCCGCCGCCGTGGACCCGGACGTCCGCGCGGCTCGAGCAGCCGCAAAAAAGCAACGGTGGCCGCACCAAAACCGGCGCGTAAACCCGGTCGCCCGCCGGCCAAAGGTCGCGCCGGGCGACGCAAAGGCAGCGGCACGCGCGCGGCCGAGGCGCGGTCGTTCGTGCAGGGACAGCCAGGCATCACCATCCCCGAGCTGGCGGCGAAGATGGGGATCAAGCAGAACTATCTCTACCGCGTGCTCCCGGGTCTGGCGCAGGAAGGGAAGGTAGAGAAGAAAGGCCGCGGCTGGTACCCCAAGGGCTAGTCTCATCGTCCCTGGCGGCGTCCTCGGTCGCTCGCGTGCAAAGCACGCCACGCTCCCTGCGTCCTTGCCAGGAACGATGATCCGGCGGACTTCCACCGAATTCCGCCGGTGGTCGTGAGTTGAAAAAGGGGGCGCGATCGGGATGGTCGTGCCCCTAACTTCTCTGTAAGGGGATGCAACCCAGATTGCAGCGGGCTGGCCTCTTGGATCAGCGCGTTCGCTGCTAAATCATGCCCTGGCTGGCCACGGTGTCACGCTCGCTGACGAGCTCGGCGACGGAGGCGTCGATCTTCCGGCGGGAGAACTCGCCTATGTCGAGACCCTCGACGATCTTCCACTGCCCGTCCGCGCACGTGCACGGGAAGCCGCTGATGAGACCCTCGGGGACGCCGTATGAGCCGTCGGAGGGAACGCCCATGGATGCCCACGCTCCGCCTGTGCCGGCGATCCAGTCGCGTACGTGGTCGATCGCGGCGTTGGCAGCGGAGGCGGCGGAGGAGGCGCCCCGCGCCTCGATGATCTCGGCGCCGCGCTTGCCCACGTTGGGCAAGAAGTCATTCTCAATCCAGGCCTGATCGTCGACGACCCCCGCGGCCAGCTCACCCCGCACCTTGGCGTGGAAGAGGTCGGGGTACATGGTCGGCGAGTGGTTGCCCCACACGCCCATCTCCGAGATGTCGGTGACCGTAACGGCGAGCTTGGCGGCCAGCTGGGCGATGGCGCGGTTGTGATCGAGGCGCATCATCGACGTGAACCGCTCGCGCGGGATGTCGGGCGCGTTGTTCATCGCAATCAGGCAGTTCGTGTTAGCGGGGTTGCCCACCACGAGCACCTGCACGTCGGCGGCTGCGACGGCGTTGAGCGCCTTGCCCTGGACGGTGAATATCTGACCATTGGCCTCGAGCAGCTCTGCGCGCTCCATGCCCTTGGTGCGCGGGCGTGATCCGACCAGCAGCGCGACGTTGACCCCGTCAAAGGCGTCACCTGGGCGATCGTGCAGATCGAGCCCCGCGAGCAGCGGGAATGCGCAGTCGATGAGCTCCATGGCAACGCCCTCGAGCGCCCCCATCGCCGGCGGGATCTCGAGCAGGCGCAGGTCGACCGGCTGCCCTGGCCCGAGCAGCTGTCCGCTGGCGATGCGAAAGACGATGCTGTAGCCGATTTGGCCGGCGGCGCCGGTGACGGTGACTCGTACGGGGTCGCTCACAAGTTCATCTCCTGGTGGATGCTATGCGGATAAAGGATTTGGGTCGCTTGCCGAGCCCAAGCCTCAGGCGCTCGCCTGGCGCAGGTTGTGGTCAATCGAGGCGAGGAACTCCTCGGTGGTCTGCCACGCTTGATCGGGGCCGATCAGCAGCGCCAGGTCCTTGGTCATGTTGCCGCTTTCGACCGTTTGCACGCACACGCGCTCAAGCGTCTCGGCGAAGCGGGTGACCTCGGGCGTGTCGTCCATCCGCCCGCGCGCGGACAGGCCGCGGGTCCAGGCGAAGATGGACGCGATCGGATTGGTGGACGTTGGCTTGCCCTGCTGATGCAGGCGGTAGTGACGGGTGACGGTGCCGTGCGCCGCCTCGGCCTCAACAGTCGCCCCGTCGGCGGTCATCAGCACGCTGCTCATCAGCCCGAGCGAGCCGAAGCCCTGCGCGACGGTGTCGGACTGCACATCGCCGTCGTAGTTCTTGCACGCCCACACATAACCGCCCTCCCACTTCAGGCACGCAGCGACCATGTCGTCGATCAGGCGGTGTTCATAGGTGATGCCGGCCCGATCGAAGTCGGTCTTGAACTCGCTCTCGTACACGTCTTCGAAGATGTCTTTGAAGCGCCCGTCGTAGCGCTTGAGGATCGTGTTCTTGGTCGACAGGTACACCGGGTAGCAGCGGCCGAGGCCGTAGCGCAGGCAGGCGCGCGCGAAGTCGCGGATCGAGTCATCGAGGTTGTACATGGCCATCGCCACGCCGCCGCCGGGAAAGTCGTACACGTCCAGCTCGATCGGCTGACCCCCGTCGGTGGGGGTGTACGTGAGCGTCAGCTTGCCCTCTCCCGGAACGACTAGGTCGGTCGCGCGGTACTGGTCGCCGAACGCGTGACGACCGATCACGATCGGCTTGGTCCAGCCGGGCACCAGGCGGGGAATGTTCGAGATGACGATCGGCTCGCGGAAGATGACGCCGCCGAGGATGTTGCGGATGGTTCCGTTGGGCGAGCGGTACATCTCCTTCAGGCCAAACTCCTTCACGCGAGCCTCGTCGGGGGTGATGGTCGCGCACTTGACCCCCACGCCGTAGCGCTTGATCGCTTCGGCCGCTTCCACCGTGATCCGATCGTCCGTGGCGTCGCGGCGCTCGATGCCGAGGTCGTAGTACTTCAGATCGACGTCCAGGTACGGGACGATCAGCCGCTCCTTGATGAACGACCAGATGACCCTGGTCATCTCATCGCCGTCGAGCTCGACGACGGGGTTCTTCACCTTGATCTTGGCCATGAGCGGCCGGATGCTATCGCCCGCGTGCCCACCGCCTCCCCGAGCCCGATCTCTGCTTGACTGTCTTGTGATGGCGAGCACCTTGTCGCAACCCGCCCAACACGACGTGCCGTGGCAGACGCATACGGTCGTCAACCAGGCGCCGCCGCTGGAGGGAATCGACGTCTTCACCAGCAACGTGCCGCTGGTGGAGGCGGTCGAGCGCGAGGGCGCGGGCTGGGTGAGCGAGCGCGCGTCTGCGCTCGGGCGGTTGGTGGGCGGCGAGCCACAGCAGCTGTGGGGCAGGCTCGCGAACGAGAACAGGCCGGTGCTGCGCACGTTCGACCGTTACGGACACCGCATCGACGAGGTCGAGTTCCACCCGGCGTGGCACCAGCTGATGAAGATGGGGGTCGAGCACGAGCTGCATTCGCTGCCGTGGACGAGCGAGGAGGCCTTTGCGCACACGGCGCGCGCGGCGCTGTACATGACCGCGATGCAGGCCGAGGCCGGGTTCTGCTGCCCGATCACCATGACCTTCGCGGTCGTGCCCGCTCTGCGCGCCACCCCCGAGCTGGCGAGCGAGTGGGAGCCGCTGGTGACGGCCACGCATTATGACCCGCGCCTGATCCCCGCGAGCGAGAAGGGCTGCGCGATCTCGGGCATGGCGATGACCGAGAAGCAGGGCGGCTCGGACGTACGGGCGAACACCACCGTGGCCCGCGCGTTGAACGGCGGCGGCGCCGGAGCGGAGTACGAAATCGTCGGGCACAAGTGGTTCTGCTCGGCGCCGATGTCCGACTTCTTCCTCGTGCTCGCTCAGACCGACGACGGCCTGTCCTGCTTTCTGCTGCCGCGCATCCTCCCCGACGGCAGCCGCAACGCGTTTCACATCCAGCGGCTGAAGGACAAGCTCGGTAACCACTCCAACGCCTCATCGGAGATTGAGCTGCACGGCGCGTGGGCGCGCATGCTGGGCGAGCCCGGCCGTGGCGTGCCGACGATCATCGAGATGGTCGGCCACACCCGCCTGGACTGCGTGATCGGCTCCGCCGCCGGGATGCGGGTCGGCGTGGTAAACGCCACCCACCACGCGGCCCATCGCAGTGCGTTCGGCAAGAAGCTGATCGACCAGCCGCTGATGCGCAACGTGCTCGCGGACCTGTGCCTGGAGTCCGAGGCGACCACCGCTCTTGCGATGCGCCTGGCGCGCGCCTACGACGAGGCGCACGCTGACGCGGACGCCGGCGAGGCCTCCAGCGACGCGCAGCTGTTCAAGCGCCTGGCCACCGCGGTTGGCAAGTTCTGGACGTGCAAGCGCGCACCCAACCACGCGTACGAGTCGCTCGAGTGCCTGGGCGGCGCTGGATACGTCGAGGAGTCAGGCATGCCGCGCCTCTATCGCGAGGCGCCGCTGGCGTCGATCTGGGAGGGCTCAGGCAACGTCATGAGCCTCGACGTGCTGCGTGCGCTGACACGCTCGCCCCGCTCGCTGGAGGTGTTCCTGGAGGAGGTTGAGCAGGCCCGCGGCGCCGACGCGCGGCTGGACGCCCGCGTGGCGCAGCTGAAGGACCAGTTCGCCGACCCCGCCACGCTCGAGGAACGTGCCCGGCGCGTGGTCGAAGGTATGGCGCTGTGCCTGCAGGGCTCGCTGCTCGTGCGCAACGGCGACCCGGCCGTGGCCGACGCCTTCTGCGCCTCGCGCCTATCCGACGACGGAGGCCTCGAGTACGGCACGCTGCCGGCGGGCATCGACTTCGAGGCCATCATCGCCCGCTCTCGCCCGCAGGTGTAGCGGACCCGCCGGCCCCCCCGCGCCAGCTTCCGGCGCTGAGCCACCGTGGGCCTAAGATTGACTCATGCAACCGCGCAGAAACATGCAGCTCGCACGCATCTTCGGCATCCGCGTCGGCGTGAGCGCCAGCTGGTTCGTGTTCCTGTTCATCCTGATCTACCTACTCTCCCAGGACTACTTCCCCCAGGTGATGCGCGGTTCGCAGACGACCGCGTATGTCGTGGCGGTGGCGGGCGCGCTCGGCTACTTCGCCTCGCTGGTCCTGCACGAGATGGGGCACGCGCTGGTCGCGCGGCGGCTGGGCATCCCGATCGCCGGCATCGACCTGTGGTTCTTTGGAGGGCTCTCCCAGATGCGCCGCGAGCCCCAGAGCGCGGGCGAGGAACTCAAGATCGCGGCGGCCGGGCCGGCTGTGACGCTCGCGCTGTTCGCCCTCTGCCTGGGGGGAGTCGCCCTGCTTGCCACCAGCGGAACCGTGTCCGCTGTGGCGCTTACGCGTGAAAGCCTCAAGACGACGCCCGTGCTCGCGCTGCTCGGCTGGCTGGGCTTCATCAACGCGGCGCTGTTGCTGTTCAACATCGTTCCCGCGTTCCCGCTCGACGGCGGGCGCATCGCCCGCGCGGCGATCTGGTGGCGCACGGGGGATCGCAATCGAGCCACGCAGGTCACCGGACGCTCTGGACAGGTGTTCGCGCTGCTGCTAGGGCTGTTCGGGCTGTGGGTGTTCGCCAGCAGCGGCTCGACGCTTGGACTGATGACGATGCTGCTCGCGTTCTTCCTCTACCAGGCGGCCGGCGCCGCTGTGCTGCAGGGTGCGCTCGGCAGGCGCATTCGGAATATCACGGTGGCCGACATCATGGACCGCGAGCCGGTGACCATCCCAGCCGAGGTTACGCTCCTGGATGCCCAGGAGCAGTTTTTCCTGCGCTACCGCTGGCCGTGGTTCGCGGTCGTCGATCCGGCGCGCCACTTCCTCGGCGTCGTGCGCCAGCAGCGCGTGGACAGCGAGATCGCGGCTGGACGACCGGCGCTACCGGTGGTCGATGTGCTCGAGCAGGACATGCCCGTGCGGATCGGCGAAGAGGCGCCGCTGGAATCGCTGCTCGGCTCCGAGGGCCTCGGCCGGCTGGGCGCGATGGTGGCGGTCGACAGCGACGGCGTCCTGCGCGGCGTGGTCACGCTGGCGCAGGTGCGCAAGGCGCTGCGGCCGGCGCAGCCGGCCGGCTCGGCGACGTGAGGCTCGCCGCCCGCGCGCCAGACGTGAGGCTCGCCGCCCGCGCGCCAGACGTGAGGCTCGCCGCCCGCGCGCCAGACGCGAGGCTTGCCGCCCGCGCGCCAGAGGTGAGGCCCGCCGCCCGCGCGCCAGACGCGAGGCCCGCTGGCCGCATGGCAGACCCGAGGCTCGCCGGCCTCGCGTTATAGAGTCCCGGACCGCAGTCCCCTCTTTCGTTCCCCCCACGCGACCTCACGGAGCCATGCCAGCACACGACGTCTTGATCATCGGGGCCGGTCTCGCGGGCCAGCGCGCGGCGCTGGCGGCCGCGCGGGAGGGCGCCAGCGTGGCGATCATGAGCAAGGTCCACCCGGTGCGCTCGCACTCGGTGGCCGCCGCCGGCGGCATCAACGCGGCGATCAGCGTGGATGACGACTGGCACTCTCACGCGTACGACACGGTCAAGGGCTCGGACTTCCTCGGCGACCAGGACGCGATCGAAGTCATGTGCTCAGAGGCTCCCGCGGAGGTGATGCACCTCGAGCACATCGGCGTGACCTTCCACCGCAACGACAGGGGCGAGATGGACCTGCGCGCGTTCGGCGGAGCGTCGATGAAGCGCACCGCGTACGTCGCCGACATCACCGGCCAGGCGATGTTGCACGTCCTCTACGAGCAGTTGATGAAGCACCACGAGACCGTCGAGCGCTACGAGGAGTGGTTCACGACGTCCCTGCTCCGGGAAGACGCCGGCCGCTGCTGCGGCGTGATCGCGCGCGACGTGCGCAGCGGGCGGATGGAGGCGTTCACGGCCAAGAACGTGATCCTCGCGTGCGGTGGCGCCGGGCAGGCGTACAAGCCGACGACCAACGGGCTGATCGTCACCGGCGACGGGATCGCCATGGCCTATCGCGCGGGGGCGCCGCTGATGGACATGGAGATGGTCCAGTACCACCCGACCTGCCTGGTCGAGACAGGCATCCTCATCACCGAGGGCGCCCGCGGCGAGGGCGCCCACCTGCTCAACGCCAACGGCGAACGCTTCATGGAGAAAACAGCGCCCAACAAGATGGAGCTCGCCTCGCGCGACGTGGTCTCCCGGGCGGAGCAGATCGAGATCGACGAAGGCCGCGGCGTCGGCCCCAACGGCGCGGGCATCTTCCTGGACGTGACCGTGGTGCCGCGCAAGCGCACGCTGGAGGCGCTGCGGGAGATCGTGAACCTCGGCCGCGACTTCGCCGGCGTGGACATCACACGCGAACCGATCACGATCCGACCCGGCCAGCACTACATCATGGGCGGCGTAAAGACCGACGTCGACGGGCGCACATCGATCGACGGGCTGTACGCGGCCGGGGAGGTGGCGTGCGTGTCCGTCCACGGCGGCAACCGGCTCGGCGCCAACTCGCTGCTGGACACTCTGATCTTTGGCCGCCGCTCCGGCGAGCACGCCGCGGCACGCGCCGCGAGCATGGCGATGCCCCCCGTCGACGCCAACGCCGCGCTGCGCGAGGACGTCGCGCGGATCGACTCGATCCTGGCGCGCCCGAAGGATGGGGGACCCACCCACCCACGGCGAGTGTCCGAGATCAAGAGCGAGCTCGGCGAGCTGATGAACCGCCACGCGGCGGTGTTCCGCGACGAGCAGGGGCTACAGAGCGCGCTCGAGACGATCGGACGGCTAAAAGAGGAGGCCGACCGCGCCTGGATCGACGACCGCGGCACGGTCTTCAACCAGGACGTGCTCGGCGCGATCGAGCTCGGCTATATGGTCGACTGCGCCGAGGCGACCGTGGTCGCGGCGCTCGAGCGCAAGGAGTCCCGCGGCGCGCAGTTCCGCACCGACTACCCCGAGCGCAACGACGCGGACTGGCTCAAGCACATCGACATCTCGCTCGGCATTGATGAAACCCCCCAGGTCAGCTATTCGCCGGTCACCATCACCCAGTGGCAGCCCGAGGAGAGGAAGTACTGATGGCCGAAGCGCACGACCGCCCGGCGGAGCAGTTCACGCTCAGGCTGCGACGCTACGACCCCGAATCGGGCGAGGCTCCCTACTGGGACGAGCACACGATCGAGCTCGAGCCGCACCGCTCGGTGCTCGAGGCGATCCTGCAGGCGCGCGACCGCTTCGACGGTTCGATCGGCATCCGCTGCTCCTGCAGGCAGGCGATCTGCGGCTCGTGCGGGGTGCGCGTCAACGGCGAACCGTCGCTGGCCTGCCACACCCACCTGGACGCCGCCAAGCGCAGCGCGCGCGAGGGCGTGATCGAGATCGAACCGATGGGCAACATGCCCGTGATCAAGGACCTGATCGTGGACATGGACGCCGTCCACTGGACCAAGATTCAGCGGGTCACGCCCTGGCTGCTGGCCAGACAGCCGGTGCCCGAGCGCGAGTACATCGTCCCGAAAGAGTCGATGGTCGACGTCACCCAGACGATGGCGTGCATCCAGTGCGGCGCGTGCGTGTCTGACTGCCTGGCGATGGAGGTCGACCCGGGCTTCATCGGCCCGGCGGCGCTCGCCAAGGCCTACCGTTTCGTCGGCGACCCGCGCGACGATCAGCAGTTCGAGCGTCTCAACGACCTGGCGCAGGACCCGCAGGGCATCTTCGACTGCACCCACTGCTTCAAGTGTGTCGACGCCTGCCCCAAGGGCGTCAACCCGATGGGCCAGATCATGCGCCTGCGGCGGATCGCGATCGCCGATCACCACATCGTCGATCAGAACAACGGCGAGCGCCACGAGGCGGCGTTCACGGAGCTCATCAGGGACAACGGCCTGCTGTGGGAGGCCGAGCTGATCCCGCGCTCCTACGGGGGCAACTCGTGGTTCGGCAAATTCCACCCAGCCACGGGCAAGGAGCTGCTGAGCTCGCTGCCCTCGATCGCCAAGGCGCTGCTGCGCCGAAAGGTCACCCCGGCGGGGGCGCTCAAACCGCACAAGATCCCGGCGAGCGATCTGAAGAGCGTGCAGGCCGTGTACGACAAGATCGAGAGCCGCGACCGGTCCTCGGGCCAGCGCTACGAGCTGAACCTGTACGTGTCTGGGGAGGACGAATCATGAAGGTCGCCTACTGGCCCGGCTGCGTCAGTCGCGGCTTCACACCAGAGCTGCACGGCTCGATGGCCAAGGTCGCGCCGCTGCTGGACATCGAGCTGGTCGAGCTCGACCGCGCCTGCTGCACCGGCGCGGGCGTGATCGCCGAGCACAACCAGGAGCTCGCCGACACGCTCAACGCGCGCACGTTCGCGCTCGCCCAGCAGGTGGACGGGGCAGAGCTGATGATGAACATCTGCTCCACCTGCCAGGGGGCCCAGAGCGAGTGCCAGGAGCGCCTGGACGCCAGCGCCGAGTACCGCGCGCACGTCAACTCCACACTGTCGGCCGAGGGGCTCAGCTATGAAAAGGATCCCGCCCGACCGCTGACCAACAAGAACTTCCTGTGGCTGCTGGTCGAGGAGATCGGCCTCGAGAGCCTGCGCTCGCGGGTCACGCGCCCGCTGAGCAACCTCAAGGTGGGACCCTTCTATGGCTGCTACATCGTCCGCCCGCGCGAGCGCCTGGGCATCGACGAGGCGCACCCGCGTGACCACTACCTGCACCAGGTGATCGACGCGCTCGGCGGGACCGTGATCGAGTACGCGGGCATGCGCAAGTGCTGCGGATTCCCGATCGTCACGATGAACAAGGAGGCCTCGCTCAAGCAGGCCGGGCGCCACCTCGGCGACGCTGTCGACGCTGAAGCCGACTGCCTGGTCACCCCCTGCCCGCTGTGTCATCTGAACCTCGACCTGCAGCAGCCGCTGGCCGAGAGAGTCGTCGGCAGGGAGCTCGACATGCCGGTGCTGCACCTGCCCCAGCTCGTCGGCCTGGCGCTCGGCCTGCAGCCCGACGAGCTCGGCCTCAGCCGCCACGTGGTGCGCCCGACCTCCGTGATCGACTGGTCGACGTCCGTGGTGGCAGCCGCGGCCTGAGGCCGACGGCGTCGCGCTGGGCCTGACCGTGCGAATCCTGACCGTCGTAGGCAACCGGCCGCAGTTCATCAAGGCCGCGGCCGTGTCGGGCCCGCTGCGCGAGCGCCACGAGGAGATCCTCGTGCACACTGGCCAGCACCACGACGACTCGCTCTCCCGGGTGTTCTTCAGCGAGCTGGGCCTACAGCGCCCCGAGCGCGAGCTGGGGATCGGCGGCGGCTCCAACACCTCGCAGACCGCTCGCATGCTCGCGGCATTCGAGCCGCTGCTGGCCGAACTCGAGCCAGACGCTGCGCTCGTCTACGGCGACACCAACTCGACGCTCGCGGGCGCGCTCGCCGCCGCGCAGGCGCAGATCCCGGTCGTGCATGTGGAGGCGGGCATGCGATCGTTCGACCGCACGATGCCCGAGGAGCTCAACCGCGTGCTCACCGATCATCTCAGCGAGCTGCTGCTGTGCTCATCGCAGACCGCCGGCGAGCACCTCCGGGCCGAGTCCGTCGCCGGCACGGCCGAGGTCGTCGGCGACGTGATGGTCGATCTCGCCCTTCGCTGGGGCCCAGCGGCGCGCGCCAACCTCGCGCTGCCCGCCGCCTACGACGTGGCGCCGGGCGCGTACCTGCTGCTCACCGCGCACCGCGCCGGGAACGTCGATGACCCCGCTCGGCTCGGCATGCTCGTCAAGCTGGTGAGGGCGCTGCCGGTTCCGATCATCCTCCCACTGCACCCGCGCACCCGCGCGCGCCTGCAGGAAGGCGATCTGCTCGAGGAGCTCGAGGCAATCGAGGGGGTCAGCGTCACCGAGCCGCTCGGCTACGTCGAGTTCAGCGCGCTGCTCTATCACGCGCGCGCCGTCGTCACCGACTCGGGCGGCGTCCAGAAGGAGGCGTACCTTGCCGGCGTGCCGTGCGTGACGCTGAGGGTGAGCACAGAGTGGGTCGAGACCGTCGAGGCCGGCTGGAACACGCTCGTCGACCTGGACCCCCCGCTGGCGCTCGCCGCGCTCCACAGAACGACCCCGAGCGAGCGTCCGCCCCTGTATGGCGACGGCCACGCGGCCGAGCGCTGCGTCCAGGCGATCGACCGCATGGAGCAACGGTCGTGAGCTCATCGCCCGAGACGGTCCGCGTCGGTGTCGTCGGGCTCGGCTACTGGGGGCCGAACCTCGCGCGCAACCTCGCCGCGATTCCCGGCTGCGAGCTCGTGTGGCTGTGTGACCCAGACGAGCAGGCGCGCGCGAAGCTCGCGCGCTCGTTCCCCACCGCGCGCGCCACGGACGCGCTCGCCGATCTGCTCGACGACGGCCAGCTCGACGCGATCGTGCTCGCCACGCCCGTGCCAACTCACGCCGAGCTGGTGGTCGCGGTGGCAGGTGCGGGTAAGCACTGCTTTGTGGAGAAGCCGCTCGCCACGACGGCCGCCGACGCCGCGCGGGCGGTGGCGACCGCGGCGGCCGCCGAGAAGATCCTGATGGTCGGCCATCTGCTCGAGTACCACCCCGCGGTCGCCCGGCTGAAGGAGCTGATCGACTCCGACGAGCTGGGCGGGCTGTTCTACATCTACGGCAACCGCCTGAACCTGGGCAAGCTGCGGGCAGACGAGAACGCGCTGTGGAGCCTCGGCGCCCACGACGTGTCCGTGGCGCTGCACCTGATCGGCGAGGAGCCCGAGCAGTGCGTCGCGCACGGCGCCTCCTACGTGCGCAAGGACGCGGGCGTGCAGGACGTCGTCTTCTGCTACCTGCGCTTTCCCTCGGGGATCGTCGCCCACCTCCATCTCAGCTGGCTGGACCCGCACAAGGAGCGACGCATCACGGTCGTCGGCTCGCGCCGGATGGCCACCTTCGACGACATGCTGATCGAGGGCAAGCTCACGATCTACGACAAGGGCTTCGATCAGGACACGCGCTCGTGGGGCGAGTACATCGCCCGCTCCGGCGACACCTTCTCGCCGCAGATCCCCAACCTCGAGCCGCTGCGGATCGAGTGCGAGCACTTCATCCACTGCGTCCGCACCGGCAGCACACCGCGCTCGGACGGCCACAGCGGGCTGCGGGTCGTGCGCGTGCTGGAGGCGCTGCAGCGCTCGCTCGAGCGCCCGTAACGGCTACTCCACGCCGACGGTGCCCTCGCCGGCGAGCTCGAACGCGCTGTGCAGGGCCTGAACCGCGTGCTCCACACGGCCGCGGTCGATCACGCACGAGATCTTGATCGGCGAGGTCGAGATCATGTCGATGTTGACGCCCTCGTGGGCGAGCACGCCGAACACCTTCGCCGCGACGCCCGGGTGCGAGCGCATACCCGCGCCGATGATCGACACCTTGCCCATGTCCTCGTGCGCGGTCATCTGCGTGAACGCCTCGCCGGTGAGCGGCTCGAGCGCCGCGCGCGCCACGCGCAGGTCCTCGCGCGGGACCGTGAACGAGATCTCCGCGCGCCCTCCCGCCGAGACGGGCTCGTTCTGGACGATCATGTCCACGTTCACGTTGGCCTGGGCGAGCGCCTCGAAGATTCGCGCGGCAGCGCCCGGCGCATCTGGCACGCCCGTGAGCGTGACCCTCGCTTCCGAGGTCGAGTGCGTGACTGCTGTGATCAGCGGTTGCTCCATCGTGTCTCCTTCCGCGACCACAAAGGTACCGGGCTGCTCGTCGAAGGACGAGCGGCAGTGGATGCGCACGCCGTGGTTGCGCGCGTACTCGACCGAGCGCAGCTGCAGCACCCCCGCCCCGGAGGCGGCCATCTCGAGCATCTCCTCGAAGGACACCGCGCTCAGCTTGCGCGCGTCCGGCACGATCCGCGGGTCGGCCGTGTAGACGCCCGCGACGTCGGTGTAGATTTCGCATACCTCCGCGCCCAGCGCCGCCGCCACCGCCACCGCGCTCGTGTCCGAGCCGCCGCGACCGAGCGTGGTGACGTTCCTGGCGCTGCTGGAGACACCCTGGAAGCCCGCCACCAGCACGATGTGGTCCTGCTCGAGCGCCGCGCGAATGCGATCCGCGCGCACGTCCACGATCAGCGCCTTGGTGTGAGACTCGTCGGTCACGATGCCCGCCTGCGAGCCGGTCAACGAGATCGCCCTATGGCCGAGGTCGTGGATCGCCATCGCGCACAGCGCGCACGAGATCCGCTCGCCGGAGGACAGCAGCATGTCCATCTCGCGCGGATCCGGCGCCGCCGAGACCTCCTCGGCCATCGCGATCAGCTCGTCGGTCGTCTTGCCCCGCGCGGACAGCACCGCCACCACGCGGTGGCCGTGCTCGCGCTTGTCCACGATCCGCGAGGCCGCGCGCTTCACGCGCTCGGCGTCAGCGACCGACGTGCCGCCGAACTTCATCACGATCACAGAAGACACGCGCCGAGAATTACACAGCGCGGCGCCCGGCGAAGGCCTTGCCGAGCGTCACCTCGTCCGCGTACTCGAGGTCCGAGCCAACCGGCAGGCCGCTGGCCAGCCGCGTGACCTTGACGTCAGGAGAGCGGGTGTGCAGCTCCTCGGCGACGTGCAGCGCGGTGGCTTCGCCGGTGGTGGTCGGGTTGGTCGCCAGCACGACCTCCCTGACCGCAACGCCCACGCCCACGCCCACGCCCACGTGCGCGTCTGCGTCGGCGCCGCTGCCCGAGGCCACGCGCGCGAACAGCTCCGCGATCTTGAGGTCCTCAGCGTCGACGCCGTCGATCGGGGACAGCGCGCCGCCGAGCACGTGGTAAACGCCCTGGTACTCGTGCGTGCGCTCCATCGGGATCACGTCGCTGGGCTCCTCCACGACGCAGATCAGCTCGTGGTCGCGGCGAGGGTCATCGCAGATTCGACAGCGCGCCTCGTCCGTGAGGTTGAAGCACACCTCGCACAGCCCGATCCTCTCCTTCACCTCGACGATCGCCTGCGCCAGCGCGGTGGCGTCCTCACCGGACGCGCGCAGGATGTGGAAGGCCAGGCGCTGCGCCGTGCGGCTGCCCACGCCCGGAAGCTTCGACAGCTCCGTCACGAGCCTCTGCACAGGCGGCGCGTAAGAGGTGCTCAACGGGTTCACAGGCCCGGCAGGCCCAGGCCGCCGAGTCCGCCCAGGTCCAGGCCGCCCGTCGCGCCGCCCAGCTTGCGCTCCGCCAGCTCCTGAGCCATCCGCAGCGCCTCGTTGACCGCCGCCAGCACCATGTCGGCGAGTATCTCCACGTCCTCGGGGTCGACGGCCGACGGGTCGATCCTGATCTCCCGCAGCACCAGGTCGCCGCTCGCCTTGACCGTGACCATGCCGCCGCCCGCCGACGCCTCCACGATCTCGCGCTTCAGCTCCTCCTGCGCGAGCTCCATGTCCTTCTGCATCTGCTGGACCTGGGCCATCATCTGCTGCATGTTCGGCATCCGCGGCTGCTTTCCCATCAGGCGCCTTTCTCGTCGCTGGTCACGGCCCGCGCGCCGCGCTCATGCTCGTGCTCGTGCCCGTCAGCCGGCGCAGGCTCGCGCTCGCCCGGGAGCTCCTCAGCGTCGAATTCGCTCATGAAGCGCGCCACCCACTCCTCATCCGAGCGCGCTGACGGTTCGGGCCGGTCAGCGGACCCAGACTCTTCGCGCAGCTCGTAGGTCAGCCGCCAGCGCTCGCCCGTCAGCGCGCGCAGCGCCTCTCCGACCGCCGCACGGTGGGCCGGATCCTCAGCTTTTTTTTTCGAGAGCGAGGAGGTGACCGCCAGCGTCAGCTCCTCGCCGTCCACCGCCACCGGGCGCGCCTCGCCAATCACCGCACCCAGCAGCCCGTTCTCGCTGCGCACCAGGTCGACCACCGCCGGCCAGAACGCGTAGACCGACTCGATGTCCCGCGGCACCCGATCGACGGCCTCGGGCGCAGGCTGCGGGCGCTCTTCGCTCTGCGCCGGCGCCTCTGCCGAGGGCTGCGGGCGCTCTTCGCTCCGCACCGGCGCCTCCTCCGACACCGCGCCATCGATCGCGGCCGCCGCAGGCGGCCCCTTAAAATCGCTGTCGTCACTGGCGGTGGGCGTGCCGCGCTCGAGCCGCTCGAGCCGCGCGAGCAGCGCCCGCATCGAGCTATCGGCCTCGGGCCTGGCGGCCTTCACCAGCGCGAGCTCCAGACGCGTGCGCGCGTCAGCGCCCGCGCGCACGGCCTCCATCGCCTCGCCGAGCAGCTCCAGCAGCCGGATCACCGCCGCGTGGTCCACGCGCTCTGCCTGCTCGCGCAGCGCGGTGTCGGCCTCGGGCGTGAGCGAGAGCTCGTCGGGCAGCTCGCCGAGCGTCTGCACGACGAGCAGCTCGCGCGCGCGACCCTCCAGGTCGGAGGCGAACGAGCCCGCGTCGCGCCCCTGCTCGGCACACTCCTCAAGCGCCTTCAGCGCGTGCTTGGCGTCGCCGGTGGCGACCGCGTCGATCGTCTCTTCCAACAGCCGCGCGTCGGCCACGCCGAGCACCGCCAGCACGTCCTGCAGCTCTATCTCCGAGCCGCTGTAGGTCACCAGCTGCTCCAGCGTGCCCAGCGCGTCGCGGAAGCTGCCCGTCGCCGAGCGCGCCAGCGCCGCCACCGCCGCCGGCGGGATCTCGATCGACTCCGCCGCCGCCGCCCGCCGCACGACGCTCGCGATCTGCTCGACCGTCGGGCGGTGGAAGTCAAAGCGATGGCAGCGGTCCACGACCGTCGCCGGGACCTTGCTCGCCTCCGTCGTCGCCAGCACGAACACCGTGTTCGGCGGCGGCTCCTCGAGCGTCTTCAGGAACGCGTTCCATGCGGCCGTCGACAGCATGTGGGCCTCGTCCAGGATGTACACCTTGCGCCGCCCGCTCACCGGCGCGTATGCCACGCTCTCGCGCAGCTCGCGGATGTCGTCCACCGAGTTGTTCGACGCCGCGTCCATCTCGATCACGTCCAGCGAGCTCGCCCGCGCGATCGACACGCACGACTCGCACTGCCCGCAAGGCTCGATCGTAGGCCCGCGCTCGCAGTTCAAGCACGCAGCCAGGATCTTGGCCATCGATGTCTTGCCCGTACCGCGCGAGCCCACGAACAGGTACGCGTGGTGCACCCTCCCGCGCTCAACCGCGTTGCGCAGCGTCCTCACCACCGGCTCCTGGCCGACCACCTCGGCGAACGTGCGGGGCCGGTGTCTGCGGTACAGCGACCGCTGCTGGTCCTGTGGCTGCTCCTCTGGCGACACCGTTCGCCTGAGTCTACTCAGGCCGGTGGGCAGGCTCGATCACCCGCGCAAGCGGGTAGCGTCCGCGCCCATGAGCGACTCGATCAAGCGCGTCGGCGGACGCCTGGCCGGGCGCTGGGCGGACCTGTCGGCGATCATCGCCGGCGCGCTGCTGCTGCGCGTGATCAGCGGCGTCGCGTTCGCCAACTACGACACCCTGTACGCGCTCGCCTGGGGTGGGCAGCTCGCGCGCGGGCAGACCCCCGCCTACGACGTCCCGATCGCTCCCACGCCCCACCCACTCGTCGAGGCGCTCGGCCTGGTGCTCTCGCCGCTCGGGCCGCGCGGCGTCGAGGACGTGACCGTCGCGCTCGGCTTCCTCGCGCTGTCCGCCTGCGGCTGGGTGATCTACCGACTCGGCGCGCAGTGGTTCGGGCGCGCCGCCGGCGCCCTCGCCGCGCTGATCTTCCTCACCCGCGTCCCCGTGCTCTCCTACGGCGTGCGCGCCTACGTGGACCTCCCCTACCTGCTGCTGGTGCTCGCCGCGCTGCTCGTCGAGTCCCGCCGCAAGCGCGCCGGCGCGCCCGTGCTCGCGCTGCTGGCGCTCGCCGGGCTGCTGCGCCCGGAGGCGTGGGCGTTCTCGGGGCTTTACTGGCTGTACCTAAAAGACCGGACGCCCCGCCTGGCGCTGCTCGCGCTCGCCGCGCCGCTCGTGTGGGTGCTCAGCGACCTGCTCATCACCGGCGACCCGCTGTGGTCGCTGACCAACACCCGCCACACCGCCTCCACGCTCGGCCGCGCGAGCGGGATCGCCAACGTGCCCGAGTACATCCCCCGGCGGATCGGCGAAATCCTGCGTCCGCCCGTGCTCGCCGGTGCGGCGCTCGGCGGTGTGCTGTCGCTGCTGTGGCTACGCCGCCGCGCGCTGCCCGCGGCCGTGGCGGGCGTGGTGGCGGTGGTCGTGTTCGCCGCGTTCGCCTCGATCGGCCTGCCGATCAACAGCCGCTACGCGTTCCTCGCGTCCGCGATCCTGTGCATCTTCTGCGGCGCCTGCGTGTTCGGCTGGACGCGCTTGGCCCGGGGCGATCCGCGGCGGCGCTGGTGGATGGCGGCCGGGGCGCTCGTGCTGGTGGCGCTGCTCGCCGCAGCGCCGGGTCAGTATCGCTCAGCCCACGCCGAACTGAGCAAACTGGCGCGGCAGCAGAGCATCGAAGACGACCTGCTCGCGCTCGTCAACAGCCACGCGATCAACCTGCGCTGCGGACCCGTAGGCGTGCCCAACCACGCCCCCATCCCCCTGCTGGCGCTGTACCTGCGGGCCAGCCCGCGCAGCATCGTGAGCCTGCAGGCGGGGCACATCGCCTCCGGCGTCTACGTCGATCCGGCCGACAGCGAAGTCGAACAGGACTACGTGCTCGACCCCCACGACCCGCACCAGGCGGTGTCCGTGCCGCCGGGCTTCACCGCGTCCGCCACCAACCGTTCGTGGTTGATCTTCCGGCGCTGCGCTTAGTGGACCGTGCACCCCTCGTCGAGACCCACAGCACCCGGCGCAGATCGCCGCCCACGACTCCGATCCGGGAGCTCCCGCTGCGCCTGCCGGTGGTCGCTTAAGGCTGCTTCCTTCCGGACCTGACCTGATTCGCAAGCCGACACCGCGCGGGACCCGGACCATCGACGCCCCGAGCGACGGAGCGACCGGGACCGGAAACCCTCGGAGGGGAATTCAGCCCCGCTAGAGCGGATTGCGGATACAGGGCACCGCTACCTCCCCGCCTAGCACGGTCCACGATGATCGTAACGCACACGGAGCGGGCGAGTTCCGGTAGGCTGCCCGGCCGTGACCAACTTCAACACCCTCCCCCCCACCATCCGCTCCCGCGCCGGCCTAGCTGCTGCGGTGCTCGGCGCGGCCGTCCTGATCGCCGGTTGCGGCTCGAGCGGCTCATCGAGCACGATCACCGTTGGCAACGAGAACACCTCGGACAACGCGCTGATCACCAGCGGCGAAAAAGCGAGCACCACGGGCGCCTCCACAACTGCCACAACCGCTACCACGCCGACCAGCGGCGCGCTGTCCAAAGAGCCGACCGTCACGCCGCCGTCGGGGGCATCGCCCACCACCCTGGTGAGCAAGGACCTGATCGTCGGCACGGGTCCGGAAGCCAAGGCGGGCGACACTGTGACGGTCAACTACGTCGGCGTCCTGTTCAAAGGCGGCAAAGTGTTCGACGCCTCCTGGAGTCGCCACGAACCGTCGACGTTCTCGCTCAACCAAGTCATCCCCGGCTGGACCAAAGGCATTCCGGGCATGAAGGTGGGCGGACGTCGAGAGCTAATCATCCCGGGACCGCTGGCCTACGGCGCCGCGGGCCACCCGCCCACGATCCCGCCGAACGCGACGCTGGTGTTCGTGATCGATCTGCTCGGCGTCTCTACAGGCTGAGGGCACCCGCGCGCAAGAGCGCATTGCGTGGCGCGGCGCTGCTGATGTTGAGCGGCGCCGCGATCGCTGCCAGCGGCTGCGGCAGCAGTCACAGCGCCACGCCGCAAGCGCTGCGGCTCGAACGCGCCGACCTGGTCGCCGTGTCGCGGGCGCTCAACAGCGCCGCGCGTTCGGTGGGCAGCGAGGTGGCGGCCACCAAGGTCGCGTGGCCGCTCGTCGCCAATGGGCTGCCGGCCGACACGAGCACGATCTCGCGTCCGGCGATCCACACAGCAGCCGAGCGAGCCGCCGCGCTCCGCCTGCCCGCGCTGTTCGAAGAACGCGAGGCCGCCTCGCTCACCGGGCCGGGCTCCTCTCTCGCCGGCCTGTTCCGCGCCTACAGCGGCCTGAGCACGCACGGATGGCAGCTGATCGGCGCGGCCATCGAACAGATCGAACACGGCTCGCCGGTCGCAGCGCGCTTCGCGCGCGCAAACGTCGCCCTTTACATCGACAGCGTCTACGACGCCCACTTCGGTCTCGCGCAGGTCGGCAAGCACCTGGTGGCGGGCTACGAACAGCTCGGCGGCGCGTCTGCATTCGGGCCGTCGCTCACGCAGGCGGAAGTCGATCGCCTGGCTGGCACCTACTCGGAAGCGAGCGACCGGTTGCACCCGCACCCCGGGGTAAAGCTGGGGTCCTGAGCGACCGCGCGGCGCCGTCAAGCGGGTAGGGTCGGTCCGTGAGCGCGTTCGTGACCGCCGGCGCCGGGTTTCTCGTCGCGGTCCTGTGGTTCGACCTGATGTTCGATGTGCAGGTCCTCGCCCACCCTGGGCGCGAGCAGCTGCCCGACGAGGTGCTCGCGTCGATCGCCCGCTACTACGCGCGCGTCACTACCGCTGCGCGGCCGATGAACCGGTTGATCGCCACCGTCATGCTGGCCACGCTCGCGGCAATCGTGGTGGAGATCGCAGCGGGCGAGCTCGACGCGTGGATCCCGTGGGTGTCGCTCGCGCTCGCGCTCCCGCCGATCGTGCTCGCGGCCACGCACACGGTGCCAAGCGCCGTGCAGCTCGGCACGCGGCGTGACCTCCCGCAACGCCAAAGCGCGGCCGCCAGATCGATATTCCGAGACCACGTATTCTGCGTCACGTCGATCACCGCGCTGCTCGTGCTGCAGCTGGCGTTGGCGGGTTGAGCGCGGAGCCGCTCCAGGGCATCGAGCTGACCGATCAACCCAGGGGTTGACGGCCGGATCAACCTGTGGTTCAACCCCTGGACCGACGACAAACAGCCGCTGTCGGCCGATGATGGCGGCATGACAACTACCGATTACCTCATCAACGCAGTTTTCGTCTTCGTCGTTCTCCGCCAGGCGCGTGAGCGCCAGCTCGATGTTCGTAGTTTCGTCGTTCCGATGATCGTCGTGTTCTACGTCGCGCGGCTTTACGTGCACTCGATTCCGACCGCCGGCAACGACGTGGAGCTGGTTGCGCTGCTGTCCGCTGTGGGGCTGACCCTTGGTGTTCTGGGCGCGTTGGCAACGCACGTTCGCGCCGACAGCGATGGCGTCGCCTTCGCGCGTGTTGGCTGGCTCGCGGGGGCCCTCCTGATCGCGGGAATCTGCGCGAGGATGGTGTTCGTTTTCGCGGTGCACCATGGCGCCGAGCCGGAGATCCGCAGCTTCAGCATCGCGCACCACATAGGCGCCGCGGCGTGGCCACTTGCACTGGTTGCGATGGCTCTGTTCGAGGTCGCCGCTCGCTTGATCATCGTTCAGCTGCGCGGGCGCCGGCTGGCGGCCACGCAAGCGACGGCCCCGGTTGTGGCCGCTGCCGCGGCGTGATCCCCGCGACACCGTCCTGGTCGTCCGGCCCGCCTCGGCGGGCCGGATGCCGCTCTATCGTCTGCGACGGATGACTGGGACCGAACAGCCCGCGAGGGCGGGCCACGAGAGTCGGCGTGTGGCCGAGGCCCGCGCGCGAGCCCACCAGCGTCTAACTCGTCAGCGCGGCACGCTGCGGCCGCTCGGCTGGGCCGTGATAGTTGTGGTTGCGGCCGGCACTGCCGGCGGCGATCCTGCACCGGGGCTGCAGGGCCAGGCCGCCGTCGTGACGCTCGCGCTCGGCGCGTTTGCTGTCATGCTCGCGCTGGCGATTAGGGATCGGTTCGCGGAGCGCGGCTACGGCGTGCAGGCCGCGGTCATCTCGACGATGGGGGCCACGGGCGTGGCGCTTGCTGTGCTACAGCCGCGCGGCGCCACGTCGCTTGCCGCGGGAACGGCGGTGTGGATGGCGGTCGCCCGCCTGCCGTTGGCGCTCGGCGTAGGGCTAGGCGCTGCGATAACGGTCGCGTTGGGCGTCGCGACGGCACTCGCTGGGGCCTCTTCGGCAGCGGTCCTCGCCGCCACACTGCTGTGTGCGCTGCTCGGGCTGATAGCCCATTTCCTGAAGCAGGCGCGCGATAGCCAGGACGGGACCGAGCTGCTGCTCGCGGAGCTCGAGGACGCACGCGACGACCAGGCGCGGGCCGCAGCGAGCGCTGAGCGCAACCGGATCGCGAGCGAGCTACACGATGTGCTGGCCCACTCGCTGTCCGGCGCCGCGATTCAACTGCAGGGCGCGCGGATGCTCGCCGAGCGTGAGCAGGCGCCGCGGCAAATGCGCGTGGCGCTCGACCGAGCGAGCGAGCTCGTCAAGGACGGCCTCGCCGACGCCCGACAAGCCGTCGGCGCGCTGCGCGGGCAGGAGCTTCCGAGCGTCGCGCAGCTCGGATCCCTCGTCGAGAGCTTCAGGGACGACATGAACCTCGATGCGACCCTCACGATCGACGGCAGCGCGCGCAACCTCCCGGTGGACGCGAGCCTCGCGCTTTACCGCGGGGCCCAGGAGGCGCTCACCAACGTCGCGCGCTACGCCCCGGGCGCCGCCACCACGGTCGTCCTGCACTACGCCGCTGACCGCACGACCCTAACCGTCGAGGACCGGCTGCCCGCCTCGGTGCCATCGGTAGGCGATGGCCTGATCGGGGTCGGCGGTGGCCGCGGCCTGGCGGGCATGCGCGAGCGCCTCGAGCGAGCGGGCGGCAGCATGCAAGCGGGCCCGACCGACGGAGGCTGGCGTGTCGAGCTCGAGGTACCAGCATGAGCATCGCTCCGATTCGAGTGCTCATAGCCGACGACCAGCGCGTGGTGCGCGATGGCCTCTCGATGCTGGTCGGCCTGATCGACGGCGTCGAGGTCATCGGCACAGCGTGCGACGGCGTGGAAGCGGTGGGGCTCGCCCACAGCGAGCGTCCGCACGTCGTGCTCATGGATCTCCGCATGCCACGCATGGAAGGGGCCGAAGCCACCCGCGAGATCCGCAGCGCGTTGCCAGACACACACGTGCTGGTTCTAACGACGTACGCCGACGACGAGTCGCTGTTCCCGGCACTCCAAGCCGGAGCGCGCGGCTACCTGACCAAGGACGCAAGCGCCGAGGAGATCGAGCAGGCAATCCGAGCCCTGGTCGCCGGCCAGACGCACCTCGATCCGGCGATACAACAGCGGCTTGTGGCGGCCGTGCTCGACGAGACGCCCGTCCCCGCAATCGAACCACTCCGGGACAGCCTGACGCCCCGCGAGGCCGAGGTGCTCAAGCTGATCGCAGCGGGGCGATCGAACGCCGAGATCGCGCAGACGCTCGTCCTCAGCCCCGCCACGGTCAAGACCCACGTCAACCGGATCTTCTACAAGACCGGCGCCCGCGATCGAGCACAAGCCGTTCGTTACGCATACGAGCACCGGATCGCCTAGCGCGCGGGCTCGCGTCAACAGCGGCTCGATCAAGCTCTCACCAGGGCTGGAAGAAGTCGCGCACGTTCAGAACATCACACGAAGTGACTTGCGCGGCGCTTGCAAGCTCGGGTGAAGCTGCGACAGGGACGATAGTCATCAAGTGGGCTCCTAAAGGTCAGGGCAACTCGCACGGAACGCTCAGTCTGCCCCTAACCGCGGCAGGGACGGTCACGATGATCGGCAAGCTCGAAAATGGGCCGTTCGCAAGGCTGGCGCTCTATGACCAGGTGTCGCAGGCGTTCACCGGCACGTGCGGGGTCATCGAAGGAAAAAAGAGAAGAAAGTCAAGAACGGCACCCTGACGGGCTCGGAGTTCAGGGTCGCCGCTCCGCCAACGGCGACGATCGAATCCCCGGCGGGCGGCGGTGTCTACGTGCAGAACGCCGTCATCCCGACGACGTTCTCGTGCGCGGAGAGCACGTTCGGGCCGGGCCTCGAATCGTGTTCGGACTCCAACGGTGGATCCGGCAACTCGGGCACGCTCGACACGTCGACCCTTGGAGAACACAGCTACACAGTCACCGCCAGAAGTCTTGATGGCCTGACCGACAGGGCGAGCATCCATTACGAAGTCGTAGAAGTCTGACCTATACGGCCAAGAGGAGGAGGCCCGCTTCGACCCCGGGTCTCCTCCTCCACCTGCAGATCGATGAGTTGTCGCTTACCCTATCGCGTCGTAACTCAGATCAGCAGACCAGTAGGGCACACCTTTTCGATCACGGTGCCGGTGCCCGCGTGGCCCGGGTCGGGTGCGTAACCGGGTTCGGTCTCCACCTCGACCACTTCCTGGGTATCGCCGGAGATCGTAGAGCCGGACTTCGTGATGTGGCTCGAGACGATCACATCGATGAATTCCGGCAGCGGACCGAGTGGGGGCCCTGAGCTGTTGCCGGGACGGGTCGACCACGTTTCCCCGCAAGCTGGCGGAGTGCCCGCCGTGTCGGCGAAGCCCTTGAAGGCTGCCGGCGCCAAACCTCCGCTTAGAGAGTTCGCCTTCCACCATTGCGCGCCCCAAAACGTGACGGTGCTCCCGACGGCCGCGTCGCCGTCGCCGATCACGAAACTTCCGTCAGCCGCGGCGGAAGCCGCGAACGTCAGTGCTGCCAATGCTGAGAGCACGCCGACCAACAGGGCGCACTTGAGTTTTCGCCGAGCTGGCTGCGACGCGGCCTGCATTTCTGGACCTCGCATTTGTGAACCTCCGCTCTTGACTTCCGGGTGATCCCGCACGCTACCCGTCGGAGGCTGCGATTGAAATCGCACATTCGTCGAGTCTGGATCGATCCCAGCGCTGGTTCACCGGCTCCGGGCAGGCGTCAGCCTTCTTCGTGCGCGCGCCGGCGTTCTTCGCGTTCGCGCCGGTGTTCTTCGAGCGCCCGTTGGTGTTCTTCGTGTGTGCGCTGGCGTTCTTCCTGCGCCTGCTTGCGTTCTTCTTCGTTCCTGGGTGGGTGCGAGCGGCCAACCCGTTCTCGTGCTTCTCGTTCTCGCTTGTGTTCTTCGCTCTTCTTCACGCGTTCTTGGGTTTTCTGCTGGTGTTCTTCCTGGCTTTTCTGCTGGTGTTCTTCGCCTTTGGTGTCGTGTTCTTCGTCTTTCTGCTGGTGTTCTTCGCTCTTTTCTTCGTGTTCTTGGCCTTTCTGCTGGTGTTGTTCCTGGCTCTTCTGCTGGTGTTCTTCGCTCTTCTTCACGTGTTCTTGGCTTTCGGCGCGGCCTCGCTGGCGGGTGTCGCCTGGACCGGTCGTCGCCGGCGTCGAACTCCCGTTGCTCCCGCCCGGCTGCGAGCTGCTCAGGACGGACGGCTGGCTGTCCCGAGCGCCAACTGGCGCCGGTGGGCTTTCGACTCGCGGGCCCCCAGCAAGCACTCGGTTGTGCGGTTCCCAGCCGATCTCGTTTGCCCGTCCGATAGAGGCCGTGAGCGGCGTGGATGCCTCGGCAGTCGTCGCGATCAGCGCTCCCCTCCCGTGCGAGGCTACCGGCGTGCTCAGCGCGGAGACCCCCAGGCCTGCACTGGCGCCCACGAACGCGAGACCGGCTGCCATCTTGACGGCGAGGGCTTTGATCCCCCCACCTGCGAACTCGGCGGCGACGCTCACGACAGATCCTCCCGCGACCGCGCTCGCAGCACAGACGGCCGGTTCCGCCGCGCCACGGCCGAGCACCTGCTCGATCGCGCGGTACTTCAGAACGAGCGACGGCGCCAGAGGAAGCAGGGCGCCGAGCGCTCGACGCTGGTGCGCGACTCCGTCCGCGTACACCCGACAGTCGGCACAGGAGCGCACGTGGCGACGGAGACGCGCTCGGCGCAGCGCCGCTCCGCGTGCGTTTGCGAGCTCTTCGCGGATCTCCCGGCAGTCCGTTTCGCGTGCCGTCTTCTCTGAGACCAGGTTCGATCGCGCCTGATAGATGTATGCCTTGACTTGGTCTGCGCGGACGCCCAGCACGGTCCCGATTTCGGACTGGCTGAGACCGTGCAGCTCTGCCAGGATCAGCGCGGCCCGCTGGCGCTCTGGCAGGTCGCGCAGATCCTCGAGCACCTGGCGAACCTCGGTGCGAAGTTCGAGTTCTCTCAGGAGGCCGTCTCCGGGTGCCGGCTCTCCGTTCAGCTCCACCGTCGGGCGGCGCGTGCGCAGAATGCTCAGGCACTCGTTGCGGGCGATCGCGAACAGCCACGGCCGCAGCGTCACCGCTCGCGCGTCGGCGCGCAGAGCGCGATAGGCGGACGCGAACGTCGCCTGAACGGCATCCTCAGCGTCGTGCCGGGACCCGAGCATGTAGGCGCAGAAGGACAACAGCTGCACAGAGTGGCGCTCGTAGAGAGCTTCAAATGCGCTTGGCTCGCCCCGGCGAATGCAGGTCACCAGCCGGTCGTCGGTGGCGAGCCGCAGCGGGAGACGCAAGCCCCTGCCCTGGATCATTTCCGGGCGCTCTTGTATTTGAAATGGTCTTTCGTCGTGATCGCGCTCGTGCCGGCCGAAGTGGTAACAGTGATGTCCACCGTGGCGCCGGGGCTCCCGGGCGGTGACAGTGCGGTGATCGACGTGCTGGAGGTGACGGTTACTTCTGTCGCGGGCGTTCCCCCAAACTTGACCGTCGCCGGCTTCGCAAAGTTCGTTCCGGTGATCGTCACCGATGTTCCACCTGTCGCGGGGCCGTCTTTGGGGGCCACTTTGGTGACCGTGGGCAGCAGGGCGCTGGCGGTGACGCGTTGCTGGCATTCACCGGTGGCGTTGCTCCACATCTGCTGGTAGTAGTACAGATCGCCGTTGATCACCTGGTTGTACTTGGCACCGTCCGGCGCCCTACCGAGCGCTTCCCCGTATTCAGTCGCTTCTATGAACGTGCGGCACTTATCGGCCACCTCTTCGCCCTTGCTGTTGTGCCAGGCGCTCAGCTCGGGATCGGTGAGCGACTCACTGTGCTCGTGGGCTACTCCTCCGCCGATCGTCGCATCGGAAGGATTGTTGTTCGGGTGTTCTTCGCCGTAGTCGCAGTTCGTGCCGGCCGCATAGGGATCATTCGCGTAGATGATTGGCCCTTTTGAAACCGATATATAGCCGTGGTAGGCGCAGTAAGCGGAGTGCTTGGCGCCGGCCGAGCATGCATGGCCAGTGCGTTCCAGACAGCTTTCAACGCCAGGCGGTGTCAGCAGGAAGTACTCATGCTGGAGGTCGACCGGAAGTTCGTGCGCTTCCAAGTACTTCGCGATCTCGGCGCGCAACTGTTCGTCGGTGAAGCAGACCGGTGCCGACGAGCAGCCGTTTGCGGGATAGGGGTCGGTGTCGATCAGCGCTCCACCGAAGTGGGAGTTGTAGTTGGCGAATTCGCCCGCGCCGTCACCGTACTGCGTCAACACGGAGTCGGTGTTCTGATCGCCGCCGCTGTCATGGGCGAGGTCTTCGAAATACCTGTTGAGCCCCGATTGATAGCCGCTTGGGTACGCGGGCCCTCCCGTGGGGTCCCAGTAGAGCGCGTAGTTGGTGTTGGAAGGCATCACCGGGCCGCCGTTGTATTCAAGCGGTTTTTTGGTGGCGGGTGGGGCGGCGACTCCCGGAAAATCGAGCGGCCCCTTGATTGCGAGTTCCGTGGCTTGGCCGCTGACTCCCGGAACAGGCTGGTAGCTGAGCGTTTGGCCGTGCACGTGCACGATCAGCGCCGCGGCGTTCGTAGCACCGACCGCGAGCGTCGCGGCGGCTACAAGCGCTGCCAACCCGACCCGACGCGCGCGGGCACGCGCGAAGCGCGAGCGATCTGCACGCTCGGCCTCCGAACGGCTAGCCGAAAACACCTGATCCTCCATGACTTCCTCCAGTGGTACTTTTCGCTCAGCCTGCCCAGTTTACGGTAACTCGGCACAAAGGGCAAGCACCGGGCGCGAGCGCTGAAAAGGAGAAAGAGGAGAAGGCTCGGGGTGGCGCGGCGGCTGTCGATCCGCCGGCGCCAGCTGATAAAGGAGAAGGAAAGGAAGCCCCCCAGAGGAGGAGGCCCGTGCCCTCAGGCCTCCTCCTCGTGATGCTCAACCGTACGGCCATCCCTCGACCTCGTAGTGGATCCCTGCGCTGAATGTACTAACGCTCGCCGTTCGTGAAGGTTGGTCACAAGTGTGCAACCAATCAGCGCCCGGGCTGGGGCCCGCCCGTGAGGTGCTCGTTTGAGAGCGTCAGGGCGGCGAGCGCCTCGCGACGAGACGCGTAGCCGACGGCGCGAGCGATCAGACCAGCGCTGAACCAGGTGATGCACACCCACCGAAACTCGAGCGGCATGCTCGACCGAGCGCCCCGCCCGGCGATGCAGAGCGCCGCTACTACGAAGTCGGTGCCTGTCGCGACGATTTCCTCGACCTGGTAGCGCGCGCCATCGGCGAACACTTCGAAGAGGTCGTTCACCCAGTCGCCCCACCCGACCGGGCCTCGGTACACGTAGTCGGTGACGGCGCTCATGTGGCCTTCGATCCGGAAGCCCGGGGCCAGAAGCTCGCGCGGCACATCGCCTGCGTTGACGGCCGCGATCGCCCGCTTGTGAACGTCGAGGTTGCGCTGCACGATCGGTGCGCGGCTGTCGTCCAGGTCGACGCGACGATCCGAGCGCGCATTGGCTGGCCGAGGCGACGTCTTGACGGACCCCTGCGACCGGGTGCGCCATTCTGCGGCCGGGCTCGCGCGGGTTTCGCGCTTGAGGCACGACATCTCAGCGTCGGACAGGCCTAAATGTCGCGACCCCACCGGTTCGTCTCCTTCATGGTCATATCCACCGTTGTTCCGTGTGGTTAACGTCGAGTACCGGCAGAGGTTGGTCGGTGGGCCGGAAGCGAGGATGTCCCCGCGTGGCCGCTGGTGAGGCGTGCCCTCTGTTCGCCGAGCATCGTTTGCGCGCTCAGCCCGCGCAGAAGACCTCCGCGTACGGCCCGCCGGGCCAGCTGTGCATCTCGCCGCGATAGCGGGCGAGACCGGCGAAGGCATCGTCGAAGCACATCACGGCGCACTGGCTGCGATAGGCGCGGATCGCGCTCAGCTTGTCCTCGATCACCTCCGAGATGTCGACGAGGTGGTCGATCTGCCCGAGCGGTGTCCAGATCTCATAGCAGCGAACCTCGACGCGACGGTCGGCCGCGACCACGGCGCGGCGTACGAGTCTGTGAGCGGCGCGATGGTCGGGGTGATCGTCCAGGCGGTGGGAGACGTATATGAGCGAGGGCCGCGACGCGAGTATCAGCGCTGCCAAGCGACCCACGAGCCCGCTGCGTACGCGCAGCCGACCGTCTGGCTCGTGCCAGAACTGCACATCACCGATGCCGAGGATGCCCGCCGCCTCGCGCGCCTCGCGCTCGCGCGTCTCGCCCGGGTGCTCGATCCCGTGACCGCCGCCCTCCCCGGAGGTCAGGAACACCGCGCTGAGCTCGTCGCCGGCGAGCGCGTGGCGTCGCAGCGTCCCGCCGCACCCGACGGCCTCATCGTCGGGGTGGGCGCCGATCACGAGGACGGTGCTCACACCTTGTCCGCGAGCTCGGCGTAGGTGGTGTAGCTCTCGAGCCTCATGTCGAGCTGCGCGATCGTCGCGCGGATGCTGTGGTCGGTCAGCGTGCGCAGCTCCGCTTCGCGCTCAGCGCGGTACATGGGGCGGTACTCCGGCGTCACGTAGCCGGGATGGCAGGAGACCTCGGTCCAGCCCTCGCCTACCTCCTCGCGCAGGATCCGCGCGAGCGCTGCCACGCTCACGTGCTCCAGCTCGGTGACGCCCCACTCCCACTGCGCGTAGAAGCCGCCGATGAAACACACGCGCCCATCTCCCCTGAGCGGCACGCCGAGCGGTGCGACGAGCTCGCTGAACAACTCGCGCACCTCGGCCTGTAGATGCGTGTGCCGATGGGAGTCGACGTGCGTCGGAGGCCCGCCCATGAGCGTGTGGAAGCGTTCGAGCTGCGCCTGGAATTCGCGCCGCGTCGCCGTCTCGCTGAGGTCGAGCTCGCGCTCATCCTCACCGACCACGTCGAAGTGAAGACCCACGGCGAGCTCGGGGTTGGCGCGGCTGAGGGCGACCGCCTCCTCGGCCGCCGCGCCGGTGACCATCAGGCTGGCGCTCGTGAGCACGCCGCCGCGGTGGCACTCGATGATGCCGCGGTTGGTTCCGCTGGAGGCACCGAAGTCGTCGGCGTTGACGATCAGATGGCGCATCAGGCGAGCCCCACCGAGCTCAGCAGCCGCGCGGCGACGGCGCGGGCCTCGAAGTGCTCGACCGCGATCGCTCGGGCGGCCTGGCAGTGGCGGTGGTAGTCCGCGTTGATCTCATCGATCGCCGCTGCCGCGGCCTCGACGTCGTCGACGGCGAACAGGCCCTCCCCCGTGGGCAGCACGTTGGAGAAGCCTGTGTCCTGCGTCACGACCGGCTTGCCTGAGGCCAGATAGCACGCCGCGCGCTCGCTGAACCAGCCGCTGCGCAGCCGCACGTTCTGGTCCTTTGCGACTGTGAACTCGCCGCGCGAGGCGGCGATGTAGCGGCGGTAGGCGCCGAAGGCGTCCAGCGACATCTGAAACGGAGAGCGCAGGCGCCATCCGGCCGCGAGCAACTGCTCGCGGTCGCCGGGCTCGCAGCGCATGAGCGCGAGCTCGAAATCCTGGCTCACCTTGGCGGGTAGCTCGATGAAGCGCTCCCATTCGTGGTGCTTTGACCAGTGATAGACCGAGCCCCGCCACTCGACATCGTCGCCGTCCTGCCGATAGTTGCCGATCGTGGTGAACTGTCGCGCGCGCGCGCTGAAGGCCATCGGCCACAGCTCGAGGTCGACCGGCTGGCGCGTGAACACGTACTCGTGTCCGTTGAGCGGCACGCCGCAGTCGGGTGCGCCGTAGTTCTCGCCATAGCTCGCCAGGATGTGGTGGTTGGCAAACGCCTCGGCGGTGTGGCCGTCGCCGCGCGCGAGGCGCAGCTCCGCCGTGACGGGGTCGGTCTCGACGTAGACGCGCAGTGGCGCGAGCAGTTGATCCTCGCGCAGGTCGGTCGCCCCGACGACGTTGAGCAGCGCGTCGCAGCTGCGGTAGAGCTCCCGCAACGCCGACTCGGACATGCCCCAGCAGGCGTCTTCGCGGTCGGCCAGCCGAAAGGCCCAGCGCTCCCCGAGTCCGATCCGCGCCATGCTGCGCGCGACGTGACGCACCGCGTAGCCGCAGTCGTCGCTGACCGCGTCGATCTCGGGGTCGTATGGCCACACGCTGTCGTCCTCGACGTAGTAGACCTCGTGGCCGAGGCCGGCGAGCCCGCGCAACCAGTTCAGATACAGCCACGTCTGTCCCGCAAAGGGCGCGCGACCCATCATGCCCAGCACGACGAGCTTGAGCGGCGCTGGCATCTCTCACCAGACCACGACGGACGCGCGCCGTCGCTCGACAGTCCGCTCGTAGGCTTCGAGCACGCGGGCGCTATAGCGCTCCGGAGAGAATCGGTCCTGCACGCGCTGGCGGGCGGCAGCGCCGATACGCGCGCGCAGCTCAGCGTCCCCGAGCAGCGTTTCGATCGCCGCCGCCGTCTCCTCGATGTCTCCCCGCTCGAGCAGGATTCCCGTCTCGCCCGCGACGATCGCCTCGGCGGCGCCGCCGGCCGCACTCGCCACGACCGGCAGGCCGCAGGCCATTGCCTCCAGATAGACCATGCCGAGTCCCCCCTCGTACTGCGACGGCGCCGCCAACACCTCGGCGGAGCGGTAGAGCGCGGCGAGCTCCGCGTGCTCGACGAAGCCGAGCATCTGCACGCGCGTGCCCACGCCCGAGTCGTCCGCCCGCGTCCGCAGCTCGCGCAAGATCTCCTCATCGCCCGTGCCCGCGATCGTGAGCGACAGGCCGGGGTGGCGCGGGGCGAGGCGGATGAAGGACTCCAGCACCGTGACCACGCCCTTGTTCGCCGCGACGTTGCCGACGAACAGAAGGCGCTGCTTATCGCTCGGTGCTCCGCGCTCGGGCGCAGGCGAGAAGGTCTCAGCGTCGACCGCTCCCTGCACGACGTCGATGCGCTCGAGCGGGATCGCGAGCCGACCCGCCGTGAGCTCGGCGATGCTGTGGCTCGCGGCTATCAGCCCGTCCGCCGCTTCGATCGAGAGATCCTCCATGAAGGTGCCAACGCGGTGCAGGCGATCGCCCGGCTCCGGCCAGCCGATCTGCTCGGCGAACATGGCGAGCGAGCCGTGCAGGTGCACCACCAGGGCGGTGGGGTCATCTTCGGGGCGATCGAGCTGATAGGCGAGCCCCTCGGCGCCATAGTCTGCGAAGTCGATCAGGTCGAACGGCCTTGGGCTGGCAAGCAGCCGCAGCGCGCCGAAGACCGTCCAGCTGTACCCCAGCCAGTAGGTCTCTGTGCGATAGACCGCGAACTCCCCGCCGGGGACGCGCAGCTCGTGCACGCACACATCCCCGTCTCGCCGACTGGCCAGCAATGGACCTGAGTCCTCCCCCGCGGTCAAGACCTCGACCTCGTGCCCGCGGGCGGCAAGTCCATGCGCCTTGACGTGGCTCTGCGTACCGATGCCGCCGAGTCGTCCGGGCGGGTACTCCTGGGAGACCAGACAGATGCGCACGACTAGCTCTCCTGCGGGTAAAGGAACCAGTTCGCCACCTCGGTGACCCCGCTGGCGCAGCGCAGCTTGTACTCCTCCTCGCCCAGCCCGTAGTCGAAACAGCGCGCGCCCGCCTCAAGCGCGCCTTTGACGACGTGGGCCTGCAGCACCCGGCCGGGTGAATAGGCCCGGATCGACGTGTCGCGCGAGACCAGATAGCACAGCTGACGCTGACCGCGTATCAGGCTGATGTCGAACGCGGCCGGCGCTCCGCGCCATTCGAGCATCGTGAAGCGCAGCCAGCCCGCCTCGTGGCCGCTGTGCACGATCGCCCGGCAGAACGAGCGCGCATCGTCGCGCTCCAACCCCTCCTCGCCGGCCGCCCGCCAGCGCGAGGCATGCTGCGCGAAGAACAGCTCGAGCCACTCCTCGAGCTCCTCGCCCGCGGCAGTGCGCACGCGCAGCGGACCCGCGCGGCGCATGCGTGCCTCCTCCTTGCGCACGCTGCGCCGTCCCACCAGCTGCGCCACCGTCGCGGCGTCGGTCAGATCGGCATAGGGCGCGATCATGCCTTTCTCGCGCTGGAGCTCCAGCCCGAGCCGCGCGGCCACGCCTGGCAGCAGACGCGTCGTCTTGGACTCCAACGGCACATGATAGAGACCGACGCCGGCGAAATCCGCCAGCTCGCGCCGCGCCGCATCGAGCATCGCAGCCAGCGTGGGCTCGTCGAGCTCGCCGATGAAGTCGAGATAGTCCGATCCACCGGAGCCGACGAGGAACAGCATCTCTTCCAACGCGAACAGCGGCGCGATCGCAAACGGCTCACCTTGCCGCTCGGCGATGACGAGCAGCAGGCGATCACCGCCGAAGGCGCGCCACCACTCCCGCTGCCAGTCGCGCGTCAGAAACGCCAGGTCTGTCGATGACGCCAACAGGCTTTCCCATCGCTCCCGTGAAAGCGTGGGGTCCTCGAAGTCCTCGAGCACGCGGACGGCCAGTCGCGTGTCGGCGGCCGCGTTACTCATGCTCACTCAGCGCAGCCACCGCGCCAAGGTCGTGCTCGGCGAGCTGCATCTGCTGGCGATAGAGCGAGCAGTACAGTCCGCCGCCGGCAATCAGACGCTCGTGCGATCCGCGTTCGACGATGCGGCCCTCATCGAGCACGAAGATCGCATCCGCGCTACGGATCGTGGAAAGGCGGTGGGCGATCACCAGCGTGATGCGTCCCACCATCAGTCGCTCGAGCGCATCCAGCAACAGGCTCTCTGTGCGCGCGTCGAGCGCCGAGGTCGGCTCGTCGAGGATCAGCAGCGGCGCGTCCTTGAGGAACGCGCGCGCGATCGACAGCCGCTGCTTCTCGCCGCCCGAGAGCGTCGCCCCGCGCTCGCCGACGATCGTGTCATAGCCCTCGGGAAGGCGCTCGATGAACTGGTGTGCGTTGGCGGCGCGGGCGGCCGCGACGACCTCCTCGCGAGGAGCATCGGGCCGGCCGAGAGCGACGTTCTCGGCGATCGTCGTTGGAAAGATGAACGGGTCTTGCAGCACGAGCGCGATCTGGCTGCGCAGCGAGTGCAGGGTGAAGTCGCGGATGTCGCTGCCGCCGATCGTGATCTGGCCCTGCCACGGGTCGAAGAAGCGGACTAGCAGGCTCGCGAGCGTCGTCTTGCCGGCGCCCGTCGGTCCGACGATCGCCAGCACCTCGCCCGGCTCGGCCTCGAGCGAGATGTCTTCGAGGACCGCGCGCGCCGGGTCATAGCCGAAGTACACGTGCTCGAAGCGGACGATGCCGGCCACGGGGCGAGCGCTCGCGCCAGGCAGGTCGCTAACCGCCGGCTCGATCTCCAGGATCTCCATCACTCGATCGGTCTCGGCAGCGGCGCTCTGCACCGTCTGTGCGCCCTGCGAGAGCGCGTCGATCGGCTCGTACAGCGAGCCCAGATACGAGACGAACACCACGATCGCCCCCGCCGTCAGCGCGCCTTCCAGCGCGAGCCTGCCGCCGACATAGATCACCGCGGCCGTTCCCAGGGTGATCGCAAGCCCGGTGAACAGCTGAAACCACATGCCGGCGAACGTCGCGCGCACGTACGCGCGCACCGTCTGCTCCGCGTGCTGGCGGAAGCGCAGCTCCTGGTAGCGCTCGCGCGTGAACGCCTGCACGGCCGGGATCGCGTTGAGCGTCTGCTCGACGACGGCGCTCATCCTGCCCTCCGAGTCGCGCTGTTCGCGCGATCGCTTCTTCATCGGGGGACCGAGGTAGCGCATGCTGACCACGATCAGGGGCAAGGCGGCGACGGCGAGCAACGTCAAGCGCCATTCGAGCGCCCACATGATCACGAACACCGACACGAGCGTAACCAGCGCCTGCACGACCGGCAGCAACGCGCCGGTGACGAGCGTGTCGATCGAGTAGCAGTCGGTGGTGACGCGCTCGATCAGGTCGCCCACGGCGCGCCTGGTATGAAACAGGAGCGACAGGCGCTGCAGGTGGCGGAACAGGTCTTCGGCCAGCGACCACGTCATCCGCTGGCCTAGCTTGAGCGAGAAGAAGTTGCTCGCCATGCTCGTGAACGTGCCGGCGAGAAAGATGAGGACCTCGGCGGCGGCGACCCATGCGAGCAGGCCCTGACGGCTGTTGGCGCCCGGCAGCAGCGTCAGCGCGTGCGGAATAGGGTGATCGCCGAGGACGTTGTCGATCAAGATCGCCAGCGGCCAGGGGCGTGCGAGGTTCAAGAGGACGTCGAGCAGCGCCGCCGAGAGCATCAGCGTGAGCCCGCGCCAGTGGGGACGGGCGTAGCGCAGGAGCCGCAGCTGCCGGTGGGAGCCGCGTGCGACGGGCTCCTCGCTGCGACGCCCGACCGCGGTGGCGATCGCTGCATCGGTGGTGTCATCGGTTGCGTGCGCAGAGCGCCCGCGATCGCTGCGCGACCTCTTTAGCATCAGCCCTCCCGGGGCAAGGATGCCAAACGCAACTGCTCGGCCGGCTCGCGGGTGTGTTCGGCCGGCTCGCGGGTCTTGGTCGCCGCGCCCGCCTGCTCGAGCGGCCCGGGGGTGAGCTCTACCGCGGCGAAGGTGCCCGGCAGCGCCGCACGGATCGCGGCGTTCGCGAGGCTGGACTCGTAGAGCACACGCCCGAGCAGCACCGCGGCGAGCGCAGCGAGCGCAACCGCACCGGCATCGGCGTCGTTGATCACGGCGAGCGTCGCAAGGGCTACGGCAAGCGCGCACACGACGAGCGCCCCACCCCGCGCACGCGGCCACGAGCGCACGCGCACGAGCTGGTTACCCGCGCCGTGCTCCTCGATCGCGAGCCGCAGGCGAGCGACCCCGAGCAGACCGCCCCGGACCTGTAGATCCCAGCGGTCCCAGTCGCCGCCGGAGCGCACCACGGCGCCCTCACGCCGAAGCGCCGCGCCGATCGCGGACACGCGCTCCTCGGTGCTCCCCCAGCGCTCACACCAGAACGAAGCGCTGCGCGCGAACGGCAATCCGAGTACCCGGCGCCCGCGTCGCCGCCACAGCGTCAGGCCGTGCGTAAGCCTTCCGCTGAGCCGCGCGAGCGGCTGCAGCAGGTACAGCACGCCGGTGAGCAATCGCAATCTCCAAATGCCCTCCCGCGAGAAGTAGCGCGCGCGCGCCGCACCGAGCGCCGCGTCGATGACCAACGCGCCGATCGCGACCACGAGCAGAGGCAGCGCAAGCAGCGCCGGCATCCACACGGCACCGGCAGCCGCGATCAGCGTGAGCACGGCGATCGCGAGGTACCACTCGGGCATCAGCGGCAGCGACTCCAAAAGCCCGCTGCGCGGACCGTAGAGCGGCTGGTAGGAGGCCGTGCCCCAGCCGCCGTAGTAGACACGCCAGCGCCAGCCGCCGCGGTGCTGAGCGGACCCGTTCCCGTACAGTCGCCCGGTCCAGGCGACGTGCCCGGCAGGGCTGTACTTCTCCGGGTGCTTGCGCTCGAGCAGCGCCTCGGCCTTTCCATACCCGCGCTGCTGGCGCAGGTATCCCCGAACGCTCGCTCTGCGATGGTGGCTAACGACGGCGCCGGGGCTGAACGCGATGCGCTCGCCGCGGTCGAGCAGGCGCCAGCAAACATCGACGTCGTCACCGGCGGCCCGGAACTGCGGGTCAAAGCCGTCGATCTGCTGCAGCGCGGTCTTGCGGATCGCCATGTTGCAACCGGGGATGTGCTCGGCTTCGTGATCGGAGACCAGCACGTGGGTGGGGCCACCGGGCGCGTTGGCGACACATTGCGCGACCCGGCCGGAGCCCGGCGGCGGCACGTTGGGCCCCCCAGCCGCCGCGTACTGACCCGACGCGAAGCTGGCGGCTAGGTGCGTGAGCCATTCGGGGTCGGGGATCGCGTCGTCATCGATGTAGGCGATGATCTCGCCGCTGGCGCGCGCCATGGCGGTGTTGCGCGCCGCGGCAAGGCCTTGACGCGGAGCTTCGACCACCTGAACACCCGGGGACGCGCGGGCGATCTCAGCCGAATCGTCGGTCGAGCCGTCGGAGACGACGATCACCTCGTAGTTGGGGTAGCGCAAGCCGAGCACGCCGTCCAGGCACTCGCGCAGCGTGGCCGATCCGTTGTAGGTGCAGATCGCCACCGACACGTATGGTGGGGAGGACGAGGCGACGTCGGGCGCGGACGCAAACGCCGCGCTGACCGCATCGAGCGCGAGCTTCGGCTCGCGCGCACGCGTCGTCAGCCCGAAATCCCAGTCGAGGATCTCGTGACCGCCGCGATGCCACTGGTCGGTCCACGCGAACACGAACACACCCGCGCAACCGGCTTGAGCGCTCGTCTCGAGCTGCCAGCGCAGCGTGCTCGCCTGCCGCTCCTCGCCGTTGCGGCGGCTGTCGAGGCCGAGCTCGGCCATCAGCAGGGGGCGATCGTCGGCCAGGTTCTGCAGCCGCGCGAGATAGCCCTCGAGCAGCTCGCGCCGCTCGAGGTAGACGTTGAAGGAGAGGAAGTCAAAGCACGACAGCCGCAGATACTCCGTGGGCGGGAAGTTCACGTAGGTGACCAGCGCACCTGGGTCCTCCTCCCTGGCGGCGCGACACAGGCGCGCGAGAAAGCGCTCGATCCGCTTGCGCCCGTGCCAGCGCACTATTGAGGCCGGGATCTCGTTGCCGATCGCATAGCAGAGAACCGCCGGGTGCCCCGCACATCGCCTGATCGCCCGACGGACAGCCTGCTCGATGGCGTCTGCAGCGCCCGTGTCGAGGAACGCGATGTGCTGCTCCCAGGGAACGCCGACCATCACGAGCAGGCCGTGCTGCTGGGCGAGGTCGAGCAGCCACCGCTCAGGCGGCGTGTAGATCCTGATCGCGTTGATCCCCGCGCTCGCCATCTGCTCGAAGTCGCACGCGGCCGTCTCGAAATCGAATCCGCCCGCAGGCCCGGAGCTGAACGGCCCGTACGTGACGCCCTTGACGATCAGCTTCTCCTCGCCCACGTACAGCGCCTTGCCCCGCACCGTCGGGCGCGACGCGCCGTTCTGCAACGCGTACTGGCCGGCGGTGTCTGGGAGCGAAGTCGATGTCATGTCGTTGCAGCGCGCCACGACCGCGCGTGAACGCCGGCAAGCTGCTCTGCTCGGGCCTCGCGGCTGGCCCTCCCTAGCCACTACTCCGTATCGCTCGGCGGTGGCGAGTCTTCCCGCCCGCACCCCGCCCTGGATATCGCCTCAAGGACGAGATCCGGAGCCACCGTCCGAGCCACTCTCTTCGCCGTTAACGCAGAGAACTCGCGAAGGTTGGCCGGAGACCGCGAAGGGCCGCTAAGACCGATGCCGCTGCCGACGGAGCCAACGCCAGCGAGCTATAGTGCGCTGGCTTGCGCGGCGCGTGGACGAGTGCGCACCACGACGGAGGAGAGGGTCATGAGATCGCAGCTCGTCTGGATGCTCATCGCCGGTGCGATGGCGGGGAGCGCGCTGGCGGCGTCGACTGCTTCTGCCGCTGAACCCGCATTCTTCGAATGCGCCAGCATGTCGGGCGGCGCATTTGCGAACTCGGCATGCACCAAGGCCTCAGCACCGGGTAAAGGGCGATATGAACTGAAGCAAGGTATCAGCGCAACGCACGCATTCAAAGCGTTCGACAAGCGCATTGAACTTGCGACGCCCGAACTCGAACCATTCATCGCCTGTGGGGAGCCGTCGAAGCCCGGAAAGATCACGGGCGAGCTGACGAGCCCGACGACGATCGGGGACGTGATCATCACCGCGGGTAACTGTGAAGTCGGGTGCACGAACAGCAAGGGAAAGCTCCAGATCGGTCCACTCAGCGGCCAGCTCGGCTGGATCAACCAGGAACAGGGCGAGGTCGGGTTCGACCTCTCCGGCGAAGATGGCCATCCGATCGCCAGATTCTTGTGCGGTGTAGAACAAGTGATCCGCGGCTCGCTTGTAGCGGGGTGGACCGGCAACGTGAACGTCGAGAAAGGCAAAGGCGAACGGCACTTCGGGCTCTATGAATCGCTCGAAGGCGGCGAACCCGACATGCCGTCACTGCTAACTTCGAGGGGCGCAGAAGAGGTAGAGGAACCGATCACGGTTGCGGCACTTTCGGTGGCGAAGCTGACGCTGCCGAAAGGCGTGGAGATCAAAGGCTAGGAGCGATGCTTGTGTGTCCGTCCAGCGGCCTTTTGGCTCGCTAGGCGGACACGAGCCACCCTCGATGCTTCCGCCGAGGCGGCCGGGACCGCGCGAGCCCAATAGAATCGGGCGTCCAGGGCGCGTAGCTCAGTGGGAGAGCGCTCGCTTCACACGCGAGAGGTCGCAGGTTCGAAACCCGCCGCGCCCATTGAGGAACACGCCTGCTAATAGGCGGTTTTCACCACTTCGCTTTCGTTGTGCTCGGACGCTAGAGCCCCTTCGCTTTGCCCGTTTGTGCCCGAGTTTCTGCCCGAAACCTCGTCGGGTTCTGCCTGAACGTCTGCCCCGACGAGCGCCCTCAGCTTCGCCTTGGATGCCTCATCGCGTCGCATCGCGTGCCGGTAGACACGCAGCGTGAACGCCGGGTCGGTGTGCCCCGTCTGGTCCATGATCGCGCCGGGGTCAGTGCCGAGCGCCACCATCAACGACGTGTAGGTGTGCCTGAGCTTGTGCGGGGTCAGGCCCTCCGGCAGCGGGTTCCCGCGGGCCGCCTCCAGGTGTTCGTTCGCGAGCGCGACCGCCTTGTCGAGGATGCGGGTCCTGACGTTCGAGTCGTTCATCGCGCCGCCCCGCTGCGTCGGGAACACGAGCTCGCCGGCCCCTGGGTGCGCTCGCGCCTTGAGGCTCGCCAGCTCGTCCTGGAGCACCGGCAGGAGGTCGATGCGGCGCATCCCCGCATCCGTCTTGGACGCTGTGACCGTGATCGTGCGGCCGGCGAGGTCGACGTCACGCCAGCGCAGCTCGATCAGCTCGCCGATCCTCATGCCGGTGAACACGAGCGCCGACAGGATCGCCCGCCGTGGCACCTGGGCGTTGGACCTCGCGCCGCGGTCCAGCTCGCCTGCGGCATCCAGCAGCGCCGCTATCTGCTCCGCGGACTCCAGCCAAACCGGCGCGGGCCTGACGGGCTTCAGCCGAACACCCCTGGCGGGGTTGCGCTCGATCAGCTCGTACTTAACCGCGCTCTCGAGAATCTGCCCGAGCCGCGTCAGCATTTTGTTCACCGACGCAACCGACAGGGCACGCCTAGGCCGGCGATGCTTGCAGCCCCGGCGATCCGTGTACTCGTCCATCACCGGCTTGCCTTCCGCGGCCTTGGCTTTGATCGAGCGGGCTTCTGCCAGCTTCGCCGACTTGAAACGGTCAACCTCACGGACCGTGATCTGCGACAGCCTGTGACCGCGGAAGAACGGAAGCAGATGCTTGGAGAGCTGCCATTCGTAGTCGAGGCGTGTTGACTGACGCCACTCGTCCTTGTGGTCGTTGAACCATTCCGAGGCGAACTCGTGGAAGCTCGGGTCGCTGTCTGGACGCACCGGCTCGCTCTGGCGTTTCGGCGGCTGCCAGATACCGCGTCGAACATCCGCGAGAGCGTTCGCCAGCTCGCTCTGCGCCCTCGCGCGCGTCCAACCCTGCTCCGTGGTCCCGAGCGTCTGAAACCGCCGCTTGCCGCCTGCCATGAACCGGATCGCAAACGTCGTCCCGTGCTGCCCGTCGCGCTCGACGACCCTTCCCTGTGGCCGTGCCATCAGTCATCGCCTCCCGTCAGATACGCCTCGATCTCATCCAGTGTCGTCCCGTGCTCGCCGCCGAGCACACGCTCGCCCGTGCGCGCGTCGGTCAGCCACCGGCCTTCGTAGTTCAGCGCTCGCGGGTCGCGTCTGCGTGTCTTGCGAAGCGCGAGCCCCTGGCGCTCGGCCATCCGTCTGAGCCGGTTCTCGCGGACCTTCTCCACGCCCTGCGTTGCCGCTGCCATCGCCGCCCCTTTCGTGTGTGCCGGTAGCTATACGGGACAATCTACCAGACACGATGCGGGACGCGATGCGTGACCCGCGCCCGACGCCCGCCCCCTCCATCCCGTCAGGAGCGCAACATCCGCAACATCCGCAACATCCCCGTGTTTACTGGGGTTTTGTGTGGCCCGTGGCGCCCTCTCTACCCGCCACGGAGGTAACGTCGGTAACTCGGTAACGAGCTACCCGGCCTTCGCGAGCGAGAGAACCAGCGGCCCATCGTGCAGGCTCATCTCGATCTCCACCCCGACCGGAAGCCTCGCGCAGAGGCCCTTCGCCAAGCCGGGATGGCCGGCGGCAGTTTTGTCAGCATTGTCAGCACCGTGGGACGTCGGCCGGCAGCATCTCGCAGATCGACAATCCCGACGACAGCATCGCCGCCGCAGTCAAGGGTGCCGACGCAGCAATACAAGGCTGAGCGCTCGGGCTCGGCCCGTTGACCTACTCGCGCTCCGGTGCGGGTGGCTCGGGAGCCGCCGGCTGATTGGCTTCTCGGATCTGCTGGACCCGCTCATCGAGGTTCCGAACGTACTCGTCCGGCGTGATCTTGCGCTCGACAAGGCGTCGAAATGTATCCGGCTCAGCGGGTGGCACGGTGTTCTCCATTGGTCGTGACCCCTTCCTAGTATGGCTCATCTGGCGGCGTCAAGGCTCCTGGCGACGTCGATCACCGACGCCAGGAGCGTGATGTAAGTTCGATCGACTGTCGAGAAGGCGTCCTTCCGGACAGCCAGGACGTTCAGGACTCCGTCTACCTCGCCAGCCCTCCAAAGCGGGACGGAGACCATCGACTGGTACTCCCGGCCAGTCGTGGCTTTGGGGTGGCGCGTGAATCGCTCGTCGCCGGTGAGATCATTGGACGACTGCACCTTCCCGCTGTTGTATGCGACCCCTGCAAATGAGTCCTTGATCGGTAGGCGGAACTTCTGGCGGCTCTCCGACCGGTGACCGTGTGCGGGTTGCAGGCCAGAGTCGTCGGCCATCACGAAATCGTCTCCGTCTGGCACGAGGATCGAGAAGCGCACGTCTCCCCTGGCGGCATCGCGATGATCCCGCTCCAATAGCTTGTCGGCCGGCTGGAAAATGCCGATCTCGATGAAGTCGCGGGTAGACATGCTCGGCAGTTCCTTGGTCACGACCTTACGCAGTTCGCTGAGAGCATCGCGCACGTGCTCGACGTACGTCTCATACCCACCAAGCTCCCCCGTGCGCGACTCTAGCTCGTCGATCCTCGACTTCAGGCCCTCGCCTTCGCTTGAGCCGCCCAGGGCCGTTCCCACTAGAAGCCCCACGAGAAGCCCAACCACTGCCGCGAGCGCGACGACCCAGACATGGACCTTGTCCTTCGTTAGCAGCGACACGACCAGCGGCACCGCAACGGTCGCCACGATTGTCACCACGATCGCGATCAGTAGCTCGCGCGAAAGCGAGCCAGCGATGTCCTTCAGGCGCCCTAGGCCCTTCCTCACGCCTCGGACCTTACGGCCTGCCACGGACTCAGAGCTGGCCTCCTTGCACCCAGGGGCTTCTATGAAGTCAAGGGCGTGTGGGTGAGCCGTTTGAAAGAGTTGCCGTGAGAGGTGGCGCTTGAGGGCACGCATGGCCTCGCGCTTGGTCTTTCCTTCGCTGATGCGGCGGTCGAGGTAGACGGCTAGCGCCCGTGAGCGCGCTGCCAGATCCCGCATCACGCCAAGCACGGCGCGCTGGACCGGGCCCGGTGCCCTCGCCAAGCGCACCTCGTCGTATGCGACATCCTCGGGCTCGCTCTCGGCCGCTATTTCGCGTTCCCACCCCCGCTGCACGTGGATCACGCGAGAGGGCATATCCACGTCGCTCCGGCGCAGCGCACTTAGCTCCCCACGTCTGAAGCCCGGAGTAGAACGCGCACGCCCACGGCGCCCGCTCAGCGTCCGGGAGAGCGGCCAGGGCGACGCCGCCTCGGTCGGCGAGGCGATCCAGTCGCATTTACCGTCCGGGGCGCGCAGTTCGAGCCCCCTCGGTCGGGTCGGTGCTCACGAGGTCTCGGCGGATCGCGCGGCGATAGATCACGCGCAGCGGGTCGAGCGTGTTCTGCACCGTGGACGCGCTCAGCCCCTCCCCCGTCAACTTGTCGGCGAGGTCCTGCACGTCGGCGCGCTCGATGTCCGACAGGCGCTTGTCGCCGAGCGCCCGCCAGGACACGCAGCGTCATCGCCCTCGTCATAGCCGCGAATGGTCGCCGGCTTGTACCGGGCGCCCGTCCTGGTCGGGATCGAGCCGTCGCGCATCCCTGCAAGCAGCTCTGCGGACGCCTGGCGCAGCGTGACGGTCGTGGACGCCCGCAGCTTCCCGCGGTTGGCGGCGGCGAGCTTTTCAGCCCGCCCCGCCTTCGCCGCCGCCTGCGTCGGGAACGTTTTGCGCAGCTTGCGACCGTCCCGCTTGCTGAACACCTCCGGTCGCCACGGGCAGTCGCAGCGGCCCTTGCCGTTGCAGCCGTTGCCGTGGCGCTGCTGAATCCCTGTCGCTGGTCTAGGCATCACGCCCCCCTTTCCGATGGATCTCCCTGAATCGTGAGGAAGACCTCGCCACCCAGGCATGTGCGGAGCTGCTCCCAGTCGTCGCCACGCCTTAGCTGGAAGCTCGGCAGCCGCTCGGCGAGATTTAGGGTTGCCCCGGCAGAGCCCGAGTCTGCATGCATGTAGAGCCCGGACACGCTCTCCATGTCATCGGGGTTGGTGGGGCTCGTCGTCTTGCTGTGGTGGGCCAACTTCAGCGTTACGCTCAGCACCGGGAGCGTGAGATCCCGAGCTTCCACGGTGATAGTCACGATCTCCTCCAGATGGTCATTGACCCACAACAGCGCGCTCTTGTGGTCGATGTCTTCCCACGGCCCCGCCATCACGCACCACCGCCTAGGTGAGCTACGCTGCCGCCATGTTGAAGAAAGCGATCGAGCTCCTGCTCTGCATCCTGCACCCGGTCGCCATGGTGCTGATCTGGATCAACCTCATATTCACGCGTCGGCACATCGGCTTCATCGCGAGGCTCGCCTGGGGGGTCGCGGTGATCGTCCCGTTCGTGCCGTTTCTGTACGTGCTGACCGGCAACGACTTCATCTAGCCGGACCATCACGCATCGCTCCCATAGATCGCGTCAGGGGAGTCTGCGACGGCGATGTAGACGCCAACGTTCGCGTCAAGCGGGACATAGAGGATCTCCACGCCCTCAGCGTCCTCAACGTCGCTGACGATCGCGCCCGCGACCGTGCCGAGGTTCACGCCGCCGGTGCCGATCTTGTAGAGGCCACCGCTGTTGGCTTCACGTTCGGTCTCTGACCACAGCTCGGGCGGCACGGCCTCACGCCAGTGTTCGAGCGTCCCGCCAGCGTAGGCGACGAGCGATGCCGACGACGCCGGGAACGCCGACTCCTCACCAACCATCACGCTCATGTGCGCCGCGTTGCCGAGACGATCGTTCATCCAGAGCAGCGCTCCGTCGCGTGTCAGTTTCATGCCGCTCATCGCCACAGTCTCCTCCAGAATCCGGCGCGGCCGAGCGCACGCCCCACGGCCACGTTCTTCGCCCTGCGCGCCATCCGTTTCGGATCACCCGACGTGACAGCCCGGGCAGACGCGGACAGCCGCGCCGCCCGGAATAGTTGACTCGTCAACGAACGCCGCGCCATCGCTAATCAACCTCCACGACTACCATCGCCCACCCCGGAGGATGGAGACGCAGGCGCACATCGCGCACAATGAGGTCGCCGTCGGGATGCTCAATTACCGACCCCCTCGGGCGGCCAGATAGGAGCCTCAACGCCCCCAAACATCGCCCCTCCCGGTTCTCGATGACCGTCACGGCCGGATACTGCTCGCATAGGCGCACGTGCCCGTTGTCGGTCTGGAACGCAAGCATCACGCCACCCCCTCCTCGCCGTAGACCCTCACGAGTTCAGCCTGTCGCTCGCGCAGCCGCGCGAGCAGGCCCCGACACGCATCGAGTTCTTGCCGGTGGTCCTCGATGTCCGCCGGCAACGCATCGGCTTCCGCGGTTTCTTCCCGTATCGACTCCTCGCACCTGCTCTCGATCCCCCTCAAGCAGGCCACGGATCTCGGGGCCAGTGGACATCGCCCCGTGCTCGTAGGACTTGATCGCAAGCGAGCACCAATGCAACCGCTCGCTATCAGCCTTGAGCTCGTCGGCCAGACCCGCGATCTTGTCGGTGTTCCAGCTGCCGGGGAAGCTCGTTGATCGCGAGCGCCGCGATCAGCGCGCCATGTCCGATGAACTTGGCGAGCCTGATGCTGATCTGGAGGCGCTCGCGGCCTCCAAGTGTGTCTTTCGGCGCCGGCGCCGGACGCCGCCGGCGCCGATGTTGTTGCTCAGACGCGCAGCCCGGTAGAGCTGCGACGTGAGCGATCTACGCCTCGCCATCGCCTCCGTTCTCTCGATACCGAAACCCTCGCACGCTGCCCGCCAGCTCGTCCAGCCCCGGCCGGCTCGTGTAGACCCGCGCTGTCGTCTCCACGCTGGAGTGGCCCATCAGTGCCTGCGCGGCCCGCAGCCCGGCGTACTGCGCTATGTGGTCGCCGAAGCTGTGGCGCAGCAGGTGGGCGTGGATGTTCGCGGCGATCCCCGCCCGCCTGGCGATGGCTTTGATCCGCCGATTGACCATCGTGCGGCTGATCGGCAGCGGCGCTCTCGGTCCCTCTCGCCAGTTCCGGGTTTGGTCACGGGTCGGGATCACGAACGCAAGCGGTGAGACGCTCTCGATCGTCTCCGCGATGACCGGCCCGAGTTCCGGGAGCACCGGCACCCACCGCTCATGCTGGCCCTTAGCGATGTCCTCGCTGAACCACACCCACCCCGGCCGTTCGAGATGGCGGATCTGGAGCGCCGCGAGTTCACCCACCCGCGCCCCGGTCAGCAGGCCGACGTAGATGATCCTCCGCTCGACGACCGTCTCGCAGGCGTCCATCATGGCCGCCGCCTCCGCCCGCGTCATCCGGTACACGGACGGCTGCTGGAGCCGCGTCCGGCGCACCTGCCGCGCAGGGTTGTCCTTGCGCAACCCCTCGGTCAGCATCCAGTCGTAGAACGACACGAGCGCACTGTGATGCCGGTACTGCGCGTTTCCACTCCAGCGGGTGAGCGTGCGCTTCACGTCCTCCCGGCTGGTGCGTAGCGGGCTCCGCCTGCCGATGTCCTCGTGGTGGAAGCGGAGCGTCGCCCGGTAGGCTCTCTCGGTGGCGCCCTTGCAGCGGCCAGCGGTCTTTTGGTCGCGTATGTAGGCGTCGATCGCGTCGCCGAATGTCAGGGTCGCGGTGCTCATCCCACACCCCCATCCGGCCACAGCTCCATCCAGACGTCGATCAGGTCCTCGATCGCCGCAATCGCCGCAACATCGAGCAGCGCCTCCGGGTCCTCCAGGTCCTCCGGCGGCCTTGCGTCGAACATCTCCCGCGCGATCCGTTCCAGCTCCAGGGCAGTCATCGCCCCACCTGCGCCTTGCAGCTCGCGCAGCCCTCCGGGGTCAGCAGACGCCCACAGCGCCCGCACGTCAACTGGCCGCCCTGCGTGTTGATCCGGTGCCGACGCGTCAGCTCCAGCGAACGCGATCCGGTGGTCTTGGTGCTCATGTCGGTTCCTCCTGTCTCGGAGGCTCCGGGGGCTCTGCTCTGAGAGGTTGAGCGACGCCTGTCGGTCTTGTAGCGTGGCTCGCGCTCCGGGAGTGTAAGCTCTCAGGGCCACGGGGCCGGGCGCTAGACACGTCGCGGCCCCACTTGTATGTGGTCGCGCACCCTACGCCCCCGAGCGGCGGCAGTCAACCCCTGCTAGCGCGGGAGCCCTTGCCCATACAGCCCCCGCAGGGCAGCGAGGCGGTCCACATCGGCGGCAGACAGCCTGATCGGCTCCATCGTCGTTGTGGGGTCGCCTACGGCCTTCAGCGCCGCTCTCCATAGCCCGTGGTCGATCTGCTCGACGACGAGCTCGCAATGATTGCTCGGCGGCGCTCCCGGCCAAAGCGGCTTCGAGAGTTGCGGTCCTCCGCCAAGCCCGCGAGCTGCTCGCCGAACCTCCGCAGGATCGGCGTTTCCCACTGGCGGCGCTCCTGGTCGTCCATGCCGGCCAGCGTACAGCCGCTGCGAACACAAGCGCCTCATCCCCCGACCCCCCTAGGGTCTCCCGCGTCGGATTCGAGTCAGTAGTACTGTGCCGGGGCACAAAACGGGCTGGCGACGCGTAAATGTCCCCCAGCCACGGCCAAGACCTACACAGGGGTTCCCCAGCGATGCGCAGAATAGCCCCCACCAACGCAGTCGCTTGGATCGCGCTCGCGCTGTCGATCGTGGCCGTTGGGCTCGCCGCCAGCCGCTACTTCGTCGCCGGCCCACGAGGCGAACAAGGACCCATCGGCGCGGCAAGCATAGTCGCCGGGCCGCCCGGTCCACCAGGCGCACGCGGCCCCGCTGGACCGCGAGGCGCTTCCGGTGCCGCCGGCGTACCCGGCACCTCGGGAGGCGGCAGAGGCGGCAGCGACGGCGGGGAAGCCGAAGAAGCGAAAGCCAAGATCGACAGCCTTTGCTCCGCGTTGGAAACTGCATCAAGCGAAGAACTCACCAACGTCGCGCTACAGGGGTGTTGACGACGCGTTTCGCCGTCCGCCGACACTTGACGTACGCGAACGTTGCCGCCACGCTCGCCCTCGTCTTCTCGATGAGCGCTGGGGCACTGGCCGCCAGCCATTACCTCATCACGTCTACGTCACAGATCAAGCCGAACGTGCGACGTGCACTCGTCGTCGGGCAGCAAGAACAGCTCGATCTCATCCTACGATGGATCGAAGACGCCGACAAACTAGAAACGCGCGACAACGAAGAAACTAAAGCGATCAGTGAACATCTCACACAGCTTTGCGAAACCGTGGACAGGATCGACGCGAAGCAGTTGACATACGAAGAGTACATCCGACCGTGTTAGTTTCGTTTCAGCGCCCCCCCTAGGAAAGAGCACTAAATGAGCTGTTGGCGTTTGTCTGAGAACTGGTGCAGCCCCGGTATTACTGGGCGTCGTCCACCGCTCGGGATCGCTTTCGGCCTGGCCTTCCCCTTGTAGACGCCTTGGTTGACCCTCGTCCCGCCCGACTGCATGCCCTGGCGGCGGAGTGCTTCTACGCCGGGGCCTACGGAGTGAGGCTTTCTTAGGCGCTCTTGCTCTTGGCGGCCGGTTAGCAATGGAACGGGCACGAAGTGTCCTGGGCCGAATGCGAGATTCTTGCTAGGCCCCCAAAGACGGCGGCCCTCGGCATTCGCCACGCTTCGGAAGGGCATCCGTCGTACGCCGGTTGACGCCGTGGGCGGAGGAGGTGGAGGAGGAGGCGGCGGCGGAGGAGGAGGAGGAGGAGGCGGAGGAGGAGGCGGCGGAGGAGGAGGCGGAGGAGGAGGCGCGCCGATACTTTCGCTCGCGCTGCCCGGGAACGGTTCCCCCGATTGTGTGCGCTCTTTTTCGGTCCTCAGCGGCCTGATGACTTTCCAGAGGCTAGGAGGAACGCCGAGCGCCGCGCCCAACGGGTCCTCCTTTTCCGGTTCACCCTTTGCGAGCAGCTCCTTGGCTATTCGCTCAGGTGGCACGAATGATTCAAGGCCAGAGAGGATCGCCAGCAAGATCCTCTGGTTTGCGTCGGTGACCGGTTCATGCTGAGAGTTCTCAAGCGTCTTGCCGCTGAGAGGGTTCGTGCCATGCAGGATCGCCCACGCATCCGAGGCATAGGGGAACACAGCACCCAGGGCGCCTTCCAGGCCACCCGACACCGCACCCGCGGGGGTGTAGTACTCCTGCCCCACGGTAAACCCGCCCCCAATGGGAATACTGCCCTGCTGGCCTTCCGCCAACTGCAACGGCCCGAGATGTAAGCCCTTGCTGTAACCCTGCCCCTGCGCCTTACGCTGTGCTGCCGTTGCCTCCTCCAGCGTCACGAGCAGCCCGGTCTTGATTGGGTGATGCACGGGCATCGTGTGGTAGATGAACTTGAGGCTGTTGAGGTACCAGTTGGCGAACGGGCTGACAATCATGGCCTTTTTTAGTGCAGGCGACGACGACTGCCAGTCCCCCCAATACTCTTTCAGGCTTCTGCCCAGAGCATCCAACGACTTTTGGTCCAGCACGCCCCGTGCGATCTCGGCCTGGACGCCTTGCATCTGCTTGATGAGTGGTAGGCTTCTGCCGGTGATGCGCCTGGCCTCGTCGTTGACGTGCTTGCCAAGGCCGGCGATTTGCTGCGGGTGCTCCAGCAGCTGCCGCTGAAGATGCAGGATGTTGTCGGTCACCTTGGAGTAGACGTGCATAGCATCCCGGGTGGCTCTCAATGGCAGTCCGGTGATTTTGTGTTGGGCAGCGGCCGTGAACTTATCTGCAACCTGACCCGCTCGCGTCCCCCAGAGCTGGTTGTCGGTGACATGCCTGTTGAAGTCTTCGGACGCCTTTGCGATGGTACCGCCCGTCATCGCGCGCAACTGCTGAGCCTCGAGCGGCTTCTCGCCCGCACCCTTCATCGCCTCGCTGTAGACTTTCCTGCCCCGCAGCCAGGAGCCCGGACCAATAGCGTTGGTCGCGGCACGGAGACCTATCTCCTGAAGCAGGCCGGGAATGTGCCTGACGGAATAGGCAATATTCTGCCGGCGCCAGAAGCTCGCAGGCTTGGACACTAGGTTGCGCATCAACGAGCCCGTGTCGCGCTCGTACGCGCGCTCGCGATCGGCGAGTGTCTTGTGCGTTAGCCCGACTTCTCCCGCCTCAAGGGAATGCTGGTCGACGGCATCGGTAGGGAACCGTGTATTGCCGCGTTGCTCTTTCCACATATTCGGGTCTAGCTGGTCCTCTATCCCGGCGAGCACGTTTGCGTCCCGGTAGTCCCTTGGGGCGTACGGGTGCGAGATCCGCGCCGGCTCCAGCTTGATGTCGGGGTGCAACGCCTCGATCTGAGCCTTGGTGTCCATCGCCCGCTGCCAAGGGCTGATCGTCCGCGCGACTTTCTCGCCGTTCGGGGAGAGGCCCACGACCTTCTTTGGCTCGAAGTAAGTGCTACCGTGGCGCAGTTCCAGGATGGTCGCCTTGACGGTCGCGCGGTCCTCGGCCGGGAGCGTGTGCAGCTTCTCTTCTAGAAGTTTCGCCATGTGCTCCTTTGTCAGCGTGTACTGAGAGTTCTTGTAGCTGACGGCCCTGGCCTCGTCCACCAGCTTCTGATCGGTTAGGTGCTGACGGACGGCGGCATCGTAGGTCGAGTCGTACTGGCCGTTCTTGAACGCGGCGCCCGTGAGCGATCCCCGCGCCTGGCGCATGCCGGCGCGCTTTGGGACGCCGGGGGATGTGTTGTGCGGGGCGTTGAGGTTCTCGTACGGACGGGTGGTGGTGAAGCTGAGCTGATCGCGCTTGACGCCTTTCGCTTCAAGCTCCCTGTAGACGTGGTCCGTGCTGAGGCGCGTGCGCCCACCTTTACCATCTGAGATCGTGAACGGCGACTCGTGTAGTTCGTAGGGGTCCTTCGGCTTGAGACGAAGCAGCTCGGCTTTGGCGGCCTTATCCGCCGCTGCGTTCTGAGCGTGACGAGCGCGTAGGTCTCTCGTCTCTGCCCCAGCCGTCTGTTTCGCCCTTACGAGTTCGAGCTTCGTTCCTTCGCGTGCCACCTTCGCCGCGCGCGCATCTTTCGCCGCCTTGTCGTATGCCATGCCCTTCTCGTTGAATGGAGGGGGTGAATCAACCCACGGGTCCTGGTTGCGCCAATGGAACTGGAAAGCCGGGACGACCTTTGCCGTACGCATCTGCTCTGGGGTGTAGAGGCCGTGCTTGACGAGTTCGGGCTCCAGGGCGCGTTTGTCTGCCGCCGTCTTGAGGGCCGCTTTGTAGGACGCCTGGGGGTTGCGCGCGAACTTCGTGTCTTCGAGCAGCGTTTGAGCTTGCGTCTGGTTTTGCACCCGCAGCTCCTTCTGTGGCGTGGTCTCGCCGGGGACCGCTTTGCCGTGGTGCTCCACGAGCTGGGAGAGTTGGTCACGATAAAGCGGAGTGCCGTGCTCGTTCATAACGCTCGGGTCCGACAGGACGCCCCAGCCATAGTGGTTTATGGCGTCTCTCCCCGGGATCGGCTGATGTAGCTTCCCGGTGTGAACGGCCGCCTCACGTGCGTTCAACACGTCGGCGCGACTGTTGCGGTTGATCCGTAGAAGTGACCCCTCGGTACGATCGTAGTGTGACCGGAGCGCTTTGCTTAGCTTGATTCCCGTTGGCCGCACATTCGGATCGTGCTTCGCCTGAGCGAGACGCTTGACCAAGCCCTTGTCGTATGGACGTAGCGGCTGGGTTGCGTTGCCCAGTAGCTTCTGCGGGCTGCGACTGACCGTGGTGGCATCCGGCTCGGCCAGCGACAGTTTCGCTTTCAGCTCGGGAGGGCCAAGCTCGCGGCCGGCGAGTCCGGCCCCCCGGTCCGCTAGGTTCGCCGCGCCAGAGACTTCCAGTCCCGTGTAGAGCGGGTGCCTACCGGCGGCTTTCCATGCCTGACCGAATTCACCTTTCACTAGGTGGGCCGCGGCGGATTCTTTCTCAAAGCTGCTCGCAAGTTGGTGTATTGCCTGGGGCTCCCCCATCTTGTACGCGTAGACGGCTTTACCCACCGCTCCGAGAGTGGGGAGAACCTGCGTTGGGATATTGACGGCTTCGGACGGGAGGTCGGCCAGCTTGTTTCCAACCCAACCCGCGGCGCCTGTCGTGCCAAAGATGTTTTGATACCCCTTATGCTCCACGTTACCTATGGCGGTGGCCGCCTTCGTAAGGGCGCCCGTCCCCTCGAACTCTTTCGGGATGTCAGTGGCTACCGCCACCGCGGCCTTCGCCGGTAGCTCTATGGCCCCCAGGATGTTCGGACCACCACCACCGGCCTTGGCCCTCGGCAGCTGCGCCCGAGCCTCCTGGGTCGCTGCCCGCAGGTTCAGGGGCGACGTCACACTCCTCACCATCCCAGGGAGCGGGCCTGCCTTGGCGGGGGCAGCGGGCTTCGCGGTGTCCCTGTAGGTCGGCTGCTTGGGGAACGGGTTAGCCAGCACCCCCGTCGTGCCCCTGGCGGTCGGAGTAGCAACAACCTTTGTGGGCTTCGGGAGCGGGACCTTTGCCGCCGGTGCTCCGAGGCCGGGCAGCGGCGGCCCGGCTACCTTGGCTTGTTTCGCCGCCTTCGCGAGTTCGGAGGGCTTGACGGCACCCCGGTTACCGAGGACCGGCATCTACTCTCCTCCCGCACGCTGAGTGCAGTGAAGCTCGCCGCCGAGCACTTCCGCCATGCCACTGGCCACAGGTACGTGCGAACCGGCCGGCGTTGCGACGAGCTCGCTGCAGTTCGGAACCACGTAGACCGTGAGATTGCTCGACTGCACGAGCGCACGACGCAGGTCAGGCGGCTGCATCGGGACTTCCCTCCTCGACCACCTCGGCGTCTGCGACATCGATCGCAGGTCGGAGCTTCTGGCGGACGGATCGACGCGGCCGTCGCGTCCGGCACGGCGATCGCGACGCGCTTGACTACACCCATCACTTCAAGCTGACGAATGACCTGGTCTGCCGAGCGGGTCTCTGGTGGCATCACTACCGGCTTTTCCCTCAGCTCCAGCGTACGTTGCACCTGAATGCCCAGGCTCACGGCGACGTTCCGCAGGCCCGTCGAGACATCACGCGGCGGCAGCTCGTCCAACACCTCGTCCGCGCGCTCCCAGTACCGCCTCGTCACTTCGATACCCCTTGAAACCGAATCCTCCATATCGGCGGCGTGCTTGCGCTGACGCACGTTTTGGACTTCATCGCGGATCAAGAGGTACACGTCGGCATGGTCGTGATCGCGCCATTTCTCCAACGTGGCCCGCGAAACCTTGATCCCCTTGCTCTTTAGCCCCGGCAGGGCGCGCGAGCAGCTCCCGTCTTCGACCGCCACTTCCAACAGGGCTGCACGGATTTCTTCCTGGTTGTGGTGGGCTTTCGCCGGCTTCGAGCGGGCGGCCGGCGCGGGCTTCGCTGCCGCGGCCTTGATCGCGCCGGGGTCAGTGCCGAGCGCAGGCATCTAGGCCGCCTCGGGGGTCCTGGCCTCGTGGAGTAGCGCGGAGATGTCGTGGCGGCGGATACGCAACGGAGCCCGCGACCCACTGCCAAGCCTGACGGCCGGTAGCTCACCCGAGGAGGCACGGCGGTACACCCAACGCCGGCTGACACGCAGGAGGTGGGCCGTCTCATCCGGAGTGAGCAGGGTGTCAATCGTGGCCATGCCGCCAGTATGCGGACGTCCGGCGACGGCTCGAGCGTTGGACTCGTGGTCAGCTCGGCGGATCGCCCTAGAGGCCCCGCAGACACGGGCGATAGGACACCAGCTGACACCGATGCCATTATGGCCACCGTGACCCGACTCCCGTCACACTTTGCGACACACGACACCCCGAGTCCGGATGCTGGCGTGTCGCGTAGAATGATGCGGTCGGGTCTAAACCCCCGACGCGTTGGGCCTTCCTTGCCGGAAGAAAAAGTTCTCGACCTGCGCCCCATCGTCCGCGGTGGGGCGTTCGTCGTAAGGGCTCCGGACCAGCAACTAGCATCTGCGATACCGCGCAGAGTCGCGGGCGGCTTAGAACCCCGTCAACCCGGCAAACGCAAGTAAGGACCCAACATGGAGCAGCCGCAGGAGAGTCCGAGACGCCGGCCGCGCCTCACGCCCGAGCAACTGGCGGCAGTCGAGAGGGCCGGTCCGAAAGCGACCCCGGCGACACTCGGCCTCGTTGAAGCGACGGCCGCGCAGCGTGCCGGGTTGGACGGGGCAGCAAGACGCGACCTTCCACTGCTCAGGCGTTTGAGGCGCAGGGGCGTTCGTTGTCGGCCGGCGAGTGGCGGGCGGCCTGCTGCACGGGCGACGCGGCGCACGCACACCACGCGCGGCTCCCCCGACGACGACCCCGGCGGTGATGATCCCGAACCTCTAGCCCGTCGAGCGGCTAGAGGGGGATGCTCCCGAGCTCGACACCGTCAGCCGCTGCCTGATTGGTTCGCCCGGCGTTACGGCGACCTCTCGCCCCACGAGCAGCTCACAACGTATCTCTCCCTCTCCGCCCCGGACGCCCAAGCGTTCGCACACCACATCCTCGATTCGCTAGAGGCGGCGCGTACCGCTGAGATCGGCACTGTCTGCGGGCTCAACTCTGTCGGCACCGTCGTAGCGAACTACGTCGTCGACCTAGTGCGGAGCGCGGCGTGATGCGGGCCCTGACAAGGGAGGAGATCACAGCAGCGATCGAGCACAGCGAGCGATGCGTGGACTGCGGCACGAGCCTCGAAGCGATCACGCGGCTGTCTGTCGTGGAGCTCGCCGGACCTCCGATCGCGCCATTCTGCAAGGCGTGTGCCGATGAGCGGGCACCGGGGATCAAGTGGGTGGAAGCTCCATGCGAGCACTGTGCTCGTCCGGTGCGCCGGCCGCACGACAAGGGCCGCTTCTTCTGTTCGACGTATTGCCACCGCGCGCTGAGGCTGAGCGATCGACGCGAGAGCCGACAATGCTCCCTCCTGTCCCCGATCGAGTGTGCGGGGTGTTCGGAGCCGCTGCACCCCAAACGACCGAACCAGAAAACCCACTCGCCGAAGTGTCGGCAGGCCAAGAAGCGGCGCGAGGAAGCGAGGCGAGCCGAGGAGGCAAAGGAAAGCCCGAAGCTCGCGCCTCTCTGCACCTGCGGTGGCAGATTCGTAGACCACCTCAGCGATGGAAGTATCCAATGCCTGACGTGCTCGAAGTGGAAGGTGCCGCCGTCTAGCCCCGTGTCACGGGATCTGCTCGACTCGGTAGAGCGAGAGCGGTCGCGCTATGCGGCGCAGCGTGGATTGAAGGCGGCCTGATGACCGATATTCACAGCTTCTACTCGGCTCTCGGCGTCGAGTTGCCGCCTTCCTCATCGGGTGCGAACGTAGCCATCGCGTGTTTCACCAATCCGAACGCGCATCGGCACGATGACAAGAACAAGTCCGCCTCGGTCAGCGTCGAGAGTGGCGCTTTTCACTGTCACGCCTGCGGCGCTCACGGTGGCGCTTACGATGCTGCGCTCGCGCTCGGCAAGCAGCCCGCACAGGCGATGCGGCTGCTCAAGGATCACGGGCTCGTTGACGACAACGCACAGCCTCAGAGGCCCGTCGCCCCGACGGTGAAGGTGACGGATGCTCAGATCCGGGCCTATGGTGAAAAGCTGTTGGCGGCCGACGGCCAGGTGGCAAAGCTCGCGACGCTGCGTGGCTGGAGCCGTGAGACGATCGAGCAGTTCGAGGTCGGGGTGGATGCCAGCTACTCCAATCCGAAGGGCGGCGGCGCGATCGTCTTCCCCTCGCGGGATGAGGCCGGGATGCTCACGGGATGCGTTCACTACGCGCCGGACCCGGCGAAGCGCAATGGCTCGAAGTCGTGGGCCGAAGGCCCGCGCCAGCTCTACCCGGCGCCGGAGGCGATCGACGGCAAGATCGCGTGGCTCGTAGAGGGCGAGGGCGACGCCCTAGCGGCATGGTCGATCGGACTGCCGGGCGTCGGCGTTCCCGGCGTCGAGGGATTCAAGGATGCCTGGGCGCAGCGCTTCGAGCGGTTCGAGAGCGTGGTCGTCTGTACCGACGATGACGAGGCCGGGAGCAGGCTGGCCGAGCGGCTCGCTCGAGCGCTCGCGCCCGTCGTCGAGGTCCGCCGCATCGACCTGCGCGAGTGGCTCACGGGCGATCAAGCCGGCAACGGCTTCGACCTGTCCGATCTGGTGCTCGAAGCCGCCCAGAACGGCGGCGGCGCCCACCTGAAGGGCATTCTCGAAGACGCGGCCGGGCACGCAAAGCCCGAGCAACCATCTAAGCCCGCACAGCCCGAGCTTCCGGCGGTCGAGCCTACGACCACGGCCGAGCTGCTAGAGAAGATCGGGAAGGTTCTCCAGCGGTTCGTCGTGTTGCCCAACACCGAGGCGACGGCAGCGCTCTCGCTGTTCGTGCTGCACACCTGGGCGATCGAGGCCGCTCACGCAACACCGTACGTGGCGATCATCTCGCCGGAAAAGCAGAGCGGCAAGACGAAGCTGCTCGAAGTTCTCGAACTACTCGTGCGGCAACCGTGGCGCACAGCGAGCTGCACCGAGGCGGCGCTGTTCCGCAAGATCGAGCAGTCCACGCCGACGTTGCTTCTGGACGAGATCGACGCCCTGTTCAACTCCAACACGGAGCGCACTGAGCCGCTCAGGGCGGTTCTCAACGCCGGGAATCTCCGCGGGTCGTGCGCTACCCGCGTGGTTGGGCAGGGAACGAAGATGGAGGCGCAAGACTTCTCCACATTCTGCCCGAAGGTCTTGGCGGGGATCAACACCGGCAAGCTCCCCGAGACGATCAAGGACAGAGCCGTGATTCTCGACATGAAGCGTCGCGTAGCAGGCGAGCATGTCGACCGGCTTCGCCACCGGTTCGTCGTCGAGGAGATGAAGCCACTGAGAGACGAGCTGGAGGCGTGGGCCGCCGGCGTGGTCGACCTACTGGGCGCCGCGGTCCCCGAGCTTCCCAGAGGAGCTGAGCGACCGCGCCGGCGATGCCTGGGAGCCATTGCTGGCGATCGCCGACCATGCCGGAGGGGACTGGGGCGAGGAAGCCCGCAGCGCGGCAGTCGAGCTCAGCGGCGTGAACGACGACGACGAGGTTGGGCGCGGCGCGCAGCTCCTCGCCGCGATACGCAACGCGATGGGCGACCGTCACGCGATCCCCACGGTGGAGCTGCTGGAGATCCTCAACGGCGAGGACGACCTTCCCTACGGCGGGTGGCGAGACGGCCGCGGACTCGACGCACGGAGCCTCGCGCGGATGCTGAAGCCCTACGGCGTCAAGCGAGCAACATTCCGCACCGGAGACTCCACAGCCAAGGGCTACCGCGCCGAGGATCTACGGGACGCATGGACACGCTACCTACCCGCAGGAACGGTAACAACGGGAACACCGGTAACTGAGAATCCCCCAAACGACGGGGTTGTTACCGCGTTACCGATGTTACCCCCGGAGCAGGTAGGGGTGGGCGGGGCGCCATGATCGACCGGCTCCAGCTCACGACCCCCGGGCGCCCCATCCCATTGCAGCGCTCCCGCACCAGGGGCGGCCGCCACTACCTTCCCCCCCGCTCCCGGGCATACCGCCAGCTCGTCCAGACGACCTGGATGGCATCCGGCCGGCCGTGCCTCGGCGACGCGCCATTCTCGATGTCCGCCCGCTTCTACGGCAACCCCCGCGCCGACCTCGACAACCTCGTCAAGGCGACCCTAGACGCCCTCAACCAGCTCGCATTCACCGACGACTCGCAGCTCGTGTGCCTCGCGGGATGCCACAAGCTGCCCGCAGACACGCAGGGAGCGCGCGCCGAGCTCGAGCTATGGATCGCCCACGAGTCGATCGCAGCATGACCCTCGACCACGACGACATCGACGCTCTCGCCGACGCCCTCGCACCACGACTAGCCGAGCTCCTACGCGAGGACACACCCCCACCCGGAGCGATGATCGACGCGAAAACAAAGGCCGCACAGCTCGCCATGTCACTCGACGACATCTACCGCCAAGCCCCCACGCTCGGCGGGATCAAGATCGGGGCACGCTGGCGATTCCCCGCCGAGCCACCCAAACAGCCGCAGACCACCCCAGCAACCCCACGCATCCGGCACCGCAAACCACACGCCACCGTGCCGCTCCTCCCCATCCGCGGCTAAGCCAACCAATCCCGCAGCCCAACAGTTCTACCAACGCCGCCTCCTCCTCCCACCAACCGACGAGCGAGACATCACAACCATCGCGACCGCCCTCAGCAAGGCGTTCGTCGTCGGCATAAACCTCGCACAAACCGAGCTGACAGCGCAGAGCATCAACGGCCATCCGCCCCCTCAAGGCCGGCCGACCACTCGCCGAGGAACTACAGGAAACAGACGCCTGGGCACAGCAGTACGGCGACGACGCGCGTTAGCAACCCAAATCCAAACCCAACCCGGGACTCCACCCACAACCCCAGGGGAGGGCCTTCTCGTCACAGCGAAAGACACGCGCGTTGCCTGCACAGATTTCAGAGCGGGAGGCTCAAATGGGAGCGCTCACTCGCTGTTTGCTCGCCTACCCCCTGTGTCTTTGTCTTCGTGCGCTTGTGCGCGTGTCATGCAGGCGATGGTCGGCTCGTGCTGGCTGGGCATCGCTTCGTCGTGCGCTGATGCGCGTGTCAGAGGGGTGGTGTGGATGTCCGGATGGCTATGGCTTGTCTCAGCGCCGGCTTGGAACGACCGTCAACGGCGAGCGCACGCTACGTGAGCGAGCGGTCACGAGCCGATGAACGCCCGTGGACACTGGGGTTTTCGCCGTCGTGAGCGCCCGTCAGCCGAGCTTGTGCCCGAGATCGTGCCCGAGCGGCGTATAAACGCCCGTTTTCGCCGGCCTGGACGCTTGCTGCGTGATCGGGTAGGCGCAGCTCGACACAGCGTCTCAGCGGCACCTACGCGCCGGCCCAGTGCGCTCGCGGCGCTAACGGCGAGATCGACACCATGTCCACGTGTGCGCTCGCGTTTAGCGCCGATCACTGACGCCATAGCGGGCGTTGTGTGTGTCTGCGTGTCTGTTGGCTCTCGTTCGCCTGGTCCTGGTTTTCGTGGTTCTGTCGGTTCTATCGGTGTTCTGTGTCTGAGTCTTGACAACCCGGTTGACAAGTGGTGTTGTGTGCTGTAGAACGCGTCTACCCATAAAGCGCTCCCGCGCGACTGCGAATCGCCGGGAGCTTGGACAGAGAGGTTGGCCCTCCATGTCGCAGGCAACGATACAGCGCCGTAGTCGGCTCTCAGCCGATGAGCGTGCGGAGTACAGGGCAGCGAAGCGGAGTGAGCAGCGCGAGCAGGTTGAGCGTGCTGTGCGTGAGTTGTTGACGTCGGATGGTTGGAGGTGTTGGGCTGAGACTCGGGCGACGTTCCACCGCTATAGCTTCGGTAATTGCTTGCTGATCGCTCAGCAGGCGCCGCAGGCTTCGCAGGTCGCGGGGTTCAAGGCGTGGCAGCAGCTTGGGCGGCAGGTTCGCAAGGGTGAGCGGGCGATCAGGATCATGGCGCCGATGTCGGTGAAGGAGCGCGACGCGGCTGGTGATGAGACGGGCGGGCGTGTTGTGTTCTTTCGCGCTGTGCCGGTGTTCGACGTCGCGCAGACGGACGGTGAGCCTTTGCCGGAGGCGCCACGCGAGCCGATTACTGGTGACTCGCACGAGCGCTACATCGAGCTGCTGACTGCTCACGCTGGATCGTTGGGGTTCACGGTCGAGCGGGAGACGCTGGAGCACGGCCACGGCGGCTACTGCGATGCGAAGCGTCGTCGCATTGTGATCGCTAGCGACGTTGACGGTGCGAACGCTCGCGTGCGTGTTCTTGTCCACGAGCTGGCTCATGCTCACGGCGTCAGCTACCGGGACTACAGCCGCGAGCAGGCGGAGGTGATCGTTGAGACTGCGGCGGTGATCGTGTGCGGCTCGCTCGGCTTGGACACGTCGGGCGAGTCGATCCCGTACATCGCTGAATGGGGCGAGAACGGTGACCTGGACGCGATCCGCCAGCACGCGGAGACTGTGGACACGATCGCGCGGGCGATCGAGCAGGCTTGCGGGTTGAATGGCGGCGAGTCGTGAGCGTCGCGGTCAAGCAGCGCAAGCCGGGCAGGCCAGCGAAGGGTCACAGCGGGCGCCAGCGCAAGGCTGAATGTCCTGGCTGTGGGTTCATCGTCTACGCGAGCGCGAGCGCGTACACGCGGGCAGGGATGCCCGTGTGCGGCTGTGGCGAGCCTATGGAGCTGGCGAACCTGCGCGATGTCGTAGCGGTCGAACCTGAGCGGCTAGACGGCTTGAGCGAACGCGCGTTCAACGCGGCGATGCGCGAGCTCGGCTACACGGACGCGATCACGGCGAAACAGCCACCGCGCAGGATCGCTCAGCCTCAGTGCGCTGACCCTTCGTGCTCGAGGTTTCGTCGTGCCGGCGCGCGCTACTGCCACGAGCATGAGGAGCTGAGCGGGTGCCGTTCTGATGGACGCCTACCCGTACGTGTGGAGCTGGCGCGCGAGCAGGTTCCGCGCGCTCGACCGGCACGGGCAGCGCTGCCGCGTGGTCTGTCGCGGGAGCATGAATAGCGCGCTGATCGAGTTCGAGGATGGCTTTCGCTCAGTGGTCAGTCGCAACGGCCTACGCAAAGCGCCCGTGGGCGCACGGACACCCGCGCTGCAGCCGTCAGCTCAGCAGCTCGGGCTAGACAGCCAGCTTCACGACCTGGCGGCGCAGAACGAACGTCTGCGGCTGTTCGAGCCGGACCGCCAGCTCGACGGCCAGACGTTCATGGACCTGGACTAGAACCGGCCGCGCGCTCACGGATCGGCGCGCGGTCATCACAGCCAACCCAACGGAAGGATCAGCATGCCAGTCACGAACGAGCAGCTACAGGCAGCGAGAGCCGCTGTCGAGCAGGCACACACTCCCTACAAGGAGGCGGTGGAAGCGCGTCAGACGCTCATCAGGCGGGCCCTAGAGCAGGGAATGAGGCCCGCTGTCGCCGCGCGGCACGCCGGCATATCGCGTCAAGCCGTCGCCAAGCTGCGCTGAATCGCCCGTTTGCGAGTGGTCTCATTCCCTGCTGTAGAGCCGGCTCGCGACAAAATAGAGCCCCAGAGTCGCCGCCCAGGGCCTCTTGACGCGAGCAGTGCTTTGCGTTGCCTCGCCACGCCTACTTGCAACACTCTCAGTGATGGCCGAATATGACTACAGGGCGATCAAGGCGGCGCTGGCGAAGCTCGCCCACTGGGACTGCCCGGCCTGCAAGACAGGGCCGACCGTCTGGGGTGGCGGGGATGTGGTTGTCTCGCTTCCGGTGACGGACCGGGCGACGGACAATGGGAAGCCTCCCGACGAGCACAGACCGGTTGATGTGGTGCCAGTGACTTGCGATGGCTGTGGCTGGGTGCAGCTCTTTGACGTTTCGACGCTGATCGGCGAGCGCGAGCCATGATCGCCACGCACGGCCACAGCTATTCGTTGTGCCCCAAATTGTGCCCCAGCAGCGTCGGATAGCGTCGTGGAGCGTCGTGGTGATCCGCGCCCAACCAGCTAGAAACCCCCGCAAACGCTAGGTTTCGCGGGGGTTCCGCGCTGGAGGCGATCCGCTTCACACGCGAGAGGTCGCAGGTTCGAAACCCGCCGCGCCCATTCCGGGGTTTTCCCTGCAAATCGGTGTCTTTTTGTAAGCGTTCAGTCCTTGGTTCCAGTGGGCCGTGGATGGCACCTCAGGCGAGCGCCGGGCGCGGGTCGCCGCGGGCCTGGGCTGTGAACAGCTCGACCAGGTAGGCAAATAGCGAGCGGCGCTGAAGACGACAGGTGACCGAGGCCGAGAGGATGCGCTCGATGAAGCGCTCGCCGTCATCCGAGCGGGTACCGTGGGAGAGCTTGCGATAGATGACTGGGCCGCGGAGTGAGCGCTCGGCGGCGTTGTTGGTGGGCTCGACGCCCTCGACGGTCACGAACGTAAAGAGCGCCGGCCAGATCTTGAGCAGGTTGGCCGCGAAGCGCCGGTGAAGACGAGTGCGCTTGCTCTTGCGCGCGGCGTGCTCGAGCAGCTCGAGCAGCTCGGCCTGGATCGGCTCCATCTCGCATGCAAGCCGCGCGCGGTCCCGGTGCTCGCCAAAGGCGCCCCAGGCCGTAAACAGCCGCTCGGTGAGCGCAAGGCCGGCCTCACCGAAGGCTTTCTGCAGCGCGAGTCCCTCGGCGTGGCGGCGAAAGTCGCGATAGACGTGCTGCCAGCAGACCTGACGGCAGCAGGGGTCAAGGTGGTCGTAGGCCCACCAACGATCCGAGCACGCGATCCCTTCGAAGTCCTTGCCGATCAACTCCTCCAGACGGTCGCGATGGCGGTCCTCTGCGACTCGGAAGATCGCCGCCTCAGGCGTCGTCGCGGTCCACAACGTGCGACCCTCGCCGGCGGTGTGCCAGCCGGTCTCGTCCAGATTCACCGCGGGCGATGAAAGCACCGCCTGAACGAGCTGCGCGTGCGGTGAGAGAAGCGCCGCTGCGGCGCGCTGACAGATCGCGTCGACCGCACCGACCGAGAGCCCGATCCCAAACAGCTCCCTTGCCAGCTCGGTCATGTCGCGGCGGGAGATGCGGTTGCGCGCGGTCATGCTCACGATCGCGGCCGCAAGCCGGGGACCGAAGGCCGAGCAGCCAATCTCATCGGGCAGCACCGCAGTCGTCTTTGCGGCGCAGCGCAGGCAGCGCAGGCGGTGCGTGCGGTGCTCGGTCAAGATCACGCTGGTCGGCGGCAGCTCGGCCACCTGGTGGCGCCCGAAGCGATGCGAGGGGACGCGCTCCTGCATGCCGAACTCGTGCCCGCACCCGTGGCAGGAGTCTGGATAGTGATCGACGATCTCATCGAGCTGGTCCTCCGGCGCGAGCTTTCGACCCGAGCCCCGATGACCAGGCTGCCCGCCCGCCTCGCGCAGCATCTCCTTGGCCTTGGCCCGAGCCTCCGCCCGGCGCTGCTGGCGTGTTGCCGGTGGATCCTGCGATGGCGGCTTTGAGCTGTTGCGCGAGCTCTCGCGGGTCTGCTCCTCAAGCTTGCGTACCCGCTCCTCAAGTCGCGCGTTGGCAACGGTCAGCTGCCCAAGCGCCTGCGCCAGCTCGAGGATGAAATCCACGCAGCGCTCTTTGCCAGCCTCATAGATCGCCTCCGCCTCACTACGCTCCACACCCCCAAGATTCGCCCCCGTTGAAGGCGCTCCTTGTTATGGAAACCAAAGACTGAACGGTTACGTCTTTTTGTAAGCGTTCAGTCCTGCCGCTCAGACGAGCAGCGGAACGGGATCGCCGCGGGCATGGGCGGCGAGCAGCGTCGGCCAGGTAGGCGAACAGCGAGCGTCGCTGCAGTCGGCAGGTGGTGTGCGCCGAGAGCAGCCGCGCGATGCGCCGCTCGCCGCCCTCGGACTGGCTGCCGAGGGAGAGCTTGCGATAGATGACCGCGCCGCGCAGGGCGCGCTCGGCGTGGTTGTTGGTCGGCTCGACGCCCTCGTGGGCGGCGAAGGTCCACAGCGCCGGCCAGGCCTTCAGGAGGTTGCGCGCCATGCCGCGGCAGCGCTTGTTGCGCGCTCGCTTTGATGCGTAGCGAGCGGATGATCGGCTTGTAGGTGCGCTGCAGCGAGCGGACCGTGCGCTTCAGCTCGCGGCGATCGTGGGTGTGGCGGAAGACCTCCCAGGCCCAGAAGACGCGCTCGCAGCAGCTCAAGGCCGACCTCGCCGAACTCCTTCTCCGCGGCTAGCCCTTCGGCGTGGGCGGCGAAGTCGCGCTTCAGGTGTGCCCAGCACAGCTGGCGGCGGCGCAAGCGGCAGGTGCGCGTAGGCCCACCAGCGATCGGAGGTGACGATCGCCTTGGTGTCGGCGAGCAGGCTCTTGGCGTGATCCTCGTGGCGGTCGGGGGCGACCGCAAAGAAGGCGTGGCGCTTGGTGAACGCGCCCCACAGCGCGCGGCGCTCACCGGCCGTGCGCCAGCCGGTCTCATCCACGTTCAGCGCCCGCGCGCCGCGCACGCGCGTGGAGCAGATCCTCATAGGGCTCGGCCAGCGCCTCTGAGGCGCGGGCGAGGATCGCATCGACCGTGCCCGAGCTGATGCGTGCGCCGAAGAGCTCTTCTGCGAGCTCGACGGCATCCGCGCGAGAGACGCGGTTGCGCACCGACAGCGTCGCGAGCGCCGCCTGCAGCCGCGGGCCGAAGGCGCTCGCGAGCGACCTCGCTCGGGAGCTTCGCCGCGTGCGCGCTGCCACACTCCGGGCAGCGCACGCCGCTGGCAGCGGTGCTCGATCACCTTGACCGTCGATCGGCGGCAGCTCCTCGACCTGGTGGCGTGCCGGCTCGCCCAGCCGACGCGCGCTCAGCGCTCGGTGAAGACGTGGCCGCAGCGGCAGCGCTCGGGCCAGTGCTCGATCACCTCATCCACCGCCCACGCCGGCAGCAGCTCGCCGCCCGTGGCCCTCGTGGCCGGGCTGGGCGCCCGCCTTACGCCCGGAGCGGATCCTTGCCTCGCGGTGAGGCGGCTGCCCGGTGGATCGGAGCTCGGCGGGCGCGAGGAGTTGCGCGAGTTCTTCGCCAGCTCGCGCTCGAGCTTCTCCGACACGCGCCTCCAGCTGCTGGATGCGGCGGTCCATCGCGCAGCAGCACCTCGACGACCGCCTCGCGCCCGGCGTCATAGATCGCCTCCGCCTCAGCGCGCTCCACGCACAGAGATTCGACGCGGCGGGGTTATGTCCCCCCAACGGACTGAACGCTTACGTCTT
>CAWFAC010000015.1:0-48406 GCA_963813625.1 uncultured Solirubrobacteraceae bacterium
GGGTGCCCGGTCGGCCGGGGTCGACGGGAAGACCGTCGCCTCCATCGAGAAGTCGATTGGGGTGAATGCGTTCCTGGAGGGTCTGCGTTCAGGGTTGAGGGAGCAATCCTTCAGCCCTTCCCCGGTGCGGGAGAAGATGATACCAAAGGCGAATGGAAAATTCCGCCGTCTCGGTATTCCCACCGTGGAAGATCGTGTCGTCCAGGCTGCGCTGAAGCTGGTGCTCGAACCCATCTTCGAGGCGGATTTCCGTCCATGCTCGTATGGGTTTCGTCCGAAAAGGCGTGCGCATGACGCGGTCGCTGAGATCCACTTCCTGGCGAAACATTCTTATGAGTGGGTGCTGGAAGCGGACATCGAGGCGTGCTTCGACAACATCTCGCATTCGTTTCTTCTAGAGCGGATGCGGCGGCGGGTCGGAGACAAGCGGGTGCTGCGCCTGGTCAAACAGTTCCTGAAAGCTGGGATCTTGACCGAGCTGGGAAGGAGCACCGACACCTACACCGGCACACCACAGGGCGGCATCCTCTCGCCGCTTCTGGCGAATATCGCTCTGTCGGCCCTCGACGACCATTTCGCCGAAGAATACCGGCGGGTGATGGCCACAACCTATCAGCGCCGAAGACGCAGAAGCAACGGACTAGGGGTCTGGCGGATGTGTCGGTACGCCGACGACTTCGTCATTATGGTCTCCGGGACCCGCGCTCATGCTGAGGCGTTGCGTGAGGTGGTGGCGCAGGTGCTGGCCCCGATCGGGCTGCGCCTGTCAGAAGCGAAAACCTCGGTGTGTCACATCGACGAGGGGTTCGACTTCCTCGGGTTCCGTCTCCAGCGGAAACGTAAACGAGGAAGTCATAAGCGCTTCGTTTATACCTTCATCTCGGATAAGTCCCTCGCTACCATCCGGCGGAAGGTAAAAGCGCTGACCCGCAGGTCGACGTTCGGCATGGTTCCAGGTGAGGTGATCCATCGCATCAACCAGATGCTGAAGGGATGGGCTAACTACTTCAAACATGCGGTCGCCAAACGGCAGTTCGCCAAGCTCGGCTGGTATGCGCGCACGCGCGCCTGCCTCTGGCTACGGGAACGCCAGAAAGGGCGTAAACGTATGCCATGGAGAGAGTTCGAGCGACGTTATATCGTCCCTAAACAGGGGCTGGTCGTCGCCGGGAAACAATTGTTCAACCCGGGAACAGTGCCGGTATCCCGGTACCTCTACCGGGGAGACACCATCCCCACCCCCTGGACAGCCCCCAGAAAGACAGCCGCCTGACGGCATGGTCACGTGGAGAGCCCGGTGCGGAGTAATTCGCACGCCGGGTTCGGAGAGCGGTCTGGGGAAACGGACCGGGCGAAATCCCGGCACCGCGCCCCAGACCGACTCTACCACGGCCCAGCTCGGCGCGGTGGAGGCGGGCGGCATGATGCGCCTGATTGGCTCCGACCTCGGGCACTGGGAGCTGGCCGAGGTGCACCGCTTCGACGCGGAGTGGGAGGCGCTGGCCTCGCTCCAGCTGCGGCAGGGCGCGCGGGCCGCGCTCCGCGCCTATGACGTGCGCGGCAGGATCCGCGGTGCTCATGAGGCCGCGGCCGAGCGGGACGCGGTGGCCCTGTACCTGGCAGACCACCTGATGGGCCGGGCCACGCTCCTCCTGGCGGGCACGAATGAGGAGGCGGCCAAGCTGGCCGGCATGGTGCGGGCCGAGCTGGCCCGCCTCGGCCAGGTGCCCGTGCGCCCAGAGGTGACGCTGGCGGACGGTAACGGCGCGGCGCGGGGTGACCTCCTGCGGGCGCGGGAGAACACCCGCGAGGTTGACGCGGGCGGGCGCCGGCTCACCAACCGGGACACGCTCCGGCTGGAGGGTATGGTCCAGGCGGCCGGGGGCCCCGTTGCGATCGCGCGGCGCCAGCTCCCGGACGGGTCCTGGTCGCGTGATTTCCCCGTCCCGCTGGACTACCTCCGCCGCTCAGCCGAGCTGGCATATGCGGGCAACGTCTACGTCGCCCAGGGCCGCACGGTGGACACCGCGCACGTGTTCGTGGACGCCTCACTGTCCCGCGAGTCGCTGTATGTGGCCATGACACGCGGCCGGGAGGCCACCACGGCGCACGTGGTGACCGGGCCGAGCCCGGCCCGTGGCCAGGAGCCCCTGGCCCAGGCGGACCCGCTGGCGGTCATGGCCGAGGTGATGGACCGGACAGAGTCCGCCTGGACCGCAACGGAGGTCATGCGGGAGGCCCAGGCGTACGCCACGGACACGGGTCACCTCCTGGCGATGTACTCAGCGGCCACGCGGGGTGAGGCGTACGCGGTCATTGACGAGGAGCTAAAGGCCCGCCTGCCGGCTGGGGAATACGCCAGGTACCTGGAGGAGGAGCAGCGGCCGATCCTTCAGCGCCAGGTCCTCGCGGCCACCATGGCCGGGGCCCCCCTGGAGGAGGTCCTGGACGTGGCCACGGGCCGGGACTTCACGGGCGCGCGCTCGGTGGCGGCCGTCATGCACGGGCGGGTGGAGGCCGCCAGGCTCGGCCGCCAGGAGGCCGGGCAGACGGCCACCTGGGCAGAGCGTGTGCCCGAGGTGGTCAGGCCGCAGACGCGGGCTCTCGGTGTGGCGCTGGCCGAGGCCATGGACGCGCGCGCTCATGAGCTGGCCGCCCAGCAGGCCGAGACGCCAGAGCCCTGGGTCCTGACCACGGTTGGCGCGTTCCCTGCGGACGGTTCAGAACAGCTCCGGGCCGATTGGCTCGGCCGCGTCGGGACCGCCGCGTCCTACCGCGAGGCGGCCAGGATCACAGATCCAAACATGGTCATTGGCCCAGCTCCTCAGGGACACCCGGAGCTGGCAGAGGCCCACGCCTCCGCCGCGTCCGCGCTGGAGCTGGAGTCCGAGGACCGCATGGTGTACGCCATGACGCGCGGCCAGCTAGAGGCCACCACGGCGGAGTACGAGCGCATAGCCCAGGCCGCTCCGCCGGAAGTGTCGGCCGAGCTGAAGGCCGAGCGCCAGGCGGAGGCCGATGCCCGCGCCCGCGGGGCAGAGCTATTCGTCCTCGGGCAGCATGAGGCCGCCCAGATACACCTGGACCAGGCGGACCAGGCCGACGTGCGCGGCACGGTCCTGGAGGGCAAGGCCGAGGCGTACACCGCATGGGAGGCTGAGCACCGGGAGGAGCGGGAACTGGCCGAGCGGGCCCGCGCCGAGCTGGACCGGCGGAACGCGGCCGAGCGCCAGCGCATGGCCGAGCTGGAGGAGCGCACGGCCGAGGCCGAGAACCTTGACGTGCCGGACTCCAGTGCGGACACCGAGCGCGCGGCTGAGGCCGAGGACCTCGAAGTGCCGGACTCCAGTGCGGCCGAATCGGCACCTGATCGGGAGCCCGAGGCGGTCACCGCGGATTCACCTGAGGCGGAGTTTCCGCAGGTCACGACAGGCACACCTGCGGAGCAGCCGGTCCGAATCGAGGACCCAGAGCTGGCACATGCGGCGGCCGAGCTGGACGCCCACCAGGCCGAGCGCCAAGCGGAGGCCGAGCAGCGGGCCGCAGAGGACGCGGACCGGCGCGAGGAGCGGGCCGTCCGCGTGGCGTCCAGGGCCGCCGCAAAGGCCGAGGCAGGCACGCCCGAGGCCACCAGTCCAGGCGCATGGGTGCCAGGCCGGGACACGCCGTCCTATGGCGGCCCAGCGGCCACCACGCCCGAGCCTGCCCCAGTGGCCGAGGCCGAGGCGGAGGCCGGGCTCTGACACCAGAACGCCTTCTGTACGGATGCCTGGCTACACGGGCGAGAAGTGGGATCAGAACTCACCCGAGAAGCCAGTTGGGGCGTGCGTGCGTGCCTCTCGTAATGCGTTGCCTCGGGTGAGCTGAGCTGAGGTGAGCTGATCCGTTGCCGAGTTAAGCCGTATTTGATCAAGGCGGCGGCGCAAGCGCCGCCGCGCCCGGCGCCAGCGCCCGGCCTCCGGCCTTGGGAGGCCCCGGCCGGGCGCGCGCCGGGCCAGCCGTGGACACACCACCGCCGATGGCGGGTCACCCGGTCCTTGTCACGTGACGGCGCGTGCATTAGCGTTTGCTGCCTCATCCGGGGAGGTACCGATGGACAGTGAAGCCGCACGGGCTCGAGCGGAAGCCATTCTGGCCGCGTGGAACCGGCGGGACTACAACGCGGTCGCTGACAACGTCAGCCCCCATGTCGTGCTCGTGGACCACATACGCGGCCGCAAGGTGGAGGGACCGACCGGCTACGTCGACCGCTTCAAGCCGACCTTGGAAGCTTTCCAGGACATGCAGGGAGAAACCGTCACCCTCATAGTGGAGGGGAACCAGGTCGCCCACGAAACCGTCTGGCGTGGTCGGCACACCGCCCCGCTCAAGCTCAGCAGCGGAGGAACGATCGAACCTACCAATCAGCAGGTCACCGTGCACCTCGCGAGCCACATGGAGGTCGACGGGGACGGCACGCCAACCGCGATCCGTATGTACGGCACCACTGACGACATACCTATCATCGCCCACGCGGCTGGCTCTGGCTGAACGAAACCTCTCTCTTGGCGGCCATGCCGTTGGCGCGCTTGGCGCCGTCGATTGGGGCGGCGTCGAGGCGCGAAAGCTGGTAGCCGTTCGCGGCGTAGATGAATCCTTTGTGCCGTCTCACCGCGCCGGTTCGGAGCCGTTAAAGATCTTTCGGTAGTTGGGTGATCATCGGTCATAGGGAAAGGCCGATGTGGGCAATCAAGGCGGCGCCTGCGGCGCTGGGCCGGCGGTCAGCGCCGGGCTCAGCCTTGGGGAGGGCCGCCCGGCGCACGCCGGGCCACATTCCGCAGGCGGGCAGATCAGGCCGACGATCTTGCAAGCTGGTTATGCGGCTCGATTCCCGTCGCCTTGCTTCCCAGTGAATCTGAGCCGTGCTTTCGATGAACGCATGGGCCGCGGTCCAGCTCGGTCACTGCATTATCGTCACGCTCGGTCCGGCGTCTATGACGAGCACATCACCGCTGCGATACGAGGCGGTTCGGCCCGCGAGGCCCACAACAACGTCTGCCACCTCTTCCCGCGGTGTAAGCTTCCCGCTCGGGGCGAACTGCGCGGCGAAACCCGCTCGCGCTTCCGGCCCCTGACCACCGGTAAGCCGGTCAATCATTGGCGTGTCGACGATCCATGGGGCGATCCCAACCACGTCGATGCCTTGATCGACAAGCGCCAGCGCCGCCGCTCGCGTCATTGACACCACCGCGGCCTTCGTGCCGCCATAAGCGATCGCCGCAGGCACCTGCATCAAGGTGCCCACGAACGACGCGTTGTTGATGATCACCCCACCGGCGCGCATGTGCTCGACGGCATAGCGCATGCCGGAGTACACCCCCTTGACATTTGTATCGAGCAAGTGGCGCACCGTGAGGTCGTCCAAGTCGCCGAGCCCGCCAATCTCGCCTTCGACCCCGGCATTGTTGAACCAGACGTCAATGACGCCTCGCTCGCCAGCTGCCTGCTGAGCCAGAGCAGCGACCTGGCTGTCATCGGTGACGTCGGTCGTCACGAAGGTGGCCCGGCCGTCAGAGCCTCGGATTACCTCTGCCACGCCTTCCCCCCGTGTGGCATCGCGACCGGCGATCACCACCGTCGCCCCTTCAGCAGCGAATCGGCGGGCCGAGGCCAAACCGATTCCGGTCGCACCGCCAGTCACCACAACAACGCGGTCATTAAAACTGCCCATGATTCGTTCCCCCCTCCCCGAGCCTGAACGCTAAAGCGGGCCTTGACTCACGCAACATCGTGGTCCGTAGCCCTGTCAAGACAAGAGACTGCCACCGCCCCGCCTGCGGACGATGACTGACAGCAGCGGCAGCGGCCGGTGTCGCCTGCCACAAGGAAGTCAGGGGTGAATCCCCAGCTTGAAGTTCCCTCGCCGGACCAGGCCGAGCAGTGACATCGTGGACGGACGGTTCCACGGCACGGCGGGCCAGTTGCCCGGCGTCGAGCCCATCGCACTTCAGTTGCAGCGTCAGCCGCTGACAGCGCAAAAACTCGTTCAGCGTCGTCCGCTCGTCCCCAGCCGCGGGCCGCCTTCGCGCGGGTCGGAGCCGGGATCGAGGAACAGGTCCGCCCGGTGTTGTGGCGTAGTCACGCCGACCGAGACTACTGGACAGCCCGCGCTGCCCAATGTCCGGGATCAGCACGAGCGCGCACTGCTGCCAACAGTGCTGCCTAGCCGATAGCCAACGCTCGACATGGGCAGGCAGGCGGCGCACGGTACGGGAAGACCGTTGCGGCGGCTATTTCAAGCTGGGCTGAGGCAGGCGTCCCACACGAGGCGGAGGTGCTCGCGAAGCACGTCGTGCAACACCTCAAGCTCGACTACGTCGGCGCCATCTGGCACGGCAGCGCCGTCCTTGACTGACTCGGCTACGACGAGAGTCCAGCGGACAGCAGCTGGATCTGCGGGAGGGAAGAGGCTGATCTGGACGTGGCTGACCACGTCACACAGCTCGCAGACGTGGCCTGGTATGAGGGCCGCGATGGCCGTGCCTCCGTCGACGGGGTATCGCAACACCTGGTTGTCTTTCCAGAAGAAGAGCCTGATCACGGATCGAAAGGTCTCGCAATAGCGCAGGTTGATGCCGGTTGAGCGGGCTAGCTCGTGTGAATCAACGTCATCCAAGGTCGACACTATTATCGCCTTCCCTAAGTAGCCTGAATAGCATGCTATCGAGCTGCGGGGCTGGGCTCTTATCGAGCTGCCCGCGCCTGCATTGGTGAAGTCGCGTGGCTGCCCCGCTCCCCGTTTCCCACCCTCATAGAGGGTCACCCCGTTACGCCTGATACACCGCATCGCACCTTCCGCGACACGCCAACCCTAAGCCGCCGCCGCTGCACCCCCGATGCAGCCCATGTGAAGAAGAGATGGAGAATGCCGCGCAAGCCCGCCCGGACCGGGCGCGGGCCATCCCTGCACGGTGCGGGCGGTCACGGGACAGTTTCCACGGAGAAGAGACAGCCATCGTGCAGGGCCGGTTGACAGCAACGGTGACGGCGACAGGAGCAGCGAACGGCTAGCGGGGCCCAACCGCCGAGAGCGTGTGTCTCACAGCTTTCTCACGGACTGACCGGACGGTACGGGACTGTGGCATCTGTGCCGGACACCGGCTAGGCCCTTGACCTGCGGATGCGGATTCTGACGCACTGGCCGGACATTCTCCATTGATCTACGGATCTGAAGGTTGGGGAGTTGAGTCCCTCCGAGCGCGGCCAGGTGGCAGCAGGCCCCCACCCGCTCCGTAAATGGGTCATTCATGCTGGTGAAGGTGTGGGGAGCCGCAGTAGCCGAGCCGTGGCCGAACAGCACCTGCCTCATGGACGTGGCGACGGGCCCGCTGGTCACCTTGTCGATCAGGTGCCCGCCATGGTCTTTGTGATCGTGATGCTGGCCTGCCCGCAAGATCTCCCCTCTCTGTCACGAGATGCAGTGGTGTTCATTAGCCGCCTTCGCCCAGAGCACGCAGGTCGAGAGCCAGGTTGCTTGCCGAGCTAAGGGCCTGGAAATGAATGACACGCTCAACCGGGCGTGTTGGCCAGCGGCGCATTACGAGAGGCCTGCTTCCTCGCTCCTATAGCATGACCTGCACAGACAGCACGGTGGATCGCACCGGACGCGCTGATCGCACCCGAATTTCGCGGCGTCCCGTTCCATGACCCGTTCCACGGTTTCAGCCATCGACCGCAGCTTGCCACCGTAGTGCCGTTCCCGTGACTTACTCTGGCCTGGGCCCAGCCAGGGTCAGCTGCGGATCGGCCTATCCCGGCCTCACCGATCTAAACTGGGGGCTGAAGCGCCGAACTGAGGGAGCCGCGTGAGCGCCGAAGCATCCGAACTGGTCAGCATTCGCCGTGCCGAACTGGATGCGCTGAAGGCCGAGCTGAAGCGACTGCGCCGGGAGGTCGGGCGAGGCGTCGCCACGGCGCGCATTCAAGCCGACTCCGGCCCGGGCGATGACGCGCCCACGTTTACCCGCGAGGAGCTCGCTGAGGCATGGGGAATACGTGAGTGACCGCCTCGTCCGCTTCCCGGGTTCGTCCTGGCAGGAGATCGAGGCCTTGCCGCAGCCGCTGCGATGGACGGTGCAGCGCACGATCTTTCATCTGCTGGACGAGGCGGTCCCGACCCTCGCGGACCCCTTCCCCCGCGACGACCCACTGCCCGGCGCCTACGAGCTGCACCTGCCCGCCGACGACGTGACCATCTGGTACACCGTCACCGAGCATGAGGGACAGGAAGTCATCAGCGTGCAGCACGTCAGCCTCGACACGTGACACCCAGCGGCAGGGGCCCTGACCTGGTCAGGTTCTCACGTTTAGGGATGACCTGGGCCAATGGGGCCTGGCGGGAGGTTCGCCTGCAGGTTAAGCGCGTTGAACCCACACCGGCCGGGGGTCCCGGCGGTTCCAGCGGGGGTCGTTGTCGGTGATCTCCTGGCTGAGGGTTTCCAGCTCGGCGATCAAGTTCGCGGAGGCGGCGCTGGTTGTCGAACCAGGGCTTGTAGTCAGCGATCTGGTCGTCGGTCAGGATCCGGGTGACGGTCTTGCCGTTTATCTTGCGGGTCCACTGGTGGTAGGGGCCGTGCAGGAGGGCGGGTCGGCGTGACAGCGGCAGCGGGGGTAGCCGCAGCGGGTCATCCGCTCGGTGAGGGTGCCGGGCAGGATGAAGCCGGCCTGGGCGGTCTCGGCGATCTGCGCCGCGAGGCGGGCGGCGCGGGCCTGCTGGGCCGGGGTGGGGCGGCACGTTTCATTCCAAACCCCGCAAGATTGCCATGCCATTGCCGTCATGCTGGTCGTCCGGCAAGCCGGGGGAGGCATTGTCGTGGGTAGAGCGCGGGATCAGGATCGATACGACGGACCCCGCAGTTCATTTGCCGGAGTCGAATTCGTATACCTACGCCGTAAGCTGCTCATGAAGCTCGGCCGTGAGAACGAGGCCCTTGAATCGGCCTGGGCTGGTTCCTGTGAGCATCCGAGTACATTCTTGGAGGGGGCAAAGGCACGCTGGGTCCCTCAAACTTCTCAGGAGTCGTGATAGTTGCCCCATCAGCCGCGCCTTATAAGCGTTCAGCATCTCCCCGCAGATCTTCATCCGTCATCCCAGTCCCGCGGACCATGAAGGGCGCAGCCCGCCCAGGCCCGGCCCGCGCCCTGGAGAACGGCCGTGCATGCCGATTGTTCTGACCCGTACAAGTCAAGGCAGTATTGAAAAGGTGTCCGCCAAGATGCCCGGATCACAATGCTGTGAGCATTGCGCCGAGATCCCGGAGTTGCGCAAAGAGATCGCCGAACTACGGGCACGCCTGGACGGGCTGAGCGGCGCACCGGGAGATGCGGAGGGCAGCAAACCCTCGCAGGCGAACATCGAGCAACCCGCTGCCGTCCAGCCGCCGCGGCAGATGGTACTGCCCAATGTCGCCCGGTACACGGCGCACCCTTGCCGCAGGTGGACCAGGAGTCAAGTACCCAGGACAAGCTCGGCCTCTACCGGACTCTGTTCGCGGGCCGCAGCGATGTATACGCCTACCGGTGGGAAAACGCCGCGGACGGCACCAAGGGCTGGTCGCCGAAACGGCGGCCCGGCACCACCCGCGACAACCCGGAGTACCTGCCGCTCACCGACGACATCATCACCGCGCACCTGACGAAGGACAACCCCGCCGCCTGCGGACTTTACGTGATGCTGACCGATAGCACATGCAGGCTGCTGGTCTGTGACTTCGACGGCGGCACGTGGCGGCTTGACGCCGCCGCCTATGCGGAAGCAGCGGCATGGGCGGGTGTCCCTGCCGCTATCGAGATCTCCCGGTCAGGCGAGGGCGCGCACGTGTGGACGTTCTTCGCCGAGCCGGTCGCCGCTGTCGATGCGCGCGCCATGGGGGCCGCGCTGTTGCGCGAGGCGATGGCAATCCGCGGCGAGATGGGCATGGAGAGCTACGACAGATTCTTCCCGGCGCAGGACTACCTGCCCAGGCGCGGCTTTGGGAACCTGATCGCGCTGCCGCTGGAAGGCACATGCCGCAAGAACGGCACGACGCTGTTCGTCGATCCGGCAACATTCAAGCCATTCGAGGACCAGTTCGCGTTCTTGTCGTCGACCGAGCGCATGACACGGCGCGACGTGGTGGAGCGTGCTGAGGAGCTGCAGCCACCGATGGTCGGCCCCGCGGTATGGCTGCACCGGTCTCCGCTGGCCGAGGACCCTCCTCCTCCGGAGGTCATCAAGGCCGAGCTGAGCGGGATGCTGGCGATCCGGCGGGCAGGGCTTCCGCCAAGCCTGCTGTCGTCGCTGAAGCACCTCGCGTCGCTGCACAACCCGGAGTTCTACAGTCGGCAGCAGATCGGGTTGAGCGTCTGGGGCGCGCCCCGGATGCTGCGTTGCTACGAGGAGTCCCTCGATCGGCTGCTGCTGCCGCGGGGCGTCGCCGACCGCGCCGCACAGCTGATCGAGAAGGCGGGCAGCCGCCTGGTGATCACCGATCTCCGCAGCGCCCCCGCAGAGCTTGAGGTCACGTTCTCCGGAACGTTGCGGGCGGAACAGCGGGTTGCGGTGGACGCGGTAGCCGCCCACGAACTCGGGGTCCTCGTCGCGCCTCCCGGCGCGGGGAAGACCGTGATGGGATGCAGCGTGATCGCCCGGCACCAGGTACCGACGCTCGTCCTAGTCGACAGGACTCCGCTGGTGGACCAGTGGAAGGAACGGCTGTGCGAACACCTCGGCCTCGGCCCGAAGGAGATCGGCCAGCTCGGCGGCGGCAAGAAGACAAAACTCACCGGCCGGATAGACCTGGCAACACTGCAGGCGCTCACCCGGGCCGACGACCCCGCGAAGATCCTCTCGGAGTACGGGCTCGTCATCGTCGATGAATGCCACCACGTCGCGGCGAAGACATTCGCCGCGGCGATCAGGTCCATCCCGGCGCGACGCTGGCTCGGGCTCACGGCGACACCCAGGCGACCAGACCGCCGCGAGGAAATCATGTTCATGCACTGCGGGCCAGTGCGCCACAAGATCCCAAGCGAGACAAACCTAGTCCAGGAGTTGCATGTTCATCCGACTGCCACGACTATCCGCGAGGACATAGACAGCGACACCCCGGGCATCCTTCAGTCGATCATCATCCCGGCGCTGGTATCGGACCGGACCCGCACCGCGCAGATCGTCGATGACGTTGTGCGCGCCATCAGACGCGGCCGTAACTGCCTGGTGATGGCCGGCCGGACCGAGCATGTCGACCTGCTGGCAGCAGAGATCACCTCCCGCGGCCTGGCGCCGATGGTGCTGCATGGCTCCGTCCCCCCACGGCAGCGGCGTGCCATCTTGAAGCGGCTCGCGGACTGGGATCCGCGCACACACGCGAACCGCTTCTGCTCGCAGCGACCGCCAGCTACATCGGCGAGGGGTTCGACTGTCCAGCGCTCGACACGCTGTTCTTGTGCTCACCGTCCTCCTCAGAATCGATCATCACGCAGAACGTCGGCCGGATCATGCGGGACCTGCCAGGGAAGACGACAGCCGAGGTACATGACTACGCCGACACCCGCGTGCCAATGCTCACCCGCATGCATGGCAGGCGGCTCACCGGCTACAAAAAGATCGGCTTCGCCTTCCCAGTGGTCGGCGAGATCCCGCTTTCCCCAGGCGGCGAGATGGCCGAGCCAAGACCCCCGCTGCCCGCACCCACGTCCGCCGGGCCGCGGAAGCCCGGCCGAATGGCACCCGTCTCGGCCTCGCAGGTCCGGGCATGGGCGAAGGAACACGGCATCGACGTCGCCGACCGGGGTCGGCTACGCCCCGAGATCTGGGAGCAATACCACGCCGCCCATCCGGCATGACCGGCAGCGCCTCGGAAGAAAGAGCCACTGCTCGTTCGGAAGACCGGCATGGGTCTGCGGCGCTGCACTTTGCTGGCTCAGTCGAGGAGTTTAAGGAACTCGGCCGGGGTCAAGCCCGCCTGCCGCAGGATCGACGCCAACGTGCCGCGCTTCACGACGCCGTGCAGAGGGATGACGGTCACGCGCCCCTCCCGGTTCCGGTACACCGCATGACTGCCCTTGGTCCGCACATAGGTGAAGCCGACTGACTCCAGCGCCCTGGTGACCTTCCGAACCGGCAGGTCGGAAAGCGAAGGGCTCACGCGGCGGGCAGCCGGAACGAGGTCACCAGCGGTGTCGCGGTGATGTGGCCGGCCGGATCGTCTACCTCTTCCAGGTACAGCTCGACGGCCTCGGCAAGGTTCGCCAGGGCCTCGTCAATCGTGTGACCCTGGCTGGCCACGTCAACCTCCAGGCACTGCGCGATGTACCAGTCCTCTTCGCGGTGCAGCGCCGCAGTGAGAGTACGCGGCATCTCTGGCATGCTCCCAGGATAGCCACCCGCTGACCGGGCGAGCGGGCCACAGGCCAAGCCCCCGCCTGCCTTCTTTCGGCCCCGGCCAGTCGTCCAGGTCTGGCCCTCCTGGCCACGGATACGATGCGCCCCCTCCAGCGGAGGCGCCGCATCAGCGCGTCCATGTCATTGGCCCTAGACCGCGGGTATGAGCCGTCTCGCAGCTCAGAAGTCACCGATAGTTACTCTGCGCGCCCGGCGGCTGCCCGCTGGCGATCGGGAAGTCTGCTTTCGTGGAACGGGTCACTCGTTCCACGGCTCTGGTCGGCGATCACGCAGGACTAAAGAAAATGCGCCTCTGACCTGCGGATATGCCGAGCCGCCTATCGGAATCGAACCGATGACCTACGCATTACGAGAGGCATGCGAGCACGCCGCAGCGCCGCTACCTGCATAAACACCACGGCGGACTACGCCTGAAGCGCTGATTGCACTGGAATTTCGCGGCCACCCGTTCCACGGTGACGCCCGGCGTGGTCGTTCCGGCTCCGGTCATAGGAAGCCGGTCGTGGTGGCTGATTCTGGAGGGCCGAGGTAGCTCCAGGCGGGCGGGAATTGCCCAATACCGATGCTGCGGCAGACTTTTTCGGCGGCCATGCTGACGGCCTCGGTGAAGGTCGGGAAGGCGAATTGCATCTCGGCGAGCTGCTCGACGTTCATGCTGCACACATCGCGGTCGCGACGACCTGGACGGTTTCAGCTGAGTATTCGCCGAGCACGTGGGCGCCGAGAATGACGGGCATGCCGGTCGGCGATGAAGTCGCAAAAGCCGTCGGGGTGGCCGTTTGCCACGGGCGACAAGGTCGTAAGATACGGGCGATTCCCACAGCGATGTCGTGGTCATCTGCGGCTTGGGCTTCGGTCAGGCCGACTGAGCCGTACTCCGGGTCGGTGAAACTGCCGGTGGCTACCACATCGTGGCCACCGACGCCGCGATTCAGGCTGAGATCCAGCATCTCATCGCGTCCGTCGACCCGCCGCTCCCGGGAGCGAGCGGCACGCCGGTGTACTACGTGCTGACTCCCCCCGGAGTGACCGTGTGCACCGACAGCGGCAGTCCCAGCACGTGCTCGAACTCGACGAAGCTGGAAGAAGAAGTCGCAAAACTCAAATCCGGTGAAACCATTAAGACGGGCCTGTGCGGATATCACTCCGCGATCAATCTGGGCGGCCCGAGCCCGATCCCGTACGTGGTGCAGCCCTGGATCGCGGGCGACGCGGGCCAGTTGATCCTGAGTAGAAACCCCCTCGTGACGTCAACGTACACCCCCGACGTGTTGGCCTGCCAGGACGGCTACAGCCCGCTGAAGGAGCCCAACCAGCTGAGCGGCCTCAACCCGTTTGGCAACTACGCCGAGGGTCTTGCGGACGTGATCATCAGCGACCTCAGCATCGAGCAGCGCAATGTCGCCATCGATCCCTTCCTGAACGGCTGGTATCAGACGACGACGAAGGCCGAGCAGGGCGACGCGTGTCAGTTGGACTTTGGCCCGCCGCCGACGACACCTCCCGTGGAAAATCCGGAAACCCATGCTGTGAACATGTCGGACGAGACGATCAACGGCGACGCCTACTACGTGCCGTGGGCCTTCGACAGCGCCGACGTCACCGCCGGCAAGGGCTTCGACTGCTGGTCGGGGGTCGCGCTCGAACCATTTTTCACAGCTCCCAACCCCGTGTACGCGGGTGACATCGTCGGCTTCAACGGCACCGAGTCGGACATCACCCTCGACGCCAGGTCCGCCGGGCTGCCGGTGGATGAGCCATACGCCTCGGCCCTGTACGCGTGGAACTTCGGCGACGGCACGAGCGTGTCGGGCGTGAACGATGCCAGCGAGTTTCACTCCTATGCGAGCGGCGGCACCTATATCGTGAGCCTCACCGTAACTGACAGCGGCGGCAACCAAAACAGCACCGTCCGTACGATCACGGTCGTTGGTGGGACACCGAGCTCCTCCGGCTCGGGCAGTGGAGGGTCGCCGACCCCGAGCGGGGCAGGAGCCGGAGCCGGCGCCTCGTCGCCTGCCGCCACCACGCCCGCGGTCCCCACCCCGGTGGCCACCGCGGCGATCGTCTCGCAGAGACTGCGAACCGCTCTGCGCAGGGGCCTGATGGTCAGCTACTCGGTCAACGAGCAGGTCGCCGGACACTTCGAGGTGCTGCTCAGCCGTACGATCGCACGCCGACTGGGGATCAGCGGCGCTCCGGCCCTCGGACTGCCCCCCGGCTCACCCCCGGAGGTCGTGATCGCGAAAGCGATCCTGGTCACCACAAAGGGCGGCCACAGCTCGTTGCGCATCCAGTTCTCCAAGCAGACCGCCGCTCGCCTCGGGCGCCTGCACAAGGTCACGTTGATGCTGCGCTTGATCGTACGCAACGCCGCCTCGAGCAGCCCCGCCACGACCACTGTCGTGAGCAACTTGACGCTCACCGGCTGACGCCGCGGCGCCACGCGCGTTCTTGCGCTTGGCACGCGCATCGTCGCGAAGTGTTCTCAGTCGGAAGAGTCCCGCTTGCGCTTCGCGCGCGACTTGTCGCGAAACACGAAGTACCACAGCGCGAACAGGGCCGCGTAGCCGAGTACGACCGACACGACCGAGATCACCGCGAGCCCCGTGTTGCCGTTGTTCACTGATTCCCCGTCGAGTGCCAGCACAGCGGACAGGATCACGGTTGCTGGGTTCATGTCGCTGATACGATCCGCTACAGCCCCGGCCAGTGGCGCACTACATAGCCGGAGTTGTCCGTTGGCAGCACCTGCCAGCGTGAGGCATACACGCCGCTGCGCCCGGCCGTGTCATACAGGATTCCATCGACGTACATGTAGGTGTGACCGGCGTTTGCGTACACGGTGATGTATCTGCCCGGGCCGGGGACGCCCCAGCTCTCCAGCTGACCCGAGGTCTCCGGCGCGCTCAGCATCCCGCCGGCGGCCAGCGCATAGCTGACCGACCCCGAGCAGTCGTAGGCGTTGTCGACGAACGATCCGTGTCCACCGCCGTAGACATAGGGGAAGTCCGCGATCTCGTTGGCGCCGGCGACCACCTTCTGCACCACTTCCGGGACGTTGGTCGGGATCGGGATCGTCCCGTTGCCGCCGATCGACTCTCCCCCTGGAACCGGCGTCAACGTGTGCTGCTGTGCCTGCCTGGCGCTGCGTTCCAACGCCTGCATATGTGCGAGCTCTTTGCGCACTTCCGCGTCAGACGGCGCGCCCGCGGCGACGATCGCTTCGCCGGCCTTGGCCGGCGTCGCGGCACTGGCGTGCGTGACCGTGGCCGGCGCGGGGTAGCTGTTCGCTTCGAGCGGATCGGCGACCTCCTTGGCAACCCCTCGCGAGCGCCGCGCAGCGCCCGCGCCGACCACGGCGGCCGCCACCACGCCAGCCGGCGCACTCGCTTTGGGGTCGGCGGTGGCGCTCGCTTTCGGGTCCGCGGTGGCGCTCGCTTTGGGGTCCGACGTTGGGCTCGCTTTGGGGTCCGCGGAAGCGCTCGCCTTCGCTCCCGCGCCCGTACCTGCCGCTCCGCCACAGGCGGCGAGCACCGTGGCGGCCAGCAGACAGCCCAACGCGGCGAGCGCTACACGACCGAAGCTCATGCTGCAAGGCTAGCGAGAGCGTCCGCCGGTAAGTGTCGCTACCCTGATGCGATGCGCGAGGACGCCACTGCCGTGGAGATCCGGCCGCACCTGCGCCTGCTCCACGGCATGCGCAGGCCTGCCAACTGGTTGCAGCTGGTGCGCTTTGGTCTCGTGGGGGGTGTCGGGTTCGTCGTCAACCTGGCCGTCTACTCCCTGTTCGTCCACTCCATCGGAGTCAACTATCACCTCGCCGCGGTCGTGGCGTGGCTGGTGGCGGTGATCAACAACTTCCTGCTCAATCGCCACTGGACGTTCGATGCGGGCGCCGGCAGGGCTCACTTCCAGGCGATGCGCTTCCTGGTTGTCAGCCTCGTCGCCCTCGCTATGAGCCTGCTCCTGCTGACGCTGTTCGTCGAGAGCGCGGGCATCGCGAAGATCCCCGCGCAGGCGCTCGCGGTGGCGGCCTCGATGCCGCTCAACTTCCTCGGCAACAAGCTGTGGAGCTTCCGCTGACGAGCTCGAGCTGTTCGCCGCGTTGAGCCCCGATGATGCGCCCTCGGACTATCGGCCGGCCGCTCGGCCGCTACCTATACTTTGACTTCCCCCCTCTCGGAGGATCCTCGTGCAGGAGATGGTGATCTACGGCGTCAGCTTCGACATGGTAGGCAAGCAGCCGATCGTGCTCCTGAAGACCGTCGATGGCAATAAGTTCCTGCCGATCTGGATCGGACACCCGGAGGCCGCATCGATCCTGATGAAGCTCCAAGGCGCCGGCACACCGCGCCCGATGACGCACGACCTGCTGTGCGACATCCTCGGCGAGCTCGACGTCAAGTGCACGCAGGTATCCGTGACCGAGCTGCGGGAGAACACGTTCTTCGCCTCGATAACGCTCAGCGTCGGCGGCCGCGAGCTCGAGATCGACTCCCGCCCGAGCGATGCGATCGCCCTGGCGGTGCGCTCGGGCGCGCCGATCTACGCCGCCGAGGAGGTCATCTCCGAGTCGGCGATCGAGTTTGAGCACGACATCGAGGAGTCCGAGGACGTGGTCGAGAAGTTCAAGGAGTTCCTCGATCAGGTGAGTCCGGAGGACTTCGCCGCCGGCGACTCCTAGCGCGACCAGGCGCTGGCGAGGATCCGCTCGACCAGTTCCTCGAAGCCGACGCCGGCGGCGTCGGCGGCCAGCGGGAGCAGGCTCGTTTCGGTCAATCCAGGGCCGACGTTCGTCTCGAGCACCGACAGCGTCCCGGTCTCGTCATCGAGCATCAGATCGACCCGTGCCACGCCGTGGCAGCCGAGCAGCGCGTATGTGTCGAGCGCCAGCTCCTGCGCGAGCGCACTCGTCTCCGCGGGCAGCTCGGCCGGACACACGAACGTGGTCATGCCGATCTCGTAACGCGACTCGTAGTTGTAGAACTCCTCTTCCCGCGGGATCGCCTCGACGACCGGCAGCGCCAACGGCCGCTCGGCGTCGGTCGCTGCGTCGAGCACCGACACCGCGAGGTCACGGCCCTTGACGTAACGCTCGATCACGACCTTGCGGTCGTAGGAGAGCGCCCCCACGATCGCGCCGGGCAGCTCTTCGCTCGAGCGCGCAAACTTCACTCCCAGCGCCGAGCCCTGGCTTGCGGGCTTGACGACCAGCGGGAACCCGAGCCTGCGCTCGATCTCGGGAAGCGCAGCCGCAACCCCCAGCTCCTTGATCGCGGCCTCCTTGAAGGCGGTGAAGTCCGGCGTCGGAATACCCGCCTCGCGCATCAGGTACTTCGCCAGCGCCTTGTCGGTGCAGCGCATGCACGCCGCCGGTCCCGAGCCCGTGTAGGGCACGCCGATCGCCTCCAACAGCCCCTGCACGGTGCCGTCCTCGCCGTGGCTGCCGTGCAATGCCACGAACGCCGCGTCGGGCTTGCACTCATGCAGCTGCGCCACGAGCTCCGGACCGGCGTCGATCGCGACCACCTCGTGTCCCAGTTGGTCCAGCGCGTGCTGCGCGCGCGCGCCCGAGCGCAGCGACACGGTCCGCTCCAGGGAACCTCCGCCCTTGAGCACCGCGACCTTCTTCGCGGCGTTCATCGATCCTGTCGTCGGCGTGCCGGGTGCGCGGGCCCCGATCCATCGCGGCGAGGCAGCGCGACGACGTTCGCAGGCGGCGGGAGCTCGTCGGCCTTTGGCTCGGGCTTGCCCGCGGGCTGCGAGGAGGGCGGCGCGGGCGGCGATCCGGTCAACGATCCCGTCAACGTACCGAGCAGGCCTGTGTCTCCGCCCATGATCCCGCCGATCCGTCGGATGCCCTCGCGGATGTCCTCGTCTGGCACTCCGGCGAAGTTCAAGCGCATCGAGGAGCTTCCGCGCCGTCCGTCCATGTATGCGGCGCGCCCCGGCACGAATGCCACGCCTTCGCTGCGCGCCATCAGGTCGGTGGTGTCGACGTTACCGTCCAAGGTCGCCCAGATGAACAGCCCGCCCTCTGGTCGCGTCCAGCTTGCGCGCCCGCCGAAATGCTCCTCGAGTGCCTCGAGCATCACGTCGCGCCTGCGCCGATAGAGGCCCTTGAGGCGCTCGACGTACTCGACCCACGCCGGTGGGGCGGGGTGGGATCCAGTTCCCCGCTCCGCGAAGTACGCGGCCACGAACATCTGCGTGACCGGCGAGGAGCACAGGTCGGAGCCCTGTTTGCCGAGGTTCAGCTTCTCGAGCACCGGGTGGGGCGCCACGGCCCATCCGAGACGCAGGCCCGGCGAGAGGATCTTCGAGAACGTGCCCAGGTAGATAACGAGGTCCGAGGCGCCGCCACGGCCGACGGCCTGCGCATCCAGCGAGTACAGCGTCGGCAGCGGCTCGCCCTCGTAGCGCAGCAGGCCGTACGGGTTGTCCTCGAGCACGAGCAGCTCGCGCTCGCGCGCCACCTCGACCAGGCGGTGGCGGCGCGCCAACGACATCGTCACCCCCCCGGGGTTCTGGAAGTTGGGGATCGTGTAGATGAACTTCGGCCTGCGTCCCTCGGCCTGAAGGCGGTCGAGCGTGCTCTCCAGGGCGTCGATCGGCATTCCGTCCGCGTCCATCTCGATCTGCTCGACGTCGGCTTGATAGGCGCTGAACGTGGGCACCGCACCCGGGTACGTGGGCGCCTCGGCGACGATCACGTCGCCGGGGTCCACCAGCGTCTTGCACACCAGGTCGATCACCTGCTGGCCGCCGGTCGTGACGATCACCTCCGAGGGGTCCACCAGCGTCCCCTCTGCTTCCATCACCTCGACAATGCAGCCCACGGTCGCGGCCATCCCTTCCGTGGGCCCGTACTGCAGCGCGCGGGCGGTCGACTCGGCGGCGACCTTGGCCATCAGCTTGGCGTACAGCTCGGGCGGGAACGTGCTCGTATCCGGCAGGCCGCCGGCCAGCGAGATCACGTCCGGGCGCTCGGTCAGAGCCATCATCTCGCGCATCGCCGAGCTCTTCATGCCGCGCGTGCGCGCCGCGAACAGCGCCTCGTAGCGTGCGAGCTCGTGCGCTGCCGGCCGGGCGCGTCGTCTATCGTCCTGCCCGCGCATTACCGCACGGTATCGCACCTCCGCGCGCACTCCGCATGAACGGGATCTTCTCACTCCGCACGCACCCCGCATGAACGGGATCTTCTTCTACATAGGCCTCGGCCTCGGACTTGCCGCGGCCTGTGGCCTGCGTCCGTTTCTGCCGCTACTGCTCGCGGGTGCGCTCGCCTCCTCGAACGCGCTCGGGCTCAGCTTCTCGCACGAACCGTTCAGGTTCCTCGAATCGGACTGGTGGCTGCTTGTGGTGTGCGTAGTGTTTGCGCTCGCATACGCGTTGCAGCTCTTGTTGAAGCTCGCGCCGACGCTCGATCCGAGCGAGCGCAAGCAGCAAAGCGATCCGCTCGCCGCATCGCTCGCCGGCCTGGGGCTCGGCGCGGGCGCCGTGCTGTTCGCCGGCACGCTCGCCGCCCACGGCGACGCCTGGTGGCCGGGGCTGCTCGGCGGCATCCTCGCGGCGGGTCTCGCCCAGCGTGCGTGCTGGCCGGTGATCGCGCGCGCCCGCTCACGGCTCGCCGACCGCGGCGCGCGCGAGGCGCTGACCGTGTACCTCGATTCGGCGTCGCTGGTGCTGGCCGCCCTCGTCGCGCTACTGCATCCGCTCGGCTACGTGGCCGTCGCGTTGCTCGTGTGGTTCGCCTGGCGGGGACGCGCGCGCGCGGATGAAAAGTACGCCGGGCTGCGCATCCTGCGCCGCTGATACGGCGCCTCGTGAGCTCCTCTCCGCCGAAGCTGGTTCTGTGCGTTATCGACGCGATGGCGCCGGCGATGCTCGAGCGCGCGATCGACGCCGGCGTGGCGCCGGTGCTAGAGCGGCTGATGGCGAGCGGCCGCTACGTGCCCGACTGCGTCGCCGCGTTCCCGTCGGTCACGCCCGTGTGCGCCGCGTCGATCGTCACCGGCGTCGGCCAGGACGCGCATGAGATCCCGGGCATGAACTGGTTCCACCGCGACGAGCACCGCTATGTCGAGTACGGCTCGAGCTTTCGCGCCGCGCAGCGCTTTGGCATCGCGCGGCAGCTCACCGACACGGTCTACAACATGAACCGCGCGCACCTATCGCCCGACACGCCCACCGTGTTCGAGACGCTCGATGACGCCGACGTGCGCACCGCCGGCACCACCTACCTCATGTATCGGGGCCGCCACCGCCACGAGCCGCAGCGCGACACCGCCCTGACGCGCGTCGCCTCGACGCTCATGCGCCACGCGGTGATGGGCCCGCGGGAGCTCTTCTATGCGGACATCTTTGCCTCGCAGCGCACTGGCTGCCGCTCGGGCCTGGGCATGCCCGGCGTGCGCGACCGCCACTCCGGCTGTGTGTCCGCGTACATGGTCGAGCACGATCTGTTCGACTTCCTGCTGCTGTCGCTCCCCGACAACGACTGGTTCTCGCACAAGCGCGGCCCCGAGGGGCAGATTCACTCGATCGGCCAGGCCGACCTGCAGCTCGCGCGCGTGATGAACGCGGCCGGCGGCGTCGAGCAGTTCCTGCGCGAGCACGCTGTGATCGCCATGGCCGACCACTCGCAGGCCTCCGTCACGGACACGATCGCGCTCCAGGACGAGCTCGAGGGGTTGGGGGTTCTCGGTCCCGCCCGCCCGGTGCGCTCAGCGGAGGGCTCCTCCGGCGGCTCCGAGCCGCGGATCGCCGTCTGCCCCTCGCAGCGCGCCGCCATGGTATACGCGCTGCACGAGTCCGAGCGCGACGCCATGCGCGCGTCGGTCGTCACGCGCGCGCTCGCCATCGACGGCGTCGACCTGGTCCTGTGGCTCGAGCGCGATGCGCACGACGCGCCCCGCGAGGGCGTCATCTTCGAGCCCGCTGCACGGCGAGCTGCGCTTCGCGCCGGGTGGCCGGCTCGTCGATCCGCGCGGTCTGTCGTGGAGCGTCGAGGGCGCGCTCGCGGCGATCGACGGCACGGTCGAGAACGGCCGTCTGCTCACCCCCGCGTATCCGGACGCGCTGAGCCGCGCTTGGGCGGCGCTCACCTGCAGGACCTCGGGCGAGGTCCTGCTGTCGGCCGCCCCCGGCTTCGAGTTCATCGACTGGGGCCGCCAGGCCCACGTTGGGGGCGGCAGCCACGGCTCGCTGCACGCCTCCGACTCGCTCGGTGCGCTCGTCCTCAGCGGCGCTCCGCTCCCCGATCCCGAGCCCGCCCAATGGGCGATCCGCGACGTCGCCGCGCTGATCCTGCGTCACTTCGGGCTCGACCCATCGGCCTGAGCGCTGCGGGCGGTTACCCTCGGCTCGATGCGCGTCCTCGCCACAATCGCCGTCGCCGCCGCGCTCACGCTGCTCGCGGCCTTCGCTGGGGCGGCAGGCGCAGCCGCGCCGGCGAGCCTGCCCGGCACGCTGGGGGCGCCGGCGCTCGCCGGCGCGCGTTCCAGCACGACCTCCACGAGCTCGCAAACGCCGCTGCTCGCCGGCAAGCGATCCAGCACGAGCTCCACGACCTCGGAAACGCCGATCCCGGTGGCGCCCTCGAACCTGCCTCCCGCGGGGCGCAGGCTGTCCGCCGACCGCGTGCTGGCGATCGCAGACCGCCTCCCCGAGATGCGCGGCGTGCGTGCGGAATACCCCGGCTCCTACGGTGGCGCCTACCTGAAGGGGGCCTTCCAATGGCAGGTCAGCTACTTCTCGCGCAACGGCAAGAAGGAGATCGGTCTGGTGATCATCAACGACCTCTCCGGACGCGTGGTCGAACAGTGGACCGGCTTCAAGATCGCGTGGACGATGGCGCGCGGCTACCCCGGCGCGTTTGGCAGGCACGTCAACGCGCTGTACGTCTGGCTGCCACTGTGCGTGCTGTTCATGCTGCCGTTCTTCGACTTCCGCAGGCCCTTCTCGCTGCTGCACCTCGACCTGCTCGTGCTGCTGTCCTTCTCGGTGTCGCTCGCCTTCTTCAACCATGCCCGCATCTACGCCTCCGTCCCGCTCGTCTACCCGCCGCTGCTGTATCTGCTGGCACGCATGCTCGCGCTGCTGCGGCGCGTGCGCGTCGACGACAGCGGGCGCCCGCCGCCGCTGCGCCTGCTGATCCCCACGCCGTGGCTCGCGCTCGCCGTGATCTTCCTGCTCGGCTTTCGCATCGGGCTCAACGTCACCGACTCGAACGTCATCGACGTCGGCTACGCCGGCGTGATCGGCGCGCAGCGGATCGTCGACGGCGAGTCCCTGTACGGCTCGTTTCCCTCAGACAACGAACACGGCGACACATACGGACCGGTCAACTACGAGGCCTACATCCCGTTCGAGCAGATCTTCGGCTGGAGTGGCACCTGGGACGACCTGCCGGCCGCCCACGCGGCGGCGATCTTCTTCGACCTGCTCGCGACCGCGCTGCTGTTCCTGATCGGCCGGCGGATGCGCGGCCCCACGCTCGGCGTCGCGCTCGCCTACGCCTGGGTCTCCTACCCGTTCACGCTGTTCTCGCTCGAGAGCAACTCCAACGACACCCTGCTCGCCGCGCTCGTGCTCGCGGCGGTGCTGGCGGCCAGCTACCGTTCGCAGCTCGCGACCGCCGGCCGCGGCGCGCTGGCCGCGCTCGCGGGCCTGACGAAGTTCGCGCCGCTCGCGATCGCGCCCCTGCTCGCCACCCACGGCCTGTCCGAGCTCACGCGCGCGCGGCGTGCTCGCGCGCTCGCGCTGTACACGGCAGCCTTCCTCGGCACAGCCGCGCTCGTCTTGGTCCCGGCGCTCAGCCACGATTCGCTGCACACGATCTACGAGCAGACGATCGTCTACCAGTCCAATCGCGGCTCGCCGTTCTCGATCTGGGGGCTGTATGGACTGCAAGGGCTGGAGCGCGTCGTCGAGATCGCGGCCGTGGCGATCGCGCTCGCGCTCGCAGTCGTGCCCCGCCGCCCCGATCTGGTCGGGCTGTCGGCGGCCTGCGCGGCCGCGATCCTGGCAGTGGAGCTGGGGATCGAACACTGGTTCTACCTCTACATCCCCTGGTTCTTCCCGCTCGTGCTGCTGGCGCTGCTGGGGCGGCTCAGCGACCCGCCGAACGCTCCTACGGGCGCGGCATCAGTATCTGCTCGATCGAGTCCGCACGCAGCGGCTGTGAGCAGCTGATCAGCACGCCCATCAGCCATGGGTCCTCCTGCGAGGTTTCAAAGCGCGTCGGCATCTGCGTGAGCAGCGACTCGATCGCCTGCTCGCGTTTGACGCCGATCACACCACCGCGCGGGCCCGTCATCCCCACGTCGGTGATGTACGCGGTTCCCCCGGGCAGCACCCGCGCGTCGGCAGTGGGCACATGCGTGTGCGTGCCCACCACGGCCGTCACCCGCCCGTCGAGGTGCCAGCCCATCGCCACCTTCTCGGAGGTGGCCTCGGCGTGCAGATCGACGAGCACGTGCTCGACCTCGCCGAGCTCACCCAGCGCCACCTCGATCTCGGTGAACGCCGAGCGCCCCGCGCGCAGGTAGAGGTTCCCGCTCAAGTTCACCACGCCCAGGCGAACCGCGCCGCGCTCCACCACGCACACGCCACGACCCGGCTGACTGCGAAGGAAGTTGGCCGGCCGCACGATCCGATCGTGGGTGGCCAGAAAGGGGTAGATGTCGCGCCGGTGATACGCGTGGTTGCCGAGCGTGATCGCGTCGACGCCGGCCGCGAACATCTCCTCGGCGATCTTCGGGGTGATCCCGAGGCCGCCAGCGGCGTTCTCCCCGTTCACCACGACGAACGTGGGCGCGTAGCGCTCGCGCAGGATCGGCAGGCAGTCGAGCAGCGTGTGGCGCCCGATGCCACCGACCACGTCGCCCACGAACAGGATGCGCGCGGCGCCCGCGTCGGGCGAAGATCGCTGCTCCGCGGCGCTCGCCGCGATCGCGCGCGCATCGCCGGCGGCCGCCTCGGACTCAGCCATACTCTGGCGATGGCGGGAGGCAAATGAGAGGCGTCTCCGAGAAAGCCCCCGAGGCCAGCCAAGCCCCGATCGGGGCAGCGGAGGAGCACGCGCAGGCGTCGGAGCAAGCGCAGGCGTCGGAGCAAGCGCAGGCGCCGCAGCAGGAGCAGGCGCCGCAGCAGGAGCAGGCGCAGGCGCCGCAGCAGGCGCCGGCGCAGGAGCGGCCGCGGCAGCTGCCGGACGCCGGGCCCGTGCATCCGCACCAGCCACCGCGCGTGGTGGTTCCCCGCTGGGTCCAGCTGGTCGTGCTGCCGCTCGCGATCCTCGCGCTGTGGGTGCTCGCGAAAGCCGCGGGCAAAGTGGTGTTGATCTTCATCATCGCTGGCGTCATCGCGTTGATCCTCAATCCGGTCGTCGCCCTGCTTCAGCGCTCGCGCCTTCCCCGCGGGTTGGCGGTGCTCACCGTATACCTAGCGTTCTTCCTGACGCTGGCCGGTATCGGGCTGCTGCTCGCCAACCCTATCTCCGATCAGGTCCGGACGTTCGCCGGCAATCTTCCACACATCGTCAACGAAGCCAACAAGAAGATCGCGACCTTCCAGACCGAACTCAATCACAACGGCGTGCACGTGGAAATCGTCAAACAGGGAAAAACCGCGCTGCAGAGCATCGAGGACAAAGTCGCCAAGAGCGCCAGCAAATTCACATCCTTCGGTGGCGCGCTGCTCACCGAAGTGGCGAATGCGATCTTCGATCTGATACTCGTGTTCGTGCTGTCCGTGTACATGCTCCTCTACGGCCAGCAGATCGGGGGTCTCGTCCGGCGCCTGATGCCCGATGGCGACGGCTCCAGCGCCGACGACTACCCGCATCTGGTGCAGCGCGCGGTGTCCCGCTATGTCGGCGGTCAGCTCCTGTTCAGCACGATCATGGGCGTGTCAACCGGGCTCGCGCTGTATCTGTTCGGCGTCCTTGGGATCTTCCCCGACGGGAGCAAGTACGCGGTGGCCTTCGGGGTGTTCTACGGCGTGATGGAGCTGGTGCCCTACATCGGCCCGATCCTCGGCGCGCTGCCGCCGGTGCTCGTGGCGCTGTTCACCGATCCGATCACCGCGCTGTGGGTCACGCTGCTGTTTGTCGGCATGCAGCAGCTCGAGGGCCACGTCGTCGCGCCGCAGGTCTTTGGACACACGCTGCGGATCAACCCGCTATTGGTGATCTTCGCGCTGCTCCTCGGCCTGCAGGTGTACGGGATCGTCGGCGCCCTGATCGCACTGCCGATCCTCGCGGTCCTGCGCGAGACGGCCGTCTACCTGAACCGTCACCTGACGCTTGAATCCTGGGATCGCGGCCGCAGCGGACTGCTGTGAGCGCTGTCCTGCGCGTCAGCGCGCTCGGCAAGCACTACGACGAGCTGAAGGCCCTGGAGGACGTCAGCTTCGACGTCGATCGCGGCGAGGTGGTCGCCGTGATCGGGCCCAACGGGGCCGGCAAGACGACGCTGCTCTCGATCATCGCCGGCGCGCTGCCGCCGAGCGCCGGCAGCGTCACGCCGGGGCCGCGCGAGGTCGGGTGGGCGCCGCAGCGGCCCGCCCTGTACTCGAAGCTGTCGGCAGCTGAGAACCTGGAGCTGTTCGCCCGCCTGGAGAGGCTGGCGGACCCGCGCTCGACGGTCGCGCAGATGCTCGAGCAGACCGGGCTGCGCGAGCGCGCCGACGAACCCGTCGCACGACTGTCCGGCGGCAACCGCCAACGCGTGAACGTCGCGCTCGGCCTGCTCGCCGACCCGCCCGTGCTGGCGCTCGACGAGCCCTCGGCGTCGCTTGACCCGGGCCAGCGCGAGCGGCTGTGGGAGTTCGTCGGTCGGCTGGCCGCCGCCGGCACCGCGGTGGTGTTCTCGACGCACAATGTCAGCGAGGCGCAGCGCCACGCCGACCGTGTGATCGTGCTGGCGCAGGGGCGGATGCTGTTCGACGGCCAGCCGCGCATGTTTCTGCGAGCGGGCGGGGAGAGCGAGAGCGGAGACCTCGAGCGCGCGCTCGTGCGCTTCCTCGAGGAGCGCACACCGCCGCAGGGGCTGGCGCGAGCATGAGATGGCTGCTGCGCAAGGACCTCCTGATCCTGCGTCGCTCGCGCCTGCTCGTCGGGCTTCTGATCGTCTACCCGGTCGCGATCGCGCTGCTGATCGGCCTCGCGATCTCCCGCAGCCCGTCGAAGCCGCGCGTGGCGATCGTCGATGAGACGCCGCCGGGGGAGACCGTCAAGGTGGGCAGCCAGCGCGTCGAGGTCTCCGAATACGCTCGTCAGCTGTTCAGCCAGGTCGACGCGGTCAGCGTGCCCTCGCGCGCCGACGCGGTCGCGAAGGTCAAGTCGGGCGAAGTGATCGCCGCGGTCGTGATCCCACCGGACATCGCCGCGCGCCTGTCCTCCGCCGTCGAGAAGGCGCAGCTGGAAGTCCTCTACAACGGCGACGCGCTCGAGCAGTCGTTGGTGCAATCCACGATCGACTCTGCGCTCGCGCAGGCGAACCTCGGCTTCTCCCAGCAGATCCAGCAGGCCGCCGCGCAGGCCATCGACGCGCTGCTGGAAGGCGGCGACGCCGGCGTCCTCGGAGCGCCCGCGAACCTGATCGGGCTGAGCCAGATCCCGCCGACGCTGCACGAGATCATCGCCCGCCAGCCACCCGGGCACGCGCGCACCGAACTCGAACGGATCGACGCGTTCGCGGGCTTCGCCGCCCAGAACCTGTCGCTGAGCAAGAACGTGCTCTCCACGATCGGCCAGCCGATAAGCGTCAACAGCAAGCTCGTGCACGGCCGTCGCACGCCGCTGAACACGTTCGCGGTGGTCGTCGCCGCGAGCGTGTCGCTGATGTTCGTGTGCGTTCTGCTCGCCGCGGGCGGCGTCGCGCTCGAGCGCGAGGAGCATGCGCTTGGGCGCCTCGTGCGCGGACTGGTCTCACGCGAGGCGCTGCTCGCCGAGAAGGCGTCGCTCGCCGCGGGCTGCGCGTTTGCGATCGCGTTCGCGATGCTCGCCGGGATCGGTGCTTTCGTCGCGCTCGACTGGAGTCGCGTGGGCCTATGGGTGGTGGCGCTCGCGTTCGGCGCGATCGCGTTCGGCGCGCTCGGGGTCGCGATCGGCGCGCTCGCGCGCGAGGTGCGCGCCGCCTCGCTGCTGGCGTTCCTGACGACGCTGCCGCTCACCTTCCTGGCGCTCGTGCCGGCGGGGTCGGTGTCCAGCGGCTTCTACGACGTGATCGCCGCGATCTCGTTCGCGTTTCCGTTCAAGGCCTCGCTGCAAGCGCTCGACGCCGCCGTCAACGGCGCCTCGCCCTCGCTCGGCGCCTCGCTCGTGCACCTCGCCGGCCTGACGCTGCTGTTCGGAGCGCTCGCGCGAGCTGGGCTGCAGCGCGTCGAGTGATCGAACTGCGAACGCCTCGCAAGCGCCGGAGGCGCTCCCATCAAATGATCTCCCGAGGGGTATCCTCGAAGGCGATGGCCTTTCCACAGACGCGAATGCGCAGGCTGCGCGCGAGCGCCGGCCTGCGTGGGCTCGTCCGTGAGACCGACGTGCGCGCCGGTCAGCTCGTGCTGCCTCTGTTCGTGACCGAGGCTGAGTCGTCCGGCGAGCAGCCAGGCCCGCAGCCCGAGCGCGCGCCGGTCGCGACGATGCCCGGGGTCGAGCGCCTGTCGCTGTCGGCGGCCGTCGCCGAGGCGCACGAGGCGGCCGCGCTTGGGATCGCGGCGGTGATGCTGTTCGGGCTGCCCGCCGAGAAGGACGAGCAGGGCTCGAGCGCATGGGATGACGAGGGCGTCGTGCAGCTCGCCGCGCACGCGATCAAGCAGGCGCTGCCCGAGCTGCTCGTGATCACCGACGTGTGCCTGTGCGAGTACACCAGCCACGGGCACTGCGGCGTGCCGGGCGAGGACGGAGCCGTCGACAACGACGCCACGCTCGAGCTGCTCGCGCGCACCGCCGTAAGCCACGCGCGCGCCGGCGCCGATATCGTCGCTCCCTCGGACATGATGGACGGGCGCGTGCGCGCGATCAGAGCGGAGCTCGACGGCGAGGGCTTCTCCGAAACGCCGATCCTCGCCTACTCGGCCAAGTTCGCCTCGGCCTTCTACGGCCCCTTCCGCGAGGCCGCCGACTCCGCGCCCGCTTTCGGCGACCGCCGCGGCTACCAGATGGACCCCGCCAACGGACGCGAGGCCGTGCGCGAGGCGCTGCTCGACGTGCAGGAGGGCGCCGACATGGTGATGGTCAAGCCCGCGCTCGCCTACGGCGATCTGATCCGCGCGGTCAAGCGCGCGACGCGCCTGCCCGTCGCGGCGTACAACGTCAGCGGCGAGTATGCGATGGTCAAGGCCGCCGCCGCCGCCGGCTACCTCGACGAGCGCGCAACCGTGCTCGAGATCCTCACCTCGCTGCGCCGCGCCGGCGCCGACACGATCATCACCTACCACGCAAAGGACGCCGCGCGATGGCTCGCAGAGCAGACGTGACCGACGAGGCGGCCGACGCCGAGGACGCGAGCGCCGACGCCGCGCGCGCCGACGCCGCGCGCGAGAACGCCGCCATCCCAAAGCTCCGCAGCCGCAAGGACGGCGCCGCGATTGCGCTCGACGAGCTCGACCGCCGGCTGCTCAACCTGATGCAGGGCAGCTTCCCGATCGCGCCGCGGCCCTACCGGCACGTGGCAGAGCAGGGCGGCGTCGACGAGCGGGAGGTCATGGAGCGCGTGCAGCGCCTGCTCGACAAGCGCATCATCCGCCAGGTCACGCCGATCTTCGACACGCGCGCGCTCGGCTACTCCTCGATGCTCGTCGCCGCCAAGGTCGATCCCGAGCACCCGCATCGCGCCGCGCAGGTCATCAACGAACACCCCGGCGTCTCGCACAACTACCTGCGCAACCACGAGTTCAACCTGTGGTTCACGATCGCCACCGAGCCCGACTCCAAGCTCGGCCTGGAGGGCACGCTCGAGGTGCTCGCGCGCGAGGCCGGCGCCGAGTCGGTGCGCCAGCTGCCGACCCTGAAGCTGTTCAAGATCCGCATGGACCTCGAGATGGAGGGCGACACCGAGGCGCTGTCAAGCGCCGCCGAGGTCAAAGAGCCGATCGAGCTCGAGCGCCAGCCCTACGACGAGCTCGACGTCGCCGTCATCCGCGCGCTGCAGGGCGACATGCCGGTGGTCGAGGAGCCGTACGCGCCCGCCGCCGACGAGCTCGGGATGCCCCAGGAGCGCCTGCTCGATCATCTTGCCGGGATGCAGGAGCGGGGCATCCTGCGCCGCGTCGCCGCGATCCTCTACCACCGCCGCGCCGGCTTCTCCGCCAACGGCATGGGCGTGTGGAAGGTGCCCGACGAGCAGATCTTCGACATCGGCTGCCGCATGGCCGCCGTGCGCGGCATCTCCCACTGCTACCAGCGTCCCACCTACGAGGACTGGCCGTACTCAGTCTTCACGATGGCCCACGGCCGCTCCAAGGAGGAGTGCGACGCGGTCCTCGACGCGATCGCGCAGCGCACCGGCATCCACGAGCGGGCCACGCTGTACTCCTCGACCGAGTTCAAGAAGGTCCGCCTGCTGTACTTCACCGAGGACTTCAAGGACTGGGAGAGCGCGCACGCTTGAGCAGCGCCGCGCTCCCCTGTCCCTAGACGATCAGATCTACTTGTACGCTTCCCACAGTTCGTACTCTACGTATTCGCCGATTTCTTCGTCGTAGCAGTAGAAGCCACCGTCGATGTAGCCGCCTTTGACTTTCAACGCGGCGAGGTAGCATCCGTCATTGCCGCCCTCATCGTAGATGAAGAACGTGTACGGATCTTTTTTGAATTTCTCGGTGTAGCCGCCGTATCCAGGATCACCATACAGTTCCCACGCTTTGGCTTTACCGTAGACGACGAACAAAAAGTGTTCGGTGGGGCACCCTTCTATGGTTCCACAGAAGTAGTAGACCTGGGCGCCTTTGATTTTCGGCAACTTCGATGGTGTGACGTGGGAAGCTGATCCAGCGCCCCCCCCTGCGGACGGTGCTGCCTGAGCCGCCGTCGTCGCCAGCGCGAAGCTGGTGACAGCGCAGGCCGCAACCGCGGTAAGCGTGTTTCGAACGTCGCATGTTCTCCCGACCTTTCCTAGTTAGGCCACCCCCCTGGGTGGTTCGAGCAAAATATACACGCTCTGGAACTGCGCTTTGTGAGCTTGAACACATGGCGGCAACATCTACGGGATACGATCAAATGCCATGGACGCCAGCATCTGTGCAGCCCGATCCGTCGACCGACGCTCGAGCGCTCGTTCGTGACGGCGTCGCTCGCCGACACGCGCTCAGCTGAGCTGTACCGGCGTGCCCTGGAGGTGATCCCCGGCGGCGTCAACTCGCCGGTGCGCGCGATGCGCTCGATCGGACGCGACCCGATCTTCATCGCCCGCGGCGAGGGCGCCGAGCTGATCGACGTGGACGCCAACAGGTTCATCGATTACGTCTGCTCGTGGGGCCCTCTGATCCACGGGCACGCCCACCCCCACGTGCTCGCGGCGATCGCCGCGGCGGCCGCCAACGGCACCAGCTTCGGCGCGCCCACACCCGGGGAGGTCGCGCTCGCAGCCGAGGTGAGCAGGCGCGTGGACGGCGTGGAGATGCTGCGCATGACCTCCTCGGGGACCGAGGCCGCGATGACCGCCATCCGCCTCGCGCGCGCGGCGAGCGGCCGCGAGCCGATCCTCAAGTTCGCCGGCGCCTACCACGGGCACGCCGACGGGCTGCTCGCGCAGGCCGGGTCGGGGCTCGCCACGCAGGCGCTGCCGGCGAGCCCCGGCGTGCCGGCGAGCGCCGCGGCCGGCACGATCGTCGTGCCGTGGAACGACCCCGACGCGCTCCTCGCGGCCACCGAGCGTCATCAGCTCGCCGCGATCCTCGCCGAGCCGCTGCCCGCCAACATGGGCCTCGTGCCCCCCCGCGACGGGTTCCTGGCGCTGCTGCGCGAGCGCGCCGACGCGAACGGGGCGCTGCTCGTGCTCGACGAGGTGATCAGCGGCTTTCGCGTCGCTCGGGGCGGCGCCCAGGAGCTGCTGGGCGTGCGCGGCGATCTGGTGATCATGGGCAAGGTCATCGGCGGTGGCCTGCCCGCCGCGGCCGTGGGCGGCCGGGCGGAGCTGATGCGGATGCTCGCCCCCAGCGGCGACGTCTACCAGGCGGGAACGCTGTCGGGCAACCCGCTCGCGGTGGCAGCCGCGATCGCGACGCTCGAGCTGCTCGACGAGCCCGCATACGCGCGTCTCGGCGCCATCACCGCTCGCCTCGCCGACGGCCTGCGCGAGGCAGCCGGCTCCTATCCGGTGCAGGTGCACAGCGCGCCGGGGCTGCTCACGGTCTTCTTCAGCGAGCGGCCGGTGTGCTGTTTCGCCGACGCGCAAGCATGCGACCTCGACGCATACGCGGCGTGGTGTCGGGAGCTGCTCGCGCGCGGCGTCTACCCGCCGCCGTCCCAGTTCGAGGCGTGGTTCCCGTCGCTGGCGCACACGGCCGAGCAGATCGAGCGCACGCTCGCGGCCGCCGCCGCGGCCTTCGGCCGCCTCTCCGACCCCTCGCCCGCGAGATGAGCAGCGAGCCCGAGCGGTCGCACATCGACGGCGACGGGCTCGAGCGACTGCGGGCGCTGCTGCGCAGTGAAGGCGGGCTGATGGCGACGCTCCTGCAGCCCAGCGCAGCGCCCGCGCGCGGCGGGCGGGCCGAGCTCGCAGCCAGTCCCGCGAGCGTCGCCGCGAACGGGCCGCGCGCGGCCGGCAGGCGCGAGGAGTACGAGCTGCTGGTGGACGCCATCTACGAGGGCTATCTGCTGCATTACGGGGTGCCCCGCGTCGTGCGCGTGCCCGAGGCCGACCTCCGGCTGCTGGCCGGCGACCAGCTGTACGCGATCGGGCTCGCCCGACTGGTCGAGCTCGGCGACACGCTCGCGGTGGCCGAGCTCGCCGACACGATCACGCTGAGCGCGCTCGCTCAGGGAGCGGGCAGGGAGTCGCTCGCCGAGGCGGTGTGGGCGGCCGGCGCACGCGCGGTCGGGTGGGGGCCGAGCGAGCAGCACGGGCGCGCCAAGAGCCTCGTCCTCGCTGGCGCTGCCGATGCGATCGAGGCGATGCGCACAAGCGCCGCGGCGGTAACGACGTCGCCCTGAATCGCGCCTCGATATTGTTTGTCGCAGGTGTCAGACAAGCGCGCACAGCACAAGTCCAAGTACACGCTCGATCGTCAGATCCCCGGGGCGTTCGAGGGCGAGACGGTCACGCGCCGAAGGTTCATGACCGTGGGCTCCCAGGGGGCAGGCGGGATCGCTGCCGCTGCGTTCCTGCTGCCCTCGCTCGGCTTCGCGATCGGGCCGATCTTCAAAAGCACCCCCCACCACTGGGAAACGGTGGGTACGGTCGACCAGTTCACCGAATTCAACTATGTCCCCGTCGTGATCACGCTCACCGCGGGCATCGGCGAGGCCGGCAAGTCGACCGCGTACGTGCGCAAGTTCAACGCCGCGATCGACACCGACCGCTACGACCGCGACACGCGCTACATCGCGCTCTCCAGCCGCTGCGCGCACCTCGGCTGTCCCGTGCGCTGGGTGGCCGCGGCCGAGCGCTTCATCTGTCCGTGCCACGGCGGCGTGTACAACCTGCTCGGCGTCCCCGTCGGCGGACCCCCGGTGCGTCCGCTCGACCGCTTCTACACCCGCGTAGTCGGTGACGAGGTGCAGCTCGGGCCGCGCTTCAGCGTCAACAGCCAGCTGCGCCGCTTCTCCCCGCGCGACCCCGGCGAGCCGCTCGACGGGATCGGGCAGTACCTGTACCCGTCACGACCCGGCGCCCAGAAACTCTAGCTCCAGGCTCCTCAACGATCACCATGCCCAAGCTCCCCGCCCCTCCGCTCCCAGCTCCGTTGAAGACGCCGCCTCCGCGCCCGGGGGACGGCAATGGCAAGACAGGCGTCGCCGAGGAGGCCAAGCACGCGGGGATCGCGGTCGTCGACTGGGTCGACGAGCGCACCTCGCTCAGCGGCGGCGCGCGCTGGCTGATGTTCCGCAAGGTGCCCAAAGGCACCAACTGGTTCTACACGCTCGGCTCGGCCACCATGTTCGCCTTCCTCTCGCAGGCGGTGACCGGGGTGTTCCTGGCGATGTACTACCGCCCCGACCCTTCGGGCGGGGCCTACGAATCGATCCGCTACGTCACCAACGAGGTGTTCCTCGGTCAGTTCGTCCGCGGCATGCACAAGTGGGGCTCCAGCGTGATGGTGATCCTCGTATTCATGCACATGGGGCGAACGTTCTTCTTCGGCGCGTACAAGTATCCGCGCGAGCTCAACTGGGTGATCGGCGTGGTGCTGCTGATCCTGACGATGGTGATGTCCTTCACCGGCTATCTGCTGCCGTTCGACCAGCGCGCCTACTGGGCGACGATCGTGGGCGTGAACATCAACGGCACGGGACCGCTGGTCGGCCCGTACCTGAGCGACTTCCTGCGCGGCGGCTCGGAATTCGGCGCCACCACGCTGTCGCGCTTCTATGCCATCCACATGCTGCTCGTACCCGGGCTGATCGCGGCGCTGCTTGGCGCCCACCTGTACCTGGTGGCCAAGCTGGGCACGACCGCGCCGCCGTGGACGAAAGCCGAGAAGCGCTCAGAGCTGCGCGAAACCGAGGTGTAGAGCCGGTGCCGAGACCAGCAGCGCAGGCCCGCCGATCGGTTGTGGGCGCGCGATGAACCAGCGCGAGAAGGAGGAGTACCTGCGCGAATACGCGATCCTGAAGTCGCAGGGCAAGCCGTTCTTCCCCTACGCCGTGGCCAAGGACGCCGTCATGGCGTGCGTGGTGATGGCGGTCATCATCACGCTGTCGCTCGTGCTCGGCGCCGAGCTCGGCTCCAAGGCCAACCCCACCACCACCACCTACGTGCCGCGGCCCGAGTGGTACTTCTTCTTCCTGTTCGAGGTCCTGCGCGTGATCAAGCCGCCGGGGCTGGTCGGGCTGGCGACGATCGGCGTGCCTACGATCTGCATGATCCTGCTGTTCCTGCTGCCGTTCTACGACCGCGGCCCCGAGCGGCGGCCCGAGCGGCGCCCGGTCGCGACCACCACCGGCATCGTGGTGATCGCCGCGATGGCCTTCCTCACCTACCAGGGCGCCAACGCCGGCTCTCCCACGGCGATCGAAATGGCGACGCCGGCGCACGTCGTGGCGGCGGGCGGGGCGACGCTGGCTGAATACGAAGCGGGCAAGAAGGTGGTGGCGCAGTCCGGCTGCCTGGCGTGCCACAAGATCGGCGACAACGGCAACGCCGGGCCGGGGCCCAACCTGACGACCATCGGCGCGCGGATTCCGCGCCAGGCGATCGCGCGGACGCTCGTGAATCCGACCGCGCCGATGCCCTCCTTCAGGAACCTGCCGCCGAAGAAGTTCGAAGCGATCGTCAACTTCCTCTCGCAGCTCAAGTAGCCCGCCCGTGCCCGCTCGGCTGCGAGACGGCGCCGGGACGTTGGAGGCTGGAGAGGTGCGCGCGATGTTCGAGCGCATCGCGGGCGTGTATGACCTCATGAACACCGCGATGACGGCCGGCCTGCACCACCGCTGGCGCGCGCGCGCCGCCGCTGAAGCCCGCGTGGGCCCGGGCAGCCGCGTGCTCGACGTCGCCACCGGCACCGGCGATCTCGCGATCGAGCTCGCGCGGCGCGTCTCCCCGGCGGGTGAGGTCGTCGGCAGCGACTTCGCCGAGGGGATGCTCGATCGAGCTCGCGCCAAGGTCGCCGCCACACGTGGCGGCGAGGTGCGCCCCCGCTTCGAATGGGCCGACGCGATGGCGTTGCCCTACGCCGACGACAGCTTTGACGCGGCAACCGTCGGCTTCGGCGCGCGCAACTTCGACGACCTCGCCCGTGGCCTGGCGGAGATGGCTCGCGTGGTGCGTCCGGGTGGGCGGGTGGTGGTGCTCGAGATCACCACCCCCACGCGCGCGCCGCTGTCGCTGTTCTACCGCCTGTGGTTCGACCGGATCGTCCCCACGCTCGGCCGGCTCGCCAGCGTGGTCATCGCCGCCGGCTCGCGCCCGCCCGAGTCGACCTCCGAGGGCACGATCGCCGAGGCCTACGCGTATCTGCCCAGCTCGGTCAAGCGCTTCCCCGACCCGACCGCGCTCGCCGCCGAGCTGAGGCGCGCGGGCCTGTCCGAGATCCGCTACCTCACCACGGCCGGCGGTATCGTCGCCATCCACGCGGGCACCGTTCCCGGTGAGAAGGCATCATGAGCGTGGTGGGCACTACTGCGGCAAGCGCTCCAGTGGGTGGAGTGGACGGACTCGAGGCGATCATGCGCCGGGGCGGTGAGGGGCTGCGCAGAAGGATGCAGCGCACCGAGCGACACCTCGAAGCGGTGACCGCGCAAGCGGGTACGCCGCTGGCCTCGCACGCAAACGCCACCGTGATCGCTGGCGGCAAGCGGCTGCGCCCGCTGCTCGTCGTGCTCGCCGCCGAGTCGGGCGGCGGCCCGCCGGACACGCCCGACGGCGAGGAGCGCCTCGTGCGCGCAGCCGTCGCCGTTGAGCTCGTGCACTCGGCCACGCTCGTCCACGACGACCTGATCGACGGCGCGCTGCTGCGGCGCGGTCGCCCCACGGTGGCTGCCGCGGCCGGCCGGCAGGTGGCGGTGGCAACCGGCGACCTGTTGTTCTCGCGCGCGTTCGCCGAGCTGGCGCGTAATGACGACGCCGCGCAGCTGTGCGCCCTCTCGCAGGCCAGCTCGGCCCTCGCCGAAGGCGAGCTGCTGCAGCGCGAGGACGCCTACGCCTCGCATGTAGCCGTCGAGCGCTACCTCAGGCGCTGCGAGCTGAAGACCGCAGCGCTGTTCGAGGCGGCCTGCCGGCTCGGTGCGCTACTCGCGGTGGAGGGGTCGAGCGCGCTGGCCGATGCGCTCGGCGCCTTCGCGCGGCGCATCGGCCTGGCCTTTCAGCTGCTGGACGACGTGCTCGACGTGTCCGGCCCGGTCGAGCGCACGGGCAAGTCGCGCGGCACCGATCTACTCGACGGCACGGTCACGCTGCCGTTCATCCTCGCGCGCGAACGCGAGCCGGAGCTCGCGGCGTTCGAGCTGTCCTCGCTCGGCGGACCGCAGCAGGCCGAGGCGCTGTGCGAGCGCATCGCCGCGACAGGCGCACTGGACGAGGCGCGCGAGCAGGCCCTGGCGGTCGTCGCCGAGGCGAAGGCAGCGCTGCCGGCGATCGTCTCGGACGGGCGCACCGCGCTGCTTGACCTGGTCGCCGACGCGGTCGTCGAGCGCTACCGCTGAGCCCGTCCAGCGCCACCGCTGAGCGGGTCAGAAGTCGCTCGGCAGTATCAGGTCGGCGTCGAGCGCGCGCGCGAAGAACTCGATTTCCTCGGACATGTTCGAGTGTGTCATGCGCCTGAGGTCGCCGAGCAGCGCGCTCGAGCCGCGGTCGAGCTCGTCGTCGAGACGCTCCACGGCCGCCTGGTCGAACACGCCTTCCCGTCTGGACTCGCACTCGGGACAGCGCAGCACGATGCGCCAGTGCCGTGGGCCCTCCTCGGACCAATCGAGTGGATACACGAGGCCGCCGGCGCAGTGGAAGCAGGTGTGCAGCGGCGCCGGTGGGCCGTTGCCTTCGGCGGCCTGGCGCTGTTCGCCGTAGGCGACGTCGGTCGGCTCGCCGGCCCGCGGCGGGCGCCGCTGGATGTTGGGGTCCTTCTCGGAGTCCATCACGTGGTCTGAGTCGTCATCGACGCGCCGAGCCGCCGCCTTTAGCCTGCGGTTGGACGCTGGCGCGGTGGTAGGTTCATAAGGCTCATGGCCACCGCGATCCGCACGATCGGCCACGAGGATCGGTTGAGCCTCGTGGACCACCTCGAAGAGCTGCGTACCCGCCTGATCGTCAGCGTGGCGGTGCTGGCCGTGGCGTTTGGCGTGTGCCTGTGGCAGAACCACGCGCTGCTGGAAGTGATCAACAAACCGCTCAAGACGCAGACGCAGAAGCAGGTCGCGAAGGGTGAGGGGACGGTCGGGCAGGCGTTCCTCGCGCAGCAGGGGGTGCTGAAAACCGCCGAAGACACGCGCGCGGCTCTGCGCGTGCTGGCCAAGCCCGGCAGCGGCCTCTCGCCCCAGTCGCGCGCGCAGCTGTTGCCGCTGATCGCCTCGCTGAGGGCCGACGTGGCCAAGATCCCGCGCGGCGCGGTGGGCGACAATCCGGTGACGCTCGGCATCGGCGAGCCGTTTACGACGACGATCACCGTGACGCTCTACTTCGCCCTGATCGTCTCGCTGCCGGTGATCCTGTTCGAGCTCTACGGCTTCATCCTGCCCGCGCTCAAGCCACATGAGAGGCGCGTCGCGATGCCGCTCCTGGCCGCGGTCCCCTTCCTGTTCGCGGCGGGCGTGGTGTTCGGATACTTCGTGGTGCTGCCGGCCGCGGTGCACTTCTTCGTGAACTTCAACTCCAGCCAGTTCAACGTGCTCGTGCAGGCGAGCCCGTACTACGGGTTTGCCGCCACGGTGCTGTTGGCGATGGGGCTCGTCTTCCAGGTGCCGGTCGTGATCCTGGGCGCTACCCGCCTGGGGCTCGTAACGCCCACGCAGCTGCGCAAGGGCCGCCGCTACGCGATCGTGGCGTGCGCGGCCATCGCTGCGCTGCTTCCCGGCGACGCGATCACGCTGGTGCTCGAGACCGTACCGCTATACCTGCTGTTCGAGGCGAGTATCCTGCTTGCAGCGTTGATCGGGCGAGCAGATCTCGGCCGGCGCGATGAGGGTAGCGCGAGCACTCCCGGGGGGCCCGATCCCGCACGCGATGCTGCGCCACCACCACCGGACAACACAGCGGAGCCAACAGTGCAGGAGCTGATCGACCACGTAGACCCAAGGCTGTCGGACTGATGCTGTTCGACCTCAGAGGCCGCGGCCGTCGCCGCACGGTGAGGTTCATCTACACCGGCCTCGCCGTGTTGATGGGCGTCGGCCTGGTCGGCTTCGGCATCGGCGGTGGCTTTGGCGGTGGCGGGCTGCTGACCGCGGCGAGCAACAACGAAGGCGGCGGCAGCGCCAGCTTCGCCAACCAGATCAAGAAGTACACGAAGCTCACCCAGGAGCAGCCGAACAACACGAGCGCGTGGGAAAACCTGACCAAGGCGATGCTGCACGAAGCCGGCGGCGAAGCGTACGTGACCAGCACGGGCGCGGTCACGAGCAAGGGCAAGGAACTGTTCAAGCAGGCGGCGCAGGCATGGAGCAGCTACATCGCGCTGAACCCGCCCAAACCAAACGCCGAACTGGCGCAGCTGATGGAGAACGTGTACGGCGAATCGGGTCTCAACGAACCTGCGAAGGAGGTCGAAATCCTGCAGATAGCGGTGGTCGCCCGGCCGACGGACGCCGCGCTGTACGCCGCGCTCGCCGAGTACGCGTACAAGGCCCACAACACCCGTGTCGGGGACCTGGCCTCCGGCAAGGCGGTCCTGCTCGCCCCGGCCGCCGATCAGGCGCGCGTCCGCAACGAACTGGCCGAAGTCAAGAAGAACCCGTCTGGCGAAAAGACGTACACGACCACCACCAACGGCAAGACCTACGTGGGCAAGCTGAACTCCAAAGGGGAACTGAAGGGGACCGAAGTCAAGACGAGCACCGCTCCCGCCGGGACCTCGTCGACCACCACGACGAAATAGCCGTTGAGGCGCGCGTGGAGGAGGGATCCCAGGAGAGGCACCAGCACGCGCCGGGCGCCGCGCGCGCGCACGACGAGCCGCGGTACACCGTCCGCCTGCTGATCGGCTGCCCCGATCGACCCGGGATCGTGGCCGGCGTGTCGGGCTTCCTGTTCGATCAGGGCGCGAACATCGTCTCCTCGCACCAGTACTCATCGGACCCCAGCGGCGGCAGGTTCTTCCTACGCACAGAGTTCTTCCTGGAGCAGCCGGTCGAGCGCGAGCGCCTGCAGGCGAGCTTCGCCGCGGCCGTCGCGCGGCGTTTCGAGATGGAGTGGGAGATGCGCTGGTGGGGCGAGCGTCGGCGCGTCGCGATCCTGGTCTCGCGCCACGATCACTGCCTGCAGGACATGCTGTGGCGCTGGCGTCGCGGCGAGCTCGACGCGCAGATCGTGGCGGTGATCTCCAACCACCGCGACCTCGAGGGCGAGACGGTCGCGGCGGGCGTTCCCTTCCACCACGTGCCGGTCGAGACGGGTCGTAAGGATCGCGCCGAGGCGACGATGATCGAGCTGCTCGACGGCCGCGCCGAGCTGCTCGTGCTCGCCCGCTACATGCAGATCCTCAGCGGCGACTTCCTCGAGCGGGTGGGCGTGCCCGTGATCAACATCCACCACTCCTTCCTGCCGGCGTTCGCCGGTGCCGATCCGTACGGCCGCGCGCGCGAGCGTGGGGTCAAGCTGATCGGCGCCACCGCCCACTACGTCACCGAGACGCTCGACGACGGGCCGATCATCGACCAGGACGTCGTACGCGTCGACCATCGCCAGAGCGCCCGCGACCTGGAGCGCGTCGGGCGGGATGTGGAGCGCATCGTGCTCGCGCGTGCGGTGGCGCTGCACCTCGACGACCGGGTTATCGTCGACGGCCGGCGCACGATCGTCTTCTGAGGCCGCGGAACACGCCCCCGCTCGGTAGAATCGCCTGCGAGCCGGCCGCCGATCCAGCCGGCGCCCTCACGGGCCGTTAGCTCAACCGGCAGAGCAGGGGCCTCTTAAGCCCAAGGTTCCGGGTTCGATTCCCGGACGGCCCACTGCAAGAAAGGCCCATAACTACGGGCCTTTTCCGCTTCTTGGGGGCCCGCCCGACGGTCCACCGCCGTCGCTTGGTAACAGTGGCTGGTAACATGCGTCCACGCGCACGAAAGAGCGCCCGCGCGGGACAAGCCGCCGGGCGCGTGGACACCGCCGAAAGGCTCGACAATGACGGCCGAGACCCTAGCCAGCTACTCGATCCACACCCGCGAACTGCGCAGCGGCCCGGTGCTGGAGGTCTACTTCCGCCACCACGGCAAGCAGGTGCATCGCCGCATCGGGCCGGCCTGGACCCAGCGCGGGCGCCCGCCGGAGGGCTACTTCGACAAGGCCGCCGCCTATGACCGTGCTCGCGCGATCATCGCCGGGCACATGGCCGCGACCGCGGAGCCGCGATCGAGCGGGCCGACCTTCCGCGATGTCGCCCGCGGCTATCTGCAGTGGCTTGAGAACGTCCGCGGCGCGAAGCCGGAGACGCTTCGCAACCACCGCTCGACGCTCGGCGAGCCCGATGTCGCGGTCAAGCGCGGGAGCGCGACGACGAACGGGCACGTTATGCGCGCGCTCGGGGATCGACCAGCGGCGGAGATCACGCCGGCAGAGATCGAGGCCCTGCTCGCCACCGTCGAAGCGACCGACGTCGGGCCCCGCACGGTGAACAAGTACAGGGCGACCATCTCGGCCGTGTTTGCCTACGCGCGGAAGCCGACCACGTTCGCACTCGGGTCCAACCCGGCGAAGGCGACCGACCGGCGCCGCGAAGCGCAGCGACCGGCGCTCGACACATACACGGTCGCCGAGATCGAGCAGCTCGCCCAGGCGCTCGAGGACGGCCGCCACCGCGACTCCGCGCGGCCGGCGTCCAGCGACGCCGACCACGCCGAGGATCGCCAGGACGCCGAGCTCGTACGCGTCGCCGCCTACACGGGGCTTCGCCAAGGCGAGCTGCGGGCCTTGCGCTGGAGCGATGTGGGCAAGGACGTGCTGACCGTTTCGCGCGCGCTGTCGGCCGGCGTCGAGTCCGGCACCAAGGGCGGTCGCGTCCGACACGTCCCGCTCGTTCCGCAGGCCGCCGCGGCGCTTGAGCGGCTGCGCCAGCGCGGCGACTTCACCGCCCCGGACGAGCTCGTGTTCTGCAACTGGCTCGGGCGACCGCTCGATGAGTCCGCGCTGCGCCGCCGGTTCATGGCTGCTCGCGACGCGGCCGGGCTGCGCCCGCTGCGGTTTCACGATCTGCGCCACACCTACGGATCGCTGCTCGGTGCCGCCGGTGTGCCTGTGACCGACATTCAGGCTGCGATGGGACACGCGGACGTCCAAACGACAGCGCGATACCTGCACGCGCGGCAGGCGAGCGAGCAGGTGGGTCGTTTCGCGCGGGCCTTCTCCGAAGGCGTCGACTGAGATCACCCTCGCTCCACCACCGCTTCAACGGCAGCCCTGCTGAAGCGGCGGTGGCGGCCGATTCGTATGGACGGCGGCTCGCCACGGGCAGCGTACTCGTGCACCGAGCGCACGGGGATCTGCAGGTACTCGGCGACATCCGCCGCGGTCATCACATCCTGCGCTCGTGCGGGCGCGGGCGTCGTCGTCGTTGCCGGGGCGGTAAGCATCACCTAGAAAGCCGAGCAACGTGCTGGCTGCGCAAGCCGATTGGTGCCCGTAAGGTTGCCAGCGCGCTCGCCAGCGCCTGACGGAAGCGACGCTCTCCTCCACGGAGTGGATTGCCTGAACGAGCGACCCAACAGCCATGAAGGAGACGCCACCACCGCTCCCCTCGATGCGGCCGTAGACGCTTCGTCTGACATTCCGGCACACGGACGCTGCCCTGCCCGCCCGGTCAGGCCACCCGCTATCCCGACGACCCCGCGTCCGTTCCCCTCGTTGCCCTCATCGCCCCGACAGTCATCCGCCTGGCGCTCCCACCATGTAGCTCGATCTCCCAATTGGTGCTCTTGCAGTTGTTGTTCTCGACTCCCTGCTCCCTGCTGCCCGCTCGCTCCTCCAACCACTCTGCATCTGGCCTTGCCATAAACATCTGTGATGTGTTGGTCGAGGAAGGGGGTCCCCGGGTCGAAGCGAAGCGGAGAGGCGGGGACCCCCTTCCTCGATGCCGGGTGCAGAGCCAAACTTCGGGAGCGAGCGGGCAGCCGGGTACTCGCTGGGGTGCCTCGCCGAGAGAGCGGCGGACAGCCGGGCACCCGAAAGCGGCATCTCCGGCCGACATGGGCCAACAGGTTGTCGCGCAGACGGTCAGGCGGCGAGCGCGTCGTCGGGCGGCTGCTTCGCCAGGGCGACGAGGTCGAACTCGTCCTCGACTGTGAAGAAGGGCGCACGTCCATCGATCACTCTGCGTTCTCTGACTTCCAGGGGGTCAGACGGCGCCCGCAGCATGCGGAAGTCGCCGGCGAGGATGCGCTCACGCGTCGTGAAGAGGACGCGCTCACGCCCCACGTACACCTGCCCCCGGCCTTCGATCTCTGGCCAGCCGCGGGCGGCATCGAGGGTCGCGTCGGCGGCCTTGACGAGCGCCAGCAGCGAGCTCTCGTGCAGTGTTACGAACACCAGGACCGGCGCGATCTGGTGAAAGGCGAAGCGCCCGCGCGTCCATCCCTCGGTCAGAAACCAGTCATAGCGGCGCAGGCGCTCGAGCTGCTTGTGCGGCCGGGCGGTGCGGTCGTACTCGATCAGCACCGCCTGGTGGGGCTCCTGGCCCCCGAAGATCAGCGTCGCGTCGGGCTTGATCACGCCTTCGCGCGAGCGCCCGTGGAAGAAGCGCGGGAGCAGCTGCGCACGCGGCTCGCCGTCCTCTGGCCTCTGGTCCTCGCGCGGATCGATCTCCCCGCGGCGGGGTCCGTGCCAGACAAACGGCATCGCGTCGAGCAGCGGGCCCTCGCCGAGCCGCGCCTTGTGCGCGATGTCGAGCACGAGCGCGTTGACCTGCAGGTCGTGCTCGACGTAGGCGATGCTGTGGATGTCGGCCGGCTTGTACTGCTTGTCCTCCGCGTGCATCCCGTGCTCGGCGATCAGGTGCCAGCCCTCCGCGGTCAGGCGGTAGTTCCACTCATAGCTGCCCGCTGCGCGTGCCGGGCGGAACTTGTCGATCAGCCCACGGTCGTGCAGAAGGCGCAACCGCCGCTGCGAGCAGGAGGAATCCCCACCCCACCCGAGTAGCGCCATTTGGCTCGAGGACAGATAGTTGACGTCGTGCAGCAGCTCAAGCAGGCGGCGGTCGCGCTCGGTGACCGCGACCGGCTTTGAAGCCGCTCCTCGCCTGCCCCAGTGGATGCTCGCCGCGGAAAGACCGAAGCCGGCCCTCGCCGCCCGCTCAGCAGCAGAGCTCGACACGGCCCTCCCCCACTGAAGCTTTCCGGCACGCACTCGCCACGACGCTCCTTCGGCTCGGTCTCCGCGGCTCTCATGCGCCGCTTCTGAGTTAAGCCGAGCAGAGCCGATCAGACGCAAGCAATGCGGCCATCCGGCGCGAGGGCCAACCGAGTCGCGCCCCGCTCGGCCAGATCGAGTGTCATCGCGTCAGCACCGCCGGCTCAGCACCAAGCTGGGCAAGGCGCTGAGGGGTGCGCGGGACGGTGTTCAGCCCCAGCCCCGCTGGCCGGCTTGTGAGGCAGCCGCCTATCGGCGTGGTCCGGCGCCGGCGCCAGGCGCTACCGAGCTGGGGCTCTCCGGCGGCCGAGACGCCCGCTTCGGTGGAAAGCAGTCGCGAGCCGCGGGGCCGGCCGGACGAGTGGTTTTCGTCCGGAGCGCAAGCGAAGCGCCGAGGTGCTGGAGCACTCGCATTGTCGGGAAAGCGCTAGCGCGCCGAGGGGTGGCCCGTGCCCGTCGTCGGCACAGGCCACTGTCCCCCAGCTGTTTACTGGCGGCCTATTCGGAGACCGCTGATTGGCTGTACGTACCGTTTTTGACTTTTAGCGCGGAGCTTTTTGGGCGTAGTTTCTCCCCGCATGTCGCTCCGAAGGTAAAGCTCTCTGTGGCGAACCCTGTGAGCGTCAGCGGCGCGTAGGAGCCGCTCGTCACTTCGCCCGAGAATGCGATGTCCGGCGTTTCCGTCAGGAGCATACTGAGCGTCCCTGTTGAGGCTTTCGCTTTCGGCGTCCAGTTGTATTTCGCGGCCCCAGTTGCTGGTTCGCCAGCTGTCCTCAGCACCGAGCACGACACCGGACCGGCTGTTTTCAACGTCGCGGTGTACGTCGCTCCTGTGAACGGTGTGCCCGCGCATCCCGTCAGCGTTCCCTTGATCTTCATCGTCTGGACTGCCGCTGTGTCTGTCAGGCTCGGTGAGAGCGTGACCGTCCCGGTGTTGCCGGTGCACGTCGGCTGCGTGACTACCGTGTAGCTGATCGATGCCGTTTCGGTCTCGCCATCTTTGCTTTTCGCGGTCACCGTGTAGGTGTGCGGCCCCAGGGCTGAGGTTTCAAGCACGCCCGAGGTGCCAGACCCGCCGTTGGAGTCCGTGCACGATTCGAGCCCTGGCGCTTCTGCGCCTTCCGTGCACGAGAATTTCGTCGTGACGACCGCGCCCTGCAAGTAGGTGCCGCCGCTCGCTGGAGATTCGATCGACGCTTTCGGCGGAGGGATGTAGCTGGTCGGAATCTCAATGACCGTACCGTAGTTCCAGCCCGTGACCCAGACGTGGGTTCCATCCGAGGACACGCCCCAGGGGTAGCTCGTAGGGCCGACGGGGATCGTGCGGATGACGGTGCCGCTCGACGCTTCGATCTCACTGACCGTACCTTCGTCGGAGTTCGTGACCCAGACGTGGGTTCCATCCGAGGACACGCCAAAGGGCTGGTTGCCGACGGGGATCGTGCGGATGACGGTGCCGCTCGATGCTTCGATCTCACTGACCGTATTTTCGCCCTCGTTCGCGACCCAGACGTGGGTTCCATCCGAAGACACGGCAAAGGGCGCGCTGCCGACGTGGATCGTGCGGATGACGGTGCCGCTCGACGCTTCGATCTCACTGACAGTTTCTTCGTCCCGGTTCGCGACCCAGACGTGGGTTCCATCCGAGGACACGCCATAGGGGTAGCTGCCGACGGCGATCGTGCGGATGACTTTGCCGCTCGACGCTTCAATCTCACTGACCGTATCGTTACCGCCGTTCGCGACCCAGACGTGGGTTCCATCCGAGGATATGCCTTGGGGGCCGCTGCCGACGTGGATCGTGCGGATGACGGTGCCGCTCGACGCTTCGATCTCACTGACCGTAGCTTGTTCGTCGTTCGTGACCCAGACGTGGGTTCCATCCGAGGACACACCGTAGGGGTACTTGCCGACTTTGATCGTGCGGATGACGGTGCCGCTCGACGCTTCGATCTCAGTGACCGGATCTCCTGCCTCGTAGTTCGTGACCCAGACGTGGGTTCCATCCGAAGACACACCAAGGGCGCCGCCGACGGGGATCGTGCGGATGACCCCGGCTGCCGCAGAGGACACGCCGACACAACATGCCGCCACGGCTACCGCCGCGACCAGCACCCCAGTCAACCGGACTACACCTGCTCGCGAGAAACCATCCAGCAGTCTCATAGGCGGCCCCTGTATTTGCAAACGCCGCGAGACTGGCTGCCGTCGCACACCGTCTTGCCCCTGTTGCTGGGCAGCGCGAATCGGGGCAGCGCGAATCGCCCAACTATGCCCCGCAACGCCTTGAACATCCTCATCCCGCCACCTCCACACTCTCGGTGAGCGGACGAACCCAACGGCAGGCCCGCGAGACAAAACCCATACCCACGCCAATATATGGCACGACACCCAGCTGCACATCCGTACTCGCCCACAGCGCCACAGGTAGAAAGACGCGAAGACCACGCTCGAAACGCCGTCAGAGGCCAGCAACACGCCGCCGAGGGGAGTTACGGCCAGGCAGACGCGACTGCTTCCGAGTCGATGCGAGCGTCTCGCCGAACGCCGGTCGCGTCCCAGAGCTGCTGTAAATTCGCCGGCGGCTCAGGTTCCCGGTGCTGCTCAGTCTATGCGACGCTCACCTCCTCGGGGGTTTCCTTGAGGGTCGTTGGCTCGTTGCCTTCGTATCTGATCCGCCTGAGCCGTTGGCGCTCGAGTTGGGTGAAGCGGACGCCGTTGGTGGCGTGCGTCATGTAGAGGTCAAGCACCGCCCAGACGAGCGTCAGGCAACTGTCCTCGCCGGGGAAGCGGCCGATCACCTTGGTGCGTCTCTTCACCTCACCGAGCGACCGCTCGAGCAGGTTCGTCGAGTGCCAGCGTCGGCGATGTCTGGTCGGGTAGCGCAGGTGCACGACGAGCGCGTCGAGGTCGTCGTTCAGGCATTTGGCCGCAGCGGTGAAGCCGGCCTTATCGAGCTCTCCGACGAGGGTCGTCAGTCGTTCTTTGCCGTCCTTTTCGTTGATCGCCTCGTCAAGCGCCTGCCAGTAGGCGGCCCGAACGCGCTCTCGCTCTCGCTCGGGCAGCTTTGCGAGCAGGTTGCGCACGCGGTGAACGGCGCAGTGCTGGCGGTCTGAGGCCGGCCAGCATTGCTCGACCGCCTTGATCAGCCCAGGAGCACCATCGGCGACGATCAAGAGCGGCGCGCCGAGGCCGCGGGCGATCAGATCACGCCCCAGGGCGAGCCAGTCCTCGTGGGACTCGCGCATGCCCAGCATCACCGACAAAAGCACGCGATCGCCATCCTCGGTGAAGCCCCAGGCGACAAGGACGCCCTCCTTGGGCCCATTGGGCCTGACCGACAGGAAGACCGCGTCTAGGAACAGCGCGGCCAGGTGGACCTCGTAGAGGTCACGGCGCTTGAAGGCCTCAAAGCGCTCCTTGAGCTCCCCACAGATCCGCGATGCGGTCGACTTCGAGAGCTTGCCAAGGCCGGCCTTCTCACACAGCGACTCGATGTCGCGCATCGACAGGCCCCTGACGAACGCACCGATCACCATCGCCTTCAGCGGCTCGGTGCGCAAGAGCTTCGCTCCTCGTGGGAAGAGCTTTGAGACGAACGGCTCGGCTGCTTCTCTGATCTGCGGGATCTCCACTGAGAGCTCGCCCTCGGCGGTCTGCAGTCGGCGCGGGCGAAAGCCGTTGCGCAGCCCTGACTGATAGTTCTGCAACCCTCGCTGATAGTCGGGGCGCCGGTCATACCTGGCGCGCCCGAGCCAGGCGTCGAACTCATCCTCCACAGCCCGCTGAATGATCAATCTGGCGCCGAGCTTGGCGAGGCTCGACAGCGATTCGCGCGGGTTCTCACCCACGCCCACGGCGAGCAGCTGGTCAATCTGGTCCTCTATCTCCGCCGACGGCGGTACGGTACGTCTCACGGCGTAGGCCTCCTTCTTCGTCTCGACAGGACTGGAGGGAACCTACGCCGTTGCCTTGACGGCTCCGGGGCTATTACAGCAGTTGTGAGACGCGACCGAACGCCGCTCGCGCTACCGGAACGGACGACGTGCACTCGTCCGTGCTGCGATGGCCAGACGCTCGCTTCGTCATGGCGAAGGAGGAGTCTCGCGAGCGCCGGGCGAGACGCTCGCGAGTCGTCCAAAGGGCCGTGTCGAGCTCAGCCCTCCGCGCGCTCGCTTGCGTTCAACAGCAGTCGTCTTGGCAGGCGTCGAGCGGCTCGCCGGGAAGCGGCGAGGTGGCGCAACAGCCCTGGCCGCGCCAGGTCTGTCGGCCCTCGTTGAGCGCGAGCGCGCCGATTCCAAGCGCAACGGCAGGATCGGCCCACCACAGGCCGAAGGCGGCGTTGAGAATTAGGCCGGTGAGGACACCCGCGGCGAGATAGGCGCAGAGCATGTTCTGCGTGCCCTCGCCGGCTGTTGCGCCTGAGCCAAGGCGCTGGCCGATCCCCTGCTTGGCTTTGCCGAGAAACGGCATCACGATGATGCTGGAGATCGACAGGCCGATCCCGAGCCAGCTGGTGCCGGGATGCTCGCCGTTGATGAGTGTGCGGATGGCGTCCTGGGTGATGTAGGGGGCGAGCAGGAAGAATGTGATGGCGACGAGCCGCTGGGCGCGCTGCTCGGCGTGCTCGGAGAGCCGGCGGGTGCCGGTGAAGCGCCAGATGACGATGATCGAGGCGAGGCCCTCGATCACGGAGTCAAGGCCGAAGCCGAGCAGCGCGACGGAGCTGGCGAGGATCGCCGCGGTGATCGCGATTGCGCCCTCGGCGCTCATGTAGGCGAGGCTCAGCCAGGACAGAGCCTTGGCGCGGCGGATCAGGCGGTCGCGGTCGGCC
>CAWFAC010000016.1:0-84442 GCA_963813625.1 uncultured Solirubrobacteraceae bacterium
TAGCTCCACTCCAAACTTCCTCTTTTGTGATCGCCGGTGTCGGAAATTCAAGGCCTCCTTCTTCGGATTCTTGACCCGAAATGGTTTTGCTGAATGCTTCTCCCGTAAACTTTCCCGCAATCGCGATGATGCCACACTTCGCTTCGACTTTCGGTTCCGTCACCTTCGTGCCAGTCGCGACGACTTCCACTTTCTGTTTGTTCAGGAAGCCGCATTTCGAGCCTGATAGTTCGAATGTGACGAACACCGTTTCCGATGAGGCCGGGAAGAACTGGTCGTATGCCTCTTCGGTGCCTTCCGTTTTACCTTCGGGATAGCCAAGTACGGTCTTTGCTCCGAAAGGACCGACCTTGCCTTCTTTACCCGCACCGCACTGGGCTACGGTTTTTCCTTCGACCGCACATTCTTCGAACGTGATGGTCGACGTGTCCGTGCCCGGATTGCCGCCGATCAGTTCTCCTGTGTTTTTCTCTTTTTTACATTCAATCGTCACCAAGCTCGATTTTAGTTTGAATGCACCCACGTTGACGGATTTGATTGCTAGTTTTTCTGAGGCTCCCAGAACCGTTTTATTGCCTTTGTGGATCCAAACCGGTCCGCCAGCGGCCTGTGCCGCACCGGACGCGACCGCGCTGAACGCGAACGCAGCGACGAGACTCAAAAGTGTTAGTCTAATTCGCGACATTTGGGTTACCAATCTCCTTTGCTCTTGATTACCAATACGATGCCCGCCGGGTGCTCATCGTAAGAGCCATTCCGGCATGGGTCCAGCGGCGAGGTCGGCTCGACCGGTTGGAGTCGACCTGTTTGTGATCCCGCCTCGGGACCCCGCGTACACTAGCCTCAGGCTCCGGCCAAGCGCAAGAAACGGTTTCTATCTTACGGGTAGGCACCGAGGTGCGCCGCAGATCCTGGCGGCGACCGGTCCGGTGAGCGTCGGACCGTCGTGAGGGTTCGCTCGCCCGCAGCGGCATCACCGCACTTCCACGCGATGCGCTGCGGCGACCGCCACTGGCAGGAGTCCGAAGCGGACGCGTCCGGGGTGTACGACCCCTCGTCGAGTCGAGGTATAATCCTCTCGCAGTGTGTTTTGCTTGGTTGCCCCGGAGCGCTCGTCTTTCCGAGAGGATGCGCTCCGGGGCTGTTGATTCAAGGGGCCTAGCTGGGCTTCCAGTAGGGAGCTCGTTGCATCCCTCACGGCGGCCGGCCCATCGCGTCAACGATCCCAGCCGGCGGGACGACCCCCCGCCCCGGCGGCTGGAACAGGAAGACGGTTTAGCAGATTGGAGACGCGGTGTGTTTCCAACCTGAGTCCACCGCTTCACAGCAAGACGTCTGCAAATCGGTTCGTTGTCGACGCTCCGGGACGAACCTCCTGCATTCCACGAAAGTCCAAATAGGAGGACGGTTCGCTGTGCGTTGGCCGTACGGAACCTAAAACTTTCCTAAATGGCGGCTAGAACCGGCTCCGCACAGGTTTGGCCGCTGGGGGCTCAGCGGCCGTGGGTAAGCTCGTCGTGGCGGCGATATCCGAGGCGCGCGGAGATCCGATCGGCCGTCGCGACGAGGTGCGGGCCGAGGGCGTCGACGAGATCCTCCAGCGAGCTCATCGAGGTATCCCCCGACAGGCTCACCGCAGCGGCGACCTCACGAGCGCCGGAGCGCACTGGGACGGCGATCGCATGAAGTCCCTCTGCAAGCTCTTGATCGTTGACGGCTAAGTCTTCTTCGCGTATCTGCTCGAGCTCTACACGCAGAGCGTTCTTGCTGGTGATCGCGTTCGGCCCGCGCTTTGTCAATTTGATCGAGGCGAGGAGCTCGCTCTGCTCGCGCTCGGGGAGGTTCGCGAGCAGCACCTTGCCCATTGCGGTGCAGCTGGCCGGCACCCGGGAGCCCACCGCAAGGCCGAGGTCGATCTCGTTCTGTGCACGCCGGAAGCTGCGCGCCTGATCGGCGTACACGATCTCCGCGCCGTCGAGCACGGCGAGGCTGACGGTGTAGGAGGTGTCGCGTCGCAGCTCTTCGAGGTAGGGATGGGCGTGCTCGCGCAGGCCGGTGGCGTTCAGCGCGGACATGCCGAGGTCGGTGACGCGCAACCCGAGCCGGTACCGCCGTGAGGACCCCTGCTCGAGGTAGCCGAGGGCGAACAGCGTGATCACGTAGCGGTGGGTCGTCGAGCGGCCTATGCCCAGCTCGTCGGCGATATCGGCGATCCCGAGCACCGAGCGCTCGGGCGTGAAGCAGCCGAGGATCGCCAAGCCCCGCTCCAGCGATTGCGAGTAGCGTGGTTCGCGCAGAAGCGGGAACCATCGCGAGCCGTTATCCGGCGGACCGGCGCGAGCACCGCGCGGGGGACTCACACGCACCCCACCGACTAGCCGCTGCTGTTCGGATGCGCCATCGTGGGTCATCATGACGGCAGTTGCGTTCAGCGTGACGGAATGAGCGTCTCAAATAAACGGCGCTGTTAAACTTAGGACGCCGCCAGCCGCCATCGCCGTCTGCACCTCTTATGCCCCGATCCTCGATGCCTCCTGCGGAGCATGATGAGGGAGCCTCGTCCCGGCGTGACTATCACGCTGCGCCATCGCGCCGCCTCGATCCTCTCGGCGACCGGCAGAAGCTCAAAATCACGCAGGACGGTCTCGAGCACGGTGCGCATCTCGAGCATCGCGAGATGCGCACCGGGGCATCGCTTGCGCCCGCCGCCCCACGGCATCCAAACCTCCGGTGGCGGCGGCGCATCGAGGAACCGCTCCGGCCGGAACCTGTGCGGCTCGGGGTACAGGCTTGGCTCGTGCTGCATCAGGTAGATGCAGCCGACGAGCTGCACGGGCGGGCGATACGTGGTGCCCGCGATCTCGAACGGCCGGCGGACCAGGCGGGGAATCGCGAACAGGAAGACGGGGCGGTGGCGCAGCACCTCCTGGATCGTGGCCGTGAGATACCCCGCGCCGCCGGCGCCGAGATCGTCGACCAGGTGTCCTGCGACGAGCGGATCGTGAGCCAGCAGTTGAAAGGCCCACGCGAGCTCTGAGGCTGTCGTCTCGTGTCCCGCGAGGATCACCGACATGAGATCGTCGCGGATCTGGTTGACGCTCGTCCTAGCGCCATCGGTTTGACGCCCGCCCAACAGCGTGGAGAGCAGGCCGCTGTCTGAAGCGCTCTTATGAGCTTCTTCTTCGATCAACTCGGACATGATCTTGTCCACCTGAGCCCGCTCGGCCAGGAACTCCCTCCAGATGCCTCGCCATCTGGGCAGACATCGCAGCTGAGGCTCCTGCAAGACGAGACTCCCTGTTACTGACAACATGGTCAGCAACCGCGCATGCAGCTCGCATAGACGCACGTCTTTACTCCCAAAGAGCGTTTGCAGAATCACCCTCAATGTAAGTGCTCGTAGATATGGGTGGCTCGCGAAGGCGGTCCCACGCGGCCATGTGGCAACCTCGCGCACCGCAATCTCCCGCACCATCTCCGCGTGCTCATGGACGACTCGATGGTGAAACGCCGGCAAGATCGCGCGCCGGCCAGCCAGATGCTCCTCTTCCTCTGCCAGCATGAACGATCCCGCTCCCACAAGTGGCGCTATGACGCTGGCGCCAGCGCCGGGGTGAAGAATGTCTGCCCCAGCTCCGACGATCCTCTTTATGTCGGCTGAGCCTGACAGGAACACCAACGGCGGCATCCCGACCGCGTTGACGGTGAACCGGTTGCCGTACCGCCGCCGGCACCATTCCAGGTAGGCGTGTGGGTGACGCCAGAACGCGAGCGTCTGGATCGCCGAGGGCAGCGGCGGGCTCGGCGGCTGTGGATAAACCTCATCTCGCATGTCTTCCTCCTATGTCGCTCGTTGTCTGTAAATGAGCCGCCAGGCGCGCAACACCGGCAGCAGCAGGCGTGTGAGAGGGCCAGCAGCGTGAATCAAGCTCTGGGTGAGCGCCCGCATCTGAGGCGTGCGAACGCTGTCCTTCGACAGGTACATCGCACACATGCAGCTGGCGAGCACGAGATGGCGCTCGCCGTCGCGCAGCGACGCCGTCTCGTCAAGTGAGCGGCGGATGATCGCGGCGACGCGTCTGGCCACCACGTCCCTGCCGCCGTAGTGCGCGATGTAGCTGTGCGCGCCACCGGCCGCGTCCTCCGCGATATCGCCGTAACTGTCGAGCATCGTTCCCGCGAGCGAGACCCACGGCAGGTAGGCGGCGTAGGTGTCCTGCGCCTCGCTTGCGTCGCGGCGTGGGTCGGCGGCCAGGGCGAGGAGGGCGAGGATCGTCAGCCAGGCGCTCGCGCCACCCGTCCACTCGAACCAGGCGAGCTCGTCGTGGCCGGCGAAGTGTTCGTCCGCCCATGTTCTGAGCAGATCGTCGCGCCGTCTCGGATCCGGCTCGTGGTTGAGCGCGAGGACCTCCGTCAGACACGCGGCGCGATAGAGGAGCGGCCGGGCCGCCTCGTAGGAAGGCAGTCGCACACATATCTGGCGACACGTCTCGACCAGCGCGCGGAGGTATCCGCCGTCGCCGGACCACGGGTGGTAGCGGTAATAGTCCGAGAGGCGCAGGTTCGGGTCGAGCGCCTCGATCAGAGCGCGGTGCAGCTGACGCCCGTTCGCGGTCCCGGCGTCAGCGGCGCGCTCGCTCGTACAGTCGAGAAAGTCCGCCACGATCTCGTAGGCGACGAGCAGGCGCAGGAGCTCGCGCGAGCGAACCCGCGGCAGGGTCCAGAACAGCGCTGCGCCGTCGATGTTGGCGCGCTTGCCGTCGATCGCCGCGAGCGCGTCGTGACGTAGCGCGTCATCCGGGATGTCCGCCGCGACGGCACGCCAGCGGTCGATCTCGCGAGATACCTCTGTTAAGCCCCACCGAAGCTCGCGGATCGAGGCGCCGGCCAGGGCGGTCAGCGTCCGGACTGATAGAGCCGCCGGATGCGGGGCGTGGCTAGGCGGGCTTGACCATCGTTGCGCGCACGCGAACCGCGAGATAGCCGGGCACGGCCACGATCGCAAGCGCCGCAGAGCTGACGACAGCGAAGCTCGCAATCGCAATCAGAGCTCCGACACTGATGGTGATAGGGAAGCCCGTGACCGTCTCTAGGGCATGGGAAATCAGCAACTGGCCGTAGAGCCCGAATACAGCCCCGATCGAGCAGCCGGCGCCAAGCAGGACGGCGCTCTCAAAGAAGAGGGCACGCCACAGCAGACCCCGGGTGAAGCCCTGGCGCTTGATGTAGGCGATGCGCTCGCGACGCTGCCAGATCATCGATGTCATCACACCCGCCATCGCCAGGATCGCGGCGACGAGGACGAGCGTCGCTATCTGCGTCAACCGTGAGAGTCCTTCCCGGCTGACGCTCTTCCACTCGCTCCCGCGTTCGCCCGCCGTCTGCACGGCCAGCCCGGAGCCCGGCCCAAGCGCCCGGATCACGAGTGTCCGCCCTTCGGCGGGTGAGACTCCGGGCGCGAGGTCGATGTTGAGCGCACTCGCGGCGGTAGAGCCCCAAGCGCGGGCGTAGTCTTCGGCGTTGATGACGATCGCTCCGGGTGGCCAGCCGGCGTTTGTGCTAAGGCCCGCGAGACGGAACGACGTCGGGTAGGGCGAGGGGAGCGTGAACGACTCGCCGATGTGAAGGTGCAGTTCGTGGGCGATCGCTTCGGAGACGACCGCCCATCCGTGAGCGCGCAGGCGCGCGTTCGCCTGCGTCATACCACCGGCGCTCAGCTGACCGGACGGGATCAGCTGCGGCGAGGTGCGCGGCGGCGCGATCACCCAGGCGCGTCGGTCGCCGACGTTCAGGAAGCTGCCTCGATAGATGCCGACGCTCCGCACCGCGGACAGCCTCATCAGGCGCGCGGCGATCGACGCGGGGAAGGGTGTCGTCGCCAGCGTGTCCTCGACACCCGATGGAGACACCCACAGGTCGGTAACGTGGTTCCATTCGTAGGCCGTGCGATTCAGCCCGCTCTGCAGGTTGTGCTGCGCTCCCGCAATTGCCACGCTGCCGAACACCGCGATCGCGCCAGTCGCGGCGACGGCCAGCGACCGCACCCGCGTTTGCGGGTCCTGCAGCTCCTCGAGCGCGAGCACCGTCGAAGCCGCGTGGAAGCAGCGCTGGACGCGTGTGAAGACCGCGACGATGCCGTCGAACAGGAGCGGCAACAGCGCCAGCAGCGCAACGATCAAGGTGAAGTTTCCGGCGACGGCGGCCTGTGGCCGCAAGAGCAGGATGAGCGTCGTGATCGCCAGGCAGACCGTCCCGACGACCATGCAAAATACGGTCCAGCTGCGGGGCGACCGCTCGGAGGCGGCGGAGAATCGCAGCGGACGGGCGAGGATAGCTCGCAGTGGCGCCATCACCCCCACGAACGCGGCCAGCAGGCCGGCGCCGACCGCCAGCGCCACCGTGGGCCACGTGACGACCCGCTGCGAGCCGACTGGGAACGCGAACGACAGGTAGCCGGGCTGGGAGTGGAACGCCTCGATCGACAGGACCTCGCCGGTGAGCAGCCCGAGCGCGCAAGCCAGCACCCCGATGACAAGCGCGTCGAACGTCAGCGCCTGGACGGTCATCGTGCGGGTGGCGCCCCGGCGGCGCATCGCCTCGATCATGCGGCGCCGCTCAGGCACGGTGAGCAGCATCGCGCCCAACGCGAACAGGAACCCGACGATTGCGCTGACAGCAGAGAAGAGGCTCTCGCCCTGCTGCGCCGGCGCCGAAGCGACCGCGAAGAGCGTCGCGTCAAAGTCGGCGGGCTCGAGGTTCAGATGCTGCGCCGTGGCGAGTTTTGCAAGGCCCGCGCGAACCTCGGCACGCCGTCCCGGGCGCACCTGCACGAACACGCGCGTCACCCGTCCCTCCATGCCGCCGACCTGCTGGGCGTAGGCGACGGGCGCAATCGCAACCTGGCTGTGGACCAGCGCGCCGATATCCGCCTCCTGCAATGTCGTCCCGAGGATCGTTCTGACGACGTGGGCGCCGATCTCAAGCTCGATCGGCCGCGAGCGCCTCGATGCTCGCACCGCGCCTGAGCCGGCGTGCTCGAGCGCGCTCGACTCGAGCAGCGGCGCGCCGGCGCCGATCGACGCCGCGATCGGCGCGGGCAGAGCGATCGCCGGCTGGGATGCGAGCTGGCCAGTCCTAAGACGCCGCAGCAGCGGTCCGCCGATGGACGCGAACCGCGGGTCGGCCCCGATCAGGTCGACGGACACTCGGCCGGCCGGGCCGATCACGCTCGCCTGCTGCTCGAGCAGCGGCAGGGCCGCGCGCACGCCCGGCAACGCACGTGCTTCGCCGACGACACGTTCTGAGACGCCTTCGGGCCCGCGCGCGTCGAGCTGGTATTGCGTCGTGCCGACGAGCTGCTTGGACAGCTGTCGCACCGAGCCGTCGAGGCTCGTGCTGGCGACCTGGGAGGCGAACAGGAGCGCCACGCCGACCGCGATCCCGAACACCGCCAAGAGCTCCTGCACTGCCACGCTGTGCTGCCGCAGCCGCGCGCGGTAGATGAACAGGATCTCCCCGAGCGACATCACGGCGTCAATGCTCCGCGAGCTCGTGGCCAGTCTGCAGGTAGAGCTCGTTGGGGGTGTACGCGTGCAGACGCCCATCGCGGAGCTCGTGCACGCGATCGGCGAACGCGACCGCCTGCGGGTCGTGGGTCGCGAGCAGCATCGCCGTGCCACGGTCCCGGCAGAGGCTCCGCATCAGCCAGAGGACCTCTCTGCTGCGGCGGGTGTCGAGGTTTCCGGTCGGCTCGTCGGCGAGCACGAGCCGCGGTTTCATCGACAGAGCCTGCGCGATCATCACGCGCTGGCGCTCGCCCATCGAGAGCTTGTTCGTCGGCTGCTTCATCCGCTCGCCCAGGCCGAGCTCCACAAGCAGCGGTTCGATCAGGCGCGTCGCGCGACGGGGATCGGTTCGCAGCAGCTTCAGGGCCGCGTTCTCCCGCGCGAGCGCCGCGGGCATCAGCTCGCTCGGCTGCCCTACGATGCCGAGCACGCGCAGCAGGTAGTCGGCGTGCTCGCTTTCGGAGAACGTCGCGATGTCGCGCCCGTCGATCAGCACCGTCCCGCGGTCAGGCGCCTGGAACCCCGCGATCAGGTCGATCAGGGTCGACTTGCCAGAGCCGCTCGGCCCGTACAGCGCGACGAGCTCGCCGGCTGCGATCGACAGCGACACGCCGTCGACCGCGCGGACGGCCTCCCGGCCGGCGTCGTAGTGCTTGACCAGATCGCGCGTCTCGAGCATCTCAGGACCCGGTCATCCATCCCCGGCCTCCGTGTCTGCCCTTGTGCAGCGGGATCACATCCGGGTCGTTCAGCTCCGCCATCAGCTTCAGCCGCCCGCCGCTGAGCTGCCACACGCGGTCGGCCGGCAGCGCCGCCGCGTGATCGGAGACGGCGATCAGCACGCCGCAGCCGAGATCGTTTGCGAACCCCCGCACGATCTCCATCGCCGCCTGCTTCTTGCCCAACCCGAGCCCGTCGATCAGGTCATCGACCAGCAGCACCCGCGGCCTTGAGACGACGGCCTGCGCGAGCTCCACCAGCACGCGCTGCCAGTCAGACAGCTCCCCCCATCGCTGCTGCGCGCAGCCCGCGACGTCCAACTGCTTCAATGCCTGCGCCACGCACAGATGCCGCTCCCGCCACCGCCACCGAGCACCCGTCGCCAAACGCAGTCCGACATAGTCACGGACCGACACCCGCACCCCCGGGCCACCCTTCGCCGCGACCCCGACCTCCGTACGCAATACACTCGCGAGCCGGCGATCGGACACGCCCGTCAACTCGAGTCCCCCAACCTGAACACTCCCCCGATCTGTCGGCAGCATCCCCGACGCGATCCGGATCAACGTCGTCTTGCCCTGATCGCGGGTGCCGACGACCGCCACTATCTCGCGGGCCGCCACGGACAAGGACACGCCCTCCAACACCGGCACCCGATCGCGACCGCGATCGAACCCCTTCCAGACACCGTCGAGCAGCAACGCCTCACTCACGAGGCGCCTCCACCGTCAGGCCCGCTTCCCTGGCGATCTCCTCCAGCCGCTCGGCGATCCCCGCGTAGCGTTCCGAGCGCGAGGACCAGTGCATCGGGTCGGCGTAGAGCAGAACCTCGCGGATCCGGCGCCCATAGTCAGCCGGGTCGGTCTTCTTGAGCCTCTGCTGGCGCAGCCTCCAGGCCGCCTCCTTGTACATCCCATCACTGATCGCCTCTTCCTGGCGCACCATCTTGATCAGCCGCGGCAGATCCTCCAGCCGGCAGAGCTCGATCCGGCCATACATCGCCTCGCGCAGCGCCGGCATGGCGCTCGGCAGCTCGAACATCCACGCGTGGAAGGCCTCCAGGCCCGCCGGCGTGACCTCGTAGCGATCCAGGGAGCGATCGTTGCCACGTTCCAGGTGGGTGCGGCGGACGCGTCCGCTGTGCGCGAGGCGCGGCAGCGAGCTGTGAGCCGTGGACCGCGCGAACCGCGCACGGCTGAAGCGTTGACCAAGGCAATGCCCGATATGCGAGACGGTGTCGTTGGGCTGGTCGATGACCAAGCCCAGCACCGCCATGCTCCCGGGCAGCTCAGCGGGGTTTACACGCGACACGTCAATCAGCCTACGCCATCCGGATCTGTACGCGTCTCCGGAACACGTCTTTCGCCTCGTACGCAAGAGGCGCGGGCGCCACGGCCCGAGGGAAAGGCCGTGGCGCCCGCTAGGAGCAGGGACCGGACACACGCGGGCAGCGCATGTCCGGGCGCCTTCCTCGAGCGCCGGTGGAGCGGGATTGGCGGTCGCTCAAGCGTCATAAAATCAGTAACCACGTATCAAGTCTCCAATTCACCACGCTTGCTAAAAGCTGGGTGCCCGCCACCTGCGGCGGGCACCCATGCCTGTGATGCGTGCTGCGATGCTGCTATTCGCTTGCTTTGACTGCCGACGCGACCGCCTCTTCGAGCTTGCCGGTGAGGATCGCCGTGTTGTGGCCAGCCGCGGCGGGCAGGCCGAATTGTGAATTGACTATAGGATCGATCAGTTTCGAGAGCGACCCGCCGCAACCGCTGGCTTCGGGCGCCGAGAACGCGTTGTCCACGAGCGACCCGCCGCTGAGCACGACGAGATTGAATTCGTCTTTGAATTCGATTTCACCTCTGCTGCCTTTGATCGGTTTGTTCGGTTCGGGTGGGCTCGTCGTCCCGGTTGTGAGCTTCAGCACGACCGGATCCGATTCCGAGCCGACGTAGCAGCTGCTTCCTAGCAGGAAGTTGCTCAGCTTGACCTTCACTGGCAATTCCAGCGCGACGCCTTCTTCACGGATCAGGTTGTTCGTACTGATGCCGATGTCGCTCGCGGGCCTAGCGAGTTCCGTCGTCTCCGTGACACCGGTTAGCCCTTTGTTGACCATTTCTTCGAACTTTTCTTTGGCTTCTTTTGGCCACGATTCTGGCGGGTGGATTCCAAAGAGGCCACCGGGAACGTACAGCGCCGTTTTGGACAGGGTTTCGCCATTTTCCGCGCCGACGAACGTTAGCTCATGCGTTTCTGTGTTTTCGATCGTGCCGCCCTGCAGCGTGATCGTTTTGTTGATCGGCACCGTCTTTTTGCCGACGCTGAATTCACCACTTGTCGTACTCGCGACGAGACAGAATTCAACGGACGGATTGCTCAACGGGCAGTCCGCGAACGGAGCGTAATCGCCTGTCGGGTGGTGTTCGGTCGCCAAGGCCGGCGACGCCAGCCCCAGCGTCGCGAACGGCGCGATGAGAGCGAGGAGCACTCTCCTTATCGTTATGTGACTCACAGTGTCTTTCCTTTGCTTGGTTGGTTTGGTTTTGGTTCTTGCTTTGAGCAAGTTCTCTAGACCACCTTGCTCAAGGTGGTCTTGCCGCTCTTCAAGACGATCCTGAGCTTGATCGTCTTGCGGCGCCTACCGGCGCTCGTCAGCGCGACCTCGACTTGGTGTTCGCCAACGCCTACCGTCAGCCTCGTCTTCTTGACGCCGGTGCCGGTGACGGTGAGCGTCCCGGCAACTGTGCTTCTCAGCGCCAGCGCCACGTTCCTGCCAGAGCGTTGCTTCTTGACGACATCGATCGCCGGCTTGCATCCAGTCACCGCGATGGGCGTGCTCTGACTCACGCGGGCACCGTTCTGGCCTTCGATCGTGGCGGGCATTACGAGAGTCAGGCCGCAGAAGCTGCCATTCGCATTCGCCGGGATGTAAGCCCCGAGTACAGAGTGCGGCCCCTCGGGCAGGACGGTTTCGAAGCTCGAGATCGGGGCGTCGGGGACCGTGTCGAACTCGGAGTAGGTGATGCCTTTTTTGATGTCCGTCTTACCGTCGAGGACGATCTCAACGCCTTCGCCCTGAAGGATGAACTCGACGTCGGGGAATGACGCGCCACCGTGGGAGACGAGGATCGCGGGACCTGTCAATGGCACGTTCAGGACCGGCGTGTGCGCGGTCGCGGTGCCGATGAACGAACCTTCCGGACAGCCAGCCGGGTTGGCGTTGAACTGCGCTTCTGTGCACGCTTTCTGCAGCGTCGTCAGGCGCGATGGTAACGCGATCGGCAACTGCAGGTCCACCCTGTGGATGTTCGCTTCGCCGGCTTTCTGGGTCACCTTCACGACCAGCGAGGCCCCATCCGCTTTGCTCGTCACGCCCTGAGTCGAGGCCGTGAAGCCGGGCTTGAACGGCAGGTTCGCACAGCCGGTCACCGCGAATGGGCTTGACACACCTGCATTGGCGCCCTGAGCGCTCGCGATCGTCCCGGCGACCGCCCGCTCGTCGCAGTTCGTCGGGTTGAACGTAAACCCCGGCCGGTCGATCGTGACGTTGACGGTTTTGAGCCGCAACGGGACGCCGTCCACCTGCTGAGGCAACGGGTCACTTGTGGTCGTGATCTGCGAGGTGACAGGGTTTATGCCGATCGCGGTGCGGACGACCACGTTGCCGAGGTTGAGCGGCCCCGCGACGGCCGGTGTCACGATGCTTAGACCGAACGGGGCACCCTTGTACGGGCCGGTAAGGAACACCTGCCCGGTCTCCCACAACGGTTGCGAACCAGAGCCCGCCGCGACCGTATCGTGTCCGAGCAGGCTCCCAGCACCGCATTTCCCTTTGGACGCCTGCGGTTCGGGACACTGTTCGACGCCCTTGAGGGCGCCCAACAGGCCCGGCGGCATCGTCACCGTCAACCCCGAGAGATCCTGTTCGCCGTCCTTACGCGAGAACGTCAGCGTGAACGGGCTGAACGCGCCCGCCAGCGGCGTGACCGTGCCCGCGCTGAACGCCGGAGCGAACGGATCCCCGGCGCAGCCCGTGACCGCGAACGTGGAGGATGGCGTCGCGTTCGGACCCGATTCGGGGGCGCTCCAGGGTTCCAGTCGGGTCGTGGTCGTGAACGGCCCGCAGCTCTGAGGATTAGCGAGCACTGTGCGCTGCCCGCCGGAGAAGACCATCTTCAGCTCTTCGAACGGCAGCTGCGGGTTGTTGTCGAACCTGGCCCGTAGTTGCTCAGGCGCAAGGCCGGTGTCGAGGCTGTGCGCACCATAGCCGCCCGCTTCGACCGAGCCCGTCAGCTTAACAATCACGCCCGACCCCGCTATTTCCAGGTAGAGACCGAACACTTCGCCGTCTTCGGCGGCTTCTTCGGTGCATTCGGGCTGCCGCGCGCCACCACAATGGGGCTCGGCGAGATAGACATGGCCGTGGAGCGGTTCTTCGAGCAGCGGCGTCTTGACTTCGACTTCGCCGAGCCGTGAGCCTTCCGGGCAGTGACCGGGCGAGGCGTGCGTGAGCCCATCGTCATATGGGCTGCCGTTGCCGCCGGGGTGACCTTCGCCGAGTTCGATGCCGAGCAGGTCGATCTGCGCTTCCGTACAGCCTTCCAACGCGGTGGGTCCGCTGGCTGCGGACGGAGAGACCGATACTCCTGTAGGCAGCGTTACCGTCGCATTCTTCAGCTCGGGCGTCGGGAGCGTCCCAAACGCGTCCGGCGCCTGCGGCAGCTTCAGGTCCACCTCGTAGCCGGATGGCGTGTCGGTTTGCGTTGTTTCCGGTTCAACCTTGATGCTCGGGTCAAACGCCGCGGCGCCCTGCAGCAGATTGCAGCCCGTCACGCTGGGATACGCGGTGGATTCCGCCGTCGCCGAGCTGCCCAGCCACGACGTCACTTCCGCGCTCACGCTCAATGGTTCGCCCGAGCAGCCGGTTGGATTCGTGATAAACGCGCCCGAGCCGCTTATATCATCGTGAGTCGCGGGATCCCCAAAGATGGTGAGCGAAACCCCTTCTATGTCGGTCCCCCCCACGCGAATCGCCCCGGGCGTGGCGACACGCACTCGATAGCCGGCCGCACTCGGGACCACGCTCGCGTACATGAAGATCGGCAGGCCACCAAGGCCTGCATTGAACCCCAGCTCGGCCGGATAGCCGCGCTCAGGCACCACGTTATAAAGAGGAAATCCATCCGTTTCTTCGCGCTGGCCGCCACCCAATACGAGTCTCACCGTCCCCATCCTGCTCGCCGGAGGGCACACCGTGCGGTAGTGACCACTGTCAAGGCCGCCTTCCGTGAAGTTGAGATCTATCTCCGGGCACCGCTGCGCCGCGAGCGGGTTGCCCACGAAACCCAGCGGCAGGTCAACGGCGACGTCCTTCACTTCCTGTGCTACGTCGTACGGCTCGCCACGGATCCTGCTGGTAGGCACCGTGTTGAAATCGATCGTCGTCGTAACGGCGGCTGGATGATCGCCGGCCTGGAGGTCGGCTTCCCCATCGAGTCCAGTCGCTTCGAAGCTGAGCTGGTCCACCCCGAACGGAGCTGGTCCCACATTCACACTAGTCGACTCGCTCGTGCTGGCTTTCTGCGCGCCGCCCCCCGAGACCGTCGCTCTATTGCTTATAACACCACTCAGCGACGATGAAACAGCCACACTGATGCTCACGAGCAGCTCGTGACCCGGCGCCACCGGCCCCTTGCTGTAGGTACATCTGACGAGTTCGCTAGCCAGCGCGCATTCTCCGGTGCTGCTCTCTTCCGTGGTGTCCGATCGCGGTTCTTCAATCGTCGCCGTGACCGGCACCACGCCGACAGCCAGCTTGTCCTTGATCACTACTTCGCCTTCGGAGGAGCGGCTTCCCATGTTTATCGCCGTCAGCGTATAACGGTCCTGCGTGTCGCTCGCGTCGAAGTTGGTCGGTTCCGCGAGCGAGCTGATCGACCAGCCTGCGGCAGGAGTCACGGCTGCCGCAGGTGTGACGGAGAAGACGAGCAAAGCAAGAGCTGACACAGGCGCGGCTAGCATCAGCTTCCTCATTGCTATCGTCCCGCCTCGCGGTGTGCGCCCTTAGCATTCGCGTTCGCGCCGTATCGCTTTCTAGCCGCAGCTTCACAGGAAGCTCGCTCCTTCTTGTTGCGGTTTGATTTACATGCCTTCCGCGCTTTGGCTAGCTGCTGGGCCCGGGTCAAAGGCTTCGCTTTGGGTTTTGTCGCTGGTTGAGTTTCGGCGGGAGGCGGGAGGTTGCCGCCGCCGGCCTGGTTCGTGCTCCCGGGCGATTGCAGCTGGGGTGTCGCACCTCCCGGTCCGCGACATGCTTCGCCGATGCACCCCGGCGCGAGTGTCGGCGCTGGGAAGCCGCCGCCTTCGCGCGCGTCATACAGCGCTTGCTGCGTTTCCCCGTCTTGCGGCACGAGCGGATCCGCCGTCCCGAACAATGCGTCTGCGCCCGTGGGCGTTGTACCAAATAGCTGCACCGACTGCACTTCCGGGCTAAAGCCGGATTCCGATGCGCCCCTGCCATCCGAGAGCAGGAAGACATTGCGATCCTGATACTCATAGACGCTGGTGGCGCCGCTCACCGCTTCTGGCGTGAGGCCCGCCGCGCTCGTGAAGAAGACCTTGGAACCGGAGTCGGGGAGCGCCAGCTTGAATTGCGCACTCGTCGGATGGTCAACCCCGACCCACGACTGCACCGGGAGCTGCGGAGCGTCACGAAACGTATGGACCGCTCCATTTCCGGCGTATGTGCCGTCCTGGCCAATTGAGACCCGCATCAGTCTTTCGGCGCCAGCGTCGTACTCGAAAAGCTGCGGCACGCTCCTGCTCTGATCGCCGGCGGTGAGATCCGCCGAGTTCAAGAAGACGAGGAAGCCTCCATCGGGCGTCGTCTGAGCGGGACGTTCGTCCCTCACTCCCCACATGCGTTCGTCCTCCGTTAGCGAGCCGGACGGGCCGAGCGTCCCGGACAGAATCAGTTCCTGATGGCGACGAGCTTCGGAGTAGATCGTTTCGGCCTCGGCGCGGCTGTCCCCACGGCTGAGAGCTTCTTCGAATGCACTTTGTGCCGCCTTTGTTGCGAGAGCCTTGACTTCGATTTCTTCGTTTTGTTCTTCCGCACGTATGGCCGTTCCTTCGGCGGGCGTTAGCAGCTTCGCCACGAACACCGTGTAGTACGCGCCTGGATCAGCTGGGTTGGGCTCGTACACGTAGAGGTTGTCAGCTTCTTCTTCCGGTTCCTTTCCTTCGGCGTTCGAGCCCGCCAGCTTGCCCTTCGCGACAAAGTAAACCCGTTCGCCGTTCTCCGAAATGCGCACGACGCCCTGCACCTTGGGGTTGCCAACTCCGGCGGAGAGGAGCGAGATCTTGCCGTCGGGGTGTTCGGCGCTCGCAGCCGGGGCGCCGAAGTCGTACTCGTAGAGATTCATGCCCTTCTGACCGGACAGGAGGCTCTGTTCGGTCAGGAAGAACGCCTTTTCGCCGCTCTGTGACGCTCCCTCGAAAGTCGCGTTCGCGAGTCCGGTCGTGACGTCGCAGGCTTCGCAGTCTTCCTTCGAAGGCTCTGAAATCCCGACCGTCCGCGCCCCTCCGACGCGGGCGTAGAGTTCGTTAACGGCGGGAGACGCCCCGCAAGCGGCCGCGGTGAGAAACACCGTTTCGCCGTCTTCGGATACGGCGTTGTATGCTGAACCCCCGCTGCCCGAGCCGAGTTCCGTTCCGCAATTGCTAATCAGTTGCGCTTCGGTATTGTGTGGGAGAGGCGCTTGGTTCTTTACGCCAACGAGCGCAGGTTCGCTGCTCGGCACTCCAGAGTAGATGTACTCGTAAAGAGACGGCTCAAGTGACCTTGTCGTGTCGCCCGGCCAGACGTTGGCGTGCCCGTTATGGGCTACCTGTTGGTTTTGACCGAACACTGTGAGCGAAAAAAGCGTGACCCGCAGATCGCTCGAGGCTCCTGCAAAATTGAGCTCATAGCTGACGTCGGGCAGTTCTTCGCCCGCTACTTCGGGTGCTACGCCGGGACCGATGCGGTGCAATTCTCCAGAGTCGTTCCGCAGATAGATGTCTTCGTTGAACCTCAGGTCTGTCTTCGCGAGGCCCCACAGCGTGGTGCTCAAGCTTTCCGCGCTCGCTGCCATCATCGCGTCCTGCGGAAACACCGCAGCCGACGGGGTCAGCGCAGTCGCCTCCCACCCCGAGCCAGTGCGAACGAATTCGTACGCATCCGCATTCGGATTCCTGTTCAGGCTATACAGGTAGTTGCCTGCACCCGCAAAAGCCCCGGTAGCTCCCACGATGACACGTGACCCGTCCGCAGCAATGGCCGCGGCTTCGTTGGGCCCGCTTTCGTCGGTCACGGCGGACCCCTCTTTGTACGGCGGGGTAACCAGCTCGTAGGCCCGACAGTCGGGCAGATAGGCTCGAAAGCCGGGCGACGCTTCGGTTTCCGCGCTGCAGCTAGCTTCATTGGCATCGCCAGCCGCACGGCTGGTGCTGGCCTTGGCGTACGCCAAGGCCAGACCAACTAAACCCGCAAGCAGGCGAGGCCGAGAGAGTTCTGGCAAGTTGTCCGGCGCGTGATTCGTCACCATCCTGAATGTGGCGACTAGGAGACCCCTCATCCGATGGCCCACATCAAGAACAAACAGGTGAGTAGGCGGAGGGGATTGCACCCTCCGGCTGTCGTAGATCCGCACGTGACGGTCTCCCGTCATACGGCTCCCATCACCCGGTTGTTGGCTTGCGCAGCTGGATGCCAGTGGGCGAAGAGCTTTGGCTCGCGTGTCTTCACGCTTGCCGCGAACCTTTTCGTCCTTCCGTGGCGTTTGCGCAGTCGCTTGTAACTTCTGCATGGCCCAGCGCACTCGATGCGGCCGAGACACCTCTTCGACACGGACGGGTAGAAGCGCACGTAGTAGAGAGCCAAGCCTGGATGAACCGCCCGCTTCGCTCCAGCCCGGCGCCAGCGCCGGCCCACCCATTTCGGCCTTTTCCTGCTGCCTCGCCCCATCCCCATCCCGATGCGCCTCCTCGCGGCTCCGCTTTCTGTGCCTCTGCTACGTCGGTGTGGGGTCGCACGCCACACGCGCGACCCCACCCCGAACGGTCGGTCTGCTCACTTCTTTCGTCGTGCGTGTTCTTTACTGGCCTATTGCACCCACCCGAAGGGTTCTGGGCCTATGGTTTCCTCCTTCGCTACCCCGACCTCTTCGTTCGCCGCCCCGGCGCCGATTTTATTTAGTTCACATTTGACTACCTTGAACGCTTTGCCGGCGGGTTCCCACAGTTCGGCTTCTGGGATCGCGGGTGTTGGCAAGCTGAGTGCTCCTTTTGTGACTTCCACTCCAGACGCCGTTTTTTCAAATGTATTAGCGCCGGTGATTTCACCGACCACCGCCAAGGCGCCGCACTTTTTTTTGAACCCAGGTTCGGTGATTTCGGTCCCCACCGCTTCCACTCTCACCCCCGACTGGTGCGCCGTACCACAGGTCGCTGTAGGCAATTCAAATTCCACGAAGAGATTCGTGTTGGCTCCCGTTGTCGTTCCTTCGCCTTCAGGCACAAACGCGTCGAGTGCTTCCGTAAACGATTCCGCTGATCCTTTCCGGAAGACAAGTACAGTTTTAACAGCCACGACGAGTTCCCCAGCGGGGTAGCCGGTTTCCGGTTTGAGCTCAATCGGTTTGCACGTCATGCTACCTGACAAGAGGCATCCGGAAAAGGTGACCACACTGGTGTCCGTCCCTGGATTACCGCCGATGAGGGACCCTGTGTCTTTGACTGAAGAACAGATGATGTTGCCAACGGAGCTCTTCAGTTCGAAGTTGCCGACGTTTACCGATTTCACCGCTCGGGTTTCTGCTGGCGTGTTCAGCAATCCTCGGTTTTCCGTCAACCATTGCGGCTCGGGCGCGAGAACCTTGATGTATTCTTTGGTGCCAGCGACTCCCGTGCATGTGTTCGCTTCGAATTCGCCGCTGTTTACGGTGAATACTTTCCCGCACCATTCGCCAGCCCCAAGCCGTTTTACTAGTTCTTTGACCTTGATGTATTGATTTGCGGTCGGCCCTGCGTTTGTGACACACGAGCTATCGAATTTACCTGCGCTCGCCACAGCCGTTTTGAGACATATATATGGTGGCGCTGCTGAGGCTGAGACTGAGGCAATCGCGCCGACCGCACACACGGCCAGCAGGCTCAACATGACTAGTCGTATTCGTGACATTTCCTGTCAATCTCCTTGCTTTTGATTACCAATTGCCGTGCCGGGTACTCATCGTGAGAGCCACCCTTCGCGGATCCTGCGCCGAGCGTCGCCTGACCGGGTACTCACCGGCCGGGCACCTCGGGTACGCCGTGAAAGTCCCATCGCCTAATACGCTAGCCCCAGGCTCGATGGAGCGCAAGAAACGGTTTCTATCTTGGGGTCACCAACCAAACCCCGAGCCCGCGCTCCGCAGGCTGGCCGCGCGTGTCGCGACAGCAATCATCGCGTGTCGTGAGCGCGGACGGGCTCGCAGTGGCCTCCGCGCACTGGCAACAAGGCCTCCCTACGCACGGTTCCCCGCCCCCGTGACGAGCTTGTGCCGCTGTCCGTGGGCGGGGACCCTACGCTCCGCCGCCACCCGACCTTTACAGCAGGGTGAACGACTCGGTGCGGATCCTCTCGCCTAGACCGGCGCCGCTGACAAGCGTCAGTGTGTAACGGCCCGGGCGGAGCTTGCGCAGCGACAGAAGCCGCAAGCTCATGCGGTCCCGCGTGCTGTGGGCCGTCCCGGCCGCATACACCACTCCGCGACGCGATAGCGTAGCCTGGGCGACCGCGCCCGTCGTCGTAAACGTGACCGTGCCGGAGACGAGCTTGGCCGTGCACTTCTCCTTCTTGCCGACCTTCTTGCACGTCACCAGCTCGACCTTCCCTGCGGGGCCTTCCTTGCCGGTCGGGCCGGTGGGACCCGGAGGACCTTGCACGCCCGCCGCGCCGGTGGCGCCGTTTGCGCCCGTGGCGCCATTTGCGCCCGGCGCGCCTTTCGCGCCGGCCGGGCCCGTGCGCCCTTCGAAGCCTTCTTCGCCTTCTTTGCCTTCTTGGCCTTTTTCACCTTTGGGGCCCGGGGGGCCTTCTGTGCCTTTTTCGCCTCCCTTCAGGAACACGGCGGTCACTTCGGTCGCCGCAGTCACGTTGACTTCGCATTCGGTGGCTGTGGTTTTCTTGCAGCCGATCCAGCCAGCGAGCACGTAGCCCGAAAAGGGCGTGGGCGTGGCAATCAGCTTCACTTTGCCTTCGAATTCACCCATGCATGTCCCGGTCAGCGGCCCGCATGCGATGATCCCTGCGGGATTCAAGGTTACTTCGCCTTCGCCGGTGACGAACACGGTCAGCGGGTATGTGGTGGATGTGCCGAACTTGGGTTTGACTTCGCTGGCTTCTTCGATTGTGAACTTGCATTCCCCGGTGCCGGTGCAGACGGACGCCGAGCCCGTGCCGCTCCAGCCTTCGAACGTGGAGCCCGGGTCAGCGACTCCCTCGAGGGCCAGTTCGGTGCCTTTGCTGTATTCCGGCGCGCAGACCCCGAAGCCGCCGGTTTTGTCGACTTCGCATTTCACTTCCCCGGTTCCTTTCCCGGTGTTTGTGATCGTGAGGGGAACCTTGGCGTTTGGGGTGAGCTTGGCTTTCGCCGTCTTTGCCGCCGTCATTTCGACTTCGCATTCGCCGGCGACTTCGGCGGTGCAACCCGTCCAGCTCGTGAACGTCGAGCCTGGGTCGGCTTTCTCTTTCAGCTTGACTTTTGCGCCTTCGGGTTCTTCGGAGGTGCACGTCCCTGTATCGCCCGTCTTGCACGCGATCCCGCCACCCGTGACTTCGCCTTCGCCTTCCACTTCAACGGTCAGTGGGTATTTGGGGACGGCGGGCGTGAACACCGCCACTTCGCCTCCGCCTCCAGTCGCGATGAAGACAGTCGTGCCGCTGACGCCGATCCCGAAGCCCGCGTTGATGAGATGTGTGGGATCGAAGCTTTCGACAAATGTTCCGGTTCCGCTTGATTCGAACACCGACGTTTCGGATTCTTTCGGATCGACGTACACGTAGCCTTCCGGACCCACTGTGATGCCAACCGTGTGCGTAGTCACACCCCCGAACGCCGCACACCCGTCTAGGCACGCGCCGCTTGCGTTGTACTTGCGCACGCCCGCCCTGCTCGCCACGAAGATGTCTTCATAAGCGAGGCTGCTCGGATCGTTATCGACCGCGAGACTTTCCGGTTCTTCGAGGCCTGTCATCAAGTTTTCGGTAATCAGCGTCCCAGTCGGTCCGTACTTGTTCACATCGCCCGTGCAGATGTCCGCGGTGTAAACATCACCGTGCGAGTCGACCGCTACCGCAGCCGGACAGGTGAGACCCGTTATCGACGCGGCTTTTGTCGCGGTCTTCGTACCTCTATCGTATTCGTACTTCAGGACCTTGCCTTCGTAGGTCCCGGTATACACGTCGCCCTTGGACGGATCTATCGTTTCGGTGGAGTCGTCGACTGCTATCTGGGCACCAGACGATGCCCCGACTTCGACAGGGAATTCCGCTTCGAATTTGTCGGTCGCGCCGTAAACGTCCATCGTTGAAGTAGCCGAGTTGATCACGAACACTTCGCCGGCCGGGCCGACAGCCAGGCCATAGGGACTGTGGAAGCCACCTGGCGGGGCTTCCAGCGATTTCGCGAATGCATGGTGCCCGGCGGCCAGCGCCGGAGACGCGGAGAGCAGGAGTCCCGTCATCAACGCGCTCAGTGTGAGCAGCGCGACGCGGACACACGTGCCGACAGGTTTCATACGACCGTGCCTCATTACTGCTCCTCCTCGCCCTCGCTCTCCCCTTGCTGGGACCGTCCTGACTGCGGAACGCTAGCCTCCGGCCCGGTTCAAGCGCAAGAAACGGTTTCTATCTCGGGATTCGCCTCGGAGGTGATTACTGCGACACATAGGTCTGAGAGCTCAGCGGTAAGGCCGGCTGTGCGACCGTCGCGCAGGCGCTCGCGCACGAGGTGCGCGCCATCCACCATGATCCGTTTGACCGTGAGCGGCGAAGGCGCGGGCGCGTCGGAGCCCGCACGGAGGCTCCAGCAGATCGCCCGTTCGACCAGCCGTCTCGTGCGCTCGGTGTGCGCAAGCGCCGCCCGCCCGACGTCCGTCGCCTCCACTAGCACGAGCCGCGCGGCGTTGGGGTATGCGGCCACCTCGCGCGCGAACGCCTCCACCAGCCCGCACAGCCGCTCCAGTGGTCTGGTCCCCACGAGGAGGTCCAGGCCGGACCGCCCGGAGCGGAGTATGTGCGTCTCGGCGCGGCGCACGATCATGTCGTACGTCGCCAGGAAGCACTGCTGCTTGCCGTCCGGGAACCTCTCATATAGCGTCCGCTTGGACACCCCCGCCAGCGCGCACAGCTCCGCGACGGTGCTCGCCTCATAGCCGCGGGCGGCGACCAGCTCGATCATCGCGCCGTACAAGCGCGCGCGCTGATTCGAGGCGGCGCTCTCGGGGCGCAACCGAGTGCGTCGCCCGATGCAGCTTCGGGCACAGCGCCCGTTCGCGGCGCCGCGACACAGACACGGCGCCGCGATCGCGGGCGACCTCAGTTACCATCGACAGCGCTCCGCCGACTTCGGTCGGCGTTGTGATTACCAATGCCGGCGCCGGGGTGCTCATCGTAAGCAGCATCAAGCCACCCCGGCGCCGAGCCTTCCGCACGGAGCCCAAAACAGCGCTGGCGCGGCTGCCTCGGTCCCGCCAAGTTTCGGGCCGGACGCGCCCTCCCAAGGTAGGTTCGGATCTCTTGCGACTCGGCTCAACGTCACACGCGCGCATCCGGGCTCCCTTCCCCGGCGGGGCCGCCGGAACGACCGGACGACGGGACTACAGCCTCGTTTAGCATATCTTGAGGGCGCCGTGTCATCGGAATGAGACTATTGCTTCGAGCGATAGACGCCGCAAATTGCGGGCGAGTAGGGTTAGCGACACGATTGCCCTGCATCTTCGGGAAGTCCAAAATGGCGGACACATCCGGAGAGCGGACCGTGGCACGCGATAAAACTTTCCTAAACGAGGCTGCGAGATGAAGTTAGGGAGCGTCATGCGAGCAGGACTGTGCTCAACGCCGTGATGACCGCCGCCAGCAACGTCTCGTTGCCACTGATCGCGATCGGTGCTTCGCGCAGGAGCAGCGCGTCGCACCAAGCTGCCGGCGTTGCGTGGCCGACGGCCTCGGATGGCGCCGCGGGGGCGCCCGGGAGGGCAAGCACGTTGCCGGAGCGTGCCGCCAGGTAGATGTCGGGCTCGTCCGCGCCGACCGTGTCGAGGTGCAGCTGGCAGATGCCAGCCAACGGCTCGGGGATGTGAGCGACCGGCGCGAGCATGTGCATCAGGTCGTTGAGGTCCCCGCCGGGCATCGCGTGCTGTGGCGTTGACCACTGGCATTCCCAGCGTCCGGCGAGCATCGCGACCAGGGCAAGGTGCCGGGCGCCATCGGTCAGCTCATACATCGGGGTGCGGCCGCGCTCGCGCCGTTTGAGCAGCCCGGCGAGGACGAGGTCGCGCAGCCGGCGTCGCAGCGCCGAGCGGCAAAGGTCGGACGTCCGCCCGTCCAGGTCTGTCGTCGGCAGCGGGCCGTCGGCGAGCAGGAGCGTGATCTTGCGCATGTGCTCGTCGGCGGTCAGCTTGATGGCCAGGGCGCCGGGCGAGCCGTCGCGCTCGGCTTGCGAGCACCAGGCCTCCTCCCAGCGGCCGGCTTCCGCGATGACCTCGAGCAACGCGCGGCCAGCGTCGGTGAGGTCGTAGCGAGCCTCATGTGGGGTGCCGGCGCTGCGAGCCTGTGGCGGTCTTCCCGGCCGGCGCTCGCAGCTGACGAGCTCGCTGTCGAGCAGGTGACGCAGCCGGCGCATCACCACCGAGTGCCCCGCATCGGGCAGACGCCGCTCGAGCTCGGCGGGACGGAGCGCGCCGTCAGCCAGGGCGCGCACGACCGCGACCATCCACTCCTCGGCGAGCAGCTTCAGCGCGTGCACTCCCAGCTGGGCTTGTTTGCTCATGCTCCCTCAGCCTTGCTCCTCACAACTCGCTGGTCGATGCGGACCGGCCGGCCGAGGATAACACCTCCCGTTCCGACTACGTGAACCACCCTGGACAGTCGGCAGATCTAGCGCCGCGGCCTAGCTCCGGACTCAGCCAGGACGGTGGAGATCGCGGCCAGGCCGGTGTACGGCTTCCGGCGCCAGCGCAGGGCGGGCGCGGCGTGGATGCCGAGCCGCGCGAGACCGTCGGCGAGGGCCTGCAACTCGACATCCCACTCCGAGCCCTCCCGCGCGGCGAGCTTGGCGTCGCGCACGTCGAGTCCGATCTCCTCCACCATCAGGCGCAGGTACCCCTCAGGGTCATCGTGCGGGTCCGAGTCCTCCAGGCCGGCGCCGAGCTCGAGGCGATCGAGATCGGCTCCCGTCGACCAGGCAAGACGGGTGGCCCGGACTGTGAAGAGCGCCCCTCGAGATCGCGCCGCGGCGAGCGCCGCGATGCGCATCGCCTTGGGGACGGGCGCGGGATGGCGCTCGGGGCGCACGAACGGAAGCCGCAGGCGATCCGCGTGCATCCTCGCGGCGTCGACGTCGAGGTCCAGTGAGGCGGGCGCGCTGGACAGCGGGCACCAGAGGGCGCCGTCCTGCTCGGCGGCGAGGTAGGAGAGCGGCCGCACCAGAAGATAGCTCTCGACCGAAGCGAGATCGATTGCGACGAGCGGTAGGTCCGGGTCGCTCAACGCGCGATCGACGAGGCTCGTGCGCCTATGGGGACTGACCGGAGAAGGCATCTGAAGAGGAGTGCGAGGGCCGGGCGTGCGCGACCCGCATACCCTAAGGATCGGGGCTGCGCTTTGCAGACCGGATCGCTTGGACCGCCGCCTCGCCACCGATCGCGGGAGCGAGTGCTATGTAGGTGACGTGGTCGGCGAGCCCCGGCAGCAGGTGCGTCGCTCCACGCCTGACGTGATGGTGGACGATCCCCCATACGGCCCCGACGCTCGCCTCCGCCGTGAGGCGCGAGGGAGCGCGCGACCGCGGCAGGCCTCGCATGAGCTGGTCGGTGAACTGGCCGAGCAGGCGGTCGCGGCGCTCGAGGCCGGCCGAGCCGAGCGCGAAGATCTCGATGAACGCGACCTGGACGAGCACCGGGTTGGTCGCGATGTGTCGCATTAGCGCCGCGATCCCGGCGTGCACCGCCTCCAAACCGCTGGTCCTCTGCGCGGCGGCCTGCGTCGCACACACCACGGCTTCCAGGCGCAGGCGATCCAGCGCGTCCAGAAAGCATTGCTCGGTGCTCTCGAAGAGCTCTTCGAATCTCGCCGCAGTGACCCCGGCATCGCGCGCGATGCGCCCGGGGCTGAGCTGGGCATAGCCCCTCGCAGCCGCGATCTCAGCCGCACAGCGCAGGATGCGCGCCGAATCGCTCTCGCCGCGAGGCCGTGCGCAGCACGGCGTGAGGCGATCGCGTTGTGCGGGCGCGGACGCGGCCAGGGCGGCAGCCGCAGGAGAACGGTAGGAGAGGGCCCACGCCAGCAAGTCATCCGCGAGCGCGGGGAGCTCCGCGGCGTCGCCGGCGAGCAGTTGCTGGCGGGTGATCCGCTCGATCCCGCACACGATCCCCTTGGCGATCAGCGGCGGCAGCGTGACGCCGTCGGGAGCCTCGCCGAAGCTCGCGCTGATCACCTCGTCGAAGATGATGCGCGTGCGCCGCATCCGCGCCAACGCGGCCGGCCCCGCGCCGAGAGCGTCTACGAGCACCAGCCGCGCCGCCTTGGGCTCCTCCACGACCTCCGCGGCATAGGCGGCGAAGCCCGCGCGCAGCCTCGCCTGCCAATCGTCCTCGGACCGGTAGGCCGCACCGATGCGCCTGAGGGCGTTTGCCACGATCGCGTCGTACGTCGCCAGGAAGTACGCCTCCTTGGTCCCAAACAGCTCGTGGAAGGACCGCTTGGAGACCCCCGCCAACGCGACCAGCCTCGCCAGGGTCGCACGGTCGTATCCGCGCTCGGCGACCTCCTCGATCATCGCCCCAATCAAACGGCTGCGCTGATTGCTGGCTACCGCGTCGTGGTCGGGACCGCGAGGGCCGGGGCGTAGCTTCACATACAGCGCCTCGGGCCGGGCGGGCTGTGGCGCATCGGTCGTGGAGGCTGCGCTCATCGTGGCTGCACCGACCCCTGCGCCCATGAGCCTGACACGCCAGCCCTCACACCCAATCTCCCTTGCGGTTCAGCAGATTCGACTCGGAGAGCATACGCCCGTACCATGAGCCGCTTCCCCGGAATTCGTCCGCTCACGCGCACTGGGGAATGGAGCCGACTTTGCCGACTTTGCTGACGAGGAGCGGAGTCGCGGCGAATGCCCTGCACTTTTGGAAAGTCCAAATTGGAGGACGCATCGCGAACGCGGGCGTCAGCGCCAACATAAAATCTTCCTAAAGATGGCTGTGAGATCGGGAGATTGCGGTGATTCAGACAAGAGGTGCTGTGCTCCGGACTCGATGACGACCTCCAGCAACGCCTCGTTGCTCGACCGTCGTGATCGGTCCTTCGCGGAGGAGCGGCGCGTCGCACCACGAGTCGGGTCCGCTCGGACTCCGCTGGCGCGGGCCAGCCACGGCTCCGCAGCCCACGGACCTGCTTCCCAATCCCCATAGCAAATCAGCATAGCGAAAAGCAACTGACGATTGTCTACTTGCGCACATCCACGCCTGCCTGGGAGGCTCTGCCCACTATGCAGATCGGCCGCCGGGTGCGCAAGACACGCCAGTCTCTCGGGCTCAAAGAGAAGGAGCTCGCCGACGAGGTGAAGGTCACCCCGCAGCACATCTCCAGGGTGGAGCTCGAGGAAGTCACCCCCTCCGTCCAGACGTTGCTTTCACTTAGCCGCACGCTCGGGGTCAGCACCGACTACCTGCTCACGGGACGCGAGAGCGCTCCGGTTGACATCCGCGGCGCGATCCGCGCACAACCGGCGCTCAGTCCACTGGCGAAGCGCAGCCTGATCCAGCTCGTCGGTGAGCTTGCCAAGAGCGCCTGAGAGTCTCCCGCTCCACGCACCGTCGCTCGCACGGCAGTCCGGCGATCGCCATCGACGCGTCGCGATGTGTGTCAGAGATGTGCCGAGTTTGTGTCAATTACTGCGGAGGGCCTTAAATGCTCGTTCGTATCGCGCTTGGCCGTCGTTATCTCCGACCTCGTCGCGTGTGCTCATCGCGGCTACGCCGCAGAGGGTGTCCGCCGACATCGATGTCCTGCGCCGTCCGACCGACGCATTCAGCCGCGGCGACGTCCAAGCGCTGCGCGAGCTCTACACGTCAGCAGTGGCAGCTTCGACGCTCGGTCCCGCGCCGCCCTGTTAGGATCCATGTGTCGAATAACATCATTTAGTGGAACTGCACGTCGCCGGCTGGTGGAGACCACTCTTTGAGCGGCACCATACGGGCAAAGCGCGTGCGCACCCTGCGCCGCCGGTGACCATCTGCGTTCGCCCGACCGAGGAGCTACGACCTGATGGACTCAACTACGACGCGCGCGGAGGGGTTGCTCGGGCAGGCGTTTGGTGAAGGAGCCAAGTTCCGAACTCATCAGCTCGACGCGATCCTCGCCCTCGTCGATGGCCGGTCGCGCGTGCTTGTGGTGCAGCGCACCGGCTGGGGCAAGAGCGTCGTGTACTTCATCGCTACCGCGCTGCTGCGCGAGCAGGGCCGTGGTCCCACAATCCTCATCAGCCCGCTCCTCGCGCTCATGCGTGACCAGGTCCGCATGGCTGAGCGGCTCGACGTTCGTGCCGACACCATGAACAGTCAGAACGAAGCCCGCTGGCCGGAGATCGAAGACGCGCTCGAAGCCGACGAGCTTGATGTTCTCCTCGTCTCGCCGGAGCGACTGGCAAATGAGCGCTTCAGGACGGAGACACTCGCGAGGGTCCCTCGCGAGCTCGGGCTCTTCGTCGTCGACGAGGCCCACTGCATCTCCGACTGGGGCCACGACTTCCGCCCTGATTACCGTCGGATCCGCAGCCTGGTGCAAGGGCTACCGCCAACCGTGCCGCTCCTTGCCACCACGGCGACCGCCAACAACAGGGTGATCGCCGACGTGACTGCACAGCTCGGCGCTGACCTCCAGGTCATCCGCGGACCGCTCGGCCGCGACAGCCTGCACCTCCAGGTCGTGCGGCTACCGAGCCAGGCCGAAAGACTCGCGTGGCTGGCCCGCTACCTTCCGTCGGTACAGGGCGCCGGCATCATCTATGTCCTCACCCATGCCGACGCCCGGCTCGTAAGCAACTGGCTTGCGCACCGCGGTATCGACGCGCCGGCCTATCTCGGTGGCAGCGGCAAGACCAACGAGGAACGCCAGGAGCTCGAGCAACGCCTGCTCGACAACGACGTCAAGGCACTCGTCGCGACGGTCGCACTCGGCATGGGGTTCGACAAGCCCGACCTGGGCTTCGTCGCCCACTTCCAGCGGCCGGGATCGCCGATCGCCTACTACCAGCAGATCGGCCGTGCGGGTCGGGCGCTGGACCGCGCGGAGGTCGTCCTCCTCGCCGGCGAGGAGGACGATGCGATCACGGACTATTTCATCGGGAGCGCGTTCCCGCCGGAGCAGGAGCTGCGTGACGTGCTCTCAGCGCTCGAGAACGTCGAGGACGCAAGCGAGCGCGAGATGCTGAAGCTCGTCAACCTTAATGAGAGCTCGATTGCGCGCGTGCTGAAGATCCTCGAGGTCGACGGTGCCATCTCACGGGCGGGCGCGCGCTACACGCGGACGCCGACGCGCTGGTCGCCGGACTCCAAGCGGGTCGCCGAGGTGACGGCCACCCGGGTGCGCGAGCGGGAGCGGATGGCCGAGCTGGTCCAGACCAAGGACTGCCTCATGGCGTTCTTGCGCGCTGAGCTCGACGATCCCGTCGCTGAGCCGTGTGGACACTGCGCAAACTGCGCTGGGCCATTCGCGCCTACCGGCCCGGAGCAGGCCGACGTCGAGGATGCGGTGCGGTTCCTGCGGCGGGTTTACCGGCCCATTCTGCCGCGCAAGCGCTGGCCAGCGAGCCTCGATGATCGCCGGGGGAGCATCCCATCCGGGCACCAGCTGATCGAGGGTCGGGCGCTGTCGGTCTACGGCGATGCCGGATGGGGGCAGCTCGTCAAGGCCGGCAAGTATCGTGAGAGTGGCTTCGACGACCGGCTCGTCGAAGCCGTCGCCGAGATGCTCGAGAACCACTGGCAGCCCAGCGTGACGCCGACTTGGCTGACGGCGGTACCCTCACGCCGTGCCCCAGACCTGGTGCCCAGCTTCGCGAAGCGGCTTGCGAAACGCCTCGGACTTCCCTACCGCGACGCGCTCGAGAAGAGCGGCGCCACCGAGCCCCAGAAGACAATGGAGAACAGCTATTACCAGGCGCGCAACGCCCTCGAGTCTTTCCGCGCGATCCCGGACGCGGTAATCCCGGAGCCCGTCTTCCTCATCGACGACATGGTCGACTCGCGCTGGTCTCTGACCGCGTGCGGCGTCATCCTCGCCGACGCCGGCTGCGGTCCGATCGTGCCGATCGCGCTCGCCGAGACGACGAAGGGCGCGCAGAGGTGACGACGATGCCAATAAGCGCCGACGGCCAGGCGGTCGCGCTCGCGTGTTCCGGTCTCGCGCTTCAAGGTGACCGCTCGATCAAGCCGCTCGCCCCGCGTGAGTGGCACCAGCTCTCTGGAGCCCTCGTGCGCTCCGAGTGGGGTCGTCCCCGCGAGCTGCTCGGGCGCAAGCCAGCCGAACTGCGGGACGAGCTCGGCGTGGCGCCCGATATGGCGGAGCGCCTCTCGCGGCTGCTGGCTCGCGGGGGCCAGCTGGCGTTTGAGATCGAGCGGCTTGCGAGCCGAGGCATCTGGGTGTTGACGCGGGCCGACGATGCATATCCGCCGCGATTCAAGAAGCTCCTTCTCGGGCAAGCTCCGCCGGTGCTTTATGGCGCAGGCCCGCAAAACGCGCTCTGCGAACCCTCCCTCGCAGTCATCGGCTCTCGCAACGCCGACGAGGCCGCGCTCGCGTTCGCCCGGGGGCTAGGGCGGCAGTGTGCACGCCAGCGTGTGGCCGTCGTGTCCGGCGCGGCTCGCGGTGTCGACCTGGAGGCGATGACGGGAGCGCTCGAGGCTGGCGGCATCGCGATCGGCGTGACCGTCGACCCACTGGAGCGTCTCGTGCGCCGGTCCGCGCTTCGCATCCCGTTGACCGACGAGGCGCTGACGCTCGTTACGCCGTTCCACCCCACCGCCCGCTGGCACGCAGGCAACGCGATGCGGCGCAACCGACTCGTGTACGTCATGTCGCAGGCCGCGGTCGTCGCCGCGACAGCCGCCAACAGCGGCGGTACGTGGGCGGGCGCGATCGAAAACATCGAGCACCGCTGGGTACCTGTATACGTTCGCGATGACGGCGCTGCCGGCAGCCGCGAGCTCGCCCGCGCCGGTGCCTTCCCTCTTGCGCCCGACTCGCTGGACGATGTCGACGTGCAGAGCCTCCTTCACAAGTGCGTGCCGTCGCTGCTCGCCGAGGCTCAGCCCCCAGCAGTGGCCGAAGAGCCTGCCGGCGCGAAGATCGCAGAGGCGCAGTCGGCCGCACCGCCTGACGCCGATAGATCCAGCGACCTGCTGAGCGAGTTCTCGGATGCCGCTCCGCTCGTGTCACCCGGCTCGATGGTGCCCGGCAAACCCCACGACGCATTCTGGGCCGTCTGGCCGCTTTTGAACGCGTGTCTTCAAACGCCCCGAACTGACCGCGATGTTGCGGACGCGCTACACCTCCAGCTCGGACAAGCTCGCGTATGGCTTAACCGCGCTGTCGAGGAGGACCTGGCGAAGATCACGACGCGGCCGCGGAAGCTTTACGTCGTGCGCGACGGCGACCCGGATCAGCTGAGACTTGGCTGACGGCGGCGTTCTGTCGCGAGGTCGGTGCGAGCTGAGCGACCTGCGCGTCCGGGGGGCCGCCAGCGCGAGCTTCTCCAGGTTACTTTGGCGATATAGGGCACGATGTGTGGCAAGGAGGCGGACGACGATCTATCTTCCAGATGAGCTGAGGGCGACACTTGAGCGGACCGAAGCGGCGGCGGCCCGCAGCGAGGCCAGGTCGTCCGCGCGGCGTTGGCCTCCGCGACTGCTATGCACGCCTACCCGCCACCGCGGCTGCCACTGTTCAGCAGTGGCGATGAGACCCTCGCCGAGCGGGTGGACGCGGAGCTCGCACACGGCCTCGGCGAGTGATACTGCTCGACACAAGCGGCCTGCTCGCCGCTCTCGACGCGAGCCAGCGCCACCATCGAGAGGCAGCCGCGAGCTTCACCGCCGCCGTCGCGCCTTGAGGCCGGGCAGCGCGACATCCGCCTCAACACCATCGTGCGGCTTCTCGACGCGATGGGCGCCGACCTGCACCAGCTCGCCGACGCGATTGACCTGAACGAATCTCGCCCGTAGCGCGTGGCTGGGCAGCGAGCAGCCTGGCCGGAGGGCTCGCAGCGCCCTGCTCGGTTTCTACGGCTGCCGGCGGTCGCGCTCGCGGCTAAAGCCGTTGTGGGCGAGCCTCGCGCACCAGGCAACGGTAGATCAGAATCCGACTATGTCTTGCAAGACAGTTTCGTTCGCAGACGTGGGATACACCGTCGAACGCTCATCCGCCGCTTTGCGCATTACGGTGGGGCAATGCTTAGTACGACTGTAGCGACCGTGCGAACGCTGCTGGCTTTGATGAGGACGCTGAGCCATACGCGCACGATTCCGGTCGAGTCCTCTTCCTCGCTGGCGACAGAAGTCGAAGCTACCAGTTCAAAGAAGGGCACGAAGGTTGTCGGGGGGAACACGCAGGTGCTGGTGGCTCCCAAGGCCAAACTCAAGCCAATCGCGAATCTCACAGACCCAATGGTCGGCTCGCCTGTGCACTTGCTGCACGCGATGGGCAAGGCAACGACCTCGCGGAACGCGAGTTTTGCGGGGCTGAGCTCGCTGTGGGCGTTGGTGCGCTACCTGACGGCTTTTGCCGGTGGCGCTGGTCAGCTCATAGTGTCCGATGACGCGCTCGGTCTGGCCTTCCACCAGAAGACGCTTTTCAGCGAGCAACTCGGACTGGGATTGAGTTGGCTATTGACGGAGCGGCACTACCTGGACTTGTATGGGCAGTCTGCAGTGGTACGTATTGCCGACGCTGAACGCGCCATCAAGACCCAGCTGCTAGAGGACCCCGCCCTCAATCCGGCTGTTCCGGTGTCGAACCTGGGTGGGCTGATGCCCGACGGGATTGCGTTCACTGTGGACTCGAAGGGCGCGACGAACCTCCGGACGCTCGAGAGCAAGGGCTGCCACACGAGATCGGTCGGGGTTCAGCCAAGCAAAATGCTGAAGGCCCTCGCCGACGCACGCGTCCAGGTGCGGTCGCTCGAAGTCGGTGGGGCGACCCTCGACGGCTGGATGACGTGTGCCGTGGTCGCCGAACGCCCAGCCAAATGGCCCGGCGTGGTGGACGTGCCCGCTGGTGGTGTGGCGCTTTATGTACTCGACCCGCCTGCCGACTCTGGCGAGACCCCTTCGGGCGGCGACGAGAGCCCCGCATGGCAGCGGCCTGGCGGCGCATGGTCGGTCCGCGACCGCAGTGCCTTCGCACGAAGCCTCGACCACGTTTGCCGGACGGGCCTGCTGGCTTATGCTGGTTTCATTGAGGAGGCGGCGAGACTGGCGCCTCGCACGGCACGCCCGCGAGAGGCCATACAAATGCCCTGGCTCATCGGCGCGGCCACACGGGCTGATGACATCGCCGGGCGAACGCTCTACGAGGGAACAGAGCTAGAGGTGCGGCTCGCCAGTGACATCGCCCTTCGGTTGTTCTTCGGTCTCGATCACGATGTCCGCGGCGCGCTCGCCGAGGGCGACGCAATCGATGCCACGCGCGCCTTTCGACGCGCCCGCGGCGACACCAACGACGCCTACGCGCTGGAGGCCGCTAGCGACAGGGACGTCGAGCAGGTCCGCTCGATCGGCTCCGATGGCACCGTATTCGACGTGCGTCTTGACGCGCCACACAACGTTCTGGAGAACGCTCGGCGCGGCCTCCCCCAAGAGCCGCTCACCGACCCCGAGGGGCATGAGAACAATTGAGGTGACCACGGTCAGTCGGTCGTCCAGGCAACGGCGTGCCGGCTACCTCTCGGCGCCGTGTCGCGCGATGATTATTCCGTAGCTGATGCCGCCTGAGACGAGCGCGAGCGCGGCGAGTGCCGGTGACGCAATCAGGCACGCAAGGGTCGTCAGGAGAAGAGCGATGGCCCCGGTGGCGAGTTCGAGCGTTCGGTCGGAACCGCGGCGTCGTCTCATGCAGTTTTCGTTTACGGCCGCTGGTTGAACGGGATGGTGTCGCGCGAGGCCGGGTCGCCTGGCGGCGCTTGGTGCTCTTGGGCTTGGGAGGTCCTACCCAGAACGGCGGGGCGCCCCGCCCTGGACCTCATAGTGCCGCGTATAGATCTGCGTGGCCGAGAGGTCGAAGTGGCCCATCCAGTCAAAGAGCTAACGAAGATCCGGCTCGGCCCGTCTGCGCCCACGCACACCATCTCGATCGGTCCGTTCAGGAGCGCAAAGCTCCGTGAGCATCGCCCTGCAGCCACTCGCCCATCCCGCCCGGTCCGACATCGACGGTATCATCGGCACCCTGCTCGCCGACGCGGCGCCTCCACCAAGCGATGGCCGACAGAGCGCTTCCACTGATCATCACGTTCCTCTCCGACTACGGCCAGCTCGACGAGTTCGTCGGCGTCTGCCACGCTGTGATCGCGCGCCGCTGCCCGAGCGCGCGCGTGATCGACCTGACCCACGCGATCCCCCGCCACGACGTGCGCGCGGGGGCGGTCGTGCTGCGCTCCGCGCTGCCGTTCCTGCCCCCCGGCGTTCACCTGGCAGTCGTCGACCCGGGCGTCAGCGCCGCCGGCAGGCACGCGCGCCGCGCCGTCGCGCTGCGTACGGTCGAGCAGGGTCACCTGCTCGTGGGACCCGACAATGGGCTGCTGATGCCAGCCGCTGAGCGGCTGGCGGGGGTGGCCGAGGCGGTCGACATCGGCAACTCACCCGAGCGCCTTCAGCCGGTCTCGCGCACGTTCCACGGCAGGGACATCTTCGCCCCGGTCGCCGCCGCCCTGGCGGCCGGTGAGCCGCTGTCGGCCGTCGGCGATCCGCTGCCCGTGGAGCAGCTGCGCCGCTTCGGGCTGCCCTCGGCCGAGCTCAATCACGGCGTGCTCACGGTCCACGTGCTGCGCAGCGACACGTTCGGCAACCTGATCCTCGATGCCGCCGACGACCAACTCGCTGCATTGGGCGCTGAGGTCGGCGACACGCTGACCGTGACCCACGACGGCGCCGTGCGCAAGGCGCGCTACGCGGCCACCTTCGCTGAGGTCACCCCCGGCGAGCTGCTGATCTACGAGGACGCCACGCGCATGGTGGCGCTCGCCGTGAACCGCGGCTCGGCGGCCGAGCTGCTGGGTGCAGGCTCAGACGATGAGCTGACGGTGCGTCCGGCGTGAGCGGCTCTCCGCGCGCGCCCGCCACGAACACCTCCACAGTCCTCGGCCACCCGCGCGTCCATCTGCGCCGCACCGACTCGACCAATGAGCGCGCGCGCGCGCTGGCCGCCCGGGGCGCGCCCCACGGAACGCTCGTCACCACTTCCGAGCAGACCGCCGGGCGTGGGCGCGGGGGCCGGCGCTGGTCGGCGCCCGCGGGTAGCTCGCTGCTGATGTCGCTGCTGCTGCGCCCGGGCCGCTCGCCCACGCTGCCGCTGCTGCCGCTGATTGCCGCCGTAGCCGTCTGCGATGTCGCGGGAGAGAACGCCCGGATCAAGTGGCCGAACGACGTCGTCGTCGAGACCCCCGGCGCCAGTGCCGGGGGCGCGAGCGAAGGCGCTGGCGCCCGGAGCTCGCTGGCCAAGCTCGCGGGCATCCTCGTCGAGAGCAGACCGCAGGAGGGCTGGGCCGTGGTCGGCGTCGGGATCAACGTCGCGGTCCGCCTTGATGAGCTGCCCGCAGAGCTGCGCCCGCGCGCGCGCGGTCGCGCGCCGTCGGGCAGCAGCCTCCCGGCAGCAACGCTGGGGCTGGAGCCCAGCGACGTCGAGCCGACGCTCGTCCGGCTGATCGACGCGCTCGAGCGCCGGCTGGCTGAGGCGGCCGAGGCGACATTGCAAGCATGGCGGGCCCGAGACGCGCTGCGCGGGCGCGAGATCGCGTGGGCCGGTGGACGCGGGCGCGCGGAGGGCATCGACGGCAGCGGGCGGCTGATCGTCGCGCTGGCCGACGGGCGCACCGCGCTCGGCGCCGGCGAGGTGCACCTGCAGGAGATCGGCTAGTCAGACCCTAGGCCTGGTTGTCGAGCGCGTCGCGCACGTCGCGGCGCAGCTCGTCATGGTGTTCGGTGCTCGCAGGTGCAAGCTGCGCGTTTGGGCTCGCTCCGTTGGCGAAGCCATTGGCGGCTCCGTTGGCCGCGCCCTTGGCACCCTTGCGCCTGCGCCGGGCGTTGCGCGCCCGGCGTTTGGGGAAGTTGCGCAGCAGCTCCCGCGCCAGCGCTGGGGGCTTGCGCGCCATCCGCGTGCGCGCACCACGGAGCGCCTCCTCGGCCTCCGGAGTGTGCGCGAGCGCAGCCGCGAGCAGGGCCGCGGCCAGGCGGCGATCCTGCTTGCGCGCCGCGTGGATCAGCCGGCGCGCGTTGCGCGCGTGCGCGCCTCCCGCCGAGTTGACGAGCAGGCCGAGCAGGCGCTTGGTCTCGGGCCAGCGCTGCACCGCGTACTCCTCGTGCACGTCGCGCGTGTACTCCGCCAGGCGCCAGATCCACGCGTTGGCCTGGTCGCGGCGGCCGATCCGCCGGTCCACGAGCGCGCGCAGCATGATCTTCGTCGCCTCCTTGCGCTCTTCGCGCGGCCAGCCGCCGATGATGTCGATCGCCTCGTCGAACGCGTCCGGGTCGCGCAGCGCCGCGATGTCCGTCAGCGCGCGCAGGCGCAGCTGCGGGTTCTTGTTGCGCTTCACCGCCGTGATCAGAAAGCGGCTCTTGAGCTCGCCGGTGCGGTCGAAGTGGAGCATCGCCCGCGCCCGGCGCCAGCCGTTCGGGGCCACGCGCGCGCCCGCCAGCGCCGCCCACAGGTGCTGCTCGCCGTAGTCGAGGTGCTCGACCGCGATCCGCCACAGCTCGCGCTCGAACACCTGAAAGCGCCGCTCCTCCTCCGCGCACACCGGCAGCACCCGGCGCTCCACGCGCATCCTGCGCCCGCGCCCACGCCGCACGGGTCCCACGACGATCGCCCCTCCTCTATATACATCTCTATCCAGCAGCGAGTGCAGCGTCACGACCGGGTCGTCGTGCTTGGTCGCCGGATGCACGAAGTCGACGACCAGGCCCGCCTCCTTACCAGGGTGGCGACGAGTCACGCGCCCGACGCGCTGCTGGTAGATGCGCTTCGACGCCGTCGGCGCCAGGTGCACGCACACGGTCGCACGCGGGCTGTTCCAGCCCTCCGCCAGCAGCTGCGCGTTGATCAGCACGTCGATGTCGCCGCGCTCGTAGCGCGCCAGGATTTCGACCAGCTCGCGCTTGGGCGTCTCGCCCGAGACCGCCTGGGCCTTGATGCCCTCCGCGCGGAACGCTTCAGCGAGGTTGTAAGCGTGGCGCACACCCGCCGCGTACACGACACCCGGGACGCCGTTGAAGCGCGTTTTGTAGAGGTTCGCCACCGCGACGTTGAACGGCTGCTGGTCGAGCAGTTTCGCCAGCTCGTCCTGGTCGAACTCGGTGTCCACCTCGCCCCTGCGCAGCGGCACCTTGGCGATCGTGCGCACGCCCACGCCGGGCGAGATGCGCACGCAGCGCAGCGGCGCGATCACGCCGCGCCGGGCCGCCTGGGCGAGGTCGAAGCGCGAGGTCTGCGTCGGGAACAGGTCGGTGACGTGCCGTGCGATCAGCGCACCGGTCGCGGTCATGCCGATGAAGATCGGCCCCGTCCAGTTGCGGATCGCGCCGCTCGTCTTCTCGCCGAGCGCCGTGTGCGCCTCGTCGCAGATCACGATCGTGTAGGCGCTCGAGATCTTGCCGGCGTTTCGCACGAACCACTGATAGGTCTCGACCGTCACCGGACCCTTGACCGAGTCCTCGCCCTTCAGCAGCGGCCGGCTGATGCGCCTCGAGTAGCCGCGGTCGCGCAGCTCGCCGAGGAACTGGTCGACGAGGTTGCGGCGGTGCGTCAGGATCAGCACGCCGCCCGTGTGCGAGGCCTCGACGAAGCCGAGCGCCGCGACCGTCTTGCCGGCGCCGGTCGCGTGCTCGAACCAGAAGCGCTTGGCGGCATTGGGATCCTCGGGCTGCTCGGCGAGAGACTCCTCCTCGTCCTCCTCGTCGACCCAATCGCGAGGCTCCTCCTCGGAGTCTGCCTCCTGCTCCAGCTCCGCCTCGAGCTCGTCTTCGCTCTCCTCCTCTTCCTCGGGCTCCTCCTCGAGGTCGTCTTCATCCTCCTCGTCCTCCTCTGGCGCCGCCCGCTGCACGGGCCCGAGGTCCTCGTCGTCGTCCTCGACGTCCTCCTCGTCCTCGTCGTCGTCCTCGTCGTCGTCCTCGGCCGCGTCGGCGTCGCTGTCCGGCGTCCCACCGGCCGCGAGGTCGCGGCCGTTGGCCGCGGAGGCGCCATCCGGGCCGAGGATGTCCGCGGAGGCGAGTAGCTCGGGCGAGGCGGACGCGGCGGCGCGACCGTTGCCGTCGGGGGCGCTGCGCTGGGCCTCGGCCAGCAGCGCGGTGAGCGTGCCTGACAGCGCGTCCACCTGGTGCGCGGAGAGCACGGTGCCGTCCTCGAGCTTGGGCTCATCCTCGGAGAGCAGCCGCTCCAGGCCGAGCAGCAGCGAGAACTCGCGCCGCCACGCGGTCGAGGGGTTTTTGGGTTTCGGATGCTCGGCAAGCTCGGCGAGCGCCTGGTCGAGTGCGCGCCTGCGCGGCGTCCCCGGCGCCAGCGCCACGAGCGGGTCCTCGCCCTCGTGCACGAAGCGCTCGCGCACGAACTTCTCCGCGCGCTTGATGTCGGCGGAAGTTGGAATGGTCGCGGCCGCGAGGGCCACTGAGGTGGACTCGGCCATTGAGGCTCTGGACTTCGAGACGAAACCGCCGTCGAAGGTGGTCTTCGGCGCGGCCGTAAGATCGGCGCCCAACTGGCGCCTTCGCCGGGCGCTGTGAGCGACCCGACTCTGACGTACCCCCAGGATATAGCACTCGGAGGCGCGATTGAAGCGAGCGCTATGCGACCCTTACGCCGATGACGCCCAAGCGCCTGTCGATCGCGGCCGCAGCAGCGCTCGTCACGGTCCTGCTCGTCGTGGGCCTGCTCCAGTTGGGCAGCTCGCCATCGGCGGTCGCGCCTTCGAAGCTCACGCTCGCGCAGATGCGTGCTCGCCTGGTCGGCTCGCCAGCGCCGCTGGCGGCGCTGCACGCGCAGGCCGGCGAGATTCTCGCTGGCGGGCTGCCAGCGCTGCGCGGCCGCCTGGCGGCGCTGCGCGGAACACCAACCGTGATCAACAAGTGGGCCTCCTGGTGTGAGCCATGCCGTGCCGAGTTCGGGGCCTTCCAGCGCGCGTCGCTCGCGCGCGGGCGCGAAGTGGCGTTCATCGGCATCGACTCGGGCGACACCAGCCAGGCCAACGCGCTGACGTTCCTGCGCTCGTTTCCGGTGAGCTACCCCAGCTACTACGACCCGAGCGGGCAGGCGGGCACCGCGATCACCGACTCGACGTTCACGCCCGTGACCGTGTTCTACAACCGCAGCGGCGGTCTGTTCATCCACCAGGGTCCCTATCCGAGCGCGGCCAAGCTCGAACAGGACATCAGGCGCTACGCGCTGGAAGCTTGAGCGTTGCCCGAGCTGCGGATCGACCCGCTGAGCGGGCACAGGACGATCGTCGCGGGCGAGCGCTCACGCCGCCCCGGCGGCCAGCCGCGTTGCGATCCGGGCGAGCCGATCGACCCCGAGCAGGACCCGTTCGCCGAGGGCCACGAGGAGCGCACGCCGCCGGAGCTGTGCGCGGTGCGCCCGGGCGGCGGTCCCGCCGACTCGCCCGGCTGGAGCGTGCGCGTGGTCCCGAACCTGTATCCGGCGTTGACGGCGGCGGGCGAGGCCGACGGTGCTGGGGCCGTTGAGCAGCGCGGTCAACCTGAGCTGTTCGTGTCGATGCCCGCCACCGGCGCGCACGAGGTGATCATCAACGCGCCACAGCCGGTGCTGTCGCTGGCCGAGCTCCCGCTCGAGCAGGTGTTGGCCGCGGTGGAGGTGTGGCGTGAGCGCATGCGCGCGCACGGCGACAGCGCCTACCTGCAGCTGATCGTCAACGAGCGACGCGAGGCCGGAGCCTCGCTGCCGCACACCCACGCGCAGCTGTACGCGCTCGACTTCGTGCCGGCGGCGGTCGCGCGCGAGCGGGAGCGGGCGGGCGCATACACCACACGCACAATGGGCCAGAGCCTGCTCGGAGATCTCGTCGCCGAGGAGGTGCGCCGACGCGAGCGGATCGTCGCGATCGACGATGAGGCGGTGCTGATGGCGCCATATGCCTCGCGCGTGCCGTTCCAGATGATGCTCGCGCCACGAGCGCCGCGGGCACGCTTCGAGGACGACGGCGTCTCCGGTGCGGCGTTGCTGCGCGACGGCCTGTGCCGGCTGGCGCGCCACCTCGGATCGAGCCCGCCGCTGAACCTGTGGGTGCGCACGGCTCCGCGCGGAGCCGAGGACTTCTGCTGGCGGATCGATGTGCTCCCCCGCCTGACACATCTCGCGGGACTGGAGCTGTCGACCGACGTGAACCTGAACATCGTCGCGCCCGAGCACGCCGCGGCCGTGCTGCGGGATGCATGAGCGGCGCGGGCGCGCCTCGTATCGCTCGCCGGATGGCTACGCTGGCCGGCAGCGATGCCCCCGCAGGAACGCTTCGTACCCCGCTTCGCAGCCGAGCCCCCGCAAGAGGAGCTGCCCTACGGCCGCTGGGAGGAGCGGCTGCGCCAGGAATTTCTGGCGGCCGCCCTGAGACTCGACGCCGAGGAGGAGGACCTGGGCGAGCCGAGCGGGATCGTGTGGTACCCGGATCGCACGTGGCACGGGCGCACGTACGTCCCCGCGACCACGCGGACCTCAACTGGATACGAGCTGTTTGGCTACGTGCGCTTCCTCGCAGGGAGCGACGACGGCGAGCCGAGCGACTTCTCCGCGCACGTGGATTTCACCGACGAGACAGCCGAGCGGAACCCCGACTGGAAGCTCGACCTCTGCGAGGAGATCATCGGCGCCTGGCGGGGGGAGTCGGGAGCGGTGGCGGCGATGACGCTCGTGTGGGGGCGCCCGCTCGTCTCCGGGGGACGGATCGCAACCGCCGAGCTGGCCGACCTCGCGGTCGACCAATGCGAGCTGATCGAGGAGCGCTTTACGCTCCTCGCCCCAGACGACTACCGCCACGATCTGCTGGAGATCAAGCTGTTCGACGCCAGAGGGCGGGAGCTCGCGCGGGAGTCGCTGTATGCGGGCGAAGAGGAGGAGGAGGAGGAGGACGGGGCCGGGAACGGGGCAGCAGCAGGCTAGCTGCTGCCCCGCGCGCGCACGGCTGTCTCGGCTCGCCTCGCCTGGTTACTCGCGCCGCTGAGCGGCGCGCGCTGCTATGCGCCCTTGCACCCCGCGAGCGCTTTTTCCTTGTCGACGGCGGGAACCGGCGAGGCGTTGATGACTTCCACGCACACTTCTTTGGCAGCCGCGCGCGCGCCCGCGAGGTCGCCTGTTGCGGCTTTGCTACAGATCCCTTCGACCTTGGCCTTCACGCTTGCCGAGAGCGTCGGCGCCCTGGCGATGATCGACTTGCAGATCGCCTCGTACTGCGCCGCGCCGGCGGCGCTCACCGCACTGCTCGGGGTCGTGGTCGGGGAGCTCGAAGTCGTTGCGGCGGGCGCCGGAGTGCTCGGCGCGGTCGTCGAGGTCGTGGCGGGGGTGCTGGCGGTCGTCGAGCTGCTCGTGGTGGAGCTGCTGCTCCCGCAGCCGGCGACGAGCGCTCCACAGAGCAGTACAGCGACGAGCAGCGGCGGTCGCATTCCGATCATTTGTCCCCCTTGGATTTTGACAGCGCCCGCGCGCGGCTCGGAGCCGGGCCGCGAGCGCCTGCGTGTAGTGAGGCTACTCGGGCCCGCGGACGCCGTGCAAGAGGGGCCACCCGTCCGGCGCGTCGTACAGTCAAGCCGATGTCGAAAGGCCTCTACTTCAGCCACCCGGCGTGCTTGGAGCACGATCCGCGGGCGCACATGCCAGCACACCCGGACACGCCGCGGCGGTTGCTTGCGATCGAACGAGCGCTGGCTGAGCACGACTGGCTTGGCTGGGAGCGACGCGCCGCACCGCCGGCGACGGAGGCCCAGTTGGAGCTGATCCACCCGACCAGCCACGTTCAGAAGATCAAGGAGATGTCGCTGGCGGGCGGCGGCGCGATCGACCCTGACACAGTCGTCGGCGAGCCCTCCTACCGCGCCGCGCTCCACGCCGCCGGCGGCGCGTGCGAGATGACGCGGGCGCTGATGGCGGGTGAGGCAAGGGTTGGGTTCTGCGGCGTGCGACCCTCGGGCCACCACGCCGAACCCGACCGCGCGATGGGCTTCTGCCTGTTCAACAACGTCGCGATCGCAGCCGAGCTCGCGATCCGCGAGCTCGGCGCCCGACGCGTGTTCATCCTCGACTGGGACGTGCACCACGGCAACGGCACCGCCGAGGCGTTCCGCCGCCGCCCCGACGTCCTGTTTGCCAGCATCCATCAGTCGGGGATCTACCCGGGCACCGGGCCACTCGGCGACGCCGGGTCGGGGCCCGGGGAGGGCTACACGATCAACCTGCCGGTGCCGGCCGGCTCCGAGGAGGATCTGTGGCTGTCGCTGGTCGAGCACATCGCGGTGCCGGTCGCGCGGGCGTTCGAGCCCGATCTGGTGTTGATCTCTGCAGGGTTCGACGCCCACCGCGCGGACCCGCTCGCGGGCTGTCGGCTTGAGACGGGCTCGTTCGCGGAGATAGCGCGTCGCTTGCGCGATCTGGCAGCGCTGCTGGGAGTGCCGCTCGGAGCGGTCCTCGAGGGCGGCTACGAACCCGCCGCCCTCGCCGAGTGTGTGCGGGAGACGCTCGCGGCGTTCGGCGGCGACGAGCCGGCTCGATCCGCAGCAGCTGAGCCACTGCTGGGCTCGCGCGCCGCAGCGCAGGTCAGGCAGTACTGGCCGGTGTGAGCCGAAGCGGCGAGAAGCTCCGCGCTCGATTTGGGGACTTTCTACGGACGCGCTGCGCCGAGCTCTCAGATTAGGATGTGGTCGTCCTGCCCCACTCCGAGAGGCGTAACAAGTGAGCTTGATGGGTGCTGTGTTCAATTTGAACCATCCGGCACATACGGTGGACTGGCATTTCATCCACCTGTCGGTGGCCAACGTCGTGGTGATTGGCCTGATGCTCCTGGTGTTCGCGCTGGCGATCGTGCTGCCGTTCCCCGGCGCGGCCGGCCGCGCCGCGGCCCGTCAAGGCGGCGATGCGCCGTGAGCGCCGCTCCGCCCAAGCCGGCCCGCTCGCGCTCGTGGACCGTACGCGTGAGGGAAGCCGGGGTTGAGGCGCTGCCGCCCGAGCGGCTGTTGCCCGACGGCCAGCCGACCTACGTCGCCTCCTGGATCTACGTGTTTGGTGTCGCGAGCATCGCCTCGCTGATCGTGATCATCGGCTCCGGCTCGATCCTCGCGCTCAAGGGGCCCGCCTGGTGGCACGACACCGGGATCGGGCACTTCTTCAACAGCATCCACATGTGGTCCGTCGAGCTGTTCTTCTTCGTGATGGTCGTGCACCTTTGGGGCAAGTATTGGATGGCCGCGTGGCGCGGAGGCCGCGCCCGCGTTTGGGTGACCGGCGCGATCATCTTCGTGGTCGCCGTGCCGACCGCGCTGACCGGCTACGTCTCGCAGCAGAACTTCGACGCGCAGTGGATCTCCACGCAGGCCAAGGACGGGCTCAACTCGGTCGGCGTGGGCGCGTTCTTCAACGTCACCAACTTCGGGCAGATGTACAGCTACCACATCTTCCTGCTACCCGTGGCGGTCGTGGCGCTCGTGGGCGCGCACGTGCTGCTCGTGCGCCGCAACGGCGTCGTGCCGCCGTTCGAGCTGGAGAGGAAGCTGCCGGTGAGCGCGAGTCCCGACGGCGACGGCTCTGCCCAAATCTCGACCGGTGCAGGTTCATGAGCTTGCTCGGGCCGAAGGACGACACGCAGCCCTGGAAAGGGCGCTACGCCCCCTACGACCTCGTTAAAGAGCTGTGCATCGCCGTTGGCGTCATCGGACTGCTGGCCGTTTTGCTCACCGTCCTGTTCTCCTCGCCCGACGACAAGCCGAGCACGATCGCGCAGTGGTCACACGAACTGCCTGCTGACTTCACCACGGCGGCGGCAAAGGAGCTCGACGGCACGAGCGCGACGGCCGAATACGGCCCCCCCTACAACCACAACGGCGAAGGCCAGCACGCCGCCTTCATCTACCTGCAGAAATGGCTGGGCGTCAGTCATCCGATCAACACCGCGAACGATTTCGTGATCGACCCGCTGAAGACGGTCCCCAACGACCCGGCGCTGCAGAGCGCGCTCGCCCAATACCAGGCCGCACCCGAAAAGACGAAAAAGGAATGGGGCGAAGCCTACGCCAAGCCGCTGGAAGAATATGCGAGCGCGGTGGAAGAAAAGAAGACGCCACCCAAGAGCGTGAGCGTCAACCCGACGACGGGCACCGTGACGGTGCTGACCAGCGGCGCCGGCCCGGTCCCGACGATGATGACCAGCCTGCTGGCCCTCGCGCAGAGCGGGGGCCTCGACGGCAGCCTGTCGAGCAGCAAACAGTTCTTCCAGACCGACTACACCAAGCCGCTGCTGTTCATGGCCGACGGCGGACTGCTCGCCGAACGCGCCGAACAGCAGCACCTGCTCGGCGACCAGTGGGGCATGATGAACGAGACCGGCAGCTACCCGGGCCAGGCGTGGCTGTGGCTGTATGCATTGTGGTACCAGGTCGAACCGTTCAAGAGCTCTGAAAACGCGGATATCCTCGTGATGATGATCATGGGCGTGCTCAGCCTCGCGTTCATCTGCATCCCCTTCATCCCCATCATCAACCGGATCCCGCGCTGGATCCCGATCTACAAGCTGATCTGGAAAGAGCACTACCGCAGCCAGCCGATCGCTTGAGCGCTGCGGCGGCGCAGGAGCCCCTCGACACCGAACTGACTCAGCCGAAGAACACTTCAGCGGTCTCGTACAGCTTCGGATCGAGCAGCTTGGGCTCTCGCAGCGCCTGCGCGAGCGCCACCTCGACGATCTCGGTGCCACGGAGGGCAACCATCCGCCCGAACCGTCCAGCCGCCACCGTGTCCATTGCGTCGACGCCGAAGCGCGTCGCCAACACACGGTCATACGCGGTGGGCGTTCCCCCGCGCTGGACGTGGCCGAGGATCGTCGCGCGCGCCTCGAAACCGGTCCGGGCCTCGAGCTCCTGCCCCAACATCACGCCGATGCCACCAAGGCGCGGATGCCCGAACGCGTCCCGCTGCTCGCTGGCCAACACCAGCGATGCGCTGTCGCGGAGCGCGGCTCCCTCCGCGACCACCACGATCGAGAAGGTCCGGCCGCGGTCGTGGCGGCGGCGCAGATGGGCACACACCTGCTCGACGTCGAATGGTCGCTCGGGCACGAGAATCGCGTCGGCGCCGCCGGCCATGCCAGCGTAGGTGGCAATCCAGCCGGCGTGGCGACCCATGACCTCGACCACGATCACGCGGTTGTGCGACTCGGCGGTGGTGTGCACGCGGTCGATTGCGTCGGTGGCGATCTGCACGGCCGTGTGAAAGCCAAAGGTGAAGTCGGTTCCCGCGAGGTCGTTGTCGACGGTCTTTGGGATGCCGACGACCGGTAGACCCGCTTCCCCCAGGCAGAGAGCAACACCGAGCGTATCCTCACCACCGATCGCCACCAGAGCGTCCAGGCGCTGTCGCTGGAAGGCCTCGCGGATGCGCTCCAGCCCCCCGTCCTCGGCCAGCGGGTTCGTACGCGATGTTCCGAGGATCGTGCCTCCGCGCGGCAGGATTCCCGCGGTGCTCTCCAGCGTGAGCTCCGCGGTGTCCTGCTCGAGCACGCCGGCCCAGCCGTTGCGAAAGCCGCAGAAGCTGTGCTCGCCGGCGAGGATTCCGCGGCGCACGACGGCGCGAATCGCAGCGTTCAAGCCCGGACAGTCGCCGCCGCCGGTGAGCACCCCCACGCGCATCAGGCGCGGAACCGAAAGGGGCTGGCGGGACTCATCAGTTGCTCGAGTCTATGGTTCGCGGCACGGGCGGCTCGTCCAGGTTCACAGCAGCGGCCGCATCCGTGGCCGCCTTGCCCAGAAGACTCACCACCTGCTCGTCAGAGACCGCCGCGAAGTCGCGGTACCACATCCCCACTCCCATCAAACGCTCGGGCACCGTCGGGCAGACGATGCGGTCGGCCTCCTCGGCGAGCATCGACACCGCTTGGCGCGAGCCCACCGGGACCGCTATGAGGATGCCGCGAGCGCCGCGCTTGCGCAGCGCTCGAACGGCCGCGAGGGCGGTGAGGCCCGTCGCGAGCCCGTCGTCCACAACGACGACCACTCGTCCGTGCACGCGGATCGCGGGCCGGCCGCCGCGGTAGCGCTCGACCCTGCGGCGGAGCTCCTCAGACTCCCGCGTGAGCGTCTTCTCGAGCAGTGCCTCGGTCATGCCGACCATGCCCGCCGAGCGAGCGTCGAGGACTCCGGTTCCGTCCTCGGCGACCGCGCCGACGCCCAACTCCGGGTTGCCCGGCGCACCAAGCTTGCGTACCGCGAGAATGTCAAGCGGCGCGCCGAGCGCACGAGCCACCTCAAACGCGACCGGAACGCCGCCGCGCGGTAGCGCCACTACGACCGGCCGCTCATGCAAGAACGGCGCCAACTCGACGGCGAGCCGGCGACCGGCATCACGACGATCGAGATACATGCTCCGATTATCCGCGTCGAGCTGCTCATTGACCTGGCGACGCATCGCCGACAACATCTGACTGAGTATTCATGCAATGATGCGTGCATGAGTCATGGTCATGACCCGGATCTGTCGTATCTGGACGGCGACACCGCGCGCATGGTCGCCGAGACGATGGGAGCACTGTCTACACCGAGCCGCGTGCGGATCCTGAGCCGGCTGAGTGCTGGTCCGTGCTCCGTTGGCGAGTTGACGCAGGACGTTGAGATGGAGCAGTCGGCCGTCTCCCAGCAGCTTCGGGTGCTTCGCCATCTCGGCTTGGTCGTTGGCGAGCGCCAGGGCAGGAACGTCATCTACGCCCTGCACGACGAGCACGTGGGCGTTCTGCTGACCGAGGCTGTCTCTCATGCCGAGCATCTGCGCCTCGGCCTTAGCTCCCGTCCCGCTCAGCGAGCACTAACAGCGTGAGCGCCGCCGCCCCGGCGTTGGTGGCCGCGTCCGCGGGCGTTGGCTTCGGCCACGCGATTCTCCCCGATCATTGGGCTCCGTTGGCTGTTGTTGGCCGCACGCGCCGTTACCCACTGGCGCGTGTGGCCCGGCTCTCGGGCCTGGCCGGCGTTGCCCATGTGCTCGCGTCGATCGTGCTCGGCGCCGTGATCATCGCTGTGGGACTTCAGTTTCGCTCGACGGTGCAGAGCGCGCAGGGCGCGATCATCGGCTGCGTGCTGATCCTCACCGGCCTGGGATTCGCCGTCGTGGAGCTGACCGGACGCGGCCATCACCACGGACACGAGCACGGCCACGCCCACGGGCATCACCATGACCATGACCAGGCGCTTGAGCACGACACCCGCGGGGTTCGTGGCGTCGCCGCCGTGATGGTTCCCTTCGGCGCTGCAGCATCCCCGGACCTGACGATCCTGCCGGTGTTCCTCGCGGCGGCCGCCGCCGGTGTGGCCACCGCGATCGGCTCGCTGCTCATCTTCGCTGCGGTGACGATCGCGACGATCGTGGGCCTCACGCTCCTTGCTTGCTTCGGTGGCTACCAGGTGCGCGGTCAGTGGCTCGAGCGGTGGGGCAACGCGTTCACCGCCCTGATTCTCATCGCGATCGGGGCGCTGATCCTGACCAACGTGATCTGACAGAACTCGACGCCAGGCTGGATCTCCTCACGCTCCTGTATGATGCTAGTATGCAGGTATGAAGCGCACCACAATATCCCTCCCCGACGATCTCGCGCAGGCCCTCGCACGCGAGGCACAGCGACGACACGCATCTGCATCCGAGGTCACACGCGCAGCGCTCGCACAACATCTAGGCCTGGAACAGACCGAGCGACGCGAGCTCGCCTTCGCGGAGCTGGGGCGCAGCGGTCATCGCACTACCGCCCGAGACATGGAGCAACTCCTGGAGCAGGAATGGAATGACGTCCCTGGCCGTCGTTGACGCTGGTCCGCTCTATGCGGCAGCGGACGCCGACGACGAGGATCATGACGCCGCTCGCGCAGCGCTCTCGCGAGCGGACCTTCGCCTGGTCGTGCCGGCCCTGGTGGTGGCCGAGGCAACCTACTTCGTGGGACGACGACTGGGCGCCGCCGCGGAGAGCAGGTTTCTGGACGGCATCGGGGAGCTTGATGTCGAGGGACCCACCCGTGAGGACTTCGCGCGCATGGCGGAGCTTGTGGAGAGGTACGCCGACTTCCCGCTCGGAGGAACCGACGCCTCGGTCATCGCTCTCGCAGAGCGACTCGACGCTCCGACAATTCTGACCCTGGACCGCCGGCATTTCGCAGCGATCGCGCCGTGCCATCGCGCGGCGTTTGAACTGATTCCCTGACGCGACACCGGGGCGCATGCCGTGGATCGGCGGATCCAGTCTCAGCTCGGGATAAGCTCAGGCGTCAACACGGAGATCGTCAGAGGGCGGCGGACGCGAAACCCGAGCTCTTCGTACAGGCAGATCGCGTTCGCGTTGTTGCTAAGGACGTGTAGAAACGCCCGCTCGGAGCGACGCTGGATACCGGCTATCAATGCGCCCACGAGTCGTGAGGCCATCCCGTGACCGCGATAGGTCGGCGCGGTGCACACGGCGCTGATCTCCGTCCAGCCATCGAAGTGCAGCCGCTCGCCCGCCATCGCGACGAGCTGGCTGTCGCGGCGGATCCCGACGTAGTCGCCAAGCTCAATAGTTCTCTCCAGGAATGGTCCCGGATCCGTCTGGCGGACGAGCTCCAGCATCTCTGGGACATCGTCTGCACTTAGACGAGCCGCCTCGGGCGCATCGACGCCGTTTACGTGCTCTCCGATCATCTGCACGACCTCGAGCTCCCGCAGCGTCTTCCAAGTCTCCGGCACGTCGGCGCCGGCATGGACCATCCCGACGTAGGTTCCCGGCGGCACGATCTCGGTTGCGCCGCGCCAGTCCTCCCGTGATGGTTCCGTGGGCAGCGCGAAGAACGGCGCGACATCGGCTGGATATCGAAGCGCATGGCCGCCAATCTGGGCGAACCGTGCGTGCGCGCCTGACAGGGCTGCGTACGCAGGGTTGTCGAGACGCGCTTCGTCGGTTGAGGACACGCGTGTTCAATAGCAGGCACGAGCCGCCGAGTCGTCTGCGGGCGCCTTAATAAGCGTTACGGCCTGATCGTTTAGCAAGCGGAGGTCGCCGTAAGCGATCGCAAATCATCGACTTTGTGGCAATGCCCCCGCCAGGAGTCGAACCTGGATCTACCGCTTAGGAGGCTGGCTCGTGCCTCAGCCGAAAAGCCTGAATCTATAGGCGGTTGCTGACGATTCGAGCCTTCGTGCCGATCGTCGATCAGGCGGGATTGGGGACGATTAGGCGAGGTTTGGGCAGCGGATATGAGCTGCTGCCCAAATGGTCCGACGAGCGACGCGTGCTCAGTCAGCCTGCGACTGTGCGAGCCGAGCCGATAGCCAGGCCGCCCTTGACTTCGGACGCCCGCCGCCTTTACGCTCACGCCTCGTGCTGAGGGTCCTGATCGCTCTTGCAGCCTTGCTGGTGGCTGGCTGCGGCACATCCGGCGAGGGCTCGTCAGCGGGTAGCGGCGAACCCCGATCAGCGAACAATCGGGCCAAGAACCCTTCCGAAACCAACGTGCCGCGCGTCGGTCCCACGGGTTCCGTCGAAGTAGACGATCTACGCTGGAGCCTCGCTACCTGTACGCAGTGCTCAGCGCCCGCCGGAGCCTATACGGCTCGTGCGCTCGATGAAAACGGTAACACGCTTCTACCCGATGGCATCTTCGTCGTGGCGCTGCTCAACGTCGCCAACCACAAGAGCGAATCGATCACGCTGAACGCCGAATTGGTCAGCCTCGTGGCAGGCGGCAAGACATACAAGGCCGACACCGAAGCTGTCGCCGAGGCCCCTGATGCGAAGCTGGTCGCATCCGAACTAGGCCCAAGCCTGAGCACCGTGGTCGAGGCGATCTTCGATGTTGCTCCCGAAGTTCTCCGCCAGCACCCTGAACTGCGGTTCAATGAGCTGGGGTTCGGTACCACGCATGGCTACATCGAGCTACCGCTAGCGACGGCCGGTGCTTCGACGCCTGCGGCGCCTAGCGCGACGACAGCTAACGCGCAAGACGGGAGCGGGGCGGCGCCAGTGCTAAGCGCCGGACCCGTGCCCGACAGGAAGCGGTGTAACTCGAATGTCGACACGGACCTGAATGATCCCAATTGCCCTCTGGCTGAGAGCACATTTGCGGCGATGGTAGCGGCGTACAAAGCGACTGGCCAGATACCCGCGCAGGTGGTAGTCGCAGAACCCGCGACGGGCGCGAAGGAGACATCCTCCTGCGACACGCAGGGCGACGCGGCCGAATATGCCAACGATGAGATTGCGTGCGCCAACGGTGCCGGCGACGCGACCTTCACCGTCTCCGCGGTCGAAAGCGTGTCGGGCAGGGCAAGTTCGAAGAGCAACCCTGGCGGCTGATCTGGGCAGCTAGCGATAGCTGCTTACGCCGCGAACTGACCCTCATGCTAGGACGCAGGCGGCCACGACGCGCCGTGCTGCTCAGCTCGCGTCTCCGCTTTGGCGAGCAAATCGGACGGTCGAACGCCGAGCGTAGTCGCCAGGGTCGCCACGGTGGCGATGGTCGGACGGCGCTCGGCACGCTCAATCCCGCCGATGTAGTTGCGATGCACCCCGCTCTCAAGGCCGAGGCGCTCCTGCGATACCCCGAGTTCGTCGCGTAGGTTCCGGATGGCCTCACCGAGGCCGGTGAGGAGCGGATTGCGTGCTGACACAAGGCTGCACGTTGCACCCCAACCGTGTTAGGTTCTACAGCCTAACCGTGTTGCGCGATTCAGAACCGGGCCGCAGAGCGTTCGCCAGCAGCCATCTCGCGGTGGCGGCTACATGGGCAGTCCTGCTCGCGGCCACAGGCTGCGGGGCAACGAGCACCACGACTCCGGCCTCGACCTCGGCTGCGTCTGGGCCAGCCTCACCGGGTAGATGGACCGGGTTGGGAGCCACGCTGGCGGACTGGGAAACGGCGCACCCAAAGGGTTCCGGGGGCTCTGGGTCGGGCTGCTCGGGTGACGGCTGCTATGGCGAACGGGTGACGGTCGAAGGCGAATCGACGTACCAGTTCACCGCTTTCTCGACGACCGGGCCGCCCGAATATCGGGTTGATGGGTACGAACAGGCCCTTGGCGCTGGCACATCCCTTGCAGGAGCCAAGGCTGACGTGCTCAAGCTCCTGCCGAGCGACACGACGGTCACGGCTTTTTGGATCACGCATGAAAACGGCTCCTGCGCCTCATGGAACCTCAAAAGCGCGACCCTTGGGCGGTGGTTTAGCGGTAAGAAGGTAGGCGATCCGCAGGGTGCAATCGGGGTTGACCTCCATGCCCTCAACTCAAACGACGGATCGGTCTTTGACCCCAGCGATGTAAGCCGCGCGATCGTCGGCGTTGGCCCCGAGCGCAGGGGGACGAGTTGCTAAAGCGTCACTCGCCCTGCTGGTCGCCGTGCTCGCCGGCTGCGGCGCCAGCAAACGTCCAGACGCACCAGCGGCCATGAGACAAAGGCACGCGCGAATGTCGGTCGCCACAGGAAAGCCAGTCCGCCTGCCAACCGCGAACCTGGTCTCTCTTGCCGAAGGGCACTGACAATGACCAAACGTGTCGCGCCTATCGTCGCCCTTCTCGCTGTTCTGGTGTTCGCGGCGCCCACGTCGGCCAGCACGAAGCAGGCGAACCGGTATGTCCTCAAGCATCCGAAGCACGAACACTGCCGGGCGCACTACGTCAAGAAGGTCGAGACGGTCAAGAAGCGGGAGCACCGCCGCACCGTGAAGCTCCGTGAGACGATGTGCGTGTATGTCAAGCCGGAGCCTGCCGCAATGACGCCAGCCCCAACGCCGACCGCACCGGCCCCAACAGTGAGCTTGAAGGCGCGTCTCGACAGCTTCGAGCAGAGTCCGGCAAACCCATTCGCCGTCACGTACATCTACAGCGCGAGCGCCACGGAAACCCTCGGCAGCGTTAGCAAGCCCGTCCCGACCTTGCCCCAAGGGGTCCTGAACCTCTACGCCGATGGTCTGCTCGCCTGCTCGATCAACGTGGGTGGCTCAACCACCGGCGGCGAATGCCCAGTCCACGAGTCCATGGGCACGCACACGATCATCGTTACCTACACATCAGGCTCGGCCAGCGCGACGGAAACGAGCGTCGAGCAGATCAAGCCGTTCCCGCTCGCCTCGACCACGACCACGCTGACGCTGACCCCGGCTGGCTGCGAAACGGTAGAAACCAGACGCGGCGAACTCGTCTGGGAAAACGACGAACACCTTCCCGAGAACGGCACTGAACACCGCTGCTCCTATCTTGCCGAAGCGGGCAGCACCGGCGTGGAGGGCCAGACGGTCACGATCACGGTCGGCTCACTTAGCCTAGAACTCGCGTCTAACCCCGAGAGTTGCGAGATCATCGTCGGTTCTTGGAAATCAACCGGCTTGCTTGAGCAAATCGGGTGGAGCACCACCGGCTGCTCCGGGTCCATGTCGAAGTATGAACTCAGCGAGATCGGCCATGAACACCCTCCGACCGAATGGACGGTTGTCGCGCACGGTGAAGGCAACCCAGGCTTTGGCGAAGGCGGCGGCGGCTGGCTCGCATCGGAAAGCGCGCCGCAGACTGCGACCAGCTAGGGCCACTCGCGTTGCCGCTCGGATGGGCCAAGAGCAAACCGCAGTTACTCGCAACGGAATGAGCCCACCCGCGGACGTGTCTGCCCGGACCGCGAGAGAAGATCTACCGATGGAGCCTGACCCCCATGGACGCCAGCCGTGGCGTCTGACCCCATGGAGGCGATTGACCCCATGGAGGGTCGGCGATGCACAGCGCGAAACCGCAGCGGCGAGCAGTGCCGGCGTTCGCCCGTACCCGGGGCACGTGTCTGCTCGATGCACGGCGCCGCGCGCCCCAGGTTGTCGCCGCGACACGGACCCGGATCGTCGAGGGACTAGCCACCAGCTGGCCGCGCACGACGCGCCGGCGCAGGCGGTTGACGATGCCGGGCCGTCGATGCCGACTAGGCGTGCCTGCTCGCCGTGCCGCTGGCCCACAGCGCTGTAGGTGTGCCGCCGTGGCGGGACCTCTACTTGAGCCTGACCCCACGGAGCCCGGGCCGTTCGAACAACGGCCAAAGAGTGCCGCTACGCCACTTCACTACGAGCGAGCACGGATGGCCAGCTCGGACATGGGCGATCCGCAGGCTGCTTGGACAGCGACTCCACGCCAACGTGGCGCGCTCGTCGTGATTCCACGTCATCGTTTCCCCCAGGACGCCCGGATGGAATTCGAACGTCTGACTGCCTCGGAGGAAAAGGGTCGGCACACCGACGATTGCCTTCATACGCCTTTTGCCGGAGCAGCTATAGAGATAGCCGCCGCCGTGACAGGCAAAGCCATGTGGCCCTCCTTCCGTCTCGAGGAATCGTTCGCCGCGACGGCCGAGGTCGTTGTTCACAAACCGTGCTTCTTCGCTGACGTTGGTCGCGGCGGACCACTCGGGGTCGCCATCAAAGACCGTAAAGCCTTCGAGCAGAAACGAGTGGCTGTAGAACGACGCGTCCTTTTCGGCGTTGTTGGCAGCAGCGATCTTGGCGCAGATCAGGTTTAGGCCTGCGAGGCCTGGGCCCTGTGCAGTGAGTTCCAGTTCACTGCGATCCGGGCTGAACACCTTGGTGGTCTGCACCGTTGCTTGCAGCGGTTCAAAGCGACCGTAGCTAACTATCGGGGGTTCGGCGTTCCCCAGTTCGGCCTGAATAAAGAGTCCGTGCCCGCCGCCGTGACCGCAGCCCAATAGCGAGGTCCCTTCGTAGAGATCACCGAGTTCGACTTCGACGAATGCCTGCCGTAGGGCAGAGGTCTGCGTCGGATCAGCAAGAGGGCGAAAGAACCGGATGTGAAGGCTGAGTGCGCCCGTCGCCGTTTCATAGCTCAGACTCATCGACGCGACCTGTGGATTCGTGGCCGATCCCGGTTCGGAGGTTTCCGGATTGACGTAGTGGCTCGTTCGCAATTCCGCCCCAGCTGAAGCCGGCAAGCTGGCCAGATCCAAGAGAGCAACTAACGCGAAGACAACGGCCGACGTTGACTTTCGGGATCTCACCGGCCCGACCTCCGGGTGCGTTCGCTCACGGGTTGACCACGACCTGGCGCACCTGCGCCGCTTGCAGGCCGGCGCGGACCTCCTCCTCGAGCTCGACGACCACGACCTCGATCTTCCACATGCAGGGCCTCCGCGAGCCAGCTGCCGTCCGGTGAGTTGTGAGCCCAGCGAACATCTATCGCATGCGTCCAGCGTTGGAGCTGATCGACGCTCGGCGCGATCGGTGAAGGGTTGTGCGGTCTACCAAACGAGCGCCAAAGGGCGTCGCGATCGTCGTCCGTAAGCGGTCGGATGGCGAGATCATCCTCGAGAGCCACCGGCTCGGGCATCCCTCGCAGATTGTGCAGCGGTGCGATGGTCCGGTACCAGACTTCGAGGCGTCCCAGGTGCGTTGCGGAGCGCCATTAGTGCAGTCTACGCCGCGTGACCCAGCCTGGCCCGCCTGTGCCTGCTACAGAATTAAGGCCATGACCCCGACCCCAGGGACGCCAGCCGTGGCGTCTGACCCCATGGACGATACTGACCCCATGGCCGATGGGCGATGCACGGCGCGGAACCGCAGCGGCGATCGGTGCGGCCGTGCGCCCGAACCTGGGGCGCTTGTTTGCTCGATGCATGGCGGTCGGGCGCCCCAGGTTATCGCCGCCGCACAGGCCCGGGTCGTCGAGGCTCAGGCAGCTCGCCAGCTACGGGCGGAGGGCTACGAGCCGAGCGTGAACCCGGTGGACGAGTTGTTGTCGCTCGGCGCCGAGGTCACGGCGTTGAAGAACGTGCTGCGGGGCCATGTCGCGGCTCTCTCAGACCCCGGGTGGGTGACAACGAGCAAGCTAGCCGTCGAGGACGTGCGTGCGGTCGTGCGTGCTTACGAGCGTGCTCTTGATCGCTGCGAACGGACCCTCGTGAACATGCTTCGCCTCGACCTTGAGCAGCGGCGAGTCCACCTCGCCGAGCGCGACGCCGAGATGGTCTGGCGTGCCATAGGGGCCGGCTTGGCGGCGATCGACGCCAGCGACCATGCGCAGATGTTCCGTGCGGCGTTCGCCGAGGATCTGAGGAACGCGGCGTAATGACCGGGCAACGTCTGCCCGACATGGTCGCCGCGAAGATCGAGCGCAAAGACGGGTTGCCGTGCGGCGGCTGCGGCGGGCATCACGTAGAGAGCATGAAGGAGCTGGAAAGCAGCGAGCACCCCTGCACGTGCCGGTGCTGCCATGGCGCGCTGGTCGAAATGGTCGAGGCTCACTTTCCCGATCTCGTTACCACGTGTGAGGGTGCCCGCGTCGTCAGCGCGGCTGCCTTCGCTGAGATGATCCGCCGCCTCGAAGCGGAGATAGCCTCGATGTCAGTGTGACGCTACGGTAGGTCACTCAGACCGCCGTCGTCGCAGACCCGCGACCACGCTTCGTGTAGCACCGGGTGGTCGAATAGAACCTGCCACGGGTCCGGGCGGGAGCCTAGGCGAGCAGCTAGAACCAAGCGAGCGACCCACTGGTCCTCGCTGGTGCGCGCGTCACTGGCGCGCGCGTCGTCCTCAAGTGCGGCGCGGGCAGCCGCAAGCGTCTCGGGTCGGAGCTGCTGCCCGTCTCGAAGGCCGAGCAGGACGTAAACCACATGCTGCGCCGGTGAAAGCGTGCCGACGGGCCGCTCCCACTGATTTCGGTATGCGAGTTGGTAGGCGTGCCCGTACCACACGTCGAGCGCGGCGGCGAACTCCTCGCTTTGCCACCAGCGGTCGGTGAGCTTGCCGTTGGGGAAGGCTGCCCACGGAAGGCCCCCGAGCCGGCCAAGCAGCTTCTGCCCCTCCCGCCAGTCGCGGTAGGCATTCTGCCGAGCGTTTGCCGGGTCGTCGCGGGGAGTCTCTCGTTCGCTGGCGACGGCCTTTGGAGTTCGTCCCTGAAGGTCGCGAGCGATCACGACTGCCAGCCGCGCAAGCACGACCGAAGGCTGGTTGGCTGGGCGACCCCGCCGGGACGGCTGAGCCGCACGGGCGTCGATCACTGTCTGACCCGTCGGGATCGGTTCAGCTTCGCGCCGCCACGCGGACTCGTGCCACTCGTTGGCGGCAACTTCGTCGGCCCATTCGCAGCTCGGCATTAGCCGTGGGACGGCGAACCGCTCGGCACCGAACGGCCCCGGCTGCTCGGCGACGATCAGCCACGGCCGACACTCGTCCCCCTGGTGCGGGGCCGGCTCGATCGAGGGGTCCCCCACAAGCGCCCCTAGCTCCACCTTGTGATGTTGGTGTGGCTCCGGCTCGGTTAGGAAGTCCCAGACGGTCAGCGGCGCGTCGGTGGCTTGGAGGGCTCGGAGGCTCCACTCGGCTGGCGGAACGGAGGGGATCGCGAACTCCGGCGGGTGTGACGGAAATACGCGACATCCCGTCGTTGAAGCCGGGGGATCTTTGGTGGACGCTGGGGACATGACGACTCCGATTACTACCACCTCGCCGGGTCACGATCTGCGTGCGGCCCGCGAGCGCCTCGGCATCTCACGCGCGCAGCTTGCGGGTCTCGCCGACTGCTCACTTGCGTCGCTCGACCGTATCGAGCAGGGCGCATGCCCGCGACGTAGCCGCGTCCTCTCGCAGGCGTGGGCCGCCCTCGCGGCGGTCGACACGGAGCCTCCCCTAGACGAGCAGCGCCCCGGCGACAACCGAGGCGCTGTGGAGAACTCGGACCGTGACGGCGGCCCAGCTCCAGCACAAGCAGCCTAGCGTCCGTGCGCGACGCGACCCGTTCGCGCGGCCGCTCGATCACGCGCTCGAACGCCTGCGCGCTCACGCGCTCACGTATCGCGCCGATGTCGAGCACTTCACCTCCTGGCATGCGGTCTGCCCAGCCTGCCGCGTGGCAGCGTGGACGCTGCTGCTGCGCGAGCATGGCCGTGGAGGCTCGATCGCCCTTCGCTGCGCCACCGGCTGCGACGAGGCCGACATCCGCAGGGCACTGGAGCGCGACCCAGCCGCGCATCAGATCGAAGCCGCCGAGGCGAGAGCCGCCGAAGCGCTCACGATCGCCGAGCGGACGCGCGACCTCACCGCGCGAGCCTTGGAGCTTGCCGCAATCGCGCAGCGCGAAGCGGAGCACGCCGCGCCCTTGGAGGCCGCGGCGTGAGCGCCCCAACGATCCGGTATCTCGACGTACCAGCGATGGTCGCCGAAGCTCCCCCTGCCGTCCCGTGGCTCGCACCGCCGGTGCTGCCCCGAGCGGCGCTCACCGCGCTCTACGCTCCAGGCGGGGACGGGAAGTCTCTGTTCTCGATGGCGCTCGCCGCCGCGATCGCGCATGGCGGAGAGCTGGCCGGCATCGAGTGTGAGCAGGGCGCCAGCGTCTACCTCGACGCCGAGAACGGTGAGCACGAGATTCACCGGCGCGTCCACACCCTCGCGCTCCCCGCATCCGGTGTGCGGGTAGCGGACGCCAGCCGGCTCGACCTGCGCCGCCATATCGGTGAGCTGGAAGCGCTCGTGCGTGAGATGACCCCGGACCTTCTCGTCCTCGACTCGTTCCGCTCGATGACGCCGGGAATGGAGGAGAACGCAACCGACCAGACCGCCCGTGCCCTTGACCCGCTGCGCCGGCTCGCGCACGAGTCGAGCACCGCGATACTCCTGATCCATCACGCGAACAAGGCTGGCAAGGACTACAGGGGCGCCAGCTCGATCCGCGATGGCGTGGACGTTCTCTGGCACCTCGGCCGCCAAGACGGCGATCCCGACACCCAGCGCCGGTTCCTGCACAACGTCAAGATGCGCGTGGCGCCCGACGGCGGGCGTCTGTGGCTGCGTCTCAACGTCGACCGTGGGCGCGTGCTGATCGACCGAGCCGAGCCCCCCGACGAGCAGACGCCGCCGATCACGCAGCCCGTCCGAGCGAGGCTCAGCGACGAAATCCTCGCCGGTATGGGCGACGACCCGATGCGCCTTGCTTCCGTGGCCGAGATGGTCGGTCGCCGACCCAAAGACGGCAGCGTCCGCAACGCCCTGGCCGCTCTCGAAGGAGAAGGGCTCATCGCCCGCCTGGGCCACGACTACGTGAAGGTGCAAACGGTGCAAGCCGACGAGTTGCACCTTTGCACCGGGCCAGGCGACCGGGTGCAAGGTGCAACCCAGCTTAAGGGCACTGCACCTTTGCACCATCCGGAGGGCACTCTCGACGCAGACGCCGAACTCGCACGCCTCGGCGAGAAGTTCGGCGGAGAGGTCGTGTGAGCACCACGGTGCTCACCCAGCGCGAGCTGCTGCTTGCGAACGCCATCGCCGAGCGCGTAGCAGAGCTGCTTCCCGCCCAGCCGGCTCGCGGCGGGCTGGTGGACGCTGCGACCCTAGCCGACGTGCTGGGCGTTTCCCGCGATTGCGTGTACGCCCACGCGCCCGAGCTGGGCGGCGAGCGCATCGGCAGCGGATCTCGCGGGCGGCTTCGGTTTGACCTCGATCGGGCGCTCGCAACGTGGACCTCCCGCTCCGAGAGCGGTAGATCGCGCGAGGGCAAAAGTGCTGCACAAAGGCGGATTTCACGTCGAGCCCGATCACCGCGAATGGGCAGCGGCGTCGAGTTGCTGCCCATACGCGGCTCCGCAACCGTCTTGAACGCAGGCCCGGAGCGCCCGTGACGGCCCGGCTATGGCTTCTCGACCTCGGCTATCGCGTCGGCGAGCTGGTGCAGGTCGGCGCCGAGGGCGTGCAGGAGTCGGATGACCGTGCTCCAGCGCGCGTCGCGCCTCCCACCCTCGATGTTGGACACGTACGCCTCGCTCGTCGCTACGCGTGCAGCGAGCACCTTCTGAGTGATGCCGGCGCGTTCTCGGAGTACTCGTATTGCTCGTCCGAGGGTATGCGGGTCGTCGTCGGTGCGCGGAACCATCGGGAGAGAGACTTGTGATATCAGGTGTGTTGCGCTAGGCTCGACCCGTCCAAACAGAGTGCCCCCGCGCTGGTTGCACAGCCGGGGGCGTGGCACCGAGAGTGTGACCTCCCGGCGCGCGAGACACCTTACCGACGCGGTAAGGGCGTCTCCCTCGCTAGAAGCCGTCTCCCGGAGCCTCCAACCACAGGAGGAACCGACATGAGCACCATCCCCGCGGCGGCCGTCGTACAGCTACGCGTCGCGCTCCTCAGGGCGGCCACGATCGAAGCCGTCATGACCGCCGCCGGGCTGGAGCGTGCCTGATGCCACGCCCAGCTACCGGACAGGTCATCGTTGACGAGCGTAGGCGGAGCCCGACCTTCGGCTTGCGCTTTCGCGCCTACGGCCGGCGCGAGTACGTCGCGCTCGGCACCGCTGCAGAAGGCTGGACCCGAGCGAAGGCACAGACGGAGCTACAGAACGCGCTCGCCGACGTGCGGCGCGGCATCTGGCGCCCTCCTGCGCCCGAGCCAGCTCCCGAGGTTGACCAAGACCCCACCTTCCACGAGTTCGCCTCACAGTGGTTCGAGTCCACAAAGGGAGAGTGGCGCGAGAAGACGCGGCTCGACTACCAATGGCAGCTCTCAAGCCATTTGCTGCCGTTCTTCAAGCACCACCACCTGTCGCAGATCACGATTGCCGAGGTTGATCGCTACCGGCAGTCCAAGGTGGCAGAAGCCCGAGCGATCCAAGTCGCTGCAGCCAAGGGCGCACCACTGACGGAGGCGTTCACGGACAAGCACGGACACGCCCGCAAGCGGTCACGTCGAGCGCTGTCGGTCACGTCGATCAACAAGACAATCACTCGCCTCGGGCAGATTCTCGAGGTCGCCGTCGAGTACGGGCTGATCGGCGTGAACCCGGCCAAGGGGCGCAGGCGGCGACTCAAGCCGCAGAAGGCGGCTCCGGTCTGGCTCGATCGCGCCGAGCACATCGAGGCGCTGCTCGATGCCGCGGGCGCCCTCGACCACCACGCCGAGGCGAAGGGCGGCCACGATCAGAAGGGCGGGCTCGTCTACCGGCGGGCGCTGCTCTCCACGCTCGTCTTCGCCGGCCTACGCATCGGCGAGCTGACCGCGCTCCAATGGCGAGACGTCGACCTCGCCGGCAGCCGGCTCACCGTGCGTGCGTCGAAGACCGACGCCGGGATGCGCCAGGTGGACCTGCCGCCCGCGCTCCGCGACGAGCTGGCCGCGTACAAGGCGCAGGCTGCCAACACCGGCCCGAGCGCGTTCGTGTTCACCACCGCGGCCGGGTCCGAGCTGATCCAGGGCAACGTCCGTCGGCGCGTGCTCGACAAGGCCGTGGCAACGGCCAACGAGAAGCTGATCGAAGCGGGAGAGGTTCCGCTGCCGGATGGTCTGACGCCGCACAAGCTGCGCCACACCTTTGCGTCGATCCTCGTCGCGCTCGGAGTCGATCCCGGCAGCGTCATGGACCAGCTCGGCCACACGGACCCCGGCTTCACGTTGCGCGTCTATCGCCACGGGATGCGCCGCGACGGTGCCGCCAAGGAGCGCCTGCGAGCACTCGTTGGGGGGGCTGAATGGACAGCGGTGGACAACGGCCAGGCGCACACTTCCTGGAGCGAGCCTGGGCCAACCCGGAGGCCGGCTCTCGGTTCTGCGCATTAGGGTGCTCATGGCGCCGACGCATGGTCCCCCGGGCCGCTTAGTCGAGATCAGGTGGCGCCGGCTCGGTTTCGTTGAGAATCACGAGGGCGTTTCGGAAGTCCTCGCGCGCGGACGCTACGGCGTGCGCGAGATCGACCACCTGCAACAGGTTTCCGCTTCGAGCGACCGCACCGATCCCGGCATCATCCCCGGCGAGCACGGCTCGCTTTCGCTTGAGGTCGATCACGACATCCAACCGCCCGGCCTCCCAGTGGCTGCGGACGTCATCCCGCACCTGCGGCCACGTAAGCCGTGCGGTCTCGAACCCGAGACGCTCGACCAGGGTCGCGAATGCGCAGAGATCGAGCATCTCTCCCTCCGTGCACGCCCCTGCGGACCGTCCGCGGATGAGCCGGCGGGCTATCCAAGTCTTTCGTAGTTGGCGACTGACGTCGACCATCTCGCATGCGAGCGTGATCGGGATCGTCGTACCGTCCGGAGTAGCTGGCATATTCCATCGCGCAAATGAAAGGGCAAAGATTTGCTATGCAGTTTGCCGTGCTTAGCCCTGCGGCGTCCGCACCCGCCCCTTCATTCGCCGCTACCGACGGACAGGCGCCGAGCCCCTGGGTGTGGGTCCGGGGTTGTTCGGAGAATGGGAGCCTGTCGGTCCATCCCCCCTTGCACCAAGTCGGCAGTCGTCTATATTGCCTCTGCCGTAGCAGGCCGTGCGGACGGACTCACAGGCCCGTAGTGATGGGCCGGAGCAACAGCCGCCGCGCGGGTGGCGCGGCTCAATCATCGGGCGGCCGGGCTCATCCACTCGGGAGCATTGGCCGTCCCTTTCGAGCAAGACGAGGTGCAGCATGGCGCGTGAGAAGCTAAGCGAGGTCTTTCCCGAGAGCGTTCGTCGCCTGGCTGAGAAGGTAGACGCGCCGATGCCAAGCTGGTACGCGGGCCAACTCCATGCGCGCGGCGGGGATAACAACGGGCACGCTCAGCAGCCAAGCCCGGCGCCGACGCCCCAAGCCCCCACGCCCGAACAGCCCTGAGGACAGCCCCACCGCCGGCTCGATGGCCTCAGTCCAGCTTCACGCCGCCACCCAGCCACTGACGCAGCGGGCTCACCAAGGACAACGGCAACTGGCGGGTGGCGAGCAGCGCCGCCAGAATGATCCACGCGGCCAGCCCGAGACCGAAGAACAGGTGCCGCAGGCTCGTCGTGCCCGCAGGATATTCCGTTGAGATGACGGCTAGGCGCGCCGCTCCAACGTAGGCGAGCGCCCCGGCCAGAAAGAGAAGGCGCCTCGCGTTCGCGAGCAGGCGCCCGGTCAGCGGGTGATCACCGACGCGGCCAACATAGGCCGCGACGATCCCTGGGAAGAGCAGGAGCAGGGCAGGGGCACTGTTCGAGGTCCCCGTGAGATGGTCGGCCCAGTGCCAGCATGCGGTGAGTGCTATGGCGATGATCATCGCGGTGACCCAAGCCCCGGCGACAAACCCCCCGGCTCTGATCCGGAACTGGAAGATGGAGAGGGCCTGTCGCCTGGCTTCTGCATCCGGGACATAGAAGTGCACTCGGGAGCGAGGACCCGTCGCATGCTGCACGCTCTCGGCGTCCACAAGCAGCCCGTCGGTGATGATCATCCCTTCGGGCGCCGAAAGCTCGAAGTGGTACGTCCGGCCACCGATGAACGGGGAGGCCACGTAGAGCACGTACCCCCGCCAGCCGACGCTCTCGAGCACGCGCTGGCGGAGGCGTCGCAAGCGGCGGAGGCGGCCCACGGTCCAGTCACGCCGTGCCGGGGCGAGCGTCTCGTCATACGAGAGCTTGACGATGCGGCGCGATCCGCCGAGATCGGCGATAGGCACGACGACGATGGAGCTCGCCGCCAGCGATTCTGCCAGCCATCGGAAGTCCTCATCGCCCCAAAGGATCCGCTTGTCCGAGCGGTCGGGATCGCGCTCGATCGGATCGCTGATCCTTTCGAGCAGGCGTTCCGCCGCGTCGTCGTCCGGCTCTAATGCCACGTCGCGCAACTGCCGAGTGAGCTCAGCTGACGGCCGAGTGCTGCCCTTCGGTGATGCACTCAGTACACGGACAGCTAGGCGCTCAAGCGTGGCGGCGGAGACCTCGGCGTTGTCGAACCTGAGGGGGAGCGGAAGGGAGCGGCCGCCCTCATCGAAGAAGTCGAACCCAGTGAACGCGGCTGGCGCCTTGCGCAACAGTAGAAGTGGCACGCAGTGAACTGCCTTCCCGTCGGACGTCGCAGCGACCGCCTCCGCGACGTCGGCGAACTCGAAATCGACGCTCAGCTGGCGGCGCACCGTCGTGTCGTTGATAACCACCACCGACTCCTTACGCCGTATCACCCAACTCGAGTCCTCGCACACAAAGCGAATGCACAGGTCGGCGAGAACATCGTGCGAGGGTTTGAGGGGCAAAGCATCCGCGTCGTGCATGGAGCGAAACGTATCAGCGAGACTGGCCACGCTGTCATGGCTCGCCGTCCACGATCCCACGCACCGAGCTCGATGCGTTGGCGCAATTTGATCGCCCGGTGACGAGTCGGAGACGGGTTGCGGCAGGTCCACCCGGCCCACCGAGTTTGCGATCGAGATCGTCGACGGCCTAGCGAGTTCCTGGCGGCGCCTCACGAGCGCGCCTAGGTACGTCGATGTCGTTTGGGCAGCAATGGGCAGCAACCCCGAAGATCGGCGAGGGACAAGTTGCTGACGCGCCTGTCTCTCGTTGCCATCGTCGTCTCGCTCGCATTGCCCGCAGGGGCCAGTGGCCAGGTGCCCATTCTCGCCGGCCCGTGGGCGAGCGATCAACGAGGATACGGCCACGTAGAACCCAACACGATCTACAACGGCGGCGACCCGACTGGTCTGGTGCGCAACATCGAATGGGATACCTGGGGCGGCGCGCACGCAATCGGGAAGGGCAGCGGCTTCTACGTCAGCGGGCGCCAGGTCACCGCAGAAGGGAGGCGAGAGCCTATGCGTCTCGTCGCCTTCCATCTCGGCTGCTGCCACGGCCGGCGTGCGTATGACGCGATCGAGTGGTACTTCCCGCAGCATGGCGAACACTTCAACGCTCCGCCTCGACCTTGAGCAGCGGCGAGTCCGCCTCGCCGAGCACGACGCCGAGGTGATCTGGCGTGCCATAGACGCTGGTCTGGTAGCGGTCGGCGCCAGCGACCACGCGCAGAGATTCCGGGCCGCCTTTGCCGAGGAGCCGCCGTCGGCTTCCGCTGCCCGACCAGGCCGCAGCCGCGCTCGACCGGATGAGCAGGCGCGAGGACTTCACAGGGGCCGACGAGAGGGTGTTCCGCAACCCGCTCGGGCGAACCCTCGACCCCTCGGCACTCCGCCGCCGCTACAGGCGCGCACAGGCCACTGCGGGGCTGCGTCCTCTGCGCTGGCATGACCTGAGGCACACCTATGGCTCGCTGCTCGCCGCGGCGGGCGTGGATCTCGTGACGATCCAGGCCGTGATGGGTCACAGCGCGCTCGCCACCACGGGCCGCTACCTGCACGCCCGCCCCGCCGCCGATCAGGCCCAGGTGTTCACGCGGGCGTTTGCGCCCTCGGCCGGCGACCCCGAGGCGACAGCCGCCGCTCTCTCTGAATCCAGGTAGCCGAGAGGGAAGCGGCTACTCTGACCACCGCAACGGGCTACGTCGTGCCAGACCCTCGCCATCGCCACGCACGCCTGAACCCGAGCTCCTCCGCCTCGGCGACTGTGCTGACCCAAGCCTCCCCCTCAACGGGACCGATCTGTGCGCGGTCGTACTGCTGGTCGAACGGTAGGTGGTAGATCCGCTCACCGGTCGCTGGCACCACGTTGCACTTGATGCGGGGGTAGTCGCCGAGCGGGAGCTGTTCTTCCACGCGAATCTCCAGCTGCTCAGCGAACGCATGCGCGCGATCACTGAGCCCCGTCGTCGTGATGAAGGTTCCGGTCACCATCTTGGTCGGATTCTCTATGCGAGCCGCGACGACCGTGCCAAAGAGCTGGAAGATGTGCTTCTCGTGGATGACCTTGTGCCTCGCCCATCGCTTGCACTGGATGACCTCCATCTCCTCACCGCGGGTGCAGATGAGGTCGCGTCCGAGGTCCTCTAGTCCTTCGAAGATCCCCTGGTAATCAACATGCCAGCCGTCCTGCTCACGCAGGTAACCGACGAAGCGCTCGTAATCGCGCCCCAGTTGCCATGGCGTCTTTCGACTGTGCAAGTAGCGGTCGAGAGCCCGCTGATTGCGCTCGGACTCCAAGAGGGCCGCGTATTCCTCGCGACTTAGCCAGCCGCTCGCGGGATCGGCAGCACGCCCGTCCTCGTTCGCGTCGCTGATAGCGGGCGCATGCTCGCCAGTGAGGTAACTGCGTTCTTCCTCATCGCTTCGCAGGTCCTCCAGCCAGGGGAAGTGGAACTCGTACAGGAGCAGGACCCATTCGTTCGCCTTCCATAGTCGCGCAAGCTCCGCAGCACGACGGCCCTTCTCGGCGACCTCCTCCGCCGCGCCAAGAGCGGGCCTGCCCTTCAGCCGAAGCTTCTCAGCGATCGTCTCCGCCTGCACCCGCTCGTACTCGGCCCAGAGGTCAGCGATAAGCCCGGCAGCAGCAACCTTGTCGGCGACCATCAACTCGAAGTCAGAGCGTTCCCTGGCGAGTACATCGCGGTCGGACTGAGTTGTCGCCTTCATTCGCTCCACGTCCCGCGCGAACTCACTAGTGGCCCTCTCGACGCCTGCCTCTAGCGCGCGGAACCTGTTGATCGCTGCACGCGCCTCCGACGGAAGGTCCTCCTCCTTCATCGCCGCCCCCTGCGCGAGTAGCTAGACCTTCGCCGACGACTCCGCGGCTGCGATCGCCTCTTCGGCGCACCCATCAGCGGCAAGTCCCACGCGATGCTCAGAGCCTCGGTCGGGTGCGCATCGAGCGGCTCCAGCTCTCCACAGGCCCTGCAGCGCCACACCTCGGCACCGTTCATGGGGCCACTCACAGATCGGTAGGCAATCATGGCGCCACCGCATGAGGCGCAAGCCGGCTTGGTTTCCTGGGCCGAAAAGACAGCCTCGGCCTCGGTCCGAGTCCGGTTGAAGTCGTCCCACGCCCTGTCGATCGCCGGGGCAACACGCTTCGCCTCGCGCACCAGCAGGCGACGGGTCATCCGCTTCTCACGGCGGGCACGGAAGAACACTCAGCAGATCATCGCGGAATCGCGGGCTCCTTCCCTCTCAACAAGAGCTCTCGCGCCCGAGCCCTCATCTACAAACGGCGCGCTTGCAGGGATTCTCCGATGGAGCCAACCGGGATCCAACCGGTTGCCCGGCTGCTCGTCGAGATGCTGGAGCCCTACGAAGGTCGGGTCCTCGACCCCGCCTGCGGCTCGTGCGGCCTGTTCATCTAGTCTGCGAGGTTCATCGAGGCGCATGGCGGACGCCCGGAGAAGATCTCGATCTATGCCTGGCGGGCTCGACGAGGCGGCGGCTGCGACGAACGCCTACCTCGCCCGGCTAACCGGCGCGCGCGCAGCGCTGAGCGTGGTCGGGTGAGAGACGATGTCACGCACAACGACACCGAGCGGATCACGGAATCTCGGCGACGTCGGCTTGTCGTTGTTCCCTCACACGATCCCGGCACCGCCGAGTAGCCCACTGGCCCGGCCCTAGCGCTGGTCGGCCTGCCCTGACGCCACAGCAAGCCCAGCATTCTGCTTGAGCAGCGCCACGGCTGCATCGCGGACGAGGTGCTCCTCATCCTCCCCTGGCTTGGTCTCCATTTCCGTCGATCCGTGCGCGTACTTGCCTCGCGTGCTCGTGAGGTCACCGACCTCGCGTGTGCTGACCTCACGGCCCAGCATGTTCGAGAGTCCCTCTGCGAGGACTCTCGGTCGAGATCGCTCGCGTACCTTCCCGAGCTGGTTGCGAGCCGTCGTCTCGAGGCGGGCCCGCTCCTCCGATGTGAGCCGGTCCGGCAAGGCATTGCCGAGCGCCGTCACGCAGTGTTCGATCTCCTCCTCGGTGAGGAGCAGCGGCTCCGCTTCGAGCAGCGCATCGGCCTCCTGATCAAAGATCCGGTGGAAGTGGATGAACCGCGCCGGACCGTCGGTCTCGAGCGTCGCCAGACGGTAGGTGTCGAGGTCGGCGCGGAGCGATGGGTCCTCGCCTGCGCGCTCAGCCGCTTCGAGCCTGTGCAGGTCGTCCTCCGTGCTCACGCTGACGACCGCGTGGAGCGTCGCGGAATCTCCACCACCTGCACCCGCCGGCATGTCTTTCGCGCCTTCCAACCGCTCGACTGCGATCGGCGGCCCAACCGGCTCGAACATCCGACCCTCGCCACGGGCGATCGACTGGATGTTGCAGACATCGCGTGCGGCACGGAGACATTCAGGCTCGGCGTCGACGCGGTAGGGATGAGCGCTCACGACCGTGACTCGGGCAACGAACTCGGAGTCCGGATCGGAATCTCCGGCGAACTCGAGATGCTCGGTCGAGCACGATCCCTGGAAGCTGTACGCGGTCACGAAGCCAGCCGGATCGCACAACTGCACACCGTAGGTCACTCGCCAGGCAGGAGGAAGTTTCATCGGCGTAGTATCGCTCGCCAGGAGCACCCGCCCGCAGCCCGAGCACTGCCGCTTTGCCGCCGAACATCGCTGGGCCCGGAAGCTGTGGTTGCGTCGGCACGGCGGCAGCCTAATCGGCGCGCTCGCGATCCCGGCCGTCCTCGGCGGCCCGAGCGGCTCGCAGGTCGCGTTGTGGAGCCTCGTGGCGTCCGCGCTCATCGCGCACTCGATCACCCGGCGCGCGGGCTGAGCAGCGAGCCATGCCGGAGCAGAGCACCTCTCACCTCGTGGCCGCCGTGGCGCCTATAGACTCGCGCCTGGTGAAGGGCCCTCGTCAGGAGGACTGCCGGGGGACACTCGATTCCGATTCCGCTTTTGCGCAAGCGATCATTCCAAGGCTGCGTGCAAACGGCGGCGTCCCGTCTTCCCGGGGCCAAGAGGATCGTGTAAGCGGTCTCCACGGCGACGCTATTCCCGCTCCCAACTGCGTTCGCGATGTTCTCCTCGTCGCGGGCTTCCTCGAAGTACCCCGCGATCAGCCGTTCGATGATGCCCGCCTGCGCCGGCGGTCTCGGGAGCGCCTCGACCTCGACGTCCGCTGCGTGGGAAACGGCCACGACTTCTCGCCACACTGTTTCACCTGTCTCTCCAGGGACACTTGAGTGAGCTTCGATCGCAATTTGTTCCTGCGACAACCTCACGCAGAACTCATTCGCCTGTGGCGCAAACTGCATGAGTGTCGCAACTGGCTTGGCCGCCTGCGTGACTCTGGTCACTGGTTTGGCCGCCGAGCCGCAGCCGTCTAGCGCCACCGCGGAAGCGCCGCCACCACGGCGAGAGACACCTTCGACATATCTATGACATCGGATGGCGACCGATCGCCTTAAGGTCCGCCGAGCGGGAGCGTGTGCGAACGGCTGCTGGCCGCGAACCCACCGTCCCTCTAGTCGCGCGATCGGAGACGTTCCGGGTAGCCTTGGTTGGTGGCTCGTGGAGACTGCGAGCGCGAGTTCGCTCAGGCGGCGGCCGAGGAAGGTATCGGCCCCTCCTGCCCGGCAACGAGGACGAGGCGGCTGGTCTGCTGGACGCCCACCTGGCTGACGCAGACACCGCCGCGAGGTTCGCGCAGATCGGGGCGGCGCGCATAGACTGAGAGGTGCCATGACCTACGTCTTCTCGTTCGACGACAACACGCTCGCCCGGCGCGTCAAGGGACAGCTAGAAGCGGGCAGCGACGACGTGTGGGGGCCGACGGCGGGCATCTGGCACGCCTTCGACATCGGGCTATTCGAGGGCAGTCGCATCTCGATCGAGGAGGCGCAGGCCATCGCGGGGCCAAACGCCGACCTCTACGCCGCTGCGCAATGAGGGGTAGTGGCGCGAGACGAGACTCGCGCATCAAACCGCAGCACGGAAGCCGTTCGACACGGTAGAACTGTCTTGTCCGGTCTAAGGGTTCGGTTCGATAGTCAGCTTGTCGATCGTGAGTGCGGTGCCCTGGCGGACCAGGTGGAAGGTGATCGCGCCGGCGGCCGTTCCGTTTTGGCTCGTGATCGTGTATGTCGCTTTCGCGGTCGCACCGCCTTCTTCGGTCGTGATCTGTGGTTCGGAGAGCTTGTAGATCGGGTGTTCGAGCTGGCTGAACTGGGTCCGGTACGTGGCGAGGGCCTTGGATAGATCTTCCGGTGCGTGCGCCCCGTCACGTCGCACGAGGCTGGAGGCGAGCAGGGACGACAACTTGTTCGCGTTCTCTTCCGAGTAGTCCGACGCGTATTCATCGAGCGTCGACTGGACCTCCTGCGAGTTGGCCGACGATTCGCTCACCGTGGGGGTGGTCCTTGCTGTGCTTTCAGCTTCGGTGGACGTCGTCGCAGGCTGAGCCTGTGCGTCGCTGTTGCGTTGGGTGGAGGTGCCGAGCTTCGACACAGCCACGACAGCGCCTACTGCAATCAGGACCGTGACGAAGATGATGGGCGCATTGGAGGAGCGCTCTTGTACGCCAGCGTCCTCGTCGGCCGCTCCGTCATCGGGTCCGAGGACCGAGAGCGCCAGCGCGAACCCAGCGAGCGCCACAGAGGCTCCAAGTGCCATGTAGATCCCCCAGGCTGGATGCACCAGCTGGACTTGCTGCCCAAATAGCGAAGTCGCCCCGACACCGGCGATCTTGTGCAGGTCGACTCCGCTTGTGGCGGCACCACCCGCGCCGAACAGCACCGCCGCGAGGAGGAGCCATAGCCGGGGCCGCAGTCCCCATCCCCAGAGAGCGCATATCCCGGCCACAGCGGCGGCAACAACTAGCCACCCGTCCCCCCGTGTCCCAGAGATTGACACGATCGAGAGCGCTGTCGCCCATGTCCCGAGTCCGCCGATCACCATAAGGACGCACGCGAGAACGCCGAACCAGAAGACGGACCCCTGCCTCGCGAGCTGACTCAGCGGGTCGGAACGCGGGGCAGGGGGCGGAGCCGGGGGCAGCGGCACTCCGGGTTCGGATACGGCTGTCGGCTGCTCCCCGAAAGGATTCGGCGGCGGGGTCGCGGCCCACGCCGAGCCGTCCCAGTAGCGCTGCGATCCGGGCCTGGCGGGGTCGGAATACCACCCCGGCGGGGCCGCAGGAGCATCGTTCTCCGTCACTCAGTCCCCCCCGTCCAACACCAGTACATGATTGCACGATGCATCTCGACAACGGTGCCGATCGAGCGCCAGAGTCACGGCAGTAGACACGCACCGAGTGATCTCCCGCGCGCGACACGGGCGCGGGAGGCCGGGCTTGCTATATCGTCTCACCGCCGCCGAGAAGTTGACGGGCGTCGCGTCGCCCGGCCCAAACCATGCAACACCGCCAAGCACGGAGCGCTAGAGCCCATGTACGCGACAGATCAGGCGAAGGTCACGGAAGTCGGCCTGAGTCACGGCGCTGTCGAGCCCACTCGAAGCGCTCCGGTGAGCGCTGTCGCGGGGTGGCGATCCCTCGCGGCACCCGGGTAGCAGCGAGGCACAGACACCCTGGAGCGAGTGTGAACAGAGTCGCCGGCCGGTCCTCGGTCCTGCGCAATAGGCAGGGTGCTCCCGCCGTGCCCCGGCCCGAGCGTCACACAGACTCTTCCTGCGACCAAGCGCGACTCAGACCAAGGTAGCGAATCTTATTCGGGTCCTCCTCGACCATGTAGTAGACGTAAAGTGGCGGGATGTCGGGAAATGCCTGGCGCGTTGACAGCATCCGGATCCCTTCGCCATCCGGGACTTCCTCCGAATACGCCCACGGATGGTCGGCAAGATAGTGCTCGATCTCGCCGAACACGAAGTCGAAGCTGGGACCACCAAATCCAAGCTCGGCGCGGTCAGTAGCGAACGAGGGCTCGTACTCGGGCTCGAAACGCGGATGTCCAGGCGGCTCCGGCACCGGACCCCAGCTTGCCCCTTGGTCAGGACGGACTTGCCGGCTGTGTCCAGCCCCTCTCCCGGACGAAGTGGCGTGCTCTCTCCAAATCCTCGGGTGGGATCGCCGCCGTCGAGACAAACGTAGTTGAGTAGTCGATGGCGTCTCCGAACTCGCGTGCGACGTTCCAGCCAGCCGACTCTCCGTGGGACCACTCACTCGCGCTCTTTCCGCCGTGGACTGCCAGCTCGCGCAGGGTGTCGGCGATCACCCGGCGCTCATCTGTGGGAAAGAGGCTCATATCGGCCAGTGCGTCGGGGTCTTCGGTCATGGTTGGGACCTTCCGCTCGTGCGAGCCGCGAGGGATGGACTGCCAGCGAAGCCGACCTGCCGCAGCCAATTCATCGAGCACGATGGGCAGATCGCGTGCGACGGGACCAAACTCCTGCTTCTCGTAGGTCTCTCCGGTGATTGAGTGCCCGAGCAAGCGATACGCCTCGAAATCCGCGCGGTAGAGCAGCTTGTTGAGCTTGACCATCCCGAAGCCCTCGTCCCCGGCCTGATCGGACACGACGCAAAGGTAGACGATCAGCTCCTTGAACTTGCCTCGGTTGAACCTCATGGCAACAGCCATTCTGACGTCCCCGCACTTTGCCGGTGTCGGCTGTTGCGAGCTGGCTGCTGTAGTTTCCGTGTTTCCAAACTTGGAAACCACAGTAGGGACAGACCCGGATGGACACGCTGCTGCACGCGCTCGCCCACGAGACGCGCCTCCAAATCGTGCGCGAGCTTCGACGCAGCCCTGGGCTGAAGCACGCAGAGCTCCTGACACGTCTTGGCCTCACCAAAAGGAAGGCTGGCCAGCTCACGAAGCTGATCGCACCGCTGGAGGCCGCCGGCCTCCTGACACGCACTGACGGTCAGTACTTCGTTGTCGATCCCGATGCGATGGGGGATCTACTTAGCGCTGCGGCTAACGCAAACGTTTCTGCCCAGCAGGTTCTCGCCGAACGCGTCCGGCTTGGCGTGCGCGACGCTGAGCAATTGGCTCAGGAACTCCGAGCCGAGCGCGACAGCAATGGAACCGACCGATTGACGTAACGAGCCGATTCGGCAGCAATGGGCAGCAGCGAGGCGCGGGCGCCCTGGAGCGAGCTTGTGTCGAGTGGGCAGCCGGTTCTCGATTCTGCCCGTTAGCCCGGCGCTCGTCGGTCGGATCTAGCTCGACGTCCAGACAGCGAAAACCGGGAAGGGATTGCCGATCAGCTCCGCCGATCCTCTACTCGCTACGCCCCGCCGAGCCGCAGTGATTTCAACGTGGATGCCGCCCCCTGTCCACTCGATCGCGGGCACCCGCTCGCCCGCTTGGTCATCCGGGTCCATCTGCGAAAGCCACTGCTCCACCGCGTCGGCGAGGCCAGCGATTGACACGTCCGTTTCCTCATCCAGGTGGAAGTCCATCCACAGCCACCAGTCTCGGTTCTTTACGTTCGACTCCAACTCGCGCGCGATCCGTCTGTGGAGCTGGAATTGGGCAGTGTCTTCGTACATCACCGGCCTCCTCGTAGGAAGGTGCGAGCGTACCCGGTGGACCCGATGCACGACTGACCTTTCCCACCGTTCAGCCATACACGAATCCCCAGACCTCAACGGCACGACGGTCACGCCTCGGATGCTCGCGCTAGACACACATGAGGCGCTGAATGGGCAGCAATAGGCAGCAGCGAGCCGCAGACGCCTTGGACAGAGCTTGCGGCGAGCAACGGGCGGAGCCTAAAAGCCGCTTGAATACAGGGCTTCCAGGGCTATGCCCCCGCCAGGAGTCGAACCTGGATCTACCGCTTAGGAGGCGGTCGTCTTATCCATTGGACTACGAGGGCGCCGCCGATCGCCGGCTTGCGATGGGTCCGTGAGAAGCCTACCGGCGCCCAGCGCTCGGGCTGTCTGTCGCTTCGCCGGCGAGACGTCGGAGCGGCTCGCCGATCACGCGGTGGGTGATCCACTGCTCCATCGTCTGCGCGCCGATGCCCCGGTAGAAGCCGAGCGCGAGCTCGTTCCAGTCGAGCGCCGACCATTCCAGGCGCTCGCCGCCGCGCTCGCGCAAGCGGGCCGCGACGGCGGCGAGCAGCGCCTTGCCGACACCCGCGCGGCGGTGCGCCGGGCGTACGAACAGATCCTCCAGCCACACCCCCTGGATCGCTAGGAAGCTCGAGAAGGTCGGGTAGAACAGCGCGTAACCCGCCGCCTGCGATCCTCGTTCGGCGATCAGCGCCTCCGCCGCCGGACGCTCGCCGAACAACGCCTCGCTCAGCAGCTCCTCGGTCGCCAGCAGCTCGCGCTCGAGGTGCTCGTACTCGGCGAGCTCCCTGAACAGCGCCAGCAGCAGGGTCACGTCCTGCGGGCGCGCGGCGCGGATGAGTGGCGGGTCGTCCCGGCCGGATGCCAAAGGGCTAAGCGCGGTCCGGACGGTTCGGGTAGACGTCATCGATAGTAGTCAACGGTACGAAAGGTGCTTGGGCCGCAGCTTCAATTTTTTCAGCGCCACCCGCGAGACGGTCAAGTATGGCCAGAACGCCGCAGATCTCGACCTCCCGCGCCTTGATGGCCTGGATAGCCTGGATAGCTTTGATCGTTGACGCACCACTCGTAACCACGTCATCGACGATCAGGCATCGGTCTCCCGTCTCTAGCGACGGTCCCTCGATGAGCTTCTGAAGGCCATGGGCCTTCGGCTCCTTCCTGACGAAGAAACCCTTCAAGCTGTCGGCACCATCGACCAACGCTGCACACGCAATCGCATCTGCGCCCAGCGTTAGCCCGCCCACTGCGTTCGCGCCGAACTCGCGAACATAGTGCTGCACCTGCTCTGCTACGAGCCGGAAACCTGAGGGTCGCAAGATTACGCGCTTTGCGTCAATGAAGTAGTTGGCCTTTGCTCCACTGCTAAGGACAACGTCCTCGAGAACCAAGGCGTGCTCCCTAAGCTCGTCAATCAGGGCTTGACGGGATCCGCTGGACGCAGCGACGGGCTGAGAAAGAGTGGTCATAGCCCGTGAATCCTAGGGGCTACGCTAGACGGAGCGCGCTACCCCCGCTTTTGCGACCAGAGCCCGTCCTCAAGCGACGGGTTCTGCGGCGTCGCGGCTCGCGCCTAATGCCGCGCTCGTATATCCGTCCAGGCTGTCCACGCGGCCACCTAATCTAGCGTTTGTGCTGTCTTTCATCGTGCGATTCATTCGCTTTGCTTCGTTTGTGATCTGCACGATTGTGATCGCGTCGTTCGTGATCTTCGTAGTGGCCCAGACCAAGACCGCGTCCAGTCGTCAGACGGAAGAGCTCGCCGGCCACGCGCCCGTGACAGCGAGCACGAGCCCTGGCGCGACGGGCTCCACGGCAACGCCGACCGCGCACGAGGGCCGCGTCCACCGGAGGGTCGACGAAGCCTCCGAACAGCTGACCTCGCCCTTCGCCGGCGTCGTCTCGGGCACCACCAGCGAATGGGTCATCCGCGGTGTGAAGCTGTTGCTCGCGCTCGCCGTCTATGGCTTCGGTCTCGGCTACCTGGCGCGCGTGCTCCGCGTCAGGGTGTGAACCCCCGTTAGGGACCGGCGTTGTCGCGCACGCGCGAGCTGCCGCCGCCGTCCTCGTTGTAGACGTCCACCGGCGTGCCCGTACGCACCCACGCGTAGATCGCCGAAGCGTCGGGAATCGGCACCCGCAGGCAGCCGTGGCTGGCGGCATACGTGGGGACTTCGGGGTATCCGTGGATCGCGTATCCGCGGATGAAGTAATTGGAGTCGACCATGCCCTCGCTGTTGACCCCCGGGGTCTTCAGGTACACCAGGAAGTGTCCGATCACCGTCGGCGTTGAGGGCTTGCCCGAGCTCATCGTGTAGATGTTCCGCACGTGCCCGCCCGGTTCGATCTCTGCCAGCACCTGCTTTGTCAGGTCGGCCTCGACGTGGCGGCCATCGCGGCGATAGCGCACATGAAAGCTCCCGGCGCGGCGCGCGAGCAGCTCAAAGACCTGTCGGCCCGCGTAGGCGATGCGTTGCAGGCCGGTCATCTTGCGGTAGGCGATCACCGCCTGTCCGGTTCCTTCGTCGAACACCCCCGTCAGCGGCACGACATAGTGGAGCACGTCGAGCTCCGACTGAAGCAGCCGCACCGACTGTCCCTGCGCCCCTGGCCCAACGTTGGTGTTGACGAAGCGAACGCCGCCCGAGCGCCCGCTGAAGGCGATCTGCTGCGCGGTGGCGTAGTGCGCCGCACGCGCTTCAACGAGCCCGGCGTAGTGGCTCGTGATGCTGACATGGAACTGTCCTGCGCCGTTTCGGACCGGGAGCACCCTGACCACGGTCACCGCCGCCTTCCGCCCGTCGCGGTAGAAGCTGACCTTCACTGTTTGTCCGCTGACGTATGGCGTGACGATGCCGCGCACGACGATCCGCGCCCCGACCAGCGCGAACGGCGGGCTCCCCCCGACCTTCTGCAGCACGAGCTGAATTCGCCCGGCCGCGGGGGCCGCCGTTTCGGCGGCGGCCGGGGTGGACATCGCCGCCAGGCATATCAGCGCTGCGCACAGCGCGGCCGGGTGACGCGTGCGGCTCATAGCACGATCCTATGCACCCGGGCGGGCGAGCCGGGTCTCCGGCGTGATCAGGCCGACACGCTTGCATACGAGCACGACCGCGCCGATCGCCATAAACGCGCTCACCATCAGCACGGGCGCCTGCCAGCTCCAGCCCTCGAGGCTCGAGAACGCAAGCGAGTTGTTCAGCGAGTGGGCGAGGATGCACGGATATAGCGAGCCCGTGTAGCGATACAGCAGGCACAGCCCAAAGCCGAGCCCCGCCAGCGGCACGAGATCGAGCGCGGGCGCCGAGCCGGCGTGCACGCCGCCGAACACCAGCCCCGTGATCAGCGCCGCAGGCAACGTTCCGTGCCAGTTGCGCAGCGCCGTGAAGATATATCCGCGAAACAGGAACTCCTCGCAGATCGGCGCCACGACGCACGTCAAGCCGGCGCTCAGCAGCAGCAGCGCCGCGCCTTCGTTGGAGCCGAGCTGTTCGAGCAGCTTCTCTTTGCTCGGGTTGAACACCACTGACCAGATCGCGCTGAGGACGACGAACGCGATCAGCAGCAGCACGATCCGGCCGCTGGCCGCGCGCCAGCCGACGCCCGGCGGGCGCAGCCCGAACTGCCACGCGCGCACGACCCGCCCGCCGAGATGCGCGCAGTAGACGGCCGCGAGCACGAACGCCACGTCCTGGACGACCGTGTCAGCGATCGACAGCCCGGGCGGAGTGTGCGAGCTCGAGATCGTGACCCCGAGCGCGAGCGCTGGAATGTCGACTACGAGGCCCGCCGCGGCCGCCAGCACGAGGCCCCCGAGCAGCGCGACCAGCGCGCTCCACGGCCGCCAGTCGGTGGTCGGTGAGCGCGACCGATCGCCCTCCGGCGGCTCTTCCATCGCTATGCCACCCAATGCCAAGTGGCGAACTGGGCGACGAACAGCGCCATCAGCGCGCCCGACAGCACGAGCGCCGGGCGCTGCGCGCGCGGATGCTCGGTCAGCCACGCCGCGAGCCAGATCCCAAACGGGAACAGCACCATCAGGTAGCGCGGAAGCGACATCAGCGGCTGCGAGCTCGGCGGGTAGGACAGGGGCAGAGCCAGCGCGGCGATCACGTAGACGCCATAGGCCAGCGGCAGCCGCTTGAGCACGCCCCAGGCGGCCGGGATCGCCGCGAGCAGGAATACGAGCAGCATCAGGTTGTGTCCCGCGCTCACGAACGGACTGCCCGAAACGCTCGGGAAGTAGAGGTGATGGCGCTGGAACGACAGCAGCTGACGGGCGCCCTCGAACGCCGCCTTCACGCCGTCCCACACGCCCACGTAGGGGCCCGCAAAGTGCCTGCCCCACACATCCTCTGCGTGAAACGGAGCCAGTGCGCTCCCGCCCGAGAGCGCCAGATAGCACGCATAGAGGACCACGCCCACCGGTAGCAGACCCAGCCACAGCGCCTCGCGCCGCAGCCGATAGCGCGGGCGCACCCTGAAGGGCACACGCAGGCGTGCGCGACCGTCCTCGGACACGGGGTGGTCGGCGGCTCTGTCCTCGCGCGGGCCGTACAGGTAGATCATCACCGCCGGCAGCGCCAGCACCAGGCCGGTGCTGCGCGTCGCGCCGGCGAGCGCCCCGAGCACGCCCACCCACATCCAGCGCCCGTTACGCGCGCTCCAGAAGAGCCCCACCGACAGAGCCAGATACAGCGACTCCGAGTACACCGCCGAAAAGAAGAACGCCATCGGCGCGAACGCCGTCAGCATCACCGCCAGGCGGGCGGCGTCGGCGACCCGATCGCCGGTAAGCGACGGCCGCGAGCCACGGGTCAGCTCGAGCGTGGTCAGGCGGTGGATGCCGTACAGGGCGAGCGCGAACGCCGCGATCGAGATCAGCACGCCGGCGAGGACCGCCGGCACGCCGAGCACAGCGATCGCCCGCAGGCCAAGCGGATAGAGCGGGAAGAAGGCCGTGCGCGGGGCCGTGTACACGCCCAGATCGGGGCGGTAGCCGTAGTGCGCGATCACCAGATACCACGCCGCGTCCCAGCGCGCCGCCGGCGCGGCCAGCAGGTCGCCGAGCCAGCCGAATCCCCTGGTCACGCCCGGAGGGTTGAAGGCTTTGCGCGCGGGCCCGAAGCCGAATGCCACGAGCGTGCCCACGCCCGCCGCCCACACGAGCAGACGCGAGCTCCACAGCGCCCGCCAGCTCTCGCGCACCGCGGTCATCCGCGCACGGTCGCTGCGCAGTCGCGTCCACCAGCCAGGCACCGAGCCGGCCGTGCTCGGAGCCGACGTCCGCTGGTCGATCGAGGATCGATCGAAGGGGGCGACCGGCTCGGCTACGTTGTCCACTATGGCCGGGCGCACAGCCCGGACGACTGGGTCCGCGGTGTCGGGGTTCATGGCGCTTGGCATCGAGCCTAGAGATCGCCGCGGTCCGAGGCGGCGGAAAAACACGCCGGGCGCGGTAATCTCGAATCTCCCGCGATGTCTCGACAAGCACGAATGCGCCGGCGTAGCCGCGGCAGGGGCACGCGAATCCTGATCGTTGGCGGCGGCATGCTCGTCGTCACGCTCGTCATCAGCGTGATCGCCGCGGTCGCCTACGTCCTGCACGTCGCCGCATCGGCGCCGGCGCTCTCCACGCTTCACCCGCTGCTCAGCGGCGGCTCCTCCCAGGTGTTCGCCGCCGACGGCACCCGTCTGGGCTTCATCCAGTCCGACGAACTGCGCAGTCCGGTCGGCTGGAGCGAAATCCCGGCCGACCTCAAGAACGCGACCGTCGCGATCGAGGACCAGCGCTTCTACAAAAACGACGGCGTCGACCTGACCGGGATCTTCCGCGCGGCGGTCAAGGACATCAGCCAAGGCGCGCCACTGCAGGGCGGATCGACGATCACGATGCAACTGGTGCGCAACCTGTACCTCGGGGGCGACCAGCGCACCATCAAGCAGAAGATCATCGAGGCCAAGCTGGCGATCGACTACGAGAAGCACCACAGCAAGCACTCGATCCTCACCACCTACCTGAACAGCGTCCCGTATGGGACCGTCGGTGGACAGACGGCGGTCGGCGTGCAGGCCGCGGCGCGCGTGTTCTTCAACAAGCCCGCCTCGCAGCTGAACCTGGAGCAGTCGGCGCTGCTCGCCGGGCTGCCGCAGGCGCCGTCGCAGTACAACCCGCTGCTCTACCGCGCCGCCGCCCGCGAACGCCGTAACGAGGTGCTCGCGAAGATGGCCGAACTGCACTACATCACCCCTGCACAGGCCGCCGCCACGGAGGCCGATCCGCTGGAGGTGCACCCCGGCAACTTCTACTCCCAGCGCCGGGAGGACTTCTTCTTCGAATACGTGCGTGAACAGCTGGTGGGCCGCTACGGCGCCAAGACCGTGGAGCAGGGCGGGCTCAAGGTGTACACGACGATCGACCTCAACATGCAGCGCCTGGCGCGCAAGGCGATCGCGGAAGTGCTCAACGAGGCCGAAGACCCGGCCTCGGCGATCGTGACGCTCAACCCCCACAACGGCGACATCGAGGCGATGGCCGAGTCCGAGAGCTACGAGCAGTCCCAGTACAACCTCGCCGCTGACGGTCACCGCGATCCGGGCTCGACGTTCAAGGCGATCGACCTCGCCGACGCGCTCTCACGCGGCGTGGACCCCAACTCGACGATCTACGACTCCCACACGCTTCAGCCCGGCTGGCTGGCGGGCTATCCGACCTACGGAGTCAAAACGTTTGGCGGCGAGCAGAACGGCCCAATCAACCTGGTCGCGGCGACGCTCAAATCCGACAACACCGTCTACGCCCAGCTGGCCGCCGATCTGGGCGAGGAAACGATCACGAAGATGGCCTACCAGATGGGGGTCAAAACGCATCTGATCGGAAACCCCGCCCAAGCGCTGGGCGGGCTTACGCTGGGTGTGACGCCGCTGGAAATGGCCGACGTGTACGCGACCCTCGCCGACGGCGGCTGGCGCAACACGCCGATCGCGGTCACGAAGGTCGTCTTCCCCGACGGGCGCGAGGACACCGACTGGGGCCAGCCGCGCCGCGTGAAGGTGCTCAGCGAAGCCGTCACCGCCGAGGAGACGAGCATCCTCCATCAGAACGTGCTCGGCGGCACCGCTGTGAAATCGGTGATCGCTTGTCCGACCGCCGCCAAGACCGGGACGACCAGCGAACTGGTCGACGCGTGGCTCGACGGCTACACCCCTGAATTCTCGACGGTCGTGTGGGTGGGCTACCCGAAGCGAGACGTTCCGATGACCGATGTTCACGGCGAACCACAGCAGGGCGGAGCCCTGCCAGCGGTGATCTGGAAAACGTACATGAGCGCCGTAACCGAAGGCAAACCCTGCGTCGAATTCCCGCAGTCCAAGGAAGCGATCTCCTACCAGCCGTTCTACGGCAAGTACGCGAGCACCGGCCTGGCGCAGGCCGCCCATGAAGGCGCACAGTTCGGTGAAAGCACCCCCGGGAGGACACACCGCCGCCGGCGCGGCCCCACCGAAACCGGCGGCGGGCACCCCAACCGCCCAGCGGTGACACCGGCCCCGGCTCCCCCCGCCACAGAACCGAGCAGACCGGCCCCGCCCCCTAGGCCCGAAGCGCCCGCGGTCAACCAGACCGGAGGAGCGGGCCCCGGCTGACGCTGGCCGCGAACCGACCCAAGCCACTTCGCGGCGCCGGCGCTGGTAGTTTGATCTCGATATACGAAACGAAACAGGTTGCTGTCGCGACGGCACCGGCGACCAGATGGGATGCGACGTGGCAAAGGAGGACAAGGTTGAATTCGAGGGTGAGGTGATCGAGGCCCTTCCGAACGCGATGTTCCGCGTAAAGCTCGACAACGACCACGTCGTCCTCGGACACGTCGCGGGCAAGATGCGACGCTTCAGGATCCGCATCCTCCCTGGCGATCGCGTTCGCTGCGAGCTCTCGCCATACGACCTCGACCGCGCGCGAATCGTCTACCGGCACCGCTGACACGGGCATCGCTGAGCGCTCCCTGATCGAATCCATCGCGGCCGAGCTGGCGAGCTCGCCGCGGGCAGCGAGAATCGTGCGGGGGATCGGAGACGACGCGGCGGTCGTGCGCGCGCGGCCGGTGTGCGTGACCTCGGTCGACGCGATGGTCGAGGGCGTCCACTTCCGCCTGGGCGAGGGCTGGGCGACGGCGGGCGAGGTCGGACATCGAGCGCTCGCGGGCGCCCTCTCGGATCTCGCGGCGATGGGCGCCGATCCGGGCGAGGCCTACCTCGTGCTGGGCTTGCCGTCGGACTTTGGCGAGGGCCGCGCGCTGGAGCTGGTGCGCGCAGCAGGCGCGCTCGCCGCGCGCACTGGCACCGCGATCGCCGGCGGTGACGTCGTGGCAGCGCCGGTCCTGACCGTGTCGGTCACCGCGGTGGGCTGGGCCGACAGCGCCGATGCGCTCGTCGGCCGCGACGGCGCCCGCCCGGGTGACCTCGTCGGGGTTACCGGCTGGCTGGGCGGGGCCGGCGCGGCCCTGGCGGTGATGCAGGGACGAGCTGCGCGCATGCCCGCGAGCGCGCGCGCGCTTGCGCGGGCGCGCAGCCCGACGCCGCGGCTGCAGGAGGGCCGCGCGCTGGCCGCCGCGCGTGCGCACGCGATGATCGACCTCTCGGACGGGCTCGCGACCGACGCCGGACACATCGGCCGCGCCAGCGGCGTGCACCTGCGCCTGTCTCTCGCCGCCCTGCCCCTGCAGCGGGGCGTCGCGGAGGTCGCGGCCGAGCTCGGCGTGCCCCCCTGGCGACTGGCGGCCGCGGCAGGCGAAGACTACGAGCTGTGCTTCTGCGCCGCCGCCGCCGATCGCCCGCGCGTGGAGCGAGCGTTGCGCTCGCTCGGCTCGGTGCAGGTCAGCTGGATCGGCGAGGTGGTCGAGGGGCCACCCGGCGTGACGCTGTCAGACGAGCGGGGCGCCGCGGTAGCGATCGAGGGATTCGAGCACGTTTTCTAAGAGCTCCGGCCGGCGCGCGCGCGTTGGGCGGGTTCCGCTTCGATCGGCCGCGGCTGCGCGCCGCCCGGGAGCACACGGGCGGCGCCCTCCGGAACCGTGCGCGTGAGCCGCGCGTACACCAGCAGGCGTTTGGCAGCGCTGAACAGCGGCGTGCACGCCGACAGCACCAGGCGGCTGTAGCCGACCCGTCCGACCGCCGCCTCGACATCGCTCGGGGCCACGACCCGCTGACCGATGACGGTGTATGTGAAGTGGGCGTAGGGCATCTCGAGCAGGATGTGGTTGCCGGGCGACAGCAGGTTGATGTCGCGGAACGGCGCCAGGTAGGTCGTCCGGTGCCCCGCGATCGCGGTCGTCCCCGCGATCCCCGGGAAGCTCGTTTCCGCGTAGATGCCCGGTCCACTCCTCAGGTCTTCGATGTCGGTCCCCTTCACGACCACATAGCTCGCGCCGATCCGCGGGACCACGATGCGTCCCACCGCCGCGCCGTCGCCGGCGTGGCGTTCGAGCTCGCGGCCGAGGAACGCGATCCGGCGGCGCTCGCCGGGCAGGCTCGCCAGCGTCCGCCGCTCGATCGGTGTCGGCGCGGCGCGTTCGACCTGCTTCAGAGCGTCGCTCAGGTGGTCCTGCCTGATGGTCGCGTACAACGCCGAGATCGGCTCCTGCCAGAGCAGCGTCACGACCGCGTCGAGCAGCGCCAGCCCGCCGGCGAGGATCAGCAGCACCGCCACCGCGCGCAGGACGCGCCCGGACGACCGCCGGCGGCGCAGACCTCCGCCGGGGACCGTCGCTGTGAACCGTGGCTCGGACACGTCCGCCTATCGTCGCAGAGCCGACTCCGTCCCACCGAGTGACCCTGGACCTGCGTAGGACATCGGCCCCCGGATCGTGATCTCCAGCCCGTCGGCGATCGGTCGATCGGGAAGCGGCCGCAGGCCCCTGGCGGCGAGCATCGCGGCGGCGGCGGCGCAGCCGAGCGCGAGGCTCCACAGAACCACTCCCACGAACCCTACGTGTCCCCCGGCGACTAGCAGCACCGCCATCCACGCCGCCCCGCCCACCCCCAGTCCGAGCTCGTGCGCGTAGAAGAGCACGAGCAGCGCCAGCGGCAGCACGCCCAGCGCGACCAGCGCGAGCGACGCGGTGCGGCGCAGGCGCGGGTCGACTCCCAATCGGTCCGGCGAGGCGAGTCCGAGCCACAGGTGCAGCGCCGGAAGCGCCAGCAGGGCGGTGAGCGGATTGCCGACCCACACGAGCACACCGATCGGCAGCGCCACGAGCAGCATCGACAGGCCGGCCACCTCGGGATCCGGGCGCACGTCCCAGCCAAGACGCCGCACGAGCATGCCCCACAACAGCCACGCGAGCGCGAACGTCAGCGCGATCGCGACGACGGCGGTGACGGCCTCCCCGTCGAACGGCAGCGCGCCTGGCAGGACCGGCTCAGACGGCGTCGCGCCGAGGATCCCGAGCCACCCGAGCGCGTACGCGAGTAGGGCGCAGCTGAAAAACGGCAGGGCGCAGCTCAGCGTCCACAGCGTCCAGCGCCCGACTGCCAAGCGCCGGCGACGCGCCCGCGCGAGCCCGTCCGCGGCGACGACGAGCGGCGGCAGCAGCAGCGTGAACACGAGCAGGCGCAGCACCCACGCGGGCATCGTCTTGCGCTGCAGGAGCAGGCCGGTCTGCATCGCGCTGGCGAGGTCGGGTGCCGCGTCGAGCGCGTCGACCGCGCCCAGCACCGCGCGGCCGAAGCTTTCCAGGCGTTCCATGCTCACCGCATCGCGCGAGCGCGAGGCGCGTGCGGCGGGCGCTGGCGGCGGGCCTCCTTCGCCGGAGACCTGAACGAGCACAGCCGGCAGACCGCCGGCGTTGAGCACGCCCTGTTCGCCGACCGCCAGCGGGAAGGCGAGGTGGGCAAGCTGTCCGAGCGCGCTCGGTGAGCCGGGGTCGGTGCCGACCTCCTGGGTGATCGCCTCGGCCACGGTGCGCTGAAGTTCGAGCGGAGCGGAGCCGGGGCCGTCGGAGAAGGGCACGACGAACGGCCTACGCGCCCGCGCGCCCGCGAGGTCGCCCAGGACGATCGCCGCGTCGAACGGCCCCTGACCTCCTCCTTCGGCGGCGATGCCCCCGGTCTCGGCTGGGTTTGCGACCAGCTGCGCTGCGCCCGCATCGCCGCCGCTGCCGCCGCTCGTCGAGGCCAGGACGATCGTGCGCTTGGTCTCGCGCGAGGCGAACACGCGTGCCAGCTCCAGCAGCGCCGCGGTCCCCGACAGTTCGGCCAGCGACCCCGGCGCGGCGGCGTCGCGGTGTGCGAGGATCAGGATCGGCGCGGCGCTGGTCGAGCCTGGGCGCTGCGCGATGACCGTGGTCAGCGAGCGTTCGCCGTCGATCGTCTGCGCGTCGAAGTGATACGTGCGCACCGAGAAGCCGCCTCCAGCGCTGCCGCCGAGCCCTTTGAGTGTCTGCGCCACGTACGCAGCCAGAGCATCATCGCCGCGGCTGCCGGGACGCCGTTCGGGATAGCGCGCGGCCAGGCTCTTCAGTTCTGCGAAAGCGGGCGCGCCTTCGAACGCGTCGGGGGCGAGCGTCGAGGTAAGCGGCCGCGGGCTCGCGCTCAACGAGAACGCGGCGATCGCAAGCGCGAACAGGAAGGGCACGAAGGCCGCTCGGTACAGGCGCCCGTTGAGCATCCGCCTAGACCATAGTCCGCGCGTCGGCTCCTCGCGCGCGTCAGCGATGCCCGCTGGCCGATCGGGGAGGGCGCCGGCGCCATAAGCGCGGCTTGGTGGGCCGGGTTAGGTATCGTGCCGCCGCGTGCTCCAGCCCGTGGCCGTTGCAAACAAGACGCTCGCCGACTACACGCACATCTGCGGGCGCGAGCTGATCGCCGAAATCCGCGAGCTCGCCGAGCCGCTGCAGGGTCAGAGGGTGGTGCACATCTCGGCCACCGCGTTCGGCGGAGGGGTCTCGGAGATCCTGTACACGCTGGTGCCGCTGATGCGCGACGTGGGGCTCGAGTGCGAGTGGCAGGTGATCTATGGCCGCGAAGAGTTCTTCAACGCGACCAAGCTCATGCACAACGCCCTGCAGGGGGCCCCGCAGGATCTCGACGAGGAGCAGTGGGCGACGTGGCGGCGCTACAACGACATCAACGCGCGCGAGCTCACCGGCGGCTGGGACGTGTGCCTGGTCCACGACCCGCAGCCGGCGGCGCTGTGCCAGCTGGTACCCGAGAAGGCGAAGGGCTGGGTATGGCGCTGCCATATCGACCTGTCGACGCCCAACGCGAACACGATCGCCGAGCTGCTGCCCTACATCGAGCACTATCCGGAGTCGCTGTTTCACCTGCGCGAGTACGTACCCGCGGGGATGAAGGGCCACGTCAACGTGGTGCCGCCCGCGATCGACCCGCTGACGCCGAAGAACATGGCGCTGTCGCCCGAAGACGGCTCGTTCGTGTGCGGGCAGTTCGGGATCGACGTCGACCGCCCGCTGATCTGCCAGGTTTCGCGCTTTGATCCGTGGAAGGATCCTCTGGGCGTGATCGACGCCTACCGGCAGGTCAAGGCGAGCATGCCGGAGGTACAGCTCGCGCTGGTCGGCTCGATGGCCAGCGACGATCCCGAGGGATGGGATTTCTTCAACGCGACCATCGCACACGCGGACGGCGACCCGGACATCCACATCCTCAACAACTTCAACAACGTCGGCGCGATTGAGGTCAACGCCTTTCAGTCGCACTCCGACGTGCTGATCCAGAAGTCCACGCGCGAGGGCTTCGGGCTGACGGTCACCGAGGCGATCTGGAAGGCGCGACCGTTCGTCGGTGGGAACGTCGGCGGCATACCGCTGCAGATCGAAGACGGCGTGACCGGATACCTCGTCTCCAGCGTCGAGCAGTGCGCCCGGCGCACGACCGAGATCCTGCGCGACCCCGAGCTGGGCCGCGCGCCGGGCAGGCGCGGCAAGGAGCACGTGCGCCGAAACTTCCTCACGCCGCGCTATCTGCGCGATTATCTGCGGATCTTCAATGAGCTGAGCGAAAGATGAGCAGCGCGCCGGCGCAGCGGACTCCGCTGGTGCTGGTGAGCAACCGCGGGCCTGTCACGTTCCACGCGCACGGAGAAGTACAGCGCGGCTCCGGGGGCTGGTGACGCGCTAGCGGGCCGGCCTTGACCGTGAAGCCATCTGGAACGCCTCCGCCGAGGAACGAGCACGACGCCGAGGTCTCGCGTGAGCAATGCGGTCGCGCGTTCCCGGTCCGCTCCCCCGCCGGGGGCGAGTACCAGGTGCGGCTGGTGGTCAGCGATGAGGGCGCCTATGACCGGTTCTACAACGTGTTCGCCAACCCGATGCTGTGGTTCATCCAACACTACCTGTGGGATC
>CAWFAC010000017.1:0-31191 GCA_963813625.1 uncultured Solirubrobacteraceae bacterium
AGTCGTCTTGGCAGGCGTCGAGCGGCTCGCCGGGAAGCGGCGAGGTGGCGCAACAGCCCTGGCCGCGCCAGGTCTGTCGGCCCTCGTTGAGCGCGAGCGCGCCGATTCCAAGCGCAACGGCAGGATCGGCCCACCACAGGCCGAAGGCGGCGTTGAGAATTAGGCCGGTGAGGACACCCGCGGCGAGATAGGCGCAGAGCATGTTCTGCGTGCCCTCGCCGGCTGTTGCGCCTGAGCCAAGGCGCTGGCCGATCCCCTGCTTGGCTTTGCCGAGAAACGGCATCACGATGATGCTGGAGATCGACAGGCCGATCCCGAGCCAGCTGGTGCCGGGATGCTCGCCGTTGATGAGTGTGCGGATGGCGTCCTGGGTGATGTAGGGGGCGAGCAGGAAGAATGTGATGGCGACGAGCCGCTGGGCGCGCTGCTCGGCGTGCTCGGAGAGCCGGCGGGTGCCGGTGAAGCGCCAGATGACGATGATCGAGGCGAGGCCCTCGATCACGGAGTCAAGGCCGAAGCCGAGCAGCGCGACGGAGCTGGCGAGGATCGCCGCGGTGATCGCGATTGCGCCCTCGGCGCTCATGTAGGCGAGGCTCAGCCAGGACAGAGCCTTGGCGCGGCGGATCAGGCGGTCGCGGTCGGCCAGCTCGAGCCGGTGGTGCTGCTGCGAGGGGGCCGCGGGCTCGGCAACCACAGGCAGCTCGAGCGACGGGGTGCTCATCTCGCCACCTCGGCGAGTTGGAGGTGCGCGTCGAGCAGCCGGCGCCCGGTGTCGGTCAGTGCGTAGAAGACGATCTTGTGCTCGCGCCGCGAGCTTGCGAGGCCGGCGCCGCGCAGCGTGCGCAGGTGGTGGCCGACGAGGTTCTCAGCTCGCGACGTAATCCAGGCGAGGTCGCAGACGCACAGCTCCTCGCCGTCGCGCAGGGCGAGCGCGATCAGAAACCGCGTCGGGTCGGCGAGCGCCTTTGCACGAGCCGCCGCCCCTGCCGCGGCATCGAGATCCAAGCGCTGGCGGATCGCCTCCGCGCGCGGCAGGTCCAGACACAGCAGATCGCAGCGGTCATCAGCCACAAGCTCAGACTAACGCACGTTGCGACGAGGCTAGGGTCAGCGCGGTCGACGAACGTTCGAGTTATGGCGTCTTGACAAGAATGTTTGGCTATACTAAAAAACTTCCATGGCCGTGCCCGACTCGATTTCTGCCTCCGTCCAAGACTACGCCAAGGCGGTCTATGCGCTCGAGGCCCGTGAGGGGGAGGCGGTATCAACCACTGAGCTGGCCGAGCGGCTGGGCGTCACGCCGGGCTCGGTTTCGGCGATGGTGCGCAAGCTGTCTGAGGTGGGATTGGTCGAGCACGAGCGCTACCACGGCGTGAAGCTCACCGACCAGGGTCGCCGGGTCGCGCTTGAGGTGCTGCGCCACCACCGGCTGATAGAGCTGTTCCTCGCCGAGGAGCTTGGGATGCCCTGGGATCGTGTGCACGCCGAGGCCGAGGTTCTCGAGCACGTACTCTCCGAGGAGCTTGAGGAGCTGATCGCCGCGCGCCTGCGCGACCCAACCGTCGATCCGCACGGCGATCCGATCCCAACGGTCGAGTTTGGGATCGAGGAGCGCGCCACGCACAGCCTCGACGAGCTGCCGGTTGGCGCCGTGGGGCATTTCGCGCGCGTCTCTGACTCTGACCCCGAGATGTTGCGCTACCTAGCCGAGCACGGCATCGGGCTGGGCGATCGTCTGGAGGTCGTCGACCGTCAGCCGTTCGGCGGACCGGTGTTCGTCCGCTTCGGCGAGCGCGAACATCCGATCGGCGGCGCGCTCGCGCGCGCCATGCGCATCGAGACCGAGGAGGGTCAGGGATAACACCCCTGCCCCCCAATCCGGTTCCTGCGCTCGAGGGCGCCGTCGAGGGCGCCTCGGTAGCGCTGCCGGGAGAGTTGGGGGGAGCGCTCGCCGGCCCGAGCGCGCTCGAGCAGCTTCTGTCCAGAGGTCGCGTGCGCGCGACGATCTTGATGCTGGGCCCGGCCTTTGTCGCCTCGATCGCTTACGTCGATCCGGGTAACTTCGCCACCAATATCGAAGGCGGCGCGCAGTTCGGCTACCTGCTGCTGTGGGTCGTCCTGCTGGCGAACGTGATGGCGATGCTGATCCAGTACCTCTCGGCCAAGGTGGGGATCGTCACCGACCGCAACTATCCCGAAATCGTGCGCGAGCGCTTCCCCCGCCCGTTCACGTGGGGCATGTGGGTGCAGGCCGAGATCATGGCGATGTCGACCGACATCGCCGAGTTCCTCGGCGCCGCGCTCGGGCTGAACCTCCTCTTCGGCGTGCCGCTGCTCCCCGCCGGGCTGATGACCGGCGTGATCGCATTCGCGATCCTAGAGCTGCAGACCCACGGCTTCCGCCGTTTCGAGCTGGCGATCACGGCGCTGCTCGGGATCATCTTCTTGGGCTTTCTGTATGAGACGCTGCGCATCGGCCCCTCCGTGCACGGCTCGCTGCGCGGGCTCTTGCCCGGCCTGCGCGGCAGCGGCTCGCTCTACCTCGCCGTCGGGATCATCGGCGCGACCGTGATGCCACATGTCATCTACCTGCACTCTGCGCTGACCAAGGGCCGGATGCCCTGCCGCAACGACCGTGAGCGCGGCCGCGTGCTGCGCTTCGAGCGCCTCGACGTGATCGTCGCACTCGGCCTCGCCGGCCTCGTCAACATGGCGATGCTCGCCGTCGCAGCCAAGCTCTTCCACACCCCTGCCCTCTCGGGTCTGAGCTCAATCCCTGAAGCCCACGCGCAGTTCGGCCACCTCGTCGGCGGCACCGCCGCGCTCGCGTTCGCGGTCGCGCTGCTCGCCTCCGGCGCCTCCTCATCCAGCGTCGGCACCTACGCCGGGCAGGTCGTCATGCAGGGCTTTATCAACGTCCGCATCCCGCTGATGCTGCGCCGCGCGGTAACCATGATCCCGGCGATCGTCGTCCTGGCCATTGGTGTCAGCCCTACCAGTGCGCTCGTGCTCAGCCAGGTCATTCTGTCCTTTGGCATCCCGTTCGCTCTCGTGCCGCTCGTTATGGTCACCTGCCGCCGAGATGTCATGGGCGTGCACGTCAACCGGCGCCTCACGACCATCCTCGCCTGGGGCTGCGCCGGCATAATCAGCCTGCTCAACGTCTTCCTGCTCTACCAGCAGTTCTTCAAGGGCTGAGCACCACCGGCGCGTCGACCGCGCGCCACAGCGGCAAGCCAGGAGAGCCCCTGGCGCGACGCCAGCGCACCCGGTGAGATTGCCCCAGACCGTCGATTAGCTGGGGGAGCAGGCGTGTACACACCAGCGGCGTCCGCTTTCGAGTTGGACGAGGGTCGAGCGCGCCGGCTGAGGACGGCCAGGACGACTGCTTCACCCGGCGTAAGCGATTGTGTCGCGAGCGTCAGCCGGCGCGATCGCGAATCGTCCCGCAGCGAGTGTGAGCGCGGACGTGATCCCCGCGCCCGCGTTGTCCGCGGAAGGTAGGCCGCGGCCCTAGCCGGCAAATCGCACCAGCGGCACGGCAGTCGCGTCACTGCCTCGGGCGGCAAGCGCTAGATTCGCTTTAGTGAACTTCGTCGCTGCGGCTGATGCGTACGACCGCTTCATGGGCCGGTACTCGGTGCTGCTCGCGCCGCAGCTCGCCGATTTCGCGAGGGTCGTGGCCGGTCAGCGAGTGCTCGATGTCGGCTGCGGTCCAGGCGCTCTTACCAGCGAGCTGGTAAGGCGGCTACGAGCGGACTTGGTGTCGGCTATTGATCCTTCCGAGTCGTTCGTCTCGGCGGCCCGAGACCGTCACCCTGGCGTCGACGTGCGACTTGGGTCGGCAGAGCAGCTGTCTTTCGCGGAGCACACATTCGACGGAGTGCTCGCGCAACTCGTCGTTCACTTCATGGCAGATCCCAGCGAGGGGCCTGAGCGAAATGGTGCGCGTCATTCGCCCAGGCGGTGTCGTGGCGGCATGCGTGTGGGATCACGCTGGTGGTCAGGGCCCGCTCAGCCTGTTCTGGGATGCGGCGCGCGAACTCGACCCCGAGGTCGAGGATGAGTCGCAGCTTGCCGGTGCTCGTGAGGGCGACCTTCCGCAGTTGTTCCACGGCGCCGGGCTGCGCGAGATCGAGGAGACAGCCCTCATTGTCAGCGTCGAGCATCCGAGCTTTGATGATTGGTGGGAGCCGTTCACCCTTGGCGTGGGCCCGGCCGGCCGCTACACGGCTGCTCTTGACGCCGAGCGACAGGCACAGCTCCGCGAACGGTGCCGCGAGGCGCTGCCAGCGGCGCCGTTTGTGCTCCCGGCCCAGGCTTGGGCAGCACGAGGCATCCTGTAGGCTCGCGCTAGCAAGGCGTCGTCCAGGCCTGCGGTAGGCGCGGCAGCTGGCACCGCGCCTCCTCGCATCCGAAATCGAGCGTATCGAGCCTATCCGCGCAGACGAGCGGATTGGACGAGACGCAGTCGCGTCGTCAGTCGCCGATCGCGTGACTGCTTTCCGCGAAAGATGGCATGAACAGGGCCTCCCTCGGTTCGACGCGAGACACTCGCGTGAATTGGTAATGCCGGAACTCGAAGGAGGCCCCGAGATGACGATCGTAGCTGGCTTTGACGTGCACCGCAGGCAGATCACATTCGACGCTTTGGACACCGAGACGGGCGAGATTTCGCGTGGGCGGATCGACGCGACCCCGGCCGCGGTGGAGCGCTGGGTTGCACGCTTCGAGGGTCGCGAGCTGCAGGTCGCGCTCGAGGCTTGCACGGGTTGGTTGTTCGTCTCACGCGCGCTGGAACGCGCTGGTGCGGTCGCACATCTCGCCGAGCCGGTCGAGACGAGCGCGCTGCGCGGGCGCAAGCGCCGGGCGAAGACCGATCGCGAGGACGCGCGCTGGCTGCGCACGCTGCTTGGCGAGGGGCGGCTGCCGGAATCTTGGATCCCGCCGGAACACGTGCGCGAGTGGCGCTCGTGCGCGCGGCTACGCAAGACGCTCGTCGACGAGCGCACGCAGTGGCTTCAGCGCGTGCAGGCGACACTGTTTCACCACGGCATCAGTGGCGCTCCCGCCGAGCTGCGCAGCGCCGCCGGACGCGAGTTCCTAAAGGAGCTGGAGCTGCCCGCTGACGCGCGCGAGCGGATCGCGATCGCACTGGCGATGGTCGACTCACTCGACGGCCAATTGCGCCCGTTGGAGTCAGAGCTGCGCAAACTCGCGCGCCGGCAGACCGGCTGCCGTGCGCTGATGGCGCAGTTCGGCATGGGCGAGCTCACCGCGCTGATGACGCTCTGCGAGCTCGGCGACGTCCAGCGCCTCTCGGCCTCACGCAAGGCCGTGAGGATGGCCGGGATCGACATCGGCGTGCACCGCTCCGATCGACGCTCACGCGTCGGCAAGCTCAACCGCCAGGGCTCACCGCACCTGCGCTGGGCGCTCTATGAGGCCGCCCTGTCGGCGACTCGCCCGAAGAGCCCCGACCACGAGGACTACCTCGCGCTGAAGGCGCGCGGGCTCACACACACCCGCGCGTCGCTGACGATCGCGCGCAAGCTCGCACGCCGCTCCTTCCACATCCTGCGCGAGCTCGGGCCCGCCGCGCTCGAGCCGATCTCGACCACCTGAGCACAAACCGACACCCACAGCTCGCTCCGCTACGCCCACAACTCCAAGATGGCACCCAAGCTTCCGACCAGCTCCAAGAACGCTCGCGGCTCCCACGTCAGCGTGGCGGCCCACGAAAGACCGAGCGGTCGGAATCGCTCCAGCCGGAACGACCGATCAACCATCACGTCACCGACCATCAGGTCGCGGACCCAGATAAGCCCGGGCATCCACGGAGCGCACCACGACCACACCAACCACAACCACTCACCCCCAACCCCCACCACTTGACGGGAGGCCATGGTTCAGATAAGCGAGCGTCTTCGCCCGCCCGATTACGTGCGCGAGTGTTCGAGGAGACCGCGAACCATCATGATCCAAAAATGAGACTGAGCCAGCCCCCGCGACCCGGCACGGTCACCACAATCGTTTGGGCCACTGGGTTCGCTCACTAGCCCAAACGGCCTCAAATCGGACCGTATCCGCAGGTATCAGCCGTCGCCGGGCGACGGCGCATCTGGCTTGCCAGAGCCATTTCCGCGCCTCTTTCGCTTCCTCCTTTTCGTTCCTCCGGGGCGAGAGGTCGGCTGTTCGAATCGGCCCGGGCGCGCTGCGGTTTCGGGGAGTTACGCTGCTCCCGATGTGGGCCTCAGTGCCGGATCAGCTTGGTCTACCCTGGCCTGGTGGACACCACCACCACCACCGTTATGCACGTCTTTCCCGTGCGGGTCGAGGAGGGTTGGCAGATCTCCGCGATGGCCTCCGCCCCCCTGCCTTGGAGTGGAGCAGCGTCGTTCTCGCTAATCGGCACCGACGCCGACGGTGCGCCACTCCTCGTGGTCGGGTTCGAGTGGCCCCTGAGCTGGTTGCGCACCGTCGAGCCGTTGGAGAAGTTCCACCTCGAGTACCTGCACCTCCGCCGCTTCAGCAGCGACCATGCACTTGCCATCGGGCATCACGCGTTCGGCGACGTCGAGCCGGGAAATGACCCCCCCGACGCAACGGTCCTGACGGACGCGGGTCGGATAGGCGTGGAGTCCACCGCCTTGACGATCCAGAGCCGGCGATGGGCCCACAACCTCTTCACGCAGCTTCGCCAGGCGCTGCAGGCAGCCGAGCCCGGCGCGTTCGCAAAGCTCACCGGCCATGTCGTGTACGTGTGGTTCCAGGCGGCCGCTGCCACCCCTGGGCCACCGGTCGAGCCACACCGAACCTCAGACACTGCCGCTCTGGACGAGCTCGTTCGAGCCCTCGCCGAATACGACCCGCCTGCAGATGCGCTCAAGCACGCGGGTGGGCCGCCCCCCGAGGCATTGCCTGAAATCCCCCTTGCGGGCACGGGCGCTGGCGCGAAGTTCTACGGAGTCCCAATCCTCGGGGGCGTGCCCGGCTCGATGCTGTTCACTCTGGCGGGTTTCGACATCGGCCTCGCCTACACGACCCCGATCACCGACGAGGGTGCGTGGGAAGAGGTGCAGCGCCTAGTCGACAAACACGACCAACCCGGCGTGGATCTACTCCTGATCACAGCGGGTGGTCCCGATGTCAAGGGCAACGTATTCCCCGCGGAGGAAGCCGTTGCGCGATTTCTGGTCGACCATCTTGTTGGGCTCGCCCATGAGCCGAAACACATCCAGCGAATCGTCCTCCACTCGTGGGCGACCGGCGAGGCCACAATCCTATTCCCGGAGGTTCAGCCGTTATTCGGGCCCCTCTACACCTCGATGGTGCCTCTACATCATCCGTTCCACGCCGCGGCTCAGCCGGCCGGGGACGGTGATGCGACCGAGACCGGAGAGTAACTCCCTGCCGCGCGCCCCTCACTCGACACGCTGATGCTTCGGTTACGCTCGACGAGGGCTAGCAGCCGCTCGCGGTCGGCGTCGCTGGCCTGCATCACCAGCGCGTAGATCCCGAGCGTGACAATCGCGTGGGTGTGCCCCATCTGGCGCATCACGTAGGCCGGGTCCTTCCCGAGCGCCACCAGCAGCGGTGCGCACGTGCGGCGCAGCGCGTGGAGCGTCAGGCCTTCGGGAGTGGCGCCAGGCCCTCCTGCTGGAGCAGTGCGTCGGCGCGCCGGACGGCGAGGAAGGGACTGGGCGACCGGGCTGCAGAACTCCAGTCGGCGTATTTTTATGCCAATAAAATTGTGCGGGAGCCTTTCAATGCTATTTTATTTGTACAAATGCCCAAGCGCCAGCACACCTACCCCCCCACCGTCTACGAGGCCGCCGCACTACTCGGCGCTGAGATCCGCCAGGCTCGACTCGCGCGGCGCTGGACCGTGCGCGAACTCGCCGAGCGTGCCGGCATCAGCCCGCCTACCCTGCAGAAGGTAGAACGAGGCAACCCCAGCGTGGCTCTGGGAACGGCGTTCGACGTCGCGACGCTGGTCGGAGTGCCGCTTTTCTACACCGACGGCTCCCGCCTCGCGGACGAGGCCGCGCGCCTCCGGCGCCCGACGCTACTGCCACGGGCGGTGCGTCATCCCCGACGAGAGCTCGACAATGAGTTCTGAGCCGCCGGGCGAGGCATTCGTCTGGATCTGGCTGCCAGGTGCGTCAGAGCCGGTCGTGGCAGGACGTCTCGATGAGGTAGGCGGCGAAGCCACCTTTGTCTATGGACGAAGCTACCTCCAGCGACCGAACGCGATCTCGCTCTATACGCCTGAGCTACCGCTGACTGAGGAATGGATCAGGCCGCTCGCAGGGCTCGACGCCCCCGGCTGCATCCTCGACGCTCGTCCGGATGCGTGGGGCCAGCGCGTGATCATGAACCGGCTGATCGGGCCCGCAGCGGCCGAGGCGGACCCGGCGGACCTCGGCTTGATCACTTTGCTTCTTGAGTCTGGCTCGGACCGCGTGGGCGCCCTGGACTTCCAGCGCTCCGCCAGTGACTACGTACCCCGAGACCGGGAGAGCGCGAGCCTCGACGAACTTGCGACGTCGGCGCAGCGTGTCGAACAAGGCATTCCCCTCTCGCCGGCGCTCGATGCGGCGCTGCTCCATGGAAGCTCGATTGGCGGCGCTAGGCCAAAGGCGCTGATCGACGACGGGCCACGCAGGTTGATCGCCAAGTTCTCCTCGACGACCGACACGTTCCCGGTGGAGCAGGGCGAGTACGTCGCAATGGAGCTCGCACACCGCGCCGGCCTAAAGGTGGCCCACGTCGAGCTCACTCAAGCCCTCAAAAAGACGGCCCTTCTCATTGAGCGTTTCGACCGCATACCGGGAACCGAGGAGCGGCTGAGTCTCGTGTCAGCGCTCACGATGCTTGGTCTCAATGAGCTCGCTGCCCGCTACGCCAGCTACCACGAGCTCGCCCAGATTATGCGGACGAAATTTGCCCAACCCGGTTCGAATATGCGCGAGCTCTTCTCTCGGATCACGTTCAACATCCTCGTTGGCAACACTGACGACCACGCTCGCAACCACGCAGCCTTCTGGGACGGGCAGATGCTCACGCTCACCCCGGCGTATGACATCTGTCCGCAAGGGCGCAATACCGGGCGCGCGACGCAGGCGATGATCATCGGAGACGCCACCGACCGCTTCAAAGAGAGCCAGGTCGCCGGCTGCGTCGAGCGGGCCCACCTCTACCAGCTAACCAAGAAGGAGGCGACGACCATCGTCGATCAGCAGATCGACGTCATCAGAAGCGACTGGGCTGAGGTCTGCGAGCAGGCAGAACTCACGGAGACCGACCGCGGCTACTTCTGGAAACGCCAGTTCCTGAACGACTACGCGCTCGAGGGGTGGCCTCCCGCCACGACGACCAAGACGTCTAGCGGAGGAGCATCGCCGCGGCGATCGCTGCGCTGGTAGCGGAGCTGCTGTATCGCGACGACTGGACCGTCGGCGCGATCGGACCACGATGCGGATGCGGCGCGCTGAAAGGCCTAAATAGCGATGGCCGGCTACCGCGACCTGCTGGTTCGCTGACACGTTCACCGGGGCCTCGGAGGCAGTACGTCCGACTTTGCGCCAGTCGGATCCGCGGGCTTCCGCAACCCGAGCGACGGGACTGGCTCCGGATTGATCCTCGCCCCAAGCCTTGCCCCAAGCGCCGCCGTACGACGGTTTCTCCAGAGCCGACGCGGGGACTCGAACCCCGGACCCCTTCATTACGAGTGAGGCCAAGTCGCCGCCCGAGTCATCCTGCCGTCCTGAAACCAAGCAACGTTCAGACGCCGCGCTATCGGTTTCGTGACAGATGCGAGCGGGTCGACGGAAGCCGCTCAGGCTCCGGCTCGGGACGACCAGCAGCAGCGCCGGGCCGTCGCCCGCTGACTACTGCTTCTTGCTATTGCGAGCGCGTGCTGGTCACCGCGGGCGCCGCTGCGGGCACCTCGGGCGGCGACGCGCGATTCGCCGACGTCGTGAGCACCCCTCGAGAGCTCGCGAGCGCGGCCCATGCATATCAGTGGGTAACAGAATGGGTAACGACGGACGCGCAGCGGCCGCCCAAGCGCACGCCAACTGCATCGCGCGGCCCATATTTTCGGGGCCTGCGCGCTTGTGCTCGGCCTCTTAAGCCCAAGGTTCCGGGTTCGATTCCCGGACGGCCCATGTTCGCAACCAGCTCGCAAATCGGGCGTGCCCCCAAGGGCGTTGGTCGACAGCTTGCTCCCTTCGCGCGGTGACCGAACCCTCGAGGACGAACCCTCGAGGAATTGTGGAAGGAGCGCTCAAGGAGTCGTGGAAGTGTTCCGATGGGAGATCGAGCCCGATGGGAGATCGAGCTACGCCAACTCAACAAGGGAGAGATTTCATGGCCAGGATCATCGTCACGACCGACGCAAGCGAGCGGCCCGACGCCCCAGTGCTACTTGACGAGCGCGTCTACCCCGTCCACCTAGCGAGCGATCACGCTGCGGCGCAGCTGATGGAGCGACTGTCCTGGGCGATCAGCGACGCCGAGAACGCCAAGGTGCCGGAGCCGGCTGTGTAGCTGTGGCGGCCGGGAGGGTGTTGCGACCGCGACGGCCGAGCTTACGATCGCGCGGTGCGCGCGTTGGGGGAGACGATCGACCGCTGTCCGGCGTCTGTCCACACGATCTGCTCGCGGCCGGGCCCGACCCCGATCAGCGCGACGGGCGCGCCAGCGTGCTCGGCGATGAAGTCGAGGTACTCGCGCGCCCCGTCGGGCAGGTCTGACAGGGTGCGGCACTCTCCCAGCTCCTCCTTCCAGCCGCCGAGCTCCGTCAACTCCGCCGTCGTGTGGTGCAGCACGGTCTGGTGGTAGGGGAAGTCCTCGAACACCGCGCCGTCGGCGCCTCGGTAGCTCGTGCACACCTGGATTCGATCCAGCCCGGACAGGACATCCAGCTTGGTGACCACCAGCGCCGTCAGCGTGTTCAGGCGCGCCGCGTAGCGCAGCGCCACGAGGTCAAGCCAACCCGTGCGCCGCGGGCGCCCGGTCGTCGTGCCGAACTCTCCCCCGCGCTGTCTGATCGCCTCGCCCATCTCGTCGTGCAGCTCGCTCGGGAACGGGCCAGCGCCGACGCGGGTGGTGTATGCCTTGGAGATACCCCACACTTCGTCGATCGCCTTCGGCCCGATGCCGCTCCCTACGCACGCGGCGCCCGACAGCGGGTTCGAGGAGGTGACGAAGGGGTAGGTGCCGTGGTCGATGTCGAGCATCGCCCCTTGCGCGCCCTCGAGGATGACCACCTTGCCGTCGTCGAGCATCTCCCACATCAGCTTCGCTGTGTCGGCGATGTGCTGCTCCAGGCGATGGCCGTAGGTCAGGTACTCCTCGGTCATAGTGTGGAGGTCGAGCGCCGGATCCTTCTCGAAGGGGCGCAGCGACAGGCGCTTGGGCTCCATCGCCGCGACGATCTTCTTCTTGAGGATCTTCTCGTCGAGCAGATCCTGCACACGGATGCCCAGTCGCGCGGCCTTGTCGGCGTAGCACGGGCCGATCCCCCTGCGCGTGGTGCCGATCTGCAGGCTGCCGAGCTTCGCCTCGCCGGCGGAGTCCAGCAGCAGGTGGTAGGGCATGATCAGGTGTGCGTTGGCTGAGATGCGCAGGCCGCTGACGTCCACGCGCCGCGCGCGCAGTGCGTCGAGCTCGTCGATCAGCACCTTCGGGTCGATCACCACGCCGTTGCCGATCACGCAGCGCTTGCCCTCGTAGAGGATGCCCGAGGGGATTAGATGGAGCTTCCACTGCTGCTCGCCTCTGACGATCGTGTGCCCGGCGTTGTTGCCCCCCTGGAAGCGCACGACGGCGTCGCCGTGCTCGGCAAGCAGATCGGTGATCTTGCCCTTGCCCTCGTCGCCCCACTGGGCGCCCACGATTACGATGCCCGGCATACCGAGTCCAGTTTACGTGCGGCTGGCGCTCGGCTCGGCGCGGTACTCCCGCCGCTTGTCCTCGCCGTGGAGCGGGATCAAATCGCCGCAGATCTCAACCAGGCGCGAGACCGTACGCGGACCGAGGCGCTCGGAGAGCTCGTCCGGCATGAGGTTGGTCGTCGCCACGATCGCGCGCTCGGCCTCGTAGCGGGCGTTGACGATCGAGTACAGCTGCTCGAGCACCCAGTCAGTGCGGTTCTCCGCGCCGAGGTCGTCGATGTGGAGCAGGTCCACGGCGCTCAGCTTGTCGAGGAAGTCGAGCATGCCTGCGTCGGAGTCCATCGACTCGCGCAGCAGCGCGAGCAGGCGCGGGAGTGAGTAGATGGCGACGGAGCGCCCCGCGTCGAGCGCCGCCTTGGACACGAGCATCGCGAGCGTGGTCTTTCCGGTGCCGACGTCGCCCTGGAGCCACAGGCCTCGTCCGGCGTCGATGTTCTGCTCGATCGCTTGCACGTAGCGGCGAACCGAGCGAATCTGGTCGGGGGCGGTTCTCGCGATGTCGCTCACCGGCGGTCGATCAAACGACACGCCGCGGTATCTGCGCGGTATGCGCCCGGCCAGGCTCCTCGTGCGTGCGCTGGCGATGCGTGCCGCACGGCAGGCGCAGTCACTCGCCGTATTGGTGGCGTCGTCGACGACGAAGCCGCTGCCGTCGCACACCCCCAGCGGGCAGGAGCCCTCGCGCACGGCGCCGCCTCGATGTGCTCTGAGCTCGAGTGGATCCGGGAAGCCGCCCGAGCCGGCGCTGAACAGCTCGTCGCTCATTGCGCGTAGCGCTCCCCGGCGTAGTTCATGAACTTCGGGTACTCCTTCTGGAAGGTCAGCGTGACCTTGCCGGTGGCTCCGTTGCGGTGCTTGGCGATGATCAGGTCGGCCTCGCCCGGGTGCTCGGAGTCCTCCTCGTAGTAGTCGTCGCGGTAGATGAACATCACCAGGTCGGAGTCCTGCTCGAGGTTCCCGCTCTCGCGCAGGTCTGAGAGCTGAGGAATCTTCTTGGGGGTTCGCGTCTCCACGGCGCGGCTCAGCTGCGACAGCGCGATCACCGGCACCCCCAGCTCGCGCGCCAGGATCTTCAGGCCGCGGCTGAGTTCGCCGACGGCGGTCACGCGGCTGTCGTAGCGGCTGTCGGTGCGCATCAGCTGCAGGTAGTCGATGATGATCAGCCCGAGGCCCCCCTCGCACTGGCTGTGCAGTCGGCGCGCCTTGGCGCGGATCTCGAGCATGCCCACGTCGCTCGAGTCGTCGACCCACAGCGGCGCTGCTGCCAGGCGCTGGCTCGCCTTGAGGATCTTTGGCCAGCGCTGCTCGGCCACCCGCCCCTTGCGCAGCTCCTCGCCCTTGATTTTGGCCTGGGAGGCGACGAACCGCTGGGCCAGCTCCGCCTCGGCCATCTCCAGCGAGAACAGGGCCACCGGCTTGCCGTAATCGACCGACGCGTTCTCCGCGATGTTGCACACCAGCGCGCTCTTGCCCATCGCCGGGCGGGCGGCGATGATGATCAGGTTACCCGCCTGGAAGCCTCCGGTGATCTCATCGAGATCCTTGAACCCGGACGGGGTGCCGGTCAGCGAGGTGCCCTCCAGCGACAGCCGGTGGAGCTTGTCGAGCTCCTCGTGCAGCACCTCCTCGATTGCCCGGAAGTCCTGCTGACGGTCATCGCGCGCGACCTCGAGCATCGCCTTCTCCGCCTGCTCCACCAGCTCGCGCGGCGGCGCCTGGTGGCTCAGCACGCTCTCCTGGATTTCGTACGTGCTCTTCAGCAGCCGTCGCAGCAGTGCGTGCTCGCGCACGATCTGCGCATAGCGGCGCGCATGGCCCGCGGCCGGCACCACGCCGGTCAGCTCGTCCACCGTCGCCGGCCCGCCGACGTCGTCCAGCTTGCCCATCTGGCGCAGTCGGTCGGTGACCGTCAGGACGTCAACGGGCTCACTCTCGTTGTACAGCGCGAGCATCGCCTCGTAGACCATGCCGTGGCGCTCGCGGTAGAAGTCCTCCGCGCGCAGGCCCTCTTCGATCACCAGCGCGTACAACGAGCGGTCCGACAGCAGGATCGCGCCGAGGACAGACTGCTCCGCGTCGAGGTTGTGCGGCGGCGTGATCACGCTCGCGGCGGCGCCTGTTACGCCGTTGGCTGTCGTGGCGGCGCTCATCGGTCGAGCGAGTGTAGGTCGGCGTCTTCGACCGCTCGCCCGCGTATTTCGCAAATCGCGGGATGAAAAGCTGCAACGGACATGATCGAACACATGTTCGCAGCCGCTGCGGCCGGCAAGTTGCGAATAGCCGGCGCCGCTGTCGGGCGGCGCCGCGCGCTACTTCTTTGCCACGACCATCGTCTTGATCGTGGCGGTCACGTTATCGACCACCTCGACCACGACCATGTACGTGCCGACGTTCTTGATCGGCTCGGGAAGATGCACGTTGCGTTTGTCGATGCGCAGCCCGCGCGCTTCGCGAATCGCACCGGCGATGTCCTGAGCGGTCACCGACCCGAACAGGCGTCCGTCCGCGCCCGCCTGCTGGGGGATCGTGAGAACGGTCCGGTTGAGCAGGTTGACGTTCTCCTGCGCCCGCTCGACCGCCTCGCGGGCGGCTCTCTCCGCCGCCGCCTGGCGCTGGCGGACCGTTTCGATCGCGCCCTTGGTCGCCGGCTGGGCCAGCTTGTGCGGGATCAGGTAGTTGCGCAGGTAGCCCTTGGAGACCTCGACGACATTGCCCTGCTCGCCGAGCGTATCGACGTCCTTGAGGAGAATCGCCTCGGGCACCTCGCTACCGTTCCCGATCGCGGTCGCCGCGGTCGCGGCGAGGACTGTCCTCGCGCCCGCCCTCGTTCACGTACGGCAGCAGCGCCAGCTCGCGGGCGCGCTTGACCGCGCGGGCGATCTGGACCTGGTGGCGACGGCACGAGCCCGTGATCCGCCGCGAGCGGATCTTTCCCTTCTCGGAGATGAACTTCCGCAGCGACGCGACGTCCTTGTAGTCGACCTGCTCGATCTTGTCACGGCAGTGCTGGCAAGGCTTGCGCCGTCCGCTGCCCGGTCCGCCCTTCTTGTCGCGCCGGCGCACCGGCTTGCCGCGACCGCGTGCTTTGGCCATCAGCGTCCTCGGCCGCCGCTGCGGTGCTGCTGGGTCATGGCTACGGTGAACAACATGGGTACCCCTCTGTGCTGGCTAGAACGGAATGTCGTCGTCGGCGGCTGCGCCGGCGACCGGTGCGGGCTGGAAGTCCCCTTCGTCGACCGGGACGTCGCTGCCCCTGGAGACCCCGTTGCCGGAGAAGCCACCTCCGCCTGAGGCGTCGTCACGCGAGCCCAGGAACTGCACCGACTCGGCAATGATATCGATTGCCTGGCGTTTCGTGCCATCCTGAGCCTCCCACTCGCGCCACTCCAAGCGCCCGTCGATTGCCACCGGGCGTCCCTTGGACAGGAAGCGGGCAGCGTTCTCGCCCTGCGCGCCCCAAACCGTCACGTTGAAGTAGTTGGGCTTGTCCTCCCATTCGCCCGTGCTCCCGTTCTTGCGCCGCGTGTTGCACGCCACGCGCAGGCTGCACACCGAGCTGCCACTTGGCAGCGAGCGCAGCTCCGGGTCGGCGGTCAGGTTTCCGGTCAGCACGACCCTGTTGATGTTGGTGGCAGCCACGGCTCCTCTTCCTTTCAGCTCGTCTGTGATCCGGCCGGCGGACCATGTGGGCCCGCGGGCTCGAGTCCCGAGTGTAGAGCGAGACTCGGGCGGCAACGATCGCGCCGCCGGCTCACACCTCGCTCATTGCGAGGATCGCTTCGCGCGCGGGGAGGTGCCGAACAGCTCGTCCCAGTAGGGCGCGCTGATCCCGAAGCCGCGGGTGTCGTCCTGGAAGTGGTGGCGCATGTGCCGCTCCCGCAGCGCTCGGCCCACTCGACCGCGTGGGCGAAAGTGGTGCAGGTAGTAGTGGGTCAGGTCGTACACGAGGTAGCCGGCGAAGAACCCCGCGCCGATCGCGGGCGCGTAACTCGAGCCGAAGGCCAGGTAGAGCACCCCGAACACGGCGCCCCCCAGCGGCACGCTCACGGCCGGTGGCATCACCAGGCGCAACGGGTCGTTGGGGTGGTCGTGGTGGACGCCGTGGATGATCCAATGCAGGCGCGCGCCGAGCCCGTGCTCCGGCTCGAAGTGGAACACGAGCCTGTGCAGCCAGTACTCGAACAGCGTCCACAGCGCATAGCCGCCGGCGGCCAGGCCGAGCGTCGCGAGCAAGCTCACGCTCGACAGGCTCCACGCGACCATCGCGACGATCGCCGGCAGGAAGATCATCACGGGGACCGCCGGGTGCACGCGCGATAGCGCGTCGAGCGCGCGCGAGTCGAACATCGGCGGCGAGGCGCGCAGCACGTCGGTCCTGAGCACCGCCTGCTGCGGCGGTGTCCCGGATCGATCGTTTATGTCCTCAGCCTCGGCCCAGCTCATGCGCCGATGTTATTACGCTCGCGGCTCGTGCGTCAGGGTTGGCGCTGCTGCGCCGATCACGCCGCCGGCGTCTCTGCGGGCTCGGCGAGCACCGTCTCGACCTCGACCTGCGGCGCCGGCGCGGCGGGCGGCTCGGTCTCCACGCGGCGGGCGGGCGGGGAGGACGACGGCATGTCGGGCGCGTCCGGGACGCCCGGCTTCAGCTTGATGATGCGGAAGCGCAGGACCCCGTCGGTGATTCGCAGCGAGCGATCGAGGCCGTTCAGCAGCTCGGCGTCGGTGGCGTGGAACTGCAGCAGGTGGTACTCGGCGCTCGCCTTGCGCTCGATCGGATAGGCGAGCGCGCGCTCGCCCCACTCGTCGTGGCGCAAGAGCTCTCCCTGCGCCTGCACCGCTGCGACGGCGTCGGCCACTATCTTCGCGCGCGTGCTCTCCTCGGCCTGGGGGTCGAGCAGCACGACCAGGTCATATGTGGGTGCGGGCAAAGTCATAGGTCCGGCAAGGAAGACTAGCGGGTCGGACCATCGACGCAGAGCTGCTCGAGCTGCGCCCACCCGGCGGTCTCACCGCGCCAGGCCCTTTGCGCGGATGTCCGCCAGCTGCTCGTCGATCCAGTCGCCGGGATCGCGCGAGGTGACGATCTGCGCCAGGCCCTCGGCCCGGCGCCGGCGCTCGCGGCGGTCCATCGTCAGCGCGGCATAGATCGAGTTCGCCAGCTCTTGGATGTCGAACGGGTTCACCGACAGCGCGTACTCGCCGAGCTCCTCGTGCGCGCCGGTGTTCTCGGAGAGGATCGAGACGCCCTCGCGCTCGTTCACGAGCGGCCCCTCCTTGGCCACCAGGTTCATGCCATCGAACATCGCGTTCACGAGCAGCACGTCGTAGTGCTTGTAGGCGGCCACCGCCTCCTCGAGGTCGTCGCGCAGCTTCAGCTGAATCGGCATCCAGTCGGGGGTGCCGTGGCGATGGTTGACGACCGCCACCAGCGCCTCGATCCGCTCCAGGTACTCCGCGTACTGCGGCACGTCGGTACGCGAGGGCATCAGCTGCGCCACGAACGTGACCCGCTCTGTGAACTCGGGGTGCTCCTCCAGGAACAGGTCGAACGCCGAGAAGCCTCGCAGCACGTTCTTGCTCAGATCCGCTCGATCTACACGCAGGATCAGGAAGTCCCGCCGGCGGCGCAACAGCTCCTGCTCGAACTCGCGCACGCGCGCGCTCTGCGCGATCTGCCGGGTCGCCTGATGGTCGATCGGCAGCGGATAGGCCCTGACCCACACCTCGCGCGCGCCGAAGCGCACCACCCCGCGCTCAAAATCCACCTCCAGGTCCATCAGGTCGCGACAGCACTGCAGGAAGTTGCGCCTGTAGGAGCGCGTGTGGAAGCCGATGATGTCGTTCGCCAGCAACCCCGTGAATATCTCTTCGCGGATCCGCGTGGGCAGCACTCGCCACGCGTCGGCCTGCGTCCACGGGATGTGGATGAAGTGGTGCAGGAACACATCCGGACGGGCACGGCGCACAAGGTCGGGCAGCGTGTAGAGGTGGTAGTCGTGGACCATCACTACCGGCTCTGCGACGCCCTCGAGCTCCTCAACGACGGCGCGCGCGAGGTCCTCGTTGACGACATTGTAGCCGAACTCGAACGCCTCGATCTCCTCGCGGCGGATGTCCGGCGCGTTCGACAGATCCCACAGGTAGTGTTGGATGAACCACAGCATCGGGTTGGCGAACACGTTGTAGAACCGGTCATAGGCGCCCTCATCGCTGACCACCAGCCGCACCTGGTACTCGCCCCCGGCGGGGGAGCGGACCGGGAACGCGCGCCCGCCGTGCTCGCGCGAGACCTCGGCGTCGTGCTCGTTCATCGCGGAGGCGATCCAGATGGCTTCGCGGTGCGAGGCCAGCCCGCTCAGCGCCGTCACCAGCCCCCCGGAGCCGCGCTGTACTTCTCCGTGCGCGTGGAACGTGACAGGCCCGCGGTTGCTCACCAGCACCAGCGGAGTCCGCTGCGCCGGCGCGCTGCTCATCTTTCGCTCAGCTCATTGAAGATCCGCAGATAATCGCGCAGATAGCGCGGCGTGAGGAAGTTTCGGCGCACGTGCTCCTTGCCGCGCCTGCCCAGCGCGCGGCCCAGCTCGGGGTCGCGCAGGATCTCGGTCGTGCGCCGGGCGCACTGCTCGACGCTGGAGACGAGGTATCCGGTCACGCCGTCTTCGATCTGCAGCGGTATGCCGCCGACGTTCCCACCGACGAACGGTCGCGCCTTCCAGATCGCCTCGGTGACCGTCAGCCCGAAGCCCTCGCGCGTGGACTTCTGGATCAGCACGTCGGAGTGCGACTGAAAGGCGTTGACCTCAATCGCGCCGACGTTGTTGAAGTTGTTGAGGATGTGGATGTCCGGGTCGCCGTCCGCGTGTGCGATGGTCGCGTTGAAGAAATCCCATCCCTCGGGATCGTCGCTGGCCATCGAGCCGACCAGCGCGAGCTGTACCTCCGGCATGCTCGCCTTGACCTGCCGGTAGGCGTCGATCACGCCCAGAGGATCCTTCCACGGATCAAAGCGCGAAACCTGGCAGATCAGCGGGCGGTCGACGTCGATCCCGAACTGCCCGCACACGAACGAGCCGTCTTCGGGCGACAGCGCCATGTTCTTCGGCGTCAGCGGGTCGATCGCGGGCGGCACCACGTTGACGTGGCCCTTCATCCCCGCGGGTACGTACTCGCGCAGGTGAAACAGCGACTCCGGATAGTGCTCGATGTAGGGCAGCAGCTCGGCGATCGTGTTCGCGTTGGGCGTCGATAGGTCGATATGGCAGCGCCATACCCAGCCCTTCGCCTTCTCGGGTACCAGCTGGCACAGCGCCGCCGGCTGCGGGTCGTGGACCAGGCACACGTCCCAGCCGCCGGTGAGCTCGCGCGCGTTGATGTCGTTGTAGCGCCGCCACGTCGCCCACTGCTCCTCGTCGAGATCCTGCGGGGCCCCCTGCAGGGCGTTGTGCATGAGCTTGGTCGCGTTGAAGAACTCTTCGCGGCCATAGATCACCTGCCACTCGCACTCGAGCCCCACGTCGCGCATCAGCGGCACCAGCGTGTACAGGATCTCCGAGACCCCTCCGCCGAACGCGGTGGCCGAGATGTGCACCACCCTCTGACCCTGCAGCGGCTCGGCGAGCTCGCGGATTTCGGCGATCAGCTCGCGCCCGCAGATGTGCGTGTAGTCGGCGAGCGTCTTGTTTGCAACGGCCACGGGCTGGAGCACGCGGCGGCACGATACCTAACCCGGCCCACCAAGCCGCGCTTATGGCGCCGGCGCCCTCCCCGATCGGCCAGCGGGCATCGCTGACGCGCGCGAGGAGCCGACGCGCGGACTATGGTCTAGGCGGATGCTCAACGGGCGCCTGTACCGAGCGGCCTTCGTGCCCTTCCTGTTCGCGCTTGCGATCGCCGCGTTCTCGTTGAGCGCGAGCCCGCGGCCGCTTACCTCGACGCTCGCCCCCGACGCGTTCGAAGGCGCGCCCGCTTTCGCAGAACTGAAGAGCCTGGCCGCGCGCTATCCCGAACGGCGTCCCGGCAGCGGCGGCGATGATGCTCTGGCTGCGTACGTGGCGCAGACACTCAAAGGGCTCGGCGGCAGCGCTGGAGGCGGCTTCTCGGTGCGCACGTATCACTTCGACGCGCAGACGATCGACGGCGAACGCTCGCTGACCACGGTCATCGCGCAGCGCCCAGGCTCGACCAGCGCCGCGCCGATCCTGATCCTCGCACACCGCGACGCCGCCGCGCCGGGGTCGCTGGCCGAACTGTCGGGGACCGCGGCGCTGCTGGAGCTGGCACGCGTGTTCGCCTCGCGCGAGACCAAGCGCACGATCGTCCTGGCCTCGACGAGCGGCGGCAGCGGCGGCGATGCGGGCGCAGCGCAGCTGGTCGCAAACCCAGCCGAGACCGGGGGCATCGCCGCCGAAGGAGGAGGTCAGGGGCCGTTCGACGCGGCGATCGTCCTGGGCGACCTCGCGGGCGCGCGGGCGCGTAGGCCGTTCGTCGTGCCCTTCTCCGACGGCCCCGGCTCCGCTCCGCTCGAACTTCAGCGCACCGTGGCCGAGGCGATCACCCAGGAGGTCGGCACCGACCCCGGCTCACCGAGCGCGCTCGGACAGCTTGCCCACCTCGCCTTCCCGCTGGCGGTCGGCGAACAGGGCGTGCTCAACGCCGGCGGTCTGCCGGCTGTGCTCGTTCAGGTCTCCGGCGAAGGAGGCCCGCCGCCAGCGCCCGCCGCACGCGCCTCGCGCTCGCGCGATGCGGTGAGCATGGAACGCCTGGAAAGCTTCGGCCGCGCGGTGCTGGGCGCGGTCGACGCGCTCGACGCGGCACCCGACCTCGCCAGCGCGATGCAGACCGGCCTGCTCCTGCAGCGCAAGACGATGCCCGCGTGGGTGCTGCGCCTGCTCGTGTTCACGCTGCTGCTGCCGCCGCTCGTCGTCGCCGCGGACGGGCTCGCGCGGGCGCGTCGCCGGCGCTTGGCAGTCGGGCGCTGGACGCTGTGGACGCTGAGCTGCGCCCTGCCGTTTTTCAGCTGCGCCCTACTCGCGTACGCGCTCGGGTGGCTCGGGATCCTCGGCGCGACGCCGTCTGAGCCGGTCCTGCCAGGCGCGCTGCCGTTCGACGGGGAGGCCGTCACCGCCGTCGTCGCGATCGCGCTGACGTTCGCGCTCGCGTGGCTGTTGTGGGGCATGCTCGTGCGGCGTCTTGGCTGGGACGTGCGCCCGGATCCCGAGGTGGCCGGCCTGTCGATGCTGCTCGTGGCGCTGCCGATCGGTGTGGTCGTGTGGGTCGGCAATCCGCTCACCGCCCTGCTGGCGCTTCCGGCGCTGCACCTGTGGCTCGGACTCGCCTCGCCGGACCGATTGGGAGTCGACCCGCGCCTGCGCCGCACCGCGTCGCTCGCGCTGGTCGCGCTGGGCGTGCTGCCGCTGGCGCTGCTCGTGCTCTTCTACGCGCACGAGCTCGGACTGGGGGTGGGCGGGGCGGCGTGGATGGCGGTGCTGCTAGTCGCCGGGGGACACGTAGGGTTCGTGGGAGTGGTTCTGTGGAGCCTCGCGCTCGGCTGCGCCGCCGCCGCCGCGATGCTCGCCGCCAGGGGCCTGCGGCCGCTTCCCGATCGACCGATCGCCGACGGGCTGGAGATCACGATCCGGGGGCCGATGTCCTACGCAGGTCCAGGGTCACTCGGTGGGACGGAGTCGGCTCTGCGACGATAGGCGGACGTGTCCGAGCCACGGTTCACAGCGACGGTGCCCGGCGGAGGTCTGCGCCGCCGGCGGTCGTCCGGGCGCGTCCTGCGCGCGGTGGCGGTGCTGCTGATCCTCGCCGGCGGGCTGGCGCTGCTCGACGCGGTCGTGACGCTGCTCTGGCAGGAGCCGATCTCGGCGTTGTACGCGACCATCAGGCAGGACCACCTGAGCGACGCTCTGAAGCAGGTCGAACGCGCCGCGCCGACACCGATCGAGCGGCGGACGCTGGCGAGCCTGCCCGGCGAGCGCCGCCGGATCGCGTTCCTCGGCCGCGAGCTCGAACGCCACGCCGGCGACGGCGCGGCGGTGGGACGCATCGTGGTCCCGCGGATCGGCGCGAGCTATGTGGTCGTGAAGGGGACCGACATCGAAGACCTGAGGAGTGGACCGGGCATCTACGCGGAAACGAGCTTCCCGGGGATCGCGGGGACGACCGCGATCGCGGGGCACCGGACGACCTACCTGGCGCCGTTCCGCGACATCAACCTGCTGTCGCCCGGCAACCACATCCTGCTCGAGATGCCCTACGCCCACTTCACATACACCGTCATCGGTCAGCGGGTCGTGGCCCCGAGCGATGTCGAGGCGGCGGTCGGACGGGTCGGCTACAGCCGCCTGGTGCTGTCGGCGTGCACGCCGCTGTTCAGCGCTGCCAAACGCCTGCTGGTGTACGCGCGGCTCACGCGCACGGTTCCGGAGGGCGCCGCCCGTGTGCTCCCGGGCGGCGCGCAGCCGCGGCCGATCGAAGCGGAACCCGCCCAACGCGCGCGCGCCGGCCGGAGCTCTTAGAAAACGTGCTCGAATCCCTCGATCGCTACCGCGGCGCCCCGCTCGTCTGACAGCGTCACGCCGGGTGGCCCCTCGACCACCTCGCCGATCCAGCTGACCTGCACCGAGCCGAGCGAGCGCAACGCTCGCTCCACGCGCGGGCGATCGGCGGCGGCGGCGCAGAAGCACAGCTCGTAGTCTTCGCCTGCCGCGGCCGCCAGTCGCCAGGGGGGCACGCCGAGCTCGGCCGCGACCTCCGCGACGCCCCGCTGCAGGGGCAGGGCGGCGAGAGACAGGCGCAGGTGCACGCCGCTGGCGCGGCCGATGTGTCCGGCGTCGGTCGCGAGCCCGTCCGAGAGGTCGATCATCGCGTGCGCACGCGCGGCGGCCAGCGCGCGGCCCTCCTGCAGCCGCGGCGTCGGGCTGCGCGCCCGCGCAAGCGCGCGCGCTCTCGCGGGCATGCGCGCAGCTCGTCCCTGCATCACCGCCAGGGCCGCGCCGGCCCCGCCCAGCCAGCCGGTAACCCCGACGAGGTCACCCGGGCGGGCGCCGTCGCGGCCGACGAGCGCATCGGCGCTGTCGGCCCAGCCCACCGCGGTGACCGACACGGTCAGGACCGGCGCTGCCACGACGTCACCGCCGGCGATCGCGGTGCCAGTGCGCGCGGCGAGCGCGCCTGCTGCGCGCACCAGCTCCAGCGCGCGGCCCTCGCCAAAGTCCGACGGCAAGCCCAGCACGAGGTAGGCCTCGCCCGGATCGGCGCCCATCGCCGCGAGATCCGAGAGGGCGCCCGCGAGCGCTCGATGTCCGACCTCGCCCGCCGTCGCCCAGCCCTCGCCCAGGCGGAAGTGGACGCCCTCGACCATCGCGTCGACCGAGGTCACGCACACCGGCCGCGCGCGCACGACCGCCGCGTCGTCTCCGATCCCCCGCACGATTCTCGCTGCCCGCGGCGAGCTCGCCAGCTCGGCCGCGATGGATTCGATCAGGGAGCGCTCAGCGATGCCCGTGTCAGCGGTGCCGGTAGACGATTCGCGCGCGGTCGAGGTCGTATGGCGAGAGCTCGCAGCGAACGCGATCGCCAGGGAGGATGCGGATCCTGAAGCGTCGCATCTTGCCCGCGACGTGTCCGAGGACGACGTGGTCGTTGTCGAGCTTTACGCGGAACATCGCGTTCGGAAGGGCCTCGATCACCTCACCCTCGAATTCAACCTTGTCCTCCTTTGCCACGTCGCATCCCATCTGGTCGCCGGTGCCGTCGCGACAGCAACCTGTTTCGTTTCGTATATCGAGATCAAACTACCAGCGCCGGCGCCGCGAAGTGGCTTGGGTCGGTTCGCGGCCAGCGTCAGCCGGGGCCCGCTCCTCCGGTCTGGTTGACCGCGGGCGCTTCGGGCCTAGGGGGCGGGGCCGGTCTGCTCGGTTCTGTGGCGGGGGGAGCCGGGGCCGGTGTCACCGGTGGGCGGTTGGGGTGCCCGCCGCCGGTTTCGGTGGGGCCGCGCCGGCGGCGGTGTGTCCTCCCGGGGGTGCTTTCACCGAACTGTGCGCCTTCATGGGCGGCCTGCGCCAGGCCGGTGCTCGCGTACTTGCCGTAGAACGGCTGGTAGGAGATCGCTTCCTTGGACTGCGGGAATTCGACGCAGGGTTTGCCTTCGGTTACGGCGCTCATGTACGTTTTCCAGATCACCGCTGGCAGGGCTCCGCCCTGCTGTGGTTCGCCGTGAACATCGGTCATCGGAACGTCTCGCTTCGGGTAGCCCACCCACACGACCGTCGAGAATTCAGGGGTGTAGCCGTCGAGCCACGCGTCGACCAGTTCGCTGGTCGTCCCGGTCTTGGCGGCGGTCGGACAAGCGATCACCGATTTCACAGCGGTGCCGCCGAGCACGTTCTGATGGAGGATGCTCGTCTCCTCGGCGGTGACGGCTTCGCTGAGCACCTTCACGCGGCGCGGCTGGCCCCAGTCGGTGTCCTCGCGCCCGTCGGGGAAGACGACCTTCGTGACCGCGATCGGCGTGTTGCGCCAGCCGCCGTCGGCGAGGGTCGCGTACACGTCGGCCATTTCCAGCGGCGTCACACCCAGCGTAAGCCCGCCCAGCGCTTGGGCGGGGTTTCCGATCAGATGCGTTTTGACCCCCATCTGGTAGGCCATCTTCGTGATCGTTTCCTCGCCCAGATCGGCGGCCAGCTGGGCGTAGACGGTGTTGTCGGATTTGAGCGTCGCCGCGACCAGGTTGATTGGGCCGTTCTGCTCGCCGCCAAACGTTTTGACTCCGTAGGTCGGATAGCCCGCCAGCCAGCCGGGCTGAAGCGTGTGGGAGTCGTAGATCGTCGAGTTGGGGTCCACGCCGCGTGAGAGCGCGTCGGCGAGGTCGATCGCCTTGAACGTCGAGCCCGGATCGCGGTGACCGTCAGCGGCGAGGTTGTACTGGGACTGCTCGTAGCTCTCGGACTCGGCCATCGCCTCGATGTCGCCGTTGTGGGGGTTGAGCGTCACGATCGCCGAGGCCGGGTCTTCGGCCTCGTTGAGCACTTCCGCGATCGCCTTGCGCGCCAGGCGCTGCATGTTGAGGTCGATCGTCGTGTACACCTTGAGCCCGCCCTGCTCCACGGTCTTGGCGCCGTAGCGGCCCACCAGCTGTTCACGCACGTATTCGAAGAAGAAGTCCTCCCGGCGCTGGGAGTAGAAGTTGCCGGGGTGCACCTCCAGCGGATCGGCCTCCGTGGCGGCGGCCTGTGCAGGGGTGATGTAGTGCAGTTCGGCCATCTTCGCGAGCACCTCGTTACGGCGTTCGCGGGCGGCGGCGCGGTAGAGCAGCGGGTTGTACTGCGACGGCGCCTGCGGCAGCCCGGCGAGCAGCGCCGACTGCTCCAGGTTCAGCTGCGAGGCGGGCTTGTTGAAGAACACGCGCGCCGCGGCCTGCACGCCGACCGCCGTCTGTCCACCGACGGTCCCATACGGGACGCTGTTCAGGTAGGTGGTGAGGATCGAGTGCTTGCTGTGGTGCTTCTCGTAGTCGATCGCCAGCTTGGCCTCGATGATCTTCTGCTTGATGGTGCGCTGGTCGCCCCCGAGGTACAGGTTGCGCACCAGTTGCATCGTGATCGTCGATCCGCCCTGCAGTGGCGCGCCTTGGCTGATGTCCTTGACCGCCGCGCGGAAGATCCCGGTCAGGTCGACGCCGTCGTTTTTGTAGAAGCGCTGGTCCTCGATCGCGACGGTCGCGTTCTTGAGGTCGGCCGGGATTTCGCTCCAGCCGACCGGACTGCGCAGTTCGTCGGACTGGATGAAGCCCAGACGGGTGCCGTCGGCGGCGAACACCTGGGAGGAGCCGCCGCTGAGCAGCGGGTGAAGCGTGGAGAGCGCCGGCGCCGATGCGGCGACGTGCAGGACGTAGGCGACCGCGGCGATCACGCTGATGACGAGCGTGACGACGAGCATGCCGCCGCCAACGATCAGGATTCGCGTGCCCCTGCCGCGGCTACGCCGGCGCATTCGTGCTTGTCGAGACATCGCGGGAGATTCGAGATTACCGCGCCCGGCGTGTTTTTCCGCCGCCTCGGACCGCGGCGATCTCTAGGCTCGATGCCAAGCGCCATGAACCCCGACACCGCGGACCCAGTCGTCCGGGCTGTGCGCCCGGCCATAGTGGACAACGTAGCCGAGCCGGTCGCCCCCTTCGATCGATCCTCGATCGACCAGCGGACGTCGGCTCCGAGCACGGCCGGCTCGGTGCCTGGCTGGTGGACGCGACTGCGCAGCGACCGTGCGCGGATGACCGCGGTGCGCGAGAGCTGGCGGGCGCTGTGGAGCTCGCGTCTGCTCGTGTGGGCGGCGGGCGTGGGCACGCTCGTGGCATTCGGCTTCGGGCCCGCGCGCAAAGCCTTCAACCCTCCGGGCGTGACCAGGGGATTCGGCTGGCTCGGCGACCTGCTGGCCGCGCCGGCGGCGCGCTGGGACGCGGCGTGGTATCTGGTGATCGCGCACTACGGCTACCGCCCCGATCTGGGCGTGTACACGGCCCCGCGCACGGCCTTCTTCCCGCTCTATCCGCTTGGCCTGCGGGCGATCGCTGTGCTCGGCGTGCCGGCGGTCCTCGCCGGCGTGCTGATCTCGATCGCGGCGTTCGCGCTCGCCCTGTACGGCATCCACCGCCTGACCACGCTCGAGCTGACCCGTGGCTCGCGGCCGTCGCTTACCGGCGATCGGGTCGCCGACGCCGCCCGCCTGGCGGTGATGCTGACGGCGTTCGCGCCGATGGCGTTCTTCTTTTCGGCGGTGTACTCGGAGTCGCTGTATCTGGCTCTGTCGGTGGGGCTCTTCTGGAGCGCGCGTAACGGGCGCTGGATGTGGGTGGGCGTGCTCGGGGCGCTCGCCGGCGCGACGCGCAGCACCGGCCTGGTGCTGGCGCTGCCGGCGGTGATGATCTACCTGTACGGCCCGCGCGAGGACAGAGCCGCCGACCACCCCGTGTCCGAGGACGGTCGCGCACGCCTGCGTGTGCCCTTCAGGGTGCGCCCGCGCTATCGGCTGCGGCGCGAGGCGCTGTGGCTGGGTCTGCTACCGGTGGGCGTGGTCCTCTATGCGTGCTATCTGGCGCTCTCGGGCGGGAGCGCACTGGCTCCGTTTCACGCAGAGGATGTGTGGGGCAGGCACTTTGCGGGCCCCTACGTGGGCGTGTGGGACGGCGTGAAGGCGGCGTTCGAGGGCGCCCGTCAGCTGCTGTCGTTCCAGCGCCATCACCTCTACTTCCCGAGCGTTTCGGGCAGTCCGTTCGTGAGCGCGGGACACAACCTGATGCTGCTCGTATTCCTGCTCGCGGCGATCCCGGCCGCCTGGGGCGTGCTCAAGCGGCTGCCGCTGGCCTATGGCGTCTACGTGATCGCCGCGCTGGCTCTGCCCCTGTCCTACCCGCCGAGCTCGCAGCCGCTGATGTCGCTTCCGCGCTACCTGATGGTGCTGTTCCCGTTTGGGATCTGGCTCGCGGCGTGGCTGACCGAGCATCCGCGCGCGCAGCGCCCGGCGCTCGTGCTGTCGGGCGCGCTGATGGCGCTGTTCGTCGCCCAGTTCGCCACTTGGCATTGGGTGGCATAGCGATGGAAGAGCCGCCGGAGGGCGATCGGTCGCGCTCACCGACCACCGACTGGCGGCCGTGGAGCGCGCTGGTCGCGCTGCTCGGGGGCCTCGTGCTGGCGGCCGCGGCGGGCCTCGTAGTCGACATTCCAGCGCTCGCGCTCGGGGTCACGATCTCGAGCTCGCACACTCCGCCCGGGCTGTCGATCGCTGACACGGTCGTCCAGGACGTGGCGTTCGTGCTCGCGGCCGTCTACTGCGCGCATCTCGGCGGGCGGGTCGTGCGCGCGTGGCAGTTCGGGCTGCGCCCGCCGGGCGTCGGCTGGCGCGCGGCCAGCGGCCGGATCGTGCTGCTGCTGATCGCGTTCGTCGTCCTCAGCGCGATCTGGTCAGTGGTGTTCAACCCGAGCAAAGAGAAGCTGCTCGAACAGCTCGGCTCCAACGAAGGCGCGGCGCTGCTGCTGCTGAGCGCCGGCTTGACGTGCGTCGTGGCGCCGATCTGCGAGGAGTTCCTGTTTCGCGGATATATCTTCACGGCGCTGCGCAACTGGCACGGAACGTTGCCTGCGGCGCTGATCACGGGGCTGGTGTTCGGCGGCGTGCACGCCGGCTCGGCGCCCGCGCTCGATCTCGTGCCGCTGGCGGGGCTCGGCTTTGGGCTGTGCCTGCTGTATCGCTACACGGGCTCGCTATATCCGTGCATCCTCGCCCACTCGCTGAACAACTCGCTTGCGTTCTCGAGCCTCGAGGGCTGGAGCTGGCAGGCGCCCGTGCTGATGGTGAGCGCGTTTATGGCGATCGGCGCGGTCGTGCTCGTATGCAAGCGTGTCGGCCTGATCACGCCGGAGACCCGGCTCGCCCGCCCGGGTGCATAGGATCGTGCTATGAGCCGCACGCGTCACCCGGCCGCGCTGTGCGCAGCGCTGATATGCCTGGCGGCGATGTCCACCCCGGCCGCCGCCGAAACGGCGGCCCCCGCGGCCGGGCGAATTCAGCTCGTGCTGCAGAAGGTCGGGGGGAGCCCGCCGTTCGCGCTGGTCGGGGCGCGGATCGTCGTGCGCGGCATCGTCACGCCATACGTCAGCGGACAAACAGTGAAGGTCAGCTTCTACCGCGACGGGCGGAAGGCGGCGGTGACCGTGGTCAGGGTGCTCCCGGTCCGAAACGGCGCAGGACAGTTCCATGTCAGCATCACGAGCCACTACGCCGGGCTCGTTGAAGCGCGTGCGGCGCACTACGCCACCGCGCAGCAGATCGCCTTCAGCGGGCGCTCGGGCGGCGTTCGCTTCGTCAACACCAACGTTGGGCCAGGGGCGCAGGGACAGTCGGTGCGGCTGCTTCAGTCGGAGCTCGACGTGCTCCACTATGTCGTGCCGCTGACGGGGGTGTTCGACGAAGGAACCGGACAGGCGGTGATCGCCTACCGCAAGATGACCGGCCTGCAACGCATCGCCTACGCGGGCCGACAGGTCTTTGAGCTGCTCGCGCGCCGCGCCGGGAGCTTTCATGTGCGCTATCGCCGCGATGGCCGCCACGTCGAGGCCGACCTGACAAAGCAGGTGCTGGCAGAGATCGAACCGGGCGGGCACGTGCGGAACATCTACACGATGAGCTCGGGCAAGCCCTCAACGCCGACGGTGATCGGACACTTCCTGGTGTACCTGAAGACCCCGGGGGTCAACAGCGAGGGCATGGTCGACTCCAATTACTTCATCCGCGGATACGCGATCCACGGATACCCCGAAGTCCCCACGTATGCCGCCAGCCACGGCTGCCTGCGGGTGCCGATTCCCGACGCTTCGGCGATCTACGCGTGGGTGCGTACGGGCACGCCGGTGGACGTCTACAACGAGGACGGCGGCGGCAGCTCGCGCGTGCGCGACAACGCCGGTCCCTAACGGGGGTTCACACCCTGACGCGGAGCACGCGCGCCAGGTAGCCGAGACCGAAGCCATAGACGGCGAGCGCGAGCAACAGCTTCACACCGCGGATGACCCATTCGCTGGTGGTGCCCGAGACGACGCCGGCGAAGGGCGAGGTCAGCTGTTCGGAGGCTTCGTCGACCCTCCGGTGGACGCGGCCCTCGTGCGCGGTCGGCGTTGCCGTGGAGCCCGTCGCGCCAGGGCTCGTGCTCGCTGTCACGGGCGCGTGGCCGGCGAGCTCTTCCGTCTGACGACTGGACGCGGTCTTGGTCTGGGCCACTACGAAGATCACGAACGACGCGATCACAATCGTGCAGATCACAAACGAAGCAAAGCGAATGAATCGCACGATGAAAGACAGCACAAACGCTAGATTAGGTGGCCGCGTGGACAGCCTGGACGGATATACGAGCGCGGCATTAGGCGCGAGCCGCGACGCCGCAGAACCCGTCGCTTGAGGACGGGCTCTGGTCGCAAAAGCGGGGGTAGCGCGCTCCGTCTAGCGTAGCCCCTAGGATTCACGGGCTATGACCACTCTTTCTCAGCCCGTCGCTGCGTCCAGCGGATCCCGTCAAGCCCTGATTGACGAGCTTAGGGAGCACGCCTTGGTTCTAGAGGACGTTGTCCTTAGCAGTGGAGCAAAGGCCAACTACTTCATTGACGCAAAGCGCGTAATCTTGCGACCCTCAGGATTCCGGCTCGTAGCAGAGCAGGTGCAGCACTATGTTCGCGAGTTCGGCGCGAACGCAGTGGGCGGGCTAACGCTGGGCGCAGATGCGATTGCGTGTGCAGCGTTGGTCGATGGTGCCGACAGCTTGAAGGGTTTCTTCGTCAGGAAGGAGCCAGGGCCCATGGCCTTCAGAAGCTCATCGAGGGACCGTGCTGAGACGGGGACCGATGCCTGATCGTCGATGACGTGGTTACGAGTGGTGCGTCAACGATCAAAGCTATCCAGGCTATCCAGGCCATCAAGGCGCGGGAGGTCGAGATCTGCGGCGTTCTGGCCATACTTGACCGTCTCGCGGGTGGCGCTGAAAAAATTGAAGCTGCGGCCGCAAGCACCTTTCGTACCGTTGACTACTATCGATGACGTCTACCCGAACCGTCCGGACCGCGCTTAGCCCTTTGGCATCCGGCCGGGACGACCCGCCACTCATCCGCGCCGCGCGCCCGCAGGACGTGACCCTGCTGCTCGAGCTGCTCGGCGAGCGGGGGAGTACGAGCACCTTGAGCACGAGCTGAAGGCCACCGCGGAGCAGTTGCGCGAGGCGCTGTTCGGTGCCCGGCCGGCGGCCGAGGCGCTGATCGCCGAGCGCGCGATTCGCAGGCGCTGGGCTACGCCCTGTTCTTCCCGACCTTCTCGAGCTTCCTCGCCAGGCAGCGGGGTGTGGTTGGAGGATCTGTTCGTGCGCCCTGCGACAGCCGCGGCGAGGGCGTGGGTAAAGCGCTGCTCGCGGCGGTCGCGGCCCGCGTGCGCGAGCGCGGCGGCGAGCGACTCGAAGTGGGCGGCGCTCGATTGGAACGAGCTTGCGCTCGGCTTCTACCGGCGGATCGGCGCACAGACGATGGAACGAGTGGATCACCCACCGGTTGGACGGCGAGGCGCTGGAGGTGGGATTTGAGCCCGAAGGGCCCTCGGTAGCCTTCTCTTTGTCTAGCGCCCTCGTAGTCCAATGGATAAGACGACCGCCTCCTAAGCGGTAGATCCAGGTTCGACTCCTGGCGGGGGC
>CAWFAC010000018.1:0-158673 GCA_963813625.1 uncultured Solirubrobacteraceae bacterium
CCTTGACGCTGTCCGGCACACCGCTCGCCGCCGTATCCCAGTCCGCCGCGTCGACGTCGTGCAGCAGCTCCTCGATGAAGAACGGGTTGCCCTCGCTGCGGTCGCTGACGCGACGCACGAACCCGCGCGGCGCTTGTTGCCCTCCGCGACCCGCGATCAATTCCGCGACCTCGACCTCGCCCAGCCCCAACAGCGAAACCTGCTCCACCGTCCGCGAGCGGCGCAGCTCGGCGAGCGCTTCGGCCAACGGATGCTGCTCGCCGACCTCCACCGGCCGGTAGGTGCCGAGCACCATCAACGGCGCATCCCTCGCCGAGCGCGCAAGGTGGCGAAGCAACAGCAGGCTCGGCTGGTCTGCCCAGTGCAGGTCGTCCAAGAACAGCACCAGCGGGCGAAGATATGCAGCGTCGGCCATCAACGAGGAGACCGCCTCGAACAGGCGGAAGCGCTCCTGCTCGGCGTCAAGGCCGGTCGGCCCTAATGCGGTTCGTGCGTCCTCAAGCCCCGGCACGATCGCGGCGAGCTGCTCGCGCCGCGGACCGACCTGCACGGCCAACTCGGCGGGAGGACAGCAGGCGATGTAGTGACGGAGTGCCTCCACGAACGGCTGGTAGGGGACGAAGGTCTCCTCGGTGCAGCTGCCAGCCAGCACCGTCGCGCCCCGCCCGTGCGCCGTGCGGGCGAACTCCCTGACGAGGCGCGTCTTGCCAATCCCAGGCTCACCGGCGACAACGACGACACGCAAGCCGTGCTCACCCACCGCGGTCCACGCTGCCTCCAGCGCAGCTGTCGGCTCGGACCGTCCAACGAATGTGCCGCGGTCGTCGCTGGCCAGCAGCGGGGGAAGGGGAACGCGCTGCTCCGTCGACGGCGCCCAGACCACCTCGCAGGCGGGCACGGGCTCGGCGACACCCTTCAGCGCGGTTGCCGGCAGCGGGCGGTACGTGAACCCGCCGCGCGTGCCGACTAGCCCCCGCACCAACTCCGAGGCGAGGATCTGGCCCGGCGCACCGGCGTCGCAGAGCCGCTTGGCGATCACAACCGGGGTCCCGAAGTAATCGCCCTCATCGCGGATTGGCTCGCCGACGTTCAAGCCGATGCGGACCGCGAAGGCACCCTCGCCGCCCACACGGGCGCGATGGACGGCCTGCTGAATCGTGATCGCGCACGCGACGGCATCAACCGCGCTAACGAACGCGACCATCAGCCCGTCGCCGAGGTTCTTAACCTCCTCACCGCGGTACATGCTCGCCGCCTCCCGGAGCAGGCTGAAGTGAGCGCGTCGCAGACGCTCACCCTCCTCATCGCCGAGTCTCTGGAGCGTCTCCGTAGAGCCGACTTGGTCCGTGAAAAGGAGCGTCACCGTACCGGTTGGCCGTTCAACCGTTGGCGCTTGGATTGGCGGCACGGGCGGTGGAGAATCCCCGGGAGGCGACTGAACGAGCACCGGTGTCGTTCCGCCCGCGCGGATCTGCTCGACCAGCTCGCGTGTGGCGGGCGAGGGCACGATCCTGAGCTCTGAGGCGAACCGGTCGGAGAGGCGCTGGTACGTCGTGAGCGCCGCTGCGAGGTCGCCGTTTGCCGCCAGGCGTCGGATCAGGTCGCGGTGGGCCTCCTCGGAGAGCGGGTCGAGCGCTACCTGACGCCGAGTAAGCGTGAGCGCCGCTGCGAGGTCCCCGTCAGCTTCTGACGCAGCAGCCATCCGCTCGAGCAACGCCACCAGCTGGGAGCGGTGCTCGTCGCGTTGCTCGTAGACCCAGTCGTCATCGAGGTTCTGAAGCAGATCGCCCCGTGAGAGCTCAAGTGCGTTCTCGAGCCGTCCCTCCGCCACGAGCCGCTGGAACTCGCCTACATCTGTCCACACCTGATCCGGGCCGGCGAGGGCGACCCCGTCGCGGTTGGTCAAGAGGTAGCGGTCGGCGTCGGTGCCCAACGCGCGACGCAGAGCGGACAGGGCGCTGCGCAAACTCGTGCGCGCGCTTTCGTCGAGCACGTCGGGCCAGAGCCGGCCCGCGAGCTGGCCGCGAGGATGCGTACGCCGCTCCAAGGCAAGAAGGCCGAGGAGCGAACGCGCCCGCCGGCTCGCAGGCAGCTCGTGCCGCGTCCCGTCGACCTCGAGCGTCAGCTCTCCGAGCAGCTTGAGGCGCAGCATTGGCCAAGCCTACGCGGATTCACGGAGGTTTCGCGCGCGCTTCGCGTTCTCGCCACGGAGCCATGGGACAGTGACCACTCCGAGAGAGCGACCACGAAAGGGAGCGCAGAATGGCTACTGAGGTGCAGCTTGACCAGGAGAAGCTCGAAGCGTTTGTCGAACGCATCGTGCTCGACACCGGAACAGCTATGCGCGGGGGGCTGATGTACATCGGCGACCGCCTCGGCATCTTCGCGGCGATGGCGGAGTCCGGGCCGGTGACGGCCGCCGAGCTTGCGCGGCGAACCGGTCTCGATGAGCGCTATCTGCGGGAGTGGCTTGGGGCGATGGCGACCGCCGCATACGTCGAGCACGACAACCAAGGCGACATGTACTTCCTGCCGCCAGAGCACGCTCTGCCGCTCGCTGACGAGGACTTTCCTTTCTTTACCGGCGGCATGCTTCAGATGATCGTCCCAACCGTCACCGTCGCGCCGCAGGTCGCGGAGGCGTTCAAGACCGGCAAGGGGGTCACGCAGGATCAGTATCTGCCGGACATGTACGAGTCGATCGAGCGCCTCACGGCGCCGTGGTACAAGCACCACCTCGTTCAGACCTGGATCCCGGCGATGCCGGACGTGCAGGAGAAGCTCGAGGCGGGCGGGTCCGCATGCGACGTTGGCTGCGGGTCCGGGCGCGCTCCGATCACGATCGCCAAGGCATTCCAGGAGGCCGAGGTTCATGGCTACGACGTCCACGCCGGCTCGATCGAGCGTGCGCGTGCGAATGCGGAGACCGAGGGAGTGGCCGACAAGGTGACGTTGACGGTCGGCGACGGCGCTGAGCTGCCCGAGGGACAGTTCGACTTCATCAGCACATTCGACGTCGTGCACGACTCCGTCGACCCGGTCGGGCTGATGAGCGCGATTCGGGGCGCGTTGCGGGAGGACGGCACGTACCTGATGCTCGAGATGAACGCGTCCGGCGATGTGGAGGAGAACCGCAACCCGCTTGGCAAGTTCCTCTACAACGTCAGCACTCTCTACTGCATGACCACTTCGCTCGCCCGCGGGGGCGCCGGCATCGGTGCCTGCATGGGACAGGAGAAGGCGCGTGAGCTGGCCTACGCGGCTGGCTTCACGCACTTCCGCAAGCTCCCGATCGAGGAACCGTTTTCGGTCCTCTACGAACTCAAGGCGTAGAGACGGCACCTGGCGACCTCACGGGGTCGCCGAGCTTGACCACCAGGCCGCCAACAGACAATCTTAGAAGGGAGCAAGGTAAATGGCCATCCAGACTACGACGGCGTCACCGCCGCTCAACGGGGAGGCGCTACGCGGCACGCCGGAGCAGAGCCGCGCTCGCTACCCCGACAGCGAGGGCTTTGTAGAACGCGAGGGGCAGCGGCTCTTCTATGAGGTCTACGGCGAGGGCGGGCACACCCTGTTCCTGCTCCCAACGTGGCTGATTCACGCCCGCCACTGGAAGATGCAGATCCCCTACTTCGCGCGGCACTTCCGCGTGCTGGTAATGGACGGCCTCGGCAACGGCCGCTCGGATCGCTGCCGCGACGGGAGGCGCTATGGAGCCGCGCAGTTCGCCCACGACTGCCTGGCCGTGATGGACGCGACCGGCACCGAGAGGGCCGTGATCATGAGCCTCTCGCGCGGCGCCCAATACACGCTGGAGATAGCGCGCCTCGCCCCCGAGCGGGTAGTCGGCGCCGCCTTTATCGGTCCATTCTTTCCGTATACCCCGTCACACTGGACGGTCCTGACTAACCCGCTGGCCCTCAGGTTCTCCCGAGCCTTTCAGCTTCCCATGCCCGTCTGGTGGGGGCACATGAACCCGGCGCATTGGCGCAAGGACTACCCAGAGTTCGCAGCATGGTTCATCTCGCGATGCTTCCCCGAGCCTCACTCAAGCAAGGCGATCGAGGACGGGGTGGGCTGGGCGCTTGACAGCGACCCCGAGACGCTGACCGCGACGGTGCACGGCCACGTTCATCGTCACCGGCGCACCCTGAGCGCGTTGGCACGGAATCTGGACTGCCCCGTCCTGGTGATCCACGGCGACCACGACAAGATCACCCCGCCGCGCGACGGCCGGGCACTGGCCCGTCTCACCAAGGGGCGACTCGAGGTGGTCCACGGCGCCGGTCATGGGCCACACGCCCGCAAGCCGGTCCAGGTCAACCTGGCGCTGCGCGACTTCGCCGAGGACGCGTTCGGGCGCGAGCGCGCGCCTCGCGACCCCACGGTGTACCACCCCGACGGCCGGCCGCGCGCCCTCTACATCTCATCGCCGATCGGCCTCGGCCACGCCCAGCGGGACATCGCGATCGCCCGCGAGCTGCGCCGACTGCACCCCGACCTGCAGGTCGACTGGCTCGCCCAGGACCCGGTCACTCGGATGCTGGAGGCGGAGGGCGAGCGCATCCACCCCGCCAGCCCTCATCTGGCCAACGAGTCCAAGCACATCGAGTCGGAGTCCGCCGAGCACGACCTGCACGCCTTCCACGCCATCCGCCGCATGGACGAGATCCTCGCCGCCAATTTCATGCTCTTCCACGACGTCGTGCGCGAGGAACGCTACGACCTCTGGATCGGCGACGAGGCGTGGGAGCTCGACTACTACCTGCATGAGAACCCACGCGAGAAGCGCGCCCCTTTCGCTTGGCTGACCGACTTCGTCGGCTTCCTGCCGATGGACGAGCGGGACGAGCGCGAGAGCTTCCTGACCGCCGACTACAACGCCCAGAAAATTGAACACATCGCCCAACACCCCGAGGTACGCGACCTGTCCTTATTCGTCGGCAACCCCGAGGACATCGTGCCCAAGCGGTTCGGGCCGGAGCTGCCGGCGATCCGCGACTGGACCGAACGCATCTTCGACTTCACAGGCTACGTGACCGGCTTCGACCCGGCCGACCTCAGCGAACGCACGAAGCTGCGCGCCGAGCTGGGTTACGGAGACGACGAGCGAGTCTGCATCGTCACCGTCGGCGGGTCGGGCGTCGGCGCGGACCTGCTGCGGCGCGTGATCGCCGCCTTCCCGGAAGCCAAGGAGCGCGTCCCCGAGCTGCGCATGATCGTCGTCGCCGGCCCCCGCATCGACCCCGAGTCGCTCCCCTCCCAGCCCGGGCTGGAAGTGGTCCCCTACGTCCACAACCTCTACCGACACCTCGCCGCCTGCGACCTCGCGGTGGTACAGGGCGGTCTGACCACCTCGATGGAGCTGACGGCGAACAAGCGGCCGTTCCTCTATTTCCCGCTACGCCACCACTTCGAGCAGAACTTTCACGTTCGCCACCGGCTCGAACGCTACGGGGCCGGTCGCTGCATGGACTTCGCGGACTCCCCCCCGGAGCGAATCGCGGCGGCGATCGCCGAGGAGATCGGCCGCGAGGTCGACTACCGCGACGTGGAGGTCGACGGCGCCGCCAGGGCGGCCCAACGCATCGCCGAGCTGCTTTAGCGGCGGACCCCGTAGCAGAGTTTCTCGAAGATGGGCCCGCCTGGACTCGAACCAGGGACCTACCGATTATGAGTTCGTCACGAGGGCTGCGGCTGTTTGCGGCTGCTCGACTCTCCCCCTGTGCTGGAGCCATTTTCGCGGGATCGTGCGGGCGCGCCGTTTGCGGCTGTCTCCGGGTGTTCGTTGGCCCCACGAGTGCCCCCAATCGGCAGGATCACGTCCAGCAGCTCCGCGCCGCCATGACGGTCCTCGACCTCGTGCACGTACACGTCGAGCGTCGTCGTGAGCTTGCGATGCCGCAGTCAGCCCTGGACCTGCGTGTCGAGCTTGCCGTGCGCCTTCAGCAGCGAGCCGGTCGCGTGCCGGAACGCGTGGAAGCCCACTCCCGTCGTGTCGTAGACCGGCTGGCCCTTGTCGTCCACGCCGGTCTCCGCCGCGGGACGATCAGCGCAGGGCGCAGCACGCGGCTGTAGACGTTCGCGTAGGTCAGCGGGGTGCCCGTCTTCGACGGGAATACCGGAGCGTCCTACGCGGCGTTCTCGGGCCTTAGCTCGCCCAGCCAGGAGGCCATGTCGGGTGACAGCGGCACGTCGCCCTTGCTCCCCCACTTCGGCTCTTTGCGCTCGCCGCGGTAGCCCTGCTCGACCACACCGAGGAACCGGTCATCGCCGAGGTGGACGTTCCGCCAGCGGAGCCCCAGCGCCTCTCCCACTCGCATCCCGCTGTGCGCGAGCAGGTAGAAGAACGCGCGCCACTCGTCGGGCATCACACCGAGGATCGGCGAGATCAAGCGACGGAGTCGTGATCCCCGGCTCCGCGCGGGCGACCATCGAGCGGGGCTCCCCGATGCGCTGTACCACGACCGGGTCCGTCACACGATGCGCGCTGTGCCTTTCGTCGGAGCTGCTTCTCGCCGTCGTACGGTGGGAGGCCGGCGGCCCGACCGCGAGGGCCGGGCCGCCGCAGGCCTCACATGAGCACTAAGCTAAGCTCGTCGAACGGGCTCGGGCTCGTGGTGCCCTTGCCCTGCGCCTCGATCGCCGAGCCGCTGCGATAGCGTGCCCCTCCGTCGTTCGAGGCACGCATGTCGCTGATCGCGACTGCTGCCGCTTCCTCCGCCTAGAGGACTTCGCCGTAGACATAGCCTCCTGCGTACCGCGGGATTATCACAAAGCTGAACGTCATGACTTTCGGGCAGGTGGGACTCCCTGCCGTGCCGGCCAGTTTCATTTTCTGGTTTTCGAAGTGGATAGCCTCGATGCCCCCGAAGCCAACAGGGGTATGCCAGCCTTTCAATGCCGCGTCGTAGAAGCACGTGTTCGTACCGTCTGAGAGATCGCCCTGCACCGGCGAGGCTTTGCTTCCCCACGTCGCGGGGAATTTATGAGTCACTTTGTTTTCTGCCGCCCTCAGTGTGAATTGGGTCCCATAGATGTTCGCTACCTGGGTGCCCGCGCTGATTTTCACGGGCCCCGTGCATTCAGACCCGGTTGTCCCGCCAGGCACGTTGATTACATCTTTCGCCGAGTTGTTCGTGAGATATTCAAACGCGCCATCCACCGAGGCTTCGCCGCACGTGTCTTTGCCGGCAGTGGTCGAGACTTCCATCGCCGTGTAGTAATAGGCGCCCGTCGATTTGGCCGGAATTTCGTTGAATGATCCTTCGGAGAGCTTCAGTTTCTTCACGGAGGCGGTCGCGGTGCCCGAAAACGCCCCGAGCAGCCCGCACATTGCAACCCCCAGCATTAGAAACCTCACCACTTGTGTCTTCGGTTTCAATTGTCCCCCATTCAGGTAATGGTTCTGATTCTTGCTTCCTGGACATCCTGAGTCGGGCGTGCTTGCCCGTCGCAGGGAACGGCCTGGGAGCGCCTTGTTCGCTCGCCCGCCTCAGCGGGCCACCAACGTCCGGCCGTCCTGTCTCCACCCCCCCGGTCCCGATGCTTCGCGGGTCCCCTCGGCTACCGCCGAGCACCCAGGCACGCCCCACGTGTATATCACGGGGGCGCCATCGCATGCTCAACAATTTATGCAAAACGCCGCTATTTGCGGACGATTGAGACGTCGGCGGCGCTCGCCCGGCCGCGCTCGCGCTCACGTGGCCCACGCGCGGCGAGTGCCGCAAGCGCCAGCACCAGGCGCTCGCGGCCGCCGACCTGCGCGCCTCAGGCCTCGACGAGTTCGACGTGGCCGAGGAGCTGTGCGTCGAGATGGACACCGCCGGGCGACTCATGAAGGACGGCCAGGCCATGCACGCGGCGGTCCGCGACCTCGCCCCCTACGTCGAGGTGGTCGGGACGGCGAGCCAACCAGCGGTGCTCACGTCGGCGCAGTCCGTCAAACACACCCCGGCGCAGCGTGCCGCGGAGCTTCCACTTCATGGTCTTCTTGTGGAACTTGCAGTCCGCGCATTCTTCGAGTTCGCCGCCGAAGAACCTGCCAGCTTCAAGATGTTGTTCCGCAGCGAATGGGCGGCCCCGTCGAGATCGGGCGTCGCGCTCTAGACGAAGTGATCGCGAGCATCGCCGAACTCGTGTCCGGGGTTTTTCTCGCGCAGGCAGATCCGCCGGCACGAGCAGCGACCTTACCAGCGACCGCAGGCGTCGCAGTGCAGCTCGCACTCTACGCAGTCGACCATGGCGTGAACCTCGATTCGGCAGGAGCCATCGCTACCTACATCGAGGGAGCCATGCGCCGCCTTGATCGACCGTCGTCGCGACCGTCGACCAGAGCTGATATGGAGAGTGGTTTGTCATCCATGAAAGGGGTGGGGTTGTCAACCATGAAAGGGGTGGGGTTGTCAACCAGGTCACGGGCCCCTGGTTGTTGAGGTTCGCTTCGCTTGCGGCGTTGCGGTCACGGAAGTGCTCCAGTCATCCATTCGGTCGCGCTGGGCGGACCAGAGTGTCTTGCGGGGCTCGGGGGCTCAATCAAGTGGGCGGCCGTCCTATTTGAGCGAGGCCATGACAAACAGCGAGCTCGCCCGAGCATTCCGCTCGCGCCGTTGCCGGGGACGCAAGCCCGACGCCGTAGCGTGCACGGTGGTGGTCATGCTGCCACCGCCAGCTTCTCTTTCGCGTTCGCCCGGCTGCGGCGCGCCAGGCAACGGATCTCTCCGTCGCGCAGGCCGTAGTAGCTGAGGGTCAGGATCTGGCGGGCGACCGCGACCTTCGCGACCTTGCTCCTCATCGCCCGGGACACGAACCGGATGCAGCTTGCCCGCGAGCAGCAACCGCGCGAGCAGCTCCGCGTCACGACGGTCGGTCTTCACGCGGTCCCCGCTCGCCCGCGGGATCTTGCTCGGCGCCGCAACCACACACTCCACGCCGCGCTTGGCCAGCTCGCGCGCCAGGCCATAGCCGGTCGGGCCGGCCTCATACGTCGCGCGGACCGGCTGCGGCAGCCCGGCGCAGAAGCCGGCCGCGCCGGCGCTCTCGCCGCTCATCGCAAACGTCTGCAACTGCCCCGTCTCGGCGTCCAGCACCACCGCGACGCCGAAAGCCTCGGCGCCGCCGTAGTCGAAGAGTTCGTTGACCGCGGCGAGTCCGCCAAGACCGCCGATCGTCCCGAGCTTCAGCGCATGCTCACCTACATCACCGAGAACCCCGTCGCGTACGCGATCGTCCACAAGGTCGACCGCCTCGCCCGCAGCCGCGCCGACGACGTACAACTCAACCTCGCCCTCAAAGCGGCCGGTGTCGAACTGGTCTCCGTCAGCGAGAACATCGACCAAACCCCCTCAGGGCTGCTGCTGCACGGGATCATGAGCTCAATCGCGGAGTTCTACTCCCGCAACCTCGCCGCCGAGGTCCTAAAGGGCAGCGTGCAGAAGGCCCGCAACGGCGGCACACCCGGACGAGCACCACTCGGCTACCTCAACGTCCGACACATCGAGAACGGACGCGAACTACGCACCGTCGAAATAGACGCCGAACGCGCACCACTCATCGCCTGGGCATTCGAGGCATACGCCACCGGTAACTGGACAGTCCGCAAACTCGTCGCCGAGCTGAACGACCGCGGGCTCACGACCCTCACCACCGCCGCCCGGCCCAGCAAGCCGCTGTCCGACAGCCAGCTCCACAACATCCTGCGCCACCCCTACTACACCGGAGTCGTGCGGTACCGCGGCGCGATCTACCCCGGCAAACACGACCCGCTCGTCGACATCCAGACATGGCAGCGCGTGCAAGAACTGCTCGCCGCCAAGAACCTCGCAGGCGAGATCCACCGCGAGCACCCCCACTACCTCAAGGGCTCCATCCACTGCGGGCAGTGCGGCAGCCGCCTCATCGTCAGCTACGCCAAGGGACGTGGCGGCACCTACCCCTACTTCATCTGCATCGGCCGCCAAAGAGACAGGCACAGCTGCACCCAGCGCGCACTACGGATCGCGCTCGTCGAAGAAGCCGTCGCCGGTCACTACGCAACCGTTCAGCTCCCATTCAACGAGATCACGCCGCTCCGATCATTCCTCAAAGGCGAACTCGAAAACCTGAAAACGAACGCCCATCGTGAGCAGAAAACGCAGAATCGCCGCCTCGACAAGCTCGAACGTGAACGAAAGAAGCTCCTCGACGCGCACTACGCCGACGCGATCCCCCTCGACCTCCTCCGCAGGGAGCAAACCCGCATCACAGCAGAAGTCGCCGCCGCAGAAGGCCGGCTCACCGCCGTCACCGCCGACTACCAGACCGCAGAGATCAACCTCCACCGCGCCATCACCCTCGCCGGAGACTGCCACGCCGCCTACCAGCAAGCATCCGACACCGTCCGCCGCCAGTTCAACCAAGCCTTCTTCAAGCGCATCTACATCGACGAGAACTACAACGTCACCGGCGAACTCGACGAGCCATTCGCCACGCTCCTCGGGGACGACCTACGCCGCGCAGCCGTCGCCGACCACGAGCAAGACCTCCGCGACGCAGTCGAGAACGCCCTCAAAGACCGAGACGAACAAGCCCAAGCACACCACGAACGCCGCAGCGCGACCGACGCGCCGGAACTCGTCGCCGCGACTCCAACCCCGACCACCTCTCGTGGCCAGGGTTGGAGTGCGGACCAAATGGTGGGCCCGCCTGGACTCGAACCAGGGACCTACCGATTATGAGTCAGCGGTTTAGGCTCTGCTTGGCCCACTTTCGGCGGTATTAGCCCCACTTTCCGGCCCCTACGGCGCCCTCGCTGCGCCCTCTAGGGAACGGCTGGGGAACGATGTCGCCAGCACCTCCTACGCAATTCGTTGGCCGGTTCGAGTGCTAGGGGGTCATAAGCAGCATGAGCAGAAACAGCAGCCCGACAGGGCATCTCCAGGTCACGCAGGAAGGCAGCAACGGACAGCGCGTCTACCGCGCCCTGTGGCGCGATGCAGACGGCGTGCGCGGGGCCAAGAGCCTTGGCCCCGCGCATGTGCGCGACTCCGGGCGCCGCACACCACGCGGCGCAATCATCTGGCGCGCCGGCGACGGCCCCCGCCCCACTCCCGAGCACCTCACGCCGAAAGACGCCCAGGAGCAGCTCGACGCGATCCTGAGCGAGCTGGCCGGCGACATCGAGGACCGCGACGAAGCCAGCCAGCTCCACACGCTTTTCGATGCGACCCAGGGCTGGGTCGCCGAGCGCCACCGAGACAAAGACCTGAAGCGCGCCACGCTCACCGGCTACGAGGTCATGTTCGAGCGTCTATATCGAGACCTCGGCACACAGACGCCACTTCAAGACTTCCTCGACGGACGCCTGCGCGGCTACTTCGACGACTTCCCGTCCTACAAGGTCATCAGCGAGAAGACCGCCACGCAGGCGCGCGCCGAGGGCAAGAACGTTGAGCTGGTCGACGTCGAACGCTGGACCGCTCAGCCGCACGACAGTCTGCCCGTCGAGGTCGCCACCAAGGACGAGGCAATCCGCATCGCCGACGAGCTGCCGGGAACCTGGCACCACCTACGCCGCGGCGCCTACCGCGTCGTCCCGCTCAACGCGCAGCGCGCCAAGTCGGTCACCTACGCGAAAGCGAAGGAACTCGAAGCCGACGGTTGGATCGTGGCTCGCCGCAAGAAACGCCTGTGGATGCTCGTCGCGCCAGCGGCCGCGCAAACCCGTAACGAGTACCGAGACATCTTCTCAGCGTGCCTCAACTACGCCGTGCGCCAGCGCTGGATACCCGCGAACCCGCTCGTCGAGGTCAAGCGGCGAAGCAAGCGCGAGCAGCGCGAGCGCGTGCTGCGCCGCGACGACTTCTACGACCCCGGCGAGATCGACAGCCTGCTCAAACACGCTCCGCGTGTCTTCGAGGAAGCGTTCTGGCTGTGCGGCGCCCACGCCGGCCTTCGACTCTCCGGCGAGGCCCTGGGTCTCCGGTGGGGTGCCGTCGACTTCAACGCCCTTGTCCTGCGCCCTTACGACAACTGGGTGCTCAACCAGCTCGACACTCCGAAGACCTCCGACTGCGAGGCGATCCCCATGACCCCGCGCCTCGCCCGCGCCCTACTCAAGCTCAAGCAGCGGGGCTACGCCACCAGCGATGAGGACTTCGTGTTCGTCAGCGAGCTGGAGCCCGGTCGGCCAGTTCGGGACAAGCCCCTTCGAGCCGCCTTCAAGCTCGCGTGCGAGAGGGCTGGATTGAAGCCGATGAGGATGTACAACCTGCGCCACTCCTTCGGCACCAGCCTCGCCGCCAAGGGTGTTGACGTGCGAACGATCCAAGGGCTCATGCGCCACGCGCGCCTGAACACGACCGAACAGTACATGGCCTATGCGCCGAGGCCCGAGCTTGCGAATCAGATCACGCGAGCACTAGACCCCGAGAGCCTGCCGGAGAACGTCACGCCGATGCGCGCGGCATCGGCCGCCTCGTTCCTTGAGCGCCTCGACGAGGAGATACCCGCCAAGTGGCTGCGCGAGGTCGAACGCATCTTCGCCGAAGGCCAGACGCCGGTCCCGACCACCGACGATCCGGCTCTCTCGGATGAGCGGTCACGGTCGGAGCGCCACCTGACGGCCGTCGAGACGCCGACTCCCTGATGCGCCCGGCGCTGCGTGCCTCGGCAAGGTGGCCCCTAGCCCCAATGCCGTTTACCTTGCGCCGATCCGATTCGCCGCCGTCGACATGGAGTAGCGAGGCGTGTGGGTTGCGCCCGGACGCGAAGCGGTGCTCGACTAACCACCCCAGAGGGCCGTGCCGCCATCGGCCTCGCGCCCCAGCGGCACGTGCTTGGCTTCATCCACCTGCGTCGGTCACGATGGTCCAGACGGTCGGTCTTGACTCTGAGCACAGCGCATCGCAGGCGAAGTCCCCACGAAGTCCCCATCTTCAAGCTCCCAGCGCGAGCCCGAGCGCTACCCCCGCCTCGACACGGTCGGTGGGCTACCCGGCACCCGAGAGGATCGTGGCTCCCACGCCCAGCAGGATCAGCCCTGAGATCAGCGATGCCGATCTGCCGCCGACGAGCCGGCCGACAGACAGTCCGACCCGCGACCCGCCGCCGACGCAGATCAGCGACAGTGCGCCCGCGAGCAACGTGGTCGCCAGGGGCGAAATGCCGGCGACTCCTGCCCCCACGCCGGCCGCGGCATTATTCACGGAGAGCGCAACTCCAAGCGTCAGCGCCTCGCGGCAGGAGATGACCTTCCTTCGGGAGAGCTCGCCGCTGAGCAGAAAGCGAGCGCTGCGACGGTGGTCGATCCCGGGTTCAGGCGAGCCGGCCGGCAACCGCGCAGCGTAGAGGGAAGCAAGGACCGTCCAGATGCCGATCGCGCTGATGATTGACGCGCCGAGCGCTGCAGCGAATGAGGGCGCTAGGACACCAGACACCGCGCGGCCGGATGTCATCGCGACTGCGGTGGCAGCCATTGTCACGGCTGCGATGACCAGATTGGGCGCCGCGGCGATCCTGGTATCGCGCATCCCAAACGCAACGCCAGCCGCAAGATTGTCGAGGTTCGAAATGACCGCGATCAGCACGGCCGAGAGCAAGAGCACGGTCCAACGATACTTCGACGTGAGCCGCTCGTCATGTACACGAAAACGGGTTCACCCGGGTGGTTCGTCGCGGAGATGCCGAAGCCCATCCGGCCGCACACAGAGACACGTCAGACGGAGGCTCCGATGGGAGATCGTCTTAACGCTTTTGACCCAGGCGGTACTCGCCTCGCCGCGTGGCGAATGACCGCTAGTGGCCGCGAGGAGTACGCGCTGCGCGCCCGTGACCGGAAGCATCGCGTGGATCGGCAGCACGCTCTACCTTCTCCGCCATGCAAGGTCCAGCTTGACGATCTTCGCTGCCGAGATCAACGTCGTTCGGCTTCCCGGGCTCTGGGCCGCGCAGCTTCTTCTCAGGCCCCCGGCTCGAGGGCGATAAGCGCGCTCACCAGCTTCGCCGACGTCTAGGAGCGCATGAAAAAGGAGAACGCCGGGCTCGACTTCGACGGGCAGGAGTAGATAGCCACCGGTCGAGCTGACGACCGGAGCGGTGCCACGCTGGATGGCTACGGTGATCGTCGTTCCGTTGATAGTGGGCATCGGCGTCCCGGGCAATACGCGCTCCTACAGGGCCGCCCCGCGCCGCCCGCGTAGCCCCCAGCGCCGCGGGACAGGACGGCCGGACCCGAGGGCTAGGCCCGATCCTCCCGTCGGTCCAATCGATGTTGGTCTGGGAGCATGGCATCTTCGCCTCGGTCGTCTCGACGCACCGAACATCGAGTTGTCGATCGCAAGCGAGTGCCCGGCCGCGCGCTTCCTCTCGGGCACGGGCGTCACAACCCCGTGCCCGAAACGGCCTATGAGGAGCATTTCAGCTCTTCGCCTACTTTCTTATACGCGGTACCCAGTTTGCTCAGCGTGGCCTTGATTCCTGGCTCGGCGCTCTTCAGCGCAGTTTCGAGGCTTGAAGATTTTGTGGCCGTCGCGATGCTCTTTGTCAGCGAGGCGAGTTCGGTCTCGAAGGTCTTTGTCGCGGCGTTTACTTCTTCGGTGCGCGCCGCTTCGAGATTGGGCTCTGCGCTTTTGATTTCGTTGAAGCTCTTGTCGATCGCTTCCAGGCTCGTCTTGGCTTCACTGGGATAGCTCGAGGAGATCGGCAGTGATTCGATTTTCTTGATCTGCTTCGAGATTTCGCTGGTCGCAGCACACACCTGCTTGCTCGCCTTTTCCTGCGATGATTCACCACAGGCCGCCAGTAACGGCGTACCGACTAGAAGCGCCGCTGCGATGGCGAATGATTTGGTGGGGATCTTGAACATCGAGAAGCCTCTCTTGTGGTCGGGTCGTCGCGGTCAGACGGCGGGCCTACGCTGCCCTCCGTAGGCGGCTCGGCGGCAGATGATGCGGTAGCGACGCGATGAGATTCCAGGCTGTAGCATCCCCGGTCCTCGACGTGGTTGTCCCACGATGAGCAAGGTTCACCCGGGTGATTCGCAGTTCGAGAGCGTCCAACATCGCTGCGTACGCACCCCGCATTATTTCGCGTAGTCGCTCCGAGCTAGCGATCAGCTCGCGGGTGTGACTCTTGACGTGTTGGGCGAGATGCAGGGCTTCGAAGCGAGCTCGCGTCGACAGCGATCCCGTGAGAGCATGAAGCACCGTCAGCTCAGCCGCCGATCACCCGGGTGAGCGTCGCTCATAACCCATGAAGTGGGCGACAGCGGCTGAGATGATGTCTCTGCGACATGCGTGAGGCACCGGATCGATGAACTCGAGGAAGAGGGCCACCGCCGTGACGAACGTTTCGCTTGAAGTACCTTCCACGCGAAAGGAAAGAAATGGACGATGGTTACGAACGCCCACAGCCGCCGGAAGGCGGCGCGCCCTCCGCTGATGAGGGTTCTGACTATCCAGTTCCGTCCAGCGGGCCGCCTCCCGGCGGCGCAGGCACCGTCGGTTCGCCCCCCGGCGGCGAAGTTCCGCCCCTAGGTGACGAACGCGATCGAGGTAAAGGCTGGGCCATCGCGGGAGGTGCGGCAGTCGCGATCGCGCTTATCGTCGTAATTGTCCTCCTGGCGACGAGCAGCAGCTCGAACAAAACCCCGACGGTGACCAACCAATCGCTCAGCATCGGCCACACAACAACCGTCCAGCCGACCACCACAGTCGCCCCGACGGTCACCAATCAGACGACGGTTACCGCGCCGACAACGACCGCCACGACGCCTGCTCAGACGACGACAGTGACGACAGCCGCCCCGACGACGACCAGTGGTAACCCAGCCACGCCACCGAGCGGCGCCACGCCGTAGTCGTAGGGGACAGAGCCCATCTCCGAGCTGATCGTTTCCGGCCCGTTTCCGGCCCCTTTGGCGCGCGCGAGATCGCCCCGGACATGAAGCAGCGGGTGCTTGCGTTGTCGCTTGCGCGCCCTGGCTACGGCCCAGGCGCATCTCGGCAGAGCTCGCCAAGGAGAAGTGGGCGGGATGCGCTGTGAGCATGGCGTGTGGCGGGTGCTCCGTCGCCACGGCCTTCTCGACCCGCACGAGGCGTCTCGCGCTGATCGCGGGCTACGCCGACGCCTACAAGCCAACGCCACCCTCACCGTGCCCAGCCTTTGCCAGGGCGCTCGCACCGAAGAGCACAGCGCTTAAGTAGGACCCGAACAGTCCCTGCGCGAGCAGTCCCTGCGCAGTTACAACGTCGAGTACCTGCGCACTTACAACCTCGATCGAGCCGGATGCCGCGTACCCGCGGCAGAATGCCGGGCGTGATCGTCGACGGCGCGCAAAATGGGAGCTGCCCGATGACGATGCGTCGCTGCGTCTCGGGAATTGGACATCCCTAGGAGTCCATCAGGTGATCTCACTGACCCGTTCGGACACTATTATTCGCCCCGCGGCCTCGATCAGCGCGAGGTGGGAGAAGGCCTGGGGGACGTTGCCCAGGAAGTGTCCGGTCTCCGTGTCGAACTCCTCCGCGTATAGCCCGAGCGGCGAGGCGACACGCAGGAGCTTTTCCATCAGGTCGCGTGCGCGTTGCTGCTCACCGACGATCGAGAGTCCGGAGACCAGCCAGAAGGAGCAGATCAAAAAGCTCCCCTCCTTGCCCGACATGCCGTCGTCGGTCTCATCGGTGCGGTAGCGCAGGACGAAGCCGTCCTCTGTCAGATCGTCGGCGATCGCGAGCACGCTCGCGCGCAGGCGCTCATCGTCGCCCGGCAGGAAACCGAAGAGCGCCGCCAGCAGGTTGGACGCGTCCAGCGCGTCGGTCTGATAGTGCTGGCGCAGGACTCCGGCCTCGGTCATCCCGTGCGTCAGGATGTCGTCCTTGATCTCCGCAGCTGTCGCGCCCCACGTGGACTGGCGCGCGTCGTCGCCGCGGATCGCCGCGAGCTTTGACGCCCGGTCCATCGCCACCCAGCACATGAGCTTGGAGGAGACGTAGTGCTGGGGCTTGCCCCGGGCCTCCCAGATGCCCTGGTCGGGCTTGCGCCAGACGCTTGTCGCACATTCGGCCTGCGCCTGCACGATCGGCCACAGCCGCCGCGGCAGGCGCTGGCTGCGCCGCGTGTGCAGCAGGATCGAGTCAAGCGCCGCGCCGTAGACATCGTTCTGGCGCTGGTCGAAGGCGCCGTTGCCGATCCGTACGGGGCTCGCCCCGGCGTAGCCAGACAGCTCCTCGCGCGTGGACTCCGTGAGGTCGCGCCGTCCGTCGATGCCGTACATGATCTGCAGGGCCCCGTCGGAATTGGGCTCGAGATCGGCCACGAACTGCATGAACTCCTCGGCCTCCCAGTCGAGGCTGAGGTAGTGAAGTGCCTGTAGCGTGAAGGTCGAGTCGCGCAGCCACGTGTAGCGGTAGTCCCAGTTGCGCGCGCCGCCCGGTGTCTCGGGCAGCGATGTCGTGAGCGCCGCGACAGTGGCGCCGGTCGGCATGTACGTCAGCCCCTTGATAGCGAGCGCCGAGCGCTGGATCGGGTCGCGCCAGCGGTGGTCGGGGATGCGCGCGCGGGCCAGCCAGCCGCGCCAGAAGCGCGCAGTCGCCGCCAGGCGCTCGTTGGCCTCATCGATCCCATCCGGGCCCGCGAACCCGTCCTCCCAGGAGAGCGAGCAATAGAGCTGCTCTCCCTGTTTGAGCGTGTGGCGAGCCCTCACCCGATCGCCCTCTATGCCGAGCGCCATGCCCGTGTGCAGCCTGATCGTCAGCTCCTCGGCGCTCGCGTCGGCGGTGTGAGCGTCGTCGTGCATCGACCACTGGGCGGGAACTCGTCCGTAGTCAAATACCGGCTCGCAGGTCAGCTCCATCTCGACCTCGCCCTCCAGACAGAACGCGACGCGAACCAGGAGGTGGTCGGCGTCTTCGTCGGCCGGGGGGCGAGTGTGCGGCGTGATTTGGTCCACCCCGCGTCGGGCGCCCAGCGTGAGGGCGTCGCGAACAGCCACCCAGCCGGTCGGGGTCTTCCACGTGGTGAGCAGGATGTTGGTCCCGGGTTCGTACACGCGCGCAGACGGCACGTTGATGCCGAATGGCCCCAGGCGAAAGGAGCCGGCCTGGCGGTCCAGCAGCGTGCCGAACACGCTGGGGGCGTCAAAGCGCGGGACGCACAGCCAGTCGATCGACCCGTCCGGGGCAACCAACGCGCCGGTGTGGCAGTCGGAGAGGAACGCGTAATCGGCGATCGGCGGGAAGGGTGAGGGCATGGCCGCGCTCTGTGGCAGGGTCGAGTGGCCCTTCTCGCGCGCAGAAGGTCCGGTGATCCTCCCCGTTCTGGCGACGCCGGTGGCTCGCGACCCTCTTTCGGCGGTCTTGGTCGCGCTCATGACGCCACCCAAGGACCGTGCCAGTTGCCGTAGCCAGCCATCGCTCCGCCGATGATCCCGAACAGCACAAGCGCATCGGCCACCGGGGTGTCGTCGGAGTCACGTTTGCTGCTCACAATCTTCTGCCGAGGCCTTACCGCGGTGCTCATTGTTTCATCCTTTCGTTGCCCAGTACAAGGTCGTTAAGCGCGATCTCCCGTATCGACTCACCAGGCCCGACTGGTCAAGCGCCTGACCCACGTCAGCGATCGTGCTCGCGCGCGTGGTCGGATGTTCCGGTTATGTCGAGCAGTAGTCGCTCTCCAGCTCACGGATGTCTGCTTCTTTCACCGATCCCTGGCCTTCTCGTTGCTGTGACATCATCACAGCGGCCGTCTGGTGTGTCATCGGTCCTGAGCAATGTTCACCCGGGTGATCCGCCCGCTCCCGGAGCTTCGAAGGGCAGCCAGCGGGTCGCGGCTGGGATGCTGGTCGCATGCTCACGAACGAGCTCGACCAGCGCGCCTGCTGGACCGAGTTCTTCGCTGACAGCCGTCTCAGGCGCTTCGCTCAGAAGCCCGTCGTTCCCAGCCAGGACGAGTGGATCAAGGCAGCCTCCTTCGACCCCAATGGCGGCGGGAGGTTCTCATACTGGGAGTCCCCCACTGGCCCGTTCAACGCTCCGAACGCCTCGCTTAGCGCCCGCACGGAGAAATCGTCAACGGCACCGACCAAGCCACTTGCGACCGATACCCCCGTGGTCGTAACGCGCCATCCGGCACATTCCCGACCTGGTGCCCGCAGCAGGCGAGCCACAGCGCCTGCAGCAGCGTCAACCCCCGCGGCCTCGCCTCCGAGGAATATCAGCGAGCTACAAGGCGAACTTGAGAACGGTTGGTCAGACACGAACACGCAGCCTCTTGGGGGACGCTCGATCAAGGAGCCAATGCGGTCGACTGGACCGACACCATCGCCCCATCTCCGCTGGGCTCCAAGGATGCGCGAGTATGGCGCTATCTGGATGGGGGCGTGGCAAATGCGCCTGCCTACCAGATGCGGATTTCGGCCGTTAGGCGTAGCCCCGAGCGTGACGTCTTGCCGAGCCAGGTAAATCCCTGGGTAGGCTTCCGCGTCGGTATCGTAGGCGATCTCGGAAGCGGGAGCAAATGGCCAGTGCACTGCAGCATGCTGCGCGTCCTTCGCTGCGAGCCTGTTGTCAGCGGCGTATATGCAGAGCGCACACGGTCAAGTTCCCGCGCGGCAAACCGCGGTCGTGTCAGCGCAACGCGACGTATAGGAGTAATGCGAGGGTAGATACACCGAGCACGACGCCGACGACGAGGACCGCAGTGAGACGGCTGCTGAGTGGCAAGTACTCGCCGCGATCGAGCGCACGTTCAATGCCAGCGTGTCTGCGGTGACCGTGAATGATCAGCCAAACGCCAAACACGGCAAAGCCTGAACCGAGCACCAGCAAGGCCCAACGGGAGAGGGGTGTCAGCGCCGGTAGCAGGGCGCCGATCGCAACGCTGAGCCCAAAGGCCGCGAGCGCCGTGCGCCACCACGCGAGGTAGGTGCGCTCGTTGGCGAGCCGTGTCCGACGAGTAGCGTCCAGCCCAGCGCTCCCGCCTTCTGACTCAGAATCCATGCAGGGCGAACTCCTCGCTCGAGGATAGGGTGAGCGCGTAGTGCGCTTTTCCGCGCGAATCGACCACGCGTGCTACTCCGGTTTGGGGAGCCCGAGCTCTTTGGCCAGCGCGCGATCCCGCGCCCTGTCGGGGAGCGCCGCCGCGACCGCGATCTCCTTCCCCCCGTGGCCCACCAGGTACTTGGCCTTGGGCTTGTCCGACATGAGCGCGTGCTCGACGGCCTTTGCGATCACTACGGGTGGATCCGCATCCGCCTCTGCCTTCTCGGTGGATTTCCGGATCGCGGCGATCTGCAGCTCGTACAGCCGGTAACCCGGCTCGCCGAGCCTCTTCTCGAGCCCGTCAAGCTCGGCATAGGTCTTCCCGAATATCGCGGTCTTGACGGGAGCGACCTCGACCAGGGACACGTGGATCTTCCACTGTCGCAGCTCGAGCCGCAGCGCGTCGGTGACGGCCCTAATCCCGAACTTCGACGCGCTGTAGGCGCCGTTCAGGGGAAGGACAAGCATGCCTCCGACCGAGCCGACGTTCACGATCCGGCCGGCGCCGCGGCGGATCAGGGGCAGGAACGCCTGGATCATGGCGACCGGGCCGAACAGGTTGACCTCGAGCTGCGTCCGGAAGTCGGCCATCGCCTGGAACTCGATGGGCGCCGGCTTGGCGATGCCGGCGTTGTTGACGATGCCGGCGAGGCCGCGGTCGCCGACGGCGTTCGCCACCGTCGAGGCCGCAGCCGAGATCGTCTTCTCGTTTGTCACCTCGATGATCAGCGGCGTCAGCTCCTTCGAGGTCTGCGCTTGCAGGTTCTCCACGTCGCCCCGGCGCCGAACGCCGGCGAAGACGTGGAACCCTCTCTCGGCAAGGTGGACCGCGGTCGCGGCGCCGATGCCCGTCGACGTGCCCGTGACAACCACGGCGCCGAGGTCGTCGCTCGCTCTGCTCACCTCAGCTCCCCAAGTCCCGCAGAGGCTTCTTCGAGCCCACCCTTAGATTCTCGGAGGCCGCCTCGTCGATCTGCGCTGTCGGGGTTCTGTTCAGGTTTCCGGGCGCCATGGCGACGACGTCGGTGTCCGCGTAGTCACGGAAGGCGATGGTGCTCGCGGTGTCATGGAGAAAGCGCGTCGTCCGTGCGGCTTTAGTTCGGCGTCTGGATGGGCCCTCAGAACGTGTTCGCGTTGCCGAAGCCAGCGTCGTCGATGAGCACAAGGAGCTCCTTTGGGGGGCGTGCTGCCGGCAATGGTGCGATGACATCGGAGCCTTAGAATGCCCCTACACCGCGGCGATTGGACTGCGGGGCTGCACGATCACCCGGGTGATTCAACCAGGTCGGGCAGGACAGCGTGGACGCCGATGATCGGCGCATGGGCATGTGCTGTCTGGTTCTGAAGCCAAGCTCCCATCAAGTCACGTCGGAGATCCTCGGGCGTCGGCGGGCGACACAACCGATGTTGGTCAGACCAGCTGGTCGACCCGGACCCTATTAGTCAGCCTGTCGCCAGCCCGAGAGCCAACCCGGTAGGTCGGACGTCATCTCGTCAGACCTCCTCGGGCTCGCCGAGTACCACTAGACCATGAATGCAGACCAAGCAGATCACAAAGATCCCGAGCGACCACCAGGGGTGCGCACCGCCCACATCGAGCAGTGCGCCGATCGCGCCCAGCGTCGCCGCCACGATTCCGATCACGCGCCCATAGACACGGCCGGCGAACAGCGAGAAGGCCGCAGTCAGCTGGATGACGCCCAGGATGATCGTGATCCAGCCCCACCCGTGCAGGCTCGAGAAGAGGTACTGCGTTTCATTGGCGTAGAAGTTGGCATTTCCAACGGCGGCGATGCCGTAGATGATGTTGAGGATGCCCGCGATCATCAAAAGGATGCCCACGAACAGCGCGCTACCGTAACCCCGCATTTGCTCCCCTTCCGTTGCCGATCATTGAATGTGCGACGCCAGCACGGCCGAATCTCTCAGGCGGCGGAAGGCGGAGCTTGATAGAGAGCGTCAAAAGCGCCTGGCCCTGCGCCGTCCGCGTCGCCGCACGCCCATCACGGACACCGGGCTCATTGGCCGACCAACCGGGTCGATGAACAATGAGCACGGACCGCAGGAGCTGGGCAGCTCGCCTTCGAGGACGGCGGCGTGATACGTGATGCCCTCTCCCTCCACCCGTGGGTCAGTGAGTGTGACGACCACGTCCTCAGGGGTCCCATCTCCCTCCGCGAGGAACGACAGTACGGCGTTCGGCGGATCATCGAGGAAGCTGTTCTCGCCGTGCCCCCAACCGTCAACGAACTGGGAGGTCGTGAGATGTCCGACTATCCGCTCGGGTCGGTCGGAGAACATCAGCGTTGAGGGTGCGAGACCGTGCAGCGTAAATCTCTCGTTCTCGCTCGTGACCCCTTGGGCGCTCTGGACGAACAACGCCTCGAACTCGTCGGACTGAACTGCCGGTTCTGACGACATCTGAATCTCCTTCCAGTCAAATGGACCAACCCCAGCCAACGAGCGAAAACGCCTCTCGGCCAAGCGCCCCCGAAAGTTTGGGAGTCGACCCTCTAGCGTCACGACCCTACAATGGTCGTTGGCACCCGGCGCGCTCGATCTCAGCGAATCACCCGGGTGATTCTCTGACCACCCAGCCACATCCCTCGCGGCGTCCGGCATGCTGCGTGGCTGTGATGCTGCGTTTGAGCGTATTTCGGTTCAGTCTCATACGGATAAAGGCCGTGGAGGATCTCTCCGGGTGCTCTTGTGCTCACCGAGCCCTGCGGGGCTGGCTGAGCTATAGGTCCTCGGCGTTGGCCCGCGCGGCACGTAGCAGGCCGCCCCAGTCATGGCCCTCCGGCGCTACACTCGCCGCATGAAAACTCGCCGCTCCACACCAAAGTGGGTTGAGCGCCAGATCGATGAGGCGCTCCTTGCGATTGCGATGCAGACTGGATTTCTTTACGCGCATCGGCGCGCACGGCGTGTGCTCCCGAAGGTCGCCCTCGGCGCGGCTGTCGCGACCGGCGTCGGCGCCGCGGCTGCGGGCACTGTCGCGGCCGTTGGCGTTGTGGGCGTGGCCGGTGGGGCTGCGGCGTGGTATCGGCACTCGAAGAGATCCAACGCGATCACCGGGCAACCCACCGCTGCCGGCTGGCGCCCGAGCGGCCTTGGGACGGGGCCTGAGACGAACCTGGGGTCAAATGCGGGCAGCACGTCGGTGAAAGCTACGGAGTCCGAGCTCACGACGACAGAGTAACGCCGTTCTCCTTCGCATTCCCTCTCCTGTTCCACTTGTGGGCAGTCCCCAGCATGTTGGGTGGGATATCCTCGTTGTCGAAGAGTGGTAAAAAAGCGGTAATGTCGTTTCGCGTGCGCGCGGTCGCTGCTCGAGGTGTGTGCTTCGCCCCGCGTGCTCCTCGCTTTCCCCCGGGTGACGCTGGTCAGGGTGAGTCGGAGGTCTGCGCGCTTTCCAGCGGGGTGACGCTGGTCAACGTGAGTCCGAGGTCGGCGATCCGCTCGAGCACCGCCTGGAGATGGGAGGGATCGATGATCGGTCCGCTGAGTTCGGTGCGCCCATTTGCGGCGCGCCCCGCCAGCCCCTCAAATGCGGAGAGATAACGAGGTCCCAGCTCTCCCTCGACGACGATGCGGTAGCCACGCGCTGACATTTCAGGTTGAGCATGCCCCGCCTTCACCTCATTACGCCCCCGACTTCGAGGAATCACCCGGGTGATTCGCTCAAATCCACGACATCCAGGCCTCCGCGTGCGCGAGCACTTCCTCTCGCGATGATGCGCCGAGCCTGCGACAGAGGGGAGCGTGAGATCATTGCGACGGCCAATCACCCGGGTGAACGTTGGTCCTACCGACTACGCAGTGGATGGCCACTGGGATGATGTGCCGGTGCCACACAAGGTAATTCGCGACGAAGTAGCCCGCGCGACACGCCATCGAGCGCTGCCACGCCGCAGTCACGCGAACCCGAGCGAGACCGCCGAGCCGATTCAGCGAGGATCGCCAGCCAGCCAGACCGCGGCTTCGTCGTGATCACGGGCACCTCCACGGGGATCGGTGGCGCAACCGCTCTCAATCTCGCAGAGACAGGGTTCCGCGCGCTTGCTGGCGCGCGACGACGCCAGGACGGCGAGGCTCTCGCCCCACGCAGCCCCGCCGAGCTGAGCCCGATCATGATCGATGTCACCAAGGAGGGCTCGATCTCAGCTGCCGCCGAGACGGTGGCGAGCACCGTCGGCGATCGCGGCTTGGCCGGTCTCGTCAACAACGCCGGAATCGTCAGACCGTGCCCCGTTGAGGTGCACCCTATCGACGACTTCCGCATGCACCTGGATGTGCAACCTGATCGGTCCGGTTCGGATGATCCAGGCCTTCCTGCCGCTGATCCAGTGCGGCAACGGTCGGATCGTGAACGTCGGCTCCATCGGGGGACGTCTCACGCTCCCGATGCATGGCGCCTACAGCGCGTCGAAGTTCGGCATGGAGGCACTGACCGACGCGCTGCGCCTAGAGCCGCGCCAGCGGAGCATACCGGTTGCACTGGTGGACCCGGGTGCCGTCAGAACCGCCATCTTTGCCAAGACGCTCGCGTCGATCGACGAACTCGAGACCGCGCCGGGGGAAGATGCCTACACACGCTACAGAGGCAGATCGCTGCGGTCCGCCAGCTGGTCGAGAGGACGGCCGCCGACGCGGAATCACCCGTCGTCATCGCCAAGGCCGTCGCCCACGCCCTGACGTCCCCCAAGCCGAAAGCGCGCTATCTGACGGGGCGAAGGCGGCCGCGACACTGCGCCGCGCGTCGACGGACGGAATCAAAGACCGCGCGATTGCTCGCGAGGTCGGGCTGCCGGCACCGAAGTAGCGGCGCCAAAACGAATTGAGAATGGAGAGACAGTGACCGAGTCAACAAACCCCAGGGTGCTGGTCGTGTACTTCACACTCACCAAGCAGGTTGGTCGGGTCGTCGAGGCGATGGCACAGGCATTCGACACGCGCGGCTGCGACATCGTGACAGCCCTCATCGAGTTCACCGACGAACGATGGGTACCGAAGCTCTCGCAGTTCCCGATGAAGCGCCCCATGCCCCAGATCGCATCGATTCTCCCTGCACAGATCCGCCACAGGACCGGCGAGATCCGCATTCCACCGGAGGCGCAGACGGGCGACTACGACCTCGTAGTGCTCGCGTCTCCCACTTGGTGGTTCCAGACGAGCATGCCGATCCGCTCGTACCTCGAGTCGCCCGCGGCGAAGACGGTGTTGGACGGAAAGCCGTTTGCGTGCGCGTCGATCTCCCGCCGCTACTACAGCATCAATCTCGGGCAGCAGAAGAAGCTCGGTGAGAAGAACGGTGGGCGGTGGATCGACAAGACGCACTTCGTCGTCGCGGGCGGGCAGGTCAAGTCGATGCTCTCGTGGCTCGGATACATGAAGCACGGCGAGCCGCAGGAGCACGTCTTCGGGCTGAAGATGCCTCCGCCCAACCTGAAGCCCGACTTCGAGCAGCAGGCGCGGAGCTTCGTCGAGCGCATCGCAGATCGCGTGTTCGCCGAGCGACCGGCCGCCGCGGGCCGCCCCGGCTGATGGCGGGGCGTCGCGGCCTACTGCGCGCCCGCGCTCTCGACCGCGGCGCGCTCGCCGATCCCCAGTGCCACGCCCAGGAACGCGCTCGCAGGGATCGTCGTCATACAGATGGCCACGCCCACCGCCGAGCTTACGCGTGTCTCGAGCGCGAGCATCCCCGCACGCCGACGGCGAATGCGACACCGATCGTCTCGGCGTTGACGTGCTGCTGACAGGCGATACCCGTCTCGGTAGGGCGAAATGGGGCGGCAGCAGTCCGAACAGATCGAGCGGGCCCGAGACTGCCACCGCCACGAGGCCCGCGACGCCGAGACCAACGAACACCGTGAACAGTGTGCGACGAACCAGACGCGCCGCTCTCAGCACCAGACCCGTGCAGGCCGCCGTGATCGGCAGCAGGTCGGGCGCTCAGGCCTCGCCCCGACGATCAGGACCTGATCCTCGTTGATCACACCGAAAGCCGCGATCGCGCTCACCGCCGCCATGAACACCCAGCTAGCGGCCCGCCCGCCGCGCGTTTACCGGGCGTGGCCGAGCAGGTCCGCGTGCACCAGCGCAAGCGGCTCACCGTGCGCGTGCTCCGCGCCAATCGTGTCGAGCCTGACCAGCGCAACATCATCCGGCGAGATCCACAGCCCGCGGAGCATCTCGAGCGCCGGATCAGCGGCACTGGGCCGCAGATCAGCGATGATCACCGCCGCGGCGTCGTGCCCCGCAGTCGTGAGGCTCACGTGCCGCGCGCCAGGCATGGCGTTCAGCCGGCCGACCACCTCGGCCATCCCCTGGTCCTGCCCGTATTACCCGCACTTGCAGCATGCCCAGTAACCACGTCCCGCCCGATCCTCCCCGCCGAGCCGGGCTCGAGGTCGGGCGAGTATAAAGGGCCGCAGTGTCCGCCGTTGAAAAGGATGCTCGCGGCCGCGTTGAAGGCCAGCGGGCTTACTTATGCGCCCCGTGACAGAGATCTGCAAGCTCGCCCGCTGCGGCTACTGCCCGCCGCTGGTTGTTGCGGGCGGTGCCGCCCTGGTTCTGGTCGCGTGCTCCAGCCAGCATGGACAGCAGACCGCGCCCTCGAGTGCGTCAGGCGGCGCCGCAACGCAGGCCGTCGTGACGATCAGGACGGTTACGGTAGGGGACCCCGGGAATGCTCCGGCGGCGATCGTCCCTTTTCATCCCGGCATCCTCAAGAGCTGCAATGAAGCGCCCTCGCGGCCGGTGCGCGGCTGTCAGCTCGTCGGTGGCGTCAACTACCCCTACCAGATCGGTCAGCTGGAAGTGACGGTCGGTCAATATGTGGCCTTCCTCAACACGGTCGACCCCAACGCCACCGATGCCCACGACCTCTACACGGAAGTGATGAGCCCGTCCAAGTGGCCGAAGTACGGCTCGATCCGCCGCGCGTCCGGCAGTGGGATACGGCCCGGACAGCACTACTCTGTCGCCTATCCGGAGTGGGCGAACAAGCCGTTTGGCTTTGCGAACTTCCCGCGTGCGGCTCGCTTCGTCAACTCCCTGACCAACGGTCAGGTTCTCTCAGGCACGACCTCGTCCGCGGGAGGCTTCGAGGTGACCACCTATACCGTGCGACTGTCGCGGGAAACGGAGACCGGGATGTACGATCTCCGAGCAGAGCTGAGGGGCGCGACGAGGACGCGCTCGGTGGGGTTCGTCGTCCCGAGTCAGAACGAGTGGATCAAGGCGGCCTACTTCGACCCCAGGCATGGCGGGACGTTCTCATACTGGGAGTACCCCACCGGTCCTTTCAAGGCTCCGAATGCGTCGTCTCTAAACACCAGCGGGGAAGTCGTAAACGGCGCGCACCAACCGCTTGCCACGTACACGCCCCGCGGTGCGTCACCCGGCACATTCCCGACCTGGTGTCCGTCGCAGGCGGGCGAAAGCGCCTGCAGCACCGTGAATCCCCACGGGATGGCCTCAAAGGAATATCAGTCGAGCTACATGGCGAATATGAGCAACGTCGGTCAGACGCAGGCCACCTCCCCGTGGGGCACCTTGGACCAGGGCGGCAACGCGGTCGAGTGGACAGACACGATCGCGCCGTCTCCGCTCGGCTCGAAGGATCCGAGGGTCTGGCGATACCTCCACGGGGGCGTCGCCAACGCCCCTGCATACCAGATGTGGATCTCGGCGGTCGGTCGCGTACCCGAAGGCGACCCCTTCCCGAGTCACCTGAATCCCTGGGTGGGCTTTCGCATCGGTGTGATCGGCCATCTCGGGAGCGGTACTCACTGACAGTGGCGAAAGGCAGCGGCGCCAGGGCGGTTGGCTAGTGACTGAATCAGAGATCCGCCGGCAGAACGTGGCGGGTCCGTCGAGGTTTTCGCCTGCGGTTCTAGCGAGATGGTGGTGGCGTGGGGTCATGCGCAAGCTTCGACTCCTAGTGACCTGAGTCGCTAGTTCGCGGAGTGCGATCGCTGACCACGGCGCTGGACGGGAGACCGGTGGGTGAGAGAATCACGCGGGTACTTCGCTCAGATCCAGAAGGTCCAGTCCCTCCGCGCGCGCGATCGCTTCCTCTCGCGATGACGCGCCGAGCTTGCGATAAAGCTCACGCATGTGGCTCTTGACCGTATTGAGTGAGATGTATAGCTCCGCGCCGATCTCTCGTCTCGAGAGACCTCGTGCGAGGCAGCGCAGAACTGCCAGCTCGGCGGCACTTGGTCGCTCGACCATGTGCTGAACACGCGCCGGGGTCGCTGTCAGCTCTTGCTCGATCGCTGCCGCGATCGCCGGAAGCCGTCCCGGATCTCGAAACTCGACGATCATCCTGCCCGCGTGCTCGAGAGCTCTCTGTGCCGGCGCGCGCCGTGACCGTGCGATACGCACCTGCGCTAGGACCATCAGGGCGTGAGCGTGAGCGACGGTCGGCTGTGGCGCGCGTCGCAGACGCTCACCTCGCAGCGCCTCTCGCTCGGCCTCGTCGAGGGAGCCCGACGCAACGAGGGCCAGAGCAAGCCCGAGGTGGGCCGGGGCCGTGGTCCAAAGCGTCGCTTGAAATCGCTCTCGCGCAAAGCTCATCGCCTGCCCAGCCCACGCGGCGGCGCTTTCGCTTCGTCCTTCCTCGGCGTCTACCAGAGCAAGAAGCCCGAGGCTCACCACGTAGCCGTCGGATACGTCAGGCGCGTCGGGCCGTTCGACCGCCTGAAGTGCGGTGCGCCGGACCTCGGTCAGATCGCCCGCATAGAAGAGAGCCTGCGCCAAACCCGCCAGCGTACCGACGGTGAGGACGTCGGCACCTGCCGCGGCCGCCGCGACCGCGCGACGCCCCTGCTCGACGGCCGCGCCCACGTCGCCCCGCGCGATCATCACAGCGCGCGTCACTGCGACGATCGCCTCGACGTAGGGTGACCAGAGCTGCGGTCGCTCTCTGTGTGAACGTTCCGCGAGCGAAAGCAGTCGTTGAACTTCGATCTCAGGGCGGGTGAGCAGCGCAGCGGCTATCGCGCCTGCGGCCGGCAGGGAAGGATGCTCCAGGAGCAACTCGGAGGGAAGCCACCGCGCCCAGGCCAGGAACTGGGTGAGCCGCCCGCTCCAGACGAACTCACGGTCGTGCTCGACGAGCAGTTCGGCGACTATCTCGGCGTGCTCAGCGGCCATCGCGTGTTCGATCGCGTCCTCGATGAGCCCCTCAGTGCGGCACCAGGCCGCTGCGCTCAGGTGCAGCGCACGCGCGTCCTCGGGCCCGAGCTCCAGTTGCAGAAGCTCGCCGAATAGATGGTGGTAGCGGTACCACTCCCCGCGCGCGTCCAGGGCGACCAGGAATAGGTTCGAGTGGGAAAGCTCGCCGAGCAGCTCGGCCGAGTCCCGGCGGCCGAGGACGCCGTCGCACAACTCGGGCGTGAATCGCCCAAGAACCGAGGTACGCACGAGGAACTCCTTGGTATCGGTGGTCAGTGCGGCGAGAACCTCATCCGCCAGGTAGTCGGCGACGTGCCGAGCGCTCCCAGCGAATGCCTTAACACCCTCGTCTGGGTTGTCGCGGTCGCGCAGCCACAGCGCTGCCAGGTAGCAACCGGCGGGCCAACCCTCGGTTCGCTCAGTGAGCAGCTGCACGCTTGCAGGAGTCAGGGCGATGCCCTCGCGGAGCATTAGCTCTCGGGTCTCCTCGACGGTGAAAGCGAGCTCACGCCCCCTAATCTCATTGAGTGCCCCTCGCGCCCGTAGGCGCGCGAGGGGGATCGCCGGATCCGAGCGCGTCGAGAGGCACATGCGAACATTCGGAGGCAGCCGCTCGATCGCGTGGCCAAGCGATCGAAGCGAGGTTGTCTCCTTGACCGAGTGCAGGTCGTCAAGCACGATCGCGAGGGGCCGATCGTATGCGACGAGGCCGTTCATCAGCTCATCGACTGCTGTCTCCACCGGGAGACCTCGCACGTCAAGGCATCTCAATGCGGCTTCACCGAGACCATGCCCGATTCGCTCGAGCGCAGTTGCGATGTGCGTCCACAGCCGCACCGGATCGTCATCGGCGTGGTCCAGCGTGATCCAGATGACGGCTTCTGGGCGCTCCGTGCACCAGGATCGCAGGAGGGTGGTCTTGCCGTAGCCGACAGGCGCGTTGATCACGGTGAGCGGCGCACCACCGTCGCTGCCGAGCATCTGGAGCAGGCGTTCCCTGCGCAGCACTCCGGGCTGAATCCGTGGCGGCATCAGCTTTGACTCGATGAGTCTGGAGTGCGGAGGATGGGTGGGCGAGGTCCGTGAAGTCATTCTGAGTCCATCCGCTCACGCTCTCGGAACACGCAACCCGACGGTCGCGCGCGCCTCGGCTCGGTCAGGCTCAGGCGCCGAGCCGGCGGCGTAGACCGAGCCGGCGGCGTAGAGCTCCTCCGCGGACAATGTGGAGGCGAAGAGCCTGACGGCGATTCGGCTGCGCGCGATGCATCGCGGACAGTGCTCCACAGTGAGCCGATTTGGCTTCGACCGTATCGACAGACGACAGCGAGGGCAGTTCAGGTAGACCAGACCCCGGCCAGGCTCGCCCGAACCGTCGCTTGTCAGTGCCCGGTCTGTCGGCGAGGGAGAGGAATCCGATACAAACATCCGCAAACCACCTTTGGCTCCGCCCCCGGAGCCACCGGACTGTCGCGGACCGACCGCAGCGGCCAGCGTGTGACCGCAAATTCGTTCCGCTGCTATGGGACGCAATCGCGAGCGCAGCCAGTGGCCGCCGCCTGTGACCGCTGTAGTCTGAATCCTACTGCAAGCGTGCGCGCCACGCACAGTCGAGTGTCGAGCACGCTCGTAGCGCTCGCCTTCTTGAGGGTGTGGGTGCGTCCGCATCCGCTGGGCGCTACGCTTGACCCCGCCGCATCGCCTTCGCGGGGGCCTTCCTGTCTCAGCCCAGATGGCGGTCTCCCACAGAGAGACGGAGACGGAGGCTGCAGATGAGTGCGGATGCGGGATTGGCGGGTGGACCGCTGAACGCTGCGATCGCGAACGAGATCGGCAGGCTGGTGGCCGACTTCACCGGCAGGGGCGCCCCCAAATCGCGCGCGTTCATCGAGCAGGACGTCGTCGTATGCCTGCTCGAGGACGGCGCCACAAAGGCCGAGGTCAACCTCGTCGCAGCGGGGAAGGCCGAGCTCGTGCGCCTCGCACGCGACGAGCTGCAGCGCGCAATGGAGTCCCAGCTCGTCGCGCTCGTCGAGCGGCTCACAGAACGCAAGGTCCGCCTCTTTCTGAGCGGCATCAGCACGGCAGCCGATTCTTCGGTCGAGGTGTTCGTGCTCGAGCCCCGGCCAACCTGCTAGCAGGACGACAGCGGGCTTGTCCCTGGGTAGCGCGTGCGATATGCTCGCTCGACGGGAGGACCTACGTGGTCTAAGCAGCCGCGCAGGTCAAGCCGAGTTGACATCGCGATGGACGGGAGAGGTCTCGCTGGCCTTGCCGGATTGGGGAGCGAAATCGACGAAGGCAACGTCAGCCAACGACAGGCCCGTGCCCCTTGGCGGCGGTCGGCTGCTGGCGGCGATCTCGACCAGCATCGTTGGCATCCTGCGCGATCACTACGGGCGCGGTCCGATGAAGGCCAAGACCTACGTGCTCGATGACATCATCGTCGTCGTCATGCGCGGGAGCGGTTTTACCGCGCTCGAGCAGACGATCATGGACAGCGGCGAGCCCGACCGGGTCATCGCCATGCGTGAGGACTTCCAGCGCGTCATGGCTAAGCGGTACAGGAAGACGATCGAGGAGCTCACCGGCCGCAAGGTCCTCGCGTTCCTCAGCCAGGCCCACGTCGAGCCCGACATCACGATGGAGATCTTCTTCGTCGATGCCCCGCTGGAAGGCTTCGGGGCCGTCGAGATCACCGAACCGGAATAGCCGTCCGCGCTCGCGCGGTCGTGAGCGTGCCGCCATCCGCCCCGGCTAGCTCTCACGGACTTGTACTGCTGCTGCGTCGCGTCGGGCGTCCTCGGCTATCGCGCCGCTGTCCCCGGGATCGCTGAGCGCGCCGCCATCCTTCGCTGGACGATCAGGGTCAGGGAGCCGCAGAGGAGCATCATCGCAACGTTGGCGGCGAGCACGCTCGAAGCCGAGAGCGACTTTGCAGAGCGATCACCCGGGTGAACATTGCTCATGACCGATGAGGCGGGGACGGCCGCTGTGATGATGTCTCGCGACGAGATAACAGCCACCATCCGTGCGGAAGCGACCATCGATCAGATAGAGAGGCGCCTAGCACGCGAAGGCGCGACGAAAGGACGCAGATAGTGAGCACTGCGGTTGGACCTAGCTCTCCTGATGAGCGACTACGACGTGATCATGATCGGCAGCGGCGCGGGAACCGGCACGCTCCTGGCCTGACGACTGGGCAGGCCTCAGGGAAAGACGCGTTGATCCTTGACTGAGGCATGATTGCGCGGTGAGAGCGCTCGACCCAAGACTGCTCCACTACGCGCGCGCCACCCGCACGTTCCTTTTCGTTTCGGTCGGGCTCGGCGTCCTCAGCGCTCTGCTGATCGTCGCCCAGGCATGGCTGCTCGCGGATGTCGTCTCGCGGGCGTTCACCGGCACGCGGAGCCTCGCACAGCTCAAGGCACCGATGGCTGCACTGCTCGGCGTCGTCCTCGCTCGTGCGGCGGTCGCGTGGTCGGCCGAGCTCGCGGCGAGCCGCTCTTCGGCGCGAGCCAAGTCGCAGCTGCGGGCTGCGCTGCTGGCACGTATCCCAGCGCTCGCCTCCGATGGCTCCCGGGAGCGGCGCACGGGCGAGCTGGCGATCCTTACCTCGCGCGGGATTGACGCGCTCGACGGCTACTTCTCGCTGTATCTGCCGCAGCTGTTTCTCGCCGTGACCGTGCCGCTAATGGTGCTCGCTGCCGTTGTCTCGCAAGACTGGATCTCTGCCGCGATCATCGCGTTCACGATCCCACTGATCCCCCTGTTCATGGCGCTCGTGGGCGCCAGCACGCGCGAGCGGATGGACCGCGAGCTCCGTGTTCTACAGCAGCTGGCCGGTCACTTCCTCGATGTCGTCGCCGGGCTGCCCACGCTGAAGGTCTTCGGACGGGCAAAGGCCCAGGCGGCGGCGATTCGCCAGATCACCGAGCGCTACCGCCAAACCGCGCTCTCGACTTTGCGGATCACGTTCCTATCGTCGCTCATCCTGGAGCTTGTCGCGACGATCGCGGTCGCGATGGTTGCGGTGGCTATCGGCCTGCGGCTGATGAACGGGGACCTCGACCTGCGCACGGGACTGTTCGCCCTCGTGCTCGTCCCGGAGGCGTTTCTCCCACTCCGTCAGCTGGGCGCCAACTACCACGCCAGCGCCGAGGGCATGGCCGCGGCCGAGCAGGTCTTCGCCGTGCTGGAAACACCCGTGACTCCGTGTGGCACCCGCAGCAACTTCCCCGACCCGGCCGTCGCGGGCCTGGCGCTAGAAGGGTTGCGGGTCACCTACCCCGGCCGCTCCGAGCCGGCGCTTGACGGCCTTTCGCTGACAGTCGAGCCGGGCGAGGTGCTGGCACTCGTGGGTCCGAGCGGGTGTGGAAAGTCCACCCTCCTGAACCTGCTGCTTGGGCTGCTAAGGCCCGACGCGGGCTCGATCCGTGTCGGCGGGGTTGAGCTCGCCGAGCTGGACCCCGCCGCCTGGCGGGCGCGGTTAGCGTGGGTGCCCCAGCGGCCGTATCTGTTCAGCGCGTCGATCGCCGAGAACGTGCGCCTCGGCCACAGCTCGGCCTCGAACGAGGCGGTGTGGGCCGCGATCGCCGACGCGGGTCTGACCGAAGCGGTGCTCGACCGGCCCCGGGGCTTGGAGACGGTTCTCGGCGAGCGCGGCGCCGGGCTGTCGGCTGGCGAGCGCCAGCGGGTGGCGCTGGCGCGCGCGTTCCTGCGCGACGCGCCGCTGCTGCTGCTCGACGAGCCAACGGCCAACCTCGACGGGGAGACCGAGCTCGAGGTGGTGCAATCGATTCGCCGGCTCGCGCGCGGGCGCACCGTCGTCCTCGTGGCACATCGACCTGCCCTGATGGCGATGGCCAATCGGATCCTGTCGCTCGTTCCCGCGGAGGTCGCCGCGTGAGGCCGGCTCCGTCGATGAACGCGCATGCGGCGAGGAGCGACGGGGCCGGCCCGCGGGCGCCGCTGCTGCGGACACTCGCCATAGCCCGCCCAGCGGCCGGGCGTCTGGCGCTCGCTACGCTGCTCGGAGCGGGCGCGATGGCGGCGGCCGTCGGCCTGATCGCGACATCGGCGTGGCTGATCTCGCGCTCGGCCCAGCGCCCGCAGGAGTCGGCGCTCGCGATTGCCATCGTCGGCGTGCAGTTCTTCGCTCTCACCCGGGCGCTGTGCCGCTACGCCGAACGGCTGGTCGGTCACGACGCGGCCTTCCGCGTGCTGTCGGCGATGAGGGTGGCGGTGTACGAACGCCTCGAGCGGCTGGCCCCGCTCGGACTACCCGCGTTCCGCAGCGGTGACCTGCTCGCAAGGCTCGTCCACGACGTCGACTCGCTGCAGGATTTGCTGCTGCGAGTGCTGCCCCCTTTCGCGATAGCGTTGGCTGTTGGGGCGGGGACCGTCGTGCTCGTCGGGGTGATGCTCCCGGCGGCGGGGCTGATCCTGCTGGCGGGGCTCCTGCTCGCCGGAACGCTCGTGCCTTGGCTGACCGGGCGGCTCGCGGCTCGCACCGAGAGCCGGCTAGCGGCGGCGCGAGCGAAGCTGACCTACACCGTGGTCGACCTGATCGACGGCGCGCCCGAGCTGCTCGTCAATGGGGCCGCCGAAGGGCAGCTGAACCGGACGCTGGCGGCGGACTCGGCGCTCACCGGCATCGCCCACGCGAGCGCCCGCACGGCGGGCATCGGCCAGGGCCTGACGAGCCTGTGCCGCGGCCTTACCATGTGGGGAACCCTGGCGGTCGGCGTCTTGGCCGTCCACGGGGGAGCGCTGGACGGCGTGCTGCTGGCGGGCCTCGCGTTGATTCCGCTGGTCGCGTTCGAACTGGTCACGGGGCTTCCCGCCGCTAGCCAGACGCTTCAGCGCGTGCGCCGCTCGGCCGCTCGCGTGTTCGAGGTGATGGACGCACCACCGCCGGTCACCGAGCCCCCGCACCCGCGCGCGCTCCCGGCGCCACCGTATTCGCTGTGCGTGCGCGACCTGCGCTTTCGCTACCCAGGTGCGAGCCGGCCGGCGCTGGAAGGGATCGACCTGGACTTGAGCCCGGGCAGGCGCGTGGCCGTCGTGGGCCCCAGCGGCGCCGGCAAGTCAACGCTGGCGGGCGTGCTGTTGCGCTTCCTCCCCTACGAGGAGGGCTCGGTCACGCTCGACGGGACAGAGCTCGCCGATCTGCGTGCCGATGAGTGCCGGAGGGTGATCGGGCTGGTCTCGCAGGAGGCACACATATTCGACACCACGCTCGAGGAGAATCTGCGGCTGGCCAGGCGCGAGGCGAGCAGCGATGACGTGCTCGCTGCGCTCGCGCGGGCACGGCTGCTGGACTGGGTGGAGGGACTGCCGGACGGCTTGGGTACGGAGCTCGGCGAGCGTGGCATGCGCATCTCCGGCGGTCAGCGCCAGCGCCTTGCGATCGCCAGGGCCCTGCTAGCCGACTTCCCCGTGCTCGTCCTCGATGAGCCCGACGAGCACCTCGATGCGCCGACCGCCGATGCGATCGTCGCAGACCTGCTGGCCGTCACGCGCGCGCGCGCCACGCTGCTGATCACCCACCGGCTGGCCGGACTGCAGGAGGTCGACGAAGTGCTCGTGGTCGAGCAGGGCCGCACCGTCGAGCGCGGCACCCACGCCGAGCTGTTGGTGCTTGGCGGTCGCTACGCGGCACTCTGGCGGCGGGAGAGCTACAGCTAGACGCCGCTTCGCTGTTTCGCAAACCGCGACAGCTCTTCGTCCCCCGGTTTGGCTCCGGCTTCCGCTGCCCCGATCCGGCCGGTGACCTGCTGGAAGGTGATCGTCCGCTCATCTCGCGATCTGCCGAGGAACGCCGTCAGCCACTTGAACAGCGCGATCCAGCGGTTCTTGAAGTCGGTGAGGAACGTGAGGTGCACAAATGCCCGCATCAGCCAGCCGATGAACCCGGCCACCCTGATAGCGCATCGTCGATCGTCTTCATGCCGGGAGCGAAACGGCCGAACTCATCGTGACCGAAATAGGAGCCCTTTGCGCCCACCGCGACGATCAGACCGAGTCATACGGGACACTCAGCGGCGGTCCCAGCGGCCTGACGGCGGTCACCGTGCGGCCTGCAGATCAACGTCTTTGACGTCGGCGAGCTCGACCCTAACGTTGCGAGGCTTGCGCAGCAGCTGGCGCAGCGGAGGCTCGACCGCGCCCTCCGAGAGAACCCCCGTGGCCAGCTGATACAGCAACGGCTGGAAGGTGTGGTGATTGGTGCGGTCGCCGCCGAAGCCGCCGCCCACGATCACGACGCGATGGGTTGAGTCTCTCATCGCTCGCCTAGGTCTCGGGAGCAGTCGACGGTAGCGGCGCGGAGGGTCGTGGCTCGGCCGGCGGCCCTCTCAGGCGCCCGCGGAAGACATGGAAGGACCAGCCCTGGTAAAGCAGCACGATCGGGAAGAAGATGACCACTACGACGGTCATCACTTTCAGCGCATAGCCGCCCGAGGCCGCGTTGTGCACCGTCAGGTTGTAGGCGGCGTTGGTACTCGAGATCATTACGTTGGGATACAGGTTGATGAAGATCGAACCCACGATCGCGATCGCGGTCGCCGAGGCGCTGAAGGCCCAGCCGTCGTTGTCGGTGCTCGCCAGGCGCGCGGCGAAGATCACCGCGATCACGGCCAGGACCTCGACCGGTTCGGGCACGTCGTTGCCGCCGGCCACTTTGCGTGTCCAGATCACGAACCCCACGACCAACGCGATCGCCCCCCATCCCAAAGGCCGAGCGAGCGCGCGAGCGCGCTCACGCACCGCGCCCGTCGTGCGCAGCTTCAGGAACGTGGCCCCGTGCAATAGGCACAGCACGAGCAGCGTCACGCCGGTCCACAGCCCGTAGCCGGTGAGCAGGTCGAAGAAGTTGCCGGTGAAATCCTGGCTTGAGTTGATCGGCAGGCCGTTCAGCAGATCGCCCAGGCCCACGCCGATGAGCAGCGGCACCAGCAGGCTGCCGATGCTCAACGCCCATCTCCAGGCCCGCCGCCAGCGCACCCCCGAGCGTTTGGTCGTGTACTCCAGGGCCACGCCGCGCGCCATCAGTCCGGCGAGCACGAGCAGGAGGGCGATGTAGAGGGCGGAGAACATCGTCGCGTACCAGGCGGGGAAGGCCGCGAACGTACCCGCACCGGCCACGATCAGCCATACCTCGTTGCCGTCCCACCACGGGCCGATCGTGCTGAGCGCGAGGCTTCGCTCCCGCTCGTCCTTGCCGACGAGCATATGCAGGGCGCCCACCCCGAAGTCAAAGCCCTCGAGCACGAAGAAGCCGACCCACAGAATCGCGAGGACGACGAACCAGAGCGTTGGCAGGTGCAGCACGGATCTCCTAGTAGCTCATGGCGGGGGTCGCGGTCGAGTCCTCGGCGCCGACGCTCCCCTCTTCGCTGTCGAGGCCCCTGCGCGAGTAGCGCAGCATCAGCACGAGATCGGCCGCGCCGAGCGCGATGTAGATGAGCACGAACACGATCAGGCTGATCCAGATGTCGGTGCTGGTGACAGAGGGGGAGTTGGCGTTGATCGTCTTCATCAGCCCCTGCACGATCCACGGCTGGCGCCCGTTCTCGGTCAAGAACCAGCCGGCGGTGTTCATCAGAAACGGCGTGATCACCGCCCACACGGAGATGCGAAGGAACCACTTCGAGTGCTCCAGCGTGCCCCTGTGCATGAGCCAGCCGCCCCACAGCGCTAGCAGCAGGATCAGCGAGCCCAGGTAGGCCATCACGCGCATCGACCAGTACTGGATGAAGACGTCCGGGACGTATTCCCCGGGCCCGTATTTGTGTTGGTATTCCTTCTGCAGCTGGGTCATGCCTGTGACCGCGCCGCCCCAGGTGCCGGTCGCCAGGATCGAGAGCAGGTGGGGAATTTCGATGATCTGCGTCGGCGTGTGGTCGTTCTTGCCGCCGCCGATCTGAAAGGCCGAGAACGAGCAGGGCTGGCAGTTTCCCCACTGTGCCTCGGCCGCGGCGATCTTCATCGGCTGATACTTGGTCTCGACCTCCCCGAGCTTGTTGCCCACGAACATCTGCAGCACGATCACCGGCAAGAGCACGATCACCGACAGCCGGGCGGAGTTGCGAAACAGCTCGACCTCTCGCTCTTTGCTCAGATACCAGGCCGAGACGGCAAGCATCACCAGCGAGCCGGTCACCAGCGAGGCCAGGATCACGTGCACGTAGCCCCATAGGAATGTCGGGTTGGTGAACAGCGCCGAGACGCTGTTCAGTTCCGGCTGGCCGTGGCTGTTGAGAACGTAGCCGACGGGATGCTGCATCCACGAGTTGGCCGCCAGGATGAACAGCGCCGAGAGCATGCTGCCGATCGAGACCAGCCAGATGCAGGCCAGGTGCACCCGCTTGGGCAGCCTGCCCCAGCCGAACAGCCACAGACCGAGGAAGGTGGACTCCAAAAAGAAGGCCGCCAGGCCCTCCATCGCCAGCGGCGCGCCGAACACGTCCCCCACGAAGCGCGAGTAGGCCGACCAGTTCATCCCGAACTCGAACTCCTGCACCAGGCCCGTGACGACGCCGACGGCGACGTTGATGATCAGCAGTGTGCCGAAGAATTTCGCCAGGCGCTTGTACTCGGGCTTGTCGTTGCGGTGCCAGGCTGTCTGCAGGATCGCGACGAGGAAGGCGAGACCGATCGTGACGGGCACGAACAGGAAGTGGTAGATGCTCGTCGTCGCGAACTGCCAGCGGGCGAGTTCATTGGTCATGCTACGTAAGCTCCAGCCCCAACCGGTCCGACCAAGGAGACCTTGGCCGCCGCTCGGTCCCGACGCGCGTCAGTCAAACGTTGCGCGATGTCCCAGCCATCTGATCGAACCTCGCCAACGAACAAAACGCCTCCTCGACCCAGCGCTGCGGAGCTTGGTGGACTTCTCTAGGCCGGGGCCCCAGAGTCCTCGGCGGCGACGATCCTACCCTCGTCGCTCGTGCTCGGCAGATGCGAAATCGACGAATCACCCGGGTGATCTTCCGACCAACTTGCCGGATCGCGTACCGTGTCCGGCATGCTTGGCTGCGTCGAAAGCGTCGGGGGCTTAAGTTCAGTCCCTCGGCGAACAAGCATTTGCAAGGTACCGGTGAACGCTTTCGCTCAAGCCGGACCGAGCGGATTGGATAAGCTGAATGCTCGGATACGTCATCGTCGATCGCTTCGTCGCCTAGCTCATGGCCACGGCGACCAGCCCGCTCCCGAAGGTCGTGGCGCATCTGTCGGTCGCCGAGCGAGCGGCTCGCGGCAAGGCGGCACGGGCCGAGGTTCCGCGCTCCAGCCACGCCCTCTTTGAGCCACCGTCGCGTCGCGCTGATCCGATCAAGCTGCTCGAGCGCCAGGCCAAGACGCGCGTCCCCGAGCTCGTGCCGATCCGCTACGGGCGGATGCTGGTCTCGCCGTTTACCTTCTATCGCGGCGCCGCGCTGATCATGGCCAGCGACCTGGCGGCGACGCCGCACTCGGGGCTCACGGTGCAGTGCTGTGGTGACGCTCACCTGTCGAACTTCGGCGCGTTCGCATCGCCCGAGCGCCGGCTGGTGTTCGACATCAACGACTTCGACGAGACGCTCCCTGGGCCGTGGGAGTGGGACGTCAAGCGCCTTGCTGTGAGCATGCTGATCGCCGCACGCGACTGCGGCTTCCCGGTCAAGGATCAGGAGCGGGTGGTCCTCGACACGGTCGAGGAGTACCGCACTGCGATGGCAGGCTTCGCGACCATGAAGAGCCTCGACGTGTGGTACGCGCACCTGGACATCGAGAGCACGATCAACGAGCTCGCCTCGCAGTTCAAGCCCAAGATGGTCAAGAAGGCCGAGAAGCAGCTCGCCAAGGCACGCACGAAGGACAGCATGTCGGCCTTCTCCAAACTGACGCGCGTGGTCGACGGCGAGGCGCGGATAGTCGCCGAACCGCCGTTGATCGTGCCGATCGATGACCTCGAGACGGGCCTTGAGCGCGATGAGATGTTCGACCTCTTGCACGAATTGCTGCGCTCCTACCGAGAAACGCTCGAGCACGACCGCCGTGTGCTGCTGGAGGAGTTCCGCCTGGCCGACTTCGCGCGCAAAGTCGTCGGGGTCGGGAGCGTCGGCACGCGCGCCTGGATCGCGCTGATGCTCGGCCGCGACAATCAGGATCCGCTGTTCCTGCAGATGAAGGAAGCCGAGTCCTCGGTGCTCGAGGAGTTCCTCTCCCCGAGCAGGTTCGAGAACCACGGCGAGCGGGTCGTCCACGGGCAGCGGCTGATGCAGGCGAGCAGCGACATCTTTCTCGGCTGGGTGCACATCGAGGAAGGAGAAGGTGGCCTGCCCCGCGACTTCTACGGTCGTCAGCTGAAGGACTGGAAGGGCTCGGCAGAAATCGAGCAGATGGTCCCCAAGGGGATGTCGCAGTACGGCAAGCTCTGCGGATGGACGCTCGCACGAGCTCACGCCCGCAGCGGCGACAGGATCGCGATCGCCGCATACCTTGGCACGAGCGCGAGCTTCGACCGGGCGATCGTCGAGTTCTCACAGGCCTATGCCGAGCAGAACGAGCGCGACTACAAGGCTCTCGCCAAGGCCGTCAAGTCCGGCCGCATAGCCGCAGAGACGGGCCTCTAGATCATGAGCCAGCCCGATCGCAGCAAGCTCCCGATCAGCCGCCAGCCGTTCGCCGGCGTGGCCAACAGGACGCTCGACGGCTCGCGCCCGGACTGGGACGCGATCGGCCACGTCGATGCACCCGACGGCGCCCCGAACGTTCTGCTCGTGTTGATCGACGATGCCGGCTTCGGTAATGCCGGGACCTTCGGCGGTCCGATCGACACGCCGAACTACACGCGGATCGCGCAGGGAGGGATTCGGTACAACCGCTTCCACGTCGCGGCGCTCTGCTCGCCCACGCGTGCGGCGCTTCTCACCGGGCGCAACAGCCACGCGGTTGGCTTCGGCTCGGTCGGCGAGTTCTCCACGGGGTTCGCGGGCTATACGGCGTTCGTTCCGGACGACTGCGTTCCGTTCCCGAGGATCTTGCGCGACAACGGCTACAGCACCGCGGCGTTCGGCAAGTGGCACCTTACGCCGGACGGCCAGCAGGGCCCTTCCGGGCCGTTTGACCGCTGGCCCGTCGGCTGGGGATTCGACTACTTCTACGGGTTCCTCGGCGGGGGGGCGAGCCAGTGGGACCCGTGCCTGGCCGAGAACCAGAAGATCATCGGTACTCCCGAGTCCTTCTACGACGAGGAGAACCCTTACTACCTGCCCGATGCCATGGCCGAGAAGACGATCGAGTGGCTGCATGCGATTCGAGCACAGGACGCCAGCAAGCCGTTCTTTGCCTATTTCTCGACCGGCTGCAGTCACGCTCCCCACCACGTCTCCGCCGAGTGGGCCGCGAAATACAAGGGCAAGTTCGATCAAGGTTGGGACAGGCTGCGCGAGGAAACCTTCGCCAGGCAGAAGGCGCTCGGCGTGATCCCCGATGACGCGGAGCTAACGCCGCGCGACGACGCATTCCCCGCCTGGGAGGACGTCCCGGACAAGCTCAAGACGTATTACGCGCGCCAGATGGAGGTCTATGCGGGCTACTCCGAGAATGCCGACCACAATGTCGGTCGCGTAATCGACGCGATCGAGGAGCTCGGCGAGCTCGACAACACGCTCGTCCTCTGGATCTGGGGTGACAACGGTGCCAGCCTGGAGGGCACCGTCACCGGGTCATTCAACGAGCTGACGATGCAGAACGGCATCCCCCTGACCGACGAGATGCAGCTCCAGCTCGCCGAGCGCTACGGCGGCATCGAGGCGTGGGGAAACCAGATGATGGATCCCCACTACTCGGCAGCGTGGGCGTGGGCGGGCAACACGCCGTTTCAGTGGGGAAAGCAGGTGGGCTCGCACCTCGGTGGCACGCGCAACCCGCTCGTCGTCCACTGGCCCGAGAGGATCACCGAAGACGGTGCCCTAAGGACGCACTTCACCCACGTCATAGACGTCGCCCCCACGATCCTCGAGATCGCCGGCATCCCGATGCCGACACACATCGATGGGATCGAGCAGCAACCGATGCACGGCGTGACCTTCGCCGACTCGCTGAGCGACGCAAGCGCTCCCGAGCGTCACACCCAGCAGTACTTCGAGACGGTCGGCAACCGCTCTATGTACAAGGACGGCTGGTGGCTCTCGATGAAGACCGCCCGCATACCGTGGGTGCTGACGCCCGACGCCATCAAGCCCTACACGCCGGGAGTGTGGGACCCGGACAAGGACCCCACCGAGCTCTACTACCTGCCAGACGACTTCACCCAGGCGAAAGACCTGGCCGCAGAGCATCCTGAGAAGGTCAAGTCGCTCAAGGACCTTTTCTGGCAGGAGGCCGAGAGGTACAACGTGCTTCCGTTGATGGCCCCGCTCGCGGGATTCTTCGGCATGCTGCCGCCGCTTCCCGAGGTCGCCAAGTACGAGTTTCGCGGCGACGTCCAGAACGTCCTGTCGGGCATGATCCCGCGGATCTACAACCACTCCTACACGATCAGCGCCGAGCTCGTGATCCCAAAGGGCGGAGCCGAGGGTGTGATCGTCGCCGAGGCAGATCACATGGGCGGGTTCTCGCTGTTCGTGGATGGCGGCAAGCTGACGCACACCTATTCGATGATGGGCGTGTTCGTCTTTCGCCAGCAGGCCGAGGAGCCGCTGCCCGAGGGCGAGGTGACAGTGCGCATGGAGTTCGTCGCCGACGACGCCAAGCCGGCGACCGGCGGTGAGGTGGCGCTGTTCATCGATGAGCGCCCTGTCGGCAAGGGCCGGATGGATCACACGGTCCCGATCCGCTTCTCCGGCTACGCCGGAATGGACATCGGGCGCGACAATGGGGGCGTCGTCGATCTGGGATATCAGAGCCGCAAGCCGTTCGCCTTCACCGGCACGATCAAGAAGGTCACCTTCGACGTCAATCCGCACCCCTCAGCGGAGGAGGCGCACGAACTGCACACGGCCGTCCACCACGGACAAGCGGCGCACGCGCTTTCGGCATGAGGGGGGCACCGATTCTTGGAGGTCACGATGAGCCCGCATGACACGATCGACGTGCTGATCGGAGGGTACCTGTCGAAGGACGCAGCCGAGGAGGACTACAACGCGGTGCTCGATTGCGGCGGGCACCTAGAAGGAGCTGTGGTCGTCAGCAAGGACCTCGAGGGCAACCTGTCGGTCGAGCAGACCGACCACATGGTGCGCAAGGGGGCCGAGGGCTTGGGAGCGGTCGGGTTCGCGGTTGGGCTGTTCGCGCCGCCGCTGCTGGCGGCCACGGCGGTCGGAGCGGCGATCGGCGCCGGCGCCGGAAAGCTGGCGCACCACAAGGCCGCCGACAAGATCGGGGAGCAGGCGGGAGCCACGATCCCGGTCGGCGGCGCCGGCCTGATCGTCGCGTACTCGCAGTCCGAGGCGGCGAAGATTGAACCCGCCGTCACGCGGGCCGTGCAGAAGGCCGTCGGCGAGGCCGACGGGAAGCACGTGGAAGCCCTGAAGGGCGCGCTCGCGGACGCCCAGAAGAAGATGGCGCAGTCCGGCAGCGCCTGAGCGGGACGCCCGGTCGGAGACGAGCCGATGATGGGCGCCGCACAAGCGAAGACATGGATCTCCGGCTCGGAGAGCCCATCGGCCTTCCATTTGCTCTCCAAGCCGACGGGTGCGCAGTGCAACCTGGACTGCGACTACTGCTTCTTCCTCTCCAAGGAGATGCTCTACCCAGACAGCCGTTTGCGCATGTCCGATGAGCAGCTCGAGGACTACCTGCGTCAGCTGATCGAGGCCCACGCTCACGTGCCCGAGGTGACGATCGCCTGGCAGGGGGGCGAGCCGACGCTGATGGGACTGGACTTCTTCAGGCGCTCGGTGCAGATCGCCCAGCGCCACCTCAAGGCGGGTCAGCGTGCCCTGCACACGATCCAGACCAACGGCACCCTGATCGACGCTGAGTGGGCGCGCTTCTTCAAGGAGAACGACTACCTGGTCGGGATCTCGATCGACGGCCCCAAGGAGATCCATGACTCATACCGCGTCACCAAGGGCGGACGCGGAAGCTTCGAGAAGGTCATGACTGGTCTCAGCCATCTGCGCGAGGCGGGCGTCGAGTTCAACGCCCTGACCACGCTTCACGCCGCCAACGCCGGCCATGGCGCCGAGGTCTACCGCTTCCTGCGCGATGAGTGCGGCGCGCGCTTCATGCAGTTCATCCCGATCATCGAGCGTGTGCCCGACGCCGCGCTGGACGGCACAGTGCCGTGGTCCTCGTGGCGCGATCGACCGCTATACGAACAGCGCGGCGAGTTCGTGACCGGTCGTTCGATCAAAGGCGAGCAGTACGGACGCTTTCTGATCGACGTCTTCGAGGAGTGGGTGCGACGCGACGTCGGCGAGGTCTACGTGCAGATGTTCGACGTCGCGCTGACCAACTGGTACGGCGAGCCGCCGGGCCTGTGCGTGCACTCAGAGACGTGTGGCCTCGCGCTCGCGCTCGAGCACAACGGCGACCTGTACTCCTGTGATCACTTCGTCGAGCCCGACTACAAGCTCGGCAACATCGCAGAGACGCCGATGATTGAGCTGGTCACCTCGCCCGAGCAGCAGCAGTTCGGGCAGGCCAAGCTCGACGCGCTGCCGCAGCAGTGCCTGGACTGCGACGTGCGCTTCGCCTGCCACGGCGGCTGCCCCAAGGACCGCTTCAGCCACACCGCCGACGGCGAGAGCGGCCTGAACTACCTCTGCGATGGCTACCTCGCGTTCTTTCACCACGTCGATCGCGCGATGCACATCATGTGCGACTCACTTCACCACGGAGACGGGCCCGCGGAGATCATGCGCATCTACGCAGCAGAGGACGCCAAGCGCGGGCGCAACGATCCCTGCAGTTGCGGGTCGGGCCGCAAGTGGAAGCGGTGTCACGGAGCCGTCAGCTAGACGGCGGCCAGCTATGGCGCCGACCGGCGCCCGGCGGCCCCCGAGCACGAAGGCAACGCCGTTGGCATCATGGGTTTCTCTCCCGGCGGCCCTCACGCCGGTCCTGCCGATCGTCGCGTCGGTTCTCACGTCCGTCGTGACGGCGCTCAACGCCGTGCCCGACTACGGCGGCAGTACCCACCACCGCGGCTGTGCGCGCGACGGGTTTGCCGATGACCTCGTCCCACTCGTCTTCTTGCTAGAGGCATCTCAAGCCCCCTTCCTGGCAAGCGCCGCCGCCGCTCTTTCGTCGTCAACGGCACCGATGATCGCCTGTGTGGGGATGCGTCCGTTGGCCACGAGCTCGCCGCCGGCGCGCCGCACGGCCGCGCCGAACGAGCCCGCCCATGAGTTCTCCCAAACGAGGACGCCCGCAACCGCACCGGGCTCGAGCGCTGTGCCGATCGACTCCACGTCCTCCTCGGCGAGGAGCATCGCCGTCTCGCGCTCAAGCTCGCGCAGTTCGCCGGCCATGCTCTCGTCGGAGTCCTCGAGCTCGATCGCCTCCAGCGAGCCGTCCTCATCCTTGCGTAGCACAAGAAGGTCGAGGACGCGGATAGTGCCGCTATCGATCAGGGCCTTCAGCTCTTCGGTGATCTCGCCCGTGAAGTTCGCCTTCTCTGCCGGGAACTCGACTACAACGTAGTCGACCGGCCCCATTACGTCGATCTCATTCATCAGGTCTACCTCTCTCTCCTTCGTGACAGGCGTTCGTACAGTTTGTCACCCGATTTCTCGGGCTTCCGTTTCCGGACCTCTGCGAGCTAATAGGTCACGATCACGGTCAGCGCGAACACGCATAGGGACCACAGGATGCTTCTGGTCTCGGGCTGAGAGTGCCCGTTAGTAAAGGATCACCCGGGTGATTGACCTCGATCGAAGCGCGCGCGGAAAACCCGGTCATCTCGCGAGGAATCGAACTCCCGTTCGCGCGATTGCCGCGAGACCCGCTTGGCGCATGTCCGCTGACCACTGGTTGCTTTTGAAGATCGCGGTGCGTCCTTAGGCGCCTACGGGTACCGATACCGGTGGCGCTTTGGGTCGGAACGGCTGCACCTCTTGGCGGTCTGGTCCCACGACGCTCCAACTGGACTCGGGAACCTCGTTCCACACGCCGGCGACGTCACCGAGAGGCTCAGACACGATTAGCCGTGCGTCGTCTGAGAACTCCTGCAGCAACGGTTTCTCGGGATGTAGCTTGCGTAGCGTGGGGACGTCGGTGGTGTAGAACAACGAGCGTGACTTTTTCTCGCTTGAGTAGCGGAACGCCCAGATGCTCTCGCCGTCTGTGGTCGCGACCGTGCCCTGGAATGGGTGAGGGACCCCGTGCCGGTCTGCGACCGCTTCGACGATTCCGATCGCTTGCTCGACGGCGGCCGGCGGGTCGTCCTCAAGGCCGAAGGTGAGCGCGAGGTAGAACAGCACCTCGGTGTCGGCCTGACCTTGGATCTCCGGGTACAACGATGGGTCGATCGCGAGCACCAGGTCACGCTTGATCGTGGCGAACTCGTTGATGTAGCCGTTGTGCATGAACAGCCAGTTGTCATGGCGGAAGGGATGGCAGTTGGTCTGCTGCACGGCGCTGCCGATCGCTGCTCTTATGTGTGTAAAGAAGAGCGGAGAGCTGATATGGCCGGCAAGCTCACGGAGGTTGGCGTCGTTCCAGGCGGGCTCGGTGCTGTGGAATACGCCCGGCGTGGCGGCAACGCCATACCAGCCGACGCCGAAGCCATCGCCGTTGGTGGTCTCGGCGCCGAGCCGCGAGTGCAGGCTCTGGTCGACGAGCGAGTTCGTCCCCCCGTAGAGAATCTCCTTCATAAGGATAGGGGAACCGGAGTATGCGAGCCAGCGACACATGGGTCGCTCCTTTCTGTCGGGTTATCAGATATGCCCACGTTCATCGCCCGCGGTCGCGGTGCGCCGCCCAGCACAAGGAACTGGTGAGCGAGGCTTGCCACGAGATCGTCGAGATCAGGATTGGCGGCGGCGAACTCGCGCTGAGCATCGGCGCCGTTCGCCTCGGCCAGCTGGTGCACGCGGTCGAGTGCGCCGGCGCACCCAAGCGCAACCGCGTGCGGCCGGCAATCCGCAAGCAGCGGGTCGAGCATCTCTCGCACCGGAATCAGACGAGCCGCCGCCGGGTCGATTAGCTGAGCGTCCATTCCGTCGCGGGCCGCCAAGAAGCGGTTCTCGGAGAGCACCTCGGTGCTAGGGATCAGCGATGAGGGCTCCCCCTCGAGCTCCAGACACGCGAGCGACTGGATCAGCCCGACCAGGGGAATGACATCCCGCATCCGTGACTGGGCATCCATCACCCTCACCTCAACGGTCCCGAGCGCGGGCTGCAGCCGCACGTCCCACCACAAAAAGCTCGGATCGCGGATCGCCCCGGAGGCGATCAGCTCGTCGACCGTCTGAAAGTAATCGGCGTAGTCGGCAAAGACTCGAGGCGGCCCCGTCCGTGGGAAGGCCTGGAAGATCACGGTGCGCGCGGACGCGAAGCCACAATCACGGCCCTGCCAGAAAGGCGAGTTGGCCGATAGTGCGAGCAGAATGGGGATGTTGCGCCGCAGCCCGTTCAGCAGCCGGATCGCGTCCTCGGCGGCCGGCACGCCGACGTGCACGTGCAGGGCCATCGTCGGCTCGCGCCGGGCGAGCACGCGCATCGAGTCGTTCATAGCGCGGTAGCGCCGTGCGCCCGAGACCTCGGTCTCCCCCCGGACGGTCGATGGATGCGTGCCCGCGGCGGCCACTGTTAGCCCCATTGCGTCCAACTCGCCGGAAAGCCGGCTGCGTAGCGAAGCGAGCTCCGCGATGACCCCGCCCACGTCGGGGTGAATGCCCGTAGCGAGCTCTACCACCGCGGCGTGGGTCTCGGGGAAAGCGTGCGCCGACAGCTCGTCCGACAGCCCGACGAGCACCTCGTCGCTGGCCTGCGCGAGCGACCAGTCGCGCCGCTGCAGCAGCATCAGCTCCTCCTCAACCCCGAGCGTGTACCGCTGCCCGAGCTCATCGTTCCAGCGTGCCCACAACCGGTTGGGGCCGTCCGTGCGCGCGCCAGCCGCGGGGGTGGGGTGGAGACGAGGTAGTTGCTGTACCCAGTGTTCGGTCATCACCGTGCGTCCTTTGAGCCAGTGCGCAGGTCGGTCGTGGTGACACACGCGCCGGCTTGTGTGACTGCGCGCTCTACCTCAGCGGCGGCCGTTTCCTCGTCAACAAGAGCGGCCACGAAGGCGCAGTAGCGCACGCTGCGATCACGGTCCTCTGCGGCCCGCCAGGCATTCCAAGCGCGCGTAACCCGCTGCGCCGACTGGCGCCACTTCTGCAGCTGCTCAGCCTGCCACAGTGGCGTACCGTCGCCCCCGGCGTGGCTGTGGTCAGCCACGCCCGGACGACCACGAGCGGATCTCTGCCTTCCTGAGAGGGAGAACATGTGCCTCACTCCGAGCAGGCGGCGATGCCCATTCCGTACCTAGTTCGCGTTCGAGATCCGCCGGCCGTACGCTATGAGACCGTAGATCGCGAGAATGTCGAGCGTGAAGATCGACAGTGACCAGAATGGATACGCCGGGATCATCATCAACTGCACGATCGCGTTGGCGCCCAGGACGAACACGCCGACCCAGCGGGAGAACTGGTTCTTGACGAACACGCCACATCCGACGCCCCACTCGACCACGCCGATGCACAGCACGATCCAGCCCCACGTGTTGAGACTGCCGGCGATGTAATTGGTGTTGTTTGCGAAGAAGTGCGAGTTGCTGATCGCGGCAAGGCCCTCGATGAAGTTCAGGGTCCCCAGGATTAGCAACAGCGTGGCGGCAAACATGACCCAGCCATAGCCGCGTTCGTCGTCTGCCGCGTAACGGTCGTAGTCCTCGGGGTATTGCGTGCGCGAAATCGGTTGTGTTGGCGGAGCTGCTTGGACGGACACTTTGCCTCCTCGATACGCGGGATCTGAGGTTCCTCAGTAGGCGTACGCGCCGCGTTAGAGGTCAGATCCCGCAGATTGATTGACCGAGACATCATCGCCGTGCACGCTCATCTATGGTTGATCGGGAAGGCTGTTCACCCGGGTGAATCATGCTCACCCCAGTGATGCGCCCGGGCAAGGAGTGAGCTCGCAGATCAACGAAAAACTGGCCGGTCGAGGTCTGTGGGTGGCTCGAGCGCCCTCGTCGTATCGACGCGACGCCGACGGCCGCGAAGCTTGCCGTCGACGATGGACTCCGCGGCGGCCGACTCGCGGAAGGAGCTCACGGGTGTGCATCTGGTCACCACCAGCTTGGCGATCCCGAAAACGCATGGGGGGTCTGAGAACGGTCAACCGGCACATCTGGTCTTCACGCGCACGGGCAGCACACCGCGACCAGGGCTGGCCGTCTAGCCCGAGCCTCGTGCCTCGCGCCAGAACGCGCCGACCACTGCGCCGAGGATGATCACCACCCCGATCGCGATGAAGTACGACATGAACCCGAACGTCACCCCGATCGGGCCGTACTTCTTGTCGTCGGTGATCAGGGTTCCGGAGAACACGAGCCTGAAGACGATCACCATCCCCAACCAACATGAGCCAGTGGCGAGAGCGGACGGCAGCGACTCGCGCCAAGAGATCCTGCCGCCAAGCAGAAACCAAATACTGAACCACCAGAACCCGCTGAGCGCGGCAAGCCCGATTGCACCGAGCAGCACGGGCCCGCCGGCACCGTGGAGCTTCGGTCCGGCCCAGCTGGAGAACACGCAGGCCGCGATCAGGACGGCGAGCCAGCCGATGAGGCGCGGCAAGTCCCTCATCCCGCGGCTCTCCTGGTCGAAGGCACGGAGGTAGAGCTCCTGGACGGCGGCGGCGGCGGCGATCCCGCCGAGCACGAACAGGACATATGCACCTCCGGTGAGCGCGCTGGAGGTAGACGACGCGGGCTCGAAGAGCTTGCTGACATCGGTGGCCGCTTCATGGCTGAGCCCGAAGTGGCGAACGAAGGCGTCGACGGCCGAGCGTCCCGACAAGGCCGACAGGACGATAACGAACGGGAAGAAGCAGAGGAACAAGATGGCCGCGAACACCATTCCGCGGTTGATGACATCCATCGCCATGAGCCGCTCCACGAACTGCTCGGTGCGCGACCCCTCGATCCTCCGCCGCAGGCGAGCGACCCTGCTGGGCGTGGTCTCTCCGGCCATCAGCAGCCCTCAGCGTGTGCCGAAGGCGGGGAGACGCTGTCGCTCACCGGAACGAGCGCGACGAACAGCGCACGTCCTAGCTCCCCTCATCGAATCTCCTCCTGAAGTGCTCGTTCGACCTCGTTGTTGGAGGGCTCATTGAAGCTCTTTTCGCGGCATGACGATTGAATGCGACAGCCCGACCCACGTCAGGAGCGACGAGTCCAATGAACCCCGCTCATGCGACTTGCGCTTCTCCACGCCTCTGCATGATGCTCCGCCACTTGCTCTGGGCGCGCGAGACCGCAGCGAATCACCCGGGTGATCCTCAGGCTTGCGGTCGAAATCCCGCCCGACGTGCGGCATGCTGTTGCCCGTGATGCTCCACTGGAGGACGTGACGAGACGCGTTCCATCTCTGGGTGGACGGATACCTAGAACGCGCTGCGACGATCACTCTCGTGCTGGCTGATCTATCCGCGACTGGACTAGTCGTCACTATTTTCGCCGTGTACGAGGAGGTATGGCCGTGCCCACGAAGACCGACACCCCCACCGACGGCCGGCGGCCCGCGGTAGCGCCACCGCCAGCGCTCACGCGCAAGCAGATCGAGTCGCTCGAGTCGATGTACGGTAACTGCTACCTGCTCGAGCCCCCGCCGGACCACAAACTGCCGGAGGCGGGCATGACCGCCGAGGAAGCGAAGGGCCTCGTCGAACAGGAAATGGTGCTCGACGGCCTACCGGCGCGCAATCTCGCAACCTTCGTGACCACCTGGATGGAGCCCGAGGCCGAGGAGGTCATCAAAGAGGCCCTGCGCGTGAACTTCATCGACCACGCCGAGTATCCTCGCTCGGCCGAGATCGAGCAGCGCTGCATACGGATGCTGGCCGCCCTCTTCAATGCACCCGGCGAGACGACCGGCGCCCGCACACAGGGTTCCTCGGAGGCGATCATGCTGGGAGCGCTGTCATTGAAGTGGAAGTGGCGCGACCGCAGGCAGGCGGAAGGCAAGTCGCTAGATCGGCCCAACGTCGTGTTCGGCGGAGACGTGCACGTCGTGTGGGAGAAGTTCTGCCGCTACTTCGATGTCGAGCCCCGGATCGTGCCGCTGCAGCCAGACAAGTACACGATCGGTCCCGAGGACGTCGAGCCGCACATCGACGAGAACACGATCGGCGTCGCCGCCGTGCTCGGGACGACCTTCACCGGGCACGCCGATGACATCTCCGGGATCAACGAGTTCCTGGTCACGCTGAAGGGCGATCGGGGCCTTGACGTGCCTCTGCATGTCGACGCGGCCAGCGGCGGCTTCGTGTGGCCGTTCCTGTACCCGCACTCGGAGTGGGACTTCCGTCTCGAGCAGGTGCACTCGATCAACGTCTCGGGTCACAAGTTCGGTCTCGTCTACCCCGGGATCGGCTGGCTCATCTTCAGAGAGCGAGGCGACCTTCCCGAGGACCTCGTGTTCTACGAGAACTACCTGGGCAAGCGCGATGCCACGTTCACGCTGAACTTCTCGACCGGCTCGGCGATGGTTCTTGCGCAGTACTACAACTTCGCCCGCCTCGGTCACGCCGGCTACCGCTACGTGATGGAGACGATGAAGTACAACGCGCGCGCCCTCGCAAAAGAGATCGAGGCGATCGGCGAGTTCGAGCTGATCGGGGACGAGCACGACGAGCAGCTGCCGCTGGTGGCCTTCAAACTGGCGGGCGAGCACAACTACGACGAGTTTGACCTGGCCGCGCAGCTGGCGGCCGAGCGCGGCTGGATGGTGCCGGCCTACACCCTGCCGCCCGACGCCGAACACGTGAAGATCATGCGCGTGCTCGTCAAGGAGACGCTCGGCCACTCGCTGACGATCTGTCTCGGCGAGGACATCGCGCAGGCCTGCGCCACACTCAAGGAGAAGGGCGCCCTGCACGAGTCAGACCGCAAACGTGTCAAGTCCAACACGGGCTTCTGAGCGAAGCGCCCGAGACGGCTGTCAGCGAAGAACTTGGTCCAGCAGGCGCGCTGATCGAGCTCCCGGCGTCTGCCGCCGCGGGGCGGCCGAAATTCACAGTGGCATGAGCTTCAATGAGCACTTTTGAAGGCGACCGAATGAGCAGTGCACGACGTTCTCCCGAAAGCACTTCGGAAGAAGGTTTGATCAGAGGCGTAGGATGGGAGCGGCTGCGGACTCGTTGCGGCGTCCGCGCTGCCATCCGGTTCAGACAACGCCGCGCTGTAGATAAGACCCACCGAGTCGCGCTCGCGAGAGCGTCCATATCGTCCAGTTTGCCTCGAGGTTTGCGGATTTGCTGGCCCACGCGACTCACTACATGATCGTCGGCCCCGCGCTGGGCGCCCCGGTCGTGCTCGCCACGAGCGTCGAAGGCGAAGCCGCCTCCTATGTCGCGCTCTTTGTGCTCGTGGTCGCCGGCGGGGCGGGCGTACCGATGATCGGGACCGCCGCCGTCACCGCGGCCGCCATCCTCGCCAGCCAGGGAACCCTGTCGATAGAAGTCGTCATAGCCGTCGCGTGCGTGGCCGCGGTGCTGGGCGGGCTGCTCGGCTATGGGGGCGGCCGTCGCTGGGGCACGGACCTGATGCAGCGTCCCGGCCGCGGCGAGGAGCGGCGCCGGACGACGCTCGACCAGGGCCAAGCGCTATACGGCCGATGGGGGTGGCTGGCCTGCTTCTTCATCCCGTCCTTCATCGCCGGGATCGCGCGTATGAGGTTCGTGATGTTCCTGATCTTCAACACCATGGCGGCGGTCATCTACCAGTTCGCCACGGCGCTTCCGGCCTACGGCGCCGCAAAGGTCATAAGCGGGCACACCGACACCGAAAGCCTCGTCGAGCTCTCTGTGGGAGTCGTGCTCGTCGTGCTGATCTTCTGGCGCGTCGTCCTGCCGCGTCGCCGCAGACGATCTGGCTCCCAGCGGCCCGCAGCTCAAGGCGGGGCGTAGGCGCGTGGGGGCTTCACCCCGTTGCTGTGAGGTGCCACGGCGGCCCGGCGACGATCATCTAACGGCGCTGGGATCTTGGCCCGCCATCGCCCGCTGACGCGGTCCAATGCGGACCAGGCGAGGTGCCGAGAGGCGGGCGCCCCTTGAGCCGTGACCGCTGGATGGCGGCGTGCTTCGCCCCCGGGGCCGCATGCTTTCTGATTGGTCCGTTTCCCGGCTACGCGAGCTTGGTGGGGGAAACCGCCGACGCCGTCACGTTCTTCGTCGGTTCCGTCCTGTTCACGGCGGGCGGGTTGCTTCAGTGCTCGCTCGCCTCTCGCGACCGTCATGTGCCCGGAGCGGGCCGAGCCGCGTGGCGGGCCGCCACGATCCAATCGGCCGGCACGCTGTTCTTCAACGCGACCACATACCGCGCGCTGCACACCGCGCTCACAAGCCCGCTCTACGACAGGCTCGTGTGGCGACCTGATGCGCTCGGGTCGATCTGCTTTCTCGTATCCGGTGCGATCGCCTACCGGACCTCGCCCCGCCGCGGCTGGCGACCGCAGCGAGGCCGCGAGGGATGGTGGCAGCCGGGCATCAACCTCCTCGGTTGCGTGTTCTTCGGCATCTCGGCGGTCGCCGGCTACGTTGTGCCGGCGAGTGGCTCCGTGCTCAATCTCGCGGCGGCCAACGTGAACACGTCACTCGGCGCCGCCTGCTTCCTGGCGTGTGCGCTCGCGACGCTTGCCTGCGGCCACACGATCAAGTCGATGCGTGCGCGGCGGCTCTCGCCGGTCGAGCATGCCGTCGTGGACGACGTGGGGCGTCTGGGAGGCTCACCGGGCCCAGACGGTTTGGGCGACCAGTCGGGGTGCGCGCGTTCTGTGCACTGAAGGATGAGCGACGCCCGCGTTCTTCCTGGGGTGGCAGGGCGGACGCTGCGCCTGGATCCACACCTGCTCTCAACCGACCGACAGGACGCGAGCACGCGGCCACCGAGATCGCGGTACCTCCCCCGCGTCCACGTGAGGCTTCGTCGGGGGGTGAACACCACCCAAGACCTGACCTTCTCGCTCATTTCGTTGCGCCGTTGACCTTTGGGGTGGTGATCGCCCCCGCCTGGATACCCCAGTGTTCGAGGATCTGGCGGTACTGGCCGTTCGCGATGAGCGTCTTGAGGGCCGACAGAAGGGGCGTAGTCATAGCACTGTTCTTCGGAACCGCAACCCCGTATGGAGCGATGCCATACGTGCCGACGACTTCGAATGGCGTTTCTGACTGTTGCCCGGCCTGGTAGTAGGCGACCGGCGAGTCGGCCATCGCGAGCTGAGCGTGGCCTTCAAGCGCAGCCTGGGTCGCGTCGTTCTGGTTGGCATACGCGAGTACAGCGACCGGCTGCTTGCCAGACTTGGTGCATATCGCGCTCTGCGCTGTCGCTTCTTCCTGCTCTGTCGAGCCTTTATTCACCGCCACGGTGTGTCCGCAGAGATCGGCGAGCGCGCTCACATCGGTATACACGTGGGACTTCTCATAAAACGACGTTCCGGCTGAGTAGTAGTCCACAAAGGTGACGGTCCTCTCGCGCTTCTTGTTGTCGGTGATCGACGAGGCTCCGACGTCGTACTTGCCCGTCGCGACGCCGGGAATGATCGTGTCGAAGCTGACGTCGACGAACTTGACCGTCAACCCCATCAACGCCCCCACGGCACGCATCAGTTCCGGGTCCATGCCGACCAGGGCGTGATCTTCGGCTTCGATGAACTCGTTCGGGGCGTAGGTCGGATCGGTAGCGACCGTCAACGTACCCTTGGCTTTGATCGCGGCGGGGACTTGCGCGGCGATCGCCGCATTCTCGCCACGCGGTGTCGCGGATGATGCGCCCCCGCACCCCGCGAGCGCCAGTAGCGCGAGGCCCGGCGCGCCTAGCTGTGCGAGCCGTTTCATTGGAGGTGCGTCGGCGTCTCGGGGGGGTTTCGCACTCGACCGACCACTAGGAGGGCAGTCCGGGAAGCTCCGCCAGCTGGATGACTGAGAACGCGAGGATCAGGACACCGATGAAGATCAGGCCATAGCGTCCCCCGCGAGCCGGGAAGTGGCTACTGATGCCCACGAGGAACAGCACGCTCGCCAGGAACACGGTGTCGCGCACGTACTTGTCTGCGGTCGCTGCGGCGGTGCTGCCCTTCGAGAACTCGGCATCGGCCTGCGCGTCATATCTCCCCGACGCGGCTTCTTGGGGAATCACGTATTGCGGCATGTAGGACGGCCCCGGCGGCGCGTTGGGGTTGTGCGCCGGATCGGTGGCCAGCCAGGCGTCGAACGCGGGCCGGTATCCGGGGCGAAGACGCTTTTCGGCAAGCTGCTCCGCGTTGGTGTTGCCGGCTGTGAACGCGGTGAACCAGGCGTTGAAGGAAACCGAGTCGAGCGTGCGAATCTGAAGGCCTTCAAGGTCCGCGCGGTTGGCCTTGGTCCGTGCCGCTGACGCCTTGGCCAGCGAGACCGACGACAGAGTGCTCCACTTGGCTGCCGCATAACCCGAATACGCTGCGAGCACGGCCACCAGCGACAACAGCACCGCCTCAACGATCGACAGCAGCCGGGCGTGGCGATCCTGAGCTCCGCCGTCGGCCTCGTGCTTGCCGTGCTCGCCAATCTCTTTGCCAACCTCTCCCGGCGACAGACCCTCAGGCATCCGTCATCGATCCCCACCTAAGCCGATCGACCGTCTGGCCTCAATCTGCACGGCGCGCACGCGCTCAACAAGGTCGGGGGTCGTGGACTCCTCGGGCATCACAGGCAGGTAAGTATCTCTCGCGCGCCATGACCGCCGCTTTGCGACGCTGAGCGAGCGTCCAGGCCCGAGCCGCGCAGACGTCCGAAAGGGACGAGCTGCGAAAGCCCGGAGTGGCGCCTTGGTTGGCCGCTCCTTTTCACCAAGAGCAGAAGCCGGCTCCAGCCGTGAGTAAACGGCATTGCCCGCAGCCTGCCGTCAGTGCCCAGCTGCGGATCGGGAGCCGCGACCCCGCGTGCGGCCATGCCCGCGCGATTGTCGCACGCCCGTTGGGCGTGCCGCGCGTCCGGCATCGGCCTCACACGGGGTGGGGCCATTGCGAAAGGACGGCCCATGTCTGGATCGGTTGCGGTCGCAGGTCCCGTGGAAGGCGGCAAGCGCGGCGAGTTGTTCGGCGGTGCTCTGACGGATGAAGCGCTCGATTCCTCCCGCAGCGTGCTCGCCACCACCCGCTTCGGTGGCGCGCGGGGGCTGCAGCAGTTCTACACGCCGCCGCAGGTCGCGGCGTTCATCAAGCAGGCGATCGACCCGCTTGGGCGCCTACCGGTGCTCGACCCCACCGCCGGAGACGGCGCGCTGCTTGCGCCCTGGCCGCGTGAACAGCGCTTCGGGGTGGAGATCGACGGCGATCAGGTCAGGGCCGGCGAGTATCACGCGATCACCGGCGACGTGCAGCGCGCCTTTCCGATGCTGCGCAAGCTGGGCGTGCAGGTCCCGCAGATCGTCGCCAACCCGCCGTTCGGCCTGACGTGGACGGACGGCGCCGGGCGCGCGGAGAACAGCACGGTCGCGGTGTGGCGCATGAGCCTCGCGCTGCTGGCCCCCCAGGGCGTCGGAGCGTTCATCTGCGGGCGCGACCGCTTTCGCCGCGAGGTCCTCTCGCGCGAGGACGCGGCGGGCGTGTTCGCCACCGTGGAGTGCGACGACGTGTTCGAGGGCGTGGTCCTGCCGTGCCTGATCGCGTTCTTCGTCGGGCCGCAGGACCGCACCGACGACGGCGGCCTCGTTTTGGAGGCGGAGGCTTCCAAGGAAGAACTCGCCGAGCGTGCGCTCAGCCACGAAATCAAGACCGCGCTGCGCCAGGCCGGCCACTACTACCTCGGCACGCTGTCCTGTCCGCCCGTTGGCCCGGTCGAACCGTGGCGGCTTGTCGGGCGCGAGCTCGAGCGCCGGCGCCGCGAGGAGGCCAGCAAGCGCCCCACCTACGCGGTCGAACTGCGCGCGCGCGATCGGCTCGCGGTCCGGCCAGCTCCGTTCGTGCGCCAGGCGCTCGCGAAGGCCGGGCGCCTGAAGCTAGTCGAGACGCTGCACAACCAGCCGGTCGGACACTTCGCGCTCAACGCACTGGACTGGCGATTGCTTGGCGAACTGGAGCAGGAGTGCGACCTGAGCATCTCCCCGGCGGTGCGGGAGGCCGTGGCAAGGGTCGCCGACGCCGCCGAGCGCGAGGTGATCCCGCTGTATGAGGTCCGTCCGCAGATGCGTCTCGGATACCTGACCGACCTCGACTCGATCCTCTGCACCAGCTCGGACCCCGAGCGCGGCTTTCAGGAGGGCAAGCGCTACCCGCTGCGCACGGACTCCCGGATCAACATCACCAAGGGCAAGAAGGTCACCCGCAACAAGCAAGGCGAGCCCGTTGTGCGCAAGTACGAGGAGGAGGCCAAGGTCCTCGTCATCAAAGTCGCCGAGGAGGAGTTCTCGGAGTCAACCGAGGACATCCAGTACCTGCTTGAGCACTTCGAGATCCCCAACCCCGGCGACATCGCCACCCGCTTCCCCGAGGAGGTCGAGCGCCAGCGACGGATACTCGATCAGATCGCCGCGGACGGTCGCGCCAACGGCAAGGACCGGGCGTTCGATTGGAAGCGCTTCCAGCGTGAGGACCTGGCTCGCGCCCTGACCAAGACCAAGGATGGCGGCGGGTTCATCCTCAGCTGGGAGCAGGGCGGCGGCAAGACCCTCGGCGCCGCCGGCTACGCGCAGGGCGCGGTGCGCAACGGCGCACGCAACCAAGTCCTGTTCATCGTTCCCCAGGACCTCATCCCGCAATACCGCCAGGACATCTCCGAGAAGCTCGGGATCGAGGTCGAGCACATCACCACACCCGCCCACGCGCGGCGCGTCGCCAAGCACCTGCGCGGCGGCGGAGAGGGCTGGTACATCACCCACTACGAGGTGCTCTCGCTGCTGGGCGTCAAGAACGAGGCGCTGCCCGTCCAGAACGTGCCAGTTCACGAGGACGAGGGCGAGCGCACAGTGCTGGACTCCACCGAATTCTGCCCGGCCTGCCACGCCTCCCGCCACGGCGGCTGGCAGACCGACAGCCCGCTCGTCTGCTCCGCCGTCCACACCGAGGAGGTCAAAGGCGAAACCCGCAGCCGCACCTGCGGATACGTCCACAAGAGCCTGCGCATCAAGAGCGCCGCGCACCACCTCGCCCCCGCGTTCCGCGACGGCGTGATCTGCATCGACGAGGGAACGCTCATCAAGGGCGACGACTCGCAGCGCAGCAAGGCAATCCGAGGGCTACAGGCCCGCAACCAGCTCCTGGCGACCGGCACGCCGATCTCCAACTACGTCAACCAAATCTTCTGGCTGATGTGGTGGTGCCTGGGCGACTCAAGCCTCCGCTTCCCCTACAGCTACGACGGCGGCCTCGCCGCGTTCGAGGTCGACTTCTGCGTCCTTGAGTACACCTACGGCCGCGAGGGATCGGAGACAGCTCACCGGCGCGAGAAGCGCAAGGTGCTCCCGCAGATCACCAACGTCAGCCGCTTCTGGCGGCTCAGCGCTGGGGCGATGATCCGCCGGCGCAAGCGCGACTTCGGCGAGCCGATCGTCCCCTGCACCCTGAAGACCGTCAGCGCCCCAATGGGCGTCGCCCAGCGCGAGCTCTACGAGAAGTGGCTGAGCAAGTCCACGTTCGCGTCGTTCTTCACCTGGAAGTACCCCGACCACGCCCTGGTGGCAAGCGGCCAGATCGAGCGGTTCGCCGCGGCCTGTGGCCAGCTCACAAAGCTCGAGTACGCCACCACCGCCCCGGAGGCCGCGACAGACCGCGACTGGCCCGGCCTGGCTGGACTTCAGCACTCCAACTGGACGCCGAAGAACATGAAGACGCTGGAGCTGATCCTCCAGCACGTCCAGGCCGGCGAGAAGATCCTCGTCGGCTCAGACCTCATCGAGACCGGCCGCTGGCTCTGTGACCGCCTCAACGAAAAGGGAGTTCGCGCCGGCCACATCGTCGAGGAACGCAACGGCAAGCCCGCCACGGTCAACCCGAAGAAGCGCGCGGTCGTCATGCGCGACTTCCGCCACGGCAGCCTCCAGGTGCTGCTCTGCGGCATCCCGGCGATCCGCCTCGGACACAACCTCGATACCGCCTCGGTCGTCATGGTCGACGGGCTCGTGTTCTCCTACGAGATGTTCGACCAGTTCATCGCGCGCGCCCACCGGCTGTCCTCCCGCAAGCCCGTCACCGTGTACGTGATGCTCACCAAGGGCTCGCTCGACGAGAAGAAGTGGGCGCTGCTCTCCGCCAAGGCAGCCGCCGCGGACCTCGCGCTCGACGGCCAGCTCATGGACGAGCGCGAGGAGCCGATCTCCCTGGAGCAGGTGCTCAAAGAGCTACAGGCCAAGGGCGTGCCCCTCACCGGCGAGGAGATCGCCGAGGCCGAGCTCCGCGCAGCCTGGGAGAACACCACGAACGTCATCCCGCTCGTTCCTCATCGTAAGCCGCTCCCGCCGATCCAGCCACTCAGCGAAACCGAGCAGCTGGAGCTGTTCGCGGCCTAGCCGCAACACCGCTTACTTGTGGCACGGAGCCGGCTTCCGCTCCTGGTGGAACGGAGCGGCCAACCAAGGCCCGACCCCCCGGCTTTTGGCTTTCGGCGGACTATTGCTGCTGTTGTGATCATCGGGCTGGCTGGCAGGGTGGCCGCCAGTGCAAGGTGCCTCGATCCAGAAGTGAGGCTATGGTTCGCGAGATGCGAGGGCGGCGCCGGGGTCCAAGCAGTACGGGAAGCGCGGCCGGGGTGCCCTTCCATCGAGCACTGCTTGGCGTGGTACTCCTGTCGGTTGCGATCGGGGGTTGCGGCTCATCCAGTTCGACGGCGTCCAGTCCTGCGGCTACTGCGCCGGCGCTGACAGGGAACCGGGTCGTGCTGGTCTATCGTGCGCACGCGGGTGCCGAGTCTGTAACGACTGCGAGCATCAATGCGGCGATAGCGATCATGCGCAAGCGTGTCGCTACGCTGGGCATACCGTCTGACATTCAGCGCTCCGGCGCTAACGAGATCACTGTGGCCCTGCCGGATGCGGGTAACCTCGCTCCCGGCGGAGAACAAGTCGGCAAGACGGCACAGCTGGATTTCTACGATTGGGAGCCGAACGTGATCGGCCCCGCGGGCACGCCCGCGCCGACCGAAGGCACAGTGACGGGCGGACCCAACGCCGGCGCCGCTCAGTTCGGGCTGACCGAGTACCAAGCGGTCCTGCGCGCGGCGAAACGAGCGGCGATCATCCGCTCCAATGACACGACGCTCGACCCGGGCTGCACGCCGGCGCAAATCGGTGGGTGCCGCTACGGCGTTTGGTACTTGCTCGACACCAAGCACGAAAAGGTGCTGAGAGGTCCCGAAGAAAGTGAGCACAGCTTCTACGAAGCCGGCTACACGCCGCCGGCAGGTGCTGTGGTCACGGCCGTGCACGTGAACCCGGGGACCGTGCTCGTCCAGGCCAGACCCCGTGAAAATGCGGCTGGGAAGGTCATCAACGCATCTCCGAACAGCTGGTACGTACTGAACGACGACCCAGCCCTCACCGGGTCCGATCTGACTAACCCGCAGCCAGCCTTCGAAGAAGGCGGGAAACCGGACGTGACGTTCGGCTTCACGGCGCACGGCAAGACAGCTTTCGAACAGGTCACCAAGGAAACCGCCCACCGTGGCATGGAAACCCAGCTCCCCGGCGTCAGCAAGGAAGAGGCCGTGCAGCACTTCGCGATCGTGCTCGACAACCAGATCATCACCGCGCCGTCGATCGACTTCACGAAGTACCCGGAAGGGATCGACGCTTCCACCGGCTCGCAGATCTCCGGCGGATTCACGATCAGCTCGGCCCGGAACCTCGCGAACGAGCTACGGTCCGGAGCGCTGCCGATCAACCTGGTGTTGGTGTCTCACTCGCGTGTGCCGGCCGGATAACGTCCGCCTGCCTTAGCTCTTGGAGCCTGTCCGAGAACGGCCCTACGCGAGGTCGCATTAGGTGACCGCATGCAGCGCCGGCCCATCGCTCAAGCGCGGGCGCGCGCGGGGACGGCTGCGTCGACGCGTACGGTGGATGGCGGCATGTCGAAGAAGCGCAGTGAAAACAAGAAGCTGCATCAGCGGCGGCGCAAGGCGCGCCCGCACGGCGAGGTCCGGCCACAGCGCGAGCCGTCGGCGAGGAGGGTGCTCCGGGTTCGGCCGCCGCCGAGCGAGTTCGATCAGATGTCGGTGTTCATCGATGAGCGCGCTCTCGGGTTGCCGGAGACGACGCTGGCGGACCTGCGCGCCCTTGTCCGGACGCTGCCTTTTGAGTCGGCGATGCTCAGCCTCGCCTTGCTCAACCTGCGCGCCGAGCGGGTGCTGACCGACCCTGAAGGCCAGTGGGATCTGGCGCGCTGGTTCTATGAAAGCTGGCCGGACGTTCTCGCGCGCTACGAGCAGGTCAGGCAAGGTTCGCCGGCGCGACCGATATTCTCGCCGCAGCCGATCGCGATGCTGATGCGGCTCGTGATCGAGGAGGCGCGCGAGCAGCCCTTCGCCGAGCTGACCGCGAATGAGGTCCACGCGCTGCAGCGGGCGGTGCTCGGTGCGCACTCAGCGCTCGAGGACCCGCTAGGGACGGCTACCACCGAGGCAATCGTCGCCTACGAGGTGCAGGCCTCCTCGTTCTTCAAGCGACCTCCCATACTCGAGGAGATGGTGCGCAGCGACGAGTTCCTGCGGCTGATGCGAAGCGAGGAGCTGCACGGCTCCGACAACTACGTGCCCGTGGACCAGTGGCTCACCGCGAGCGGCCTGACGCCCGAGGAGCAGCGGGTCCTTGGGTTCGGGCTCTCAGCGACGACCAACACCTTCGCCACCGATCCGCCAACGCCGCGAATCGAAGCCGGGCACCTCGACGAGCTGCTTACCAAGCTCGGCCTCTCGAACACGCCGCGCGACGTCCCGATCATCTCCGCATCACGCACGGAGCTGCAGGCGAGCTTCAGTGCCCTCGCCGGCAGCCCGGAACTGTCGTGGGAGTTCCGGCCGTTCAAGAGCACACCGTTCCTGCGGTTCGCGAACGGCGATCTGCTGCTGCTCGGGATGCCGTGGGCGCTCAGCTGGCTCGGGGAGGGCTTTCATTACCGCGCGTTGAGGCACGCTCAGGCGCAGGGACAGGCCGAGGTGCTGCGCTACAGCCGCTTCATGGGTGAGGTGGTCGAGCGCTACGCCCTGGATCTCGCACACGCCGCGATGGACTCCCATGCGACGGTTCTCGGTGAGCAGTGCTACGGCAAGGGCGGCGGAAAGCGCACCAGCGACATAGCGGTTGTATGGGGCAAGGAGCTCATCCTGTTCGAGGTTCACGCCCGCCGCGTCACGGCGAGCGCAATGGCGACGGGCGAAGTGACCGAGGCGCTCGGCGAGGTCTCAAAGCTGCTGGTCGTGAAGGTGGACCAGGTCGCCGGCTGCATCGATGCGCTCCTCGACGGGGCAGCGACGCTCCCCGGCGTCGACCTCACCTCGATCGAGCGCATCTGGCCGGTTGTCGTGTCGGTCGGGCACTTGATGCAGACCGCGCCCGTGTGGAAGTACGTACGCGAGAGCATCAAGGACGACACCACCAGCACGCTCGCCACGGCTCGTGTGCAGCCGCTGCAACTACTCGACATCGCCGACTACGAGAAGCTGCTCGGGATCGTCGAGGCCGGCACAAGCCTGCCGGACATGCTCGTTCGCAAGGCCACCGGCCCGTTTCGCGAGCGCGACTTCGCAGCCTGGCTGCACGGCGACAGCGCTGCACCCTCGGACGCGTCGCGCCCCTCCGTGCTTGAGAAGCGCTGGGAGGCGATGCGGATCCAGGTGACGCAGACAAACGAACTTGCGGCAGCAGCCCAGGATCCCGTGCCCGAAGAGCCGCCGGTCGAGTAGGCGTGCGCTTGCACGGCGGTTTTAGGAATCCTCGCGAGCAAGCGCGTAATAGCTGATGAACACTCCCAACAGCGCACCAGCAACGAAGGCGGCCACGACGAGCGCTGCGAATATGCCCATGAAGGCAATCAGCAGCTGCAGCGTGCCCTCAACGACGGCGATGGCACTGAGGATGAACATCCGTTTTTCTTGTGTCATGAACATTACGCGCCGGTCCCGCCCAAAACATAGGGTCGATTTCCGGCCTTAAAGCCGGGAAATCTTCGAGCGCGCCCCCGTCCCGTGTGCTGGCATACCATCAAGAGCAAGGCCCGCGCGGCGCTCCCGGCGTGGACCGCATCGAGGGCTGCCACGTTGTCCGCGGGCCGTACACGTATTCTGGTGAGCCTACGGTCCGTCTTGAGACAAGCTCTGGGAAACATCCAGCCACTCGGGGAAAGAGCAGCTCGGAGCTGCCGGCGGCCTAGCTCGTGGCGGGTGTCCGGCTCGGCCGGACAGGCGTTCCGTCGGGTCGGATGAATGAGACCTCGATGCCGAGGCGCATCGCATTGGCGATGTTGGCCAGCTGCGCGAGCGTGAGGTTGCGCTTGCCAGCTTCGACCGCGGAGACATACGAGGGCGACACGCCGAGCCGTCCGGCGACCTCGGCTTGGGTCAGCCCGAGCGCTCGGCGGGTCTCTCTGAGCTCGCGGCCGACGACCTTGGCGTGGACGTCGGATACCGCCGTGCGCGGCATCGCCTCTACGCGGCGGTCGAGTAGCGGAACGCCACGCCAGCCGGCTCGGCCTCAGCTACCTCGCTGACCTCGACGTCGATATCTCCATTGCGAAAGGCGAACGGCAGCAGTCGCGCCCAGCGCTCGGCGCCGTCGGATCGCGTCACCCGCTCCCTATTCTCGGGGTCGATGACGGCGATGTCGAGACTGATCCACTCTGCACGAGGGCCACTGATCCTCAGCTCCTCGCCATCGGCGATTAGCTCGGCGATGGGCAGCTCAACCCACTCACGCGTCTCCAGGTTGAACTCAGACGTTGTAAAGCGGACTCGGATCATCGCAAAGCTCCTCTACACCATCGACCATTCAAGTTGACCTCTTGAGTTATCATGCTACCACCCTCCGACGACGGTTGCTGGCCTTAGAACTCTCCGGGGCGTAGCACCTCGCCCCGCGCGAGCATCCGCTCGGCGCGCGCCCTGAGCGCCTGCGCGCGATCACGCAGCAATAGGCTCTCGATCCCGAGCAGGCCGGCGTCCCCGAGCAGACGCTTCAGCGCCCGACGCTCCGCGTCGAGCAGCGCAGTTGCGCCGTGATCGCGCCTGGCCACGAGCAGGTCCGTGTGGTTGAGGATGTCACCCGGCCGAGCAAATGCGTACCCGTGGTCGATCAGCGTCAGGCGGCTTCCATCCCAGCGCCAGTTGTCGGCGTGACGATCCTGCTGGGCGATCAACGAGTCGAAGAACGCCGCCGACGAACACCACGTAGGACTGAGAGTCGGCGCCAGGTCACCCGGCCACCCCGACGCCTGCAACGACAGCGCTCCGTCATCACCATCATGCTCGCGCAGCACGCACGGCGAGACCAGGCTCTGCCACGGCTCCCCGAGCGCAACGGCAACACGCCAGGCGACGGCGTCGTGCAGCGGCGGCGTCTCATCGGTCTGCCCAAACGCGAGCGCGTTGGCGACGCTCACGCCCGAGAACGGCTTGTGAAAGACCGTCGCGCCATCCGAGAGCGCGAGCCGCTTGGTCGCGTTCACCCCCGGCGAACTCGTCGGCGCCGGCGGACCGACGAAAGCCTCGCTGAGCATCGACCGCTCGATCCCCAGGATGCCCTGCGCCGCCCTCACGGCCGCTATCTGCGCGTCGATCTTCACGCCAGAAGTGTGCCGAGCGCGCTGGACACGCTATTCAGGCGTTGCGCTGGCGCGGGCATCGAGTCATGCTTCGCGGTGGAAAGCCTCGGTGGACCGCTGACCTTGGTCATGTCGCCGGGGCTAAGTCGTTCCCGAGGCACCTGTCGGCTACCGCGCATCACGGCGATGACGGCGGAGCGTGCTCGTCACCGCCAGCTCGTGATCGAGCTTCGCGCTGACGCGGATCAGCGCGTGCGCCGCAGTGCGGGGGCCGAGCCTGAAGACGACGGTCAGCCGTCCGTGCTTGAGCGCGACCGTCTTGGCGCCAGAGGCTACGGTTCGTCCTCGCAGCCGGCCGATGAAGCCCACGCGAATCGCTCCGCTCGCGGGTCCGATCACATGCACCACCAGCTCGCGCCCCCGCAGCGTCTCAGTGACGTGGATCGTTGGCGTCGTCGCCGTAGCGCTATGGCCTGTGCCCGAGCCGCCGGAGCTCGACGGGGGGACCACGACGTTGCTGTGCGCAGCGTTGGTGGGACTCGCGTTGCCGGCTGCGTTGGTCAGCCACACGGCGATGCTCCAGCTACCAGCGCCCGGAACCGTCACGGTCGCCGGGCCTGCTGCGGGCGCCGAGGCGGGAGCGCTGCACGCGCCCGAGCCGCTCGCCGGACAGACTTGGTAGAGCGCACCCGTGATCGGCGCAAGCTGCCCTGTCGGATCGCTCCACGTGGCCGTGAACGTCGAGCCGCCAGTCTGTGTCGCGGTCGCGGACAACCCCACCGGCGGCGGCGGCGCGCCGTTCTCCACGGTGATCTCCTGCGAGGCCACAGTCGATTGATTGCCGGCGGCATCCGTGGCGACGAGCGTGAGCGTGTGCGTTCCGTCTGAGAGCTGCGTCGTCGGCAGCGTCAAGGTCTGTGTCCCCGTGGATGACGGGCAGGGCTGGGCGAACGTGAAGTTGCACGGCGCCGTGTACGTCGCGACCCGCCGTCCGTCTGCCGACAGGACGATGTTGGCTACGCCGCCTCCAACATCATCTGCCGAGACGGTCACGCTTTCGCTGCCCTTGTGAAACCCGCCGGCTTCACCCGGCCCCCACAGAGCGCCCGACGGCGTGCTGAGAGTTGGCGGCGTCGGATCGGAGAGCGTCACCGTGGCGCCGTACAGTGTCGCCCATGCAGCGTGCTGAGTCGCTCCTGTGATGCATTCCTCTTCCGCCGGCGCTTGGCACGCGATGCCCAGCGACAGATCATGTGCCGCCAGGCCCGTGATTTTCGCCGGTTCGCCGCCCGTGCCTGGTGGGCCACCCACAGAGCACGTCTCTCCATTTTCGACCAAATCTAGGCAGGTTTCGCCGGGCACGATGCTTCCGTCAGCCCGCAGGGCCGGCGACCAAGAGTTCTTAGGATCGAGGGAGTGGCCGATATAGCGTTCGTAGGTGAGCCCGGTGATGGTGGTGCCCACCGGGGCAGTGAACGTCCAGCCGGCGTTCGTCCCCGGAGCAGCTCCATTTGAGAGGCCGAGCGCATCGGCGGTCGACAGGCCGCCCTCCTGATCGGCCTTGCCGCCGGTGCCTCCAAGGCGGTACGGGCAGTTGGCGTGCTCGGCGTAATGGGCCGGCACCGCGGGGTCGTTGGTCGCCCAGGTCCACGAGTTGTTAGCAGCTTCCGGCGCGAAGTTGCAGGCGCTGACCTGGTAGCTGCCGGCTCCGAGCGCCTGAGACGGCGACACCCACGCCACGACGGCAAGCACGACCGCGAGCGTCAAACTTGACCGTCTCACCGTCCGCGCTTGGCCTTTCCAGCCGTGGTCTCCGACGCCGGTAGGCGGAGCGTTGTCCACGGGCTCGCTCGTTCCACGTCGTAGGCGTCCGTGTAGCGCACAGATACCTCGACGACGCCGGAGGTCGGAAGTGTCAGGCTCGTGAAGGCGCCGTGAAGCGTGCGCAGCACACGCAGGCGGCGCGACCGTCCGGCGTGGCCGAGGAAGCGAACCTGCACCTGCGCTTCGCTGGGACGTCCGGTCAGGGCGAGCACCAGGCGGTGCCTGACTCGCTTCAGTCGGGCTTGCGGGCGTCCGAATGGCTGCGTGAGCTTCATCGTGGACAATGGTGTCACCGACTGCGGAGACGATGCCGGAGTTGAGTTCGACTGTGCTCCTGGCTCGGCCGCTTCGCCTGCCGTGACGATCGCTCCGAGGCCCGCGTTGCGGAAGCTCTGCGCGATGTCGAGCACGCCGCTGTGCCCTTCGGTCAGGTCTTTCTCGGCCGTTTCGGGCGACAAGCCTGGCTGGTAGGAGTCAAGCGCGTCGAGTGCCGCGGCGGCAATTGCAGATGCCTCGCTGGTGCCCTGCCAGTAGTTGTAGTTCGGGGTGCCAGTCGTGGGTTCCGCGCCATCGAGATCACAGCCGGGCGCGAGCAGCCGCAGCCCTTCGCCGCGGTTGGAGAACGAGCAGAAGCCGCCGCCCTTCGTGTCCGTGGCGCCCACCGACAACACGTCCGGGTAGGCCGCAGGGTCCTCGACCGGGCCGCCGTCATCGTTGCCCGCGGCGGCGACTACCGCCACGCCGTAGTTCATCGCACGTTCGACCGCGTTCCCTACGAGTTCAGTGGCTTCCGCGGAGCGTCCTTCGGAGGCGCCGAGCGAAAGGTTGATCACCCGCACGTTGTACTTGTGCCGCAGTTCGAGGCATTCTGTGATTCCCGATGCGTAGGCGGTGTACGGGAACGTCGTCTGTCCGGGCTCAAGGATTCGCACGGATACGATCTGGATGGCTCGGGGCGCGGTGCCCACCATGCCCCAGCCGTTCGCGGGCGCTCCAGCCATCATCGCGAGCACTGTCCCGTGCAGGGTGGGCGACACATCTTCCCCCGAGCCGCCGTCGAGCGCAGTTCGTTCGACCACGAGCCCTTCCGTGTCCGGGTTGAGATCCACACCCGTATCAACCAGGCACAAGCCCGCAAGCTGCGCAGGCGGGGGAGCATAGGGAAGGAACGCACCATTGTCTGCGACTGCCTGGGCGGTGATAGCTGTCTCTGCGCCGGCCGTCGCCGCCGGCAGGAGCAGCGCAAGGAGCGCCGCGAAGATGCACGTCCGGCTGCTCCCGAGCATCATCAACGCGCGGCGTCTCAACTCAGTTCGTGCTGACATCTACCACCCGGCTATGGCCGCTTCCGAAGGGAAAGCCTGCCTGACCTCCAGGAACTTCCGCGCGGAACGGAAAGCGCCCGACACCCCCCTCGAACTGATAGACCACGCGAAAGCGACCGTGCCCGTTCGTTCGAGGCGTCCTGAACGGCTCCCAGCGGCCGCGGTAATGCACGAGCAAGTCCACGAGCGCGCCCTGCTGCGGGATCGGACCCTCGACGGTCCCGGAAAGCACGATCGTCCCTTCCGGGCCGGTGCGGGTCGGGCTGACCCTGAGCCGCACGCCGGCGTCGACCGTCTCCTTGACTCCCGCCACGGTCGCGTAGCTGGCATCGCTCGAAAAGGCGCGGTAGGCGATCTCGATCAGCCGCGACGGACCTGCGGGCACTTGTACGCTGAACGTCCCGTCAGAGCGCGTCTTAGTGCGGGTGATGAGCTGCGTCGTCGTTGTCCCAACGACCTGCTGCAGCACATCGAGGGTGGCGTCCCCGATCGGCTGGCCCCGGCCGTCGAGCAGGCGTCCAGCGACTGCGAGCGCACGGCGCCCGTACGTGCGTGTGATCGAGTCCCTCAGCCCGAGCTGTAGGTGTGCTGTCTCGCTGGCGCTCGTCCCGTTTGGGGTTCCGTTGCCGGGGCCAGGAGGCGCCCCCAGGGACGACGCTGCGGCGTTCTGAACCATCACCTCGCCGCTGTAGATGATGCTCGTGTTCTGCGCCGCGTCCTCCACGATGAGTTCCACGGGATGCTGGCCGTTCGCCACGCTCGCCGTGTTCCAGTCGATCGTGTCGGACACGCTCGGTGGGCAGGCTTGGAAGTCCGTGTAGGAGCAGCTCGTGATGTAGTCCTTCTTCGCCACGGGTTCGCCGTTCACTCGAAGCTGCACGAACCGGACGCCCGAGCTCGCATCCGCCGCCTGGTAGCTGATCGAGGCCGTCCCCGCGACCGTCCCTCCGCTGGCGAGCGTGCCGCCCGTCACTGTGCCGCTCGGCAGCGTCGTGTCCTCGAGCGTGAGCTGCGAGCCGTACAGCTCGAGGATGTTGTTCTCCCCTTCGCCGAACGTGCATCCGGCGCCTGCGTCGTCGTTGGAGCAGTAGTTCGCCAGTGTGATCTCGGTCGTCGTGGACGGCAGAACAAACGTGCTCGGCTGTGGTCCGGTCAGCGGGGTCAGGCTTTCGCCGACCGCACCAACGTTGTCTGCGGCCAGCGCGAACGTGTCCGCCCCCGAGACCTGGTGCGAGACTTGCCACCAAATCTTCGCTTCGGTGATCGTGATGCCGCTCCCAGCCGGTACGCCGATCTGTACGCCAGCGAGGGCTCCGGGGCTCATGCTGCCGCCCCTGGGGCCGATGTAGTCGCCGGCACCGCCGCTGCACGTCCCTTTGACGTTCTGAGGGCTGCCGAAGACGGTCCACGAGCCGGCATTTCCATTGCCTGCCGACGGACAGTTGTCGATCACATAGGTTCCGGCGCTCGCGCCACTCACGAACGTCAAGGCTGCAAGACAGCTGAGTCCCACTGCCATCGCCAGGCTGCGCAGGCGTCCGCGGGAGCGCGCGTCCCGGCCGCCGCGCTCGCTCGCACGCAACGTTGCGGAGTTAGTCAGTGGTGACATCGACCGCTCCGCTTTCACCGCTGCTGAATGGGAATCCCGCCTGGCCTCCGAACGCCAGCGCTCGAAACGGGAACCGGCCGACGCCGCCCTCGAATTGGTAGAGCACGCGGAAGCGGCCGTGGCTGTTCGTGCGCGGCGTCCTGAACGGCTCCCAGCGCCCACGGTAATGCACCAGCAGGTCAACGACGACACCTTGCCGGGGAATCGGCCCGTCGACCTGGCCGCTGAGCGTGATTGTCCCTTCGGAGCCCGTCTTGTGAGGGCTCACGCTGAGTTGGACGCCGGCGCGTACCGACTCCTGAGTCCTGGCCTGGGCGGCGTAGCCCGACTCGCCCGTGAACGCGCGGTAGGCCACGTCGATCAGCCGCGATGGTCCCGCGGGCACACTTGCTATGAACGAGCCGTCTGCGCCGGTGGTTGCGTGCGCGACGACCTGGCTGCTGCTCCCGCCTGCGACCTGCTGGATCACGTCGAGCGTCGCGCCGCTAATCGGCTGGCCGTGTGAGTTGACGAGCCGGCCCGGAAGTCGCAGCGCTCGCCGAGCGAACGGACGCGAGATGCTTCGCGGGAGTCCGAGCGCGAGGGCTGCGCTTTCGCTCGCGTTGGAGCCGTTGCGCGCACCGGCGAGAAGCACAGATGATCCTGGGCCGGGTAGAGCGCTGAGCGATCCTGCGCCGGCGTTTTCCGTTGTGACCGTCCGGTTGAGGACTTCGGACTGGTTCCCCGCGGCGTCTTCGATGATGACCTGTATGTGATGCAGCCCGTTTGGAACCAGAGCCGTGTTCAGCGAGTAGGTGCGTCCCCCGACCGATGTCATGCAAGGCACTTGATACGCCCAGGTGTAGGCGTCGTGTCCGGGGGCCGGGATGCAGTGCCCGCCGTTGGTGTCGATGATCTGCGATTGGACGACAGCGCCGTCCACAAGGAGTTTCACGTATGCCAGGCCCGGCCCTTCATCTGTCGCTGAGAATGTGATCGCCTCTGTATTTCGGAGCGGGTCTTCTGTTGCTAGGGGGCCGGCGATGTTGCTGGCTTGCGGATCGTGTGGTGAGTTCAAGCTGATTTCGCCGCCGAAGATGCGGTATTCCCACTGGCCGGCGGCAAGCGTGCAGCTGCTGTTGTTGTTTCCGTTCGGGTCGCAGGTGGCGTTGACATCCCAATGTCCGCCGTCCGGGGAGATCGTCAGGTTGACGACGTTTTCCGGGGAGAACGGTGTCGCGAACGTGCCTCTAGCTGCCACGTTGCCGACGTACCAGTCGCCTTGGTCGCAGCAGTTGCGTGGCAGCGAGTACAGGACGCTGTATTCGCCGCCCTGCTGGATGATCCCCATGAAGCCGTTGTTTGGGCCTTCGGCCTTCTCGGCTCGGTAGATCCTGCCCCCGTTGATTGTCGCGTTCGCTGGCGCCTGGTAGAGCAGAGCGGACCATGTGCCCTGCGCGTAGGTGTTGGTCTGACCAACCGCCATCGGCACGCCGCGACTGGAGGTCATCGGCCCGGTGCCGCAATCGACCTCGGCGGCTGTCACCTGCCATAGGTCGATGCTCGCTGGGTTGCTGAGCCCTTCCGGCATCCCGGAGAGCCCGAGTCCTTCCCCGGTCGCCGGGTTCGCGCACAGAATCTGCGTGTAGTTTCCGCTCCCATCTGCCGGCAGCGCCCGCGCCGACGGCGCTGTCACGAGCCCAAGCAGCAACGAGCAGGTCAAGGCAACCAGCGCTCCGGGCAGGACGTGTCGGCGCTGCTCAGTTCGTGGTGACATCGACCGTCCTGCTTTCTCCGGGTGCGAATGAGAAGTCGCCCTGGCTCCCGAACACCACCGCACGGAATGGGAACCGCCCGATTCCGCCCTGGAATTGGTAGACGACCCGGAACCGCCCGCGTGAGTCTGTGCGTGGGTCGCGGAACGGCTCCCAATGCCCGCGGTAGTGGACGAGCAGCTCGACGACGACGCCCTGCGACGGGACCGGCCCGAGCACGCGCCCGCTCAGCGTGATCGTGCCTTCCGAGCCAGTCCTTCGGGGGCTCACGCCAAGCTGCACGCCGGCGTCGACGGACTCAGCGAGCTTCGCCACGGCCGCGTAGCCCGTGTCGGTTGAGAACGCGCGATAGGCGATCTCAACCGTCCGTGAAGGCCCGCCCGGCACACTCACTACGAACGTCCCATCGCTGCCGGTTCTGGCGCGGCCGATCAGTTCGAGAGTCGCACCGTCGACCTGTTGCAGCACCTCCAGGGAGGCACCCGCGATCGGTAGACCCTGGGCGTTGAGCAGGCGGCCCGTCACTCGCAGCGCTCGCTTGGCGTATGTTCGGAAGATCGGCGAGCGCACCCCGAGCTGCAGGTGCGCTCCCTTGCTTGCGCCGCTCCCGTTAGGACTACCGGCTGGCCCGGTGGCCGAGCTGGTCGTGCCGGGGCCGGGCAGCGCCCCCAGGGAGCTGACGGTAGCCGCGGCGTTGCTGACCGTGATCGAGCCGAGCGCATCGTTGGTGACGTTGCCGGCTGCGTCGGTGACCGCCAGGCTGGCCGCATAGGCGCCGTCGGCCAGAGCGTCCGTGTTGACCGTGAAGCCGCTCACGGTCTCCGTGAGCGGGCAGGCGTTCCAGGAGTCATAGGCACATTCGCCGGAGAAGTCGAACGTGTGAACGTAGCTCGCCCCGCCGCTCAGCGGACTGAGCGTCAACGTCGCCGTGTGAACACCACTGCCAGCGTCGCTGCCCGTGAAGCTGATCGGCTGCGAGCCCGCGACGGGCGTGTCGGCGGCTGCGGCTGCCGCGAGCGGCCCGCTCACGTCCTCCACGGTCGGCGGCGTGTCGTCTTCGAGGCTGAGCGTGATGTTGGCCAAAGCGGGGACGGCGGTCGAGTCGGCGAAGTCGCAGGTCGGTGAGCTGCGGTCGGTGCTGCAGTTCACGTATGCCTCGAAGTCACGCGCCCCCTGCGGCAGCGTCCAGCTTTCGGTTGCCGTGTATGCGCTGCCCCCGCCGTAGGGCAGCTCCGTCGCGCCCGGAAGGGACTGCCCCGCGGAGGCGAACTCGAGGAAGGCGTCGTCGCCGGTAACGGTCGAGGCGATGACTTCCGCTTTGATCGCGTGGATCGTGACGCCTGGCGCGCTGACCGGCACGTCGATCCGCAGCCCGACCTGGCTTCCGCTTTCGCCGTTCTCGGTCACAGCGCCGGCCTGACCGTCCGTGAAAACGTAGTCGCCGATACTGCCGCCCGCCGAGCACGTGTTAGAGAGCACCGTGTTCGCGTTGGTGGTGTTGCCGAACACGCTCCAACCCGGCGACACGGCCGGCACGCCGGGCGCACACTGATACATCGGATAGATCCCCGCCTGAGCGCTCGTCGCGCAAAGCCACAGGATCGACACCACGCACCCGACGACCGCCGGCGACGCCGCGGCCATGCCACGCCGAACGATTCTGGAGGGCGTATCAGTTCGTGGTGACATCGACCGCCCTGCTTTCTCCGTGTACGAAAGGGAATCCGGCTTGGCCGCCGAGCACCGACGCCCGGAATGGAAAGCGCCCTATGCCGCCCTGAAACTGGTAGACGACCTCGAAGCGACCGCGCGAATCCGTCTGCGGGACTCGGAAGGGCTCCCATCGGCCGCGGTAGTGGACAAGCAACTCGACAGCGACCCCTTGGGCGGGGACCGGCCCGAGTACGTGCCCGCTGAGCGTGATGGTCCCTTCCGAGCCCGTCCGGCGTGGGCTCACGGTGAGCTTCACGCCGGCGTTGACCGCCTCGGCGATCTTCGCCCCGCTGGCATAGCTCGCGTCTGTCGAGAACGCGCGATAGGCAATCTCGACCGTCCGGCTGGGGCCGCCGGGCACCGCCGCTGCGAACGTCCCATTTGCACGGGTCTTGGCGTGCCCGATGACCGCCATCGTCGGCGAGCCGTTGACCTGCGCCAGTACGTCCAGCGTCGCGCCAGCGATCGGATGACCCTGGCCGTCGAGCAGCCGCCCCGCGGCTCGAAACGCGCGGTGCAAGTAGGTGCGGGTGATCCTGTGCTTGACGCCGAGATTGAGCCGCGCCGTCCGGCTCGCGGTCGTCCCGTTCGCTACAGCGGCCGGAGTGGAGGCTGGCGAGCTTCCCGCCGTCGTGCCAGGGCCAGGTAGCGCTCCGAGTGAGCTATTCGACGGCTGCTTTGTCGAGATCGTGCCGTCGTAGACGACCGCCGAGTTGCCGGCGGCGTCCTGCACCAGCACCTTCAAGGTGTGCTGGCCGTTGGGAAGCGTCGTGGTGTTGATCGGCAGGTCAACCGACTCGCTCGTGCGGCAAGGCTGGCTGTAGTCGAACATCAGCGCGCTACCGCTCGTGCCTACCGCCGCACACTTTCCGTCGTTGGCGTTCGGGGTGCCCGAGTAGACGGTTTTTCCGTCGATCTGGACGATCACGAGATACACACCTGGGCCGCCCGGATCGGCAGCGTTGAGCGTGAGTTCCGCCGTGCCTGCGGCGTTTGGGCTCAGCAGCGTTCCGCCGACTCCGCTGGCGCTCGGCGTCGCTTCGTTCGACAGCAGGAGGTTCGCCCACCACAATCGCACCAGCGACCACGCGCCTTCGCTGCCTCCCGAGTTGCAGGCGTAGCCTGATGCGCCTCCGCATCCGGCGCTGAGGTAGAGATTGCCGCCACGGCCGCTGGGAACCCCGAGCACGCCTGCGAAGTCGTTGGTGCCGTTCGCGCAGGGCGTCAGGCCGGACGCGCATTGAAAGAAGACATCCGACCCGTCGTAGGCGTAGTTGGGGGTGTAGGCGACGGCGGTGCCCGAGGCGTTGAAGCCTCCGCCATCGGCATACAGGCTCACGTCGACCGAGCCGCCGATCAGCGTTGAGCCACCGGGCGGGGCGTACTGAAGGGTCTCCGCCGAGCCGACACCCACGGCCGCATCCGTGCTGAGGATCGCGTACATAGGGCTGCCCGGCCCGCAGGCCGTGCTGTTGTTCGAGCCGTATCCGCCGCCGGCGGCGAAGCTCGTCCATCCTTCGCTCGGTGCCGCCGACTGGCTCGGGTTCACGCAGGAGACCTCCATCCAGCTCCCTGCGTAGGCGGAACTCGCTGCCAGCAATCCGCCAGCAAGGACGAGCGCCAGCGTCAAAGCGAGCAGCAGTACGCGGCTGGCGTGCCCGTTGTCGTGGTTGTTCATCGTCGCGTCCATTTCCAGTTCATGCCCCGTTTTGGTGGGCTTCGGGGGTCTATGACCCCAACTAGCCCAAACCGGCCAACGAATTTTTCTGGCCGAGCTCATGGGCTGAACGGCCCCCCGCCGCTCTGGCCTTCTGAGGCGCTCGCCACACGAGCCGATGCGCTCCGCGTGCTGGCCGATGTGGGAACCCCGAGGTAGGCGAAGCCGCCCGGTTCGCGTTGTCCAGCAGTGCTCGTACTGCCTGCTCGATGGGCGGTGCCCAGCGCACGGCGAGGGCTCGCATGGCGCGGCCGCCTGGAGGTATGCACGCGGCGATGGACGCTCGTGCTCAGCGACGCCGCAGGCGGAGCGCTCAGAAGCCGTTCCGCTGACGCGGCTGGACCGGGCGCAGCGGCTGCGCTCCGCGGCGCATGGTGACGGTGAGGTGGGTTGTGTTCGAGGACATGCGTGGCGACTGCTCCACCAGCGATCACGCTGACGGTGACAACCCCGACAGCGACCTTCGCGCCGACGCTGCCGCCCGCAAGGAGTGCGACTGCGCGTTCGCGCACGCCGCCCTGCCCGACCGGGGCCGCGTCGATACCGAGGCGGTGCAGCTGGAGTCTCGCTCGCACGCCGAACTTCGTGAGCCACCCGAGATGACCGATGAACACGGGCGGGAGCAGGGCTGCCGCCTGGTCGCGGAAGCTGCGTCGCAGTCGTCGGGCGTTCGTCTTGTGCTCCAGTCGGCAATGCGCGCAGCTCTCAAGATGCGCAAAGGCGCGCTCGGCCAGCTCCTCGCTGGTGCTCTGACCGTTCTGCAGCGCCTGGATCGTCTGCCCCCTGTACCCGCACAGTCGGCCCGTGTCGTATAGCAACTGGAAACGCTCGCGCTTGCGGTCACACGCACGAGCGATTTTGCGAGCCTCGTTCTCCGGGATGCCCAGCGCGGTCCCGATAGCCCGGTAGGCCAGCCCCTCCACGAGCCCGCCGAAGACGCGCCGCTCCTGCTCCGTCAGCTCCGTCGTGAACTCGCTCGCGATCAGGCGATCCTCACGGGCAACGGCGGCCAACTCAGGGGCGCCTTCGCGTTCCCTGGCCTCGGCCATGACACGAAAGCCAGGTGTCCCCCGCGCGATTATTCGCCCGTGACGCCGTTCATCGCGGTGCAACCGCAGAGCGCGCTTCTTGATCCCGTCCCGCAGAGCGTTGCGGAGATGTTCCTCGCTGTCATACGCCCGTCTGTAGAGAGCGAGCGCCGTCTCCTGGTAGAGGTCCTCGAGCTGCTCGGTCGTGAGCCCTCGACACTCCGCGAAGCCGCGAGCGATCCGCAGCTCTCGCTTCTGCCATTCGCCGAGAATCTGACCGGGCCGCTGCGAGCCAAACGCCCGCTGCCTACCCTGGCCGGACGCAAGGGCGACCCCTTCCCCCGATTCTCCAGCGGGCGATCCAGGCCCTGTGCTTTGCTCTCCTATCTCCATCGCACCATCTCCAGGTCAGCCCTGACCCAGGCAAAAAAGCCCAGCAACACCGAACAATTCTGTAGAGCAGATTGTACTTGCAATCTTTCTTGCAAGCGTCGATCGCCGGTCAACTCGCCGCGGACTCATCGGTGGGGCACGGCGACGGTCTCCAGGGCAGCGGCGCACAGCAGAACACAGGCGATCAACACGAACACGCCGATCCCCTCGCTGGCGGTGAGCGCTCGGCGTCGCTGCACGAGCCACCCGCTCGCGCCGAGCGCCAGGCCGCCCCACTCCAGTGGCAGCTGCGGGATGTACGCCAGCAGCGCCGTTCCGTATGCGCCGAGCGCGGCTCCCACGGGCAGCGTGTTGGCGATGATGCACGCCAGCAGCACTCCGTCGGCGACGTGCGTGGCGAGGCGATGGCGGTGGGCACCCAGCACGCCGAGCAGCAGCGGCCAGGAAGCGATCGGGATGTTGTGGGCGGCCAGGGCGAGAACGTGCCCAACATGCGGCGGTGGGTTGCGCGGTGCGCTCAGCGCGAGTCCCAGCAGTCGACGTGCCGGCTGCGCGAGCGGACGCCCGACCACCGCAACGAGCGCAGCCGGAGCGAGCGTCGCCATCCAAACCCCTCCGTAGGCGTGCAGCCACATGCGCGCCAAGCCCGCCGGCAGCCACTGGCGTGCGGCCCGTCGACGCCACCCGGTCAGCTCTGTGGCAGCCATTCGCTCACCGCGTAGCCGCCCGGCACCGCGGCGAGCTGCGCAAGAGTGACGTGGTAGGCGGCCGGCAGTCCTTCGTACTGCGTGGCGCCGCCCGTTTGTTCACGGGTGACGATGACCCATGTACCGGGACGTGAGACGTTGGGCGCGACGCTCACGATCTGCCCGCTGTTCCAGATGCGTCCGCGAGTGATCGTCGTGTCCGCTGCGCTTGACGCCGCGGCCTGTTGCTCGGCCAGCCGCGCCGCGCCGACCGACATCGCAGCGAGTGCCCGCTGATCGGAGGTCAGGGTGCGATACGTCCAGTTCGAGTAGAGCCGGCTGAAAGCCCTGAGCGCCTTGGGCGACGTCGGCTGCACGCCGGCGGGAGCCTGCGTCGCCGCCGATGCAGGCCCAGGAGCAGGCGGCTCGCCAGCGTTCTGCGGTGAAGCGGTCGAGGTGGTTCCAGCCCCGGCGCTCGGCGCATCGGGGTTCGCGCAGCCCCCAAGCGCCAGGGCGCTCAGCAGCACGCAGGCCACGATCAGTCCTATCGGGGTGCGTCTGCTCATAGGCCGGGTGGATGGCGGACGGTCCAGGTGGCCCAGTTCGGGACCGACGTGGAGACTCGCCACTTTGGGCCGGGCTTGCCAGAGTTGGGGCCGCTGTCGTAGGCGGGCGCTTCCACGGTGTCGAGCCGCAGGCCGCCGACGTAGATGAAGGTGTGCCCCGCGTTGGCGTAGATCGAGACGTAGCGGCCGGGTCCGGGCTTGCCGTAGGACTCAAGTTCGGTCGAGTCATCGGCGTAGTTGCGGCCGAGCGCCCTGGCGGCGTAGAGCACGTAGGAGACCGCCGAGGAGCAGTCATACGCTGGCTCTAGCTGACTGAGCGCAGTGCCGTGCGCCCCGCCGTACAAGTAGCTTGCGCCGAACAGGCGGTTGCCGGCGGCGACCATTCTCTTGACCTCGGTAGGAGCTTCTTCACCGGCGGCGGCCAGGCCGCTCGGCAGGATCTTCGTCTGTGTTCCCGGCGTGAGCGGCAGGGGGATGTTGCCGGCGCCTTCGCCTGCCGGACAGGACCCAGCGCTCGCTTCACCGCCGCCGCTGGCTTCGCTTGAACCGGGGAGCGCGCCGAGCGTCGGTGCCGCGCCGGTCGCAGGTGCGATCTGCACCTTCACGGGGCTCTTGGTGATCCCAAGCGGCCGGGCCGCCTGCCACCACACATCCAGGCGGTATGGCTGGCCGTCCGCGATGAACTGGCCCGGCCCCTGTCCGTAGCCCGTGTCGCGCTTGAGGAGCAGGCTCTCGTGGCCGTCGTGCGCGACCCGTAGCGTCGTCAGATACGGCAGGTTGCTCAGCGCGTTCGCGTCGCTGAAGGTGAACGTCCCTCCGTTCGCCGGGTTGCTGTCGAGCACCGACAGCTCGGCGAAGGACGCGGGGTGCGCGGGCAGGTAGGACTCGCCCGGATTCGGGATCGAGCCATAGGCGCCAGATGTCGGGTCGCCTGGGCCGCCGTACTCGGTCGCGCCGACTTCATACCAGCGGCTCGGCGCCAGTTCCAGCGGTGCCGCATACAGACCTTGAGCGAGCGGGCCGCCGCCGGCCGGCTGATTGACCGCGCCGATGCTCGCGCCGCCACACACGCTTTCGGCTTCCTGGGACAGCAGGCCAGCCACCCCGGCAGCGACCAGAACCGGGAGCAGGACAACCATCAACACGGCGACGACGAGCACCGTCTGCACCTGCCGGTTCTTCAGCAGAGCTATTGCAACACGCGCCTGCATCACGCCACTTCTTCCAGCTCGTCGCTGACGGCCTGCTGCCACTCCTCGCTTACGAGCAGCCGCAGCGCCGCCCAGCTCTGCTCGTGCGTCTCGCGCAGCGCACGCTTGCGTATGTGCTCGTCGCGGGCGGGGTCGGAGCTTGCGATCCAATACTCCAACGCGCCGACGCCGATCTGCAGCGTGCCCTGTCCCCTGGACCCGTTCATCAGGTAGGCGGTCGAGAACTGGCCGCGGACGGTTTTCAGCGTCGAGATCGCTTCGATCGCCTCATCCGTGAGGTTCAGCGCGCCCTTGACGTAGGCGAGCTCACGGGCCTCTTGGCGAAGGAACAGCCGCATCGCGGCGTTCGCCAAAAGCGCCCGGCCGTGCTCGTTGTCGAAGTCCGAGAGCTGCTGGCTGATCGCGATCAGCCACAGCGCGTAGTGGCGAGAACGCCGGCAGAACTCGTTGAACCAGCGGCCCGTGCTGGGCCGCTCGATCAGCTTCCACGCCTCGTCGACCACGAGGAACGACTTGCCGGCCCAGGCGTGCTTGGGGCTTTCCCCGGCGAGATGCTGCTGGCGGGTGCGGGCGATCCTGCTCTTGACGTGCTCACAGATGACGAACAGCGCCGCCGCGGCCTTCGCGTCCGGGATGCTGCGGGTGTCGAACACCACGAGCGGCGCGCCCGCCGGGATCGTCGTCGCCCTGTCGGCGAGGTAGGCGTAGGGGCCGTCGCCGATGTAGTTGTTCAGGCGCATCGAGAGGTTGCGCAGGCTCTCGGCGATCCCGACCGACCCCTCGCCGCGCTCCTGGTGGTAGCGGCGCTCAAGCTCCTCCTGCAGCAGCAGCTCGCGCGGTTCCTCGCCGGTCAGGGCGCAGCGCGCATACACCTCGGCGATGGCGAGCCCGAGCAGGTTGGCCTCAAGGTCTGAGAGTCCGTAGCTGTCGCGGCCGGCGTGATGCTCGCCCAACAGCAGCGCGTGCAGCGCGAGCAGATAGTCGATCTTCTCCGCCCCGACCCGTGCGGGGTCCTCGACATCCCACGAGTTGATCGCGTGCAAGCCTGCGCCGACCTGAAGCGACGCACCGCCGGGGATCAGGCTGCACAGGAACTCGAAGTGCCCGGCGCGGTCGATGATGAACCCGCTCGCGCCCTGCGCCAGCGCACGGGCCAGCAGGATGATCGCGGCCATCGTCTTGCCCGCCCCGCTCATGCCGTTGATGAGCAGCAGGTGATTCGGGTGCGCCGCGTCGAACGGGTCAAGCCGCTCCAGAGTCCTTCCTGGTAGGGCGTAGCCGAGCGGGATGCCTTGCGGGCTCCCGCACGAGGTGCCACACAAGGGGAATGTGTCGCCGACGTTGCGGCTGACGTACTTGCGCCGGCGCCCGGCGACGTCACGGCCGAGCGGCAAAGTCGACTGCCACAGCCGCCGTTGGGCGAACAGGCCGTGCTGAATCCGCGCGTCGCAGGCCATCGTGACCTCCCTGCCCGTGGCCTGGCACAGCTCCTTGAGCGTTTCCGGGTCCGCGTCGGGGCCAGGCTCCGCCAGTGCGCAGTAGATGCTCACCCGGTAGATGCCCGCGCCGGCGCTCGTGGCCAGCTCGTCGTTCAGCTCGGCCGCCTCCTCCTCCTGCACCCGTGCGTCCGGGTCGAGCGGCCTGCCGCGCTGCTCGACGCCGCGGTTGACGCCGTGGATGCGCTTGTAGCGGCGCTTCTGCGCCATCCGCTCGCGGTAGCGCTCGGTCGCCTGGACATGCACGCTCAGCACGAACGGGCGCGGCGCCTGCATCATGTGAAGCAGCCACCCCAGCCACGTCTGCTCCGGCGCCAGGCTGACGTAGAAAACCTCCTCCAACGTCTCACCCAAAGCGATGCGACTGCGGTCACAGAGGCCGACCGGCACGGCGCAGATCGCCTCGGCCAGCCGCTGCGCGCGGTCGCTCGCCGCCTCCGCGCCCTCCCCCGCGATGAGCGGCGCGACCACGTGCGGCGACATGAAGCTCGCTGGCAGCCCGCCCGCCAGGCCGCCGTCTGGGTCAAAGCGACGGTGCAGAAGATCAAGCAGCTCGGCGCCCGCGAGCAGGCGACCGGGAACGCCCATCGCCTCAAGGTCGGCGCGGACCCCTTCGCAATGACGCAACGAGTCGCGCCGTGCCCGCTCGTGCGCATCAGCCTTCACCCGAAGCGCCCGCCCGCGCGCGAACGACGGGACGCGGCTCGCCGGCTGCCACGGGCAGACGACGAGATAGCGAAGCGCAAGCGGCGCGGCCGTCAGCGCGTGGGTACGGATCGACTGCTCCTGGGCGATCCCAAGCCGGCGGATCGCCTGCGCACGCTCATGCTCGCCGATGTCTTCGCCGGCGCCCGCGGCCTGCTCGCAGTGGTGCGTCTCCTCCGCGAGAAGCTCATCGAGCGCCAGCGGCGTGCCCTGCACATAGAACTGAAGCGACTGGCGGTCGGGCAGCCGCGCCGCTACCTGCCCGAACGCAGCTGACACGCGCTCGCCCTCCGCCGGTTCGAGCACGAGCGGGTTGACAGCGCCGACCTCCAACGCCCGGACATAGGTGCCGTCCTCGCGCACAAGCAGCCCGTCCGGCTCGATCGCCGCTACCCCGAGCAGGTCTCCCGCGGTGGCCGTGCCGGGCATCAGCCCCAGCGCTCCTCGGACAGCAGCTCCGCCAAGGACGGGTCATCGTGCGCTCCTTGTGCTTGACGACCGGGCTCCTCGAGACTGGCGAGAACGACCAGTCCGCGGGCACGCGGGCGCTCCGGTGAAGCCGGCGGCAGCGCGTGCCGGCTCCAGCGCCAGCGCCACATCTCGCGCAGCAGCACCCCCAGCTGCAGGCCGCCGCTCTCAGACACATAGGTCAGAGCCGCCGGCAGCCCGATCACGAACACGCAGAGCGTGATCGCTGGCTTCGTCGGCAAATGCGACAGGTGGATCAAGCCGAGCACCGCCGCGCTGCCGACGATCAGCACCGCCCACTGCTTGATCGTGAACGCCACCAGCCGCGGCGCCTCATCCAGAGACCGGAACGTTCGGTGAATCACCGTGCCCTCCCCCCTCGCGGCTTACGCCTCGCCGGCGCCCGCTGACCTCCGGCCGGTGGCGCCGTCGGCGGCCTCGGAGCCGCCGGCACCGGGGCGCTCGCGTTGCGCTGTGCGCTGCTCGTCACCTTGCGGCCCGGGTGCGTCGTGCTCTGCGCCGCGCCGGCGGAGCGTCCTGGGCTGGCGGCTGCAGTCCGAGGTGGTTGGGGGCGCGGCACCGTCCGCGACGCAGGCGACGCCCCACCCGATGCACGGCGAGGAGCTTTCACGGCGACAGAGCCACCCGCGGCACCCGACGGTTTGCGAACGGCTGCTCGCGCGGGCGCGTTGCCAGTCGCAGTGGCGGCCGAAGCGCGAGCTCCGCCAGCTCGAGCACCGCTCCGAGCTGACGCTCGGGCCGCCCTACGCGAGCTGCCCGCCATCGCCGAGCGCGCCTCGCGCGGGGCGCTGGCGATGATCGTCCGCGCGTGCGCCAGACGCTCGCGCACCCCACCCCGACCGCCCGCCGCCCTCACAGCCGCGCCAGCTGCGCCACCGGCCGCCACGCCCCCGATAGCGCCGGCCGCGGCCGGTGTCACGCCGGACACAAGGCCAGTGCGCCGTGCTGCGCCGGCCAAGCCTCTGCGCGCCGCGCCAAGCGGCCCGCCCTCCGGGGCGCCCATCGCGCCAGCCGCGCGACCCGCGCTACGCCCCAGCGAAGGGACTCCCTCGGAGGCGACGCTGCGCAGCCGCGCGTGCGCCGCGCGCACCCGCTCCGCGCCCGGCATCGTGCTCTGACCCTGCGCGCCACTGGCACTGCCGCCACCGCGCAGCGCGCCGCCGAGGATGTGCCGCAGCTCCCCGAACAGCATCAGCGGCAGCTTCACCGCAAGCACGAACGTGATCAGCCCCGCAAACGCCGCGGCGACATGACCCGGTAGGCCCGCCGCGCCGCCGGTGAAGCTGGTCGCGTCGAGCGTCAGCGCGCCCGCCGTGGCGAACAGAATCGTCCACCCGATCGGCACGAGCACGATCGCCATCAGCGCATGACCCCACACTCTCGCCAGATGCGAGAGCTCAGGGATCGGCGCGAGCGCAATCAACGGAGGCCCCGCGCAGAACACCAGCGCCAACAACACCGTCAACGCCTCTGCGGAGGCGAACAGTCCGGCAGCGAACACGACGCCGACGATCACCAGGAACGCGCCGAACACCCCGCCCGCGCCGAGCAGCAGCGCGCCGCCGAACAGGACGGTGATGATGCTCGCCAGGCCGTTGGCGACGACCGGGAAGCCGAGGATCGCGTGCGTCAGAGTGTTCGTCGCCGCGACGACCTGCTCAACCAGCCAGCGGTAGCCCACGAGCACCCCGGTAGCCCACACGCAGCGCGACAGCGCGCTCACCGGGTGGGCCGCGCCGCTGAGGCCCATCATCCAGTAGCGCAGCGTGCAGACCGCCAGCGTCACCGGCATCAACGACATGCCCAGGTAGGTCATGTCGCTCTCCAGTTCGCTTACGTGCCCCCAGCTCGCGGGGTCCGGCAGCGCCACGAGATGCTGGATCGTCGCGACAGTGCCGTGCTTGAGAAACCCAGGCACCAGGGCGCCCGCCAACGCCGAGAAGAAGCCCTTGGCTATGGCTTCGATGATGCTGTGCAAGCTCGGCAAGCCGAGGAAAGCCAGCGGTGCAACCTCGCCGCCGCCGGTGGCGGCAGAGGCTGCCGGCGCGAACACGAGCAACAGGCAAAGCGAGCCCGCAACCGCGGCCGGCAGCAACCGTGCGTGTCGGCGAAAGAGCACCCGCCACACGCCCCTACGCGACGATCCCGCTGATCGACGCGAGGATCGCAAGCCCGACGAGCGTCTTGATCGCCACGTCGTGCGCCCGCGAATGCCCAGCCATGAACATGATCCCCACGACCGCGATCACCAAGCTCATCGACGTGCCGCCGAGCCACACCAGGCTGCCCTTTATCTTTTCGACGAAGTTCTGCACCCCGGTGATCGGCGTCCCTTTAAATGCACCGGCCGCGTTCAGCGCGTGCGCGTGCGAGTCGGGAAACGCCACGACCACGGCGACCCCGATCACCCATCCGCCCAGCACGGCGACGGCCAGCAGCAGACCCGCCTGCCTTCTCTCTCGACAGGCGAGCGCCCATCTGAATGTGAGCGCCATCACTGGCCTCACCTCCTTTGTGTTCGATTGCAAGCTCATGGCGAGAACAGACCCCCTCCCCTCTGTTCCGGGGCCGCCGCCGGCGGCGCGCTCGCGGGAGGCGCCGCCGGCGCTGGCGCCGGTGTTGGCGCTGGCGGCACGGACGCTTCTCCGACTGGCGCGGCGGACGGCGCGACCGTCTCTCTGACGGGAGCCGGTGCTGGGCGCCGGTGCCGCGCGTGAAACACAGGACGTGGCTGCGCGGTGCGGGCAGCGGATCGCGGCGCCGCGCGTGGCGTCCTCGAGCTGGGCGCAGGCGCTGGCTTCGACGCCTGCGTCCGATGCCTTGTGGCGGGCCGCTCGCTGCGCGTGATCGCGCTCGCATCCGGAGTGTGCGAGTGCTGGCCGTCCAGGGCAGAGGCGAAGCCGACGATCGCCCACAGCAGGATCGCCGCGCCGACAGCGGCGCCCCCCAGCCGATGCTCGCGCAACCATGCACGAACACCGCGGCCAGCGCCCAGCTCGCGGGCCGCGCGCCGGCGCGGATACACCCCGCGCCACCTCACCGGGCCGCTACGCCCGGCCAGCACATCCTCCACATGCACCACGAACTCCTCGTCCGCGTCCGCCTCCTCGCCTAGCTCCTCTAGCGCTTCGTCGTCGAGCGGCTCGCCATCCGGCGCGCCCGGCTCCGGCTGCAACTCCCACGACGGCTCAACCGCCGGCCGAGCGAGCACGACCGTAGGCAGCTCGGACGCCGAAGCGCGATCGCCAGGCGCGGGCGCCGGCGGAGCATCGACCACTGGCGCAGCTCGCCGGGCACGCCCCCGCTTGCGTCGCCGCACTCGCGCTGGCGCGCTCGCAGCGTCGGCCTGCTCCGCCTCGACCGACGCGACCGCTGCCGGCTCTGGGCCGCCGCTTTCGACCTGCACCGTGTCAGTCCCATCGTCGATTGGCTCGCTTCCCGGTGCGGCGACGTACAGCGTCACCATCCCGTTGCGAGCCATGCTGCTGCCGGCCGTCGGCTCCTGCGCCACGACCAGCCCGATCAGCTCCTCCCCGCAACCGAACGAGCGATCGAGGCCCGGGCGCAGCCCAGCTCGGCGCACGGCCTGGGCGGCATCGCCGGCCGGCTGCCCAACATAGTCGCCGACTGCCTGGCGACCCGATGGGCCACCCCGACGAGCGGACTTGGAGCGCTCGACCGCGCGGCCTGCCGATGCGGTTCTGTCGGTCATCGAGGGTTACTGACCTCAACCACCGCAAACCGGCCAACGAATTTCTGCAGGGCCGCGCGGCGGCGCCCGACCAACGCGCCCACCAGCGTTCAAGCCACCGCACGCTCGGGGCGACAGGCCCGCGAGGCCCCTGCCGTCTACCTACCGTTGCTGCATCGGCTCGCCGGGCGCCCGCTTCGCGTGGGACGCAAGAGCGAGCCGCGATCCGTGGAGACGGTCATCCCAAGCATGCGCCTCGTCTCGATCCGACGACATGCTTGCTGAGGCGAATACGAGGGACCGGTGCGCGAGCCGTCGCGAGACCTGCTCCGCAGCCAACGCTCAACCCGTCATGAAGATGGCATGGTCGTAAAGCGATTCATGCGGGCGCCAGTTCGGGTCCCGCCGGCCGTTCCTTCAGCGACCGTCCGCCGTCTACCTCGGAGTTGGCGGATACTTTCGCGCCGATGAAGTTCGACGAGAGTCCCGCTCCCTCAGCTTCCGGGTTGCCGATCTGCTGCGGCAAGCTCGCGGCGAGCGTCGAAATAAGGCACGATGAGCTGCGAGCGCACGCGATCCCAATCCGCGACTAGGGCGTGGCAGGGGACTGCTGGCCAGGAGGGTGCGTCGACTTCTAGGTCGGTGACCTCGCGGAGCCGCTGCAGCAGATCATCGGCTACCTCGTTCGCGCCAAGCTCTCTGAAGACCGAGAGGTTGAGCTCCACGCCACGCCCGCTGGAGTAGACGCCGACGCCACTTTTGAACTTGGCGCCCGGCTCCAATACCTGCGGCTGGTAGTTGCGCCCCGTGCGCGCAGAGCGGACCGCGAGGCCGAGCTCGTCGGCTACAGCGTCCATCTTCTCGATCAACTCGCGGACATCAGCCGGCGCGGTCGCCAGATCGAACGCGGCACTGCCCGCCCGTGAGCGCGTCCCCTTCGCCGCGCGCGCGGCCTCGGTCTGGCCCACCACGCGGGGGACGATCGTCTGGCGTTCCCCCTCGGTGTCGACGTACTGCTTGACCTCGATCGCGAGGACTTCGGTCTCGGTCATCTGCCGGTTGAGGAACTCTACGATGCTGCGGAGCTCGGGGGCGATCTCGTCGGCGACGAACACGAGCCGGATCCGGTCGGCGGCAAGATTTGTTTGGACCCTCTCCCAATAGCTGCTCGGGTCGGTGATGCCAAAAGCGGCTTCGAGCGCGACGACGCTGTCCGTGCCAAGGCGTTCGCACTCGGCCTCGAACCAAGCCTGCAGGGAGTCGACCCTCCAGAACGCCGTCGCGTTCGCCGCGTAATCGAGCATCTGCGCGACCACCTCACGCCTCGCCCGCGTGTCCGAGCTTCGCTTGACCTCCACCAGCGTCGGCACGCCAGCCGCATCGAGGAAGAGATGATCCAGCGCCCACCGATCAGCGGATCCCTCCGCGTCCGCCACCCCTGCCTCACGCTTCACTAGCACCCAGCCGTGGCCCTCATCCCCCGGCTCGCCGCCAGCAAGAATCTCCGGGTGGTCGGCCAACAGCAGCTGTAGAACGGCCTCGGCTTCGTAGGGCCGCTCGTGCATCGCGACGAACTCGTCGCCGTGCCGAAGATAGATTGCGCCCACCGCCAAACCTTATGGGGAGGCCAGACCGTCACGCAAACTGCGTCTCTGGACGGCCTCGGGGCCGGCACATATCCTCTGACCCGGATGGCGGTAGCTTTCCGAACGGTTGGGCGGTGATGCGATGGGGTTGTTGAAAAAAGCTGCGCGGCGTGCTGTGCCTAGGACGGTGCGCAAGCCCTACAAAGCCGTGCGCCATCCCGTGCGCGCGCTCGAGCCACGTCCGGTCAAACATTTGAAACGGGGCGTCATCTACCCGGCCGCGCACCCGCTCGGCGCGGCGCGGAACGCGGCCGAGAACGCGCTCCTCGACAGCATCTGGCGCTCCGGAGGAGGAGGCTCAGGAGGACGAGGGGCAGGAGGCGCCAGGTACGCCCCGGGATACGTGGCGGGATATCCGGAGAGCGGTGAATACCTCACCGGCTCGCAGGTCGCGGCGCTCGAACGCGCCCAAGTCAGCGAAGAAATCCGCCACAGCGAGTCCCAGGCCTTCTCGGTGCACCTTGACTCCAAGCCAATCCTCCGGCGGCCGACGGTCCCCGAGCCCGCACCGCCCGACAGCGCTAAGAAGCGAGACCGGCTGCAGGCGAGCCTTGGCATCACGGCGCTCGTTGACGAGCTCACACCGTACGGATCTCCCCCGGTGGCGCCGGAGGCTGAACATGCCGACCGCGCAGCCCTCGAGCGCGAGCTGACGGCATCCGCGTTCCAAGACGTTCCGCGCTGGAAGATGAGCGCGCGCCGAGCGATCCGTGACGAGGTCCGCGAGAAGGCGTCCCGCCAGGCGGAGGCAGAGGACCATCGTGCGGCCGCCGACCGGAAGAAGCTCCAGGACGCGCTCGACGCCAAGTGGGCAGAGCTGTCAGCGCTCCGCGCCCAAGCAGATCACGAACTCGAGGAATGGGTCAAGGAGGAGGACCGCCGTCAACAGGAGCTCCGCGCCGCGCAACAGGCGAAGCTCGACGCCGAATGGCAGCAACTCGCTCAAGCCGGCCCCGACACCGCGACCGAAACTCTGCGTCGGACGCTCGACCAGCCGGGGTTCACGGTGCTCGGTGTCGCCGACGATACCGCCGTCGTCGTGGTCGCCTGCCCGGACATCGACGACGTCATCTCTGATCAAGAACCGGACACCACGAGTACCGGACGCCCGACCGTCCGCAAGCGCTCGAAAACCCGGCGGAACGACCTGTACTTCTCAGCGATCGCCAGCCGCGTGCTCGCCGCCGTTGGACGAGCACTGTCGGCGACGCCAGCCGTGAACACCATCACCTGCGTGGCCGTGAGGCCGAATCGGGCGACTTCCCCTCCATGGGAGGCCGCGTACACGGGAAACTTTGACCGCGGCTACGCGGAAGGGCTGCTTGCAGACGGCAGCTGGTCGTCCGACCCGGACAGGATCGCGGAAGCCATCGAAGAAGCCGATGAGGCCGACTTCGCCGCATCAGGCCGAACGCACGAGATCGAAGGCTTCGACACATCCGACGACCCCGGGCTGAGCACCATCATCGCCCAGCTCGATCCAGCGATCAGAGCGGATCCCCAAGCCGCGCGCGACTCCGACCAAAGCGCCGTGAGGTTGTTCCTCGAAGACAACCCCGAGGAGGAACCGCAGGAAACTGAGCAAGACCCCGGCGAGGAGACCGAACCCGAGGCCACAGAGCACGACGCCGACGAGAAGGTGGAACCAGACAAGACCCCGGGCCCGCCCGAGCCACGCGGCGACAGCGACCCCAACCGCGAACGCGAGCCCCCGGCCCTGACCCCAACCAAAGTGCCGCGGCCAACACAAGCCGACGACCCGCTGGAGGAGGCACTCTCGGACAGCGACGCCTCGGTCCGCAGCGCCGCCGCCGAGGCAATCGGCGAACGCAACGACCCGGCAGACACTCCCCTGCTTGTCGACGCGCTCCAGGACGCCGACGCGGACGTCCGCTACGAGGCACTATGGGCGTTGAAATATCGGGAGAAACCAGAGCTACGTGACGCCCTGATCCCGGTATGCAATGACACGGACGCACGAATCCGCGGTCGCGCACTGGAGACCCTCGCCGAGCTCGGCGACGACCGGGACACACCTCTGCTTGTGGGAGCCCTCAAAGATCCCGACACGGACGTGCGCTACGAGGCCCTGTGGGCCCTGAAATATCGGGAGAAGCCAGAGCTACGAGACGCGCTCATCCACGTATGCAAGGACCCGGACGAACGGATCCGGAGTCGTGCACTGGAGACGCTCGCCGAGCTCGGCGACGCCCGCGACACACCTCTCCTCATGGACGCGTTGCAGGATCGCGAGACCGACGTGCGCTACGAGGCCCTGTGGGCGTTGAAATATCGAGAGAACCCGAAGATGCGCGACGCGCTGCTTCCGACGTGTAAGGACGCGGACACACGAATCCGCGGCCGCGCGCTCGAAGACGCTCGCGGAGCTCGGCGACGAGCGCGATACACGGCAGCTGATCAACGCCTTGAAGGACAGCGATGAGGACGTGCGACTCCACGCCATCTGGGCGCTCGAGGACCGCGTAACCCCGACCTCTTCGAAGCTGCTGAGAGGTCCCGTCTCCGAGGCCATGAAGGACCCAGACGCGAACGTGCGCGAAGCAGCCGTGCACCTGTACGGTCGTCTGAGCCAATAGACCTCACGCGAATTGCCGCCGGCAAGCGCGGTGGTTGGGGTTGCTGTTAGGGCTGCATCCCAACGCCTACGCAGACGAGTCAGAAACAGACCGGCCGAGCTGCCACCCACCGCGGGCTCAACCTCCACCCTTGTGATCTCCGCTCGTCCCAAACATGCGTCTCGTCTCGGGCTGACGACATGCCTCCGTTTGGCGATTTGCGGGACTCGCGGTGGGCCGGCGTGCGGACCTGCTTTCCAGCTGTCCGCGGTGCTCACGTCGCCGGCGCATCACTCGTAGCCATCCGAGATGACGGCAGCGCCGCCGGCGGTGGCCAGCACGCGCGCGCGATCCCAGAGAAAGCAGTAGCCAGCAGGCGACGGCCCGTGGCTGCGGCTGGTCGTCCCAAGCAGGCACGTCGTCTGCCCTTGGGGAGACGCCCGCGGTGGTTGTGTCTGCTTCCCGGGCGGGAGCGGAAGCGGCCACCGTCGGCTTGCGACGACGAATAGGCCATTTGGCCGATGTAGTCGCGTGCACGGTCCGCCACTCTGGGATGATGGACGAGGCGATCATGGTTCCGGTCGGTGGCGTTGACCAAGACGCGGGGGCGACCGTTCCGACTGGGACGGTGACGTTCCTGCTGACCGATGTCGAGCGCTCCACATCGTTGTGGGAGGAGCGGGGCGAGCTGATGGCGCCGGTGATGGCGCGCTGCCACGATATGGTCGCCGATGCGGTGCAGGCGCATGGCGGGGTGCTTCCGGAGGAGCAGGGTGAGGGCGACAGCGCGGTCGGTGTGTTCGTGCGGGGATCAGATGCGGTTGCGTGCGCGCTCGATTTGCAGCGGGCATTGAGAGGCGAGCCGTGGCCCGAGGGTGTGGATGTTCGCGTGCGCGCGGCGCTGCACACGGGAGAGGCGGTGCTGCGCGATGCTCACAACTACACGGGGGCGTCGATCCATCGCTGTGCTCGGCTGCGGGCGATCGGGTACGGCGGCCAGACGCTGCTGTCGCGCTCGACATACGAGTTGGTCGCGGACAGCCTGCCCGACGGGGTGAGCTTGCGTGACCTCGGATTGCATCGGCTGCGCGACTTGGCGCGGGCGGAGCAGGTCTACCAACTGTGCCATGCCGACCTGCCCGACGACTTTGGCGCGCTGCGCTCGCTGTCGGCTTTTCTGAGCAATCTGCCGCTGCAGATCTCGACCCTCGTTGGCCGTGAGGCCGAGATCGCGGAGGTTCGCGAGCTGATCGGCCGATCGCGCCTGCTCACCCTGACCGGCGCGGGCGGGTGCGGGAAGACACGGCTTGCGTTGCAGGTGGCTGCTGAGGTGCTCGACGATCACCCTGATGGCGTGTGGTGGGTGGATCTGGCGCCAATCAGCGATCCGGCGCTGGTGGCCAGCGAGGTTGCGGCCACGCTTTCGATCCGCGAGCTCCCGTCGCAGCCGGTGATCGACACGTTGACGACACAGCTCGCCGAGCGCCGGTTGTTGATCGGACTCGATAACTGCGAGCACCTGCTTCAGGCGTGCGCCGAGTTGGCGGCGACGCTGCTCGAGGCGTGTCCCGGTGTTGTGATTCTGGCGACGAGCCGCGAGTCGGTGGGGGTCGAGGGAGAGCAGGGCTGGCGGGTGCCCTCGCTGCAGGTTCCGGAAGCCGAGCTGGCCCCGGCCGCGCTCACGGGAGTCGAGGCGGTCCAGCTGTTCTGCGATCGGGCGCGACACGCGCGACCGAACTTCCGTTTGGTGGATGCGAATGCGCAGGCGGTGGCGACGATCTGTCGGCGCCTGGACGGAATCCCGTTGGCGATCGAGCTGGCGGCCGCGCGCGTGCGGCTGCTCACGCCGCAGGAGATCGCCGACGCGATGCGCGAGCGGTTCGTGCTGCTGACGGGGGGCTCACGCACGGCGATGCCGCGGCAGCGCACCCTCGAGGCCTCGGTCGATTGGAGCCACGACCTGCTCAGCGCGGCGGAGCAAGCTCTGTTCCGGCGCATTTCCGTGTTTGCCGGCGGCTGGACGCTCGATGCGGTGGAGTCGGTTTGCGCTGGCGGTGGCTTGGAGGTCGTTCAGATCCTCGAACTGCTCGCGAGCCTGGTTGACAAGTCGCTGGTGCAGGCCGAGGAACGGGGCGTCAAGACTCGTTACGGAATGCTGGAGACGGTCCGGGCGTACGCGCGGCAGAAGCTCAGCGACGCCGCCGAGGCGGCGCTCGTGCGTAACCAGCACCTCGACTACTACACGCGGCTTGCAGAGTCCGCGGAGCCGGACCTGTTCGGGGCGGGCCTCGAACGATGGCTCGAGCCGCTGACGACAGAGCTGGATAACTTCCGCGGCGCGCTCGGATGGGCCGTCGATGCAGGGCGCGTCGATGAGGCGCTACGACTCGCCTCTGCGCTGTGGTTGTTCTTCGAGGCCCGCGGCCATTGGCGCGAGGGCCGGGGACACCTCGAATCGGCGCTCGCCGGGGAGGGTGCAAGCGCGCTCCCCCGGGCGAAGGCGCTGGTCGCCGCGAGTCACATCGCGCAATTCGCGACGGACTGGGCGGCGGTGCGGCGATTTGCCGAGGAGGCGCTCGGGATTGGCCGCGAAGTCGGTGACGAGCGCACGGTGGGTCGAGCGCTCGACTTGATCGGGTGGGCGCTGATGTCGCTTGAGCCGGGCGCGGCGATGCCCCTACTCGAGGAGAGCATCGCCATCACCCGCTCGCTCGGGGATTCCTGGTTTCTGGCCGATGCCCTTTACGGAGCTGGCTTTCTTGCAACGCTTCGCGGGCAGCTCAGGGCAGCGCCGCCGCTGCTCGAAGACGCGCTGGCGGTATCGCGTGCGGCGGGCAACTTGCTCGGTGTCCGCGAGTCGCTCACCTGGCTTGGCCTCAACGAAACGCTGCAGTGTCGGTTCGCCGCGGCACAAGGGATGCTTGAGCAGGCGCTCGCGCAATCACGTTCCCTCGGCGACCCGTTCTTCGCGATGTTCGACCTAGGGTTCCTCGGTTTCGGCAGGCTCCGCGCCGGGGAGTGGGCGGCCGCACGAGCGCTTATCGAGGAGTCGATCGCGTTGGGCAGGCAGATGGCGCACGACTACACGCCACTGATGGGGTGGTATCTGGGACTGCTGGAGTACGCCCTCGGCGAGCTCGAGCCCGCGGAGGCGCTGATGAGTGAGGCGTTGCCGGTGGCGCGGGCCAATAACTACGCCCCATACGCCGTCAGCGCGCTGCTGATCGCAGCAGCCGCCCAACTGGCGCGTGGAGAGATGGCACCGGCCGCCGCCGCGGTCGAGGAGGCGGTGCTCGTGGCACGCGAGAGCGAGAACCCGCTGGCGATCGGGCCCGCGCTCGAGGCGCAGGCGCAGCTTGCACGCGAGACCGGTGAGGTATCGCGTGCTGAGGAGCTGCTGCACGAGGCGCTGCGAGCGTTCTATGACGCTGGCGATCCCGGCGGTGTCGCGGACGTCCTCGAGTCGCTCGCCGCGGTCGTCCGTGAGCTGCAGAGCGACGAGCAGGCGGTCCGGCTGCTGGGTGCAGCGGACGCCGCGCGCTCCGCGCTCGGCTGCGTGCGCTTCCCGGTGCGTCAGCCGGACTACGAAGCGCAACTCAGCGCGCTGCGCGACGCGCTCGGCCAGGAGGCTTTCGCGGCGGCGTGGTCGGCCGGCGCCGCGCTCGCGGTCGATGATGCGGTCGCCTATGCCGAGCGCGGCCGCGGAGAGCGCAGGCGCCCGTCACGCGGTTGGGACAGCCTGAGCCCGGCCGAGGTGAGGGTCGTGCAGCTCGTCGCCGAGGGCCTGACCAACCCTCAGATCGGCGAACGTCTGTTCATCTCGCGCCGCACCGTCCAGGCGCACCTCTCACACGTGTTCGCCAAGCTCGGCGTCGCCTCGCGCGCCGAGCTTGCCGCGCAAGCCGCGCGGCGCGAGCGGTGAGGTTCGGAAGATGACCGGCTTGGGACGATCAGGGGGCGTGACGGCACAGCGTCTTATGCGTGCCGCTATCTGCGGCTCTGCAGGATGGCGCCGCAGATGACCCGCGACTGCTCCTCCTCCGCAGCGGATGTTGCCCGAACTTCCGCTGGGACCACCTGCTTCTCGCAGCACGCGAACGGAGCTGAAGCGACCTTCTCCCAGGGATTCGCGCAATCTCGGCGAGCAGGTCTGAGAGCCCGTAGATCTCCGAGGTTGTCGGCATGACACGCAGGGGCCGGTGGGCGGACCAAGCCCAAGACGGGGTCGATCCGCTCGTCGTGAGCGGACTCGCCGAGCTCGCGACGGGGGCGCTGACCGGCTGGCTCTACACGCTCGTCAAGACCGATAGCGAGAAGGCCCGCAGCCTTGGGATCAAGTCAGGCGCACGTGTTCGCCAGTGGCATCTCGACCTGATCGCGCTCGGCGGCCTGACAGCCATGGCAGGCACGGCGGTGCCGGATCTTCCTCGCTGGGTGAAGTGGCCCCTCGGTATCGGGGCGTGGACGAACGCGATGTCCTTTCTTCCGCTCGCGTTGGACCCGGACATTGAGCAGCGCCAGGTGTACCGCGCGGCGGTTGGAGCATCCTTCGTCACAACGAGCGTTGGCTTCACTGGCCTGGCACTCACGGCGGCCCGTCGTTGTCGCAGGTAGCTCGCCAAGCCCCGGCTCGAGCGCGACACGATCGCCGACATAGCTGCGAGTAGTAACTCTCGGTCACCTAAGCGGAGACATGACCGCATCGCTTCGCTGGCTAGCGTTTCGTTCCCGATTGCGAGCGCGTCCGCATCAACTGCGGCACCACTCCCAGGCGCTGCAAGGCCCCCACATGGGCACCAGGCGAACCCCCCCTGCTTTCGCCCCGCGAGGGTATTCGTGCCGAATCCGCCCGGAGACCCGGAAAGCGCGGACAGCAGGGGGCTCGGCGCTCACGATCGGCGGGCTGGAGCGGCAGGTCGTGCTCCTGGCGATTTGCGGCACTCGCGGTGGGCTGGACTGCTACTTCATGCTGTGTCGTAAACAGGGGTTCCAGCGAGGTACGTGGCGAGCACTTGGGTGTCCGGCAGTTCCTCTAGGGAGCAGGCCAGAGGATCGCGATCGACGATCGTCAGATCGGCGTGGAAGTGCGGTGCGAGCGTGCCGATACCCTCCCAGTCCAGGACCCGCGCCGCCTCGCGAGTCCACATGGCAAGCGCCTGCGTCCGATCTATCGTCTGCGCCGGGCCGTTGTTGCGTCGGTTGCTTTCCGCGAATTCGTGCGTGACGGCGAGTGCGATCTGCTCGAAGACGTTCTTTGGACCCCAATCGCTTCCGCAGCCGACGCGCATCCCGGCATTGAGTAGTCGCTTCAGCGGGATCAAGTCGTGTAGGACCTCGTCGCCGAGACGGTCGCGGAAGAGCTCGCCCTTTCCCCATGTAAAAGACATGCTCGTTGTCGCGTCAAAGCCGGCGCGCGCGAAGCGATGCGCCTGCGCCTCTTCGATGAAGTAGCCATGTTGGAGGATCCAGCGTCGCCTGGTGTTGCGGTTGGCAGCCAGTCGCTCCAGCGAGTCGAGATATTCGTCGTGCTCGGCCAATCCGGCTGAGACGATGTTCAGACGCAGCCCCCGCTCGGCGCAAAAGCGAATCGCGCGCTCAGCACGCTCGTGAGAGACGAACGATTTGCCTGTTGTCAATTCGCCATAGGGGCCCGTATAGGGCTCCCGCATAAGCAGGAAGCCAGGCCAGCACGGCCCACCGCGCGAGACCGTGACACCGTCAATCCGCAACAGGTCGTCGGAGCGGTCGACGATCGACAGCGCTCGCTCCAGGCGCGCGTCGAACTGCTCGTCCGACAGCGCCTTGTCCACAGGTGTTCCGTATGGCTCGGCTTCTGGCGCGGTAAGCACACGCACGGTCAGGGCGTCTTCGGAGCGAAGTAGACGATATGCCTCGATGAGGGGGAAGCCCATCGAGTGCCCCTCATATACGGTCGTCACACCCAGGGCGTTGTAGGCACCCATCGCTCGCCTGGTTCCCGCGCCGATCATCGAGGGATCGAACATCGGCAGCCCACGCAGCAGTCCCTCCATGAAGCTGTCATCGGAGTAGTAGTTGTTGACGGAGCCCCGCAGACGGCCCGTCGGCTCTCCCGCGTCGTCCTTATCGATCCACACGTTCTCCACGCGGTCTGGGATGCTCGCGTCGATGCCGAGCTCGCGGAGCGCGTAGGAGTTCAAGGCGCATACATTCGGGGTTACGGGCGCCCACGCCTGGATCATCACGGGATGGTCGCCTGTCGCCCGATCGAGCGTCCAGCGATCGGGAAGCTCGCCCTCGGCCAAATCTCGATAGGAGCGCCGGATGAAGTAATGCGGCTCCCCAACCGGCGTTGTCATGATCCATTGCCCTGCGGGTGTTGCCCGCGCTCGCTCAGCGATGCGGTCGACGATCTCGCCCGCCGCTCTCGCGTCCTGAAGGTCCACGAGCGGCTCCGCGGTAACGCCGTAGTGCATCAAATGAGGATGGGTATCGACCAAGCCGGGGAGCACTGTCGCACCTCCCAGGTCGCGATCCTCGGCGTCGTGGCCAACCGCTCGCAGCAAGTCATCTCGCTCGCCGACCGCCACCACTCGCCCGTCTGCGATCGCCAGCGCGCTCGCGCGAGTGCCGCGGTCGTCCATCGTGAGCACATGCCCGCCGTGCAGGATCAGACCCGTCATGCCTCAGGCGATTCTCCCATATGTGGTTACTGGGCCATCGACCACATCGAGGAGCTGCTGACGTGGCCGCCGGCCTTCACCCCGGACGATCCGGGACGCCGAGAGCTCGAGCGGCTCATCCGAGTCCGAGCGTGTCCGCGTCAGCGGCGGCGCAGCTCCCAGGGTGCTGCAAGGCTGCCCACATGGGCGCGAGGCGAATGGCCTGCTTTCGCCCCGAGAGGTATTCGTGCCGGATCCGCCCGGAGACCCGGAAAGCGCCGAGAGTGAGGTGTCCGCAGGTATGTGCGAGAGACCGCTCGTGCTTGTCCGACGCGAGCGTGAACGCGGCCCTTGCTCGGAGGCTCGCTCGGCCAGGAAAGGAGCCGGTGCGTATGAAGCAACGGTGGCGTGGTGTGCGCGAAGTCCTTCCCGGCGTACGATTTGTCTGTGCAGGGCCGGAGCGAGGCTTTGATCGACACAGGGCTGGAATACCGACCCGGGGATCCTGTCCGTGTCCGTGTCGTGCGTCGTGGGCATCGGATCTCGGTCACCGACGATGGCACAGCGATCGCTAAGGCCGGACGACCGCATGCCTGGCGCGAGGCCGCCGACCTCGTAGGGGAGCTCGGTGTGAACGTCAGCCGGCGTGGCGTCGTCTCGTTGCCTGTCGTGCCGGTCGGCCCGAGTGAGGAGAAGACGGTGCGGAGAATCGGAGAGGCCTCTCTGTGCCTTTACCAAGCGATTCTCGAGCGAGAGGAACGGGCGCGTCCGGCGACCGGGTCCAGCGAGACCCTTCGGTAGTTCGGGCTCGGCACTGCCTGCTCTCGCCTGAGCAAGGCGCCGAAGTCGCCCCAGCGGGCGCCTGGACGATCGCAGGTCGTACATGGAGGGCGCGAGTTCACTCCTCGCGGCGACGCTCCCCATCGCTGGATAGCGGGGGACCGTGCTGGACGCGCATACGCGGAAACCCGCTGGAGCCGGACCGCGCGGGGACTCAGACCTCGTTGAGGAGGTCCGCTCGTCGGACGACGCCGATCAGCTCGCCCTCGGGCGTGGTAAGGATCGCGGTGTTCACGCCGCTGCGTTGCAGCTGCTTTGCGAGTTCGTCGGGGTCGGTGTGGGGGCGGGTGGTCGACGGCCCGGGCTCCATCAGCTCCTCGGCGCTCGCGTCGTCGGTGGCGGCGTCTAGGCGTGACCGGCGGACACGGCCGAGTACAACGCGGTCGGCGAGGACGAGCGCGAACCCGTAGGGAATGGAGTCGATGCTCTGCTTGATCGTCGCGGCGGTGTCGTCGAGCTTGCAGGTCGCAACGTCGTCGCGGGCGGACGAGCCGGCGGTGGGCCGGGTCGAGGCGGTGCCCTCCATCGGCATGGCGTGCGCCATCCAATCGACCTTGCTGAGTGCGTAGTCGTAGGCCTCGAAGCCAAGTTCCTCAAGCCGGGTCGCGGCTCGTGGGCTCATGTCGCACAGAGCGTCCCAGCAGTAGACGACCACCGGCCGAGCACGGTCAAGGCGCTCGGCGTGTTGCGCATCGAGTTCCTTGAGCGGAAGGTTGATCGCGCCGGGCAGGTGCAGTTCGTCGTACTCCTCCGCCGGCAGGACCTCCACGAGTTGCGCGCCGCGGGCAAGCAGCTCGTGTACGCCTCGCAGATCGACCGTGCGGGCCATCACTGATCCTCGATGTCGCCCAGCGCGCGCAGGAGGTCACCGAACAGCCACCGTCCAGCCAGGGCGGCGTCCGCGATCGATAGGACGCTTCCCTGCACCCCGTTCGTGTCGAGATACCGTGCAGCTGCGTCGGGGCCGGCGAAGAGGTTGAGGTGCGGACAGGCGCTCTGCGCCAGGCAGGAGCCGTCGCCGAACGCGACAACCGCCACTGCCGGGGCGGGTGTCCAGGTTGGCTCGCGACTGGGGTCGATCATGACGCGGACGATCTGCTCGTCGTCGGGTTCGCGCGCGTGGACCTTGCCGCGTTCGCCCAGCATTTGGGGGATTCCGAGCGCGTCGATCGCGCACATGGCGTGATAGCTGCGTCCGTCGCTCAGCGTGACTCGATGGCGCGTGGGCTGCAGGGAGAACGGGTAGGCGACGGCGAGTCGGCCGTCCTCGTCGGCTTGTATGAGATCGGCGTCGATCAGGGGCGCCGCCGCTTCGGGCAGAGGATCGAGCGAGGGCGCGTTGCCTTCGATCAGGCTCGTGAGCAACCGCTTGTATAGGACGCGTTGGGCCGGAGCGAGGTTGCCGGCGCGTTCGGCGAAGGACGGCCCATTGATCGGGCCGCCGCGGACGCTCTCAAGCTCGGCAGTCATGCCGCCCGCATGGCGTGGATCACCGCTGCTCGCAGCCATTGCTCGGGAGGCTGGCCGGATACGGCGCCAGCGGCGCGGTAGAGGCGACACTTGATGCCGTAGTCGGTACGACGCTCGGCGTTCGGCTCAACGTCGAGCCCGTTCACGCGGACGGTTGGCGACCCGAGGAAACGCTCGCGCTTCGCCGTCTCGTCGTCGGTGATCCTGCGTAGCTCGACCTCGCTCGAGATGCCCTCGTGTGCCAGGAGTTCGCGCAGACGCGGCAGCAGCACCTCGTGATTGGGGCAGCCATCAAAGAAGAGCACCTCGATCCTCATTAGCTCGGCCTCTCCGCAGCGATAGGCCGCGGAGCAGCATCGTCGCCACACCCCGAGAATTGCAGCCGGCGACCATCACCCATCACCTGCAGCCATCCTGCCTGTCGGTGCCAGCAAATCCGATCGGCGCACACTCACCGCAGACGTCTCCCGCCCACGCCTCGCGCGCCTCGCGCACGGCCAGACCCGCGATCACGAGGCCAGCGATCGCGTCAAGCCACCACCAGCCCAACGCCGCGTTCCCGATGATGCTCACGAGGACGGTCGCGGCGATGATCGCGCACAGCCACGACTGCGCCGCGTCCCCCGCGGTCGCGGCGGAGCCGAGCTGCGCGGCGACGCGGCCCTTCGCCGTCGCGAGCAGCGGCATGATGACGATCGCCCCGGCGGCGACCGCGAGCCCAGGCCAGCTCGTGTGCGGGTGCGAGCCGCCCACCAATGTGCCGATCGCGTCGAAGACCAGATACAGCGCGAGAGCCACGAAACAGGTCGCCACGAACAGCTGCGCGCGGCGCTCGGCCGCGTAAGAGCCGCGGCGGCTACCCGTGTACAGCCACAGGATCGTGCTTGCGGAGGCCAGCTCGATCAGAGAGTCCAGCCCGAAGCCGAGTAGCGCGACCGACCCAGCGACCAGGGCGGCGACGATCGCCACACACGCCTCGACCGTCATCCAGCCGATCGTAAGCACAGACAGGGTCTTGGCGCGAGCGACCAGGCGCGAGCGAGTTCTGCCGGCGAGCTGGACGACGGGCAACGAGGGGGCCTGCGAACTCATGACCACACGCTAGCCAATAGGCGGCCGATCACCGTATCGCCCGTCGTCGAATCGTTCGGGCTGCCGTCAGACTGAGCTCATGCTCACGGCGTTCGGTGTCATCGTCATCACGTTCATGGTGGTCATGTACGCATTCGAGCGTCGGGGCCCTCGGTTCGTCCTCGCGTTTGCTTGCGGCTGCCTCCTGTCGAGCGTCTACGCGTTCCTCGCCGGCGTCTGGCCGTTCGGCGTCGTTGAGGTGATCTGGGCCGCGGTCGCTCTACACCGCTACCGCCGAGCCCAAGATTGACTACTGGGCGTCGCCCACCCGCCGCCATACCTCTGCGAGGACGGCTCAGCGGTAACGGCGCGGTGAAGCACGCTTGAGCAGCGTCGCACGCCACGTCCTACTACCGAGCGCAGGCGCGACGATCACCGCGACCGAGAGGCAGGGTCGGCGGCGAGGCGCCGGCACGGCCTTTCGGCCGGTGGTCTCCTCGCCGCCACTCCCAGGGTGCTGCAGGCCGTCCACGTGGGCGCGAAGCGAGCCCCCTGCTTTCGCCCCCGCGACGGTATTCGTGCCGAACCCGCCGGAGACCCGCAAAGCGCGGAAAGGAGGCGCGCCCCGCCTAGCCAGTGAGACGCCCGAGCCGGACGACGGATGAAAGTCAAGGGGCGTTGTGGATTTATTTCAGGCTCGGCGCCGGGCGTGGTCGAGGCTGGTAGTTTGGTTTGGGGCGTGGTTCGGCTTGAGTCCGGTGCTTTGTGTGGCGCTCTTGGGCTTTCAGCGCGGGGTGCGCTTGCGTTTCGGACGCGGTGAGCCGGCGCTCAGAAGAGCGCTCAATTGGCCTTGCCTGGACAGCGAGGTTGTGGGATCGTTCGCTGTGGGCGCGAGTGACTGACGTAGCGAAGTGCAGACGTCAGGGGCTTGTGGTCTGCCGCGCGGCTTTGCCCTTCGAGGGCCTATTTGATGCGCGCGCCGGTGTCGCGCTCGCGCCCGCCTTCGTCGCCTGCGTGGCATGCCAGTCGCGCACGGTCCGCGCATAGGCAACCTCGGCCTGGTGGGCGAGGTTGCGCTCGGCTTGGCGGACCGCGTCGTTGGCACTCCAGATGCCGGCGGCCTTTGCGCTGTAGCGCGGCGCGCCGGCGGTGATCTCCAATCGCCTGAGCTTCTTCTTGGTCAGCGACGGCTGAGCGTAGGCATAGTCCTCTTCGCGGGTGAGCAGACACCAGAACAGGCACGCGAGCTTTCTAGCGGCGGCAACGATCGCAACGGAGTGCCCGCGGCGTGCGCGCACTCGCGCATAGAACGCGTGCAACGGCCCGGGCTGGCGTACCGTCGTCCAGCACGCCTCGACCAGCGCGTGACGTGCTTGGACCGAGCCCTGCTTTGAGATGTGCCCGTGGGTCGCCGGGCCGGGCCCTGATTGGCGCACACGTGGATCAAGGCCGAGGTATCCGACGAGCTTGCGCGGGTTCTGAAAGCGGCTGATGTCACCGATCGCCGCCAGGAAGCTTGCGGCGACGGTCACGTTCACCCCGGGCACGCCCATCAACCGCTTGATCTCGGGCGAGCGAAGTGCGTCTTTTGCGATCAGCCGCTCGACCTCGGCGATCTCTGTGTCGAGAAACTCGATCTGGCGCATGGCAGCGTCGACCGTCTCACGCTCCTCGAGCGCCAGCTGCAGATCGGCGAGCCACTTCCGGCCCTTCACGCCGAACAGGTCTGAGACCGGTGGGCGGCCTACGAGCTGGCGCATCAACACCGCGTGGATCTCGTTCTTCGCCCGCGTGCGCGCATGCACGAGCTGGCCGCGACGCGACAGGCGCCGGCGCATCACCCACGTCTGACGGTCGGGCATCCACACCGCATCCAGCGACCCAGCCGCCAACAGCCTCGCCAGCGTCCTTGCATCCAGGCGGTCGGTCTTCGCCCTGGCCTGGCGGATCCCGGTATCTGAGGGGCTCACGACCAGCACCTGCGCGACATGCCCCTCGATGATCCGCGCGATCTCCCACGCGTTCCCCGTCACCTCAAGCGCCACCCGATCATCTGGGCCAAGGCTCCCGGCGAACAGCTCTATTTGCTCCGGCTTGGTCTCGATCCGACCAGCGGAGCGAACCTCACCATCCTCGACGATCGCGACCTCACAGAAATCCAGGTGCACGTCCAACGCGACCGACCTCATCACCGCCTCCCTTCACTCGCTCGATTAGATGGGAGACGCGGTGGGCAAACGACACCGACGGATTCGCGCTCTGAGCGCAACCGGACAAGTCGCAGGGGCGGCCAATGAATCTCCCGGGCTCAAACAGCGCCCATCGTCCAAGAACCGGCCTGCCCAACATGCGTTCTCCCTGAAAGCCCCTGTCCCGGTCACCGGACCATAACTCCGCCGGAACCCGAACAACAGCCCTCGAGCACCATTTTCATGCCCCGAATCTCGACAGCGCCGGCGGATGGCCAGGAGACGCCTGCTAAGGCAGCGCAATGCGGAAGGGCTGCGAGTGCTCCTTCTCGTCCTTTCCGCTCGTCGCTCGGACGCTTGCTTACCAGCAAAGCAGTAGTACCGCGAGGTGGTGGCCCGTGGCGCAACGGGCGGAGTAGGATGGCGGCCGTGAGGCGAGCCGCCGTCTCCGCCGCCCTCAGTACCGGCCTTCTGCTGCTCGCAGGCGCGGCCATCGCGGCGCGTTCCACGTCGCGGCTGCCCTACTCGACCGCCAGCAACAACGTGGTGCAGCCGCAGCCACCGGCGGGGTCGTGCCACGCGATCGGCTCCGGGCTGTACTCGCGCCCGGACCCACGATGCACACCCGGCACGTTGAACCCACAGGTGACACAGGCGACGATCGACCGCACGATTTGCCGGAGCGGATGGACGTCAACGGTCCGGCCGCCCGAGAGCGTTACCGAGCCCGAGAAGTTCGCGAGCATACGCGCCTACGGGGCGCGTGGCCCCGCCTCCGGCTACGAGTACGACCATTTTGTGCCGCTCGAGCTGGGCGGGGCGACGAACGACCCGCGCAACCTGTGGCCCGAGCCCGGCGCCTCACCGAACCCTAAGGACGCCGTCGAGGACGAGCTCAACCGTGCTGTCTGCGAAGAGCGAATGACGCTCGCCCAAGCGCAGCACGCCATCGTCAGCAACTGGGTCGCACTGGCGCGGAAGCCCCCGCCAGCCGCGCCGAAACCGAAACCATCCCCGCCCAAACCGAGCGGCTGGTGCTCCGCCACTGCCGACTACAACAACACCTACAACGATTACGACGTGTACGTCGAATCCAACCAGCCCGACCAGGACGCGACCGTCAGCGGCGACGGCAAAACCGCGAGCTACTACACGAACAGCTCCGGTTACGCAGACGTCTACTTCTACGCCGGGCCGTCCGCGGCGGGAGATGCAGTGAGCGTCGAAGTCGGCGACGCCACCTGCTCCACGACGCTCTGAGCCGTTTGTCGCTGGGGTGCGCGCTCATCTCCGACTGCGGAGCAACGTGAGGACGCAGCTCCATGAGCGCCATCCGCGCAGCACAGAGCAGGCACGGCGCCCTGTGCCGTAAGCGATGGAGGGGTCGTTACAGCTCACGCCTGCTCGCCGAGCAATGCGAGCCGTCTCGCAGCTCGCTCGTGCATCCGACGCGAAGCAGGCACCCGACGGCGCGATGCCGAGGACTCACGTCACGGCAGCGCGTCATTCGTGTGCCGCCAGCAGCCGGGCGTACGCGCTGAAGCGGGGGTCCTCGAACCAGCCGGGGGCGCGCACGATCGCGGGCGGCAGGTCGCGGTAGACGAGCACCGCGCGCCCGCGGGCGATCTGCCTCAGCCACGGCGATGGCCCGGCCTTCTGATGGCCGACGCTCAACGTGTGCCGTGCCAGCCCGGTTGAACTGGAGGCGTTGGCGACCGGCTCCTCGCCGAGCAGCTCCGTGAGATAGCCCGCGCTCGTCGGCTCAGCCAACGGCGGGATGAACACCTGCGCTGTGGACGCCGCGCAGATCGCGTCGCGGGCCGCGCGTCCGTAGCGCTGGTCGATCTGTGCGATCGACTGCCAGATCGTTGCGATCACGATGCCGTGATCGCCGCATTGCGACAGCCACGGTGCGAGGTTGCGCACCGGCGCGATGTTCGCCGCCTCGTCCATCAGGATGAACAGCCGCGGGTCAAGCACGCCGTCTCTGCGCGCCTTGACGATCGCCGCCTCGTACATCGCCGCGACGAGCGCGAGGATCACGGGCCGCAGTGCGTCCTGGTCGTGTCCGGCCGCGACGACGTAGATCGTGTTGGCTTTGCCATCAAGGAACCGCTCGGGTGTGAGATCCCCGACGGCGCACGCGGCCACCTGGGGGTACCGGTAGGCGCGCAGCAGATTCAGGGCGCTCATCACGGTCGTCTCGCGGTTGCGCTCGTCGCGGCGGCTGACACCCTCGAGCTGGTCGGCGGCAGCAGAGGCGCCTACGCCCTTCAGGCAGGAGATGGCGTCGGTGAAATCACGCGCGTCCAGCCAGCGCACCAGCTCGCTCATGCTCTCGCCGGCTATCGCCGCCGCGTGCAGCAGCGGCGCCAGCATGCTGGCCGCCTCCTTGTCCCAGAACTCGTTCGCGGCGTTGCTGCTGTCCGGGTGCGCGGCCGAGGCCAGCGCTTCGCCGGCGCGGATCGCGCCCGGCCAGCTCCGCGCCGGCACGAGCGGCGTGAAGCCCGCGCTCGCACGGTCCCCGAACGGGTCATACACCCACACGCGCCCGAGGCCACGCCGGTACGGGGCGGTCGCGTCGTAGATGTCGCGCTTGGTCGAGAGCACCAGCGCCGGCCCGTGGTGATCCAACAGCCACGGCACCACAAAGCCACTTGACTTCCCCGCGCGGGGCGGCGCCACGACCATCGGCTGCACCTCAAGCTCCGCAGCGAGCGTCCGTGCCGGCACCCGGCCGATCACACCCAGGTACGGGCGGCCCGACACCGGCCCTGCCACCCACAGTCGCCGCAGGTCTGCGGGCACAGCCCAGGTGCGCTGGCGCACCCAGCCCCGGTCGACCGCGCGACGCGCGACAGTGCGCTGCTCCTTGCCAAGCGGCGAGCCAGCGCGCCACGAGCGCATCCGCCGGTAGACGCTCCAGACCCCCCGGCCGAGCAACGCCAGCAGACACGCCGCGACGAGCACGTATGCAGGCGCTGCGGGGGCAGCCGCGCGCTCAGCCGCTGTCGGAAATGCACGATAAGGCGTGCTCCAACCGCCGCGCATCACCAGCCGCCACATCGCTCGCGCGGCGTCGCCGGCCGGCAGGCGCATCGGTGCGTGCAGCGAGATCAGGCGCGCGGCCTGCGTCCAGCACCAAGGCGCCACGCCGCTGATGAGACCCGCGAGCGCGAGCACGCCCAAGCTGCAGATGAGAAGCCTCATCGCAGGACGACGCCCAACCGCATGGACCCTCATGCCGCTCCCGTCGATCGAAGGGCTCGCCCCCGCCTCAGCGGGCGGGCGCGCGGTGGGTCTGTGTCTGTCATCGGGGGTACTGACCCCCAGCGGCGCAAACCGGCCAACGAGTTTCAGGACCTCGACCCTCGGCTCTCCGCGCGAGCCCTCCACACGCGAATACGCACCAGGGAGTCTCCGGCGCCACGGCGCCCATGCGGCCGCCTGCGCAAATTCGTTGGCCGGTCGGGGCTGGTTGTGGTCAGTAACCCACGAAGGCCGCCGACAGGACGCGGCCCCGATACGCAAGGAGACACAGGCGATGCCGCTCAAACAGCGGCCGAGAACGGGTCACGGTCACTTCAGAAAGCATGAGGCGACTGGCTGTTCAAGCAGTCCCCGCTGGTTGTCGGCACGTCGTGTCTTGCCCCATTTTGGACACCGCCGGACTAGCGCTTCGGCCCCCTGTCGGGGGCTTCCCTGCGCCCTAACGGGCTCCGGCTCCGCGCGCCGGTCGGCGTCTTTTTTGGGCTGCGTCACTAGCACCAACAACCACCAAACAGGAGGACCAGCAATGAACAACATCAACCGCGTCGTCATCACCGGCAACCTCACCGCCGATCCCGAGCTGCGCTCCACCCCGAGCGGGACGTCGGTGTGCAACCTGCGGGTCGCCTGCAACACGCGCCGCAAGGACGGCGAGGAGTGGGTCGACAAGCCCAACTTCTTCAACGTCACCGTGTGGGGCGCCCAGGGCGAGAACGTCGCCCGGTACCTCTCCAAGGGCCGCCCGGTCGCAATCGACGGGCGCCTGGAGTGGCGCGAGTGGGAGGCCCAGGACGGCGGCAAGCGTCAGGCCGTCGACATCATCGCCGACTCCGTTCAGTTCCTGAACAACGGCAACGGCAACGGCTCCAGCGACGGAGCCGAGCCGGTGGCGGCAGGCGTGGGTGCCGAGGAGGACATCCAGTTCTAGGGCCAGGCGGCCCGCGCTCCGACCGGGGCGCGGGCCACAAGCCCAACGGCCAAGGACACGACCATGAGCCAACACCTCCTCATCGACCACACTCTCGAAAGCCTCAGAGCCCGTGACGAACGGCTGCACGCCCTGTGGCAGATGACAGTTGCCCAGCGGATCTCGGCGATGCGCCGCGGCGAGCTGACGCTTGAGCAGTGCTCGGCGTGGGCGGCACGCTACCCCGAGCAGGTGCCACTGCTCAACGGCGAGTTCGAGTACCTCGCCCGGCTCAGCCCGGAGGTCTGCGAGTGAGCGCACACCCCGAGCCGCCCCCCGGCGAACTCTTGTCCTACCTGCGGATGCTGGCGGGCGACTCGCAGCCCAGCCAGTTCTTTGACCTGCGCTACGCCACACCCGGAGGACTTATGCGCCAGCGCTTCGTCTCCGTCCTGCGTATCCGTCAGCTCGCCCGCCAAATCACCGCTTTGGCCGGGCGTGCCGACGTGTATGCCGGCGTCGCGCTGCGCGACCGCGCACACGGCGACAAGAGCGCGATCAGCGGCTCGCACATGCTCTACATCGAGTGTGATGACCCCGGCGCCCGCGAGCGCGTGGAGGACTTCGCCTACTCGCCTTCGATGATCGTCGCCTCCGGCTCAGCTGGGCACCTGCACGTCTACTGGCGCTTGCGTGAGCACGCGAGCAGCGCCCAGGTCGAGAGCACCAACCGCCGCCTCGCGGTGCTCCTCGAGGGAGAGCCCGGCTGCGCGGACATCGTGCGAGTGCTCAGGCCGCCGACCAGCCTGAACCACAAGCACACGCCGCCCGTCCCGGTGAGGCTCCTACACCACAACGCCAACGCACGTCACGCCCTGCCGGCGCTGACCGCCAGCCTTCCAAGCGACCCACAGCCGAGACAGTCGTGCGCCCCACGGGCGTCGCACAGCCGCACCGACCGCGCCGCGCTGGACCGCGAGCTGCTCGCGATCCCGGCCACCGAGTACGTCCGCGTCCTGGCGAGCCTCACTCCCAACCGAGCGGGCAAGGTGCTCTGCCCCTTCCATCAAGAGAGCAGGCCGAGCCTCCAGCTCTACCCCGACGGCACCTTCTACTGCTTCGGCCGCCACAGCAAAGACCACGCCTGCCACAAGGGCGGCACGATCTTCGACTTCGCCGCCGCCAGGTGGGGCCTCGGCACGCGCGGCAACGACTTCCTCGAACTCCGCCGCCGTCTAGCCACGACGTTCGGCCTCACACAACCACCCCACGGAGGTTCCTGATGTCAGATCGTTCCTCCGATGCGGGAGACAGGACTCGAACCTGTGGCCAAGGGATTATGAGTCCCCTGCTCTAACCAACTGAGCTACTCCCGCCTAATGCGGTAGCGCAGTGTAGCCCCGAGCCGCATCACCGACCAAGAGCGAGAACGCAGTCGCCGACCGTCGGCGACACCTGGCCTCGCACTCCATCCGGCCGTGTCCAAGAGACGAGTGATCGTTACCGTCGAAGCCCGCGCTTGGGCACAAGCAGTTCCTCCGTCGCCCGTCTTCCCGCGCTTCGCGATCGGGCACCGCTCCGCGGCCCGGCCTTATGTGCGCCTCCGCTTCGCTACGGCGCGGCCGAGGCCCTTCGGCCTGCCGAGCCGATCGTCTCGCCAGATGCGAGAAGACGATCTACCAGGAGGCACCATGCCATACGACCCAAACGTAGGCTCCGACGGACACCGCCACGTCTACGTCTACCTTGAACAGCGCCCCGGCTACTTCGAGTGCGAGCACTGTGGCAAGCGCGGCATCGACCGCGCTGTCCTCCCGGTCGGAATCACTCCGACCGAGGACGACATCAAGTGGCTACACCACGGCAATTGGCCTCCCCAAAACGACGCCGAGCGCAGCTGACCCACCAGGGTTCGCACCGAGTTGCCTCTGCGGACCGTTCGGTCCAGCAGGCCCCGATCACGAACTCCTGGCGATAGGCGCCGCTCGTCCCGTAGCGCTACCGTGAGAGGCCGTGAGTGAGCGGCGCACAATCGAACTCGCAGTCACGCTCGACGGCCGCCAGGTCAGCAGCGAGACGACCTGCACATGGGCAGGACCCTACGTGCTCGTGATCGCCACCGCGCTGCCCGACCACGGGCTCGCGGTCGAGGTCCATTCCACCTTCGTCGGCCACGAGGGGGTGCCGACCTGCGTGACGCACCTTACGCTCGGACCTGTCGGCCATGACCCCGTGATCTTCCCCGTCGAACACGAGCACGCAAACCTTGACCCGATGCTGAAAGCGCGCGAGTGCGCCTACGAGCATGTCGAGATCGTGCTGGAGACCCTCACACGCCTGGGTTACGAGGTCGGGATCGACGTTCCCGACGACGCCTTCAAGGAGCTGGAGCGAGTCGAGCGCTGAACGCCGCGCCGGGGTCGACCCCCACGCTGGTTTCCCTAGCGGCCCGCCCTGTCGGTCGCGGGCTTCGTCCCCTCCGAGTGTCGCACGCTGCGCGTGCGGGTTGGTCGGGGAACGGCTCCGCACCGGGCGGGGTCGCCTATCGAAAGGAAGCGTGATGGCGCTCGACACCACCAGCTCGCCCTCCCAGGCGCGGCCCGCCTACGCCGGCATCGGCTCCCGCGAGACGCCGCCCACCGTGCTCGACCTGATGACTCGCTTCGCGTCGCGGCTTGCGGGCGAGGGCTGGGTGCTGCGCACGGGCATGGCCGCCGGCGCCGACCAGGCGTTCTATCGCGGCGCCCACGCGCACGGGGCGTGCGAGCTCTACCTGCCCTGGCCAGCCTTCGAGGCAGGTGCCCGCACGCCCGCACGCGGCTCCCAGCAGCTCGTGCTCAGCCAGCCGACCCCTGCGGCTTACGAGCTGGCGGCGCAGTTTCACCCGGCTTGGTCGCGGCTGACCCGAGGTGTTCGTGCTCTGCACGCGCGCAACTGCCACCAGGTGCTCGGCGCCGACCTGGCGAGCCCGGCGCGCTTCGTGTTGTGCTGGACGCCTGACGGCAGCCTCGACGGCCGTGGTCGCCGTGTCGGCGGGACCGGCCAGGCGCTGCGCATCGCCCACCACCACGGCATCGCCGTCTTCAACCTCGCCCGGCCCGAGCACATCGAGCGCGTCTCACGGCACTGCATCTCCCCCACGCGCTGACAGAGGCGCGACGCCGCCACCGCGGAGTCACACATTCACAACTGAGGAAGCATGGACGGTCGGGCGCCGGCAGCCCCATCATCGCACCCCTACGGGGTGCGTAGGGCTGCCACCGGCACCCGCACTGGAGCGGGAGCCAGACAACGGAAAGGACGCTCGCCATGAACGAGCCCTACAACGCCACTCTCACTCTTTGGCCAGCCCAGCCGCTCCCGGCGAACGTGGCACACGAGCTGCACGAGCTCGGAGTCAACCTCTCGACGTTCACGGTGAACGACGGATGGCTCAGCGGATTGTGCACGGACGACGACACGCTCGTTCTCAGCGTGTCGTTCGGGCGCCGTCGCTGCGGGCTCACCGACCTCGAAGCGGTCCTCGCCACGCTGCGCCTCGCCGGCATCTCCTACGTTGCCTGGGACATCAAGCAGGGCGAGGCCGCCGGCACGGGTCGCTCCTTCGACCCCGCCACCCGCATCGAGCGCCAGTTCACCGTGATGGCCGACGGCGAGCCGGTACTGACGACCAGCGACCTCGAGGAGTTCGAGGGTCGCTACGGCACCGCCGAGGCGCTGATCGAAGGCATCCGGGAATGGCTGCGACTGCCAATACCCGACAGCCTCACGGAACTGACCGTCGAGGAGCTCGCGATCGTGGTCGTGCCCGACGACGAGGACGACGAGGACGAGCCGGTCGAGATCCTCGGCGACGTGGACGGGCCGCCCGGCGCCTGCCTGCGCGTAGTTCACGAGGGGAGCCGTTAGACATGGCGACACACGACGCGATCCCACACGAGATCCTCCCTCCAGGCACCATCCTCTATCGGTGTGACGCCGGCCCTGGCGAGGTGGTCGTCATTCACGCGATGGGCCGCTTTCGGGCCGCGCGCGTCATCCGAGTCGGAGCCAAGCGCGCACACCTGATCCATCCCGCGGCGAACCCCGACCAGCTTCCCCACCGGCCGACGAGACCCCGAACGGAGGTCTACGCGCTCGTGGGGACCGAGCCGGCCGGCGTGGTGAAGGCGGGAGCGCGAGGACGCGACGGACACTCGCTCGCGCCGATCGCCACGCAGGCAGCATCCGTGGAAGCTGGTGATGCGGCGTGACGACAGCACTCAGCCGCATCGGCGCCAGTCGCTATAGGCACGACCCCCGCCGAGCGGTCGCGGGCCGACCCCTCCCAGGATGGCACGCCCTACGGGCGTGCTTGCGGGTCGGGTATCGCCCGCCCACCGGGGCGGGCCAGCGACCAAACAGGAGGCATCATGGGCTGGACCGGCGGAGAACTACAAGGACCATTCACCTGTCGTGCCGCGATCGAGTTCGACCTCGGCACCGAGTTCGCCGCGCGCGTGATCGACACCGTCCGCTACGGCACCGTCATCTACGCCGCTGTGCGCTCGCGCGACGAGAAAGACGTATTCGGCCTGGTGCTCCTCGCCGAGCGCCGCGACGGCATCCTCTACACCAAGCCGATCAGCGAGGACATGGGACCGGCGGAGGACCGCTGCCCAGCCCGCATCCTCGACCTGTTGACCGAGCCCAGCAACGATTGGGCACGCGAATGGCGCGAGCGCTGCCGCGCTCGACTGGCCACGCCGCGTCCGCGCAAGGGTCAGACGGTCGCCTTCGCCAAGCCGCTCACGTTCACCAACGGAGAGACGCACAGCACCTTCACCTACCAAGGCGGGTCGCGCTTCCGGGTCGAGAACGGTTGCGAGTGCCACATTCGCTGCTGGCAGGAGCTTGACTTCACCGTCGCGTAGTGACCGCAGACCGCAGGCTCGCCGGGGCCTATGAGCGCTTGCTCCGGGTTGGGTTCGAGCCCACCCCTGTAGGCCAGCAGACCGGCTCTCAAGGCGCGTAAAGCCCTGCGCTTCGCGTCGCCTGCGGCGATCCCTGACGGGACAGGGCTTGACCCGCCACGCCGGCCCGCTCAGGCCGGGGCGTGCTCAACCCCAACCCCAAGGAGACAGCGATGAACAACCAGGCCCGGCGAGCAAGCGGTCTACTCGTCCCAGCGCATGTGCAGCTCGGCAAGCCGCGTGCGGTTCACTGCAAGCGCGAGCGCCACCACGTTTATGTAGGGCGCAACCCGAAATGGTTGCCCCCCTCGAAGTGGGGCAACCCGTTCGTGGTCGGCACGCACGGCGCGCGCGGCGAGTGCATTGGGCGCTACGAAGGCTGGCTGCGCGAGAACGCGGCGCTGTTCGCAGCTCTGGACGAGCTGCGCGGGCTGGTGCTCGGATGCTGGTGCGCGCCGCGCGCTTGCCACGGCGATCTGCTGGTGCGGTTGGCGAACGCGAGCATGGTCGAGCGCGAGCGCTGGCTCGCACTCGCTGCATGAGCGCGGGACGCTCGCTCGCGCAGCTCGCGATAGGCCCTGCAGCCGGCGCCGGTGGGGAACCGGACGCCGCGCTCGCACATCTGCGTCGCAGACCGGGTGCCAGCAGCCGTCAATGATCGCACCCCTGCGGGGTGCGTGACCGGCTGCCACCGGCACCCGCATGGGCGGAGCCATCACCTCAAAGGAGAGCCGACCGTGAACACCACTCATCCTGCAGCGGACGAGCAGATCGAGATTCACACCAATCTCGTCTGCATGTGCTGCGGGCACATACAGCCTGTGCAGCGCCACCAGCTACCCTCACGCTGCGAGAACTGCCGCGAGTCCTTCACCCCGCACGGCTACTTCCTCGAGGACTACGCCAGCGACGCGGAGGAGCTTTCACAGGAAGTCTTGGACAGGGGAACCAGCCTGCCTGTCGCGGGAGCCGGCGCCCACGCCTAACACGAGGGTCCTATCACACCCCTCCCTGAGAGATCGGCTTACGCCTTCAAGCAATTGAGAATCGCCCCCTGGCGGGGGCGCACTGATTTCACATTATCAATTGCTTGACTCGCCTTCCGGGGCGTGATGAGCAGAGGGCAAGTTCGCAAGCTCACAACCACAGAAAGGCATATCGCACCATGAGCCCTCACGCATCAGCACCCAGCGCCGCAAGCCCTAAGCAGCTTTCATACCTCAAGGCGCTCGCTCAGCAGACCGGCACGACGTTCACATTCCCCAGGACTCGACGGCAGGCGAGTTGTGAAATACAACGCTTGAAGGGACTCAAGGCGACACGGGGGCGCTGCCTCGAAGCTCCCCGGCTCGACCTGGACCCCGCCGAGCAGCCCTACGCGACAGAGCAGAAGCCCGGAGAGGTCAGCGGCTACGGGTCAAGCGCAAGGCGCACAGACCCGGCGCCGCGGGACGCAGCACCGGCGGCGCGGCGGGCCGAGGGCGAGCCGTTCGAGCTCGGGCGCTACCAGACGCGCTCAGGCGAACAGCGGGCGCTGTACGGCATCCGCGTGGACGGCAAGCCGCGGATCATCGACGCGGCGGCCGATCAGGCGGGGCGCATCTACACAGTCGAGGAGGAACTGTGCGAGAAGGGCGGCGCTGGCGAAGTCATGGCGCTCGTCGCGGACTACATCTCCCAGGCCGAGCAGCTCGGGCGTATCCCGATGGCGAGGAGCCCTCGCCGGCCCGAGCAGGTGGCCGCGGATGCCTAGCGTCTCCGCGGCGCTGGCCGTGCCCCCGCGGGTGACTCGATCCGCGGGGCCAGGTCGGAGGCCGTCGCCCTCCGCATCGTGGCACGCCCGCAGGGCGTGCCTGGGGTCGGGCTCCGCGGCTCCGCACCCGGCGGAGCCAGAGTCCAGATTGGAGGACCGGCAATGAGTAACAGTCCCGAGGTGATCCTCGTCATCGGCGAGGCACCTGTGCATGAGTCACTCGCACAGGAACTCGCCCTTGACGGCTACCAGATGCTTCACACCGCCCAGCCGCAGCGACTTCGCGCGTCCTCGCCCGCGGGCGAGATCGACCTCATCATCATCGGTCCGACAGCCGAGCAGGCCAAGCGACTTCACACGCTGCGCGCGCTGCGCGCGGGCGCGCTTGATCCTGAGATCAACCCAGGGGCGCGCGTCCTGTGGGTCAGCTCGACTGACGAGGTAGCCGAGCTGCTGCGTGCGTTCCAGGCGGGCGCCGACGACGTGATCCGCTCGCCGTTCGTCCACGCAGAGCTGCTTGCTCGCGTGCGAGCGTTGCTGCGCCGCAGCATCCTCAGCGCGGCCGGCGTGATCCAGTTCGCAGCGCTGCGGATCGACACGAGGACGCACGAGGCGACATTCGGAGCGACCCCGCTTCACCTGCGCCGCCTCGAGTACGCGCTGCTCGTTCATCTCTCGCGCGACCCAGGCCGCGTCTACACCAAGCAGGAGCTGCTGCGCGAGCTGTGGGGCTACCGCAGCGAGGGCTCCACGCGCACGGTAGACACGCACGCTTGCCGCCTGCGGCGCTCGCTCGCTGACGCCGGTGCCGGCGGCTGGCTTACCTCCGTGCGCGGCGTCGGCTACCGCCTGGCGCCCGACGGCCACGGCGAGCTGCGCGTGCTGGCCGGTGGACGTAGCGCTTGAGCGCGGCCGGCGGACCTCGCCCCTCCCGATGATCGCACGCTGCGCGTGCGCGGGAGCGGGGCAACGGCCCGCGCCCGGCGGGCTCATACCCCTGCGAAGGAGAAACCATGAGCACCACCACCACAGCACCGCCTCCCCACACCAGGCAGGCAGCTCCTCTACAGCCTGCCGCGGGTGCCCGTCGCACGCGAAGCCTCGGCAGCTACATCGCGCTTGACAGCGAGCAGAGGCGCGAGCTCGTCAGCCTCCAGCGACCTGACGGGAGCACGCTCGTCGTTGACTACCAGCTCGGTACCCTCAGTGATGGGCGCCTGATCGCGCATCTGGCACCGGATGAGCCTCCCGAGAACGCGCGGATCGTCTGTGAGCTGTACCTCGCCGACGACACCAGGGGCCGCTGCCGCGCCGTGACCCGGGAGGACTTCGACCTCACTCGCCACGCCACTGCGCCGCCACCGGGCACCGATGCCCCAACGGCCGTCGATGTCCTCATAGACGCCGAGGGCCACGTCTACCGCATCCGCGAGCTTCCCGCGTTCGAGACGATGGGCGAGCTGCGCTGGACGCGCTCCCGCGAGCCAGGCCGCGAGTTCGGCTTCGACGCCGTGTCGTTCCGTGATGTCGTCGCCGCCGTCGAAGCCTACGAGCCGGCGCGAACCCTCACCGCCCAGGCGCTTGCACCCTGCGGCGGGAACTTCTCCACCCGGCGGTTGCGGGAGGAGTATGAGCGCCTGATCGGCAGCCCGATCGTGCTCAACCGCGGGCTCCGCGAAGCGGTCCAACGCGAGCTGCGTGTTGGCGTGCTGAGCATGAGCGAGATCGCGCACCGCTGCGGACGGATCAAGCGCGACCGCCGCGGCAACGAGGCCGGCGAGACGAGCTGGCTGGCGCGTCGCATCGGCCTGATGCCCGAGGGTGGCGAGCAGAAGCCCGGATCTTGGATTCACAGCGACGTGCTCGCGCTGATCGCGCGAGACGGGCTCGGGGTCTGTCCGCGCGAGGTCGAGCTTTGACCACCCACGCTGAACGCTCGAACGCCGCCCGCAAGGCAGCCAGCCGGCTCATGCGCTCGGGCCTGGACTGCGGCCGGGACCTCAAATCGCCGGAGGCGATCGATTGGCTCGCCGACGTGGCACTCCACATCGCAAGCCTCGACCCGATCGAGATCGGTGCCGGCGCAATCCTCGAGAGCAGCGGTCACGCCCGCGGCCACGAGCAGTTGACGCTTGGGGTGTGCTGATGCTGTTGCTCGCCACGCAGGCCGAGCCGCAGATGGTCGAGCACGCTCACCCGAATCTCGGGCGGCTCGTCCAGCCGCGTCACTACAACGCGCTGCCGGCGACGATCGCAAGGGGCGTGCCGTGGGCCGCCGACAACGACTGCTTTCAGCGCCTGGACGCGCACGCCTATGACGCGATGCTCGACCTCCTGCACCATCTCGGCGGGCGGTGCCTGTTCGTTGCCGTGCCCGACGTGGTGGCCGACGCCTACGCTACCGCGCGGCAGTTCGAGCGCTGGTGGAGTGGCCCCGCGCGTCGTGGCCTGCCCGTCGCGCTGGTCGCGCAGGACGGCCTTGAGCACATGGGCCGGTGGATGAGCATGGTGTGGCCGCGCATCGACGCGCTGTTCATCGGCGGCTCGACCGAGTGGAAGCTCGGGCCGTCTGCGCGCGCCTTCGTGCGCGAAGCCAAGCGCCGCGGCCTGTGGGTTCACATGGGTCGCGTAAACAGCGTCAAGCGCATCGCCTACGCCGCCGAGATCGGCTGCGACAGCATCGACGGCACCGGCTGGACGCGCTGGCGCAACATCCGACTACCGACAGGTCTACAGGCCGCGAGCGCACCGCCACGGGTCGCGCTGCCCGGCTTCGGTCACGACTCGATTATCTTCCCCGGCTCGCGTCTCGGCGGGGGCGAGAACTGATGTGGATTCGAGACGACGGCGGCCGACAGGCCGCCGGTTTCAAGGGCGCCACCGGCGACTGCGTAGTCCGCGCCATCGCCATCGCCGGCGAGCTGCCCTACGCCGAGGTCTACGACGCACTGCACCAGGCCGCGTTCGCCGACCCGTGTGTGCGACGCAAGCTCGAACGCCGGTACGGCGCTCGCGCGCCCGTTCACGCCAGCCCACGCGCCGGTGTCCACCGCCGCGTCTACGACCGCTACCTGGTCGACCACGGGTGGACGTGGACGCCGACCATGAAGGTCGGCCAGGGCTGCGCCGTCCATCTACGCGCCGACGAGTTGCCGGGCGGCCGGCTCATCGTCCGCGTCTCACGGCACATGTGCGCGGTGATCGACGGCGCGATCCACGACACGCACGATCCCAGCCGCGAAGGCACGCGCTGCGTGTACGGGGACTGGCAGCACCCGACCGCAATCGCTTGATCGGTGCGGCCCCGAGCGACTGGCCTGCGCACGGGCTCGCGCCCGGCCCCAAATGTGCCAGCTACCCAGCTTCGCGGGATCGCCTCCGCGCGGGCTCGCGCCCGCCCGAGGGAGGGTTCGCCACGAGCCCTCAGATCGCCGCGCCGGCGACCGCCGACGGCGCGGCCCTACCTTCAACGGCCGGCTACCGACGCCGGCTTCGCCGGCTGTAACCGAGCCTCCCTGCGGTCGGCTCTCCACCGACCCTGGCGTCGTGACAGCCGGCCGGCAGCCCTTCGGGCTGCTCGCTCGCCGCTCGCTAGCGCTCGCAAGCTCCCGCGGCCGGCGCACACCGCCAAGCCCGAACACACCGCCAAGCCGTTGCTCCTATGTCAAGCGGAATCCGGAAATTGCGTCTCTAGCTGCTTGGCATAACCGGTGGCAATGAGACGGTCGTCTGTGATCGAGAGCGCGCTGCGCAGCTGTTGAACGAGCTGGTGCTCGTGATGCAGGTCTGAGTCGGCTGGCGCGACTGCCTCCAACTCGATGAAGGTTCCGAGACGTTCGACGGCGTCGAGGTGGATGCGCACGGTCTGCCAGAGGAACAGGCGACGGTGCTTCGTCACGGCGACGGTGACGCCGATCGCTGCGGTCAGGGCGGTGAGTAGCGTTTGAGCGTCATCGATGTCGATGATTCGATAGCGGCTCTCGCGTTGTTGCGGTTCGTCGGCGCGCTCGAACTGAATCAGGTGTGCCCGCCCAGGTTGCTGCTCGCGGAGCTTGAGTCCCCCCGCCGAGACATTGAAGTAGGTATCGCGCTGCCAGAGCACGCCCTCGTCTTGTGCACCGAGGCCGTGACAGATCTCCAGTGAGCGGGCAGGGTCTGGATCTGTCGCCTTGAGCTCGATGTTTCTCCGCGGTTTCTCCACGTCGTCATTCTGCTGCCAGTGGCGGCGGCCTGGGTCGATGTCGAGAGCAGGTATTGGCGCCTTGCCCGGCGGAGCGCTCGGCGCCGGCGTCCGGCCTACGTCAAGCAGATCATGGCTGCGGGGGCGCTGCCAGCGATCGCCGGGCGTGGTGTAGAGGTCGCGGGCGGGAGTAGCAGCAGGCGATGGAAGTGGCGGGCGAGCTGGCGCTTGAGGCATCTGAGGGCCTCCATGCGGGTCTTGCCCTCGGCTTCCTTGCGTTGGAGGTAGGCGCGGGTGGCGGGGTCTCGGCGGCCGCGGGTGATGGCGATGACGTGTAGCGCGCGATTGAGTTGGCGATCGCCGCCGCGGTGCAGGCGATGGCGGTCGCGTTTGCCCGAGGAGGCTGGGATCGGGGCGACGCCTGCCATCCGTGCGAAGTGCGCGTCGGTGGGGAATCGCTGCGCGCCGGCGGTATGGCCGATCAGGATCGCGGCTGTGATGGTTCCGCAGCCGAGCTCGGCAAGTAGCTGAGGGCGGTGTGCTTGGACGAGCGCGTGCAGTTCGCGCTCGATCGTCTTGGCATCGCGTGTGACCTGTCGAATGTGAGAGACGAGCTTCAGCGCGATCTGCACCCTTGCTGAAGGTTTCATGATCCGCAGGCGGCGGTTGATCCTGTCGAGCTGGCGCGTGTCGTCGAGCTGGCGCGATGGGATCTTGGCCTCCAGGTCGGGGCAGAGCAGGACCAGGTGCCAGCGCACGCGGTTCGTCGCTCGGGTTCGCTCGACGATGAGGTCCTCGCGGTGGTCGGCCAGCAGCCGGATCTCCATGGCCGCTTCGTCAAGGTGGGCGGCGGGGAATCGCTCGATGCCTCTCTGAGGACGGCTCTTGCGACAGCGCGTGCGTCGATCTGGTCGGACTTGCCTGGCGCGCGCTCTCCGCGGCGCGATGCGCCCATCAGCTTGGGTGGGACGCGAAGCACTCGCTCTCCGGCTGTCATCAGCGCTCGCTCGAGGCGGGCCGACACGTGTCGGCAGTCCTCGATCGCCCAGACCAGCTCGCTGCCGAGCTCGTGTGCCCAGCGCAGCGCTTGGAGGTGTCCGGCTTCATCTGCGGGGATCTCGCGCTCGCTGAGAACTTGGCCGCTGCCGCCGTCGACAGCTACGAGCGCGTGAGTGGCCTTGTGGGTGTCCGCTCCGATCACGATCATCTGGTTTGTCCCTTCATCGAGCTACCTGTTGAGGTGGACCTCCGGCGGACACGCCTGAGTGGGGGCAGTTGCCATGCTCCTATCAAGTCACGCCGGTGATCCCGGGCGGCGGTGGGCGACACAACGACTTCAGGTCAGGCACTTGGCCGACAAGCAGACTAGGAGTCAGCCCACCGCCGACCCGGACCCAACCCGGTCGATCGGACGCCAAACACCCGGCCCAGCGCTGCCATCAGCGGGTCAACGGCAACGATCACCTGAGCACGAGCGAACGGACATCGCCGTCCGGAACCACAAGGCTCGCACTCACGAACAGACCATATGCACACCCGTCCGGGCTGTGCCATCGCTGTGCGTCGTCCACGAGCCGACTCGGGGCCCTCTCGAGACCCAGATGAGCACCCAGAACGCCGCCGCGCTCCAGCGCTCCCCACAGAAAAGCGCTCGCTGCCCTTGACTTTTCATCCGTAGATGCACCGCTGTGCGGGCGACGTGTCCGCGCTGTGCAAATTCGTTGGCCGGTCTGGAGCAGTTGGGGTCTGTACCCCTTGTGATGACCGCAGCCAGCATCGGCGCCGCCAAGGGCGGCGGCTACGCGCGCTACCTGGAGTCAAAGACCGTCGAGCCAGAGCGCGGCGACTACTACCTCTCCCCTTCCGGAGAGCCCACCCAGGCACCAGGCCAGTGGCTCGCCTCGCCCGACACGCTCGCGCGCCTCGGCATCGATGGCTCCACCGTCGAAGGCCGGGACTTCATCTCGCTGATGGAAGGCAAACACCCCAGGTCAGGACGGTGGCTGCGACAGGCCGGCTCCAACGGCAGCCGGGGCGGCGGGATCGACCTGACCTTCAGCGCCCCCAAGTCCGTGTCCGCCGTGTGGGCGTTCGCCGACGAGTCCCAGCGCCGCGAGATCGAAGCCGCACACGCCGCCGCCGTCAGCGAGACGATCGCGCACCTGACCGACACCGTGCCGACCGTACGCCGCCGCCACCGTGGGCAGGTGTTCGAGGAGCCCGCGCGCGACGTGGTGGCCGCCGAGTACCGACACACCACCGCCCGCGGCGTCCTCGAGACAGACGCGCCCGACCCGCAGCTCCACAGCCACGTGGTCATCACCAGCGGTGTCCGCGATGACGGGAAGATCGTCGCCGTCGCCTCACGCCCGATCTTCCGCTCCGCCCGCGAGCTTGGCGCCTACTACCGCTCCTCGCTCGCGCACCAACTCCAGCAGCGCGGGTACGCGATCGAGCGGGGCACCGGCAAACACGCCCGCTACTTCGAGATAGCAGGCGTACCGCCCGGCCTGCTGGACGCCTTCTCCTCCCGCAGCCGCGAGGTCGCCAGAGCCGCCGAGCGCTTCCGCGCGAAGTGGGGCCGCGCACCCGAGCGCGGCGAGCTGCGGCAACTCAAGCTGGAGAACCGCAAGGCCAAGGTGCTCATCACCCGCGCCGACCTACAGCAGGCGTGGAACGACACAGCCGCGCGGTATGACTTCGCCGGCGAGCAGTCCGGCCGGCTACTCGGCTCTGCCATCGAGCAGACGCGCGAGGGTGCAGTTGAGGATCGCGTCGACCGGCGCCTGACCGAGCGCGCCGCAACGTTCGAGCCCGGCGAGTTCCGGGCGGTCCTGCTGGAGCAATCCGTCGGCGAGCTCTCGCCACGCGAGGCCCTCGACCTCTCACGGGCGATGATCGCCGAACGTCGCGTGTTCCCGCTAGAGGGCGGCCTGATGACCACGCTCGCCCTGCGCACCCGCGAGCAGGCGATCGAGCGCAGGTTCACCATGCTTGCCGGCACGGGCGGTCGAGACGTTGGCGTCGAAGCCCGCGCGCTCGCAAACGACCAGATCGCCGAGCGGATCGGCGGACGCCTCAGCGCTGAGCAGGCACACGCCCTGGAGGTCATCACCGGCCCCGAGCGCACCGCGATCCTCGTCGGACCCGCAGGCACCGGCAAGGGCGTCGTCATCGACGCCGCCGCTAGAGCCGAGCAGCATGTTGGCCATCAGACGCTGGGGATCGCGGTGTCCGGTTCCACCGCGCAGCGCCTCGGCCAAGACAGCCCCGCGCTCGCCGGGCAAACGCTGACGCTCGAAGCGCTCGTCTCCCGCGTCGAGCGCGGCCAGCTCACAGTCGACCAGCACACGACGATCTACTTCGACGAGGCCGGGATGGCCGACACCGACCGCCTCAGCCGGCTCACCGAAGTCGTGGAGCACACCGGGTCAAAGCTCGTGGCGATCGGCGACGCCGCGCAGCTGCCCTCGATCGGTGCGGGCGGCATGTTCGCCCGGCTCTCAGACATCGCCCCCAGCGCCGAGTTGTCAAACATCCGCCGCACCCTTGACCGCGATGAACAGCGCGCCTGGGCGGACCTCCGCGCGGGCCGTTCAGACCGCGCGATGGCGCACTACCACGCCCGCGGGCAACTGCACATGGCAGACACCCGCGACGAGACCGTCGAGCAGGCCGCGCAGAACTGGGCGACGCTCACCGAGACCCACGACCCGAGCGAGGTCGCGCTGATCTCCGACGCCTCAAACCAGGAGATCAACCGGCTCAACGCCCGCGCCCAACACTTCCGCTCAGACCGCGGCGAACTCGGCGACCTCGAAGTCCCGGTGCCCGGCGTCCACTACGGCATCCGCCAAGGCGACCGGGTGGCACTCATCGACCAGCACCGCGAGCCCGGCGTCGAGCGGATCGAGAACGGCAGCCGCGGCGAAGTCCTCCACATCGGTGAGAGCGGCGAGGTGCTGATCGAGTTCGACATCACCGGCCGCCGGCGAACCCTCGCCGGCGATGACCTCGCCCGCGTCAGGCTCGGCTACGCCCAGCACATCCACCGCGCCCAAGGCGCAACCGTCACGCGCACCTTGGTTGTCACCGGCGGCTGGCAGACCAGCAAGGAGCCCGCCTATGTCGAGGCGTCCCGAGCCCGCCAGGGAACCGCCTGGTTCGTCTCGCGCGAGGATCTCGGCGTCGAAGGGCACGACACCGAACGCATCCAGCGGCTCGCCGAGAACATGCGCCGCAGCCACGCGCAGACGCCATCACTCGCGCACCCCGAGCTGGCCGACCGCGACTGGGGCACGCACTTCCACCGCCAGCTCGCGCCGAGCCGCACCAGCCGCATACCGGGGATCGTCCGCGCGATCAACCGGATCGTCAACCCACCAGCACAGGAGCGAACACGATGAGCCAACGAGTCCAAGTCGTCCTATCCGACCCCGCAGCCCTCCAGCTCCGCGAGCTGGCCACGGGCGCCGACACACCACACTCGACGCTCGCCGCACAGTTCGTCGGAAACGAAATCGCGCGCGCCATCAAGAACGGCCACGTTCGTCCGCTGCGCTCAGCCCCCGTGCTCACCGAGGGCAACAGCGGCGAGCGACCGCCCTGGCTTGAGCCCTACGGCGGCGACGCCGAGTGGCGCCAGCAGATGTGGGGCGCCATCGTCGCCCTGCGCGGCCGCTACCCCGAACAGCTTCAAGCGCTCAACGACGGATGGTGGAAGGACGAATCGCAGACCGAGACGCTGTGCGCGCTCGCCGTATGGCGAGCCGAACTCGACGACACCGGCCAAGACCCCCGCAACGAGCTCGCCTTTCAGAACCAGCTCGCCGACTACGCCCACATTCTTCGCAAGCAAGGCGGGGGCGTGACCAAGGCATGGAAGCCCGGCGCGCCGCCGCCCGAGTGGACAGGCAAGTAGTCGCCCACCGCCCCACAGTTACACACACGAGTTCGCCGAGCGCGAGCGCCCCTCGCCCGTGCCGATCGAGCCGAGGAGAAGGATCCTTGTCACCCAGCAGTCGATCTTCTGAGCGCGCTGTCGGTGAACCACATGTTGCGGTGCCCATTGATTGCTATCGCCCTAGGTTCGCTGAATTGCACACCACCGCACAGGCCACCGCGCCCTGCGCTACGGTGCTTACGATGTCTAACGAGCAACTGTGGCTCGCCAGGCGGCTGGGGTTTGTTTGCGCGGTGTTCCTCGCCGTCTTCGTCGTAGGCGGTATTGCGATCTCTACCAGCATCCTTCAGCCAACGGTTCCGACGGGCCGACCAGCCGCGCGGTCAGCCGGCCCCAGCCCCCATGCCGTCGTCAACTCGATCGGTGTGCCACTCATCCGCGCGGCGCTTCTGCTACCGAACCTCTTATCCGACGCCACAACGACGGGCAACGCGGGCGCCCTCCCTGGGTGGCGCGCACGAAGTGCTGGGTCGTCCCGCAATGCACTCGGCACGTACCAATCGCTAGAGATGCTCGGCTAAAGCAACCAGAGAAAGATCGACGGAGTCGCGAGGCCCGGCCTGGCTACGCCTCGCTGAAACCGACACGCCAGACAGCCAACCGCCCCGGCGCGGAGCGCTGACCCCACGGCTCGTTCAGCAACAGGTGGTTCTCGAGCGCAAGCCCCTGCTCCGAGAGCAACGCCCGAGGGCGTGCTCCGCATTGACCTCCACCAAAACAAGTAGCTCGGCTCGAAGTCACGCCACAAACGCGGCGACGTTGTCTCCCAGATATGGGGCATGATCTCCTACGCCCACGAGTACCGTTGGGATTCGTATTGCGGCAACGCAACGAAACGAGCGCCGCAGGGCTTGCTGATACCAACAACCCCATGATCACGAGACGTTAGCAGCGTGGTCCTCGGGTCGTTGCTGAACTACTAGGCTACGGCGCCCGAGGGGACGGCTTGGTCGTGACGACGTACAAAGCGCTAGGCCGGCCGTTCCTGCGTTGCCCACTCACAACATAAAAGAACGTCCTGCCGCCTGCGCTCATCCCGAACTGCGTGAAGCCGCTTGGTGACGCGGCCAGCGCGGTTTGCGCACCGGTCTCCGTGTTCGTCAGCTGCAAAGCTTGGTATGTAGTAATGCCGCGTATTTCCGGATACACCATTGTCTGGCCGTCGTCGGCCACACTCCACTTGCCTGATCCTTCGACGAAGTGCCCGACGAGTCGAAGCTCGTGCCTTTGCCCCGTCTGCAGATCGATGACGACGGGCTCCGGAACATTGCGCGTACAACGTTCACCGCAGACCACTGATTGTGTCGCGGCGCCACCGGCAACGACGAAGCGACCGTTGGAAGACATCCCATAGAAACCCGTCAGGCCAGCTAACTGCTGGACACGACCATCATGATAGAGATATATCGAGCCGCTCCCGTGTTCGCTCGAGCCAGTGAGGATCGCTGTCGAGCCGTCGGAGCTGACCGCCTCGGGTTCCAGACCGGTCGCGATCGTGGTGGTTCTTGTCAACTTTCGCTCGATCTGGACGAGCTTCGTGCTCACCACATGCGGAACTTCGCACCTGACAAGCATCGAGCGTACATTTGCGACCACATATACTTCTGCATCCGCTACCCCTGTTTCTGCCTGCGCGCGTCCCAGACACGGCAGCGCAATCCGCCGGACCGTGCGCGAGCCCACCCGCTCCACGCAGATCGTCAATTCGGCGCACTTGTCCGCGATGAGCTTCCCGTCATCGCTCACGCCCTCCGCTTCGCCGCCTCGGCCAACCAGCCGCAGTCCGGTCGCACCTACCCGTGCGAGATACAGATCGCCGCTGACACGCGCAATACCCTGGCTCACGAGTAGCCACTCCCCGTTGCCGCTGAGCCGCGCCTCAAGAGATCTACCGGACCCAAGACGCCGAACAGACGCGAAGGTCCCGAGCGGCGGAGTCACGCGATGGCGGCCTCCACCATCCGACGCCGCCCCCGCTGCCGCCACCCCTGCCCCGACACTGCACAGCAGCACAACGAAGACCCACCGTCTGCTCGCCACCGTCGCGCTCCTCCCCTAGATCGATCCGTACACTATAGACATCATACTCAGACACATCATCGCTGGCTTCCAGTCCTCGATTCGTCGGCTCCCTACGGCGGGTTCCCCCAATACGGGGGACCCGCGATCGGATTTTCCACCCTACCAGAGTTCATCCACCACGACGAGTCACCCAGCTGATAGGCGACCCCGGGAAACCACGTGTACGTTGGATTTTCGTAACAATCGTGCGTGAGAAAGCAGCCTTCGTCGTTTAAAACCGAAACTTCTGCGGTTATCGCCACGAAGCACTCGCCTGCTGACTCGCCGAGACTTTCAAACACTGACATCTCGTATGCACAGCCTTCCAGTCCGGCTTCAAGCTGCCTTTTCCATTCACTTACCTCAGTCTTAGTAAGTTGTCCCATATTCCCCAGGATTGCTCCAATTTCCCCCGCCGCGGCATGAAAACCGTATCCCGCGAACAGACCGGATAGTTCACTGGCGGCACTGTCGCCGTCGCCTGTGACCCGAATGTTACCAACCTCGTTGAGCAGCGTGTCGACTTCGTTGCTGGTCCAGAGGAAGAACTCCCAGACCGGGTCTTCCATCCGTAGTTGCCGGAACGCTTCTTGAATCGCCTTCTTTTCTGCTTCTTGTTTTGCCACGTATTCCGCGATTACCCCTGCGGATTGCGCTTCCGACAGTGCTACGGACCATGCGGAGATCTGCGAGGTGTAAGGTGAGTCTGAGCCCTCGCCGTTGGGGAACGCGCCGGGGGGAACGACTTGCTCTGTCTGTAGATCGTGTGCGATCTGGGGTACGTAGGATGCGCCGCCTTTCGTTGCGATGCCGGTGGGAAGTTCGGTTGATAGCCCGGCCGCGCCGAGCCACGCGTACTTGGGTGGTGGTTTGCTTTCGCTGGGTACGCCGAATTCCGTGCTGTTGTACTTCGAGAGGAGTTTCGTTTCGGTTTCGCTGAGTCCGGCAGTCGCGACGATGTTGCCTCGGAGGTCGTGTAGCTGCAGTTCCGTCGTGCCACTGCTGCTTTGGATCGCGGTGAGGGTGCCGTCGATGCCGGGGATGTTGCGCGTCCAGGTTTCTCCACCTTCGCTGATCCAGCTAATTGCTTCGCCGGGGCCGGGGTAGTGGGAGCTCGTGGTGGTTTTTGTTGCGCCTTTGGACGTTTCGGTTTCCAGCGTGCGCCCGTCAGGGTCGTAGCTGTAGTTGAGCGTCTCTTCGTGCTGGGTTTGGCTTGCGACCTGACCGTCCACGTAGTAACTGCTGGTGAGTTCGTATTTGCCGGCGTCGGATGCCGGCAGTTTGGTGCTGTCGCCGAATGTTTCGTATGTAACGCCGGGGTCGGTCAGCCGATTGGCGACGTCGTAGGTGTGGTTTTCGCTGGTACCGCCTTCGGTTGCGCATTTGCCTTCGTTGCCGGGTTTGAGGGTCGTAAGGCTCGTGCGGTTGGATTCTTCGTCGTAGCTGTAAAGGCGCGTGGTGCAGCCTTCGCCGGCGGGTTCTTCCTGGGTCTGGGTGAGTCGCCCCGCATTGTCGTACGTGTAGTTCTCTTTGGCTAGCGTGCTCGTCTGGGCGAGCGTTTCGCCGTGGATGGAGTGCGTGACGCTGTCGCTGAACCACGTGCAGCTTTCGCTGCAGTGTGTCGTCTTGACGTATTCCAAGCCCGTTGCCTCCGCGACAGAGTTCATCGTGTAGCTGGCTGTCATGCCGTTGGGGTAGGTCTCGCTGGTCATCTTGCCTTCGACATCATAGCTGGCGGTGAAGGTCCCCGCGGCGGAGTCGACGAGTTTCGTCAGGTAGCCGGTGGTTGGGTCATAGGCGTAGGTTTGTGTGCCCTTCCCGTCGTTGATCTCTGTGAGGCGATGGTCTCCGTCCGGTTCGTATTCGTAGGTCGTCGTGTTCTTGGCGGCGTCGGTGTAGCGTTCGAGTTGGCCGAGCGTGTTGTCGATGCTCGTGATGGTCTTTGTTTCGCCTTTGGTTGTGGTGCTCTGCGTTTCCAGCGCGCCTGTTTCCGCATTATATTCGTTGGTGACCGTCGGGAGCGGAGTGTCGGTGGTGGAGCTCGTTGTGCTGGTGAACGCGCGGCCGGCCGCGTCGTAGGTTTGCGCTTTGGTGCGTGTGGTCGACCCGAATTTTTCGGTGGTTGTTTCCAACTCGTCCCAGATAGTAAATTTGAATGTGCTGACGGGGAGCTTTGGTTCGTCTTCTGGCTGCGCGGCGGGCTGTGCTTGGCAGGGGAGGTTCGCCCATTCGGGGTGTTCTCCGCAGTTGGGGTAGGACGGGTTCGCGGCTGTGGTGTAGTAGATCGTCTGGGTGTCGTGCGCCGCGGCGGCTCTGGGGCGTGCCCATTCCTCTACGCGGTTGTTGCCGTTGTCCAGGACGTACGCTTCGCCTGATGTGTTGATTGCGACGCCGATCGGGGTGCTGAACTGTGCGGCTTCTTTGCCGGCGGTGCCGAAGGCTCCTTCGAACGTTCCGGCGTCCGTGAAGACATCGACGTGGTTTGCGCCGCTGTCGGTGATGTAGAGGTTGCTGTTCTTGGGGTCGCACGCGACGCGGGAGATCTGGGTGAACTTTCCGTTTTCTTTGCCCGCTTCACCGAAGGCTTTGTCGAAGTGACCTGTTGTGGTGAACTCCTCTGCCCGCTCGCCGCCGTAATCGATTGCGTAGAGGTTGCCGTTGCAGAACGTGACGTCGCTGACGCCCGAGAATTCGCCGGGACCGGTGCCTTCCTTGCCGAACACGCCCGATGGTTTGCCTTCTTCGCTGAACTTCTCGAGGCGGCTGTTTGACTGGTCGGCTACCCAGATGTTGCCGGTGGAGTCGGCGGTTAGACCGTGTGGCGAGTTGAGCTGGCCTTCGTTTTTGCCGTATTCGCCGAATGCCTTAACGAACGCGCCTTTGGTCGAGAACTCCTCGATGCGGTTGTTTGCGGTATCGCTCACGTAAAGCTCGCCGTTTGTCGGGTCGTAGGTGATGCCTTGTGGCCCGGAGAGTTGTCCTTCACCCGAGCCGGCGATACCTGCTTGGCATGCTGTTTTGCAGTCCTCGAGTTTTGATTTGCCGTTGCTCACGCCCCAGCCGAACGTCTGGATGAACGCGCGTTCGGGAGAGAACTCCTCTATACGGTTGTTGCCGGCGTCGGAAACCCAGATGTCGCCTTTTGAATCGAGCGTGATCGCGCTGGCGTTGCTGATCTGGCCCGCTTTGGAGCCGAGTTCGCCGAATTGTGAGGAGTAGGTGGGAAGCGGGCCTTCCTTCGCGCCTGCTGGCGTGATCGTTTCTAGGACGTTGCCGGTGGTCGGTTCGTACACTGTGCTGCTTGTCAGCTTTAGGCCACCCGGGTCGGTCGTGACAGAGGTGGGTTTGCGCAGCGTCCAGCCGATGTTTTCCTGGCCTGGGTAACCGCTCACGCCCGAGTAGGAGGTCGTGGTCGTGCGGACGTCTACTTCCGCTTTGCCACCTGAACCGCCGGCGTACTGTGCGCCATCGGTCGTCTTGGTGACCAGCCCGTAGACACCTTTTTGGGGGGAGTTTTCGTCGTAGAGGTACGTGACGTGGTTACGCGCTTGAACTTCGCTGCCGCTGGAGAGCTTGACCTTGTGTTCGGGACCGAGCGTTTCCACCAGCTCGGTGCCTTCTTCGTTATAAGTGTTCTCGGTGTCGAGCTTTTGTGAGACTTCTACAGATTTGCTTCCTTCTTTCAGGGCCGCCGTGCGGTTATCGGCGCTTAGCGTCCGGACCACCTCGTTCGTTCCATTGTATTCCGTGGTGGCGATGCCGCCGCTTGGTGAGGCGGCATTGACGGTGCGACCGTGGGCGTCGAGGTAGTCGGTTGTCGCGCGGGTGTAGTCGGCGGCGGGCCAGCCCATCGGTTCATCCGGCGGGAAGAGCGCCATCGCTTCGGTCGGGTCATCGTGCTGACCCCATTTCGCTACTTCGGCTTCGGCGAGGTTCGGCAGTCCGCTACCCGATACGGGGACATGGTACTCGACCGTAGAGACCGCGTCTGCGCCAGCGTTGGGGGCTGCTGGTAGGGGGTTGTTCGTCGAGTAGTTGGCGGTCCACTTCTCGATTCGGTTGTTGCCGCTGTCGCCAACATAGATCACGCCGGCTGCGCCCACGGCGATACCTAGGGGCGCCAGAAGTTGTTTTTCGCCGCTTCCAGCCGAGCCGAACGCGGCGAGGAAGCTACCTGCGGTATTGAACTCCTCGACGCGGTCGTCGCCCGTGTCGCTGACGTATAGATCATCGCCCGTTGGTTCGCATGCGATCTGTGAGGGGGCAGTGAACTGGCCGGCGCCTTTTCCTTCGCTGCCAAACTGTCGAATGTACTTGCCTTCGAGCGAGAACTCCTGGACGCGGTCGTTGCCTTGGTCGACTACGTACAGGTCCCCGCCGCATTCCGTGATGCCTGTCGGCCCTTTGAAGTGTCCGGCGCCGCTGCCTTCGCTCCCGAAGCTGCTCATGTAGGGGCGCGTGGATGCGAACTCCTCTATGCGGTTGTTCCCCGTGTCGGCGACCCATACATCGCTGTTCGCGTCGACGACGAGCTGACCGGAATTTTTGAGCTGCCCAGCGCCGGAGCCTTCCGGGGCGAAAGTGCGTTGCCAGTAGCCGTTATAGGCAAGCTGATCGATCTGATCGCTCGCGCGGTTAGTCACGTACGTTTCGACTGTGCCCTGGCGGTTGGTTGGGATTGGGCTGACCGCGACGCCGACCGGTTCGCGCATCGTGGATTCAGCGGTGTACGCCGCCGTGAAGCCGCCCGAGGAGGACAGCTTGGCGATCCGGTTGTTCCCGTGGTCGGCGACCCAGATGTTTCCTTCCGCGTCGACGGCCACCCCGGCAGGGGCTTTGAGCTTTTCGCTTTCCGACCCGGACGTGCCGAACGCGGTCGAGTAGGACGGGGCGGGCATCGCCACGGCTTTGCCCAGCGCGCTGGTGGCCGTCTGCGCACCGCTTGCGTTCTCGGCGGTGACCTGCGCCACCAGCGTGTAGCCGGCGTCGTGCGCCTGCGGCGTATAGCTCTGGTTGACCGCGCCCACAATCGCAGCGCATTCCTTGCCTTCCCCGTTGCAGTCCTCCCACTGGTAGTCGTACGCGAGGGGGCTGTTGCTCCAGCTGCCGTTGCTTGAAACGCTCAATGTGCTGCCGATCGCTGGGCTCGTGGTCGATAGCGTCGGTGCCGCCGTGTTCACGGGCGACGGCATTTTATCTTGTTCCTTTAGCGCGGTCGATGTCGACGCCGGCGGGCGTATGACCGACAGCAGCCGCCCTGCGTTGGGGTCGCCGGCGATAGCTCCGTAGTGCACCAGCCACGGCTCCTGTCCCGGTGGCGTGACAGCGGTAATGTGCCCTTCAGCGTCATAACCGTACGTCGTCTTCAATTCCGGGGAGATCCGTGGGTCCCACTCGGCGCGTAGCCGGCCTTTGCTGTCGTATTCGTACTGTGCGACGGCGATCGGTTCGCTCATCGCGCCTTTGGAGGGGTCCCAACCGTGGAAGTACACGCGTTCGAGATGGCCTAAGTAATTGCCCCACTGGCCCGGGCTTTCGCCTGCCGCGGTCGTTTCTTTGGTGTCGTACTTGAACGTCAGCGCGCGACAGCCGCGTTCGGAATTTTCGTCCAGCTTGGTTGAGCACGACACCCCAGCCGGCGTGGGAGCCAAAGCCTCCGTTGGCTCGATGACAGTCTTGCCTTCTACTTCGGCCGCCTGATAGGCGTACGTCGTCGTTCCGCTTGAGAGCCGGCCTTCGGCGACCGTTGGCATCCATGTCGGGCGCATCCACTCCTGCACCCGGTTGTTGGCGTAGTCGGCAATGTATATGCCGCCGGATGAGCTGACCGCGACACCCTTCGGTTCGTTGAACTGTCCGCCCGCCGAGCCCGCCGAACCGAATTTCGTTATGGCTTTGCCGGCCGGAGTGAACTCTTGGACGCGGTTGTTGCCGGTATCGGCGACATAGAGATTGCCTGTCCTGGGGTCTGCCGCTATGCCCTGTGGGGCGTTGAATTCGCCGTTGCCCGAGCCGCCTTTACCGAACTGCGAGATGTATTTGCCCGCGGTCGAGAGCTCTTGCACGCGGTTGTTGCCTGCTTCCACGACGTACAGGTTTTCGCCGGAGAATACGACACCCGTCGGGTCCTTGAACTGCACTTCGCCGCTGCCTTCGCTGCCGAACTTCTGCTGGTATTTGCCGCTCGAGTTGAACTCCTGGAGCCTCGCGTTGGCGGCTTCGGCTACCCACACATTGCCGCTCGAGTCCACGGCCAGACCCGTCGGCTCGCTGAGCTGGCCGCTGCCGGCGCCCGCGATACCGGGCCTGCAGTAGTGTTCGCAGATCTCAGCTTCGGCCTTGCCGTCGCTGACACCCCACCCGATCGCGTCGATGAACGCCCCGGACGAGGAGAGCTCCTCGAGCCGGCCATTGCCTTCGTCGGTGACGTACACGTCCCCAGTGCTCTGGTTGATCGCGATCGCCCGCGGGTCAATGAACTGTCCTTCGCCAGAGCCGTAGGAGCCGTAGGAGCCCAGCAGCGTTCCCGCCGAGGAGAACTTCACGATCCGACTGTTCATCTGGTCAACGACCCAGACGTCGCCGCTTGAGTCGACCGCGGCGCTTATCGGCCGGTTCAGCTGCGTCGCTTCAGCACCGAACTGGTTGGCATACGTCGGCGTCGTGCCTTCACTGCCTTCGGGTTGTGTGAACCTCGTCGTCGTCCCTGCCTTCGCGTCGCTCAACAGGTATTCGGTGATCCCTTTCCCTGCTTCTCTTTCCTTCGCTTCGAGCTTGACACTGCTGTCGCCCTTGGGCGATTCAAATTCGCCTTTTTCGTTGCGCGTAAACGTAGTGTGACCCCCGTCTGAGCCACTCAGCACTACGCTGCCGCTCGGGAGCACCGTAAGGCCCTCGCCGCCGCCGAGGCTAAACGCCCACTGCGGGCCGAGCGGGCCTTCCACGGCAGCAGACATGTTACGCGACTTGTACACACGTGAGACCCCACCAGCGCCCCCCAGCGAGACGTCGGTCGCGCTCAGCGAGAACTGACCGGTCGTCGGATCAACCGTGCCCGGCCCGACCGCCACCGGGCTGGCGTGGCGGACGTCAAACGTGAATTCCCTCTGCGGGGCGACATTATTAGCATTGTCGGTCGCAGTTACGACCAGCCTATGCACGCCTTCGGTCAAGTTTTCACCATAGATCGTGTACTTTCCGGATTCCCCCACAGGACCAGGCAGCCTAGTGGCCGGCCCGCCGTCGATCGAGACCGAAAGCGACCTGAGACCAGAGCTGGCTGCGCCGCTTTCTTCATCCGTAGCTTCAACGGTGATCGTGTGAGGCGCAGCACTGATTTCCCCATTAACCGGCAAGCCAGACACCGTTATACCGTGCGGCGGCGTGCCGTCCACCCCCACTTCCGGAGTCCCTGCGCCAGAGAGGCCCGTCTCGTTTTCAGCGCGCACCGCGATTTGGGCGCAGCAGCCGTTCTTCATGCCCTTGGCATAAGTGAGAAACCCCGAGTAGTTCTCGCTGCATTGGATGCCCTGACACTTCCCTTCTTTATAGATGGGAATCGTCGCGTGCCATTCGCCACTGGACATTTCAACGGAGCTAACGCCAATACCGGGATCATGCACTTTGATTTCGATCGCACCGGAGTACGGGCCGAGCCATCGCGCCGACCCCGACCCTCCGTTACCCTCTGGGTAGGCCGCGTTAATACGGCCATCATCGATCGTGGGTTCTGAAGTGTTGAAACTTACTTCCGGCCCTTTTTCCTGCGCGATATAGACGTGCGTGTCTTCGAGCACGCCTTCGAGATCGTATGCGTAGGGTTCACCCGGTTCGAGCTCGATTTGCTTGTACCAAACCAGGTTGCCGTTGTGAGGCGATGACTCTGAGCATCCGGACGCGGGACAGACCGTTGAAAGCGTAGCGCCATAGCTACCCCGTTCTGCCAAGATCAACGGAGTGCCTTCGACTTCTCCTTTGTGTTCCGGGCCTTCATAGGCGAACTCGAGGAACGCACGCCCACGCCGAACCGAGCCAGCGGTCCGCGCTTCGAGCTTATAGATTTTGGATGCGCCTTGCGTTTCATATTGAAGGTCCGAATATTCACCAGTTTCAACCGGATCAACAGCATGTTGGGTGATTACTTCGCCAAGACCTCGGTGTTCGGCGAACTTTTCCTTCTTGTTAGCTTGGAAAGTCCACGCGCTATATGCGGGTTCCTGCCCTGCGACCAGGCTATCAACGGCTGTCCACAGTTCAGGGTCCACACGGATCGGCCACTGATACTCCGCACCATGCGCCGCCACTGTCAGCACCAGCTGGTTCCCCTTAGCGCTCATCGACACTGACACAGGAGTACCCGTTGCGTCTGTCGCGCTCGGCGGGCGAATAAGCGCGATCACGACGCCCTCCTCCATCACCTTCACCGGACCCAACCCATCACGGGCCTGCAGTAGGCTTGCGCCCGCCGGCAGACCGACACGGAAGTAGAGCCGCCCAGGACTGTCGACCGAACGCAGCAGAGTGTCGGCCTCAAACCCTCCCGTAGTCGGCTTGACTACAGTGTCGGTATCGATCTGGGTGTTCGCGTAGAGCACCCCAGCCCCATCCGCCACGCCTTCTGAGCCAGCCAGCGGCGAGCCCTGCACATCGACAGGCGTAAGCGACAGGCTCAAAGCGGGCAACCGCACGCCCTGCGCCAACCGCTTAGGGATCACAACACCCACCACCGGCCTTAATGGCTCAAAGGCACTCCCAGGTTTGGTGAGGCTCAGATTGACGGGCGCGCGATGCCCCGGCGACGTTTCAATCGCCATCGGTTCCGTCGATTCAACGACAGCGCGAGCTTTGCCACCGAGCACAACCTGCGCGACGGTATCGCTGGGGTACCCCACGACCTTCTCCCCCGCGGACAACTGCGGCGGACCACCCACCGGACGATCCACAAGCGCAGGAAACGCGTCCCCGGCCAGCCTCACAGCCTGCTCAGCATCCAGATGCTCGAACACCGTACGCGAGGCTTCACGCGCAGCCACCGCCTCCGGACTACTACGGCGCACTTCTTCCAGCGCCCGCAACTGTTCGCCTTCATCCAACCACTGCAGCTCGGGCACCACAAGCGAACTCCTGAGCGGGCTCACACTGGACCCGCTCCGGCGTGAGAACGCCACCGAGGCACTCGCCAACCAGCATCCGAGCCCCACACAACACAGCAGGCACATCGCGAATCGTCGCACAGCAAGGCCCATGTTTCACCCCCAAGCAGGAGAGTGCCCAGCCGGCGGTCCGACCAAGCCACAGAAAAGCTACGGCGGACGGTATTTGAGCCCATCCGGGTTGTCTATCCCCCAAAACAGGTGATCTTTCGGGTGACTCGGGGGATGACAATTACAAGCCCAACACGGAGCGCACTCTCTACCACGGCGCCAGCTCAGGCCCGCTCGCGACGGGCATCCCGCTCAGGTCCCGCTTGCTATGCACTTTGAGCTTGCGAAGAATGTGTGAGACGTGCGTGCTGACAGTCTCGACACCGATATGCAGATCGCACGCAATTTCCGGATTCGTCCGGCCTGCGCTGACATGCCTAAGCACCTGAGTCTCGCGAGGAGTTAAGAGATGCGTGCTACTCGGATAGCGTCGCTCAACCCGCTGTCCGTCGAAGGACGCGAACACGCGTCCGCCCTGAGCCGTGAAGTGGATCGCGGTAAGGACCTCGTCCGTCGAGACGCTACGAGCAAGACATGTAGCGCCCGCCGCGAGCAGGCGCATCCCGTACGGGCGCGACGGATTATGCGCGAGGACGAGAACCCCGATCGCGGGCTCGATCAACCTCAGACGCGCGAGCGCGAACGGCTCGGCCGCCTCATCCAGAACCGCAACTTGTGGCGCGCGACGCGCGACGGCACGCTCAAGCTCCGTGTACTCCAGATCGCTGGCGAGAACGTCTACGCGGGGGTCCGTGCCGAGCACGTGCACCAGGCCACACCCAACCAGCGGGTCAAAGCGACCCACAATGACCGTGACAGCGCCGTTCTCAGCCACGCGCCCGCCGGCGTACAGATCACCGCTCGCCATCGCTATCGGCCGGCCGGGGTCTCGTCGTCGCGCCTGTAGCCGAGGCGGGCGGAGATGCGGTCGGCGGTCGACACGAGGTGCGGGCCGAGCGCGTCCACGAGCTCCTCGAGCGAGATCATCGAGCTGTGCGCCGCCAGGTTCACCGCCGCGACCACCTCGCGCGCCTCGTTGCGCACGGGCACCGCGATCGCGTACAGTCCAGCGGCGAGCTCCTGGTCACCGACGGCGAAGCCGGCTGCCTTGATCCTCGCTAGCTCGTGGCGCAGCGCTTTCTTCTCGGTGATCGTGTTCGGCGCACGCTTTGTCAGTTTTATCGACGCGATCAGCTCGCGCTGCTCGGGCTCGGGCAGGTTCGCGAGCAGCAGCTTGCCCATCGCCGTGCAGTACGCCGGCACGCGCGAGCCGGTGTGCAGGTCGAGGTCGATCTGGCTCTGCCCGCGGCGGTAGCTGCGCACGCGGTCCACGTACAGCACCTCAGCGCCGTCGAGCACCCCGAGGCTCGTCGTGTAGGAGGTGCGCTGGCGCAGCTCCTCCAGGTAGGGGTGGGCGTGCTCGCGCAGCCCCGTCGAGTTCAACGCCGACATCCCCAGGTCGGTCACGCGCAGCCCCAGGCGGTACTTGCGCGAAGCGCCCTGCTCGAGGTAGCCGAGCGCGACGAGGGTGATCACGTAGCGGTGGGTGGTCGAGCGACTCATGCCGAGCTCATCGGCGATGTCCGCGATCCCCATCACCGGGCGTTTCGGCGTGAAGCAGCCGAGAATCGCCAAGCCACGCTCGAGCGACTGCGAGTAGCGCGGCTCACGCAGGCTGGGGATCGACCAGGCTGGCCCGGCGCTCTCGCCCCACACCGGGACCGTTCCAGGACGTCTCATTTCGCGCCGAGCTCGTCGTGGTTGCCTACGCTGGCGAACTCGATTGCCCGGTCCGCGCGTATCCAGTAGTGCAGTCGAGGGCCTCCCGTGGCGTTGCGCTTAACGTTGCAACGCCAACCCTTCGCGCCATCAGCGCGCTCGATCTGCTGGCCACCAGGCGCCGTCATAAGCGGGTGGGGCGCAATGCCGGGCAACGTCGCGGCGTAGCGGCAGGCGAGCATCGCGCAGACCCACGCCAGACGTTCTCGCGGCAGATCGGCCTGCCGTTCGACCATCGCCACGAACTGCGCCGTGAGCACGTAGGCGCCAAGGGGATGCTCGCGTCGATCAGCGGGACCCAGCGCGCCTATCCATTCTCTCGAGATGAGGGCGTGCAGCGCCTCCTCGCAGCTGGACTCGCTCAACTCCCCCATCGCGGCGCCCAGGCGGTCCCGCGCGCTCTGCGCCCGGGTCGCTGCCCCGCGGCGCTCGACCTGCGTGTCGCGAAGGCGCTTTTCGGTGCTTCGGATTCGCTCTCGCGCCTGTGCGAGCTCGTTCTCGGAGAGCGCGCGGGCGTCCTCGATCAGCTTGATCTCTCTACGCACGTGCGGGCGGCTGAGATCGAACTGGCGAGCGAACTCCCCAAGCAACTCCCGCCCGTCCTCGCCCTCGAGCGCCAGCACGAGCGGATGATCGGCTGGGTCGCTGCGGACGCTCAGCCCCGGCCACCAGACCCGTACCGCACCACGCGGCAGCGCGAGCTTACCCCCAAGTACCCCGCCAAGACGACGCAGCAGAAACTCGCCCGGAATGTAGTAGATCTTTATCCCGGGTCCCGCGCTCGCCCGGACATCAGTGGGCGCGAGCGCCGGCCCATCCGTGTCTAGGGACCGTGTGAGCGCAACCACCGCGTGCGTCCGATCGGGCGACAGGAGGTACGCTTTCAGGGCGCGCAAACCCTGCTTGCTGCGCAGCACAATCAGATCGAGCTCAGCGGGGCTCGCCCGCGCTGCTCCCCCACTCGCAGGCGTGTGCCTCCCGGGCGTGAGCCGCGGGCCAAGCAACTCCCGGCACCCGCTCTCAACCGACATCCGCAAGCCTGGAGCGACGTGTAGCCGGGTCGCGCTCCAGCAGCTCAACGGCGACAAGCGTCGAGATATAGCGGTGAGCCGTGTTCATGCTGATCCCAGGCAGCCGCGCGATCTCGTGTTACGGGGTAGCTCGCGTCCGCCGGTAACGGACCGAGTAGTGGAGGACCGCTCAGCAGCGAGCGCGACAGCCGCGGATCCCCGACGCGCTGCGCAAAGGCCTGCGCCTCTCGCACACCCCGAAGCTCTGATAGATCCCGACGCCGGGCGTGCTTCGGGGCCCCCGGCAGCGGCCAGCGGACACGGCTCGAATCGAGAGCCTGGGCGCATCGAGCTTTCCGCCGCGCAGATTGACCAGGTCGTGTGTGCGGCGGCTGGTGCTGACAGCATGTCGGTGCTGTGCACTGGCGAGACAGTCATTGAGAACCATCGCCCCCCGTGCGCTCGTTCGCGCGCGTTCCGACTGGCGGGTGGTGGGCGAAGGTGGGTCATGACCGGCGTTGATCTTGACGCCCGCGCGCTCAGATGGCGAGAAATCGTGTTCTGAGCAGAACAGAAACGTTCTGAACTAAACAGAAACGCTCTGGGTTAAACGAGGCTCGGCCGGTTGCGTCCCCTAGACCGTCCGCGGGGCTGTAGCGCGTGATCGCGGACGCTTGCGATGGTAGATGCTCGGGTTGCGCTTGCGCAGCACGACTTTCGACCCTGCGTGGGGTGTCAGGAGGGCGCTGCGCCAGCGCGCACGCTCGATTTTGTCGGCTGCGGGTAGCAGCCGTCGAGTGGAGAGGGTCGCCCGGAGCGCGGTCTGCAGCTCCAGTAGAGCGAGATGGCGCCCGGGGCAGAGCTTGCGTCCGCCGCCCCAGGGTAGCCACGTGGGTGGCGGCGTTTGCGAGTCCAGGAACCGCTCTGGGCGGAACTCGTGCGGGTCGGGGAACAGGGCGGGGTCGTGGTGCATGAGGTAGGTGCAGCCGAGGAGATGCGCGGGTGGGTGGTAGGTCCATCCGCTGATCTCGATTGGTTGAGCGACGGCGCGGGGGGCTGCGAACAGGAAGACGGGCCGGTGGCGTATTACCTCGCTGACGGTGGCGGTCAGGTACTCCTCGCTGTGGTCTGCGTCGATCTCGGCGACCAGGCGGTCCTGGACGGCCGGGTGATGCGCGATCAGCTGGAAGGCCCAGGCTAGCGTTGAGGCGGTCGTCTCGTGTCCGGCGACGATGACGGAGACGAGGTTGTCGCGTAGTTCGCTCTCGGACATGGGGGAGCCGTCTGGACGGCGGGCTTCGAGCAGCATTTCGAGCACGTCGCGGTGCCCGCCTGCGGCGCTTCGGCGCTGGGCGATGAGGTCCGCGATCAGCTTGTTTACTTCCTCGCGCTGTCTGACGAACAGTCTCCATGTACTTCGCCAGCCTGGTAGGTGGCGCAGTCTCGGCTCCTGGAGAACCAGGCTCGCGGTGACCGACAGCATTCCCAACAGCCGGTCGTGGAGCACCGCGACCGTGGGGTCTTCACTGTCGAACACGCTCCTCAGGATCACCGTCAGTGTCAAGGTACAGAGGCGGGCGTGACTCTGGATTGGGTTTTCAAGCGGCCAGGAGGAGACCTCGCGGGCGGCCAAGTCGGCGACCATGTCGCTGTGTTCCTGCACTCTGCGGTGGTGAAACGCTGGGCGGATCGCGTTGCGTGTGCTCAGATATTCGTCTTCCTCGAGCAGCAGGAAGGAGCGTTCGCCGAAGAGCGGCGCGGTCTTGGCGGCGCCAGCCCCGGCATGCAGCACGGTCAATGGTGCGGTGAGGACCGTTCGGATGTCTTTGGGGTTTGAGAGGAACACGAGCGGTGGCATGTCCACGGGGTAGACAGTGAAGCGCTGACCTATCCGGCTGCGGCACCATTCGAGGTACTCGAGCGGGCGAATGCGGCACGCGAACGTCTGGAGAGCTGACGGTAGGGGCGCGGCCGGTGGAAGCGCCCGTCGAGCGCGGGTCGTGAGTGAGTGTGAGTAGGTGAAGCGCATTGTGTCTCCTTGTGAGGTTGTTAGGTTGAGCGCTGGGAGTAGGCGATCCGCCACAGGCGCAAGATCGGAAACAGGAGGAGAGGTAGGCGACCGCCGGCAACCAGAAGCTTCTGGGTGCCGCGGCGCATGTTGGGTGCCCGGGCGCTGTCCTTTGAGAGGTACATCGCGATCATGCACGCGACGATCAGGATGTGGCGCTCGCTGTCGGGTAGCTTGCTGGCCGCTGCCATTGAGCGGCGGAGAAGTAGCCCGATGCGCCGCATCGCGAGTTCGGCGCTCGGGTAGTGCGCGACGTAGCTGTGGTCGCCGTTTGCGGTGTCTTCCGCTTGGTCGACGTAGCTGTCGAGCATCGTGGTCGCCGCGGATATCCACGGGAAGTAGGCGTGATGGACGAGGGTGATCTCGGTGTTGCTGAGGCGGGGTTTCGCCGCGAGCGCGAGCAGCGCGTGGACGGTGAGCGAGGCGCTTGCAGCGCCGCTCAGCTCGTACCAGCACGCCTCGTGAGCGGCGGGGCAATCTGCTCGGGCCCACTCGCGCAGGTCGGTCTCGCGGCGCGTCGGGTCGAGCTCGTGATTGATGGCGAGTACCTGTGCCCGCCGCGCCTCCTGGGCTAGCAGCGAACGGACAGCGTCGTATGACGGCAGCCGGCGGCAGGCGTCCTGGCAGGTCTGCACGAGCGCGTTTAGGTAGCCGCCGTCCTCATGCCACGGGTGATGGCGGTAGTAGTCGGACAGCGGCGCGTCTGGGTCTAGCGCGTCGATCAACGCGAGGTGCAGCTGACGGCCGTTGGCTTGGCCCGCTCCCGCGCCATGCTCGTTGACGCTGTCGAGAAAGTCCCACATGATCTCGTAGGCGACGAGCAGCCGAAGGAGACTCGGTTCGCGGGCTCGCGGGAGGATGCAGAACAGTGCCGCGCCGTCGGTATGGCCGCGCTTGCGAGCCAGTGCGCTCAGCGCGTCCTCGCGGATCGCCGCGACGGGGACAGCGCTTGCCCTCGCCCGCCACGCGCGGACCTCATGGGCGACAGCGGGCAGCCCCCAGGCCAGCTCTCGAGCTGCCGCTTCGCCGAGCACGCGCAACTGGCGTGCCGAGAGCGGAGCCGGTCTATCGGCTTGGCGAGGGGCGCGCGGGTCAGCTCGCCGGGCTGGCTGCTCTTGGAGGGACACGCACTATGAGATATCCCGGCACGGCGACCACCGCGACGGCGGCGACGCTCACAAGCGCGAATGTCGAAAGGGCGACGAGCGCTTCGACGTTGAAGGAGATCGGGAACCCTGTAACGCTGGCGAGCGCGTGGCTCAGCAAAAGCTGTCCGTACACGCCGAAAACCGCGCCGGCCAAGCAACCCATGCCGAGCAGCAGCGAGCTCTCCCACAGCAACCAGCGCCAAAGGACAGGCTTGCGGAACCCCTGGCAGCGAATGAACGCGACGAAGCCGCGGCGCTGCCAGAACAGCGACCCGAGCGCGCCAGCGATCGCGAGCATCGCGGCGATCAGCACGAGTAGCCGGATCTGCGTGAGCCGCGACAGGCCCTGTCGCGCGAGAGCGTAGTGGCGCTGCTCCCGTTCGCTGGCTGTTTCTACGACGAGGCCGCTCAGTGCGCCGAACGCTTTCTGGACGACGCGACGCACGCTCGCGGGCTGTGCGCCGGGCTTGATCTGAATCTCATACGCGCTCGGGTCGCCGCTGAGCCAGGCTTGCGCATAGTCCCTGGAGTTGACGATGACAGCACCCGGTGGCCACCCCAGGTTTGTGCTCAGCGCGGCAACGCGAAAGGTCGTGGGTGCAGGCGCGGGCAGCGTGAATGCTTGGCCGATGTGTAGGTCGTGTTCTGAGGCGAGCGCCTGCGAGAGGACCGCCCAGCCGCCTTCGCGGAGCCTCGCGCTCGCACGAGCGACGCTACCCGCAACGATCTGGCTCCGCGGGACTGGCTGTGCGCTGCTTCTCGGCGGGGCGAGTATCCACAGGCGCCGCGCACCCCAGGTCAGGAAGCTCCCGCGGTACACGCCGAGGTTTCGGACTCCGGGCAGACGCGCCAGAGTTGCCGTGCCTGCCGGGTAGGTGAACGGGGTCGTCGCAAACGCGTTGGATTCCCCACGCGGAGTCACCCACACGTCAGCGCTCGAGTCGATGTCGTGTGCCGAGGCGTCAAGGCCACGCTGGAGGTTTTGCTGCGCCCCCTGGATCGATACGACCCCGAATACTGCGACCGCGCCCGTCGCGACGATCGCGAGGGACCGGATGCGTGTCGGTGGGGTCCGCAGTTGGGTGACGGCGATCCGAGGCGATGGCCTATTCAACGCGGGCTGGATCTTGGCGAAGGCAGCAACAACACCGTTGAAAAGCAACGGCAAGGCGCACAGGAGCGCGATAACCAAGGTGAGGTTCCCGAGCTTTGAGCCCTGAGGGTCTGCGACCAGGATGATCGTGGTCAGCGCGAGCGCGATCAGCCCGGTCGCGATGCGTCCGATGACCCACCAGCGATGAGGTAGCGAGCCGCGCTCCCGCGGACGTGTAAACGCGTCACGCAGCGGCCAGAGCACGCCGGCGCACGCCGCGAGCATCCCGGCGGCAATCGCGATCACGACAGTCTGTAGGTCAACGATCCGGTCATTGCCAACAGGAAACGCGAACGACAGGTAGCCCGGAGTCGAACGGAACACCGCAATCGAGAGCAGGTCGCCGAGCGCGAGTCCAGCGACACACGCCAACACGCCGAGGATCAGCGCTTCAAACAGAAGGATCTGGAGCGCCATCCGGCGGTTGGCGCCCTGACGACGGACGTGGGCGAGCAGCCGGCGGCGCGCGGGCACCGTGATCAGCATCGCGTTGAGCGCGAACATGAACCCAACGATCGCGCTAATAGCCGAGAACAACGTCTCGCTCTGGTTCTCTGGCAGGGAAGCGACGGCGAACAGCCTGGAGTCGAAGCTCGCGGGCTCGACGGTCATGCTCCTCGCCGCAGCGAGGCGCCCCAGGCCCGCTCGCACCTCCTCGCTACGGCCGGGCCGCGCCCGCACGAAGATACGGGTGATCCTGCCCTGCATGCCCGTGAGTCGCTGCGCGTAGCGGACGGGCGCCAGCGCGACCGGGCTGTGGACCAGCCCGCCGATGGCGCCTTCGTCGAGTGTCGCCCCGAGCAGCGTCGTGGTGACCTGCGCACCGACCTGCACCTTGATTGGCTGGAGAGCGCCGGCACCGATCGCAGTCGCGATCGGGGTAGGCAGCGCGATCACCCGCTGTGCAGCGAGCTGTGCGGCGCTGAACCGTCGTAGTAGCGGGCCGCCGAAATGCGCAAACCGAGGGTCAGTGCCGATCAGGTCAACCGACCGCTGGCGGCCGTGCGGTCCGATCACGTTCGCCTGCTGCTCCAGAACCGGCAACGCGACCTCGACGCCCGGCACCCGGCTGGCTTCCCCGAGCAGGCTCTCGTTGACGCCGCCTGGGCCCCTCGCGTCTAGCTGGTATTGCGTGCTACCGACGATCTGGCTGCCGAGCTGCCGCACAGACCCGGCGAGGCTCGTGCTCGCGACCTGCGAAGCAAACAACAACGCCACCCCGACCGCGATCCCTGCGATCGCGAAGAGGTCCTGCACAACTACCCTCCTCGTCCGCAGCCGTGCCCGGTACAGATACACGAGGTCCGAGAGGCTCATCCCTCGCCGCCGCGGCGCTCGTGTACTCATGTCGGCTGCCCGAGGGAGGAGGTGGGGACAAGCACATGATCGGGCCGGTACTCCTGCAGGTGCCCGTCGCGTAACTCCTGGACCTGGTCGGCGAATGAGGCGGCTTGCGGATCGTGGGTGGCAAGCAGGACCGTGGCACCGCGCTCAGCACAGATTGCTCGTAGCAGCCCGAGCACCTCCCGGGTACGGTCGGTGTCCAGGTTCCCGGTGGGCTCGTCTGCGAGCACCAGCGTCGGGTCGGTCGCCAGGGCCATCGCGATCATCACCCGCTGGCGCTCGCCCATTGACAGCTCCTCGGTCCGGTGCTCCATGCGGTCTCCGAGTCCCAGGCGCACCATCAGCGGTTCGATCGTGCGGTTCGCCCTGCGCGTGTCGGTCAACAGCAGCCTCAGCGACGCGTTCTCGATCGCATGCGCGCCCGGGATCAGATCCGCCGGCTGGCCGATGATGCCGAGCTGCATCAGGCGGTACTCGTCGAGATCCCGCTCGGACAGGGCGACGATGTCTTGGCCGTCCACGAGCACCATGCCGCTGTCGGGCTTCTGCGCGCCCGCAATCAGTTCCAGCAGCGTCGTCTTGCCGGAACCGCTAGGCCCGTACAGCGCCACGAACTCGCCGGCCGCAGCCGTCAACGACACGCCATCGACGGCCCGGATCGGCTCGCCCTCCCCGACGCGGTAGTGCTTGACCAGATCGCGGAGCTCGAGCACTTACCCGCGCTCGCCGCCCGACGCCCGACGCCGGCCCTCGCGCAAGTCGATGATGCTGGCCTCGTGATCGCTCTGCCCGGACATGACGGCGAGCGTGCCGCTCTCGAAACACAGCACGCGGTGCGCTACCAGCAGCGCATCCAGGTCCGAGGAGGCGACCAACACCCCGCACCCCAACTCGCCCGCGAGCGCCAGCAACAGCTCGCCCGCCTCACGCGTCCCACGCGGCCCAAGCCCGTCCAGCAAATCATCGACCACCATCAGCGCCGGCCCACCGACGAACCCCCGCGCGAACGCAACCAGCAGCCGCTCCCAATTCGACAGCTCATCCCATCTCTTCCTCGCAGAACCCGCGACCCCAACACGCTTCAACGCCGCCATCGCGAGATCGTCCGCGTCGCGCATCCGCCGGCCACGACCCATCGCCAACGGCAGCCCGACATAGTCCAGAACCTCGAAGTCGCCCGTCCCCTCGTGCGACATCCACGCGATCCGATCCCCCAACAGATCAGCCCGCTCCTCAGCCGAGCAGCACGCCAGATCCCGGCCCTCAAACCACACCCTTCCCTCATCGGGCGGCTCGATCCCCGCCGCTACCTCCAACAACGTCGTCTTGCCCTCACCCCGCCCCCCTACGACACCAACCATCTCCCCCGCAGCGACCGTCAACGACACATCCGCCAACACCTGCCACCTCCGCCGCCCACGCCGAAAGCCCTTCCCGACACCATCCAACACCAACAACGACTCACCCATCACCGTCCGCCGCCGCTTGGGTGTGTAGCTCTCTGCCCTGGTTCAGGAGCTTCTGACGGAGCCGCATGAGCCGCCTGGCGCGCTCGCCACACATCAGCACCAGCTCGCTCAGCACCGCGTCGCGCATCCGGCCATGCCAGTCCGAACCGTCCGCCGGGCCGAGGTTCCCAAGCGTCCTTTCGGTGTTCAGCCGCGTCTGCGCGGCTTCAAACTCAGCGCGCGCGATCTCCTCTACCTCGCGGACGACCTGGAGCAGCTCCGGTAGTTCCGATTCGTCGGAATGCTCGAGCCAGAGCAGCATCGCGTCGCGTACCGGCCGAGGCGCTTTCGCCGCGTCGCTAACCCACTCCTTCAACGCAGCCCTGCCTTCTGAGGTCACCTCGTAGATGTCTTCGGAGTGCTTCTCGCCCGCCCGGATCTGGCGGATCAAACCCTGTCTGACGAGGCTTCGCACGTCGTTGTAGGCGATCGAACGTGACCAGCGCCCGTGTGGGAACTCCCGGGCCAGCCTGGTCCTGACGTGCGAAGGCGTGTCGGGCTGCTGGATAAGCAGGCCGAGGATTGCCATGCTCGCTGTGAGATCCCCCTTCGCTGGTGCCATCGGCGACCCTGGATCCTACCCAGTAGTTGCGGATGATGTCCGGTCTCACGGAATCGTTCCGATGTGCGGATAAGAGTAGACAGAAGCCGTTGGGATGGTCAAATCGGTCGCGCGCGTTGGCATCCCTGAGTAGTGGCTCGTCGCGAAGCCCGAACCAGGCGCCCAGATCGGCCGGCCGGTGTTCATCGGTGGCGACAACCACAATGTCGTCCCTCCCCGCACGCAGCGCGACAACGTCGCGAGCGTCCCGGCCCGCAGAGAGCGCCCCTCCGACGTGCACCTAGAGCTCGGTCTGCTCGGCGAGCCAGCCTTCGAGCATTTGGCGCGTGAAGCGGATGTGTCGCCCAACTCGCACGCAGGGCACACGGCCCGCGCGCACAGCCTCATAGACCCAGCTCGTCTCGACCGACAGCAGATGGGCGGCCTCCTCTGCGCGAAGCAACGGGCCCTCAGCAAGCGTTGCGCGCGAGTGTGCTGTTGACGATCCTTGCATACCCCCCCGACACGCGGATTATGATCCCGCCTACTGACGAGGCTGCTCAGCGAGCCATTCGTCGAGCATTGGACGCGTGAAGCGGATGTGCCGCCCGACCCGATGGCACGGCAAGCGGCCTGTCCGCACGGCCTCGTAGACCCAGCTCGTCCTGACGTTGAGATACCAAGCGGCCTGATCCGGGCGAAGCAGCCGGTCCTGCAAGAGCGGAGCCTCTGATGTTGTTGTTGCTTCCATGCGGATATAGACCCCAAGGCGGCCGAACCGGCCAACGGATTTTCCGTCGAACGCTCAGCCCGCCTCACGACCTTGGCGTGCCAGCGGGACCGACGGAGGACGCCCCAAAAAGTCCCGGCGACCGCCGGACGACCGCTAGGGAACGATGCCGGGAACGATACCCTGCCGTCGCAACCTCGTGATAGGCTCTTTCTTGCTGCGTTTGCAGGTGTTTTGGGAGTGGGCCCGGCTGGACTCGAACCAGCGACCTACCGATTATGAGTCGGCAGCTCTAACCAACTGAGCTACGGGCCCGCCGCGCGCTCGGCTCGTCGGCCGTGCGCGCTTGCGCAGACGCTACCAGCGAGATGTGGGATGCTCCCGCGCGGCGTCTTGCCGTCGAGGCGGCGCCTCGATTCGACTCCACAATCCGAGAGGAGCGCACATGTCAGCCGAGCGCGCAGCCATCGTCACCGGAGCATCCAGCGGCATCGGGCTCGCGATCGCCAGAGTGCTCTGCGAGGAGGAGTTCGGGATCACCATGGCCGCCAGGCGGCCCGAGAAGCTCGACGCCGCGGTCGCCGGCCTCGCCGCCGAAGGATTCGACGTGCAGGGCGTCGCCGCCGACGTCTCCGACGAGATCCAAATCCAGAACGTCGTCACCGCCCACCGCGCGCGCTATGGGCGCCTCGACGTGCTCGTCAACAACGCCGGCATCGGCGTCGGCGCTCTCGTCGCCGACATCAACACCAAGCGGCTCGACCTGCAGCTCGACGTCAACCTGCGCTCGATCGTCCTCTTCTACCGCGAATGCCTCGCGCTGCTCAAGGAGGCCGCCAGCGAGCACAAAAACGCGCTCGTCGTCAACACCTCCTCCATCGCCGGCAAGCGCGGCGACGCCTGGCTGTCCGTCTACGCCGCCGCCAAGCACGGCGTCGTCGGCTGGACCGAGGCCATGAACAAGGAGCTCGGCGCAGACGGCATCAAGTCAACCGCCCTGTGCCCCGCCTTCGTCGACACGCCCATGACTGACTTCGTCAAGGAGCACGTCCCCGCCGAGGACATGATCCGACCCCAGGACATCGCCGAGGCCGTGCGCTACCTGCTCAAGGTCTCTCCCGCCTGCGTCGTGCCCGAGATCATGTTCCTGCGGCCCGGCGAGGGTCTGTAGGGCCGCTCCGCGCGCGGCCCGGGCTCGATCAGCCCCGCGCTGAGACCGGCAGCAGCAGCCGTCGTCCGGTCTCACCGGCGAGATTGTCTCCCCCAACGATCCGCTTCGATCGACGCGCGCGCCGTGCCCGGATCTCGCCCGACGGATCCGCCGCGTCCGGGAGCCTCGCCAGCCGGCGCCTGCGCATGCGCTTGCTGCGCAGCTCGCGGTGCTCAGAGATCGCCACGTCCAGCTCCAAGCCGCTCCCGCTCAGCAGGCTGTCCTCCAGCTGAGCCGTCAGAATGCTCACCTCCCGGCGGGTCGCCGCGCGCGTGCTGCCGCCCGCACGCGTGAAGCGGTCCCACGACTTCGCAAACGACAGGAAGTCCGTGCGTCCGCCGCAGCGATGCGCCGCCAGCATCGGGCACACCCCGCCCTCCCTGTCCACGTACGCGCCCACGATGATCCGCTCGTTGCCGCGCAGCCCCTCCAGCATCGCCTCGCGCGTCGCAACCGGCATGCAGTCGATCGCAAGGCGTAGGCCCTCTACAGAGCTGCTGCTGCGGTGGTGGCGGCGATTTCGCATACGCTGTGCCCCGCCGTACGCGCCCTTCGCGTGCGCCCGGATGCGGCGCAAAGCCTAGGCCACGCGTTCTCGATCAGCAACCAATTCCCTCCAGCTGAAAGGAAACTTGCACATGAAGCTCGGCGTGCACATCGGTTACTGGGGGCTTGGCCTCAGCTCGGAGGACCAGCTGAAGATCGTCCAGGAGGCCGAGCAGCTCGGCTACGACTCCGTCTGGGCCGCCGAGGCCTACGGCTCCGACACAGCCACCGTGCTCGGCTGGCTCGCCGGTCAGACCACCAGCATCCGCCTAGGCTCCGGCATCTTCCAGATGCCCGCCCGCTCGCCCGCCATGACCGCCATGACCGCCGCCACCATCGACCAGCTCTCGCACGGGCGCATGATCCTCGGGATCGGCTCCTCCGGACCGCAGGTCGCCGAGGGTTGGCACGGACAACGCTTCGCCAAGCAGCTGCAGCGCACCCGCGACTACGTCGCCGTCGTGCGCATGGCGCTCGCGCGCGAACGCGTCGAGTTCCACGGCGACACGCTGCAGCTGCCGCTCCCCGACGGCCCGGGCAAGGCGCTCAAGCTCACCATCTCCCCCGTCCAGGAGCGCATCCCCCTCTACCTCGCCGCCATCGGACCCAACAACACCGCCCTCGCCGGCGAGATCGCCGACGGGTGGATCCCCACGCTGTTCTCGCCCGAGCACGTATCCGAGTTTCGCCCGCTGCTAGAAGAGGGCGCGCAGCGCTCCAGCAAATCGCTCGATCACTTCGACATCGCGCCCACCGTCAACGTGTTCGTCACCGACGACCTGCAGGGCGCGCGCGACGCAATGCGGCCGTTCATCGCCCTCTACGTCGGCGGCATGGGCTCGCGCAAGCACAACTTCTACAACCAGGTCGTCCAGCGCTACGGCTTTCACGCCGAGGCCACCAAGATTCAAGACCTCTACCTCGAAGGCAAGCGCGACGAGGCCATGGCCGCCATCCCCGACGCACTCATCGACACAGTCTCCCTGTGCGGCCCCCCCGACCTCGTGCGCGAGCGCCTCGCCGTCTACCGCGACGCCGGCGTCGGCACGCTCGGGGTCACCCCCATCGCGTTCACCGCGCCCGAGCGCCTGCAGCAGCTGCGGCTCATCGCCGAGCTCGCCGCCTGAGCCGCCGACCCGTGGCACGCGCCGGCGCTGTGGGCGCAAGCCCTCCGAGACGCGTGCTGTTGGGCGCCTTCGGCGACCCCGGCCATGCCTTTCCCATGATCGCGCTCGGACGCGCCCTCGCCGCCCGCGGACACCACGTCACGCTGCAGACCTGGCGTCGCTGGCAGGAGCACGTCCAGGCCGAGGGGCTCCACTTCGCGCCCGCTCCCGAGTACCACGTCTTCCCCTCCGGGGGGGCTGGCTCTCCACCCCTCGACTTCTACGAGGCCGTCGTGCACGCCACCGAGGACACCATCCCGCTCGTGCGCGAGCTGCGCCCCCACGTCGTCGTCGCCGACATCCTCACGCTCGCACCCGCGCTCGCCGCCGAGCTCCACGGCTGCCCGCGCGCCACGCTCATCCCCCACGTCCACCCGCACGGCCAGCCCCACTTCCCCATCTACTCGCTCGGCGCGCGCCTGCCCCGTACCGCCGCCGGGCGCGCATTCTGGCGCCAGGCGCAGCGTGCGGTTGACCGGGGACTGGAGCGCGGTCGCCTCGAGCTCAACCACACCCGCTCGCGGCTCGCGCTGCCGGCGCTCGATCACGTCCACGGGGGGATCAGTCGCCAGCTCGCGCTCGTCGCCACCTTCCCACAGCTCGAGTACCCGCGCGACTCGGGTGGGAGCGGTGATGGGTCGGGTAGCGGGTGCAGTGGCGGGTGGGGTCCCAATACCCACGTCGTCGGGCCGCTCATGTGGGAGCCTCCCACGCGCGACGTCGAGCTGCCCACCGGTCGTGCATGCGGCGTCGGGCGCGACGCGCCGCTCGTGCTGATCGCGCCCTCCACCGCGCAGGACTCCCAGCACCGGCTGCTGCGCACCGCGCTGCGCGGCCTCGCCCACGCGCCCGTCAGGGTGCTCGCCACCTACAACCGCCGCCTGCCTCCCCGCTCGCTGCCCGTGCCCCACAACGCGCGCGTCGTCGACTGGCTCTCCTACGCGCGCACCATGCCCCACTGCGACCTCGTCGTCTGCCACGCCGGCCACGGCACGCTCGTGCGCGCGCTCGCATCCGGCTGCGCCGTCGTCGCCTGCCCCGCCGTCGGCGATATGAACGAGAACGCCGCTCGGCTCGACTGGGCCGGGGCCGGCGTGCGCGTGCCGCGGCGGTTCCTCACGCCGCGCGTGCTGCGGCTGGCGGTCGAGCGGGCGCTCGGGGAGCGAGCCATACGCGAGCGGGCGCGGGAGCTGGGCGCGTGGGCAAGCGCGCATGATTCCGGGGAGGCTGCAGCGCGGCTGGTGGAGAAGCTTGCGGCTCGCGAAGCCGCCACCTAAGAACAGCTCCGGGGGTGGGACTCGAACCCACAACCTCGACGTTAACAGCGTCGCACTCTGCCAATTGAGTTACCCCGGATCGTACGTAACTGTGCTACCCCGGAGGGGCGTTTGTTCTGTCCAACGCGTCGACCGGGATGGACGCCGTCCGGTCCTCGACCTCAGCGTGGCAATTAGAGCATAGAAGCACGCACTTGTGCGCCTCGGCCCGCAACTTCTCAAGGGCGATGGCGACTCCCTTGGCATTGATCTCATGGCGCTTCTGCGACGGCTCGACGTGATGGAAGTGCAAGGCGCGCATGTTGCGGTCGTATCCGCATATGCAGCAGGCGCCACCCGCCTCCTCGACCAGGATCGTCTTCACCTTCCTGCGTCTTCGCGCCACAGCGTCCGATCGACATCGCTTGCAGCGGTAGTAGCCTCGTGCGTCGAGACAGAACTCGGTCTTCCCATGGCGAGTGCAGCGCATCGTCACGGTGGCAAGTCCAGCCTGCTTGGCAGCCTTCGCCTGCCCTGATGGTCGTCTCCCGGGGCCTCCAGACGTCTTCAGTCCGTACCGGATCAGCCAGTGGCGCACCGTCGCCTTGCTGCGACCAACTGCCTCCGCGATCTGGGCGATAGACATCTCGGCCTCGACCAAGACCTCTAGATCCTCCCTCGCGATGCCTCCCCGCGCCGTGTGTCTGTCGCGGTTCGCCGCCTCCAATCCATGTTTCTTGACCCAGTAGCCGACCGTCGCTTCGTGACGGTCGAATCGCCGACCGATCTCAGCCAGCGACAGGCCCTGCCCCAACAGCCGCTCCAAAGATGCGCGATCCATGCATCCCATGATCACACGAACACATGTTCGGGCGTGTGTCTTTTGTGTCGAGTCTGTGACTTTCCGGGTGCCGACGGACGCGACCTCCGCGCTCAACCGCCCAACCGGCCCAAGCCCCGAGGGCGACCCTCACACCTCCCTCTCCCCCGTCTGCTCGAGCACCCCCTCATACGCCCGGTCGAACTCGCGTTTGATCTCCCCACGCCGCTGGGCCAGAGCGCTCACGTCACCACCCTCCCGTCCGCGCGCCTGCTGGATCTGGCGGTCCACCCGCGCCAGCTCCAGCTGCAGGCGCTGCACCTCTAGCATCGCCGGGTTGGCCTTCTCCGCGCCGGCTTCCACGATCAGCTCTGCGAGCAGGCGCCCCAGCTCGGGATCCCCGTCCACTCGCTCGGCCGGCCCGGAGCGCTCGGCCATCGGCTCGCTCAAGTCCCCCTCGCGCAGATGCCTGGCGACCTGACGTAGCAGCTCACTCGAGAAGTGCTCCTCCACATCCAGGCCCTCCAGCGCCCTCGCCCCCTGCTCGGGCGACGCGATGCACAGCGCCAGGAACGCCCGCTCGGTCTCCTCTCGCCCCGAGAGACCCCCCGCGCGCTCGCCCGTGCCGTTCCGCCGCCGTTCCCCGCCGGCCCCCTCGCCCCGGGCTCCGGAGGCCGGGCGCCGCTGAGCACTCGAGGCGAGCAGCTGCTCGGCCAGGCTCTCCGGCAGGGCCAGCCGGCTGGACACCATCCGCGTCAGCTCCATCCGCATCGCGCTCGGCGCCAGCGTCGCGAACACCGGGCGCAGCTCATCGACCATGCGATCGCGGCCCTCCGGGCTCGAGCCATCACCTCCGGCAAGAACCCGCTCGACGCGGAAGCGTACGAACGGCACCGAGTGCTCCGCCGCCGCGCGCATCGCCTCTGGCCCGTCGCGCTGGATCAGCTCCGCTGGATCCGCCCCCGCCGGCAGCGGCACCACGCGCAGCTCCAGCTTGCGCTTCGCCGCCACGCTGGAGGCGCGCAGCATCGCCTCCTGCCCAGCGCCGTCCGCGTCGAGCGCCAGCAGCACCGTCTGGGCCATGCGCGCCAGCTCGCCAACCTGCTCGACTGTCAGCGCGGTGCCCATCAGGCCCACCGTGTTGCGCATGCCCGCCTGGTGCAGCGCGATCGTGTCCGTGTAGCCCTCGCACACGATCGCCTCTCCGGCGCGCGTCGCGTGCGCCCGCGCGAGCTCCGCGCCATAGAGGTGCAACCCCTTGTGATACACGTCGTTGTCCGACGTGTTCAGGTACTTCGGGCGCTGCTCCTCGCGCATCGCGCGCGCGCCGAAGCCCAGCACCCGACCGCGCACGTCCGCCAACGGGAACATGATCCGCGAGCGAAAGCGATCGTAGGGCCGCCCGTTCTCCTTCGAGCGCTGCGCCAGCCCCGTCGCGTACAGCTCCTGCTCCGAGAACCCGCCTCTGCGCGACGCGCTCAGCACGCGGTCCCACGCGCTCGGCGCGTAACCCACGCGGAACTCCCTCAGCATCTCCTCTCCCAGGCCTCTCCCCGTCAGGTAGTCGCGTGCGCGCTGCGCCTCACTGGACTCCCACAGCACACGCTGGTAGTAGGCCGCCGTGCGGGCCAGCAGCCCGAGCAGCCGCTCCCTGCGCTTGCGCTTCTCCGCCTCGCGCGGGTCCTCCTCCTCGCGCTGGAGCTCCACCCCGTAGCGATCCGCCAGCAGCTCCAGCGCGCCCTTGAAGTCCGCGCCCTCGGTCTCCTGCACGAACGTGAACACGTCGCCCGAAGCCTGGCAGCCGAAGCAGTAGTACACCTTCTGGGTTGGGTCGATCCCGAACGATGGCGTGCGCTCGTCGTGGAAAGGACACAGGCCCTCGTAGCGGGCAGGGCCGGCACGGCGCAGCTCCGTGCGCGCGGACACGAGCTCGACGAAGTCGACCGCGTCGCGCACCCGGTCCTTCGACTCGCTGGTGTAGAGCGCCACGCCGGCCACGCTAGCGGGCGAAGGCCTGCGGCACCTGGAGCTCGGTGTACTCCCTGATGCAGTAGCGGTCGGTCATGCCCGCCAGGTAGTCGGTCGCCCGCTCCGCCAGCTCGCGCTCGTCCTGCGGATTGCCGCCGCCCGGGCCCCGCGGCAGCAGCTCTGGGTGCTCTACGTAGTGCTCGAACAGCCTCCTCACCACCGCCGAGATCTTCTCGTGCTCGGCGCGCACTGCCGGCCCCAGATACACCCGCTCGAACATGAACTCACGCAGCTCGCTCATCGCCGACCCCGCAAGCGGCCCCTGGACGATCTCGCCCGCGAGGTGCGAGTGCTCCACCATGTCGTGTACCAGCGCGTCGATCCGCGCCGAGCCGCTCGCCCCCAGCACCGCGATCGGCTCGCCCGGGAGCTCGTCCTCGCGCAGCAGCCCTGCGCGCACCGCGTCGTCGATGTCGTGATTGATGTACGCCACGCGGTCGATCAGCCGCACGATCCGTCCCTCGAGCGTCTGTGGCAGCGGCGTGCGGCCGGAATGGTGGGCGATCCCGTCTCGCACCTGCTCTGTGAGGTTGAGTCCAGCGCCGTCGCGCTCCAGCTCCTCGACGACCCGCAGCGAGTGCTCGTAATGGCGAAAGTCGCGCCCGAAACGCTCTTTCAGGCAGCTGTCCAGCACCTCCTCGCCGATGTGGCCGAACGGCGGGTGCCCGAGGTCGTGGCCGAGGCCGATCGCCTCCGCCAGGTCCTCGTTCAGGCGCAGCGCCCGAGCCACGGTGCGGGAGATCGTGGTCACCTCGAGCGTGTGGGTGAGCCGCGTGCGGTAGTGGTCGCCGCGCGGCGCCACGAACACCTGGGTCTTGTGCGTCAGCCGGCGAAAGGCCTTGCTGTGCACGATCCGGTCGCGGTCGCGCTGGAACGGCGTGCGCAGCGCGCAGTCCTCCTCCGGCCGCGCCCGCAGCGCCGGATACGAGCGCGCCGCCAAGGGCGAGCGCAGCCGCCGCTCGTCCTCGACGACGCGCGCCGCGAAGCCGGCCGCAATCACATCCTGCTCACTCGCGATGCTCACCGCTCGATTGTGCCACCGGCCGTGGCCGGTTCCGCTCAGCTCTCGCGTTTCCAGTCGCCGCGGAGGCCCGCCTTGTGCACCCAGTGGTGCCAGCCCTTCATCTCGCCCGGGTCCTCGTCAAACACCGGCGCGCCGCCGCCCGGCTGAGGCAGGCTCTGCGCGGCCGCCAGGTCGATGCGCAGATCCACGCCGTGTTCGTGCAGCGACGCCACATCCGCCCCCTCCACGAACCGCAGCCCGTGCCCCGGGGTCGAGATCACGAGGCCGTGGAAGATGTCCTTCTCGGGCGCCGCCACCACATGGTGCACGGTGCCCACCAGCTCGCCGTCGGACGTCAGCACGGGAACGCCCTTCTCCAGAACCTCGTAAGCGATCGGAAGGCCCTCGTCCACGGCGCTGCACGATACCGAGATCAGCCCGCGCGCCCGGCGGCCGGCATCAGGCGCAAATGCGCGTGGTGCTCGAGCGTCGCCGCGATCGCCCGCTCGACCTGGCCGAGCGCCGGCGCGGCTGCTTCGGGCACGTCCGTCAGGGCGCGACCAAGCGCCTCGGTCATGAACGAGTGAGCCTCCTGCGCGAGCGCGAACGACCCAGCCTCGCACGCCACGCACACCACGCCTCCGGCCGCGCCCGAGAAGCCCACCAGATGCTCCCGCTCGCCGCAGCTCGCGCACGCGCCGAGCTGCGGCGCCAGCCCCGCCGCCAGCAGCAGCTTCAGGCGAAACGCCAGCGCTGCCGCGCGACCGCTGCTCGGGCGTCTCGCGTCGCCGGCCAGCTCGTCGAGCAGCGCAAGCTGGCGGCACAGCAAGTTGAACACGCCGGGGTGAGGCTCTGAGGTCTCGAACAGCCGCCCCACGGCGTCGCACGCGCGCGCGGCGGCGTCCAGGGCGCGCGCGTCCCCGCGCAGACGCGCGTGAGCGTCGACCGTCTGCGCGCCGGTGACCGTCAACAGCTCGCCGCGTCCCTCATGCAGCTCGATCTGCAGGCGGAAGAACGGCTCCAGCCGTCCGCCGAAGCGGCTGCGCGCGCGCCGGACGCCCTTGGCGATCGCGCCCACGCGCCCGCGATGCGGCGTGTACAGGTGCAGGATCCGGTCGGCCTCTCCGTAGCGCATCGAGCGCAGCACCACCGCCTCCGTCTTCACAGCTCGGCTGGACACGCCACTCATGGTGATCGATACGCCCGACGGCCCCCCATTCCGGACGCCTGCAAGCGCTGGGGCGCTCCCGCGCCGGGCCGCCCCGCGACCGTGCATCCTCTAACTTGCCCGAACAGTGGTGGAGCTCACCGAGAAGCAGTACGAGAAGGAGCTGCTGCGCCTGCAGACAGAGCTCGTCTACATGCAGGAGTGGATCGTCGCCCGCGGAGCGCAGCTCGTGGTGCTGTTCGAGGGACGCGACACCGCCGGCAAGGACGGGGTCATCAAGCGCATCATCGCGTTCCTGAACCCCCGCACCTGTCGGGTCGTCGCGGTTCCCAAGCCCAGCGAGCGAGAGCGCACGCAGTGGTACTTCCAGCGCTACGTCGCCCATCTGCCGGCGGCCGGCGAGATCGTCCTGTTCGATCGCAGCTGGTACAACCGCGCCGGGGTGGAGTGGGTGATGGGCTTCTGCACCGAGGACGAGTACGAAGAGTTTCTGCGTTTCTGTCCGCTGTTCGAGCAGGCTCTGCAGAACGAGGGCATCATCCTCATCAAGTACTGGCTGTCGGTCAGCGATGACGAGCAGGAGCGCCGCTTCAAGAAACGGCTGTCGGATCCGCGCAAGCGCTGGAAGTTCAGCCCGATCGACCTCCAGGCCCGCGCCCGCTGGGTGGACTACGCCGAGGCCAAGGATCGGATGTTCGCCTACACCGACACCGAGCTCAGCCCCTGGCACGTGGTCGAGGCCGACGACAAGCGCACTGCGCGCCTGAACCTCATCAGCCACCTCCTCTCGCTCGTCCCCTACGAGCACCCCGACAAGGCCAAGCCGCTCACGCTTCCTCCGCGGCAGGAGCGCAAGTACGTGCGGCCCCCAAAGCGGACCGAGCAGCTCGTGCCCAGCCGTTACGTCGTGCTATCCCACTGATCTCGCCGTCCGCCGCCGTGGTCCCGCTATACCCTATGAAGTAATGAGCCGGGTAACCGTTTACACGACCGAGCCGTGCGGTTTTTGCGGGCGCGTCAAGGGCCTGCTGCGAGCGCACGGGGTCGAGTTCTCGGAGGTCAACCTGACCAAGGATCCAGCCGGCCGCACGGAGCTTGCACGCAGCACCGGGATGTTGAGCTTTCCCCAGGTGCTCGTCGACGGAGAGCTGCTCGGCGGCTTCAGCGAGGTGCAGGCCGCCGCCGAGAACGGGCGCCTGGAGGAGCTGCTCGTCGCCTGAACGGCGGCTGACAGGTCTCGCACACGTACGTTCCCCGCCCCGCCACGGCCAGCTTCACGATCGTTGTCCCGCACCTGCCGCACGGCTCGCCCGCGCGCAGATGCACGAGGAACTGGTCCTGGAAGGAGCCGCGCACCCCGTCGACGTGGCGGAAGTCATCGATGCTCGCCCCGCGTGCGTCGATGCCGGCCCTCAGGGCCTCGATCACACCCTCGCGCAGGCGCGCGCACTGCTCGCCCGACAGCCGCCCAGCGGGTCGCCTGGGGTGCACGCCCGCGCGGAACAGGGCCTCGTCCGCGTAGATGTTGCCCACGCCCGCGATCCTGCGCTGGTCGAGCAGGAGCGCCTTGATCGACGCGGTTCGTCCCCGCGTCAGACCGCGCACGTGCTCGGCGGTGAAGCGCTCGTCGAACGGCTCCAAGCCGAGCCGCGCCGCGAAGAACGCCTCGAGCGCGTCGGAGCCGAGCAGCAGCTCACCCGTTCCGAAGCGACGTGGGTCGACGATCACCAGCCGGCGCCCGCCGCGCCCAGAGCCCCCGCCGCCGCGCCCGGAACGCCCGCCGGTCGCGCGGGCCAGCCGCATGCGGACGCGGATGTGCGCCGGCTCGGGGTCGGGCTCCCACAGCACCGCGCCTGTCATGCGCAGGTGCTGAGCCAGGTGCACGTCGCCGTCGAAGCTCCACACCAGGTACTTGCCCCGCCGACCCAGGCGCGCGACGCGCCTGCCGCGCAACGCGTCCGCGAGCTGTTCGGGCGCGAGCGGACGCGACCAGCGCGGGTCGAGGATCTCGATCCGCTCCAGCCTGCGACCCTCCACCAGCGGCGCGAGCTGGCGCCTGACCGTCTCCACCTCTGGCAGCTCTGGCATCCAGCCCTAGCTTATGAACGCGTGGCCGGGAAGACCGTCCGCCTCGAGGCCGGTCAGCCAGCACAGCACGCTCGCGCCGACGTCCGCCAGCGGGCCGTCGTGGCGGAAGCCACCCCGGCTCCCACCGCGCGATCTGTGCGCGACCATCGCCCCGCTGACGGCCAGCAGCGGCGCGTACTCGCGCGTGTGGTCTGTGCCAGGGTGGGCCGGATCGACACCGTGGTCGGCCGTCACTATCAACAGGTCCCCGTCGCGCAGGCGCTCGAGCACGCGCCCCACGCGTTGGTCGATCTCGCGTAGGGCACCCGCGAAGCCGCGGACGTCCTTGCGATGGCCGTAGCGCTGGTCGGTCTCGATCAGGTTCGCGAACACCAGGCCGCTCGGCAGCTGCGCCACCAGCTCGTCGACCGCCGCGAGCGCTCAAGCGTTGGTGGCGCCCGGGTGGGACACGCTCACCCCGACCCCGGCGAACAGGTCGTGGATCTTGCCGACCCCATGCACCTCCACGCCGGCTCCCTGGAGCTCCTGCAGGTAGCTGCGCCCCGGCGGCGTCAACGCGAAGTCGCGTCTGCCCTCCGTGCGCGTGAACGCTCCCGGCGCGCCGGTGAACGGTCGCGCGATCACCCGCCCGACGGCATGCTCGGCGGTCAGCGCTGCCCGTGCCGCCGCGCACGCGCGGTACAGCTCGGCGACCGGGACCCGCTCATCGTGCGCCGCCAGCTGGAGGACCGAGTCCTGGGAGGTGTACAGGATCAGCGCACCCGTGCGAAGGTGCTCGGAGCCGAAGTCCTCGATCGCCGCGAGCCCGTTATCCGGGCGGTTGCAGATCAGCTCGTGGCCTGTGGCGTCCACCAGCCGGCTCAGGATCTCCGACGGGAAGCCGGACGGGTAGGTCGGCAGCGCTCGCTCGAGCACCACGCCCATCAACTCCCAGTGGCCGCTGATCGAATCCTTCCCCGGCCCAGCGGGTGCAGGCGACCGTGGATCGCTGGGTCCTCGCTGGGCGCACCCCCCGCAGGGGGAGGATCGAGCCGATCCCGAGCGCCTGCAGCGTCGGGAGCTCCAGGCCACCGACGGCCTCGGCCAGGTGCGCGAGCGTGTTCGTCCCTTCATCGCCGTACGCCGCCGCGTCCGGCAGCGCCCCCACGCCGCACGCGTCGATCACCAGCACGAACGCCCGCCGCGCGGGCGGGGTGCCCATCCCGTTCATCCCAAGATGTTTAGCGCCTGACGCTCGCGCGCGGGTGCGCGCTGAAGTAGGCGTCCTTCAGCCGCTCGGCCGACAGGTGGGTGTACACCTGGGTGGTCGCGAGGTCGGCGTGGCCGAGCATCTCCTGCAGCGAGCGCAGGTCGCAGCCGCCGGCGAGCAGGTGGGTGGCGAAGCTGTGGCGCAGGGTGTGCGGGCTCATCCGCTCCTGCAGGCCCGCCCGGCGGGCGTGGCCTTGGACGATCTTGTACAGGCCCTGGCGCGTAAGGCCCGAGCCGCGGCTGTTGACGAACAGGTGCGTCTGCGGGCGTGCAGGACCGGACGGGTTGGCTTTCATCAAGACGGGACGCCCGGCGCGACAGTACGCGAGCAGCGCAGCCACCGCCTGGCGTCCGATCGGGACGATCCGCTCCTTCGAGCCCTTTCCGCGGGCACACAGCAGCCCGTCCTCCAGATCCACGTCGGCGAGCTCGAGCCCCACCGCCTCCGACGCGCGCAGGCCGCACGCGTACATCGCCTCGAGCAGCGCGCGGTCGCGCAACGCGAGCGGTCCACTCCCACGCGGCTGAGCCAGCAGCCGCGTGATCTCGTCACGCGTGAGCACTCGCGGCAGGCGCTGCGGCTTGCGCGGACCTCGCAGGTCGGCGGTAGGGTCGTGCTCGATCGCCCCCTCGCGGCGGAGGTGGCGGTAGAAGGAGCGCAGGCAGGCGACCTTGCGCGCGAGCGTGCTCGGGGCCACCGGCGGGCGGGGCTCACCGACCGAGCTGTCGGGGCCGTGTGCCCGCGCGAGCTCGGACAGGAACGCCGCCAGGTCGCCGTGGACGGCCTGCGCCGTGGTCAACCGACGGCGGTCGAGAAACTCCCCGAACTGCAGCAGGTCCGAGCGGTAAGCCTCAAGCGTGTTCCGCGAGAGCCCACGCTCGAGTTCCAGATAGGCGAGAAAGTCGAGGATCAGCGGCTCGATCCCGACCGCGGTGCGCGGCGAGGCCGTCTCGACGGGTGCCATCCCTACACCTTCGCGGGTGACGCCTACGCTCCTTGACGGTGCAATCAGGCGTTCAGCCTCTCAAAGTCCACCCGGCCGATCGGAGATCGGCCGGCGAGCCCGCGAGGGCGCTGCCGCCCGCGAGCGCCGCGCCAAAGAACAGGGGATCCGTCGCCAGCCCGCGCCCATCGTCTCGGCCGGAAGGCCGCTGGCCGCGTAGGCCGGCAGGTCGACGGCCGCGCGACGCCAGTCGTGGCGGGTGATACGCACGGGCCGCTCGACGTCGAGTGCCAGCGCCGGGCGGCTCGGCATCGCGCCACCAAAGACCGCACCCAGCCCGGCGCGCAGGTCTGCGCCGACGGGGGAGCGCATCCCCGCCGGCAGCGCGACGGTGACCGGCTCGAGCAGCAGATCCAGGACGGTGAGCGTGTGGTGGGAGATGCCGCGATGGCGCGTGCGCTCGTCGCTCGAGGACATCGCGCCACCAGCAGCGTCGGGCAGCCCAGCGCCAGCGATACATGTGCCGGATCGAGCGCGACATCCCCCCGTGTCCGAGCCAGGAGCTCGAGCCGACAATTCCGGGCCCGGACCGCACACGGCCGCGTCCCAGCCCAGCGCACGAAGCCCGTGGTGGAGCGCGCCGGCGGTCGTGATCGCCTCACCCTCTCCACCGAAGGCCGCTCCCGCCGTCAGATGCCTGGCCAGCAGGCCCCGCTCGCGCAGCATCTGCACCGTGCGCGAATGCCCTCCCGGCAGGCGCCGCCCTCGGTCTGCACGTAGCCGAGCGTGCGGCCCGGCGCGCTCTCGGCGACGCCCACGCGAGCGCAGCGAGCTGGCCGTGCAGCGCGAGCACCGCCACCGGACGCC
>CAWFAC010000019.1:0-24209 GCA_963813625.1 uncultured Solirubrobacteraceae bacterium
GGTTCTTGGAGCGCGGCCGTGAGCGCGGCGCCGCGCACACCGCCACCACGAGCTAGCCTCGCCGGCGCCGACGGGCACGCCCGTCGTTCACACAACGGATCGTTGCACAACCTTCACACAGCTACGAGGCGACGTCCGCAACGCTCGATCGGTAGCCTCGTATCACTGGCCCGCATGCCACGGAGTGGCGGCCCGCATGCCAGGGAGTGGCGCGCGGTGCGGCCAGGCAACCGAGTCACGCTGTCGCGTGACAGTAAACGTTTCGTGAAGGGGGAAAACCACGATGCGAAAAAACATTAAAACAAGGCGGCCAATCGTTGGGACCGTCCTGGCAGTGCTCCTCGGGTCGCTGTGCCTGGCCGCCACAGCGAGCGCGGCGGAACCGTTCTCGTTCCTGCAGTCGCCATACACGCAGGAACTGTACGGGTCGGGGCCGAGTGGTGGTCTGTTTGGGGGTGTGGCGTTCGCGAAAAGCGGGAATGTGTGGGTGGACGAATGCTTCGTCGCGGGAAGCCCGTTGGTTGAGTTCAACAACGCGGCGACGGTTTCAGAAGAAGGGTCGACGTTGCATCCGCAGGTGGCGGGCTCGCCCTTTGCGAGCAACGCGGGTTGCGGCTTGACGAACAACCCGGACGGGTTCCTGTATTCGAACACGGGTAGCGGCGTCGTGCAGATCAATGCGAGCACGGCCGCGCCGACGGGTGTGGTGTTCGGCGAACCGGGTGACGCGTTGGGAATCGCAACCGATCCGCAGACGGGCAACCTCGTCTACGTCGGCGCCAACGGGACGATCCTGACGGCGGCGCCCGGCGGAGCGTCCTCGACGTTCTCGACGGCGACGACGGGCGATTTCGTCGATGGGATCGCGTTTGACCCGACGGGGAACTTCCTGTTCATGTCGAACCGAACGATACACAAGGTCACCGTCATACGTCGCAACGGCGAATTCGTGCAGAACTCAGAAGAAATCCCGGGCGAACCCGACGGGATCGCCTTCCACGCGCTGTCGCCGAAATTCGTCCTGACCAACAACAACGACGGCACGATGACGCGGCTGGACTTCCCCGAAAACAACTACGCCAAGCCGCCTGTGAACTCGCTGTTCGCGAGCGGCGGGTTCCGCGGCGACCTGACGCAGGTCGGGCCGGATGGGTGCGACTACATCACGCAGGAGGGGACGCGCTTCGGCAACGGAAACACGTCAGGAAACAACAGCATCGTGCGTATCTGTTCGGGCTTCGCGCCGCCGCCGGGCGTGGAATCGGAAATCACGCTCACGCCGAAAACGGCGACCGACCCGGTCGGTGGTGAACACACCGTGACGGCGACGGTCACCGAAGAAGGCGGGAAAAAAGCGGTGTCCGGCGCGGATGTGACGTTCTCGATCGCGGGTACCAACGCCGGCGTGAAAGGGACGTGCACGAACAGCAAAGGGGAAGCCGATCCCACTTGCGAAACGGACTCGACGGGGGTTGTCAAGTTCACGTATAAAGATGAACACGGCGCAGGTGAAGACACGATCGAAGCCAGCGTTACCGTGAACGGCTCGACCGAGCACGCGACCGCGACGAAGCTGTGGGTCGCCGAAGAATGCACGAAAGCTATCGGCGACGGCCATTCTGGTCCCCGGCCTCCGGCCGGCGTGAACTCGGACAACAACCTCAACACCGGCCTGACCGGAAGACAGCAGTTCGAAGTCACCTTTGAAATCAAGACGGAGCACTTCCATCTGTCGCACCTGGCCAGCGCCTCGTGTGCCAGCATTACCGAAGGGCACGAATTCAGAGGCCAAGGCACGGGGACGCTGAATGGCGTGCCGGGCTATAACGTGTCGTTTACGATAAGCGTCTCGGGCTCAGCACCGACGATCACGCTAGCCGTGATTATCGAAAAAGAAGGCAAAATCGTCTACGCCTTCACCGTCGTAATGAACAAGCACTCAAAGCAGGTCATCTCCTAACCACGAGGCATAGGACAGACCGTCTAACGGGGGAGCGGAGAGCACGGTTCTCCGCTCCCCCCGCTCTGCGCTATGCTCGACGTGGGTCGGTAACCGTGGAGGTGGGTAGGGCTGTGCGTGAAGCGATTCTTCTGACCGCGCGCGAATTGATCGTCCTGATCCTCGTCGCCGCGTTCATGTTGTGGGGCACGTATCAGGTGATTCGCCGCCATTAGCCACGCGGTAGCTGCGGCGGCGGGCGATGAGCCACCTCGCTGGCACCTTGCGAGGCTGGTCCCGATCGACTAGGACATGCTCTAGATCGACCCGCCGGGGAGTCCCAGAGTACCGGTGATTTCGTTCGCCTTCGCGTTGAGGATCGTGAACTCACCGGTTAGGATCAACACCCCCAGCACGATCATAACGGCGCCGCCGATCGCGATGACCACGGGGAAATGGCGCTTGACAACGGCGAGCGCTTCGGTCATTCGCTCGAATGCGAGCGCAATCAGCAGGAACGGGATCGCGAGTCCCGCCGAGTAGAAGGCGAGCAGCAGCGCTCCGTGTGCAGCCGAGCTGGACACGGCCGCCTGGGTGAGGATCGCGCCCAGGGTGATGCTCGTGCACGGCGTCCAGGCGATCGCGAAGGCGGCGCCCGCCACGATCGGGCCGCCGCGACCGGCCAGTCGCAGCAGCGACTCGGAGTGCCACTCGCGGTTCAGCATGCTCACGAACGGCGTGGCCAAGAACGCGATCCCCATCAGGATGATGAGCACGCCGCCGACCTGCTCGAGCGTCTGTTTGTGGGCGTTGAGCGTGGAGCCGATCACGGTCGCGCTCATGCCCAGCAGGATGAAGATGGCCGAGAAGCTGGCTATGAACAGCAGGCTCGGGACCAGCACGCGGCGAGCGCCCACGCCTCCCTGCAGGTCGGTGGGTGTGACGCCGATGACCGTCGACAGGTAGCCGGGGACCAGCGGCAGCACGCACGGCGAGAGGAACGACACCAGGCCGGCCGCGAGCGCGAGCGGAATGCCGACGCCGCTGGCAGCGTCGGAAGCGGCCGCGAGCATCTGTACGTGGCTCACCGTGCCGGCTCCCAAGCACGCTCGCTGATCGCCGCGCGCAGCTCGGCGACCTCGCGCTCGAGCCGCGCCACCCGCTCTTGCAGATCGTCGGGCTCGTGTCGCGCCGCGAGCGGCGCTCCGTCGGCCGCGGCCTCGGGGGCGTGCTCCTCCTCGCCGTCACCTCCGAGCAGCTGCACATAGCGCTCCTCCTTCTGCCCCGGACGGCGCGCGAGACGCGCGACAAGCTCGCGTTCGATCAGTGCCCGCAGCGTCTCCTGCACTCGCTCCAGGTCGGGGAAGGGGTGCATGCGCTCGGTCCGCTGCTTGAGCTCGCCCGGCGTCTGCGCTCCGCGCAGCATCAGCACGCACATGATCGCCTGCTCGCCCGGGCCCATCGGCAGCGCTTCCGCGAGCAGGTGCCGGTACTTCGCGGCGCGGCTGCCCGCGCCGCTCGCCAGGCGCGTGAAGCCGCGGCGCTCCAGGCGGTGCAGCGCGTCACGGATGACCGCGTCGTCGTAATCGACGACCGGATCGCGGTTGGTCGACTGGTTGCACGCCAGGCGCAGCGCATTGAGCGACAGCGGGTATGCGTCCGGCGTCGTGCGCTGCTTCTCAAGCAGAGCACCCAGCACCCTCAGCTCGCTTGCGCTCAAAGCTACCACGGCGCTTTCAAGCGTAGCCGTGGGCGGGGTGCTTGCGTATTCCCGCGGGCCAATCGGCTCTGAGCTGGAGGGACGACTCGTGCGGCGTGCCTCAAAACCTCCGCCCCGGCTTGCCAGCGAGCTCGCGGCGGACGACCTCCGCGATGATCGCCTGCATCGAGGTGTCAGCCTCGGCGGCCCACACGCGGAGCTTGCGCCACTCTTCAGGTGTCAAGGCGACGCGCATCATCTTCGCGTTGGGGTCGCCGCCCTTCGGCCGCGGCGCCCGGCCCTCTCCGGTGGTCATATCGCTACTCTAAAGTCAGCCGGGTGAGCGCTCAGCCATTCAGCCCGGGACACGGTGGTGGCGACAGCCGTCGATGGTCCCAGCCGCAGCCTCGCCCGGAGGACATACCCGACAAACCCGTCTCGCTGCGGCGCATCGGCAGGCTGTTCATTCCCTACCGGGTGCGCCTGGGGCTGCTGCTGGCGCTGATCGTCGTCGGCTCGATCCTCAGCGTCGCATCGCCGTTCCTGCTGCGCGAAGCGGTCGACAAGGGGATCCTCGAACACGATCTGAGGCTGCTGACGTGGCTGGTCGCGGGCATGATCGCGCTGGCGATCATCAACGGTGTGATCAGCGTGGCGCAGACGTGGATCTCAAACCAGGTGGGCCAGCGCGTGATGCACGACCTGCGCGCGGCCGTGTACGCGCACCTGCAGCGCATGTCGCTGGCGTTCTTCACGCGCACGCGCTCGGGCGAGGTGCAGGCGCGCATCGCCTACGACATCGGCGGCATCGACGACGTGGTGACGAGCACCGCGACCTCGACCGTGTCGACGGTGGCGACCGTCACGGCGACGATCGTGGCGATGTTCGCCCTGAGCTGGCAGCTGACCGTCTTCTCGCTCGTGTTGCTGCCGTTCTTCGTGTGGCTGACACGCCGCGTGGGCAACGAGCGCCGGCGCATCCAGTCGGTGCGCCAGGGCCGCTTGGCGGACATGTCTACGCTGGTCGAGGAGTCGCTGTCGGTGTCGGGGATCCTGCTCGGCAAGACGATGGGCCGCTCGCACGAGCTGGTCGATCGCTTCTCCTCGGAGTCCAGCGAACTGGCCGACCTGGAGGTGCGTGCGCGCATGGCGGGACGCTGGCGGATGGCCTCGGTGCAGATGAGCTTCGCGATCATGCCGGCGGCCGTGTACTGGTTCGCGGGCTACAGCATCGCCCACGGCAACAACGTGATCTCGGTCGGTACGGTCGTCGCGTTCACGACGCTGCAGACGCGCCTGCTGTTCCCGATGCAGTCGCTGCTGTCGGTCGGGCTGGAAGTACAGACCTCGCTGGCGCTGTTCGGGCGCATCTTCGAGTACCTGGACCTGCCCGTGGACATCGTCGAGCGACCGGGCGCGCGTCCGTTGAGCGGGGTGCACGGCGACGTCCAGCTCGAGGACGTGTCGTTCCGCTACGCGCCCGAGGCGCCGTGGACACTGGAGCAGATCAACGCCGAGGTCCCGGCCGGCACCCGCACCGCGCTCGTGGGCGAGACGGGCTCGGGCAAGACCACGCTCGCGTATCTGGTCGCGCGCTTGTACGAGCCTCAGCGCGGCTGCGTGAGCATCGACGGCGTGGACATCCGCGACGTGACGCTGGAGTCGCTGGCGGCGACCGTCGGCCTCGTCTCCCAGGAGACCTACCTGTTCCACGCATCGATCCGTGAGAACCTCAGCTTCGCGTGTCCAGACGCCAGCGACGAGGAGATCGAAGACGCGGCCAAGGCGGCGCAGATCCACGAGCTGATCTCCTCCCTGCCCGATGGCTACGACACGCCGGTGGGCGAGCGGGGCTACCGATTCTCCGGTGGGGAGAAGCAGCGCATCGCGATCGCCCGCACGATTCTGCGAAACCCGCCTGTGTTGATCCTCGACGAGGCGACCTCCGCCCTGGACACCGAGACCGAGCGCGCGGTGCAGCAGGCTCTCGACGAGCTCTCTCGCGGGCGCACGACGCTCGCGATCGCCCACCGCCTGTCGACGATCCGCGACGCCGATCAGATCCTCGTGCTCGACGCTGGGCAGATCGTCGAGCGCGGCACCCACGAGGAGCTGCTCGACCGGGGCGGGCGCTACGCGGCGCTGCTGACCGGTGCGGCTGTCGGCGACGACCCCGTTTCCGCTCGCGCATAACCATCGCGCTACGCGACGGCGTCGATGTTCAGGCGCACGTAGTCGACGACGACGGGCTCGCCGAGGACCTCGAGCAGCTCGTCCATGAACGGCTCGCGCAGCTGCGCGGGGAGCTGCTGCACGTGCGGTCCGAGCACGATCGTGGTGAGGAACTCGCGCGGCTGCTCGGGCTGGCGCGGGGCAGCCTGCAGCCAGCACTCCGCGGAGGCGAAGCCGGCGGCGAGCAGGCGCTCGCGCGTGCGCTCGGCTCCGGCGTAGTTCCACGGTGCGCGCCAGTCGCTGAAATGGCGGGCGTAGGGTTCGTGTGCGAGCACCTCGGCGGCCGTCCCGCGGAGGATGTCGATGTTGCCCTCTCCCCCACACTGGGCGACGAGGCGCCCGCCGGGGCGCAGCGCGGCGCGCAGGCGCCGGAACAGTCGGTCGTGGTCGGCGATCCAGTGGAAGGTGGCGGTCGAGAGGATCGCGTCGACGGGCTGCTCGAGCTCGAGCTCGAGCAGGTCGCCCACGCGCAGGTCCACGCTGGGCCCGAGCCGGCGACGGGCGGCGTCGATCATCGAGGGGGACTCGTCGAGAGCGATGACGCGCCCGCCGGGCAGCCGCTCGAGTAGCGCCTGGGTGATGCGCCCCGAGCCGCAGCCGGCGTCCACGACGAGCTCCTCGCCGGTGAGCTCGAGCCGCTGGAGCACCTCGAGCCCGAGCGCCTCCATTGTCCCGGAGATGCGGTCGTAGCTGGTCCCGTCCCACTCGCGCACTGGCATACGTCTGTACGTTATCACGTACCACGATCGTCTGCTCGGGTGGCGAGCTCGGCGAGCAAGGCTGAGAGCTGCCCACCCTGCCAGGCGATCGGTGAGCGCGGCGGCGGCCCGGCGTCCTCGACCACCAGCTTCGCGCCCGGGATGGCGCGCGCGTAGCGCTCGCCGACGGCCAGCGGATGGCCGGGATCGGCCTCGTCGCGGCTGGCGACCACGATCGTCGGCAGCTCGATGCTGGCGAGCTGCGACATGTGCTCGAACGGGCGCGAGCGGGGCACGACTTCGAGCGCGTCGGCGACCGCGCCGGGATGCTCGTGTGCGGACAGGCGCTGGCGCAGGACGGTCTCGACCGTGCTGCGCCAGGCCGGTGGCACGGTGCTGAGGTCATAGGCCCGTATGAACCCCTCGACTCCCCCCTCGCGCAGCCCGCGCGCGAGCGCGTCCCAGCGGGCGAGCTCCTCCTGCAGCCGCGGCGAGGAGGGCTCGTATGCGGGGGTGATGATCGCGAGCGCGGCCACCCGCTGGGGCTGCTCGAGCGCGAAGCGCACGGCGGTGTGCGCGCCCATCGACGCGCCGGCCAGGACGGCGCGCTCGATGTCGGCGGCGTCGAGCACCGCGCGCAGGTCGGCGACCAGGCGTTGATAGCTGTAGGCGCGGTCGGGCGCGGCGCTCGAGCGCCCGTGCCCGCGGGCGTCGTAGGAGAGCACGCGGTGGCCGGAGCGCTCGAGCGCGCGCGATCCCATGACGACGTAGCGGCGGGTGGCGCTGAGACCGTGGAGCAACACGAGCGCCGGACCGGAGCCGGCCTGCTCGCCCGCGAGAATCACGTGGTCGTCGGTGGCGACGCTCAGCGAGCGCTGGTCGATCTCCGATCGGTCAGGCATGCACGGCGGCGTGCGCGCGCAGCAGCTCCGCTGAGAGCTCGGGGCGCTCCCAGAAGAACAGATGGCCGACGTCGTCGAGGATCTGCAGCTGCGCGCCGGGTATCAGCGATGCGATCAGGCGGCCGTTCTGGACGGGAAGCAGCTCGTCGGCGGTGCCGTGGATCACGAGCGTGGGCACCGTCAGTCCGGGCAGGCGCGCGCTGCTGTCGTGTGCCATTCCTGCTTGCATCTGCGCCATGATCACGGGCACGGCGACGGCCCGTTGCGTGACGATCTCCAGGAAGCGCGCGTAAGCGTCGTCGTCGTGCGCCATCGCCGTCGAGACGTTCGCCTCCCATGAGGCTCGGACAGCGCGTTCGCGGTCGCCGGACATCATCGCTTCGGTGAGCCGCTGCCATAGCTCGGGGGCGCCGATCGAGCTGCCCTCGCCGCCGCAGTAGGTGCAGCCGAGCGTGAGCGTGCGGACGCGGTCGGGGTGCGCGAGCGCGAGCTCCTGGGCGACCATGCCGCCCATCGAGATGCCGAGCACGTGGGCGGAGTCGAGCCCGAGCGCGGCGAGCAGTCCGGCGGCGTCGTCGGCGAGCTGGGCGATCGTGATCGGCCCCTCCAACGCGCTGCTGGCGCCGACGCCGCGGTGGTCGTAGACGATCACTTCGAAGTCCTCGCGCAGCGGCGCCAGGAACGGCTCGCCCCAGTGCAGGGCGGTGCCGCTCATGCCCATGATCAGCAGCAGTGGCGGCCCCGATCCGCTGCGCTCGTAGTCGAGCTCGATCTCCCCCACGCGGACGATCGCCATGGTGGGATCCTACACGGGCAGCGCGAGCTGATCCTGGGAGCTTGCGCTCCCGGTGCCGGCGGGCGCCTTGCGATGGCGGTCGGCATCGAGGTCCTCCGCGTCCGGCGGGTCTGCGCTCAGGCCGGCGACCCGTACGCCGATCAGCCGCACCGGACGCGCGGGTGCGTACTCGCGCAGGAGCCGCAGCGCGTGCGCGCCCACGAGCTCAGGGTCACGCGTGGGCGCCGCGACGGTGTGCGCGCGGGTGACGGTGGTGAAGTCGTCGAGACGCACCTTGATCCCGATCGTGCGGCCGCTGCGCCGGTGGGCGGCGAGGCTCGCGCAGAGCTCGCTGGCCATGCGCGCGAGCACGGTGCGCAGCTCGGCGGGGTCGCTGAGGTCGCGGTCGAAGGTGCGCTCGCGCGACTCGGAGACGACCTTGCGCTCGGCGCCGATCGGCGCGTCGTGTTCGAAGCGCGCGCGCCTGCCGAGCTCGCGTCCGAGGTTGGGCCCGAAGCGCTCGACCAGCAGCGGCTCGGGCGCGCGCCCCACCGCGGCGAGCGTGCTCAGACCCAGCTCGGCCAGACGCGCGGCGGTCTTCGGCCCGATGCCGGGCACCAGGCCGGGCGGCGCGGAGGCGAAGCGGGCGCAGGCCTGCTCGCGGCTGAGCACGACGAAGCCGGCGGGCTTGTCGGCGTCGGATGCGACCTTGGCGACGAGCTTGTTGGGACCGATGCCGACGGAGCACGTGAGCTGCATGGTGCTGGCGATCTCGGCGACGAGCCTGCGCATGGCGGCGCGCGGTGAGAACAGACCGTCGACGTCGAGGTAGGCCTCGTCGAGCCCGACGACCTCCACGCGCTCGACGTGCGCGCGCACGATCGCCATCATCCGCGCGGAGACGTCGCGGTAGGTGGCGAAGTCGGGCGCGAGGAAGACCGCGTCGGGGCACAGCCGCCGCGCCCTGGCGGCGGGCATCGCGGAGCCGACGCCGTAGCGGCGCGCCTCGTAGCTGGCGGTGGTGACGACCGCGCGCGGGCCGCTGCCGGCGACGACGACGGGCCTGCCGCGCAGCTCGGGATGGCGGCGCAGCTCGATCGAGACGTAGAAGGCGTCGGCGTCCAAGTGCGCGGCGCGCAGGCGGGGCTGGGCGTCAGACACAACCGATCAAATCTAGCGGCGCCAGCGGCGCCAGCGGCGCGAGCGGCGCGAGCGGCGGGTGGGGCCGGCTGATCGCGGCGTCGCGCTCCTGGAGTAGGCTTGCGCTAGAGCGATGGACCTGACCTTCAGCCCCTCGGAGACGGCTTTTCGCGACGAGCTGCGCGGCTGGCTGGCGGCCAACCCGCCGGACCCGGAGCCGACGGACGCGGGCGACGACGCGCGCTACACGTGGCGGCGCGACTGGCAGCGGCGGCTGTATGACGCGGGCTGGGCGGCGCCGGCGTGGCCGACCGAGTACGGCGGTCGCGGCGCGAGCTTGACGGAATCGGCGATCTACTTCGAAGAGATCGGCCGCGCGCGCGTGCCGTTGGCGGCGAACGTGCTGGGCTTGCTGCTGGGCGGCCCGACGCTGATGGTGTGGGGCACGCCGGAGCAGCGCGAGCGCTACCTGCCGCCGATCCTGTCGGCCGAGGAGATCTGGTGCCAGGGCTTCTCAGAGCCCGACGCGGGCTCTGATCTGGCGTCGCTGAAGACGCGCGCGGTGAAGGACGGCGCGGAGTGGGTGGTGAGCGGCCAGAAGGTGTGGACGAGCGGCGCGCAGTACTCGAAGTGGTGCATGCTGGTGGCGCGCACCGACTCCGAGGTGGCGAAGCACAAGGGCCTGACGTACTTCCTGATGGACATGGAGCAGGACGCGGTGCAGGTGCGCCCGCTGCGCCAGATCACGGGCGAGGCGGAGTTCAACGAGCTGTTCATCGAGGAGGCGCGGATCCCGGACGCGAACGTGGTTGGCGGCGTGGGCAACGGCTGGAAGGTGGCGCTGACGACGCTGATGAACGAGCGCGCGGGCCTGGGCTTCGCGCTGCAGATTCGTCTGCGTCAGCTGCTGGACGACGTGATCGCGGCGGCCGCCGAGCGCGGGCTGCTCGAGAACGCGCTGTATGCGGACGAGCTCGCGGAGCTGCACGTGCGCTGCGAGTCGATCCGCCTGCTGGCGTGGAAGGGCCTGAGCGATGTCGAGCGCTATGGCCAGCCCGGACCGGAGGGCTCGCTGGTCAAGTGGCTGTGGTCGGACACCAACCAGCGCGTCACTCAGCTCGCGGCGGATGTGATCGGTCCGCAGGCGTTGACGGCGGGCACGAGCTGGAGCTATGAGCTGCTGCGCGCGCGGGGCAACACGATCGAGGGCGGCACGACGGAGGTGCTCAAGAACATCGTGGCCGAGCGCGTGCTCGGCCTGCCGCGCCTCAAGGTCGCGGTGTGAGGGGTTTTTATGAGCTGCGCCCCTGTCGGGGCTCCGCCGGAGGGGTGGCGTAGAGCATGGACTTCGGCTTCACGGACGACCAGCGCGAGATCCAGCGCACGGCGCGCGAGCTGCTGTCCGAGCGCGCGAAGCCCGAGCGCGTGCGCGAGCACGCCGAGGCGCGCACCACGGACGCTGCGCTGTGGCGCGAGCTGTGCGAGCTGGGCTGGGCGGGGATCGCTATCGCAGAGGGGCACGGCGGCCAGGGGCTCGGGCGCATCGAGTTGTCGATCCTGTGCGAGGAGCTCGGGCGGGCGCTCGCGCCGGTGCCGTTTCTGCCGAGCGCGATGGCGGCGACGGTGATCGAGCAGGCGGGCTCGCGTGAGCAGCGCGAGCGGTTGCTGCCGGGGCTGGCGAGCGGCGAGACGATCGGCGCGCTCGGCGTGGCGGTGGACGGAACGGCGGAGCTCGTGATCGGCGCTGCCGACGCGCAGGTGATCGTGCTGAGCGAAGAGGACGGCACCGGGCGCGTGCTCGACGCGGGGCAGGCCGAGGTGGTGCCGTTGGCGACGATCGACCCCACCCGCTCGGCGGCCCGTGTGAGCGACCCGCGGGACGCCGGGGAGCCGCTGTCGGGCGACGTGTCGGCGGGGATCGACCGCGCGCTCGTGGCGGTCAGCTCGGAGCTCGTGGGCGTGTGCGAGCGGGCGCTGGAGATGACCGTGGCCTACGTGAAGGAGCGCAAGCAGTTCGGTGTGCCGGTGGGCGCCTTCCAGGCGGTCTCGCATCGCTGCGCGCAGATGCTGCTCGATACCGAGCGGGCCCGCTCGGCGGCGGCGTTTGCGGCGTGGAGCGCTGACTCGGAGCCCGATCGGCTGGCGGAGGCGGCGGCGATGGCCAAGGCGGCCGCGTCGGACGCGGCGCGCGAGGTGACGGCGAGCGCGATCCAGGCTCACGGTGGGATCGGCTTCACGTGGGAGGCGGATGTGCACTGGCTGTACAAGCGCGCGCAGCTCGACGCGAAGCTGCTCGGTGGCGCCAGGCAGCACCGCGCGCGCCTGGCAGCGATCCTGGCCGACAGGGTCGCGGCGTCGGCGGCGGCCTGACGCTCAGTTGGTCAAGGCGGGCGTGTTGGCCTTGGCCCAGGCGATGATGGCGGCGCTGCCGTTGACGAACGTGCCGTCGGGGAGCTTCAGCACGGGCAACTGCTCCTGCCCGCTCATCTCCTTGAGCTCCGGGCGCCGACCCTTGGTGAACAGGCCGAACGGGTGGCCTTTGCCGAAGACGACCTTCTCGAAGTCGTGGCCGGCGTCGCGCAGCGCTCGCTGGGCCCGCCGGCAGGCGTGCGGCGGCGGCCCGCCGTCGTCGACGTGGCAGACATAGAGCGTGAGCGTTTCGGTCATCGGTCACCGCCTGGGATCGGGGAGCGTTGCTGAGCAGGCTATAGGGTCCCGGCGTGCCTCGATATGCGGCATTCCTGCGCGGTATGAACGTCGGTGGCCACCGGCTGACCAACGAAGAGCTCCGCGGTCACTTCCTGGCGATGGGCTTCGCAGACGTGGCGACGTTCCGCGCGAGCGGAAACGTGGTCTTCGCGGCCGACGCCGAGGCGGCGACGGGCCTGAGCGAGCGGATCGAGGCGGGGCTGGCGGACTCGCTCGGCTACGCGGTCCCGACGTTCATTCGCGACGCGGCCGAGATCCGCGCGATCGCCGCTACGACGCCGTTCGACCCCGAGCGCGTGCGCGGCTCTGCGGGGAAGCTCCAGGTCGCGCTGTTGACGGCCTCTCCCCCACCCCGGGCGCGAGCGGATGTGCTGTCTCTGGCGGGCGAGCGGGACGGGGTTGTGTTCGGCGCGCGCGAGCTCTACTGGCTGCCGAGCGGCGGCGTGCTCGACTCGGCGCTCGACATGAAGACGATCGAGCGGCTGCTCGGCGCGATGACGATGCGCACGAAGAACACAATCGAGCAGCTCGCTGGCAGGCATTGCGGATAGGCTCCCCTTCGACAGCGAGTGGAGGGAGGCTTCGTGGTTCAACCGTTTCCCCGAGGGCGCAACCCGTTCGACGAGACGGGCGTCAAGCGCGATGCGGAGGGCGTGGCGCACTTCGTGCGGCGGCCGGCGTCGCTGGTGGAGCTGCTGCGCGCGAGCGTCGAGCGCGACGCGGCGGCGACCGCGCTGGTGGAGGTGGGCGGTCCGTCGCTGAGCTACGGCGGGCTGTGGGAGCGCGCGGCGCGTGTGGCGGGCGGGCTGCGCGGCGCGGGTGTGGACCGCGGTGATCGCGTTGCGATCCGCTTGGCGAACGGGATCGACTGGGTGCTGGCGTTCTTCGGCGCGCAGCTGTTGGGTGCGGTGGTGGTGCCGGTGAACACGCGCTTGTCCGAGGAGGAGGTCGCGTACGTGGTGGGGGACTCGGGTACGTCCTACACGTTCGCGCCCGGCGCCGCGCTTCCCGATGGCGAGGCGCTCGTGAGCGAGGATCTCGACCCGGATGAGCTGGCGGCGATCTTCTACACGAGCGGGACGACTGGCTTTCCCAAGGGGGCGATGACCTCCCACGAGAACTTCGTGACGAACAGCGAGAACGCGTTTCGCTGCCTGTTCATCGACCGCGCGGAGGGGCCCTCGATATCGACGCTGGTGTCGGTTCCGCTGTTCCACGTGACCGGCTGCAACAGCCAGCTGATCCCGACGCTCGAGCTCGGCGGCCGGGTCGAGATGCTCGCCAATGCGCTGGACCTCGACGGCTTCTTCGAGGCGGTGGGCGCGCACGGAGTCGACCAGCTGGTGTCCGTGCCGGCGGTCTACCACGCGGTGCTGCGCCACCCGAAGTTCCCGGAGCTGGACGTGAGCCGCGTGCGCTGGGTCTCATACGGAGGCGCTCCGATCGCGGCGAGCCTGGTGCACCAGATCAAGGAAGCGTTCCCGGGCGCCCGCGTGGGCAATGGCTTCGGGCTGACGGAGACCTCCTCGCTGACGTCGTTCCTGCCGGACGAGGAGGCGGCGGAGCACGCCGACTCGGTTGGGTTTGCGATGCCGGTGGTCGACCTCGCGCTGAAGGAAGTTGACCCGCAGAGCGGCGCGGGCGAGCTGCTCGTACGGGGACCGAACGTCGTGCAGGGCTATTGGAACAAGCCGCAGGCGACAGCGGAGACGTTCGCGGACGGCTGGCTGCACACGGGCGACGTGGCGTGCATCGACCCCGACGGGCTGCTGTACATCGTCGATCGCAAGAAGGACATGATCAACCGCGGCGGCGAGAACGTTTACTCGATCGAGGTCGAAAACGTCCTCGCGGGCGCGCCTGGCGTGGGCGAGGCGGCGGTGGTGGCGGTGGCGGACGACATGATGGGCGAGAAGGTCGGCGCTGTGATCGTGCCGATGGACGGGCGCGAGCTGGACGTCAGCGCGGTTCTGCGCCACTGCCGCGCCCACCTGGCTACCTTCAAGGTTCCCCAGTACGTGGCCGTCCGCGATGAGCCGCTGCCGCGCAACCCGGGCGGCAAGCTCCTGAAGGCGCGTCTGCGCGAGGAGACGACGTGGGGAGCGCAGCTCCGCTGAACGACCGGGGCGCGCACGCGCCGCTTTAGGCGTCTGGCGCGAGCAGCAGCTGTGGCCCCTCGGCCGCGTCGCCGGCCTTGTTCACGGCGGGGTTCGCCGGGCGCGCGGACAGGCGTGCGGCGTCCAGCGGCCCGCACAGCTGGAGCGCGTCCTCAGCGCCGAGCGCCGGGTCCAGCCATGCACGCTGCGCGTCGCGGTCGGCGAGGATCACGGGCATCCGGTCGTGGATCGCGGCGGCGACGCGGTTGGGCGTCGAGTCGCAGGTGAGCAGCGCGACGCTGTGCAGCCAGTGGCCGTCGATCTTGGCAGGCGTCCACAGCGCGGCAAATGCGAACGGGACGCCGTGGTCGACCTGAAAGAAGAACGGCTGGCGGGGCTGGCTGCGCGCCTCGGGCTTGAGCCACTCGAAGTAGCCGTCGGCGAGCTGCAGGGCGCGGCGGGACGCCTTGGGAATCAGTCTGCGGTAGGCGGGGCTCGAGCTGACGGTCTCGACCCTGGCGTTGATCATCCTGGCGGCGCCCTTGGCGTCCTTCGCCCACGGCGGGATCAGTCCCCACCGCAGCAGGCGCGCCTCGGGCTGGCCCTTGGGCGCGACGATCGCGAGCACCTCTTCGGTGGGCGCGACGTTGAAGCGCCGCGTTCCGGCGTCGCTGGAGATCGGGACCCGGAAGCGGTCGTTGAGTTCTTCGGGGCCAGCTGTGTTCGTATAGCGCCCGCACACGCTTTGAGGATATGTCGCTCGCGAGCGCGCCCTTGGAGAGGATCCGCGCGCTGTGCGCCTGTCACGGGCGCGTGCGAGCGTGCGTTCGGTAGAGGACGTGCGCGGCGAGCGGATCCCCGGCGGCGAGCTTGGGGTGCGCGAAGTCCTCCGCGGGGTCCCGTCGCATCCTCAGGCGCTCCATGACCCGGCGTGAGCGCAGGTTGCGCTCGGCGGTGTAGGCGACGAGGCCCGGTAGGTCGAGCTCGTGGAGGCCGAAGGCGATCGCGGCGGCCGCCGCCTCGGTGGCGATGCCGTGGCCCCAGAACGGATGCGCGAGGCGCCAGCCGACCTCGACGGCGGGTGCGAAGGCGACGTCGATATCGACCGGCGCGAGGCCGACGAAGCCGGCGAAGGTGGCGTGTGCGCGTAGCTCGACGGCCCACAGACCGTAGCCGCGCTCCTCGAAACAACGCTCGCTGCGCTCGATCAGAGCGGCACTGTCGGCGCGCGAGAGCGGCGCCGGGAAGTGCTCCATGACGAGCGGATCGGCGTTGATGGCGGCGAACGGCTCGAGGTCCGTTGCTCGCCAGCGCCGCAGCAGCAGCCGCTCGGTTCTCAGCTGCGGTCCCGAGCCCACAGCGGCGGACGCTGTGAGAGGGTCGTCCGGCTCGCGGCTAGGACGCGAGCCGGACGAGGAGCGACTTGAGTTGGTTGAGGAACGGCGATTCGACGTAGGTGGGCGTGCCCGCGATCTCCATGTGCGGGTAGCGGGCGAGCGTCTCCTCGAGCATGATCGTCAGCTCCAGGCGGGCGAGCGCGGTGCCGAGGCAGAAGTGCCGTCCACCGGCCCCGAAGGCCTGGTGCTCGGACGGAGCCCGGGAGACGCTCGCCTCCGGCGAGCATCCCCGGTTCGACCAGCGACGCACGTCGAACCGGTCAGGGTCCTGGTAGCGCGTCTGATCGCGGTTGGAGGAGACGTACCACATGACGACCTTCTCCCCCGCGCGGATCTTCTGCCCATGCAGCTCGGTGTCACACGTGGCGGTGCGGCGAAAGTGCGCGAACGCGGGGAACATCCGCAGCGACTCCTCGACCGCGCTCGGGATCAGCGAGGGGTCCGCGACCAGGATCTGCATCTGCTCGGGGTCTTCCATCAGCGCGCGCATGCCACTGCAGTAGGTGGCCTTGGTGCTGTCGTTGCCGGCCGCCATCAGCAGGAAGAAGCCCATCACGATCTCGTGTTCCTCGAGCTTCTGACCATCCACTTCGGCGTGCACGAGCACGCTCGTCAGATCATCGGTGGGACGCTCCTGACGCTCAGCGATCAGGAGCCGACAACGCTCGAAGATCTCCGGGATGTCCTTCTGGAGCACTCCCTCGACCCCGTCGGGGTTGAGGTCGAGATCTCCGGCTGCGAGCGTCGAGTTCATGAGGTTCGCCCAGACCGCGTCGTCCTCCTCGGAGATGCCCATGAAGCTGCCGATCACGCGCGAGACAACCGGCTGGGCGAAATCGCTGACGAGATCGCAGGTCGAGCGACCGTCCAGCCGGCCGAGGACATCGCGGACGATGGCCCTGATGGCGTCCTCGTGGGCGGCGATCCGCTTGGGTGTGAAGCCCGCCTGGAACAGCGCCTTGAGACGGTCGTGCTTGGGCGGGTCCATGCCGATGAACATCGCCTGCGTGAGCTCCAGCGGGAACACTTCGGAGACGGCCGTGACGCCGCCGGTTTCGGAGGAGTAGGTGCTCCAGTCGCGGCTGACCGCGTGGATGTCATCGGCGGTGGTCACCGACCAGTAGCCGGCCTCGGCCGGGAACTCGGTAAGACGATCGGTCCAGTGCACCGGGCACTCCTGGCGCAGCCTTGCGAACAGCTCGTGCGGGGGGCCGTCCTGCCAGAGCTCGCGCTCGCTGACGAGCACGCTCTCGAGATCGTTGCCAACCGCCGCCATCGAGACCTCCGTGATCGCTGCCACAGGATTGCGTCCGCATCATACTGGCTAGTCGGCCAGGATGATGTCACATCTGTTTTTTTGTGGCCGCAGTTTGCGGACGCGGAGTCTCCAGCGCGCGCCCGGCGAAGGTGAGCATGCTCGCTAGGTGTGCTTCGATCGTTTCGAGGCTGTGTTCGCCGGGGTACACGGCGCTCGTGGCGTGCGCCCCGGCGGCGCGCAGCGCTGCGGCGAACGGGGCGTTCTCGTTGGGGTCGGCGATGTGATCCGATGTGGCTCCGTACACGAACGCGCGCAGGCCGAGCTGCGCGAACACGGGCCGGTCGGCGCGCAGATCGCCTTGGAGTCCGTTGAAGAAGCTGAGCCAGCTCTCGACGACCGCGAACCGGTAGGGGTTGGCGAGGGCGACGTTCATGGCGCCGTAGCCGCCCATGGAGTCGCCGACCACCGCGCGCGCGTCGCGCGCGGCGACGGTCGGCAGCGTCCTGTCGATCAGTTCCTGAACTTCCAGGATGTAGCTTTGATACCGCAGCGAGCCCTGGTTGCGCCAGTTGTTGGTGCCGGGCCCGCCCTGGATGATGACGGCGATCAAGGGCGGGATCGCGTGTCGCGCGATCAGCCGGTCGAGCTGGCCCTGTAGGCCGACCTGCAGAAACGCCCTGTCGGACTGGTCGGTGCCGGTCAGCATGTAGAGCACTGGGTAGTGGTTGGTCGTGCTGGCGTAGCCGGCGGGCAGGTACACGAGGAATGACCCTTCGCCGTGGAGCGCGGCGGAAGGGTAGCTCGCCCCGTCGATGGAGCTTCCGGCTGCGTCCTGGCTCACGGCGTTGAGCGTGGGCAGGGACTGTGCGGGCGCAGCCGAGCTGATCGCGGGGGCTTCCTGTTCGACTGCTCCGGCGTTGCCGAGTCCGATCACGCCGGCGAGCGTCAGTTGCCCGTTGTGAGCGAGCGCGATGCAGACCGCGGCGAGGGCACCGAGCAGCGCGCCGGTGATGAGCCTGCGCGTGCGGGCACGCTTCGGCCGCCACGAGGCGGGTGCTGGCGGCGTGCCTGCGACGGGCTCGGGGCGTGGCGGGAAGGCGGGCACCCAGGGCGGCGGCAGAAATTCGACCGCTGCGCCGCCCTGGCCGGGCCAGCTCCACTCGCCCAGGTTCTCGAGCCACGTCTGTGTGCGCGACGCCTTGGCTGCGACGGACATTCAGCTGATTGAAGGAAGCGTGGAGCGGAAAGCCAACCCCTGCACGAGCGCGCCCATGCTGCAGGGCAGCGTGCAAGGTCAGCTCGTGCTCCACACCTGCCCAACGCCGCCGAAGCCGAGTGCCTGCTTGGTCGCTTCGGTGAGATCGAATTCGCGACCGGCGACGTAGGGTCCGCGGTCGACGACGGGCACTCGCACCGTGTGGCCGCCGTAGCGCAGGGTGACGAGCGTGCCGCAGGGAAGCGTCTTGTTGGCGACGCCCATGGTGGCGCTCGTGAGCGAGCCTCCGCATGCGAGGCTGCCGCCACCGCCGTACCAGGAGGCCTCGACCATGCGATACACGTTCAGCCGGCCGAGCCGGCGGTGGGCGGCGAGGTCATAGCCACTGCCGGCGAAGCGCAGGCGCACCGCCTGGCTGCCGAGCTGGCGCGGCACGTACCTCAGCCGGAACCGGCCGTTGGCGCCGGTGCGAGCCCGCGCAAGCGTCCTCCAGCCGCGGGCTCCTAGAGCCTGGAGCGTTACCAGCTGCCTGGAGAGTCCTGTTCGGCGATCCGCAAGCAGCCTGCCGGTGACGGTGGCGCGGCCATTGGCGAGGACGTCGAGCTGGTACTTGCGGACCTCGAGCGAGGTGTGCGCGGGCGGAACGACGGTTGTGACCGTTGGACCCGTCGAAAGAAACCCGACTGGGACCAGAGGCGCCGCAGGCTGCGGCGTCACAGGGGTATACATAGATTGGACTACCTCCTTGCATGTCCGCCTACGGGGTTAGCTGTCGGGCTCACGCCCAACTGCGCACGCGAACAGACGCGAGCCAGCTAGGCGTTACAGCCACATCAGTGGCCGATTCGCCCCATCCAGATCGCTGAGCGCGATCCGGCAGTGGGTCCCCCGCTCGTCTCCATCCACGGAGACGACTCGGCGAGTCGAACAATCGTTCGCAGCATATCCGGTCAGAGGGGGGTTTGTGTGACGAGCGTCACATATATACCTTCCGTGTAGAAACTGTGCTATACTTCGCGTATGCCAAGGGTCGATCGCTCAAACCCCGTCCGCTCGAAGTCTTCCGAGTCTTCGTACTCGCTCATGGAGTTCGTCGAGGCGTTCCCCGACGATGAGGCGTGCCTGCAATGGCTCTGGCGGACCCGCTTTTCGCCGGACGGTCAGCACGCCTACTGCGAGAAGTGCAAGCAGGATCGGCCGTTCAAGCGCTACGCGACCAAGCAGCGCCGGTTCTCATGGACCTGCACCGGCTGCGGCCGGCACAAGTCCGCCACGGCCGGAACGATCTACGAGGGTTCGGCCACGTCGCTGCACCTGTGGTTCTACGCGGGCTACCTGCTCACTAGCACTCGTTCGGGCATCTCGGCCAAGCAGCTAGAGCGCGAGATCGGCGTCACGTACAAGTGCGCATGGCGGATGCTCAACAAGCTGCGCAACATCGCCATGGCAGACGACTCCGGGATGCTCTCCGGTGACGTAGAGGTCGATGAGGCGTCCGTGGATGGCAGGCCGCGCAAGATGCAGGGACAGGCTCCGCGTGGCGGCACGGAGCCCGGCCGTCGCTCTGAGGCGGCGAAACTCCGGGAACATAGTAGAGCGACCGTCTTCGCTGCCGTTTCGCGAGGGGGACGAATCAAGGCCACTGTGCTCCCATCACGGCGCGGCCCCCAGCTCAAGAAACAGGTCATCGAGTGGGTCGAGCCAACGTCGATCGTCTTCACTGACGACTGGCCGGCGTATCACGGTCTTGAGCGTCACTACATCTCGCATAGTCGGATCAACCACTCCGCCGGCTGGTACGTGCAGGGCGACACGCACACGAACACCGTGGAGGGGTTCTTCGGGCATCTCAAGCCGTCGATCCGTGGGACCTACCGGAAGGTGTCCCACAAGTGGCTGCAGGGGTACCTCAACGAGTTCGTCTGGCGGCGTAACGCGCGGCTTGAGCCGGACGCGATGTTTGAGCAGCTATTGCGTCGCGCTGCGAACGTCTGACATCCGACCCAGCCATCATTGTTCACGGGGAACGCCCCGAGCCGCCGCCCGGTTAGAAGCGAGCAACGGCTCGGGGGAAACCCATACGAAAGGAGGGCCGCCCCCAATGGCGACCATCCACCGCCCCGGCAACACAGTGCCGGTCAGCGGCATCTACAAGGTAGTTGACGTAATCGGAGTCGGCGTCGGTCGCGAGATCACGTGCGAGGAAGGCGACGTCTTTCCTCCGACTCTCACCGCTCGCGAGCACGGTTTCGTGTTGGTCCGCGAAACCGTCCACGAGCGCTAGCACCCGCCGCAGTATGGGTCGTCGGTCGGACGTTCTAGACCGACGGCCCATGCAGGCGCGTCGAAGTGCGCCAGCAGCCACTCATCGTCGAGGATGTCCGCCCGGAGCGCTCGCCCCGTTGCCTCGGACATTCTCAGCAGCATCTCGGCGTTGGAGGCGTGGACCTGCTCGACCACGGGGTCATCCGACTTCAGCCGCTCCCACAAACGTCCGACCTCCACGCCACGTACGAAGTCCGAACCGGGGGTGTCGAAGGCCAGCAGCAGCGAGTGTCCATGCTCCTGCATTGAGCCTCCTATTCGCCGACCCTCCCTACCTGCCCTGCAAGGATCACGGCTCAGTCTTGGACGCCTTGTCCGGGTCCGGCAGCTTCGCCGTCTTCTCCAAGAAGTCCATCACGTCGCCCTTCTTGGGCACCGGAATCGTGATCGGCTCGCCCTTCTTGGGCTGTGTCTGCTGGGTAGGCTCCGGCTCATGCGTATCGGACATCATCACCGAGCGTAGCGCGTGAGCGTCCCTAGCTACGACAAGAAGATGCAGGACGCGTCAAAGCATCTGGACGCACTGGAAGCCTCCATCCAGGGGTGGCTCGGCACTAATAAGTACCGCATCGTGGCAGAGCACGACCCCAAGGCCCGGCGGACGCAGCTCGTCACGCGCATCGACGGCGAGGTCCCCGACTGGAGCATGGAGATCGGCGTCGTCGCGCACCAAATGAGATCCGCACTCGATCACCTCGCTCTGGCCCTCAACGCCAAGGGCTATGCCGACGCCAACAAAGGGGCGGCTCTCCCGATCAAGGCGAAGATCGCCTCCGAATACCCGATCTACGGGGACAAAGACTCGGACGGGAACAGCGGTCAAGGCCCCACGCTCTTCAAGAAGGCCAAACGTCGCTGCCGAAACATGCCCCTCCAAGCACAGGGGTTCATTGAGGCGGAGCAGCCGTACCAAGCTGGGCCGGATGACTACGTCAAGCATCCGCTCTGGATCATCCATGAGCTTGATCGTGTCGATAAGCACCATGAACAGCTCGCCGTCGCGGCAGCCATCCCGAACTACGAGATCGCTATCGGAGGCCCCGGGCAAGACGTCATGATTGGAGAGGCTCGAATCGGCGGCTTCGCCGGTCCGACCCACGACGGCCACGTACTCAGCTACTGGACCATCCCCGAGGGCTCCTCGGAACCAGATGCCGAGGGCAAGTTCACCCGCGATGTAACGCTCGGAGAGAGTACGCCCGTTCCGGGGCAGCCGGTTGTCGCTACCCTCCGGCACGTCTGGCAGCAGTGCAACGCGGGAATCATCGCGCCTCTCAAGGGGCTGCTGTAGCGCGCCCACCTAGCGCACCGGCCAGCCCCCATCCGGTACGCCCAGCGCTGGCCTGTCACAAGCGGGCAGTCTAGCGGGGTTTATACACGGAAGGTACATATGTGACGAGCGTCACATATATCCCTTCACGGGGGGTATGATTCTGCTCGCGACAGGGCAGCGCAGGGCGCGCGATGAACGCACGCCTACGCAAACAGGGGCCGGAACCGTTCGTTCACGACCTGCCATTCGACCCACCACGCAAGGTTGTCGATGACGCCGACAAGGGGGTGCAGCCAGAGGGCTGGAGCTACGGGATCGCGGAGAGTTACGCGAACGGCTGGGTGCGGGTCGAAATGGTAGGGCGCTGGCGTTCCCCCGAAGTCAAACCACGCTACTGGCGCGCCCTCTGTGAGCGGCTCAAAGTTGAGCCTGTAGTCGGGCGCAGAGGTGGCGTCGTGCCAGCCCCACCACATGCTGTCGAAGTCGACCGCACTGGCGACGACGAGCAGCAGACGGTGCTTGTCGACGTTGTTGAGGGCCTTCAGATGCCAGAGCGGCGTGGTTCGCGCGTGCTGGACGGTGTGGTCTGTCCCGTCGCCAGCGTTGTAGGGCTGACACTCGTCGATGAGCTTGAGGATCTCCGGGTGTTTGACCTGGGGCAGCAGGTCGCGGAGCGGCAGTCGATTCCCGTTTTTGTCGTCGGGGGAGTCACGGATAGGAAACTGAGTCTGTTCGTTGGGGGTGCCGTTGTCGAGTTCGACGAGCTGCCACGCGAGGTGATCCAGCGCCGACCGGAGGTTGTAGAGCACCTCCCCGAGTTGAAGCGCCCACTCGGGGCCGATGGCGGGCAGGTTGTGCACGCTGTAGACCTGTTCCGCGATCTCGCTGTCGAACTCGTCGGTGATCAGATATCGGTCCGGCGCGAAAGCGGCTTTGACCCGCTCGTCGAGGTCGGCAAGCTTGCGCTTCGCCCGCCCGATCTTCAAGTCCACCCCCGCGAGCTCGTCTGCCATCGCCTACCCTTGGAGGATCATGCCAGAGGAGGAGAAGGACCAGCAGCAGACGGAGCAGACGCCCAAGGGCCTAACCGTACCGGTGCCGGAGCGTGATGAGTTCTTCGGCAACCTCAAGAAGGCCGCGAAACCCGAGCCCGCTCAGGATTTGCCAGCCGAGCCGGAACGGGGTTCCCAAACGGGTCAGTAGCCGGCCGCGCGAACCGTCTGCGGAGCTTCTGCACGGGCTCAGCCAACGCCCCAAAGCAACCCGCCGTCACGATCACGAGACCGATGGCAAACGGGGCGTGAGTGAACGGAAGAACCGCGAGGGCAAAACCGCAGGCCAGAGCTATCACCCGTTTGGGGCGCAGTCGCACAGCCTAGGCTCGCCCCGCTGCGCGCAGCAGCAGCGTGTGGAACATCGCCTGCCGCGAGTGCCGCTCGTTGTAGCGGAACGTGAACTCGTTGAGGTACCCCTGCAACCAGCGGTGCGACACCTTCCTGTAGGTGCCTCGGATCGACGGCTTGAGGTGCCCAAAGAAGCCCTCAATCGTGTTCGTGTGTGCCGTTCCGACGACGTACTCGCCGGTCGAGTGGCGGACTCGACTATGCGCCGCGAAGTGCGCTCCGAGCTGGTTGTACGCGGGCCACTCGTCGGTGTAGACGATCGAGGTGGGCTCGACCCACTCGATGACCTTGTTGTGGAGTCCCGGCCCGCGACGGGAGGGCAGGACGGTTGCCTTGACGCGGCCACCGCGCTCGACTGCGGCGAACACGGTTGCTCTACTACGTTCGCGGAGTTTCATGGCCTTGGAGCGAGCTTCGGGGTCGTTGCGCATGGAGTGTTTGACGCGCGGCCGTCCGTCCACGGACGTCTCGTCGATCTCGACTTCGCCGGTCAGCGGCGCGTCATCGTCGGGCGCCATGAGCTTGTTGCGGATCAGGTTGAAGATCCGCCACGCGGTCTTGTAGGTCACGCCAAGCTCGCGCTCAAGCTGCTTGGCGGACACTCCGCAGCGAGTGCTCGTCATCAGGTGGATGGCGAAGAACCAAAGCTGCAGCGATGTCGAGGACTTGTGAAAGATCGTCTCGGCGAGCGGGTGCAGGTGGTGCCCGCAGGAGTCGCAGTCCCATGCGGGTCGTTCGGCGACCTTGTGGAACTTGCGCACCTTCTCGCACTTCCGGCACTCCGCGTGCGAGCCGTCCTCCGCGTAGCGGTTGCGCCACAGCCACTGAAGGCACGCGGCATCGTTCGGGAACTCGCGCATGAACTCCATAAGCGAGTACGAGGACTCGGAGTAGTCGGCGCGGACTGGTTCGTTGCGGTCAACGGGCGGCATCGGCTTCCCGGTTGCGCAGATAGACGGCGAAAAGAGACGAGGCGATTGACGCCGCGAACCCAGCGAGCATCAGGGACCCAGAAATGACTCCGAACGCACCCGATAGGCCGCTTGCGACAAGGATGGCGACTGCCAAGTCGCCGATGTATTTCCAGGTCTTCCCCTTCATGCCAGCCATTGTCCCACGAGATCTACCCCCTGTCAAGGGATATATG